>CAJXTB010000009.1 GCA_913061235.1 uncultured Pseudomonadota bacterium | reverse complement strand
ACAACGGCGCCGAGCTGGTTGTGGCGTGGCCCGACGGCACCGAGGTCGTCTTCAAAGCCGGACGGGACTTCGGAGACGACATGCGTCTGCACATCGCGTATCCAGACGTTCTGACCGTCACTCGCGCGCCGTAGGCGGTCGATTCCCAGCGACAACCATAACAACCACCCCATGTCCGGTTGTGAACACCAGCTACGCCGGGGTTCGGTGCCGAGCCGATCTGCGAGACCATTGAGACCGAAGCGTGCCTGCCACAGTCCCTACCCGGCCGCTAGACCGGCCCTCTTCCACGAAGACTGCCCTGCAACCCGTCGCGCCACAATGGCGCGGCGGGTTTCCGCTTTTGGGTAACGGGGTTACGCGCCCGTCCCCGCGGATGTTCCCGCACTGGAGGCCGAATGTTGCGCTGGACCCACCTACTTGCCCTGACCCTCGTTGCTTGCGGCGGAACCGCCGACGTTGAGCCGGCTGCCGCACCTGCTGTTGAGCCGGTTGTAGAGCCTGTCTTGGTCCCCGGAGCGGAAGAGCCAGCAATGGCTGACGGCGTGATGGTCACCAACGAAGCCGACCTGACCGGTACCGCCGTCACCTCCCCGGTCCACGTGGTCATGGGCGTTCACGGCAAGACCGTTCACCCAGCCGGCGAGATCATCGAAGGCAGCGGCCACCACCACATCATCGTTGATGGCGAGCCCGTCCCCGAAGGCACCGTGGTCCCAAGCGACGAGACCCACATCCACTTCGGTGGCGGACAGCTCGAAGCCATGGTCCCGCTGACCTCAGGCGAGCACACGCTGACCCTTCAGTTCGCCAACGGCATGCACGAATCCTACGGCCCGGACTGGTCCAAGACCATCACCGTGACCGTCGCTCCCAGCGAGTAAGTCCAGATGTCTCAAGCGTACGATGTCATCGTTATCGGCGCCGGCCATGCCGGTTGTGAAGCCGCTGCGGCCGTCGCACGCTTGGGCAAGCGGGTGGCTGTCATCACCCTGCATCTCAAGCACATTGGCCGCCTGTCGTGCAATCCCGCGATTGGTGGTTTGGCCAAGGGCAATCTCGTTCGCGAGATCGATGCCCTCGGCGGAATCATGGCCAAAGTAGCCGACGCCACGTGCATCCAGTTTCGCCGGCTCAACACGCGCAAGGGACTCGCCGTACAGGCCTCTCGCGCACAGGTAGACATCGACGCCTACCCCCTCGAGATGCAGAGGGTTCTGGCTCAGACCCAGGGTCTGACCCTTCTCGAAGGCGAGGTTGCAGCCATCCGCATGACCAGCGGACACGTCTCTGGCGTCATCCTAGGAGACGGCTCGGAGCTCCACGCACCCGCGGTCATCCTGACTGCCGGCACCTTTCTCGCCGGCATCCTGCACACCGGAGACGTCAAGACCATCGGCGGACGTGTTGGAGACGGCGCCGCACACGCACTGTCCGGCAGCTTGGCCGACTTGGGCCTGCGACTTGGCCGTCTGAAGACGGGAACTCCGCCACGACTGGACAGCGATACCATTGACTGGGACCGCATTGATGTTCAACACGACACCGTGCCCGAAGGCCGTTTTTCCTTCGCTGAACCTGGGCCCCGACTGCCGCAGATCAACTGCCACATGGTGTACACCAACGCCAAGACGCACGACATCATCGCCAAGCAGATTCACCGCTCTCCCCTGTTCAGCGGAGTGATTGAGGGCACCGGTCCACGCTACTGCCCAAGTATCGAAGACAAGGTGGTTCGCTTTCCAGACAAGGAACGTCACCTGGTCTTTCTGGAGCCCGAAGGCCTCAATACCAAGCGCGTCTACCCAAATGGCCTGTCGACCTCACTGCCTCTGGACGTGCAGGTCGACTACGTCCACTCAATCACCGGCATGGAGAACGCGCGCATCTTGGTGCCTGGCTACGCCGTCGAGTACGACTTCGCGGACCCACGGGACCTGGGCCACGACCTTCAGCACCGCAACGTGCCAGGCCTGTTCATGGCCGGCCAGGTCAACGGCACCAGTGGCTACGAAGAAGCCGCTGCACAGGGGCTCGTAGCAGGAGTCAGCGCAGCCACGGGCACCACCTTCCAGCTCGCTCGCGACGCCGCCTACATTGGCGTGATGATCGACGACCTCGTCACCCGAGGCGTTGGCGGCGAGCCCTACCGAATGTTCACCAGCCGAGCCGAACACCGCTTGCTGCTGCGTGAAGACAACGCCGACCGTCGTCTCATGCCTACAGGCCGAGAATGGGGCCTTGTGAGCGACCAGGAGTGGGAACGCTTTACGGAGCGCTCGGAGCGGTACGACGCCGCAGCAGACGCCCTGAACGTCCAGCTGACCCCGTCCGTCGCCACCAAGCAGGCCTTCGCAGACGCTGGCATCGGGGACATCAAGGGCCCGATGACCGCACGCGAGCTCCTCAAGCGCCAAGGAGTGGACTGGGACGACGTCCGCACCGTCGCCCCCTCTCTACCAGAGCTGCCAATCCTCGTCGCTGAGCAGCTGACGACCGACGTCCGCTACGAAGGCTACATCGCCAAGGCCGAGCGGCAAGCGGAAGCCATGCGCGGTCAGGACACACTTCCGTTCCCGCCAAACTGGGTGTGGGCGGACATCCGCAGCGTCTCGACAGAAGTCCGCGAGCGCCTAGATGCCGCACAGCCCAAGACTTTGGGCCAAGCCGCCCGTGTGCCCGGTGTCACCGCCGCCGCTGTGCAGCAGCTGGCCGCCATGATGGTGAAGTACAGCGCACAAGCGTAGTCGGCATCCAGCGTGTAGGCTCCCGCCACTTCGGAGTCCGCCATGCATCGCACCGTCCTGTGTTCCCTACTCGTTGTCGCCCTCGCCACCGGCTGCAAGCGCTCGACTATCGATCCGGCCTCACCCGACTCGGATGGCGACGGGTTCACCGCAGACACCGACTGCAATGACGGCGACGCACTCACATTTCCAGACGCCGAAGAGCTGTGCGACGGAATCGACAACAACTGCGACGGCGATATCGACGAAGACGCCGCTGCCAACGCACAGACCTGGTACCGCGACGCCGACGAAGACGGCGTGGGCAGAGACGCCGAGCTCCTCGTGCAATGTGCGCAACCCGACGGGTACTCAGCAATCCCAGGCGACTGCAACGACGCCAACGCGGACGTCAACCCCGGCGCCACCGAGGTCTGCGATGGCCGCGACAACAACTGCGATGATGTCGTAGACACCGATGCCGTAGACCAAGCCACCTGGTACGCAGACACGGACGACGACGGCTTCGGAGACGCCGAAGACAGTGTAGTGAGCTGCGAGGTTCCACAGGGCTACGTCGAGAGCGACCTGGACTGCGACGACACCCTCACCGCCATCAATCCAGACGCCGAGGAAGTGTGCGACACCGTCGACAACAACTGCGACGGCCAAGTGGACGAAGACACCGCTGTAGACGCAGTCAATCACTACGCTGACGTAGACGCTGACGGCTTTGGCGACCCAACCGACCTCGCCGTCTCCTGCGTCCTCCCCATTGACCGCGTCACCGACAACACCGACTGTGCGGACAGCGACCGTGCCACCAATCCAGACGCCATTGAGGTGTGCGACGGCATCGACAACAACTGCGACGACATCGTAGACCCCGCCTCATCACAGAACGCGGTCACAGCCTACGAAGACGCCGACGCCGATAGCTACGGAAACCCCAACAACAGCGCCCTGTTCTGCGATGTGCCAGACACCCACGTCATCGACAATACCGACTGCGACGACACCCTTGCCGACGTCTACCCAGGCGCCCCTGACCGACCCGCAGATGGCCTCGACAACGACTGCGCTGGCGACGGCGACTACGTCCCCACCCTCTACGTCATCGACCGCTACACCGGCGAGCTGTGGGCCCTCAACCGCCTGACCGGAGAGCGCATCTGGACCGCCGAGACCGGCGACGAGAACATTGACGTAGCGGTGGGTCCAGACGGTGACATCTACGCAAGCTCCTACCTGCTCGGGAACGTGGTTCGCTTCAGCGGCGAGGACGGCTCTGTGGTCCGCACCTACGAGCTAGAACTCGGTTTTCTCCATGGGATCCAGTACGACTTCTCCACGGACACCCTCATTGTCGCAGTACCCAGCCAAGGGGTGTTCGAGCTCAACCCAGACAGCGGCGAGGCCACGCTGTTGGTGGAGACTCGTGGAACGCTCATCGGCGCCTACAGACGCGCAGGAGAGACCAACGTCAGCTTCACCAGCCGCACCCAACCCGGTGTGTGGACCGGAGACCCCGAGACCGGCCTGAGCGAACGCCTCGCCACGCCAACACTCCAGCCAAACCTGTTGATTCCTTCGGCTGCGGGCGGCTTTTACGTCTCCGGCCGGGGCGGCGGTGTGCAAGAAGTCGGCCTCCCCGGCCAGCCACCACGCATCATTCGTCTCTCGCGTCCCGCCGACGCTGAGCCACTCGACACCGACCTCATTCTGTACGGAAGCTGTGCGGACCCGCTCGGCAACGACAACCTCATTGTCAACGACCACACCGACGCCACCTACACCTTCGACACCACCACCGGCGAGATTGTTGCGCTGGCCACCGGACTTGGAACCACGTGGGGCTGTGCGAGCGACCTTCCCAGCGACGCAGACGGCGACGGTGCCATCTCCGCGGTTCTCGGAGGCCCAGACTGCGACGACTACAACGCCGCGATTGGCCCCGATGCCTTGGACGACACCGTAGACGGGATTGACCAGAACTGCGACCGCGTAGACGGTCTCGATGCCGATGGTGACGGCGTCGTAGCCTCCGCACTCGGTGGCGATGACTGCGACGATGACAACGCCAGCGTCTACCCAGGAGCCGGCTGCCCGACCTCCGCACCCACCTGTGCCGCACTCATTCAGCAGGTCCCCGGCGCTCAGACCGGTCCACACACCCTCAACGACGGTGCCGTGGTGTACTGCGACATGGACCTCATGACGGGCGGATGGACGCTTCTGGCACGCAGCGAGACCGGCTGCGAGGGCGTGTCTGACTGTGTGGCTGCACCCGACCCCTCTGACGAGCCGATTGGTTGGTCGGCCTCTACCGGCCGATACACGGGTGGAGGGCCGTACTCCAAGACCATCGCCTCCTACGACGGTCCCGTCCGTGAGCTGGCCATGGGCTCGGTCACACCAGACGGACAGTGGGCGGAGCACATCTACACCTACGTGGCCCTGCCTGAAGACCTAGTGAGCACGTCCGAGAACGCCGCAGTCAATGTAGGCCCCGCTCTCACAGTCCGCGGTGAGTGTGCGGACGGTCCGAGCATGCTCGACCATCTCGGCTTCTTCGGTCGGCCGAATCTTCGGTTCTTTGGCGCCACGCCAGGTGTCGAGGTCAGTGGACTTCTTCCGACGGGATGGGCGCTGCTAGACGACAATAGCTGCGAGCAGACCGGACAGCTGAGCGACTGGGCCGGTCAGCTCATGGTTCGATAGGGACCAGAACCCTACCGCAACACTCACCGCCGCGAAAGACGCATCTGCAGTCCGCCCTTCGGCCGCAGCGTCAACGCTGCATCCGGCACCACGACCTGCCCCGGCACACCCGTCACGTGCAGTGCACGCACCATCATCGCCAGCAACGTGATGCCTTCCGTCTTGGCAAAGCGGTCGCCAATGCACTTGCGCTGCCCCATCGAGAACGGGTGGTACGCGCCGCTGGGTATGGCAGAGCGGCGCTCGGCCAGGAAGCGGTCGGGGTCGAAGGCAAGCGGGTCTTCCCACAGGTCCGGGTGCCGGTGCATTCCGTAGGTGTGAACAAAGACCATGCGGTTCTTCGGGATGCTGACCCCCTCCAAGACGTCGGAGTTCACGGTTCGGCGGGCTTGCACCCAGATGGGTGGGTACAGGCGAAGTGATTCGTCGAACACCCGGGCCGTGAGGTCCAGCTTGCCAATGTGAGCCGCCGTTATCGGCGCATTTCCTACCACCTGCGCAACCTCTGCATGAACCGCTTCGGCGACTTCCGGGTGTTGAGACAGCAAGTGCAGCGTCCACGCCATCGCGTTCGCAGTCGTCTCGTGACCCGCCATGAGCATGGTGAGCACTTCGTCTCGCAGCTGCACGTCGCTCATGGCTGTACCGGTCTCGGGGTCCGTCGCCAGCATCAGCATGCCCAACAGATCTGGGTGATTCTCGGGATCTGCACGACGCTCCGCGATGATGTCACTCACCACGTTGTCGAGGGTGCGCACGCCGCGCATAAACCGGCGCGTAGTGGGAAGCGGCCAACGCCACGGGCGAGGAAGAATGCTCTTCGTCAGGCTGGCGAATCCGGGCAACACCGTCTCCAGCGCCTCACCAATCATGTCGCCAGACGCCGTCAAGTCACGGCCCATCAGTGTCTTGCCGGCAATCTCCAGCGTCAATCGGTGCATGGACTGTGCAATATCCACCGTCGTCGGAGTCGTTGGAAGCCCGTCCAACCAGGTCTGGGTAGACGCCGCCATGGTGTCCACAAACCCCGCTACCGCCGTCCGACGAAACGCCGGGTTGGCAATGCGACGGTGACGGCGCCAGTCATCTCCCATCGCTGTCACCAGCCCATTGCCCAACAACAACCGAAGTACTTCATACCCACGCGTGGTCTTGGCGTAGTTGGTCGTATGGCGCACCATCATGTGACGAACGGCTGCCGGAGACGACACTACGGTCACGTTTACATGCGCCATGCGGACGTTGACCACCGGCCCGATGTCGCGCGCCTTGTCGAACAGCGCCAAGATGTCCCCGCGTGCCTGCGGCAGGTGCCCCATCGGATGCAATGTGGGCAGAGACGGAGGGGCAATCACGTGGTTTGAATCGGTCATCGGTGTAGTGGACACGGCGGCTCCTCAGAGTATCCTTGGTGTAATGTGAGCAAGTGCTCATGTTTACTCGCATTCCGACATCAATCTGGATGCCGACGAAAACAACCGTTGATCAAACTCAATTCAGGCTCACACTCATTCCAACACGACACACTCACCGTCAAACGCAGCCTGGACTCGCATCCTGCGAACGCTGTTCGAGGTGCACGTTGTGCCTAGGAGTCCACCATGGTGCCTAAAAACGACCTTCGCCCACGGAAAGTACCAACCCAACCGCGCGCTATCGCTACCGTCGACGCCTTGGTGGAGGCAACCGCCCGCATCTTGGTGGACGACGGTCTGCATGGAGTCAGCACCAACCGAATCGCAGAGGTTGCGGGTGTGAGCGTTGGGTCCCTCTACCAGTACTTTCCGAGCAAAGAAGCGCTAGTGATGGCGGTGGTCGAGCGCCACGCGAACAACGTTGTGACCCTGTTGTCTGACGCGTTCGCACAAGCACTTCAAGAGCCCCTGCCTGTTGCAATTGACCAGCTTGTATCGGCCATTGTTGACGTCCATGACCAGCAACCCGAGCTCCAGCATGCCATCGTGTCACAGGTAATGACCCTGGGCGTACACCACACAGCCCCCATGCACGCTCGCGCGGTCGACGTGGTGCATGCGTTTCTCATCACCCGGCAAGAAGATCTATTGGTCGACGACTGCCGGTCCGCCGCATGGATGCTGGTGACAACGGTCATGGCCACCCTTCACGGACGCCACATGGGCGTTGCGCCGGACCTTGGAACGACGTCCCTCAAGGTGCAGCTCACCGCCATGATTCAGCGGTACTTGCTTCCACCAAGCTCCGCCTAGAGACATAGACAGTGGAGGAGCAGCCCCCGTCAGTCGTCATCCAGAGAGCCCACGCCATGACCTCCTCCATCGTCACCCTCGCCGAGCGTCAGCTCGCCGCCTACAACGTCGCCGACCTTGATGCCTTCTGCGCCTGCTACCACTCGGATGTGCGCGTGATGACTGGCGAGGATGTGGTGCGCACAGGCATCACCGCGTTCCGTGCCAGTTACGCCCGCAAGTTTGCGCGGGGAGGCTTTGGCGCCACCGTGCCGTCTCGTCTCCACCATGGCCGGCACTGCGTCGACGAAGAGCACTGGTGGGTGGACGACCCCGACACCGGCGAACGCAGGGGTGGCGTGTTGTTGGTGCGCTATCTGGAGCAAGACGGGCGCATTGGTCTGGTCCAGTTTCTCGAGTGGTAGGCTGCTTATAGGACTGCGCCACACCGCTCCCTCTCGGCGTCTCCCGCATTGTCCCCGACACCACACACCGAGTGCGCTAAGCCGCGCCTGCGCGGAGGTATCGTGAAGATTGATGAAGTGACTGAGTTCTGGTTCGACTGGGGCAATGGCCAACAGCTCACCGTGTCCGAGGGCTTGGCAATGGCCACCCAGTTGCTCGCTGCGGGGCCGCTGCCCATTCAGGTCGGCGTACGAACCATCACCTACATTGCGTTGGGAGCGAAGATTCCACCGCCGTGGTTATCCTTGTTCGCCGCCGCGAATAATCCGGCCTCGTTTCAGGCAGAGACCACGTTCACCGCGCGCGCACCGCATGGACTGCTGACCCAGGGCATGTCGCTCGCCCCGTGTGAGCAGGGAGAGCACCTCCACGCCAGCATCATGCTCCAGCGCACCCTTCAGTTGGAGCCCGAAGATGCGGGCAAGGTGGTATCGGACCTGCTCGTAGAGTCGTGGCGAGATGTAGGCGAGCGCATGGCGGAGCTGCAAGACGAGTGGGTCCACCCGTACCTAGAAATGGTGCTGGACCTAGAGAGCCTGCACGGCGGCAGCTAGGGGTGGTCTGTCGAATCCGGCGTCAGTGGTAGACTCTGGCCAACACATGGGAGACGTCATGACTATGACCTATCGCTTCGCTGGCTTCGCCATCCTCGGAATGTTCCTTGTTCAACCTGCGTTCGCGCAAGATGACGAGGAGATGAGTTCCAAAGAGTACAAGGTGCGCGAGTACCTCAAGCTCACCGGAGCGGAAGCGCTGGCCCACCAGATGCTCGAGCAGACCATCACAAGTCTGTCTGCCATGCCGGGCCTACATCCCGACTTTCCGCAAGAATTTCGCAACGTCGCCGCCGAGACCTCGTTCACCGACATGACCGTGCCGGTGTACATAGAGCACTTGTCCGAGGACGACCTCGATGCTGCCATTGCGTACTGGTCGTCTCCGGCTGGACAGCGAATGGCTGCTGCCACGCCCACCATCAGCCAAGAATCCATGTTGATCGGTCAGACCTGGGGTGCACAGGTCGGGGAAGAAGCCATGCGACGCGTGCAAGCGCAGTAAATCCAGCCCCCTCTCGGAGTGAACATGACTGCCTTCCGCTTCCCACGGACTGCCCAGCTAATACAGGTCTGTGCGGTCAGCCTGATTTCGCATCAGACCGCCACCGCCCAAGACGTCGGGCCTCTGCCCGCTGAGCCTCACTACGCTGTCTCCCCCGAGCAAGAACCCGCTCTCGCATACGCGCGAGTATTTCGCGCCGACGACGGGCAGTTTGAAGCGGCATTGCCGGTGTCTAGGACGGCCTACACGGCCTTGATGTCCTTCGACCATTCGGACCACACCTACGGCTTTATGACGGCAACGGGTGACTACAGCGGCACCTCGGACCCTCCAGAGTTCATGGTTGCGTCGAGAGATGCCCCTATCAGTGCCATTCAGCGCATCGCCGTCAGGGACTCAAACCCCTACTATGGCCGGGCAGAGTTGTTGGTCGTGTCCGCCGAGGGCCCCCTGCCAAACGCTCGCGAGCGCACCATCCTCAGGCTCCAGTTTGGTGTCCCACCGGACGCCCTTGAGACCGATTGGACCGAGCTAAGCGAGGTGAGCCCGGAGGAGCGCGCCAGACGCGCCGCCTACGGTCTCAACACTGTCGTTCGAGTGCACCCGGATGAGCCGCTTCAGCGTGTGATCACGTTCCTGGAGGTCTGGCAGAACGACGCACAGACCGCACTGCCGGTGCACATCGACCTGTCCACGCGGTCGTCGCGACTTCCACGCAAGACCCAGAGAACGGCGTCCCGCTTTCAACCAGCGGACATGGGAGCCGACCTTCTACGAGGCAGCCAGAAGCTAGCTACAATCGAGTCAGGTCGCATCGTCTCTTCATCTGCCGGCCGCGTCTTGGCGCAGTGGGACGACCACACGCTCCACATCGCGTCAGGGCACGACTGGCGCAGCTATGACCTGGCGCTGTTCAACGCGTTCGGCCCAGCGACAACGCCCCCAGAAGGGGCCTCCCAGGCATCCGACAGCGTCTCTTGGATGTGGTCACGCCCCGTCTCGCCCATCACTGCCAAGCTCGCTCTTCACGTTCAGGACAAGTGGCAAGCGCTACCGTTGGGCCTCGGCGACGACCTGAGCGTCAACGAGGACGGGACAATCACCCTCAAAGACACCGAGGATGGGGCTTGGGGAGTCACAGGCGCAAAGATAGGCGGCAGCCTGTATGCCTTCGATGAAACCACGCGTGTGGACGACGATGGCGTGCACTGCAAGCTACAACCAGAGGCTCCCTGGACGGCAACCCTCGACCCGCAGTACTTCTCCCTCACAGAACAACCCGACCGTCGAATGCGTTCATTCCATGGTTCCACGCGCGAACTCAGCCTCGACACAGCACAGGCTCGGACTGTGTGCATCGCTGCACTCACAATGGTGCAGCGCGACGCACTGCTCTCCAGGTCAGGAACGCTTGGAGCGAATGGTCGACTAGGAGCAGACGGGCCGATGGCAGTGCGGAGTGTCTACCCAGCGGGAGACTTCCGTGTGCACGAAGCGGTCGCTCCCGACTACGGCGACTTGGCGATTGCCGCAGACGTATTGTGCAGCGCAGAAGCCAGAATTGAGACGACAGGTCGCGCCGAGTCTGTGAGTTTCCCGGACTACCCAGACGGCATGCAGGGTCCGGTCGAACAGGCGCTCATGGCGAGTCGCTGGGTTGCCGGCGGCAACAGCTCGTTCAGTTTGTCATTCCTATTCCGGCCGCCATCCGCATTCGGCCAGCCCTCACTCTGAGGCGTCGTCGACTAAACCCGCTGGAGCAACACACTGCGCCGTGGGTCCCGACCCGGCAGCGTGTATTCATGCTCACGAACCAGTGAATAGCGAGGATCTGACGGGGTCTCAGCATCCCCCATCAGCAACAACAACACCTGTCCGCCTGGCTTAAGCAAGCGGTCAGCATGGTCCAGCACAGCCGGAGGTGGGGCAAAGGCGCGGCTGACAATCCCGTCGTAGATTGCATCTGGCAGGGTCTCTACGCGCTGGCAGTGCACCGTTCGCGGCGCATGTCCTTCCAGATCGGCCTGCATCAAGACCTGGCCAACGAAAATGCAGCGCTTCTGACGGCTGTCGACAAGGTCGAGCGACACATCCGGGAACATGGAGGCGAAGATGATGCCCGGAAGACCGGCTCCGGTACCCAGATCTGCCCAGTGACCGGTCGGATTCTGCAAGACACTCAGCGACGCATCGGCGTCTGCGTAGTGCTCGGACAGCGGCCCTGGGCCCACTAAGTTCATGGTCTTGCGCCACTGCTCAAGCAGTGTGCGATGCGTCGTCAGTAGGTCCACAAGCACCTCCGCGTGGCTCCTACTGTGGGTGAGCAAGAAGGGCGACTCGTGTGCGGTTCGGGTCGCGGGTAAGCTACCGGCGGAGGTGTGGTGGGAAAGCGTGGACCAAAGTCTGGTGAGGGTCAGAGACGTGGCGGGCGCGGCTCGGTCCACGGCGACAATACCCACCGAAATCGCACCCCACACAATGCGGACGACGCATGGCGTCTGGCTCTGGTCGCCAAACCGGGAAGACAGCCAAGGTGGCAGATGATCGCTCCCGGCACACCCGACCCAGCAAACGCCATCATCATGGCCGACTCGACCGACGCCCACCACTACCGGGTGCGTAGCCTGCCCAAAGGCGCCATTCTAGCCAACCAAGAGCGGCAAAATGGGGGCGCGTACGAACCGCCAAAGCCGGCCTATGTCGACATCCACTACACTTGTATCAAGTGCCAGGGACCGGGATTATTCAGTGCAAAAGCACAGAAATTCTGGTACGAAGATTTGGGAAAGACCCTGGAATCGGGAGCCGTTCGCTGTCAGGACTGCAGACGCAAGTGGCGGCACCAGAGGGCGGCAAACACCCAGCTCGGTGATGCTCTGCGCGCTTACGAGGCCGAGCCGTCCGCGCAGACCGCTCTGCACGTTGCCCAGCTCACCGTAAACGCCGGTCCCATGATGGGAGCGAAGGCACGTTCGCGAGCTCTCGGACTTGCCAGAGTGGCGGAGAAGGGCGGGCTCGATGCCACGGCGCTCATTGCCACACTCTGTGAATCTCGTGACGCAGTCGACCAGTAGACAGAAACAGCGAGCGCCTTACAAACATCGGGACGCAAGCCGCTGTGCTGTGTGTTCGGTCCGCCCGCCCAGGAGCCCCCATGCTGTCCCTACTCGCTGCACTACTGTTCTCAAGCACCGCATTCGCCATGCCCGGGTCGTCCTACGACTCTCTGGTTCGCCAGGTGGATGGTGAGAGCTTCGCCGATGACCAGCTCACCGTGCTGCGAACCGCTGCCAGCGCCAACACGTTCAGCCCGTCGCAAGCAGCAGGCCTGCTCGAAGAGTTCAGCTTCTCTAGCGACCAGATGTCGGCCCTGCGCATTCTGGCACCGCGCCTTGAGCCAGGAGACAACAGCGTCATCCTCTCGGCGTTCACATTCTCGTCCGATAAAGAAGAAGCAAGCGGCATCTTGGCCTCTTCGCGTCCCGCCGCACAGCCCGCTCCACAGCCCTACGTCCAGCCCATGCCGGCTCCAGTTGCCCAACCTGCTCCACAAGGTCGAAGGGGTGGTTTCAACATCAACGTTGGCGGTGTCGGCATCAACATCAACAACGGCAGTCAGCCCGCGCCGGCTCCGTCGACCGGCGTGAACAACAAGTCGCCTGTCGGCCAAGTAGCGCCACAAGCGCCGACCCTCTCCACAACCGCCATGAGCTGCCCACTCGACGCATCCCTGCCAGCGCTGGCCCTGAACTGGTCGAGCACCTGGTCAGATGCAGACATGAGCTCGTTACTCGCTGAGCTAGGCGGTGAGGCCTTCTCAGACCGTCGCATGGACATTCTCCGACGCCGCATCGACGCGCGTCCAGAAGCCCTCTCCGGCGCCCAGGTCGTGCAGATTCTCGGCACCTTCGACTTCTCCGACGACCTCGAAACGGTGGCAGGCGTCGTCGATGAACACCTGCTCGGCATGACGGTCACAGAGGTCGCTGGAATCCTGGAAGCCTTCACCTTCTCGGATGGCAAGTTGGCAGCCCTGCGCGTGCTCAAAGACACCATCACGGATGTGGAACACAAGGCCCAGCTTCTCGAGTCTTTCACCTTTTCCTCCGACAAGACCGAGGCCGCACGCATCCTCGAAGACGTCACCCCACGCAGCTTCCTGTTCGGAACCGTGCACAGCCAACGCGCCGTGTTCGTTGTGGACACCTCCGGCTCCATGGAAGCGACTTTCCGCACCAACCAGGGCAAGTCCATGTCGCGCCTGGACTTCGTGCGCTGTGAGCTGAACACCGTGCTCACCCAGCAGCTCGGCCCCACCTCGCAGTTCTCCATCATCACTTTCTCGGACGACGCAAACCCATGGCGCCGAGAGCTTGTCGGCACTGGCGGCAGCGCGATTCCAGAGGCCCAAACCTACGTATCAGGCGTTCGCCCACGTGGTGCAACGAACATCGAGGCCGCACTACGCAGTGCGCAAGCCATGAACCCAGACGTCATCTACTTCCTGACAGACGGCGCCCCGACCGCCGGAGCCATGCGCAAGGCCGCCGACCTGTCCGCACTCGCCCAACAAGGCGGCGACACTATCCATGCCATCGCGTTCTTGACCGGTGACCACCGCGCTGACAACAAAGGGGCGTCGCGGGACTTGATGCGCGCCATGGCTGAGGCGACCGGCGGCGTGTACCGGGCTGTCGAATAGCGGGCAAAAGCGTGGTGCCTCGGTGCGAGAGGCCCGACAGGGCATGACCCAAGCACAGACGGCCTGCCAAGGGTAGTAGCCAAGACTTCCGATTGCCTGGGTCGCTGATCCGTGGCATCCTCGTTCTGTTTTGGAGATTCCATGCGACCAACACTCTTGATCTTGGCCACCCTTCTGGCGACTTCGGCAGTCGCGGCACCGCTGCATCTGACCCAACAAGGACGCCTGCTCGACAGTACCGGCACTCCGATTGACGGCCCTCATGATGTGAGCGTGACCCTGTACGATGCCCCAACGAGCGGCAATGTCCTGTGGTCAGACACCATGAGCGCTGTAGACTTCACCACGGGATACTACGCCATCAACCTTGGTAGTGGAGCCCCGCTAAGCGATTCGGATTTCGACGGCGATAATGTGTGGCTGGCGCTCTCGGTCGACAGCGCCCCGGCACTGAGCCGGGTGAAGCTGGCCAGTGTTCCCTACGCACTTCAGGCACAACGGGCTGCGTCTGCGGCATCTGCTGATTCGGTCTCTGGCGGCGTGGTCGATGCCTCGGAGCTTCGTATCAACGGCAATGTCGTCATCGATTCAGCCGGTGACCTGGTCGCTCTGTCTGGCGGAAGCCTCTCCGACCTGTCGTGCACAACAGGCCAGGTAGCCACTTACAACGGAGCCACATGGGGCTGTGGTCCTGGGCTACCTGCGCACACCCATGACGCAGACGACATCACCAGCGGCACCCTCGCAATCGGCCGACTTCCAGTGGGTTCTTCTGCAGCCGAGGTCGCGGCGGGCAACCACGGTCATGCCTTGTCGGACGGGACCGGTGTGCTCGACGCCGGACAGATGCCAACGGCTGCCGTCAATCTTGCAAGCGGCACCACAGTGAACAACGTGGCCATTTCCACCGCAGGACACGATCACGCACTGGCTGACGGAACCGGTGTGCTCGACGCCGGACAGATGCCAACGGCTGCGGTCAACCTTGCAAGCGGCACCACAGTGAACAACGTCGCCATTTCCACCGCAGGACACGGTCACGCACTGGCCGACGGAACCGGTACGCTCAGCGCCGGACAAATGCCAACGGCTGCCGTCGATCTCGCCGCAGCGAGCACCGTCGATGGCGTGGCGATTGCGACTGCCAATGACGTAACGGCTGCGATTGGCGGCATCGCCCGGCACCACTACACCGGGTCGATCACCGTCGGGGGCGACGCAAACACCTACTACCCAGTCTGTGTCTCGAAGCCGTCCGAAACGACACAGCTCATGTGCGATATCCGTGTGTTTCGCGGGTACAACCAAACGGCGCCGAGCACGTGGAACACCGCTTCCCACAAGGGCGGCCTCGCATTTTGGCTTCAGACGCAGTGCGGCAGTGCGTGGTCAGGACAACCACGAAGCACCCAGCTGAAGTGGTTTGAGCAGACCTACAGCACCATGGTGGCCAAGTACACCACGCCGGTTGAGGGCTGCTCCGCGACGTGCATCTACCTTCGGGGCGGCGGCGCGTACTATAGCTTCGAAGGAAACTTCTCCGGAATACAGACGCCGACGGCCTACATGGACCTCGCCGGTACACGTGACATGTGCAGCCCCAACAACCCAGGGTACAACCCACCCTTGGAGATCCCGGTGACGACAACGACGCTCGTCCCGGTGGACCTGAACTGACTCGGCATCACTGCAGCGGAGCCCAAGAATGCAACACACGGACGTCCTCAATCGGATTCGACGGGTCGTAGGTCTACCTCTGCTTGTGTCGAGCGTTGGGGGGTGTGGGTCGAGCCAGGTCCTGTCGCCAGAGCCGACTCCCATCACTGTCATGTGGAAGAAGGAAGGTATGCTCCATGCGACGTACCCAACGCTCATCGGCGCCGATACCGACCCCGTTGCGACGTTTCTGTCGTACCCGGAGCGTCACTCCACGGTTGAACAGTGCCTCAGCGCGTTCCCGAACTGCCTGGACCTCTGCGACCTTAGCCAGCTCGTTGCTATCCACGACGACGCACAGGTCGACAAACACACCCTCACCATCAACCGCACACAGTTCCAGCCGGTAGGCAGTCCCCCTTCCTGCGACGGCGCCAAGTGGACATGGAAACGTGAGTACTTCGTCGCTCCGGAAGGCTGGACGAATAGCTACGTCCCAAACGGCGGCCTGATGTACGAAGCTGTGGGGGATGCCACCACTGGTGCCGTCCAGTCCTTCGAAGAGGTGGGCATACGTCGCATGATTCCAGGACGCCCCTTCCACGACCGCGTGGCCCCCTGCTCCACCGCATCCACCAATCGCTGGCTACGCGCCGCACAGTTTGAGCACGCGAGTGTCGCCTCATTCGCACAGCACCTGCTGGAGATGATGTCTCTCGGCGCGCCCCTGGACCTTCTACAGGCCATCACAGCCGCCCAGCAGGACGAAGTCGTCCACACCCAGCTGTGTCTTCAGCGAGCCGCACAAGACGGCGTACAGGCCACACTAGGCCCCCTCAACATCCACGTCCCCCAGCGACGCTCCGTGTACGACATCACGCGCGGCGTGGCCCTCGACGGGTGCGTCAACGAGACCCTGTCCGTGATGCAGGTCATCGACGACATGTCGACCGCGACACCAGCCGACGCCGAGCTGCTTCGCATCATTGCCAACGACGAAGCCCGTCACGCAGAGCTGGCCTGGACATCTCTGATGTGGCTGTGGCCACAGCTGTCCACCGACGAACAGCACGCACTGCGCCGCGAGATGCGACACGCCATCCCCTCTCGCTTTCGACACGCCCTACGTCCAGCCGTCGCAGCGCTCGCCGCGTAGCGCGCCCATACACATGGCCAACTCTCATGGTCAAAACCCGAATATCGCGCTCTAATTGTTCGATATTGCAGGAGATAACCGGGTAATCACAAGATGCCCAACGCTTGTCTCCCGGGTTATGCCGTGTCCCAATACTGAGGCTCCATGTTCCCCACCCGACTCTCTGCCGCTTGCGCCGCCCTACTCTTCGTTTCCTGCGCGTCATCGGCACCATCCGGCCCGACAGACGACGACGTCGCCACCTGGGCCGGCGAGCAGAGCTGGGACCTCGACGAGTTTGAGCGTACACAGCAGCGTATTGCCTGGATTCACACCTGCTTGGGCCAAGTTCCAGCGACCTGCGCTGAGGTCTGCGACCTACGCCAAGTTCAGACCCCGGTACAGTCGGAATCGGTGCCCAATGGCTACCAACTCCAGAGCTACAGCCTCACACGCCAGTCTCCAGAGACCAGCGACCCTGCTGTCACCGAGTGCAGTGCCTACGCTCCCATTTGGCAATCGTCGTGGCGTGGCCGATGGATGGGCCCCATCGCGACGACCTGGCAAGTGACGACAGATGCTAGAACTGGGGCAGAGCTGTCCGCAGCGGCAGGAACGCCAATGCGTCGACGGATGCAGGCTCCAACCGACCGACGCCTTAGTGTTCCACGTGGAACATCAGAGGCATCGCGCCCCCCTCAAGATGGCACGCCATAGCCAGCGGACATTGAGCGCCACCGTTAGCGAATCACGGGCTCGCCACACCCAAGTTGGTGGAGGTCAACGTTGCTCATCCAAGCTGTACTGCTGATCGCTCTGGCTGCGGGCCAATCCCAGGTATTCGAGCGCCCCCCCGAGCTGCACGACGACGCCACTTGGCCGACCGCCGATGACTGGCAGTCAGCGGTACAGCCGACCCCTGTTGTCCCTCAGATCGTGCGCGTAACCGAGGCTCAGTCCGGCGACGTCCACTTGTCGCTCTTCGCCCGTGCGCACCCCGTAGGTCCCGGCGACCACTTGTGGCTATTCGGACCAGACACTTCGACTCCCGTTGTAGCGGAACGCTGCTGGGCCGAGCCGTGCCTCGTGGGCCACGATGATCCTAGCCTGCGCGTCGTAGAGCGAGTGCGAGGCCGCGCGGACCGCCGTACCCGTCAGGCCCACCACTATGCACGTGTACTCACTACATTCGAGGGCGACCTGTACGGCGTCCCTGCATGGCCAGCGCGTGCGCCAAACTGGACGGTACTACCCGTGCCTGCGAGCGTCAACGCAGACGAACACGCGTGGATAGACACAATCTTGGCCGACCCTGAAGCCATAGTGCCTCACCAACGGCGAGATGCCGCTCACATGGCCTTCCGTTTAGAACGCCCCCAAGCTGCGCTTCGCCTGGGACGGTTGTACCGCCCATATGCTATGTGTTCCCTGGACGATGGCCCTCAATGGCACTCGGCACAGCTTGTACCCTACGCCCAGGCAGCCCACAGGACCGGCCTCGCTCTCGACGCCACACTGCAGTCCGTCAACTACTGGGCCGTTCCGGCTATGGCCCGCTCATCGTACGGTCGCACCACAGTCGACACGCAGTCGTGGACCACAGGACTCCACGGCATTGACCTGGCGCTGCTCATCGAGGGACTGACCGCCGACTTCATTGACCAGCCATCCATGCTCCACTGGACCACAGCACGCCAGCTCCTGAACAATGCAGCGCCCAGCGTCCGCGACGACCTCATTCAGAGCGCAAGCCGCCGCACCATTGACCCCTGGAACCAGCTTGTACTGCTACTCGCTACTGGTGCACTCATTGAGCAAGACGGCGGAAGGTTCATGGCCGTGTCGCAGCACCCCGAGACTCGCACCGTTCGTATCGACCCACTCGTGGCCGAGGCAGTGATGTTCCTCAACGCTGGTTCCGACTGACCCATGTTCCACGTGGAACACACCGCATCTGAGACGCTTGGCCATGTTCCACGTGGAACACATGCGCCGCACACTTCCGCAACCGATGTTCCACGTGGAACAGAAGGGCAAAAAAGATTGCGTCATTCGCTGCTCGGACCAGCGCCTGCGAGTTGCGGTGTGAACGGCAGAGTTCGCTGATTGCACAGCGAGCCTGCGTTCAGATCAGCACGCTGACTGCATCCTTCGGCTGGCGCGACATTTTCGAGATCGCTATTGTACGGTTCTGCGCTGCCTACGCGCACTCCTTCCTCCGCCTCACCGGCGGTCATGAACCTCGCCGCCCTCCTCGATATCCGACTTCCAATCACGGACATACCCATGGCACGCGTCATCGCGGTCTCCAACCAGAAAGGTGGAGTCGGCAAGACCACCACCACCATCAACCTTGCAGCCGGACTGGCCGCGAGAAAGAACCGCGTCTTGGTCATTGACCTGGACCCACAGGGCAATGCGTCCTCGGGGCTGGGCTACCCGCGCGAAGACGTCACTATGGGCGTTTACGACGTCATCATGGAGTTTCGCGACCTCGAATCGGTCCGTATGCCCACGGCAATGGACGGCCTTGAGCTGATTCCTGCAAACCGTGAGCTGGTCGGTGCAGAGGTAGAGCTTGTCAGCGTCGAAAATCGGGAACGCAAGCTGCGGAAGATTCTCAACCGCGTGCGGGACCAGTACGACTTTGTGCTCATTGACTGCCCACCGAGTCTGAGCCTGCTGACCATCAACGCTCTGGTCGCCGCCGACTCCGTGCTCATTCCTGTTCAGGCCGAGTACTTCGCGCTTGAGGGACTCGGCGAGCTGCTCCGAACCATCCAGGCCGTCAAGCGCCGCATGAATCCTGACCTCGTCCGCGAAGGTCTGGTCATTACCATGTCGGATGCGCGCAACAACCTGTGTCGCGAGGTCGAGGCCCAGTCACGCGAGTTGTTCAAGGGTGAGGTCTTCACGACCACCATTCCTCGCAACGTTCGCCTAGGTGAAGCGCCGTCCTATGGCAAGAGCATCATCGAGTACGACCCACGTTCTACCGGTGCAAAAGCGTACATGGCCCTCGCAGATGAGCTGCTGGCCAAGCATGCACACACCAACACCACTTCCGCCAAGGAGGCATCATGACCCGCCCCGCACGCAGCGGCCTCGGCCGCGGACTCGCTTCTCTCATTCCAGACAGCGCCTTTGGAGACGAAGAGCTCACCAAGCGGGAGCGCACTGATGTCCGCATGGTTCCGCTAGACGAGATTCAGCCGAACCCAGAGCAGCCTCGCGAAGTGTTCAAGGCCGAAGACATTGCAAGCCTGTCGGCGTCTATCGAACGCCACGGCATCCTGGCTCCACTCGTGGTTCGTCGTGACAACGGCCGGTACGTTCTCATTGCCGGTGAGCGCCGTCTGCGTGCAGCAACCATGGCTGGATTGAGCGAAGTGCCCGTCCTACTCAAGGACGTTGCGGACCCCAAAGACCAGCTAGAGATGGCCTTGGTCGAGAACCTACAGCGCGCCGACCTAGACCCCATCGAAGCCGCTAAGGGCTACCAGCGCCTCATGGAAGTGTACAGCTACACCCAAGACCAAGTCGCTGAACGCGTAGGCAAGGAACGTCCTACAGTCGCCAATGCACTGCGTCTACTGCGCCTGCCGGACTACGTGCTCGTCGCCATTCGGGACGGTCGTATCAGTGCAGGTCATGGTCGCTCGCTACTGCCGCTCGTCAACCCTGACGAGATGCGCAGCGTGGTTGCAAAGGTCATCGCTCAGGGCCTGTCCGTGCGTGCCACGGAGAAGTTGGTTCGTCAGATCAGCCGCTTTGACCCGGTTCGCCGCAGCAACACCCAGCGCCGCCAAGAGAAGACTCTCGACTACGCGAACAAGATCTTGTCGGACGCATTGCACACCGCAGTCGCCATCAAGCCGCTGAAAAAGGGCGGGGGACGCATCGTCATCAACTACGGCAGCACCGAAGAACTGGAGCGGCTCATCACTGAGCTACGCACCCCTGGTACCAAGGCTTAGGCAGGACGACATGACATTCATCCTCGGCATGGCCGGTGGCACCGCTTCGGGAAAATCCACTCTTGCTGCGGCACTGGGCAACATGCTCGGTGCGCGCGCACTGCTCATCACCCATGACCAGTACTACAAGACGCTGCCCGCAGAGTTCGCTCACAACCCGGTTGGCTACAACTTCGACCACCCCGATTCGCTGGACACCGCCCGGCTCATTGCAGATGTCGACGCGTTGAAGCGGGGAGAGACGGTGGAATTGCCGCTGTTCGACTTCCCAACCCACGCCCGGTCAGCAGCGACCCAGACCGTCAGGCCCAGCGACATTGTGATTGTCGAGGGCATCCTGGTGTTGGCGCATCCAGACCTGCGTACCCGGTTCGACCACAGCATCTACGTCGACACCCCAGACGACATCCGTCTGGTCCGTCGCATTCGCCGCGACATCGAGAAGCGTGGGCGTGATGTGGACGGAGTACTCGGTCAGTGGGAGGCCACAGTTCGTCCCATGCACCAAGAGTTCGTGGCGCCCAGTCGCACCCACGCGAACACCGTATTGCACGGCACTGACCCTGTTGAAGACCTGCTTGCCATGGTCACCGCGCTGCTGCCCAAGTCGTAGATCGAGCCGACCCTTCGACCCTGACCCGAGCTGCCCATGACCCCGCTGCCTGTCGACCGTATCCGCTTCACCGGAGAGACTCGCGCAGCCGCCGCCTGCCGGGCAAACCCGTTCATCGCTGCTGCATTGGCACGCGCCGAAGTCTCTGGGCCTCCGGATGTCGCGCGTCTCAAGCGAACGCTGCTCGCTCATTCCGTTCAGCTGACGGACGGCATGGCGCCAGATGCGTGGAGTGCTGCACGCCGGGCAGCCGCTGCATTGTCGGTGGAAGGGGTCTTGGAGATCTACCAAGCCGCCGGAGCCGAGAACGCCGCTATTCACCTGATTGGTGATCCAATCATGCTGGAGATTCGCGGACGACTGCTGAGTCTCATTGATGACGACGCAGCCACGGCTGTCTTCGGACACGAACTCGGACACTTCTTGGCCCACGGGCCGGAGTCACCGGATGGACTTCTAGGCATGGTCGCCGGCGGAATCTTGGGAGGCGCCTTCGGCATTCCGTCGTCTGCCAAACAGGTCGCGAGCCATCTTGCCATGTGCAGAGAGCTCACCGCCGACCGCTTCGGTCTGCTTGCCTGCGGAAGCCTAGACGCCGCGCTGCGTCTGGAGATGGCGGGCACCACAGGTCTGTCGGTCACGGAGCTGACTTGGGACACCGATGCCTACCTGGCTCAGTGTACCGCCCTCATTGAGCAACTTGAACAGGAGGGTGGGGCGGTCAGTGGCATCACCCATCCAGAGCATGGACTTCGTGCCTGGGCCCTGTCCCTGTGGGCCGGAAGCGATCAGTACGCAGAGCTGACCGGGGGCACCGGCGGTACCGCAGTGGCTGAGATCGACGCACGCATCGACCGCGTCCTGTCCGCCGCCCCCAACGGAAGTCTGCTCGACACGCCGTTCGATGACGCGCCGATTCCCGAGGTCATGGAGTGCGCTCTGGCCTGTGCAGTCTTGGTGGCCTTGAGCGACGGCGAGATGGTCGAAGCCGAGAGCGTGGCAATTGAGAGTCTGTTCGCCACGCACGTACACGACTGGCAGAGGTACTTGAACTGGGACAACGCACTCGAGGCATTCGCGGATACCGGAGCGGTCGTCATTCACGGTGGTCCGTCTGTTCAGCGCAGCGTGTTTCAGGTGCTCATGCAGGTGGTCACCGCTGACAAGGTTGTGGCGGACTCCGAGATTGAGATGGTCTGCGCCCTTGGCGACTCGCTTCGCTGTGGCGTGCTCTTCCGCGCCTTGCTCACACCGGTCTTGGTGCAGATGGGCATTGAGGTGCCAGACCTCGACAAGATGGAGCGCTCCATCCCCATGCCCGCCCGGGCAGACGAGGCACGGGAAGCCTTCGACCTGTTCCTCCGTGGAATCGTTCGACGCGGAGGTGGGGACGTCACCATCCGCCGCATGGCCCGCCTTCTTGGAGACGCAGACGCCAGCGAAGCCACACGCACCCACATTGCCGAACGCATGACCGTTGTTGGCTTGGTGTGCGATTCAGACATGGCCCATGCGGAGCTCGACCGCCTGCTACACCTCGATCTGACGGACGAAGCGCGTCTTGCACGAATCGACACCACCCAACTGCCAGACGAAACGACAGATGAGCCAGCTAGAACCCGGCTAACCGCTGCATTTACTCGGTTACGCGACCAGCTGGTGAACGGCGACGGCCGAAGCCCTTCTATTCGACTTAGAAAGTGCCGAACCGGCCGTTCACTGGACATGTTTCGCCTGGAAGGGGTGAGCGTTGGCCATGCCGAGCGCGTCCTGGCTGCCATCCGAGAACAGGCCCCCGCCCGGGTCATCGACGGCTCTGAAGTCGGCGTGCATGAAGGCGCGGAGAAAGTGGCGACCGAGCTGATCAGCTTGGAACGAGAGGCCAGGGGACGCACGGAGCAGACCGGCGCCCGCGACCTGTACGTCGGTGCACCGTTCCTGACTGGGGTGTTCGGCGGCTACCTGGTCCGCGCACCCCTCGTTCTGTACGCCGTGGACATTGAACGCAGCAAGGGGCGTGGCTTTCGCCTGATTCCACGCGAGAACGACCCACCCGTCGCCAACCAAGCCCTGCTTCGCTTGCTCTTCTCGAAGAAGAACCTGCCCTTCCCAGATACCCTGGCCGCCGAGCTCGACGCCGCAGCCGAGACCGGCCTGGACGCTGTGCGAGACCTCTTGTCCGCCAATGGCATCGTCGCCCGACCCGAGTCCGACTCGCTGACACCCCTCAAACCCCGTGATGACGACTTCATCGCATGGTCCAACGGACGCGCGGTCATCGAACGGTGTGCTGTCCTTGGCTTCTTTCCCCAGTCCAGCTCGGACATGATTCAGGACTACGACGAGCTGCTGCAGGCCATTGCCGACCCGAACGAACCCCTGGCAGAGCGCTTTGGCGCGGCGGGGGCACTGCTTCCCGCCGACCTGCGTGCAGCCCTCAACGTCACCGACCAGCTCGCGTCACCGGATGGCCCGCTAATTCCCGTGGTCCGCGCTGACCCCAGCCAGCTGGCTGTTCTCGAACAGGCCCGTACCCAGCGAACGCTGGTCGTGGATGGCCCTCCAGGAACCGGCAAGTCCCAGGTCATCGTCAACCTCGTTGCAGACGCCTTGTCCCGTGGTCAGACCGTCGCCGTTGTGTGCGAGAAGCGCGCCGCTATCGATGTTGTTGCCCAGCGTCTGGAGCAGATCGGCTTTCGCCACCTACTCGCATTGGTCCACGACGTGCAGGACGACCGACGGGCCCTGTACAACCAAGTGCTCACCCGCCTCGGAGAAGGCCACAGCCGGGATGCGGACGAGGACAAGGCCACACGCACTGTCGAAGACCTCGCAGCCGTTCGTGACGCGCTTCACAGCCGTAGAGCCGCCCTCGCCACAGCGTTGGGCGACGAGGCTCCAACCGTAGGCCAGCTGCATCTACTCGCCACCAGCTACCTGACTGCCGCCCTTCAGCCCATGTCCGCCACGGTCACTCGGCTCACCCTGCGCGACCTGAGACGCCTGGCTGAACGCGTGTCCCGCGAGAGCCGAAACGCAGACCTGTTTGCGAAGGACTCGGTGTGGCGGGCGCCGTCAGACACACCACGCCCAAGTCTTGCCGACACCACGCCCGACCAGCTGACCGACATTGAGACGTCGCTGATGGCCGCACGCGACACCGCCAAGACCCTGGACGCCGTACGCGAAGACCTCGATGACCGCGCCATTGTCCGTGCCCGCCCAGCCCTCGATCGCGCCATTGCCACACGAGAGTCCCGACACAGCGCCGACGTCGCGAAGGGACTGGTTGCCATGCTCGCCGTCGACGACGCAGAGGGACTTCACGCATTGATGAGTGCCCTACAGACGGCGTGGACAGAGCCCGAGCGCTGGCTACCCGCGGTTCCGGAGCGCGTTCGCCTGGAAGTACCCCCAGACTTCGCAGCGACCATCGCGGTCATCCGACGAGCAGGAAGTAGTTTCCTCCGGTATTTCTCACCGGCATGGTGGTCGGCTCGCAGTCGACTGAGGGCTCTGTTGGCAACTCAGTGGCCCGCCGCAATGGCGTCGTCGACAACACCGGCGCTCGCCGAACAAGTCGAACACCGCCACACCGCATCAGATGCCTACGTCCGCCTTGACGCGGTGCTGGCAGCGCTTCAGCTCTCGCCCATTCTCGCCAACAGCGAAGCCGCAAGACGCAAGGTCACAGCACTGCACACCGCATGGGACATCACTCGCGGCCTGCACGATGACCGCGCTCCGCTGACCGAGTCCGATGCGTGGCCAGGCTCCGACCTCGCCGCATGGGACGCGAAGCTCGGCCAGTCCATCGTCATTGCCGAGGCATCACAGGCTCACGCCGTCCTCGTCGCACCCGTGCGCAAGTGGCTGCCGTACGTGCCCGCAACACCCACCGCCGCTGTGACCGAAGACATCCTTGAGTCTTGGTCGCTCGATGTTGCCCGCGTGGTCCTGTCCGACCGCAACCTGGACGCCGCTACGACTCTGCACCCTGACGCCCGCCTCATGACCCACCAGCTGGCCGACGGTGAGCTCGGTGTACAGGACGAGTGGCGCGAAGCCATCGAGCACGGCTGGGCCACTGTGATGCTGACCGCGACCCAACGCCGGCATCCAGGGATTCGAGAGCTGAATCGTCAGACCCCATTCGGCGCCGTTCGCGACGCCGAGGAACGTCTACGGGAGCTGCAGGATGCCAGGGGACAGGCACACATCGATGCCATGCTCCAGCGCTGTGACCGTGCCGAGCTGCTGACCGAGGCGCGGCCGGACAAGGGCAAGCGTCGAACGCCCATTCAGAAGGCGCGGGAGCAGATGCTGCGCGAGGCGAGCAAGAAGCGCTACGTGTTGAGCCTGCGCGGGTTTGTGCGTCAGTTTGTGGCCGACGGCCTCATGGACATCCTTCCCGTGTGGCTCGTGTCTCCAGAGACCATGGCCATTCTGTTCCCTGGCCGCCCCATCTTCGACTTGGTCGTGATGGACGAAGCCAGCCAAGCAACCGTCGAGAAGGGCCTGCCCGCACTCATCCGCGGACACCGTGCTGTGGTGGCCGGTGACGAACGACAGATGCCGCCAAGCAGCTACTTTCAGCTGGCAACTCCCGGCGACGACGACGAAGTCGGCACCGCCGAGACCGTCGAGGCCGATGTCTTGACCGCCGAGTCGCTCTTGGTCCTGGCCCGCGAGCGCTGCGCACACCGCGGCCTTCGCTGGCATTACCGATGCCTACACGAAGAGCTCATCGCGTTCTCCAACCACGCCATGTACGGCGGCGACCTGTTCACCATCCCATCCACGAACACGCCACACGCCTCGCCCGCAGTGCGTTGGGTGAGTGTGGATGACGGCGCCTACGACAAGGGTGTCAATCCCAAAGAGGCCGAGCGCATTGCCGACCTCACCCATGAACTGCTAAGCCAGACACCGCCGCCAAGCATCGGAATCATCACCTTCAACGTCCAGCAGCGCCGTCTCATCCTAGACACTCTGGACCAGCGAGCCGAGACCGACGACGACTTTGCCGAGCGCTGGGCCACTGCCAAGAGCCACGAAATGCTGGACCAGCGCCCGTTCGTGAAGAACCTCGAAGGGGTCCAGGGCGACGAGCGCGACGTCATCGTCTTCTCCCTGGGACACGCGCCTAGCAAGCGCCGCAGCGGGCCCCTGGCTGGCACCGAGTACGTCGCCGCACGCTTCGGGCCCCTCGGCCAAGAAGGCGGCGAGCGACGACTGAATGTTGCCGTCTCCCGTGCCAAGCGCGAGTGCATCGTCGTCAGCTCCTTCACTCCGAATCTGTTGAGCGTTGCCAACACCAAGAACGAAGGCCCCAAGCTGTTCAAGGCGTTCTTGGAGTACACCTGGGACATGACGCACGGACGGCGACGTGCCGCCCAAAAGACCCTCGAACGCGTTCGTCATGGCTCGCTTGGGGCACTTCGCAGTGAGCGCCCTGTCGACCTTGGCGTGCCGTCGCTCGCCGCTCAGATCGGCCTGCGCTTAGCCAACAACAACGTAGGCTACGACCTCGACGTCGGCAGCAGCGGCTTCCGGGTTCCACTCGCCCTACGCGACCCAGACAACATCACACAGTGGCGCGTTGCCGTGCTCACCGAAGAGGGACACGAAGTCGGCGACGTCGACCAAGCCCACCGCCACGAACCAGGCGTCCTCCAAGCGCGCTCGTGGCATGTTGTACGCGTCAGCAGCCATCAGTGGCACACCGAACCGGACAATGTGCTCAAGACGCTCACAGAGGCCCTACAGCAAGCCTGTGAGGAAGCCGTGGCCGAGTCACAGCGTCGCGCCCGAGCGGCGATGGCGTACGCAGCAACGGCGAGCACTGATGACAGCGACAGCGACTCCGACGAGAATCCCTGACGCATTCACGTCAATCAGACTCAAACGGCCATTCAACCGGTGTCTCTGGAGCATATCCGAGCACTCGTTTCGCCCGAGCCCCATTGAGGACAAGCCCGAGGTGCATTCGGTTCTTGTTCAGGCCGTAGCTGAACTGCGCGCCAGTCGTGAGGTGCCGCAATGCGTACAGGGGCTTGATGAGCGTGCCCGGAGCTGGAATCCCAATGGCTCCGAACTTTCGGATGGCTAACGACAGTGGAAGCGTGTCGAAGCCCGGGATGTTGAACACCCCTTCACCGCTGCCGAAGGTGGCCAGCTCATGCGCATGAACAATGTCGTCGATGGTCGCCACGTTGACCATGGGGTCAAAGCCCAAGGGGCGGAAGGCAACAGGTCCAGAGAGGAAGGAGTGCAGCTGACTGCCAGTGCCTGGGGCCAGTGCTTCGGCACAGCGCAGCACCACGATTTCGCAGTCGATGAGGCCCATGGACGCACAGGCCGTCAGATCTGCTTCCACCCGGTCGCGAACGTACTGCGGCGTGTGTCCGCCCATCGCCAAAGGGTGGTCTTCGGAGACGAGAATCGGCAGGTCCAAGCTGACTCGGTAGACCACCGCATGGCTCTTGACCACCAACCGACGAATGGTCGGATGGCGATTGGCCAGGTCGAGCATGGAGCGCAGCGCTTCTACGTTGTGGTCGCGGACCTTTCGGCCTTCATCCAGCGCGTGGCGGTGCTCGGACAGGTGAACAATGACCTCGACGCCCAGGTCGCGGGCCGGCCCAAACAGCAGGTCATGCACACGGCGTGAGCGGCGCAGGTCCACCTGCTTGTAGGTCAGACGCTTGCCATGGGAGAAGGGCAAAGCGCGGTCCGGCGGACGGTCGTCGACTGCGAGCACATGCTTGACGCGGGTATCGCTGACCAGACTGCGAACCAGACGTTCGCCCATGGGGGTCGTGGCACCGGTGACGAGTACGCTGATCATGCGAACACACCCTTGCGCTCGGCGAGCCCGCGCTTCAACAACGCGTCCACTGCAGCCTGAACGCGCAGAGCAGCCTCGGCCACAATCTCGGGATCGTCGGCATCTTCGGCGTCATACTCGTCATCAAAGCGAATCGGCTCGCCGTAGTAGATGTGGTAGCGCACAGGCAAGGGGACCAAGGTGGCCGGAATCGGCAGGTACGGCACGGGCCCAGGTATGGGTATGCGCGCAATCTGTGGCATCTGCTCTTCCGCACCCACAACGCCAATCGGAATGACCGGCGCCTGATGGCGAATGGCCAGCTCACAATGCCCCTGGCGCCACTTCTGGAGATTGTAGCGGTCTTTGTACAGCTTCCCAATGCCCGGTGTGCCCTCTGGGAAGATGAGCAACAACTCGCCCGCCTCCAGCAGCGCCTGCGCATTTCCTCTAGAGCCACTCACAACGCCAGACCGTGCGAACAAGGTGCCAATCAACGGCAAGCTCGACACGAAATAGTCGGCGACGGCGCGAGGGGCACGAGGCGGGTCGGTGTTGCGGAACACATCTACCCACACCATGGCGCCGTCGAATGGGAGCGTTCCAGAGTGGTTGCAGGCCAACACGGCGGCACCAGTCTGCGGGATGTTCTCGTGACCATGGCTGATGACGCGGAAGTACTTGTCGTACAGCGGGCCAGCGATGGCATCCCCCAGCGCAACAAAGTCTGGATGCTGGCCAAACTGGTCGTAGCCATGACCGGCGTCCGCGAAGTGCAGACGCTCAGCGCGCTCAGACGCCTTGTCGCCGGACAGGAGTTTCGTCAGAGCGCGAGCAATTCGGGGGGGAAAAGGCATGGTCGGGGCATAATCGCCACTACGTCAGAGGCAACGGGAATCACCAAACCCAGGGCCTATCGATCGTGCCCAGCACCTTGACCGACGGGTCAGCCGCCCAGGTGGACCAAGAACAGCGCTACGGCTGAATTCGATAAACTACCTGCCATGTTGAACCAAAAAACAAGAACAACATTTTTAGAACCAATCTACACTTAATCTTTGCGACACCTCACATTTTTTGTCCAAAAATCAAAACAAACCGCTGAAATTTGACGAGATGGTTGGGAAATCCACATTATCGACTTGATGATGTCAGCAATACGTTCTCGCACCACAGGGCAGGCCAAGAACCACAAGGGGTTAATCTAGATATCAGCACGTTCACCCCTGCTGTTCCCCGCCGTCCCACAAGCCCATCACAAGCATCGAGCACTCGCCTGTCCAACGACTGGCCATCGATGGGAACTGCAGGCCATTGAGGTGTTCGCTGAGCCAGCCACACATCGAATCTCACGAGTGAGAGCTGGCCAAAGAACACCGTCGAATGGTGGTATCGAGCCTGACTCCAGCCTCGTACCTGACGATGGTTCTCGGCGGATTCTGGTCCATCATCATGGCCGTCTCCGGGTATGGAGCCATGATCAGCCTGACCATCGCGGCCATACCCATCATGGGCTTTGTCAGCCTTCGCCTGGCAGCAAACGACAAACCAACCCCGCTCCACAACACTGTCTTCACCACCCTGTACATCGGTGTTTTGACGGCTTTGTCCTTTCAAATGGGAGGACTGCTTCCCGGGGTGACCCCGTGGCTGGCGGCAGCGCCCGTCTTCGTGGTCACCTACAACCACAAGGGAGGCCTTGGCCCCACGGCGGTCGCCTTGACGGTGTCCGTTGCGTCCGTCGCGGTCTGGTCGGCGCTGACGCAATCTGGGCCCTACGGCCTCGCCCCCATGAAGATTGCGCTGCAAGCCATCAGCACACTCGGCGCAGCCGCTGTGCTGTACATCATTGGACGCCACCAAAGCCGCCTTCGCGAACAAGCACTCACGCACGCACACAACACCAACCGGAGTCTGTCCGCAGAACTCGACGAGCACATGCACACCCGGGCTGAGCTTGAACTGGCGACCAAGAGAGGCCTGTCCGCAGCCCATGCGGCGGGTATGGCAGAGATTGCCACGGGCGTCCTCCACAACATCGGCAATGCGATCAACGGGGTCAACGTCTCGGCAAGCCTGGCTACAGAGCGCTTACTTCCTAAGCGTTCGGCGGATCTGAAGCGCCTGCAGGAAGTGCTTGAGCAAGAGGCAGAGCGCGACACAGACGACGTCGACAGGCACCGCAAGGTCATTCAGTACATGGCACAGGCCATAGCCAAGATGCGCCAGAATGAGACCGCCCTACACGACGAGCTTCAGTCGCTGCGCAAAGGACTGGAGCATGTGAACGTGATCGTAAGCACCCAGCAGGAGCACTCTCGGAGCCGTGGATTGGTCCATGTCGTGGACCTGCAAGAGGTCATGAGTCAGACACTTTCCCTCACCGAGACATCGCTCTCACGGACCGACATCGACGTACAGGTAAACCTCAACGACCTGCCGAACATCACCGTTGACCAGTACAAGCTCGTTCAGATTCTCACCAACCTGATCTCGAACGCAGCGGATGCCATCGTACAGACACGAGCAACGCGTGGGCGAATCCGTATCGAGGGAGAAACAAGCTCTAACCACGTCAAGATTCACATTCATGACACCGGTGAAGGCATCAAGCCCGAAGCTCTCAGCCGGCTCTTCGAGCACGGATTCACCACCAAAAAGAGTGGGAACGGTTTCGGCCTACACATCAGCGCTCTGGCCGCCCGCGAGCTCGGCGGAAGCCTAGCCGCTGAGAGCCACGGAACAGGTCACGGAGCCACGTTCTCCCTGACCCTTCCACGAAGTGGCCGGAGCGTCACTCCGCAGCACGTGCCTAGGCGCTAGCATCACTGCAGCCCAAGCTGTCGCCTAGCCTGCGTTGCTACGGTTCGTCCATCATGATCACGGGTGCCGACATCCGCTCGTCCAACATCGCCTGAGCACGGGCTCGGTAGTCGTACAGGCGCGACCGAGACTGGGGCGAATCCGACGGTACGTTTGCGTCGATCCGAATCGATGCAACACGAACAGTGTCCGCCCACCGACCCGCTGCAAAGGCGTACTCGGCAGAGTCCAGCACAACGTCAATGGGTGCTGACGGCGAAATGTACCCACTCAACGTATCGAATGCGTTGCCATACTGCTGGCGGTTCGCAAGAGCCCGGGCGCGCTGTTGCGCCTGAATCACTCCAGCATCGGCATCGGGTTGCACAGTCGAGAAACGACTCACAACAGACGGCTCCACAGGCGATGGTTCCTGCTGGGCCGCGACTGGTGCTTCCCGTGGCATGTCTACGGCGGATGGGCCCTGTGCGGGAGGAGCTTGTCCGCCCTCAGCAGCATCCCGTCGTTGCCCACGACGCGAGTCACGGTCGCGCCGAGTCCTCGTACTCTCCACCACAACAAGTTCGTCTACTTCGAGGCCTGCCACCGATTCGTCGGCGGACCGTGCCTCAGCTTCCTCCCACTGGTCATCCGCAGGCGCGTCTTCCGCGTCTGCCACGGCGGCATCCAGCAAGTCGTCCGTCCATCCCACGTCAACCGGTTCCGGTTCTGGGGCTGTGACTGTCGGAGGTGGCGGGGCAGGGGCGGGATCTGGGGTCGCAGCAATCGTGGTCACGCGTGCTGGCGCAGCGGAGGGTGCGGACGCCGGGGCCGGCCGTGGCCTTGCGGCGAGTGCCAGATCATTGCTGTCCATCGCCCCGGCAGCACCAAAGGCAGCATCGTCTTCAGCAAAATCGCCACCCAGCAGACCCGACGTGCTTCGATCGGCGCCCGTTGCGGCCGACCCACTGACGATCTCTGTACCTGCTTGTTCGTTCCTACCCAAGTCACCATTGGGCTGACGCTCGGCCAGACTATCCTCGCGCCAATCTCCACCAGTCTCGTCTCGGAATTCCCCCGCCATGTCCGCGTCATTTGCGAACTCAAAGTCTGCCTCTTCCTCCTGCTCCTCAGGGACACCTAGGTCGGCCACGGCATCCCAGAGGCCGTCTCCATCTCGTGAGACGGTCTGCTCCTCGGTCACCGTTCCGCCCACGACCGTGTCGAGCTGACGTGAAGCCCCACTAGGCTGGTTGAACGAGCGAGCACCGTCCATGGAAGGTTCTTGCGGCACCGAAGGCGCTTGAGCGAGTGCCGGCACGCTGTTCTCTGGTGCAAAAGACCCTTGTGAAGCGGTCATCGATACCTGAACGGTGACGAGAACGGCAGCAGCAAGTGCGGCAACACCGCCCAATACAGCCCACAGTCGACGGTTGTTATTGGCGGGCGTTGGCGTACTGATGGCCTCGGGAATGCTGCTCACCACAGCATCCACCGGTGCTACGGGAGCACTACTCGCCGCTGGAGTCGCCGGTGCTGCCAGAGGTCCAGCGGTGACCAACCCAAGGATGTCATCCATGCTGACCCGCGGTGCAGGCGCCAAGTCCGGGCGTAGCGAGTACACCGCCTCGATGACGTCGCTATCCACGCCTTCAGGTGGCTCTGCGCCGGGGTTTGACGCTAGCCAATCGGCGAGCGCTTTCGCTTGCTGTTCGACGGACATCATGGTGGGTACACCTTACGGAAAGCCTTTGTTGCACGGTGAAGAATGACGTCGAAGTTGCCGAGCGTCACTCCAAGTGCAGCCGCACACTCCTCACGGTCGCGGTCCTCGACGAGGCGCATCCGTAGAGCCATGGCATAGCGTTCATTCATTCGGGACAGAGACGTCTCCACGTCGCGTTTCGTATCCAACACCTCACGGCGTCGATCCGGTTGCTCGCTCTGCTGAACAACTGGCTGATCCTTGACCGCATCTTCAATCTTGCGGTCGCGCTTGAGCCGGCGATGAACGTCCATCGCCTTGTTCACAGCAATGCGGTGAATCCAGAAGAAGATGCTGCGGTCCACAAGTGTGAACTGCTCAATCTTCTCGAGCACCGTGCGCCACGTGTCTCGCAGGCAGTCCTCAGCCAGCTCACGGTTACCCAAGCGAGGCAAGATTGCCTGCCGGTAGACGCGATCATTATACCACTGATACAACGTGGCAAATGCTGCGCGGTCTCCCGCTTTGAGTTGGCTAACGACCACGCGCTCTTCCTCCAGAGGAATGAGGTCGTTCCGCGCCGCGGACCGAGCCATCATTCACCCCTCCAACGAAGCGAGAGCCTGGGACTTACACAGTTGCAGATCATTGCGTCAGCATTGTACCGCGTCCTAAGATCCATGCAGGGTCGAGGCGCTGCTTCAATGCCCGAAAGCGCGCGATGACCTCTGGTCCGACCATGTCAGCCAAGTACGCGGTCTTGAGCTTTCCGATTCCGTGCTCGGCGCTCACGGTGCCTCCGAGCGAAATGGTCGTCTTCACAAGCTCCCCATAGAACGCACGCGCGCGGGCAAGCTCACCCTCATTCTTGGGCAGCAGATTCAGGTGCAGGTGGTTGTCCCCAATGTGCCCGAACAGAACATGGCGCATGGGAGCCGCCTCATAGGCGTCCATAATCGCCGGCAGGGCGGAGTCAGGAACCGCGAGGTCGGTGCCCACCTTCGGCATGCCGTTAGCCACGACCTCTTCGTTCACACCCGCAGGAATGGCGTGCCGCAGCGACAGCAGCATCTCACGGGTCGCCGTATCTGTCGCAATCAGGGTGTCGTCCGCCAATGCACCGGCTTCATCCAGAGCTTCCCACCATGCTGCCATGTGTCCGTCCTCCTCATGAGAGGGTTGGACCTCCTGTTCACAGAACAGTGCGCAGACAGCGTCAGATGGAACCCCTCCGACGCGCTTGGCCGCCAGTTCAAGACAGTTTGAATCGTAGTATTCAAGGCATCGTGGAGAAACAGCGCCGCCCCGATCTGCACGCGCTGCTGTTCGAGCCACGTCTACGAAACGAAGCAGAGAGGCGCGTGAGGGGAAATAGGCCAGCACGCCCATGATCTCAGCCGGCAAGTCAGTCAACCGAACGGTGGCCCGGGTGATGATGCCAAGAGTGCCTTCCTGGCCAATGAAAAAGTCCACGGCATCACGGGTCGGCGCATACCCGGCAGCGGTCTTGACGTGGGGCTCCACCCAGTCAACCACCGGCCAGTCGTCCGGTACCGAGTCCCCGCGCTTGACCTCCATCACCTCTCCGTTGGGAAGGACGACCGTCAGACCCAGCACCCAAGGGCGTGTTGGACCGTAGCGGAAGGACCGAGCACCCGACGCATTGCACGCAATCGCCGCACCAAGGCTGCATTCGTGGCGAGAGGTCGGGTCGGGGGGGAAGAAGCGTCCCGCTGCCTCGATTTCGGTCTGGAAAGCACCGAGGAACACGCCACCATCGGCCTGTGCAGTGTCTTGGCCAATGTGGTGGATCGTGTTGAGACGCTCCATAGACAACACCCAGCCGCCCTGGGGAACGGCAGCAGCGGTTGTGGACGTGCGCCCCGCAGAGACGGTGACGGCGATGTTGTTGGCTTGGCAGTAGCGCAGGATGGCCGACACTTCTTCGGTAGACGTCGGTCGCACCAAGCCCTCGGCATGGCCGTGGATATTCGATGCGTCCGTCAGGTAGCCTTCGATGACGCTGGGATCGGTGACCGGAGTCGGCAAGCTGCCTCCATGAAGGGCCAGGGATAGCCCAGACTTCACCAACCGACGAACTACGACAGCACCGTCCTTGCTCACTGCTGTCGAACAGGCGAACGTACCTGTGGAGCTGACGTGAGCCGACGCCGAATCCTAGCGCTGACCGCCTTCATGGTGTTGATCTTGGTGGGCCTCGCCTGGCTTGCTCGACCACATGCGTCAACAGACTCCAACGAACAGCTCTTAGCGCCGAATGAACCCAAACAAGTCGCTGTTCAGCGTCCACGTCCCACACTGCAACCGCCGACCGAGCGCAGCCAACAACGCGAACGGGAGCGACAAGCCGGAAGGTCGGAAAAGCCGCCTCCCGCCGCTGTGGACTTGGGCACAGACACCGCAGAGCCCCTGTCCTTCGAGGGCCACCTGTACATCGAGATTGTGGATACCGACGGCTACCCCGTCGAAGAAGCCGGCATGGGCATGCGTGGCGACTGCGGACGACGGTCGTACCGAGTCACCGAGGGCGAAGCCGACCTGATGGTCGACGAAGGCCTGTGTACGCTCATCGCTTGGCGTCAGGACGGCGCACTACGGACCCTGTCTGACCGGGTGGAGGTGGATGTTCTCGGCGGCGACGAAGTGGACATTACCCTTGTGCTACCCACCGAACGAACCGGAGGCCTCGGCGTTCAAATCCAAGAAGAGGGGTCGGGAATGCGTGTTGTCATGGTGGTGCCCGGCTCTCCCGCCGAGCGCGCGGGCCTACAGTCAGGCGACCTGATCACCGAAGTGGATGGAACCTCCACCGCATTGCTGTCGATTCAAGACTTCGTTCAGGTGATGACCGGCCCCGAAGGCACCGACATCGACTTCGTTGTGCAGTACGACGAGGACACGGGCATCGTCGCCGAACCCATCGTAGTCACCCGGGCGTTCCTAGAAGGCTGAGACGGCCCTGGTGACATCGGTCCAAGAGGCGCCGCCTCCAGGTCAACAGACCCCTGGTTGGGCCGCACAGCCCGATGTGCGGCGTTTTGACACCGGTGGAGCAGGTCGACCTCCGCATGCACTACAGTACGGTGGCACGGACCGGAGACTGCCCGAATGAGATGGATTCTGCTCACAGCCACGCTGGTCACAACAACGGCGTCCGCGCTTGTTTTTTGCGCTCAGATCACCGAAGCCTACGCACCTACCTTCGCCTCAGCGACCCTAGACGATGAAGACGTCGTCATTGAGGCAACCCCAGACGCGATTGTCGCGGGTGCCGACCAACAGATCGAGTTTCGATATGGCAGTGAGACCTTGGTCTTCGTCCCAGCGGAGGACGCCCGATGAGACACATCATCCTCGCACTCTGCCTGACCTCAGCCTGTACTGGCGGCAATACCGACCGCAACTGTGACAACTTCGAAGATCCCATCTACGAGTTTGAACAAGGTCAATACACAGCGGAGCTAGACGGCACTGTGCCCGCCGCCATTCGCGATGCCTTTGGCGACCCTGCTCCCGGCCCCGTCACGCTCCAGCTCAACGACCAGACCGCAACGCTGACCTACGAGACGGTCGACGGCGAGGCCGTAGAGGTTGTTCTGGATCTGGGTGCGCTGGGAACGGCGGATGTTCCGTTCTAGCCATGAAGTGAGCGAAACTCAGCGTCGAGTCTACAGACGTGTGGGTAGACTCGATGCCTGGAGGCGCTCCGATTCGACGGTTCATCATCTCTGCCATCGGCCTCGCAGCCGCTGGTACCGCCCTTAGCAAAGTAGAGCAGTGCACCTACTCGGCGCATGCCTACGCTCCCACCTTTGAGTCATCGACGATGGATGGTGAAGAAGCCTTCGCCGACGGTACGCCGGACACCATCGTCGCTCGGGGTGATGGACTGATCGATCTAGACTTTGGCGGTGGAGTTCTTAGCTTCGAGCGGGACGACCAGCCATGAGATTTCTGCTGTTGCTCTGCCTGGCGTCAACCTCGTGCATCTTCCGTTCGCCCAACTGCGACGATGACGTGCTCTTCACCATCCAGGACGGCACCTATACCAGCTCCATGAGCGCACTCAGAGGCACTGTGAACTCGAGCTTTAGCGACCCACCGGTTGGCGACATCACGCTCGTCATCCTTGGGCAGACCGCCAGCCTCTCCTACATCAACACCAGCGATGAGGTCGTTGAGGTCGTGATGAGCCTGGGCGAGCTCGGCACACAGTTCGTCACCGAGTCGCCATAGGCAGGCTATGGTTACGACAACGGTGCAGTCGTAACCATGCGGACCACTGTTGAAGTTTGTAGAGCGCCTTGCCGTTGCCCTTCAGCGCAACCACATTGGGCACATCCTTCAGTGGAGTACCCGACGTGAATGTTGCAACGACTACGAAGACAGCCGAACCGACAACATCCGGCTCCCCCGAACAGGCAGAGGACGCCTACCTCGCCGACGCACTGCAGGACCCCCTAGCTGCCGAAGCCGCCAAGTCCGCGCAGGTCGATGGCGCCTCCAAGGCGACAGACCAGCCGGTCAAGAAGAAGAAGAAGTCGTTGGGCTCGCGCTTCAAGAACGGGTTCAAGGCCATCAGTAAGAGCGTCCGCAAGGGCATCAAGTCCATTGGCGACGATCGACGGAAAGATGTCCGCTCTGACGCACACAACATCCCCACCCAAGACATCGTCTACGAACAGCTTGCCCACGCCGGTGCCTACGGAAAGCTCGACAACAACAAGCTCGAAGCCTGGGGATACCAAGAGGCACAGGTCATCGACGACACGGCCACGGGCTTCCGAGGGGTTCTGTACACCCCGCTCGCCCAGGGCAATGGACCCAAGGCCAAGATCGCGAAGGCCATCCACGGCGGCAAAGCAGCCCCGGTACTCGCACTGCGTGGCACCGCAAACATGAAGGGCGTCCAGGACGACGTGAACAAAAACGGCGTTGGTTCTTACCAATTCCGCGCCAACCGAGCGACCATTGCACAGATGTTGGGCGTGGCAGGCGGCGACGCTGTGGTGTGTGGACACAGTCTCGGCGGTGCCCTGGCTCAGCTCACGGCCGTCCACCTGTCCGGCGTTGGCCGCGTAGTGACCTTTCAGTCCCCGGGTATCGCCCAGGAAGACGCCGATGCGTTCAAGAAGAAGCAGAGCACGAAAGACGAGAACGACCGCATCAAGAGCACTCACTACCGCAAGGACGGCGACATCGTACACGCAGCCGGTGACGCGCTGACAGACGGCGATGTCTTCAAGTTCCATGCCCGTGGCGTCGACAACCCGATGGCGCACACCCACTTCCCACTCGCCCGACTCAACGAAGCCCGCGGCGGATTAGTGCCCGGTGTCACCGGCAAGGGCCAGGAAGCCGCCACCGAAAACCTGACCCGTGTGGAACGAACAACCACGGACGAAGAGAAGGGTGACCTGACGAACCGCTTTGCCGAAGGTGGACGCAAAGTCTTGGGCGGGATGCTGCGCAAGGACAACCAGGACGCCTATACGGAACTGTGGAAGAGCACCGAGATGATGGTCGAGAGCGGAAGTTACTCGGCCACAAGAATCGAAGCCGTCATCGACGCCTCCAACAGCATCAGCATCGAGCAAAAGTCACGCATGCGCACCCAAGCCCATCAGATGCTCGAATCTCGCAAATCCTAAGGGTTTTGCCCCAATAGGAGGGCACATGGAAACAACGCACCTCATGCCGGCCTTGAGGACGAAACGGCTGACCATTCGTCTTCCAACGATTGCTGAGGCCGACTCGGTGCTTGGCTACACGCTGCGCAACCGGGAGTTCCTGTCGGCAACAGACCCGGTCCGTCCAAATACCTTTTACACCCTTGATTTTTGGGAGCGTCAGCTCCAACAGAACCAAGAGGATGCACTACGGGGCATTGCCTACCGGTTCTTTTTGTTCCACGGGGAACATATTGTGGGTGTCGCCAACCTCAGCAACATTCGCAGAGGCGCTCTCCAGGCCGTCAACATCGGGTACGCGCTCGATGAAAAGGAACAAGGCAAAGGCTTAATGACCGAGGCCTTGCGGGCGCTCATCGACTACGCATTCGACGAGCTGGGCCTACACCGCATCATGGCCGACCATCTGCCGGACAACCACCGCAGTGCAGCCATTCTGGCCCGCCTGGGGTTCGAGATTGAGGGGTATGCCAAGGACTTTCTTCGAATGCGAGATGGTCTATGGCACGACCATGTACGCACGGCTCTGGTGAATCGACGGCACGACTGAGCGCACGGCCAACAACAACTAGGCGCTCGCCTTGGCGACCGAATCGCGACCCACAGCAGGTGCCTGATTCCAGGCCAAGTCCGGCACACTCAACACAAAGTGGGCCCCGCGGTCAGCAGCCTTGAGGCTCAGGCGTCCACCCATCTCGGTGGCTGCCAGGGCGCTGGAGTGAAGTCCAAAGCCATGGCCGTCGGCCTTTGTTGTGAAGCCATGCTCAAACACGCGCTCAGCGAGGGCCTGTGACACGCCAGAACCCGTGTCTGTGACCTGAATGGCAATCCAGCCCTCTTGCCCGGTCGCCCGTACAACCAGACGTCTCTCGCCCGTCACATCGCGCATAGCATCTCGACCATTCGCGAGTAGGTTCGTCAGAATCTGAACCGCTCGGTGACGGTCGAGGGTCGCGATGAGATCTGGGGGCACATCCAATACCCACTCGATGTGATGACGTATTAGCGACGTATTTAACAGCAAGTGTGCTTGTCCAACAATCTGGCGCACAGGCACCCGCTCCACCATTCCAGACGTTGTAGCAAGTTCTTGCTGGGCTGTCACCACAGACGCCATGTGCTCCGACGCATTTCGAATGCACTCCAGCTCTTGCTGGACGCGACCCAAGCGCTCAGCGTACGAGACGTCCAGCCGGCGCAGATATGCAGCCACAGTCTCTCGCTTTTCAACTGTCAGCTCGGGCTGCTCCATTAGAGCCGCAACCCGCTCAAGTGCGGGCGATGCACGGTTTACCTCGCTCATCGCAAGCGCCACTGAAGTCGTGACCCCATTGAGCGCATTTCCGACGTTGTGCAGCACGCCGGTGGCGACTTGTCCCATGCCAGCCTGCCGCGCAATATCGACCAACTCACTGTACAGCTCTTCCAGTTTTCGCCGCGTGGCCTCATGGTCGTCGACCTCCACCTGAAGGCGGATATTGCTCGCCAACATCGTGCCGGTCACCTGGGTCGACAGCCTATCGGACAGCAACATGGCCACGCCCAAGAGCACGGAGAGACCCAGCAAGTTTCCCAGGCGTATCATGAGGAAGTTGCCAGCAGGCCGGACAATCGAATGGGTCAAACCCGCAGAGGTCGTCCACAGTATGAACACCAGAGCCAACGCCAAGCAGACCATTCCGCTCACCATCCCGCGACGCCCCGCCAACAGTCCTCCCGACAGTGGAAGGACAGCAAGCCAGATGCAAACCGGCGAATCAATACCACCGGTGTAGAACGCGTTGAGCGCAATGGCCACAGCACTCGAGCCTACGAGGACAGACACAGCCAAGGTCGACCGAACCCGCCGATGCACAGCCGCCACAGTCAGCCAAACGAGCCCACATGCAAACAAGACGAAGCGGTCCTGACTCGGAACACCGAGTAGGGCCGCAGACGAAGACGCGACCACACAGCTCACTCCGCCACCGATAGCGTAGCCTCGTCGCAAAGTGGCACGAGCCTCAGCCAAGACTTCGGCTGGACGAGGTGATGTCATGCGCGGAGCGAGCGGCTGACCGTCGAACGACACTTCGGCGTTGGGAAGAAAGTGTTCCAGAATACTGCCCGTTCGGACGGAGCAGACGACGCTAAAGACAAACCGGTCTGAGGATCCGCGGCACAGGATCGGACGGCTACGCCCCGCCCCGCGCCGTCCACACTTCTGGCCAGTACGATGGGTGAACCACAAACGGCATAAACAGAGGTCCGCCAGGCGTCGGAACAATGACCGGAAAGCGGTCAGTGACGACCTGACCGTGTGGAAGCAGCGACCGCTGAAAGAGAATGCGACTCAGCTGTAGATCGAATCCCGCCGTGAACTGGGGGGCGATGTCCATGTTGATCGGACGACGATCTGAGTGCGTCACCGACATCTGATTGAGGCGCGTCCAAGGGTGCAGTGCCCACGCGCCTGTCTGTCGTGCGTCGTCTTCGCTCTGTACAAGTCGGCTCACACAATGGGTGAGCACCTCTGGCACATGCCACGCCAATCGGTCGCGCGAATGTACGACCAAGCCAACCCCTTCCGACCGTCCAGGCCCGAACAGCGCAGGGTCGGCACGGATCAGAATCGCGAGCGCCACATCACCAGCGAGCAGGCCCTGCTTCGAGACATTGGTCCCCAGCCCAGTGGCAACGGCGTACTGATGGACAAGCCCTTTGGGGTCATCCGTACGACGTCGCCGGATGGCGTCTTGGATGTGAAGAAGCTCTTCGGTCACGGCACGTCGACCAGATCATGCAGACCGTGACGGTTCACGAGGTCGCGCACAACAGCTGTCAGAAGCGCATTCGCCTCAACAATGTCGTTGGGCACCTGCTTGTCCATCGCGGACTCAAACGCCAGAATGTACCGGTCCACAGTGTCTCGTTCCGCCTGTGGCACAACCATCATCACGCTCGTAGCAACCTCCAACAACTGTCGGTTGGCCTGCGCTTCTCGTGGATGCATGGCAATCGCCGCCAAGCGACGGTCTGCCTGAGCCCGCTCCCCCTCCTGAAGTGGACGTGAGGAGCGCTCGAGAACCAGTCGTTTGGTCTGTTGTGTGGAGAGCACGGTGGCATCAATCTGCAACAACCCACTCACATCCTGCGAAAAGCGGACGTCTACAGCCTCCGTCTTGCCGGACTGGACCGGGTGTTTCGGCAGGCCTTGAATCTCAAGCGTACCAATACGCTCGTTCTTCTCCACCAGTCGATGCTCGCCTTCAAACACCTGAAGCACCAGCGTGGTCTGCTCTGGATGCAGCGTAGCCAGACGCTCTTGCCGACTCGCTGGAAGGGTGGTTCCCCGAGACAAGACCGCCATAAATCGGCCTTCGTAGTGCTCGCCGTCCCAGGTCTGAACGACACTGACCCCGAGGGAGTGGGTGAGCACATCGGTGACCATGACATCACGGAGGGCTGCGTGCTTGTCCAGCAATGCTGCCTGAACCGCTGCACCCCGCGCAACGAGCGTGTCGACGTCATCTGCGAGCTTTGCTGGCTGACCGAAGAGGCTCTCGGCAATCGCAGCCACAGCCGGCATGCGGACCGCTCCACCAACAAGTAGGACATGGTCAATACTCGGCCCACGTAGCCCCGACTGAACCAGCGCCTCCTGAACACATCTGCGCAGACGTTGGTTCAAGGGAGCACACAGTCGGTCGTAGGTCTCACGGTCCACAGACACCGTGGGCCCGCCCAGCGTCGACAGGTCAACGGTCACGGTCTGCTCGTGACTCAATTGGCGCTTGGCGCGCTCTACCAACGCTCGCACGGCACCGGTCTGCAGCGCGTCTGTCGTGGTGCCCGAGAGCACGTGCCGCAGCAAGACATCCGTGTAGTCCTCACCGCCTAGATGCACGTCACCACCGCTGGCCCGGACATCGACCATTCCGTCATACAGCTCAAGAATGGTCACATCGAAGGTTCCGCCGCCGAGGTCGAGGACCGCAATGGCCTGCTCGCTGTCCCCCTGGGCAACGCCGTACGCAAGGGCAGCGGCTGTGGGCTCGTTCAGCAGATGGCGAACCCGAAGCCCAGCGAGACGCGCAGCCTCGATAGTCGCTCGTCGGTTGGGTTCTCGAAACCACGCTGGTACGGTGATGACCGCCTCATCAATGGTCTCACCCAGCGCCTCTTCCGCACGTGCCTTCAGCTCCCGCAACACGAGCGCCGACAGAGAGACAGGCCCCAGGGCGTGCTCGCCAAGTCGGTAGCCATGCTCTTCGCCCATATAGGGCTTGAACCGCGAGACAGCGTCATCTGGCCGGTAGACCGCGCGGGCTCGTGCTGCGGCCCCAACGAGCAGCTTGCCACCGTCATCGATAGCCACAACGCTCGGCACGGAGCGACTGCCTGCTGTATCCGTCAGAACGCGTGGACCATCGTCTGAAAACACAGCAATCAACGAGTTTGTTGTACCGAGGTCGATACCGAGTGTGGTCATGAGGACGACTCCGTTGGGGGGGCTGCAAAGCGTGCGGCGAGGACGTCGCTCCAGCACTCGAACAGGCAGGTGGGGTCAGCCTCCAGAGCCACGAGCACGTCGACCTTGGTGTAGGTCTGACTGGCGGCTGTAGAGGGCCTCATCCCCTTCACAATCATGTCGACAACTTCGGCCGGAAAGAGGCCGAAGCGGCGGGCAATCGCAAGAATTCGACCCGTCCGAAACGCGCGAGACGTCTTCTTGCGGTCCAGTTGAATGGAGTACGCGACCGCTCCGCCAAGGCAGATTCCAATTCCGCCCAACGCCATGGGGATATCTCTCATGTCCTCCGCCATGGCTCTGGCTTCACCCATCAACGCAATGAGCACGATGTTCGTGGCCATGAACAGCGCGACGCCAAACCCAACCGCACCCGCAAGTAGAAGCGCGGGCGATGGCGTGTTGGCGTCGACGTAGGCGGCGTACAGCTCAGCGGCTTTGAGGTCATCGACCGGCTTGGGGGTCTCGCGTTCACGCAGCAACAGCATGCGCCGCTCAATGACGGACAATGCGCCCGAATGGTGAATGCGTACGTAGGTGAGAACTTGGCGGAGAGCTGGCATCGGCACCTCGTTCACCAGGCGATTCATGGCCGAAACTGTCCCTGCAGCATCGGGCGCGCGGGCGGCGTTGACCAGGTCTACAAACGACTCGGGCACAGCGTCATCCTTCCGCAATCGACGCACAACCTCGCTCTGCGCGACCGCCAGGCGAAGCGTGATTTCTTCGTCCGGAGTGACCATCAGACGGTCGTGTGCGAGCTCTCGCTCAACCGCTAACAACTGGGAGGCGGTCAGATCTGGGCCCATGCCGCGCACCACATCCAGCAAGACGTCCTGCATGCGAGCCTGCTGTGGAATCGACCCGGGGTCGTGCTCCAACACATGAGCGAGCGCGGCGTAGTCGCCATCGGCTAACCACTGCCGCACCCGGGGGTTGGGCGCCTCACCGTCGGCATGCACAACCTGCACTGGCTCGACAGCTGCGCTCTGACCATCACGGGCCCGCTCAAACAGCCGGCGGGCATGCTGAAACACCTCGGGCTCCGTGTCGCGGAACTCCCGCGCAAGGCGAGCCCAGTACCGGCGCACCGCACGACCATCCTCCAGGAGAGACCCGAAGAGCTGGCGGGGATGGTGCATCGCGAGAATCTCGGCACCGGATGGAAGTTCGTCGTCCACGGCTCTCGGCCTAACACTGTGCTTAACCTGCGGCGGCGCCCGCAGGCCGACCAGGGACCGCAGGCCCCGGCCGTCAGGTTGAAGCTGTTGTTGGAATGTTCAGATTGTCGTTTCAACGTCTGACTGGTCGGCGGTCTCGTCTGGTCGATCCGATGGGGAAACGGATTGTGGAGAACGCAGAGCGCCGCCTGCCAGACGTCGATGAGCTTCGACGCACAGCCGACGTACAAACGAGTTCGCCAGCATTGAGAAGCCGGCCGGCAGTTCGACGACAATTGGCGCCGGTCTTTGTGCGGCGGGCGGGCTCAGCCTGCTGGTCTCACTGTCCAGCCGTCTGTTGGTTCTCTCCCCGCTCGTCGAGGCAGACTCCTGACGACGTCGATCACGGAGGCGTCGAGCCAGTCCCGGTTGGCTTTACCGCCGAAGGCGGTCCCATCTCTTCCGCAGCAATGTCGATAAACGCACGAACCCGCGGCGACAGGTACCGCGTCACCGGCCAGACGAGACGCATGCGTCCGGTCCGCTTCAGCAGTCCCGGTAACAGTGCTCTGAGGTGTCCGGCCTCCACGTCCGGCGTCGCGACAACATTGGGCAGTAGTGCGATACCGCATCCGGCAACGGCCAGCTTACACATCACTGTATGGGCGCTTACATAGATGTTGGCGGTCTCGGGCAGCCAAGGGGCCAGGCTCTCTGGCCGCCTCGAATGTTGCCGCATCATGGTGTGCAGGATCCATCGGTGCTCGGCGAGCTGTTCAGGTGAGACCGGCGTTCCGCGCGCAGCCAGATAGGCCGTCCCAGCGTACAGCCCCATGCCGCTCGCGCCGAGTGAGCGAGACATCAGTCCAGACTCTGGCCCTCTCACTGGACCAGGTCTTAAGGCGACGTCAAAGCCCTCCTCGATGAGGTCCACGACCCGATTGGTGAGTTGGATCTCCACGTGAACGCCGGGATATCGCCGGTGATACTTTTCGATCAGTACGGCGAACTGGGTCGAGACGGCCACGTCGTTGGGCGCTGTGATGCGCAGCAGGCCGCTCGGCCCGACCCGGAAATCTCCCAGAGTGGCTTCGACGTCGGCAATCTCGCGAAGTGCGGGCGAACATCGGTGATGCAGAATGCCGCCCTCGTCCGTCAGGCGGTAGCGGTGCCCCCCGCGGAGCACGAGTGCAACGCCCAGCTCGTCTTCGAGGCGCTTGATGCGTCGGCTGATGGTGGACTTAGGAATTCCTAGGGTCTGGCTCGCCGCCGCCAGTGTCCCAAGTTCCGCGACGTGTACGAAAGTCTGAAGGTCTACCAAGTTCATGTTGTTGCCTCAATGCAACTTAACATGCCGATATTGAAGCCTTGTTGCATGTGCAGATCGAGGTTCTATTGTGGACACACAAGGAGCATTCAAATGAACATCGTACTCTGGCTCATTCAGGGCCTTCTCGGCCTAGCATTCCTCATGGCGGGTGGCTCCAAGCTGATAATGCCGATCGAGGAACTCGCCGTCAACATGTCCTTCGTCAACGAGGTGCCGGCGCTGATGGTTCGGTTCATTGGCTTCGCGGAGCTTCTCGGTGCCATCGGGCTGATTGTTCCCTCCGCGACGCGAATCCTCCCTTGGCTGACCCCGCTCGCCGCCGCTGGGCTGGCCACCGTCATGGTGTTGGCCATTCCCATGCACCTGTCTTTGGGTGAGCCGTTTGGGGCCATCATTCCAAGTGTGGTGCTGATGCACCTGTCGGTGCTCGTGGCGGTGGGTCGCACCAAGTTCAAGCCCATTTCAGGACGCAATGCGGATGACCAACGGACTTCTGCATCTGGCGCGCTCTAGTCGAACTGAACCGGGAGACGCGTCATGCTAGCCCTCGCCCTTGCCATCGCCGCCCAAGCCGCGGAACCGATCGAGCTCAGTGACGGGGCCTCCCTTCAGCTCGAGGCGGGCGCTCGGATCGTCTACGCCGCGGTCCAAAATCCGGGCTTCGGCGACGCCCCTTCGGACCCGAATGGCGCAGGCCAGCTGCGTGTGTTCGGCCGGTCCAAACTCTCCGTCGGCGAGCATCTGGAGGTCGTGCTGCAGTTGAACAGCGCCACCCAGGCGGGCGCGCAACCGGGACCCAGGCCACTCGACGTCGACCTCCTCCACTTGCAGCAGGGCTTCGTCACGGTGCGGGACGGGCCGGTCGCCCTCACAGTCGGACGCCAAGAGTGGAAGCTCGGCAATGGCCTGCTCGTGAGTGACCGCGAGGGTCCGAACATAAAACGGGCCTTTGACGGCGGCCGACTGGTCATCGACACAGGCGGCGTCCGGGTTGAGAACCTCATTGGCGCGGAGGTCGAGGTCCATCCTGGCATCTTCGACGATGTGCCCTCCACGAACAGCCTGTTCTGGGCGTCTTGGTGGGAGGTGGACAGCCCAGTGAAGACTACCGAACACACGATGTACTACTTAGGCACGGCCCAGACCGAGGCCGTCTATGCGTCGGGTTCGGGGCAGGAGACACGGCACACGGTCGGCACCGGCTGGTCTCGGCAGCCGGCTCCTCCGGACAGGGATCCCATTGTCGACTTCCATTTCGACGTTCACGGTCAAGTCGGGCAGTTTTCGGAACGAAGAATCCTCGCTTGGGGTGCGGTCGGCCATGTCGGCGTGCCTACAGGGCTGCCGATGAGGCTCACCGCGACGTTAGACGCAGGCCGTTCGAGCGGGGACAGCGCCGCCACGCCGTTGGGGACGTTTCGGGCGCCCTACCCGGACCCTCGTGTCTTGGGGGCGGTGACCCAGATCGCACCGGGAAATACCTCCGGCGTCGTTCCCGGGCTGAATGCTTTCCCACACCCGCGGGTGCGGGTGGCCGCGAAGGCGACCTTCCTCTGGCGCACCAATGTCAACGATTCAATCTACAGCATCGCCGGATTCCCAATCCGGCCCAGTGATACAGATGCCCGATACATAGGCGCCGGCGCGGGTGGTTCCGTGGCCTGGTTTGCCGTGCCGAAGAAGTTGTCGGTCGTCGCCTTCGGAGACTGGTTCAAGCCCGGGGGCGTGCTTACCGGGGCCGGTCCGGCGAAGTCGCCTTGGCTGTTGGCGTGTGCCATCCGTTTGAACCTGTGAGCCCTGTAGCGAGAGCGTGCGAACCCATCGCCTCGTTCATCGCCTGGGACCGTTCAAGAAGCGGCCCATCGAAGCCGCGCTGCGCTGACCCGAGGAAGAGGTCGCGCGATTCTTATGATTTTCACTATATTAATGGTCAGCTGCGTAGGTGCTGACCGGGAGGACTCTTTGCAAATGGAACCACGAATTCTGGCTATCGGAAGACTGCAGTCGACCTTGGACGTTCTTGTTGACGAGTGGCAGCGGTACGGCAGAGATGTCGTCGCCTGCAATTCGAAGGACAGAGTCAAGGAGATCATCGAAACCGAGTCCATCGATTTCGTCGCCATCGGCGGGGGGCTGCCGGATGAGGAACGAGAAGCAATGGTGGAGTTCATCGCGACAATCGACGCCGATCTTGAGGTCCATCCGATCCCGCGGACCGGCGGTGGGCAGGGGCCACACAGCTTCATTCCATTCCTCAACGGCCTTGCGGTGATGTTCAAGGTCCACAGGGCAATGGGTCGGTAGACACAGTCGACGAGTCCAATTCTTCTTGCAGACCTCGGCGGTCTCGTAGCGCTCGGACAAGGCCGACACCGAGGCCTTCACCAGCGTCGCGGGCAGCTCTTTCAACATCTCTCTCCGCCATAGACGGTCGGGTCGACCTCACCTATGCCCATGTAGGAGGTGTACATGAGATTGTTCGCTGTCGTGCTTTCGGTGTGGACCAGCTGTGCACAGAACCTTCCCGTGGACCACGTAGATGCGCATTGCGACCTGCGTGTGGGCATGGAGCCGCGTGGCTACTGCCAAGAGTGGCGAAGCTTGTTGGACGCGCCCGGCTCGGATGTAACGGCTCTCGGCGTATGTGCGGCGCTGGGCACCGAGTACGTCGAGACCACCTGCGTAGACGAAGAGGACATCATTGCCGGCTGCTTTATTGGCACATTGGGCGACGGCTCGGAGTCGTACTGGTGGTTCTACAGCGTGGACGAGGACGGCAACGACGTCACCGAGGCTGACGTGCGCAGCGAGTGCGACGATGGCAGCTTTGTTGTGTGGTCACCGTCTGAGACGTTGATGCGCTGACACTCGCAAACCGCCAGGCCTACCACCGTTAGCCGACGTCCTTGACCGGGGTTTCAGTGGCCGTCCTCAGCCCTCAGTAGACGCGCCGCTAGCTCCGGACTCCACAGATCGAACAGCAAGCGTGGGTCCAGCTCCATGGTGTGCAGCGCCCTCTGGAGCAGTGGCCCCTGTGCCAGCGCGTCCGTCGCTTCCCAGATGGCCCCACAGACCTCTGACGGGAACAAATTGAAGGCGGCAGAGAGGTCTCGAACGCCCTGTTCTTGGCGGGTGGTCGCTTGACGCTTCATCATCAGGTCGACCAGATATCCACCCACCAGCGAGGCCCCGACAGCCAGCGAGCCCGGCATGATCACAACATAGAGCAGTGGGTCTTCATCCCCACCAGGGAACCGTCCGAAAACCAGCCGAATCACGAACAGGCCGACCAGGGAACCCACCGTCAATGCCGTCAGCAAGAAGGCCATGAACAGCCCTTCCGGCAGTCCTGTGCGCTTGGTAAACGTGTCCAACAACGCAGGAGGAACCTGGACTGGCTCGGGTAGGTGCCGGCTGCGCTGGGCAAGGGTAGCGACCGCCCGTCGAATCACGGCCCACGCCGGTGGACTGTCCCGAAGACGGGTCAACAGCGCCTCGTAGTCATCCGAGCCGGCCGTCGCAGTGATGTCGTTCATCGCTTCAACGAAGTCGGGTACCGAGAGCACACCGCATGCATGCACCAACGCCATGAGCGCAGGCGGAACCGCGTCATCCAGGCGCATCTCGCGGACGAACTCGCCGTCTGCAAGACCGTTTCGAATGCGCGCTTCATCGTCTGGAGACAGCTCGAGCAGCTGGTGGTCCAGCTCACGCTCTACCGCTGCTCTCTGCCCCTCAGTCAGGTCCGGCCCTGCCCCCAGGACAACCGCCAATAGGACGTCCCGCATTGGTGCCTTACCCGTGATTGAACCAGGATCAAACTCCACCAATCGCGCCAGCGCTGCATGGTCCTTCGCGGCAAGCCACTGGGCCACTCCGACCGGTGCAGGACGCACCACCGCTTCGACCACATCCACCGATTCTACCGGCGCAGGACGTGAGACGGGCTGCTCAGACGGGATGGGGACATCCGTCGCCTCGCCAACGTCACGAGCCCTCTCGAATAACTGGCGGGCATGCTGAAATACCTCAGGTTCTTCGTCGCGAAACTTGCGCGCGAGACGAGCCCAGTAGCGGCGGACTGCACGGCCATCGCCAAGCGACGCCCCGAACAGTTGGCCGGGGTGGAACATCGCTAAAATCTCAGCACCAGATGGTAGTTCGTCGTCCACGGCTTTAGGGCTAACACCCCGAATGACGGGTCTGTACCAGTGGACTGCGAACCCTCGAAGAGGGTCTCAAACAGCCAACGCCCGAGGCACCAACCGATCAACGGGGCCAAATCGGGCGTTCTATAGGCGCTATTCATGCAACTAATGAGGATTTAGCTCTACTTATCTAGACAGGAGGGGTACACTAGGTCGTTCAGGGGAACATACAATGAGCACACGCTTGGCCGGGCCTTGGTTGGCACTACTTGCGGGCTGCGTCATGTAGCCACAGACGCAGGACACAGACGCAGCGGACACCAGCTGGGTGCGAGAGAATGCGCTTCAGACTCCTATGGCACCACTCGACGTGTCGTTCGTGGATGTTGGCGCCCAACTTGGCACGGCCGCCGACCAACCTGTGCAGTTCACGCCAATGTGGTGGGGCCGTTCCGGGGACCATCGGGCTCTGGGCAACGCCCCAGTTCACACCACTTCGACCGGCGTCATCTACGAACACCCAGGTATTGACGCGTGGTTTGAGACCACCGAGCGCGGCCTGCGGCACGGGTTCGAGGTGCACAACGCCCCACCGGGAACAGGCCCCCTACAGGTGGCCCTCGCCCTTGGAACTGACCGAAGCGTCATGCAGACCGTCGAAGGTCTGCGCCTCATCGGCGACCACGATGTGCTGACCTACACCGGTCTCGCCGCATGGGATGCAGACGGCCGCGTCCTCGACAGCTGGATGGACCTGCGCTGCGACGATGACGAGTGCACCGTAGCATTGACGGTAGACGACTCATGGGCGCGCTACCCGCTCACGATTGACCCCGAGGGAGGCCCCGAAGACAACTGCGTGGGAGACCCCAACAAAGACGACCCTGGCTACTGCGGCTGCTTCTTCTTTGACCTGGACCTCGACGAGTCCGGCTCTGCGGAGACCTGCGTGCACATAGACGCTGAGGTCTACGGGATGATTGGTGCAGGGTCACAGATCTTCAGCGAAGCCTACGTCCACGAGCGCGCCACGGTGTCGACAGACGTCGAGCTTGGCGACCGAACGCAGGTGCACGCCGCTGGCTCCGTCGGCGCGAATACCCAGGTCGGTGACGACGGTATTGTAGGGCGTCGTGCCGTAATTGGCGCCGACTCCACCGTTGGAGCGGACGTCATCATCAGTCGGCAAGCCAGCCTCGGTGACCGAACAAGCGCGGGTTCTGGCGACATCACCCTTGGCTACGGGTCCCAGATCGGAGACGACGCCACGTTCCAAGGTCCGACCGTCATGATCGGAAACCTAGTGACAGCAGGAGTCTACTTGACCGTAGGCGCCAACGTCGTCATCGCACGCGGCGCTACCATTGGAGATAACGTCACTATCGGCGCCGGAACCGTCATTGGCCCAGACGTCACCATTGGCGATGGCACGGTGATTGGCGCAGACGTTCGCATACGCAAGGACACGCAGCTGGGCGCACGGGTCACGCTGTCCGACGACGTCCGCATTGGTCGCTCGGCGCTCATTGGAGAGGGCGTTGAGATCGGTGAAGGAACAACCCTTCGCTCGGACGTCGACATTGGCGCAAACAACACCATCGACGCCGATCTGTACATCCAGCGCGGCACCGTTATGGAGCCGATTACCTCCGTTCCAGGCAATGACCCACCCGTCGCGGTGGCGGACGACGCCCAGACATTCGTAGGGAAGCCAGTGCGAATTCTGGCACTGCGCAACGACAGCGACCCCGACGGCGACTCCCTCACCCTGGTCAACGTGCAGAACCCTGCAGGCGGCCAGGCCGTCATTGATGGTGGCGCCATCGTGTTCACACCCGGGGCAGGCCAGACCGGCGTGGTGACCTTCAACTACACCGTCGAAGACTCCGTAGGCCAGACTGACTCGGCCACGGTCACCGTCACAGTTGTCGCGGCAGATGTACCGCCCGAGGTCGTCATCACCTCGCCGTCCGACCTCACAGAATCGGGCAACAGCTCCCATGTGGTCACCCTCACGGGCACAGTCGCAGACGACAACGGAATCGTCACCGTCGCCTACCAGCTGGACGACGCCTCTCCGGTAACGATGGGCTCAAGCGCAGGGCCATTCAGCCTGCCCGTCACCATTCCAGCCGTCACCCAGATCTTGCGCGTCATCGCCACCGACACCGCCGGGCAGTCCACAACGGCATTGGTCACGTTCACCAACTGCGACAACGCGAGCGCCTTCAACCACTCGTGGACTGGAGCTGTAGACACCGACTGGGACCAGGCTGGAAACTGGAGCAACAACGTTGTTCCGTCGACCACGCACAACGTCTTTATCTGCGGCAACACCACCAACAAGCCAGTGCTGCAGGCCAACACCACCACCGCCAAGCTGTGGGTCGACCCAGGCGGCCAGCTCGACACCAACGGCTTCCTCCTCACCACAAACGGTGACGTGGTCGCTCGGGACATCGTCGGCAGCGGCACGGTGCGTCTGCAAGGCAGCAACCCGACCATCTGGGGAGAGGTCCCCAATCTACAGATGTACTCCGCCGCCCATCTGTTCGGCCCGCTCACCATCACCGGCAATGGCTCTGGACACGGCAGCTTGGCAATCAGCGGCAACCAACTGACGGTCGACGGCAACTGGACGCAGAGCGGTGCTGCCACCACAGGCGGTCTGCTGATTCGAGACCCCAAAGACCGCGTGTCGATCTTCGGAGACCTGTCGTTTACCGGCGGAACAAACAGCCAGACCGGCGGCGCCATGACGGACGGCGAGCTGTGGGTCTACGGCAACGTGGCCCAGACCACCAGCTCCTACAACACCGGAATGCAGCCCACTGGCACGGTCTTTGTGTTCGCAGGCAGCTCTCCACAGACCCTCACCGTCGCCTCGAACACCGCCTCGTACTTGGGGGATGTACGCATTCAGAACCCAGCTGGCGTGACCATGAACGCCCCCAGCTACCTGACCGTCAAGGGCAAGCTGGAGATGGTCGGTGACGGCATGCTCCAGTCGAACCGCCTGCGGTTCACCGATTCACTGCCGACCACCAGCGCGTTCTACGACGTCGCCGTGACTCAGGTCGGCGCCCACATGACACTGACCGAAGACTGGGACGGCACGCTAGACCGCCTGGAAATCCTCAACGGCTACAGCCTGAGCCCCAACGGCCACGTCGCACGCGTCGATGGCGATTTCTACCAGTATGCTTCAAACGCCAGCTACGGCTTGCAGATGGACAACTCGGACGACTACGTCATTGTGACCGGCGATGCCACGTTCCACGGGGGCTCCAGCGCAACCAGTCCAGGCGCTATGGCCGCCGGCGAGCTGCACCTACAGGGCGACTTTGCCCAGACCACCGTCGCCTCCTCCCACCCGTACACCTTCCAGCCCACCGGAATGGCCGTGGTGTTCGACGGAACCAGCCCGCAGACCATCAGCTTTGCGTCCGTCGGGGCCACCACCAACTACTTCGATGACCTGCGCATCGAAAACCCCCAGGGCGTCACCGACACCTCCAGCGGCATGTTCGTCACCGGCCAGCTTGAGATGGTCGGGCAGGCGAGCCTGACGGCGACCAAGGTCCGCGTCACCTCAGCGCTGCCGCTCACCAACGACCACTACAACGTGACGGACACCGAGATTCGTGGCCACATCAGCGCATCGGCGGACTGGGTTGGCACCCTACCCAAGCTGTCCATTCTCAATGGCTACTCGCTGATTCCCAATACACACCACCTGACCATCGACGGCAACTTCTACCAGTACGCCTCGAACGCCAGCTACGGCCTGCAGATGGACCATGTCACCGACCAGGTCACCATCACCGGAGACGCCACCTTCCACGGCGGTTCCAGCACTCCCAGTCCGGGCGCCATGGCCGCCGGCGTGCTGCACCTGCGCGGCAACTTCGCCCAGACCACCGTCGCCTCCTCCCATCCGTACACCTTCCAGCCCACCGGAATGGCCGTGGTGTTCGACGGGACCAACCCGCAGACCATCAGCTTCGACTCCGTCGGGGCCACCACCAACTACTTCGATGACCTGCGCATCGAAAATTCCCAGGGCGTCACCGACACCTCCAGCGGCATGTTCGTCACCGGCCAGCTCGAGATGGTGGGGCAGGCGAACCTGACCGCGACCAAGGTCCGCGTCACCTCAGCACTGCCGCTCACCAACGACCACTACAACGTGACGGACACCGAGGTTCGTGGGCACATCAGCGCATCCGGCGACTGGGTCGGCACCCTACCCAAGCTATCCATTCTCAACGGCTACTCGCTGACCCCCAACACGCACCACCTGACCATTGACGGCAACTTCTACCAGTACGCCTCGAACGCCAGCTACGGCCTGCAGATGGACTACGGCACCGACCAAGTCACCATCACCGGTGACGCTACCTTCCATGGCGGCTCCAACGCTTCCAGCACAGGCGCCATGACCGCAGGTGAGCTGCACCTTGGCGGCAACTTTGCCCAGACCACCGTCGCCCCAACCCATCCGTACACGTTCCAGCCCACCGGGACGGCCGTGGTGTTCGACGGAACCAACCCACAGACCATCAGCTTCGCGTCCGTCGGGGCCACCACCAACTACTTCGATGACCTGCGCATCGAAAACCCACAGGGCGTCACCGATACCTCCAGTGGCATGTTCGTCACCGGCCAGCTCGAGATGGTCGGGCAGGGGGCCCTGACGGCAACCAAGGTCCGCGTCACCTCAGCGCTGCCGCTCACTAACGACCACTACAGCGTGACGGACACCGAGATTCGCGGCCACATCAACGCGTCGGCCGACTGGGTGGGCCTACTACCCAAGCTGTCCCTGCTCAACGGCTACTCGCTGACAGCCAACGGCCATCACTTGACCATCGACGGGGACTACGCGCAGAGCAGCAGCAGCGGCAGCTACGGCCTGCAGCTGCACAATGGCAACGACCGGGTCACCATCACCGGCGACGCTGTGTTCACCGGTGCCACGACCAACAGTGTGAACACCGCGCTGACCGCCGGCGAAGTCTGGTTCCAAGGTAATTTCCAGCAAGTCACAACCAACGGATTCCAGCCCAACGGGACCGCAACCGTGTTCAACGGCGGTGGCACACACACCGTCTCGTTTGCGAGCAGCGGCGGCAACTGGTTCGACGACATGACTGTGGCACCGGGCAACGCGCTGAACATCACAACAACCACGCAGGTCAATGGCGCCTCCACGCTCAACGGCGACATCACCAATGCCTCGACCTTCAGCACCCTGGGCACGCTCACCTTGGCGAACGGAATCACTGTTACCAACAACGGAACCATCCGCTACCGCGCTGGATACACCGACAACGGCGCAACCATCATCGGCCCCTCACCCGTCGCGTACTGACGCTCCAACACATGCCGACATCCGTTGACACCCCTACGTGGGTCGTCGTTCGTCACACACCCGGCTAGTGTGACGAACGTGGAGGTTGGTGTGCGATTTACGTGGATTGGTGTGCTCGGATTGATGGGATGCCCCGAGGCAATTCTCGAGGTGGACACCAACTCCGACGTCGACACGAGCGCAGACGTCGACACGGATGCCGGCACGGATGACGATTCCGATGTCGACACGGATGCTGGCACGGACAGCGACACGGACAGCGACGTCGACTCGGACAGCGACACGGACACGGACGCAGACACGGACACGGACACGGACGCAGACACGGACGCAGACACGGACGCAGACACGGACTCCGATGTCGACACAGAGCCGGACACAGACGCTGACACAGAGCCGGACACAGACGCTGACACGGAGCCGGACACAGACGCTGACACAGAGCCGGACACAGACGCTGACACAGAGCCGGACACGGACTCCGACACTCAGGTGGTCCTCGACCAGATCCCGTCTTCCGACGATGGCCTGTGGGTGGGCACCATCAGCGGAACGGTCACCTCGGCCATCGGTAACTTCACCTGTAGCCGGCCCTACGAAGCCACCATCGACCATGCGGCCACCGATCCCATCCTCGGCTCCGAGTCCGTCTCTTGCAGCGGCCTCGACCTACAGGTCACGATGACCGGAGACGCCGACGGCTACCCCAATGTCAGCGGCTCAGTCACCATCAGCGCACCAGCCTACGGGCAGTCCACAGAAGACACCTGGACCGGCGACATTGATGATGCGAGCCTCTTCGGTGAGTTCGACGGCACCTTGAGCACACCGTTCGGGGCGTTTGTCTACGATTTTGAGTTCGACCTGGACCGTCCAGCGCCGTGATATTGCTCTTACGCGTCGTAAATGACGCGCTGAGGACGAGCAGTGGCACAACAACGGGCAGACGACGAGCATTCGATGCGAGCGGTGATCTGCGAGCGGTACGGACCACCGGAGGTCCTCGAGAACCGTGTCGTGCCCAGACCTCGACCGGGTGCCGACGAGGTCCTCATTCGCATTCATGCCACCAGCGTCACCCAGGCCGACGCCCGCATGCGTGGTTTCCGAGTGCCGCCCTCCACCTGGATACCCGCCCGATTGATGTTGGGGGTCTTCAGGCCTCGTCGCCAGGTGTTGGGCTCGGAGCTTGCCGGGGTCGTGCAACAGGTTGGCGACGCCGTCCAACGCTTCGCTGTGGCAGACCGCGTGTACGCCTCCACGGCCATCGGTCACGGCGGTGGAACCCACGCCGAGTACATCTGCATGCCCGAAGACCATCTGGTCGAACACATGCCGACCAACCTGACTTTCGAGCAGGCCGCAGTCATTCCCTTTGGGGGACGGGCCGCGCTGCACTTCCTCCGCCTGGCGGGCGTGGGAGCTGGGCAGCGAGTGCTGATCAACGGCGCATCCGGCTGCCTGGGTACATACGCAGTGCAGCTAGCGCGGCACTTCGGCGCGCACGTCACGGGCGTTTGCAGCGCAAAGAACGCCGAGCTGGTCCGCTCCCTCGGTGCCGAAGAGGTCATCGACTACACCCAAGAAGACTTCACCGCGCGCACCGAGCAGTACGACATCGTGTTCGACACGGTGGGCCTGGCGCCGCCTCGCGGCTGTATCCGGGCACTCGTCCCAGGAGGCGCCTACATCAACGCCGTCTCGTCGCTAGACGTGGCGCTGCGCACGTGGTGGTGGTCCCTCGGCACCGGCAAACGCACGCTCGGAGGCGTCACCGGAGACAACCCCGAGTACCTCGCCGAGCTGAAGGCCCTAGCGGAGGCAGGCGCAGTCCAGCCTGTCATCAGCCAGCGCTTCACACTCGAGCAGATCCACGAGGCCCACCGCGTCGTCGACTCTGGACACAAGGTCGGCAACGTGGTGGTCGTGGTGGTCACAGAGTGATGAGCAAGCGTCTCAGGCGGCGTGTTTACGCAGCTTCTTGAGCTCTTCCACGACCACAGGCGCAAGAATCAACAGCCCAAAGATGTTCGGCACGCACAGAACGAACACCATCGCGTCGCTGAAGTCCAGAACGGCGTCGAGCTTGATTGAGGAGCCGATGACGATGAACAGGCAGAACCCCAACTTAAAGACCGTCTGCCAGACTTTCGAGGGGCCGATAAGAAACGTCAAACCTTTCATTCCGTAGTACGACCACGAGAGCATGGTGGAGACCGCGAAGAGCACCGAGGCGACGGCGAGGGGGTACGGGAACCACCAAACAGTGCGGCGGAACGCATCTGAGGTCATGGCCACGCCCTCAAGACCCGAGCCCATGAACTCCGGCCACGTCACGGTGGCTACACCAATGACGAGTGCTGTGAGCGTACAGATGACGATGGTGTCGATGAACGGCTCAAACAGCCCCACCAGGCCCTCGCTAGCAGGATGCCGGGTGCGTACGGCGGCGTGAGCGATGGACGCAGAGCCAATACCGGCCTCGTTGCTGAACACGGCGCGTTGCATTCCGATCACCAGCGCACCAATGGCGCCTCCTGCGACCGCATCCGCGGAAAACGCCCCTTGCACAATGGCTATGATGGCAGCCGGAAGGGCCGTGAAGTTCAACGTGATGACGGCGAGAGCACCGAAAAAATACAGCCCAGCCATCAACGGAACAAGCTTCTCGGTCACCGCTGCAATCGACTTAATGCCGCCCAGAATCACACCGCCAACAATGACGGCGAGGACCAAACCCACCACCCAGCCGTACCCATCAACAGGACTCGCATCCCCTCCTGTGGCAGCTCTCACCTGAACATACGCCTGATTCGCTTGGAACATATTTCCAGCACCCAGGCAGCCAATCATGATGCCGATTGCATAAAAGCCACCCAAGAAGCGGCCCGACAGCCCCCACCCGCGCTCTTCAAGCCCGCGCCGTAGGTAGAACATTGGCCCGCCTGACACGGTGCCGTCCTCATGAACGGTCCGGTAGCGAACACCCAGCGTGCACTCGGCAAACTTGGTCGCCATGCCAAGGAACCCAGCAACAATCATCCAGAAGGTAGCCCCAGGGCCACCCGCTGCAATCGCCACAGCAACGCCGCCGATATTGCCGATTCCAACCGTGCCGGACACCGCCGTGGTCAGTGCTTGGAAGTGACTGATCTGACCGGGAGCATCCGCATCATCGAACTCCCCACGGAGCGTGCGAATCGCGAGCGGAATCCCGCGTACATTGATGAAGCGAAAGTACAGCGTGAAGAACAACGCCCCAGCCACCAGCCACATGACCACCAGGGGAACGCCGACCCCAAAGACCGGAACCTCTACGAACACGAGGTTGTAGAAGGCTTTGCTCGCGGGCGACAAGGCGCCGTTTATCTGTTCATCGATGCTCGGAGAGGACAAGTGGGCTCCTGGTGTAGGAGCCCGTATGGCGAATAGCGAGTCCAAACCGAAGATTGCCCAATCACCCCAGGACCACTCCCACGAGCGAAACTATTCGAACAACCGCCGCTCCGTCGCTTCGCCACCGTGTCCGTCGACAATCGTGAAGCGTCGTCGACCAATCTCCCGCCCACTCTTGGTCAACACGACCACGCGCCAGGCTCCCGGCTGAACAGCCCGCTTGCGTGTAGACCCGCGAAACCCACGGTCTCGACCACCGGTCACGTCAAACGACAGCGTGTCTTGCGTCACCCAGCCGTTGTCTGGCTCCCACATGTCCCAGCGGTGCACGACCTCGAGCGCCATACCGCTCGGCGCAAACAGCGCCGTAAAGAACTCAACACGGTCACCGTCGTCCAACGCAAACGGGTGGTCATCACTTCGGAATGGCGCGTACCAAGGGCCCGGCTCGTACAAGCCCACGTAGCCTTCCTCCGTGCGCTCAATGTCGTGAAACACGCCGGACTGAATGATGACGAGAGGAAGCGGCGGAATGGCCCCAACAAACGACATCACGGCCAGGGCGATGACAGCCCCACCCCACGCGGTCCCGTGCGCGATGACGTTGCCGATGCCCGTCTCATGCAGCACAGCAGGACGCTCACCGCGTTCACGCAGCCACGTCAGCCACGGGCGAATCTGAATGCGCGAAACCAGCCAGACCACGGCATTCAGAGCGAGCGACAGGACCGCGGCCATGACAAAAACACCGCCTCCCATCGAGCCTGTCACCAGCGGAATGGAGAACAAGAACAGCGACATGGAGCACAGCAGGAAGGTGACCATGCGCACGACCTCCCCCCCAGCGTGTTGCTTGAGCACACGGGCGAAGGCAATGACGAACAGAAGCAGTCCACCGAAGACGTACATCTTCAGGCTCGACGCTGAACGGAAGTAGAACACGATGAATGCGTTGAAGAGACTGCTCAAGCACACCAACGTCGCGAAGCCGACAATACCCGGACGCGACTCCATCCACACCCAACCCAAGCGCTTGTCCACCACACGGCGCTCAAGCGTCAGTAGCACGCCCAGAAGACACAGAACAACGAACAGGCGCCAACGGGTGCGAGGGTCGTCAATGCGGTGAAGCATGACACTGTTCCACGCCAACCCGGTCAGCAGCCCACCGAGCGCCACCGCTGCCGGAGTGAACGGCAAAAACGGCCGTATCGGCTCAGGAATACGCTCCACGACCGCTTGCTTGGCCGTGGTCAGCAGCTCACCCAGACTCACTGAATGTCATACCGGACAGCAACGCCAGCGGGCAGGGGACCGCCCATGATCTGCGCCGACAACACCCGACAATCCCGATAGCTCATGTCCAGCGGGACCATGGCCGTGCCGCCAGTGATGGGTTGGTAGACGTTCGGGGATGTCAGCTCAACGCCGTTGACCGCGATGACCAGCGCATCTTGACCATGCAGCTCGGTCTGAATGCGCAGCATGTCCGCCTCTGCCGAGTCCAGACTGATGGCCCACTGCAGCGCACCGGTGGTGTCCACGCACTCCAGACGCTTGGGTGCAATGCCGTCCAAGAAGGGGTCTTCGCCTTCCCAGCCCATGGACAACACCTTGGTGTCCATGATGGCATCAAAGCGCTCTCTGTCTTCTGGCCGCAGCTGAACCACGACATCCGGCTCGGACAAAACCTTGTAGCGACGAGCACCGACCGCAGACATGCGCTCGTCAAAGATGGCGGCGACTTCCGCTGGCGTGCCCTCACCCGGATCAATGGCAACATCTACGGTGTGAACCGAACAGCCAATCAGCCACAGCATCAACATTCTGACGTCTCCGCAGGCAGCACATTGGCGAGAACGAACGGCGCCACAATGAGGAATCGGAAGCGCGGAGAGCCATCGGCAAAGACCATCGCATCTGTGTCGTTGGCTTTGCGCAGGGCTCCGCTGGCAAGCCAGCTTCCAACGGTTGCTGCATCATTGAGGGCCATGGCAACGGCCGCATCCAGCAACGGGAGCTCGTCGCCGCAAAGAACCAGCACATCACGGGCAAAGTGCGGAGCGATGAGAGACCAGCCGGCCTCTTCAATCTCCATCTCTAGCTTGTGGCGAATCAGGTCAGCGTCCACTGCACACTCCAACGAGAGCGCGCATATAGCCCGGCAGAGCGATCTAGCGGAACTGAGCTGACGACTGTCCTGTGCAGCAACGGTACGCATACGGCCCGCTCTGATTGTTGTTCCAGCCGGTCCAGCCCCAGTCGTACCGCTTGCAATCCGCATAAACGCCTGCAATCAGGTGAAGGTCACCGTCACTAGAGCCGCGTTCCCCCATTGTACCGAGCCACTCCCACGAACCCTGACCGCAGAAGCCAGTTCCGCCAGCTTGGGTGGCGCCTTGAAACCACTGAGTCTGCGTACACAGATTTCGGCCTTCGCTCGCACAAACGGCCTCAGCGTCTTGGTAAGAATGCGTGCCAGGCCGACGGGTTGGCTCCACACAAAAGGCGCGCTGAGTTCCACTGTTGACCATCGTCATGCCAGTCGGGCAGGACGTGGGCACAAAGTGCTCCAAGAACGCATCCATGCGGGCATCGGCCGTGGCTTGATGCGCGATAACGGCGGGATACCCACCCATGGCGGTGATTCCAACGCTGACGCCGTCGATCTCAATGAGTAGACGCGTTGCGCCATGGTCCAAGAACACGGAAGTATCGAGGTTGGACACCGCTCCAAGCTCAACCGCGTAGTACCCACTGGCCAGGTCGAGCGAGGGGTAGGACTCGGTAAACAGTGTCCCATCCGCACCGTTCAAGATGGTGAATGTGACAGCACGTTCGCCACTAATCGGCTCTCCTGATGAATCGAGCACCCGTCCCTGATGGGTCAGCTGCATGGACCCAGCAAACGCGTTCGAACTCAACAACAGACACAGCACAAGACCCGCACGCATGAAACACCCCGACGATAGTGGGACGCATTGTAGCAAACCTACACAGCAATCCGACCCAACCATTCGTTAGACTCGCCCATGCATCGACTTGCCTGGCCCCTGCTGTTCGCCGCCTGTGGCGCACACCCCTGGGGGTACCAAAAACCCGACAACCACGGAACCGAAGCGAAACTCCAGGTGGACAACTGCACCGAGTGCCACGGAGCGGAACTGACCGGCGGCACCTCTGAGGTCTCCTGCGACAGCTGTCATGACGCTGGATGGCGCGAAGACTGTACGTTCTGCCACGGTGGCGACCTAGACGATGAAGGCGCTCCCCCCAGGTACATCGACGGTTCATTCGCCAGCGAAGGTCAGTCGTTCGAGGCGCACAGCGAACACGTCATGGCCAGTGAGACCCATGAGGCCGTTCCATGCCAGAGCTGCCATGACATGCCCCAGGACGTGCTGTCTATCGGTCACATCTTCGCAGGCGACACCACTCCGGCGGCTGCCGAAGTGGTGTTCACCGAGAGCTTGTCCCCAGACGCGGACTGGAACCGCACCAACGGCACCTGTGCCAACCTGTACTGCCACAGCTCAGGCGGCGAGACACCAGGTCAAGCCCTACATACCGACCGAACAGATAGCTGTGAGCTGTGCCACGCAGGGCCAGACAGCGTGTTGGCGAGAGTGCGCGACCTGGGCGGACAGCACCGTGAGCATGAGTCTCACGACGTCGGCTGCTTCGAGTGCCACGGACCCACCGTTGCCGACAACGGACGCATCATCAATGCCGCGGGACATGTCAACGGGACCGTGGACGTTCAGATGCCAGATGACGAAATCACCTTCGACGGAAGCACCTGCCAAGGAACCTGCCACGACGAACGGCATCGCAACCGCGAATGGCTAGAGTCGCGATAGGACGCGCGCCCGTCCCCTTCACGGAGCTCGACATGCTCGAAGTCCTTACCGTCCCCGCCACCGAAACTCCCACCGCACTCGTTGTCTGGTTGCATGGTCTGGGAGCGAGCGGCGACGACTTTGTTCCCGTTGTTCCTATGATGCAGATGCCGTGGGTCCACTGGGCCTTTCCAAACGCGCCCGTCCAACCCGTCACCGTCAACGGCGGCTACCGGATGCCCTCTTGGTACGACATCATGCACATGGAGCCCGGCCCCGGACGCGAGAATCTCGACGATCTTCGTGCATCTGCGGCAGCCGTCGACCGCGTCATCCAGACCTCACTCTCCACGCACAACATCCCAGCAAGTCGCGTAGTTATCGCTGGGTTCTCACAGGGCGGAGCCGTGGCAATGGAGCTGCTGACGCACGGCACACGGGTCTTCGCCGGTAGTGCAGTGCTCTCGTCGTACTGGGCCACCGACAACACCCCACCAACAGACGTCAACGCAGGCACGCCGACCTTCTTCGGCCACGGTCGCGCAGACGCCATGGTTCCAGTAGATCGCGGCCAAGCCGCACACGATGCCCTTCGAGACGCCGGCCGGACGGTCTCCTGGCAGGACTACCCCATGGGCCATGAGGTCTGTGTGCAAGAGCTTCAGAGCCTCGCGGCCGTGCTGCGTACATGGGTTCCACGTGAAACATCGTAGTGTGATTGCGCTGCTACTGACGCTGTTTGCGACGTCTGCACGTGCGGACTGGCCCGTTGTAGGGCCCGAGGCCACAGCCACACCAGCGGTGGTTCAGCCCGCTTCGTTGTTCACCGAGGTGGACATGGACTGGACGGGTGCGACCATACGAACAGACGCTAGAGCCTTAGCTAGCGTCGCCCAGAGCACCTCCGACTACCTGTGGCGCAGCGACCTTCGTGGAGACAGCAGCGCACCACACGGCATGCGGGACGAGCTCGCCGTCACCCCGCAAGACGTACGCGACACCCTCGCCTTCATCACACAGGTGGCCGCCGAAGACGAAGGTCGTCCTGGACAACGCCTCGAAGATCCGGACTTTCTCAGCGCCCACTTCCGCGTATTGAAGTGGGCCGGAGACGCTGAACAGGCACGCTCCAACGGGGTGACGGTGTCCGGCGGGCGCGTGCGAATCACCAAGTACTTGGTCTACCAACACTTTGGCAGTGCCGTCGCAACGGACGTCCACAACACTGGCTTGTACGGCATTCCTACTGAAGAGGCCCAGCTGTCCCTCGAACAAGCGGATGCACAGCCCAACTTGCTGCGACACGCCTACACGCGAAAGCAGGTGCTGGACGGGGTCTTCGGCCCGGGAGGACAGAGTGAAGGGCTCGCGCCCGCATTGGTGTGGATGCGCCGCCAGGACATCCACGAAGCACTCATGCAGGGCACTGTGGAGCTGACCCTCGCCGCCGGAATCACCCGTACCTTCAACGTACACCGCAGCAACGGCATCCCGTACGTTCACGGCGAGCGCAATCCCGAGCGTCAGGACCGGTTCTGGTACTTCCGTGAGGTGGACGGCGTGCGCGGCTGGGGCAAGTCGACCGAAGACAAAATTCAGCTTCAAGCTGGAGCCGCCGTTGCAGGAGACGCCCAGAACTTAGGTCTTGGCGGTGTGTACGCCATTCGTGCAACCGACGGCTTTCGCCTTGTCGTGTTGGCGGACACCGGCGGCGCCTTCGAGCCAAACCTGTACCAGCTCGACTTCTTCGCAGGTGCCTTCCCAGACCGCACGACCTTCGACCAGGCCGTCGCACCCATTCCTGCACGGGCAGACGTCTACCTCCTTGTTCGTCGCTGATCAGAGCCACCCGACGGAAGCGTCGCCTACCAGGCGCTCTCAGTACCATCCCACTGCAAGAACGAGCCATTCTGCTCGGGTGTCAGCGCTGCAACCACCGAGAGCATGCCGGTCACGGACTCTGTAGGGGTCAGCGGCGCTCTTGGGCCGCCCATCTTGGTCTGCACCCAGCCCGGATTGATGACCACGCTTGTGATGTCCTTACTGGCGACATCATGGGCGAACGTCCGCATCAGCATGTTCAGCGTGGCCTTGCTCGCACAGTAGCCGTAGTTTCCACCCGACGTCTTTCCCGCAATCGACCCCAGCCATGAGCTGATCGACACCACTCGGCTTCCCACACCGAGTACCGGCAGGAGCGCCTGACTGACGAGAACCGGCCCGACCGCATTGACCTGAATCATACGCAGCATTCCCTGCGGTTCCAGGTCGCCCAAGCGTACGTTCTTCTGCCCTTTTGGAGCCGTCTTACTGTTGATGCCGGCGTTGTTGATCAGCAAGTCCACGCGCTCAAACCGCTCGGCCACAGCCGCAGCAAAGCGGGCAATGCTCTCGGTGTCGGCAATGTCGAGCTTCTCGACGTGCACACCTGTGCCATCCAGCGCCTGTGACCGCCCACGAGACGACCCGACAACCGCGTGGCCGTCCGCGCGTAGCTGCTTGCAAAACTCGAGACCCAAGCCACGATTCGCACCGGTCACAACGACATTCATGGGCGCCTCCAGACATCTTCGTCCGAGGGTGTATCCGCCCAAACGACAAACGCCGCCACCCGAAGGTGACGGCGTCCGTCTTAGAAAGCCCGAGAGCTTACTGGAACTGGCCGATCTCAGAGATCTGCACGTTGGTGGACGCGTAAGCGCCGGACTCGTAGGAGCCAACCCAGACTTCAACCAGGCCAGAAGAAGCGTTGCTGATGGTCAGACCAGGGTTGGTTCCGCTCTGGTCATCGTTGCAGTGCCAGTTTCCGTTGGCGTCATTGACGACGAGGGTGACGTCTGCGCTCGAGGTAGCCGAGATGTGCAAGGTGCCGTTTGCGGTCCAGTTGAGCTTGATGTCCGGGCTGGAACGATCAGCAACCCAACCAGCACAGTTGCTTTGCCAGGTCGAAGCCTGGGTAGTGCCACCGGAGGTGATGCTCATGTTCATCGGGTCCGGGGTGAAGCCAGGGGACAGGGTGATGTCGCTAGCGAGAGCGGTGGTGGCGAAGAGAGTGCCAACGGCAACAAGAGCGGTGCGAAGGGTCATAGCGGTCCTCACTGGGTGCCTCAAAAAGAGAGACACATTCGGGGTTGGGGTCGGCATCGCCGATAAAAACGTGCGGCGTTTGTGGCGTCGCTCGTCCTAGACGCGCGAGCGTAACAATCATTCCATCTTTCTGGGACAAAATTCGACAGGCAACAATCGTCCTTTCCAATGGATGCGCCGCCAATACCCGCGAACCTACACCCCATCGGGCTCCATGCACGTAAGATCAGCGTAGGATCACTGGGGAACAAACAGTGGACCCTCCAAACACAAAAACTCCCAACTCGGTACCGAGCTGGGAGTCTTTATGAGTACCGGAAGGCCGCCTACTCGGAGTTTTCTTCGCCTGGTGTGGCCATGATCTCACCCTTGAAGTCTTCGTTGACGTTCTCGCCGCCCTCGGTCAGACCACAGGCCTGCCAGTTGTCGGAGTCCGACCCGTCACCCGGTGGAGACAGACGCTCCATGCTGCGAATCACGCGACCATCGATACCACCGTAGAAGGCCGGTCCGCCATCTCCTGCACGGTCGATGACGTTGTTCTGCGGGTCCTTCAAGAACAGCTCCACCTGGCCATCCTTGAGGTACAAGCGTGCAGCACGGTTGTCGTTGAACGGGTTGAGTACCAAGTCAGCACCGCTAAAGGCAGACAGCTCATCTTGCGGAACACCGTCGGCGTAGGGCTCTAGGGTGTGGTCGAGGATGAGGAAGGTGCCGTTCGGCGGAATCCGCGAGCCCGGTGGCAAGCCAACAACAAAGTCGTTCTCGTTGCTGATCTGCCACAAGTCGAGGTTTATCCACTCGTCTGTGGTGTTGCGCAGCTCGATAAACTCGTCGTTTCCGTCTGTGTCTTGGCTGTTGACACCGAACCACATGACTTCGTTGATGATCACGTCGCCAGGCTCAATACCGTCATCGTCCATGTTGGCGCCGCCGAGGTGGCGTCCGCCATCCCACAAGCCGTCCCAGTAGTCCTTAAAGGCCTCAGTGACGCGCGGTCCCTTCAGGACCAACAAGAACTCGTCGTTACTGATGGTCGCAGAGCTCGACCAGTTGAACGAGCCGGTCAGGACCAGCGGGTCCATGCCGTCAGCGTCGATAATCATGGTCTTACTGTGAAGACGCCCACCACCGGCCTGGTAGTCACCAGGCTGGCGGCCATTGTCGTTGCCGTCCATACGCATCGGAATGCCGGCGCCCAAGAGGCGGAAGACCTCATGAAACTGGCCATTACTGTGCAGCTGAGACTGGTCGATGACACCGGAGACCACGCGGGTTCCGTCGTCCAGCTCGTTCATGTCCTCAAACTCGATGGACTTGCGGATGAACGCCGAGCCAATCTGGTCCTTGGTGAACGCAAAGATGGCGAAGCGAACGGACTCTTCGGCGGCATCCACGTACTCGAGAATGCGTCCCATGGCGTCTTCGTTCGGACTGAACCAGACTTCAACTTCGGTATCGCCCACTTGGTAGACGCGGCCGTTGTCGATCTCAACCTTGGTATTGCCGAACCGGCCGGCAAACATCTGGTTGAACTCGTCTAGAAAGTCAGCAGCAACCGGCGGGCTGTCGATGTACACGAAGTTGTTGCTGTTGCGACGCAAGTCCGTGGGGCTGATGTTGGCCGTTCCTGCGAAGACAAAGCGGCTGTCGATCAGAAAGAACTTGTGATGCATGATGTGCGGGCCATTGCCCACAACCATCGGAATGTGTTCATCCGCCATGGTCTGGTAGCCACGGTTGTACAAGTGACCGGCGTCTCCGACGAACCGGACGACAACACCGCGGTCGTCTGCACGCACAACAGCGTCAATCACGCGCTGGCGGGTGAAGCCCATGACCGCCAAGTCCAATGTCACCTGAGCGCCATCAATGGCCTCAACAAGCACATCTTCTGCATCTGGCTCCCACATATTGCTGGGTCGGGTGCCGGGGTCATTGAAGAAGATGTCTACGCGACCGCCACGGGTCCCTTCAAGGTCCGCTTCGTCAGGCGCCGGATTGCAGGCCATCAACAGGACAGAGGCTGCTGCGATCAAGCGGTTCATAGGTCACCTCCGCGGTCGTACATGGACTCGAACAAGGTACGCAATTCGACCATGTCCGGATGCAAGTCAGCCTTCCAATCGTTCAAAACCATCAGGTTTCCGTCGATCAGCTGGTCGTTGGCAACGGTTGTCTGTTGGAACAAGCGGCTGGCACTGACCATGTCGTGAGACAGCATGAAAGCGCGTGTGGGGTAGTTGTTCCCGTCGCGGGCGATTTCGTAGTCAATGAGCAGCATGGTCGGCAAGACCTCACCAGTCAGACGACGCTTGGAGACGTTGGGAGTCTCGGTCGCCAATAGCGCCGGCGGCGTGCGTGGATTGAACTGCACAGCCTGCTTGTCGCCAACGAGTACGCGCACATCAAAGCCGTCACGAGCCTTGTACTCAAGAGCGCGAATCAGGCCTTCGTTGATGATCTGGTCACTGCTGACCCAGATGGTGGACTTGGCTGAGTACACAGCGTCGATCATGCGCTTCGTTAGGCGTTCTTGCGGACCAAACCAGATCTCAAGCGCCATCTGCGAGTCCGTTGGGTACAACCAACGGAAGTCCGCAATGGACTTGGCCGAGTCATCAAAGGCGGTCGTGGCGGTAGCGTCACTTCCGCCGAACACTTGGTTGTGCTCCGTCCACAGGTCTTCAAGAAGGTCTTCGCCGCGCAGCTCGAATACGGTTCGGTTGCCAGCGTCCAGTGAGCCTGCGTACGACGCGAGGGTTGCACGCTCTTCATCGACCAACACCCACGCATGGCTCATGCGAACCTCTTCGCTGGCGAAGGTGACGTTGGTGTTGATGTTGAAGTCAAAGTACGACAATGCGCCATCTGCCAGGCGCAGCGGCACTTCAGCGGCCACCAGAGCGACAACACCAGCGTCTCCGGCTTGGTCAATGTCGGTGATGACGCGGAGGGCTACTCCACGCTCTTTGGCGCGGACAATGGCGTCGGAGATGTTGGTGTCCGTCAGGACTGGCAGAGCAACGTCGAGCGTGCGTTCTGCAGCATCAATGCTGTTGATCATGCGCGCCGAAGTCTCGGCAGCGTCGACAACATGCATGCTGACTTCATGGCGGAAGTCACTGGCTTCAAGGTCGAGCGTGCAAGACGTGACCAATGCCGCAAGTGGGGCGAGTGTTGCGAGTCTCATTCAAAGCCTCCAGCAGACAAGGCACCGGAGTAGTCCTTGCTGTTTGCGCGACCAGGGCTCGCGAGAGTGCGCTCACGGCAGTCTTCGAGCATTTCGACGTTGTTCGGGATGTCTTCGACCTGCTCATTGTAGTAATGCCAGCTCTGCGGCTCTGAGCCACGGCCACCGAACATCAACTCAATGCGCTCCATCGACCGGCTGCGAACAAGGTCGTAGCCTCCGGCGAATGGCGGCTGAGTCTTCGACCCTGCAGGCTCGATCAGACGCTCATCAGCGTCTTTCAGCGTGTACCGCATGGGGTCATTCAGCGGGGCAAAGAGATCTGGGATGATCCAGTCGGGATTCGGGAAGCAGCCGGTGTCCTTGGCCGCGATGAACCTGTGTTCTCCGGTCTCAAGAACAAGGTCGCTGTCCGGAATGCGCCAGCCGGTCTCGTAGACGCCTTCGAGATCAATCCGCCAGCCGGAGAGATTGACTGGCAAGCTCCCCTGATTGCGAATCTCAATGAAGATGTCGGTCGGGTCCCAGGTTCCATCACTGCGGACGGAGCCCGACCACAGGATCTCGCTGATCGCGACATTACCGCGCTCACCGCTGGTTCCGGCGCCTTCTTGTGGCGTTCGGTACCCGACGCCCTGATCGATCTGATCCGTCGGGTCGGGATTACACGCCACAAGGGCGAGAAGTGGTAGGAAGAATCGCATTTAGAACCCCACGCGGAGGCCACCGTTGATGGCCCATGCGAATTGGTCCCCACCAAGTGCAGTACCCGCAACACGCGCGATGTCTGTTTCGTAGAAACTGCCCGGCAAGAACACGCCACCGTTGGCCTGGAGACGGAAGCTATCGGTCAGGTCGTAGTCGACATGGCCGTTGATTTCGTGTCCGAGGACAGCGCCGTAGCGCTCCTGCGCGAAGAACTCTTCGCGACTGTAGCCAAAGGGTGCGTCTTCATTGGCTTGGTCAACGCGGTCGTAGGTGCTGGTCGCGGTGTCCTGCATGAACCAGTAGCCAACGTCGAAGGCGGTGCGACCAAAGTCGTAGCCAGCGTGGGCTTCGATGACGCGCATTCCGGCCTTGCGGCTTGTGTCCTGCGGGTTGTCAGCGATTCCGAACATGCCCACGTATGCGGTGGGATGCCAACCGAGGAAACGGTTGCCGAGGATTCCGCCAACTTGGCGGGCCTTCATTCCCACGTAACCGTGGTTGAACATCAGGCCGTCGCGGCCGGCACTGCCGCCGGTCGCTTGGAAGTAGCCAAGGTCACCACGGAATCCGGCTTCGTCGTCACCGAGCTTGACGCGGGCACCGCCGCCAAAGGCGAATCCGGTGGTAGCGACGTCCGCAACGATCTCTTCCTTGCGGTCAACACCGTTCGAGTAGTCGAAGTGAGCGTAGGGGGTCACGACACCGGCGTCGTACGAACCACGGACACCTACGTTGAGCACCCAGTCGTTGTCGCTGAAGTTGCCGAGCGCGCCGTTGTACGAGATGTCCGAGCCGCTTCCGAGAGCACCAATGTCGGTGTAGAAGCCGTAGGCGCGGACATCCAAGTCCTCGACCGCCTTGTCGACGATGAGCACTGCACCGCTACGACGGGTCATATGGTCGCCGCGGAACCCGAAGGTCTGGGTCGTGTTCTGACCGATGAAGGACACGAAGTTCGCGTCACCGGTACCACTGGAAAGGCCAGCGACGTTCATTGGGATGACCACCAAGGAGCCAACGCCTTCAATCGGGACATCAACGCGAACCATGTCGAGAACGTCGGCGAGGACGTAGTCATTGGAAGGCATGCCGCCGATGTCGAAGAACTGACGACCCACCTTGAAGCTGACCGCGTTGTCGCCCGTGCCGAACTTGTGCTCGACGAACAAGGCACTGAACCAGAGGAACCCGCCGAAGGGGTTGATGTTGCCGATCTGGTCGTTGCCCCAGAGGCCACGGTGAGCGACGGCGACACCGATGGTCGTGCGTGGGTCAGCGTCGTAGGCGAGAGCCAACGAAGCGCCGGTGAACGCAAAACTGTTGCGGTCGTCGGAGTCCAGAATGGTCTGGTCAGAGGTCTCATCCCGAAGACGGAAGTCCAGGTTGTTGTACTCATGCCACTGGGTCTCAAACATGCCGTTGACGTGCAGCTTGGACTCTTCTTCACCCTCAAACTCTGGGTCCAAGTACTCAATGTCTTGGGCCAAGGCGGTGGATGCAGTGAGTAGCGACAAAGCGCAGATGGCGCGTGCGAACATTGGAATCTCCGGATTCTCACCACGGCCCTGTAGGTTGGGCAGCGGGAGTTCAGATGTCAGAAGTCAGAAATCAGAGCAGGCCGCAAGCGGCCTGCGTTTAGGTTGGACGTCTGTCCGAGATCGGAAATGCCGCGTGACTCGTAAAGAGCCACGCACAGACCTCTGACGTCCGAGCTGTTTACTCGTCAAGAACCTGGATTTGGCCCTTACGCATGACCACGAGGGAGTAAGCGCTGAAGCTGTACAGGACGGGTCCGGTCGCCGTAATGCGAGTACCAATAGGGTAGTTGATGCCACGGCGATTGAGTTCAACGTCAAGACCAATGCTCCAGCGGATGCCGTCATCACTCTCGATGGCGAACTCTCCGAAGGTGTCCTTGTCCGTCACAACGGTTCCCGTCACGCGCTTCACGCGGCCGGTGTCACACTCGTCCCAGTCGATGGGCTCTGCGAGGTCACAGCGGAACTCACGATCAATTTCTTCGTAGAAGATGGGCTGGGCCCGCTCGACAATGTCGATCAGGTCGTAGCTGTACACCATGTCCAGCTCGAAGCTGGTCTTCACGCCGCGAACAAGAATTCGAACACGGTCGCCCATGTCGAACTTCGCCACTTTGGTGTCGCCGAGGACCATCTGGCCACCGGTCTCATCTTGGATGAAGAAACTGCCGTAGTACTTCTCGTCGCTGTCCCACTCACAACCGCTACTCTTAAAGTAGAAGCGAGGATGGGCAGTGGCAATGCCTTCGACGATGTACGGAAGCTCGCGGTTCGTTTCGAGCGCACATCCACCGGCCTCAGCCGATGAATCGTCCGCACCGAACACTAGAGTGTCCCGTCCAGCGCCGCCGGCCGCAACCGGAAAGACAGCGTCTTTCAGGCCGCGAATTCCGTCGCCTTCAGCAATGTCGTAGTTGACATCGGTGAACGCAACGAACTCTTCGACACCAATCTGGGAGCCGTCATCAAACCAGCCATCCGGGTTCTCCACGCCATCACGCGTACCAACGCACGCAGTGAGGGCGGTGAGACCGCAGAATCCGACTAGTCGTTGATATTTCCGTACCAGCGTTGCCATGCGAAGTTCCCGATGTTGAATTGTGCATCGCCGTTGAACTGCGTGAGCGGCGCGTTCACCTGAACACAGTCACCCTCAATGAGGGGAGTCTGCAGGTTGTTGTTGTTGATGCGCAGGGTGCTGACGACTGCGATGTCGCCATCACGGGTCTCGAAGTCAAAGCAGACCGAGGAACCGCCACAGCCGCTCTCGGAGCTTGTGAGCTCACCGTGCAGCTGATGCACAACGCTGATGTCATTGACGGTGTCGATGGCGAGACCGGTCGAAGCGACGATGTAGACCTCATTGGCCTGCGAAGTCACGGTAAGGTCGGAGATGGCAGCGATCTGAAGCAGACCGTTGAAGTTCTCCATCTCAGTGACGGTGAAGTTGAGAGCGTCACCAGGAACGACGTCAACGGCTGTTGTGTCGTCCGTGAAGTCGAGACGGACCAGAGCGCCGCCGGTTGCATCACCAACGTAGAACGTATGGACCACACCCAGGTCAGCTTCGGGGTTGAAGCCCAAGGTGGTGACGACAGCACCGGTCACTGGGATGTTGACGGTTGCCGTCTCGCCGTTTGCAGGCAGAGCAGCGATGACGTCATCGAGACCCGCGTCAAACGCGAATGGCGTGGTGGTCGCGAGTGCGGGTGGGTTGAGATCGCCGGCCCAATCAGGCAGGGACGATGGCAACACGTGGCAGTTGAAATCAGGTGCATCTGTACCGTCGGTTCCGTCAGTGCCATCGGTACCGTCAGTGCCGTCGGTTCCGTCAGTTCCTTCGGTGCCTTCGTTGGTATCCGAAGGATCCTCAGGAGGACATCCGACCAGAGTCAGCGGGGTGAGCAATGCAATTAGGGACAGAGAACGCCAAGTCATTCGAATCTCCAGGAGAAGCCAGCAATCGTTGCCAGTGTGCCCCAGGATTCCGCCGTTGGCTGGTCCCAGGTGGGCGCTCATAGTCCCAATCCGTCACGAGCGCATGCTCGACCTCAAGTTCGTCAGCTGACTGACACAAAAGCGTCTGAAATCATGGTGACAGTGCGTTTGCCCCCCCTGCGTCGCTACGTGCGCTAAGCTGCCTGGAATCGCGCTACCTCGCGCCTCAACTAATCAATGGACATGCCACGACATGGCTGATCGGCCCGCGCATCTTCCGCCTGGAACCCTACTTGGTGAGCACTACGTTGTAGAGGGACTCGTCCGCCTTGCAGAGGGCCGGATGTTCTACCTAGCAACGGATGCGCGACCGGACCGCCCCACGCGCAAGTGTTGGGAGTGTGAAACTGAGAACGACCGTGCTGTTCGTGAATGCATCTCATGCAACGCGCCACTGTCCGACCGCCGGTTCCTCTTAGCCACCCGTTGGATGCACGAACGCTTCGACGCGACCCTGGCTTGGTTCGACAAAAAGTTGGAACATCCAGGCATGCTCCGACCCGTGGATGTCTTCATCCACAACGAGCGTCAGCTGTTCACCGTCGTCCCGTACTCGGGCGAAGGCCTGATGCTGGACGAGGCTGCACCTCTGGCCAGCACCCGGGTCATTGACTTGGCACAGCGCCTGGCCGGCACCCTGGCTTTCTTGCACAACAACGGCGTTCAGCTCGCTCGCATCAAGCCTGCCAACCTGATCATCGCGCGTGACAACTCGGTGCGGCTGTTCGACCTCGAAGTCGAAGCGGTCCATGACGGCCCTGTTCCCGAAGCTCACCGCAATGCCGAGCTCAACAGCGTTGGCCACATGCTGCGCCGCTACTGTGATGTCGAAGATACTGAGCTTCAGACCTTCCTGCGCGCCGCTTGGGAAGGTGCTTTCAGCTCACCCGCGACCTTCGGCCGCGAAGTAGACAAACGCTACGAACAGTTCGTCAATGGCGGTCCTACACCGACTATCGCCGGCATGACCGATGTTGGCTTGGTTCGTCAGCTAAACGAAGACAACTGGGGCTGGCGCAAGCTCTCCGATCGCGCTCGATTGTACGTGGTCGCAGACGGCATGGGTGGCCATGACGGCGGAGAAGTCGCCAGCGAGCTCGCCGTAGAGACCATCTGTCGCATTGCCGAAGAGCAAGAGAAACTACAGCCCGCTGGGCTCGACGCCCTCGAAGAGCTGTTCGATCACGCCTTCCAGACGGCCAACAACACCATCAAAGAGCACGCCGAAGAGAAGGGCAACGACATGGGCACCACCTTGGTGTCGATGCTGCTACTCGAAGGCAAGACCGCGCTCGTCGCCAACGTCGGGGACTCACGTGGCTACCTGTTCCGCGACCGTGAGCTGCATCCGGTGACCCGTGACCACAGCTTGGTTGCCAAAATGGTTGAGCGTGGGCGCATTACCGCCGAAGAAGCACGCACCCATCCGCACAGCAACATCCTCCTGCGCACGGTCGGTACCGAGCGCGACGTCGACATCGACATCTTCCGGGTGGACCTGCAGACGGGTGACCGGGTGATCTTGTGTTCAGATGGACTGTGGGGCGAGGTCGAAGACCGCGACATCCAAGAGATCTTGTCGACCTACAGCGACCCACGCATTGCGTCGCGTGAGCTGGTCAAGGCTGCCCATCATGGCGGCGGCAAAGACAACGTGACCGTCGTAGTGGTCGGCATCCCGTAAGGGTCCGTTCCAGCAGCACGTAGTAAGTCGGCTTTAGGCTGACGTATCGCTCACCAAGTTGACATGTACCAGGTTCGCAGTGCGACGAAATGCACTCGACTGGGACTCGTCCTTGTGTACAATTGGCTCACCCTTCTCGAAGTCAGCGATGACCCGTTCGGTTCCTGGGACGGTCCGGAGCGTCTCTGTATTACCGGCTTTCAACGTCTCTTCGTCTTTCTTGCTAATCTCAATTTCCGTTTTCATGGGTTCTCCTTTTCAATAGAGTACCAATAACGGGTCCTTGATAATATGCAATATTATATTTACCACACATACGGAGGCACCATTATCAACGCGATAGCATCCAACGCTCATCTATCGAGATTTCACCGACTACCTCGACCGGTCCACGCAACATGACAGATAGGGTCTCACTCACCGTGACAAACAGGTCCCCTCCAGTCGCCCGCACGCACACCTCGCCAAACGCGACACGTCCAGCAAGCATGGCCGCAACCGCTACAGCGCACGCTGAGCTGCCTGACGCTGGGGTGACTCCCGCTCCACGCTCCCAGATTCGAATCGCAATGTGGTCGTCTTGAACAGATGCCACCTGAACATTGGTGCGGTTTGGGAAGGCCGGGTGGGTCTCCAACACAGCGCCCCACTCACGCCAAGGAACGGCGTCAACGTCGTCGACAAAGAGCACGCAGTGTGGATTGCCGATGCCCACCGCTACAACCGGAACATCCGGTGCTGGCGCAGCCAAGCGCACACCCAACACGGGAGACGTGCTGACTACTGGGACACGGCTAGGCTCAACGGTCGCTGTGCCCATTTCAACACGAATGTCATGGTCAGAGACGTCGCAGAAGACCCGGTCGAACCCTGTCCACACTGAAAACCGCGCCGGTGCGCCGCCGTCGTTTAGCCAGCGAGCGAAAATGCGTAGGCCATTGCCTGACTTTTCAGCAACCGACCCATCGGGATTCCAGATGCGCACCCCGAAGTCGGCGTCGGTCGTCTCAACAGGCTCCAGGACGCCGTCTGCTCCTACACCCGTAGCGGAGTCGCACAGCGCTTGGACGAGTGAAACCGTCAGCGGCGAGCCACAGGCCAAGACCAAGTAGACATTACCAAGACCATGAGCACGTATGAGTTTCATGCGGTCGTGTATCGCGCCCGGTGTTGGCCATGCCGCCCCACTTGCGGTATCGAAGAGAGGCTGGGAGTCTTGCCTGTATGTGGATGGTGCTGCTCATCGCGATGGCCGATGCCAATCCCGAGCGGGAAATGGGACGGGTGGGTGAATCACTGCGCGTCCGAAGCTACGCAACCGTAGATGGAGACGGGCCCGTCCGTGGACGTTGGCGTCGTACTAACGGTGATATCGTCGGAAACGTCTTCCCTGACGGCGTCTTCGAGAGGTACACACGACGAGAACGGCGCGTGCCGCAGCAGACCTTCTACTACAACGCAGCCGGTGTGAGCATTGGCGAGGTCGCATACACCGACGGCGTAGCGGGCACGTTCACCGTGACCAGTCCAGCACCTGCATCCGTCGACGTCAGCGCATGGGAGCAGGCCCAACATCACGGTCTGTCGCTCACTGCCCCCTCGCCGGCGTCGAGTGATGACCAGTCCACCACCTGGCAGATCGGTGCCGGTCGGGTGGAGGTCTTGCAGCTACCCGCCGAAGACCCCACCACAGAAGCGTTCCGGATCAGTGTTGAGCAATCCTGTGGGTGCCTGCTCTTGGACCGACACACCGCTTGGATCGACGGTCGATCCGGCATTCGCTTGTTGTTGGACGTACCCGCGCCTGGCCGCGGAGAGCGGGCTGAGATCTGGGCAATTCCTACCGACGACCACTTGATCACCGTCTGGGGAAGCTGGCCTCTCGAGGATTCAAGCGCCCACACACTGCTCCGTGCGATGGTCTCCCTCGCCACCTGGGAGAGCCCATGATTGCCTGCGACGAACGCAACCCGCGTGCCCGAGAGCTCCGCGATGCCCTCGCAGAACACCTTCCAGAAGGGCTCAGCGGGGAAGAGGTGGTCGTTGTCATTGGGGGCGACGGCTATCTGCTCCGCACCGTGCACACCCTGGGTACAGACCGGACCTACCTAGGCTTGAACGCCGGCCACATGGGCTTCTTGCTCAACGATGCCGTCGATATGGCCACCATCGCTGAGCGCCTACGCAAGAAGCAGTGGCGAACCCATACCTTTCCACTGCTCCACGCAAGCATCACTCGGACAGACGGAACCGTCGTAGAAGATGCCGCCGTCAATGATGTGTACCTAGAGCGGGCCAGCGGTCAGACCGCACGACTCTCCATTGCGATTGGCGACGACGTTGTCGTTGATTCTCTTGTTGCGGACGGCGTCATCTTCGCTACGGCCTTGGGCTCTACAGCATACAACTTCTCCGCCGGCGGAATGGCCTGCCATCCAGAGCTACCGATTCTAACGGTGACCCCCATTTGTCCGCATCACCCACGACTGCATCCTTTCGCCCTACCAGCAACAGCACGCGCTCGGGTCACGGTCCTGCGTGGTGAGCACCGACCCGTTCGAGCGGTGGTCGACGGCCGCGATGTCGACAATGTGGCGCACGTAGACATTGACTACAACGGGGCCGAAGTACGCATTGCCTACTTTGCAGGTCATGACTTCACCGCGCGGATGGTTCGAAAAATCCTGCGACCGTAGCCCTCAACTGTTCGTTCTTGTTCGACGCCTGCGCAATACGAGCCGACACCAGACTAGGAGGAACAGATGGCAGGCGCGTCAGAGAGCAAGGGAATGAAGCGGCAACGAAAGGCTGTTGAAGCGGAGATTGAGGCGGCGGGCCTCACACTATCCAGCGTTGAGGCCATCACCCCCGAAGGTGCAGGCGGTATTGGAAAGTCTCTCAAGAGCGCATTCGCAGCCACCGTTGGCGGCAGCCTCAAGAACGAGAGCTTCCACATCTACGACATCCAGGGCGCCAGCGGTTCACACCAGTTCGTTCAGCCCTACTCCGGCACAGTCACCCTTCCAGGCGAGCACCGTGCCGAGATCGAAGGTTCAACCACTGCAACATTCAAGGTGGTCCAGCCGTGGCTCGGACACCCAGACAATCTGCGCCTCATCATCTTTGCCGGCATGTTCACCTGTGGACTGTTCTGGGTCCTGCTCCTTGCACTCGGATGGCGACATCCCAAGGTCGTCTGCGAAGACCCCGCCCTTCAGGCACGACTCAGAGCCAACCCAGCAATGAAGCGTGCCCTGTCTGGACTGAAGTTCCAGTGGGGAGTCGGACTCGGTGTCATCGAGCTTGAGTGGGCGGTTCAAGTACGGCCCTTGGGCAACGGTCGCAGTGAAGTGATCATGGCCACAGGTCGCTACGGAGGATTCACTACGTACAAGGTCGGCATGAAGAAGTTCAACGAGCTTGTCAGCCTGATGCCGCAGGCCCTGTCGAAGGAGACTGCGGCCGTCGAAGAGCAGTTCTTCCTGGAGCCCATTCGCTTTCCGTACATTGAGCGAGATGAAAGGGATGATGCTCCGCTAGGGGCGTAGAGCCGCGAGCTGCCAGCGACGCACGCCGGGCTCCCAGCTTCCGGTAAACAGGTCGTCTGCAAACAGGGTGAGCGCGCTGATTCGCTCGCCATGCGCCTGCATTCGAGCCAACCTGTCACCGTCGTGGGACAGTACCCAAATGGTGCCAAAGCGGGTGCCAACCACCACAAAATCGCGGTCACCGATAAGAGCGGTCACCGGCTCACCAACGTCGACATCGGACGCACCGGGAATGGACACAACGGAGCCACGGGCAACCACGAGTCCAGCTTCGCAGCCGGTGAAGGCCGACACACCCGCAATGCTGAGCGGAGTCAATGAATGGTCGGGATCGATGCGCCACAGGTCGCCATCAATGGTCCGTGCAATCGCGAACTCTCCCGAGACATCCGACTGGACCGAACGGAACAGTTCAGTGTCCCGCTCATGATGGCGGATGTCGTCTTTGAGCCAGGACACGCCCGGTCCCCAGCGAGCCACACCAATGATGGTGCCATCGCCAAGTAGGGCAGCACTCCCGATCTGCTCGTAGGTCAGAGGGTCTCTTCCACCTCGTACCAAAGACCCTCCGGCCACCGCGTACGAACCCGTCGGCGTAACGAACATGTCGCGCACATTTTCGCCGTCCAGACGCGATGCTCTTGACTCGCCACTACCCGGAATCACCGTCAACAGTCGCTCATCATCTGTTCCGACCGCCAGATAGGGGCCGTTTCGTGAAAGACCCGTGGTTGACGCATTCAGGGGCTCGTAGACATGACGCCCCTCATCCGTTGAGCGCCACTGCCAAAGCTGGCCGTCGGTCTGTCCCCAAACCCGACCCTGTTCGTCGACAGAGAGTTGGACGGCAGAAGACATAGAAACCTGGTCGGTGACAATCCCATTCGACGCACGCAACACGCCATGACGGGTGGACCAAACCACCTCCCCAAGTGGCCCAATGGCGGCGGCGAGCACCCCGCCTCGACCCGGTAAGGCGTACCGCCTGCGCTCCGTCCAACTCTCGCGGTCAAGCTCCAACACCAATCCGCGCTCCCCAACCACGAGGACGACCTCGCCAAGGTCACGCATCGCCACAACAAGCTGTCCGACAAAGACCATCGACGTTCTAGGCCCATCACGAAGAACGAGCTGCCCACGCTCGGCACTCACCGACCCCATTCCGACGGCGCCCACTAGTTGGTCGACGCCATCCGCAAGGTCGTCCCGTACCGTCCCGTCCACCGATATCCGACGCAGTAAATCCCCCGTCTTCACCACCCACTCGTCGCCAACGGAAACGAGCGATTCGGTGGCGGAGTACTGCATGCGCTGAGCGGTTCCGTCAGGCGCAACGCGCACATTCTCGAAGGAGCCAGCAAACGTGACCCGTCCGGCTGAGGAGCGCACAGCGTGGGTTTCGGCCGCCTGCACTTCCCAGCGAACGCTGCCGTCTGACGCGTATGCGGCGACCATGTCCGGCCGCACACACACCGCCAAAGGCTGCCGATCGTCCAAGACCCACCGTGGACAGTCCGAAGGGTAGGCAGTCGCTTCGGTCGATGACGAAGGAGGCAAGGTGAGCAAGCCGCGACTCTCCGGCGACGACAAGGCAGCATCCGCTTGAAGCCCAAGCACACGCGCCTCATGCCGGCGACCCGCATCCACTCGAGACCACGCAAGAGAGGCTGTTGATTGGGACGCCTGCGGACGGAAGTCGGGAACGAGCATCCATCCCGCGACCAGCCCACCAGCTACAGCAACGACTGCAACCGCAACGACCCAAACAAGAGACGGACGCGTGGTCTTTGGCGGTTCGAGACACCCACGCAGAGTATCGGCAAAGACCGCCGCATTGGGGGGACGGGCCTCGGGATCGAGAGACAGGGCGGATCTCGCCAATCGTCCCAATCCAGTATCGGGAAAGGCGACGGTGCCAGCAACCACCTGGCCCATGAGCGTGTGCCCACCACCCTGCTTTAAGCGGCCATCCGCGATGAGGTCGTACAGCATGGCGCCGAGCGACCACACGTCCGCGCGCAGACTCGCCGGAGCACCGGTCAATTGCTCCGGAGCCATGTACCCGGCGGTTCCCATGGCCAGTCCGGTAGAGGTTCGCGGACGCGCCTGGGTCAAGATCGACTGGTCCCACTCACTGATAGCCTCCACCGGGCGTGCCAATCCCCAGTCTGCGAGCACTGCGCGTGTTCCCGCCAGCCCTACATTGCTCGGCTTGACGTCGCGGTGGACGATGCCACGAGCATGAGCCGCTCCCAGCGTTGTTGCCACGTCTAGGAGTTGCCGCAGTGTCTGCGACGCATCTCCGCCGAAAGCCGGAAAGGTGAGCATCTCCATGGTGTAGTAGGGGCGACCGTCTGCGGCGGTACCGTGGTCAAACACCGATATACAGCCGGTTCCAGCAAGATTCGCCGCTATTCGGGCCTCTTGAACAAGCCGGTCTCGGACCTCAGTAGAGGCATCTGGACTGACCGTCTTGTAGGCAACATCTCGGTTCAACGCACGGTCTCGCGCACGCCACACCGAGCCCATACCGCCCTCACCGAGCAGACCTAGTCGCTCATAGCGGTCGACACTCGCTGAAGATTCCGTCGTCCAAGCACCGGAGACGGGGGTTTGCTGACCATCACTCATGGCCGCCACAGTACCGCTTCTAGGGATGGAATAACAGTGGACTCAGAGCAGTAGTTCCGCCAGCCTCACTAGGGCTAGGCCGCGTCTACGAACGCATCTGTTGGGTAGAGCACAGCAGCGATCTGTCCAGTACCGTCAGAGCACACCAGATCGCTGCGCAGCCCACTCTTCGCCAGGTGTGTACGCAGACGTTTCAGCGCCGTGTCCCAGCGATTTCGCAGCACCCATCGCTGGTCTTTGGCATCCGGCCAGATGGTACCTGCCACTGCTTCCCAGGCCACAGGCTGGCCAATCTCCAACAGCTCGGCCAAAATGCGGGCACCGTTGCCGGCGAGCTGCGTCACCAGCGTTCCCGCCTGGAAGATGCGAATGGAATCAAAGTACGACTCAATACGCAGCGGCTCGTAGTTCGACGTACTCGCCAGCGTAGCCGCAAGTCCCTGGGGCAGGTCGCGCTTGACCAAGGTCCCCGTCCAGTCGCCCACCACCACGTCATCACCCGCAGATAGCGGCCCCAAACGCGCACCGGATGGACTCGTCACAAACCAGGCGCTACCGTCGTCAAACAACCAGGCATCGGCATCCGCACGGTGGCCACGACGCAGACGAACCGTTGGTGACAGCACCAAGCTGCACACACCAAACACATCCGTTGGCTCCAGGCCTGGACCGGTGAGCGCCAACGCATAGGCAGGCAGCCGGACTTCTGTGACGGTGAGCGCCAATCCGGGGGCAAATTCAAGGGTCAGGCCGCGCTCAAGAATGGGGTCCCGGACGAGCGACCCACCGACTGCTACGCCGCCTCGCAGCGTCAATAAGCGAAAGGCCCCGCCGCGAATGACGACCATGGCATGCGCCACGGACACCCGTTCATCGGACAGCACCACGCTGCACGTCCATTGACGGCCAATGATGTCTCCGGCACAGGTCTGTGCAACGGAGCCATCGGGGAGTTTCCAGAGGACGTAGGGAGTCATTCGGGCGCACTAACTCACCGCTCGGCCTGTGCGTCCGCACAACGTGACCCTCAGTCGACTAGCGCGACGCACCGGTTTGGCTCTCACAGGGGCCGAACTGCTGCGCTTCTGGGTCGTACGTACCTTGGGAGGTGTTCTTGACGGAGACGCCAGCAGCGGGGTCTTCGCCTCGGATGACGCCACTCGCAGACACCCAAGCTCGCCAGTTGTAGCCGTCGGCAACCGAGTGCCGGTACAGCGTGTCGGGGTTGGTTCCCGTCGCCAGCGCCGAGACGACAACTGGCGTGTTGCCGTCGCAGAAGATGGGAGCTTCGGGGTACATGCGAAGGTCACCGCAGGACTGGCCCGTGGTCGTTCCCACACCCCAGGTGATGTCCTCGAAGGCGTCATCACACGTGTCACACAAGTCTGCGTCCGCAACGCTGGTCGTCGCCGTAAACGGCATCACAGTCCGACACAGAATGCCGTCATTGTTGTAGGCCTCGCGCACCAGGCGGCCCTCAAGTTCGTCGCCAAAGCACACGTCCACCTGGGTCTCGGTCGAGAAGGAGGCAAAAGCCTGAAGAAACGACGTCGTCGTCTGCCGTGAGGACAGCTCGGCGAACTCACATTCTACAGCGGTCTCGGTGTCGTCAGACGTATCGGTATCGTCAGACGTATCGGTGTCGTCAGACGTATCGGTGTCGTCAGACGTATCCGTATCGGATGTGGTGTCCGAGTCGTCGTTCGTGTCGACCTCGGTGGTGTCGTCAGGGTCGCCGTTACAGCCAAACGTCAGTACTAGGGCCAAGATCACAGTGCGCATACATCCTCCAGACCACGTTGTAGTTGTGGACGAGGACGACGCCTAGGAGGCGTCAGGTAGGCGCCAGATCGAACTTAGTCCTGCGTGGACTCAGAAGTGACCGTGCCTTCTTGGGCGGGAGACTGCTTCTTGATTCGCCAGCCAGCAGCCCACGCCAGCGGCAACACGACCGCCGTGGCCATGACGATGACCCCGAGGCCAATGAACACCAGGCTGCCAAGTGAGCGCACGCCGCGATTGCTCGCGAGCCACAAGCTACTGAAGGACAGCATGGTGGTCAGCGCCGACACCAGTGCAGCAACACCCGTTGTCCGAAGCGCGCGTCGAACCCCACCGGGACCTTCCTCGGCCAGGCGGTGGATGAGGTGGATGATGACGTCCACACCAATGCCGAGCAGAATCGGAATGCCGACCACGTTCAGCATGGACAGCCGGATGCCGACGGCTTGGGTAGCGGCACCGGCCCAGATCATGCCAGCAATCAACGCACCAATCGCGCCGAGAATACGTGGCACTTTGCGCAGATCAATCGCCGTCAGCGCACAGACCAACAGGAACGCGAGCAGCCCAATGAGCGGCATGTCGCGCTTGACCAAGCGGTAGAGAGAGGCAAAGACGAGCTGCTCACCGGTCGCCGGACGATTCGGCGCAGCCATCGCGATTTCGTCCGACAACGCATCGGCTTCGCGCATGTCCCACATGTTGCCCGTTGGGAACAGCAGCATGCGATGCGTGCCGACTTCTGCCGAGCCGAACAACGACAACAATCCCTCAGGGACGTCTTCACGGCGCAGCGGCTCACCGTCATATCCACGAATAGGCAGCAGTCGCTGGACCAAGGGTGGCGGCAAGTAGCGCAGATTTGGACTATCGAGGTGACTGGCCAGCTCTGCGAGAGCTGTCATCTGTGCAGAGCGCCCGGTAGGCAGAACGTCCTCGATGCTGAGAGCCCGCGAGACATGCGGCATGGAGCCGTCTGCGATGAGGCCACGAATACGTGTCTCCGCGCGTCTCAGCGCCACACGGTCATCATAAGGGACGATGATTGGCGCGTAGGAGTCTGCGGCGAGAGCCTGCTCTTCAGGGCTCAGCTCGGCATAGGCAAGGCCATCGCCGCGGGTCGCTGAGATATCGTACTCAAAAGCCGTCTCAGGCAGCCGCAGAGCGCCCACCAGTGCAGTGACAAGCACAAAGGCCATCAAGCCAATTGGAGCGAAGCTGTAGGTCGACGACGACTTTCGCGCGTGCTTCGGTGACTGGCCAAGCATCGGCGGTGCGTCTCTGTCGAGCAAAGACAGCAACAGCGGCAGGCACACGAGCATGGCGAGCAGTGAGATGATGAGACCGGTACCGAGCACCAGTCCGAGCTGACTAAAGCCACGGAACTCCGCAACACCTAGCGCCACAAAGCCCGCCGCCGAGGTCAGCGCCGCTGTGGAACAAGCAGGCCCGGTGCGGTCCCACGCGAGCGCAATCGCGTCGTCTACCTCAAGTCCGCGGGCCCGTTCTTCCCGGTACCGAGCCACCAAGTGCACGGCAAAGTCGATGCCCAGTCCAATCAGAACCGCTGAGCCAAACGACGTGTACGTATTGAGGTGGCCGATAGCCATGCGAATGACCGCAAAGTTGACGACGTTCGCCACAATCAGCGGGATGAACACAATCGGCAGGGCCTTGAAGCTGCGGAAGACCACAAGAATGACAAACAGCACCATGATGGCCGAGGCCGCACTGGTGACCGCGACATCCTTCTTTACGCCAGCGACGTCCTCAACATTGTGCCGGTACGCGCCACCAATCCAGGTGACCTCAACGCCTGTTCCCGCCAAGGTCTCGTCCAAGATGCGTTCAACCTGTGCCATCAGCGCAAAGGCGAACTCTTGGTCGTGGGACGAGCCCGTCGGACGCACCAACACGCGCGCCGTAGTGCCGTGAACACCAAACAAACTAGGGGGCGTGGTCGCCTCGGCCAGCTTGTCGGTGACCGGCCCCATGTCCATGAGCGGACGCAGCACAATGGGGTTGAGAGCCGGGCCCATGGCCAGCGCACCCTGAAGGCGGCGGGACAGCTCCCGAATCTCAGACGGTTCCAAGTCTACCTGCAGCAGACCAATCCGACGCGCCAGGTCAGGGTCGAGCTCTCCCAGGACATACCGAACCTCTGGCAGCGCAGAGAACTCAGCTTCAAGGGCCGCGACGGAGGTGCGGAGCTGCTCTTCTTCCCCGTTCAGCGCAATCGTTACGAGGTTCGCTCCGCCTTCTTCCTCATGCAGTGTCACCAATGACGCAACTACAGGGTCGTCTTTCGGCAGCAGCGACAACAGGTCTGTGTCGACCTTTGGGGGCAGACCAATCACCGCTGAGACCAGCGTGATCAGCAAAACCGCGAGCGCAACACCCCGCTTATGTCCGAGGACATACATGGCGAGGCGGCCAAACGGACCGAGGGTGCGACCAGAAGAAGCCAAGAGCGTCAATCACCCTTGCCGAAGAACGGGCCAATAGGCACTTCCACACCAAACATCCACTCGGCACCAAACGGGCCAGCACGTTCGGGAACTTCAGCTTTTTGAATGAGGATGTCTCCACCACTGCGGTCTTCAACCAGCGTACCCCCGACCAACCGGGTGTTGATGTTGACGCGGGAGAACAACAAAACTTGCTTACCAGCCTGGATTTCAACACCTGGCGACAGGCGCAAGAAGATGCCACTAGGCTGCTCAAAGCTACGAAGCGCTGGCGGAAGCCCCAACACCTTTTCAACCGGCCGGCCGTTCCAGAACATGAGCTGAGCGCCCGCGATGGGACGAACCGAGTAGGTCGGCAACGGTGAGATGATGACGCCAGCGGTGTATTCGACCGTGCTCTGCGACACTTCCAGCGGACGCGGGACCGTGCCCGGCTCGTCTTGCACCTCTTGGTACACCGTGGCTTGGTAGCGGATGCTGCGTGTAGCGATTCCAGCGTTCACATCTAGCCAAGGCAAGATTCCCAAGCCCAGTTCAACGCCAAAGACCGAGCCACCGCCGCCGCGAAGCTGCTGGAAGGACTCGGTGGCGACCGGCTGTAGGGTGTCTGCTGCCAGAACAAAGCGACCATCGTAGGTGTGGTGGTACGGACCCGAGCCAAACCCACCCAGAGCCCGCAAGCGGACCGTTCCCGCGCGACCACGACGTATCGCCCGCCACTCATCGAGAGACTTGCCGCTGTTTTGGTAGCGCACGTACTCACGCTGGCCAAGGCCTACACGGTCCCATGGAGTGCCGTCTTCACGGCCTTCGTACTCTGCCAGGTCGTCTACGCGAATACGCTCTTCTTCCCGTGCAACGATGGTCCGAGTCAGGTCATCCAGCTCGCCAGACCGGTCGATTGCATCCGCTTCTTCCCGACGTACTTCGGTCTGCTCGCGGCGCAGTTCCCACATCTCACGGCCACGCTGGCGGTCGTCTGACAGGTCCGCTGCACCCGAGAGAACTTGGTCGAGAACCAAGGACAAGCCGTCGGCAATCGCTTGGTGGTTGTCAATAGTGACAGCGGTGGTGAAGCTCATCACTTCACGGGAATTTGCGACGTCCACAACCGACAACAGCAGCTGCGGGGGTCGGCCGGGGGTCGGCGAGTCCATCTGACCCACAACTGCCCAGCTCGCGCTTCCGCGGGCAGCGATGACGTAGCCACACTCGACCTGACCATCAACGCGACAGGAGTCCAGGTAGGTCTCAGCATCGTAGTCGTCATACGGACGAACGCTGGCCAGTGGAACAACAAGGTAGCTGCCGTAGATCAGGGTCTCAAGATCCTGACGAACGTCGTAGGCAATGTCTTTGAGGGCAGGCGAGTCCGCGTAGATCCAAGTAATCATGACCGGATCGAGCGAAAACGGGTCCTGAGCCTGTGCTGTTGAGGCACAGGTCAGCAGACCGAACGCTCCGAGTGCGAATTGCGCCCAGCGAATCAACGACTCACCCGACGGCGACGAGGAGCACGCCCCACGGCATCTGCACCGGCATCTGCCGCCTCTAGGATGACGAGGGTCTCAACATGGGCAGTGTTGGGGAACATGTCGAACAACTCCAAGGGCTTGATAATAAAGCCAGCGTCCTTGAATGCTACCAAATCGCGCGCAAGAGCCCGAGGATTGCACGACACATACGCAATTCGACGGGGGCGCAGCGCCAGAATGTGCTCGATGACACCGTCTTCCAGACCACGGCGGGCCGGGTTCACACAGACGACAGGACGGGCATCCGCCACACGTTTTGCGACTTCCGGCAGAACCCAGTCCACTTCACCACACATGAACTCAGCAGGAATGTGCTGACGACGAGCTGCCTCGCGGGCACGGTGCACGGCACCTTCTACAACCTCAACACCAAGCGCCCAGCCGGTGACCTTGGCGGCTTGCAGAGCGATACCTCCGACACCCGAGTACAGATCGACAACAGGAACGCCCTTTTCGAGCTGCATGCCCGCAAGAACGCGCTCGTACACAATCTCAGCCATCGCCGGGTTGGTCTGGAAGAAGTCTCCGGGCCCAATGTCGTACTCTACCTCGCCGAGCTTCTCGACGATAGTGCCCTTGCCTTCCAGGTGACGGACCCCAATGTGGCCCTCTTCATCCCGAGCGAAGATGTTGTTGCCAGGCTCTTCATTGTAGTGAACGGCCATGCCGACCACGTCGCTCACGCCCATAGTGACGCGCTCTGCGAGCTCACCGAGCAACTTGTTGTGCTTTCCAGCGACCAGGGTCACATGAATTTCGCCGGTAAAGCGGGACACCCGAAGAATGGCCGCACGTAGGCAGCCGCGCTTGGTCTCCGGCTCCCAGGGCCAGATGTCGAGCTCAATGACGTGATGAGCCAGCGCGTTCATGGTGCGGTTGAGCGCAGGGTGAGCCACGTTGCACTTTGGAATCGGGACAATCTGCCGATTGAGACGACCCCAGGCCCCCACACGAATCCGACCTTGGTCACTGCGGCCGAAACCGAGCTTGACGACATGGCGGAAGTCTTCGAGGCCATCCGGCGACTCGTGCCACAGGCCAAAGTTTACGTCGAATAGGCCAGCATCATGAAGAGCACTGCCCACCATCTGCCGACGTGCACGTTCCTGACCATTGTCATTGAGGTGCATCAGCGGACAGCCACCGCACAGACGGTACCGGTCGCAGGGTGGGTCCACGCGGTCAGGATGCCGAGGGTCAGCGTCCAGCCAAACCGAGTAGGTCTGGTTCTGCCCGCGATGCTCGATCCGCACGCGGCCGGTCTCGCCGGGGATTCCAGACCACACGACGAGTGGGTACTCACCGTCGACCATGGTTTCGCCCCGTGGCAGCCAACGATCTGGGGTCACGGTGTGGAAATCCTGCATCTCGCCTCCGGTGCCGCTCAGCGGCGGCGCCAGGGTAACGCGCGATGCACTTGTGGTCTCACAGTGCTTGGCACTCGTCGCAAGTGTGGTATACACATGGCCTCTCCTTTGCTGTCGCCCGTCCGTGGTGACACACCCCGATGCCCCGTCCGCTCTGCCAACGTCCGGACCCCCTTCCTTCCTTCCGCCTCTGGTGCCCACAATGCTCGAAGCTGCGCACATCGACACGATGTCTACCCGTGCCTCGTTTTCCGATCAGCCCGTCCCAACAGGTAGTGCGATGCGCGTTCTCCGCTCCGCTGCTGAATCATCGGGCATCGACCCCGTCGCTGAGTTGTACAACGAAGCGCTGAAGTTCTCGGGCGAAGGTCAGCTCCGCGAAGCTCGCGAGCGCCTGCAAGTGCTGCTCGCCCTCGCACCAGAAGACGGTGAAGCCCGCCTTCTTCTCGCCAAAGTGCAGTGCGCTGGTCAGAAGTGGACCGATGCATTGGCCACATTGGACGAAGCTGAGGTCGCTGGACAGAACGTCCCAACGTCTCTGCGCGCCGCCATTGAAGAGCACCTGCGCGCCGACCGTGCCGCGGATGTTGAAGACCGTGCTGCCCGCTCCACTCGCGAGCAAGGCGAAGTTAAGGCTTTGCGTCAAGAGGCTCGCCGCGTCCGCAGCGACAACGCACAGCTTGTCGGTGTGTTGCATGAACAAGAGCTCGAGACCAAGAAGTTCGGCGTTGCCACCATCGTGGTCTCGGCCTTCTTCATCTTGTTCCTAGGCTACAGCATGCTGTTCGGTGGCAACAACAACACCGCCGTCGTCGCTCCCGCAGTTGATGGCGCAGTTGCCACTGATGCTGTCCCCAGTGAGTTCGGAACACCGGATGCAGCCGTCGCTGCTACACCAGCCGCAGACACCGTCGCTGACCGTGTCTTCGCTGTTCTCCAGAGCACTGAAGGCCTCGACCGTCTCACTGTGAGCGTCACCGCTGACAATGGCATCGTCCTGTCCGGCGCCGTACCGACCTACCGCAGTGTCAAGCGGGCCGAAGAGCTCGTCGGCCGTATTGAGGGCGTCAGCGGCGTGGAAGTGGGCGAGGTCGAGAACAACGCTCGCACCCGCGGAACCACCTACACTGTTGCGAATGGCGACACGCTGTCCGAGATTGCTCTCGACCACTACGGTTCGACCAGCTTCACCGACCGCATCCTCACCGCCAACCGCCGCACGCTGTCGAGCGCTACCGCGATGCAGATTGGCCAAGAGCTCGTGATTCCCGCCGTCGAATAGCGTTGGACCGAGACTTCGCTCTCTCAACGAAAGACGCCCCGAAGCCGCAATGGCTTCGGGGCGTTTTTGCGTTCAGTAGCGACTAGCGGGTCGCGAAGTCGATCGCGCCATCGCGCTTACGCTTGCGCATGCGGTCCATGGCCGCGCGAGCACCCTTGTGGTTGTCGATACGGTCGGCTTCCTTGTAGGCCTGCCAGGCTTCGTCGTACCGATCTTGGCGGTACAGCGCCTGACCCAGACGGTAGTGTGCCGCTGCGCGATGCCAGTCTTCTAGGTACTCGGACTGAAGGTAGGTCTCGAGCTCGGTCATGGCAGCTGGGCTGTTGCCGCTGCGCAGAAGCGTCACACCGCGCCAGTAGCGAACGCGCTTGTTGTCCGGCGCCACCGCGGCAATACGGTCCCAGGTCTCCAGCGCATCATCGTAGCGGCGGCGGTAGGTCTGGACCTGTCCGAGCACCAAGTTGTTGATGACATTGTCTGGGTAGGCACGTGAGATCCGACGCACGTTTGTGTTGGCCTGCTTGAGCTTGCGCTGTTCGATGTTCGCGAACGCAATCGACAAGGTCGCCGGCATGCTCAAGAAGATGCCGTCGGTCTCTACAACGCCCATCTCTTCGAGACCCTGCTCCTTGAAGTCGCCAAAGTCAGGCAACAACGACGAGTCTTCGGTCATGACCGTGCGCCAGAAGTGGTACATGCCGTCCGCGAGTTTCAAGTCGACGAACTCGGGACTCGCCGCCTTGGACTTCGACACGTGGTCCATCGCTTCAAAGGCCAGCGACAGCGCCGCCATGTACTTTTCCTTGCGGACGGTGTGGATGGCTTCAATGCCAGTCACACCAACCATCAGAAAGTGCTCCCAGCCTTCGTTGCCGGGTGTCGCCATGGCCGCCTCAAGCGACTCGCGAGCCAGACGCGATGAGGTCTCGTACTGACCATCATACTGAAAGTCGAAGTTCTCCAGCATCAACGCCTGCCACACCACTGCGTCCATGACCGGTGCGATGGCCGAGCCTGGCCACTTCTCTTCAACACCCTCGAAGTGACGACGGGTACCGCGGTAGTCCCGAAGGTACAGAAGCTCGAGGCCTGCCCGGACGTCGTGGACAAACTCGGGATTCAGTCCCAGCTGCTCAGCCCCCCGGTACGCTTCAGGTTCAAACGGAAGTCCGCGAAAAGCCTCAACATCCGTGGTCAACGCGGGGTTGACCCAGCCCGCTTCCAGCGTGAGCTGCGGGAGACTCTGGGCCGAGGCAACACCCACCGTAGCGAGTGTCGAAAGTGCCAGGGCGCTGCCCATAATCCAATGATTCATCTGTTCTCCCGAAGAGCTGCCAACGCAGCCGTCGCACGGTCAATGAGGTCTGCTTCTAGGCAAACCCCGTCCAGCCGATTGATTTCCTGAATGCCTGTGGGCGAGGTGATGTTGATCTCCGTCAGCTTGTCACCAATGACATCGATTCCGACGAACAGAAGACCATGCTTCTTCAAGTGGGGTCCAAGCACTGCCACAATGTGACGATCTGCAGCATTGAGTTCTGTACGTTCTACCGTAGCACCGACATGCATATTTCCGCGATGGTCATCTGCACCCGGAACGCGCATAACGGCGCCTACAGGCTCCCCATCGAACAGTAGGATGCGCTTGTCACCTTGAGCAATCGCAGGCAGGTAGTGCTGCGCGATGACAGCGTCCTTACCTGCGGCTGTCAATAGATCGATCACACTGCCCAAGTTGCGGTCACCCTTCTGCGTCACCACGATTCCACGGCCACCATTGCCGTCCCATGGCTTGAGCACGCACTTGCCACTCGCCTCGTTCACAAAGGCCTTGAGCCGCTTGGTGTTGTTCGTCAGCAGGGTGGGCGGATGGATGTCCGCAAAGGCCATGGCCCAGAGCTTTTCATTGAACTGCTTGAGTCCCAGCGGGTGGTTCACAACGAGCGTTGTGTCGGGCGCCATGTCCAACAAGTAGGTCGCAAAAATGTACGACATGTCGAACGGAGGGTCCTTACGCATCCAGATGATGTCGTAGGCGCCTAGCTCCTCATCCACCGCGGGCTCTGGGTGAAAGAACGGCGCTGTGGCGGTCGTCGGCACCGGTGTGACCCGCGCGTGTCCCACGCCATTGTTGGCGTACAGGTCATCGGGTGTACACATGGCCACAGTCCAGCCACGATCCGTACACTCCCGCATCAACATGTAGGTTGAATCCCCATTCACATCAATGACATCAAGCGGGTCCATCACAAACAACGTACGCATGTACAGCCTCCGGTCGCTGTCTATCCGCTGCTCCGGCACAGCCGTCACTTTCCGATGCAGAAGCGGGCGAATAATGCGTCTAGAACGCCCTCCTGTGCGCTGTCTCCAGTCATGGCGTCAATGTGTGCAACGGCCTCTGTCAGGCAGGACGCAGCCACCGCCGGCCCAGCAATTGGCAGGGCTTCAACGGCTTCTAGCGCGCTGTCTGCAACCTCCCGAAGTCGGCTCGCTTGTCGGGCTGAGGCGAGGACCAGATCCGCGTCCCCTTGAGCCTGCTGTTCGATCTGGCCTCGAATGGCCTCGATCAGCCTATCCAGGCCCTGTCCAGTCTCAGCAGAGGTCTCGATACTTGGGACGGGAGCAGGTCCTACTCCTGGACGGTCCACGCCGTTGTACACGACGACGCGACGACGCCCTGCCGTTCGCTCCAAGATGAGCGACTCCGCATCCGATGGACAGTCGGGCGACGCCCGAAGCACGACCACCAAGCAGTCTGCCGCCTCTGTGAGCTCCTGGGCCAGTGCCAACCCAGCGGCCTCGACCGGATCAGCCGTCTCCCGCTCCCCAGCGGTGTCCAGAAGCGTGACGGCGAGGTCTCCCCACTGGGCCCGGACTTCCAAGACATCTCGCGTCGTGCCTGGACTGTTGTGAACAAGGGCCCGCCGGCGCCCCAGCAACGCATTGAACAACGACGACTTGCCCACATTGGTCTCACCGACCAGCGCAACACGCGCTCCATCCACAACAACGCGTCCACGCACGGTGCTCGATATCAGCGTCTCAATGTTGTCCACAACCTTGAGAATGCGCGTTGTAAGTACGTCATCGGTTTGGGTGACTAATACGTCACCCGGTTGGTCTAGCCGAGCCTCTAGCTCAGCGGTCGCCATGCACAGTTCCGTCCGCAGCTCGGCGTATAACGCCGAGTGTGCACCATCTAGCGCCTGACGTGCAACCCGAACACCCGCGAGCCCACTGGCTTCAATGGCGGTGTGCACCCCCTCTGCAGCGACCAAGTCCATACGCCCGTGAATGACTCCCCGACGCGTGAACTCACCTGCTTCCGCCAACCGTGCGCCCGCAGCCACGAGCTCGTCGACCAAGTGGCTGACGATGACTGGGTTGCCATGGCACGTCAGTTCAACGACGTCTTCGCCCGTCACCGAGCGGGGTCCGGGAAAGAACAGCAGGATGCCGTCGTCAAAAGAACCGGATCCATCCACAAACGACACACGCCGCGCCATCCGAGGTCGGATGGGCGCGGCGTGATGTGGCTTACAAACGTGTAAGGCGAGGTCGAGCGACCCATCGCCGGTCAGGCGAACCACCCCAAGCGCTGAACGCGCCAATGGAGTGGCTGGGGCAACAACGACCTGCACCGACTACTCGGCTGCAGGCATGACCTGAACGAACTTCTTGCCGTCGCGCTCTTCCGAGCGGCTGTCGACGCCGTCGATCTCCGCAATGGCCATATGGACAATGCGACGGTCGTAGGAGTTGAGTTCCAGGTTGATGGTGATGGTCTTGTTCGTCTCGACGGCCTTCTCACCGGCGCGCTTGGCCAAGGCCTCAAGCTTCGCTGGAGGATGAGCCGAGCTTGCAGCACCACGGTCTCCACCGCGGCCACCACGGTCTCCGCCACGACCACCGCGATCTCCGCGACCACCACGGTCGTCACGGTCATTGCGCTCGCGACGCTCTGGCCGTTCGCTCTCGTCACGGTTGTCAGCAACGTCGACGTCGATGATCAAGTCACCGAACTTGTTCTTCAGCGCCGAACCGAGAACGGTACGAATCGCACGAAGTGTCGAGCCACGCTTGCCAATGATGCGGCCAGCCTTGTCGGCTTCGATGGTCACGCGAACGCGCTCATCATTGCCAATTCCGGTGACGGTGCCCTTGACGTCCATGAAGCCCAGAAGAGTGCTGAACCACTCAACGGCAAACTTCGAAGCGTCAGTCGGCTCTCCTTCCATCGGCTCCTGGCTACGTGCCTTACGCTCACGACGGTCGCCGCCGCGATCATCAGAACGTGCACGACGTTCTTCACGAGGTGGACGCTCTTCACGGTCACGACGTGGACGCTCTTCGCGGTCACGACGTGGACGCTCTTCGCGGTCACGACGGGGGCGCTCTTCACGAGGCGGACGATCGTCAGACCGGCCTCCACCCGAAGATGCGTTTGCGGCCTTCGGAAGAGGCTTTGAATTCTCACCCTTCCAACCAATGATTTTCACAGTCCGCTTGGCCACCGAAACGCCCATGCCAGTGCGGAAGTGGCTGAGGTCTAGCTTGTACGCCACCTCTTCTGGAGCAATTTCTAGCTCCTTCGCCACGCCTTCAATTGCAGACACCAAGTCTGCGCCTTCGCTCGACGCTGTAGTTGCGCCTTCCGGAATCTCAGCCATTGCTCACTCCCATGTTCGGTGCTGCCATCGCATAGCTCCGCTTGATCCACCATTGCTGTAGGATGGTCAGCACCATGTTGAAGAAAATGTAGATTACTAGTCCAGACGGGAATGTGAAGAAGAAGAAGCCGAACAACAACGGCATCATCTTCATCAATCGCGCCTGGGTAGGGTCCATGTTCCCGGTCGGCATGAAGCGCTGCTGTACAAGCATCAGCACAACCACGATCGCCGGGAGAATACAGTAGGGGTCTACGCTGGAGAGGTCCTTCATGTAGAGGAACTCGACCTGGTACAGGTCAACGCTCGACAACAGCACGTTGTACAGCGCAATCCAGACGGGCATCTGAACCAGCATGGGCAGACAGCCAGCAAGCGGGTTCACGCCATTGTCGCGGAACAGGGCCAGAGTCTGCTTGTTCAGCTCTTCCGGCGAATCCTTGTACCGCTCACGAACTTCCTGAAGCTTCGGCTGAATGGCCTGCATGGCCTGCGAAGAACGGAAAGACGTCTGCGTCAGTGGGAAGAAGGCACCCTTCACGAGCAGCGTGAGTAGGATGATCGAGACGCCCCAGTTCCCAATGAGGCCGTAGAACATGTGCAACAGCATCAGCAGGAAGCGGCCAAAGAAGGCGAACCAACCGAGCTGAACCAGCTTGTTCAGGCCAGGAGCGAGGCCCTTGAGCACGCCGTGCTCTTTGGGTCCAATGTACAGAACGAAGCTCTCGGCGAGCGACTCACCGGGCTCGATGGTCCGTGCCACTTGGTAGTGCACGCCGTACATTGTGGTCTCTCCCCGTTCAACGGGAGAAAAGACAGCAGCACCCGCGTTCGTTCCCGATGGAATCAACGCGAAGGTGAAGTAGCGGTCGGCAAGAGCGATCCAATCCACAGCACCCGGCATGGGTTCCGGACCGGTGATCTTCTCAAGCTTGTTCCACGTTTCGTAGTCGCCATCTGCACTAGCAAATGGGCGAACGGCATTTGCGTAACGACCGTACGAGCCTGGCATGTCGTCATGCATCGCCATCCAGACACCGTCGTTGTACGGGCTGGTTGTCGTATTGCGCCAAGTCACGTCCACTGCGAGACGACAAGGCTCCTCTTCCGAGGTGTTGACAATCGCAGCGATGCTCCGCGTGACTTCGATACCGTCAGATGTCGTACCGCGAACTACCAGTTCATCCGCAGACTCACTGACAACGGTGACGTCCGCAGGTTGGCGATCAAGTGCGCCAGCGCCAAGGGCCAAGACGTCGGCCTCTCCTTGAAGCAGCTGGGCGGGACCGGGGTCCTCGCCGTACGGCTGCCAGCCACCCTCGGACTTCCCTTGGACGATATTCCCGATGTGACGCCAGATAGGCGTGACTTCGTAGGGACTCTGGTAGTCGTCGAAGCCAACATCTGTGATGCGGCCGCCGCTTGTCGACCAATCTAGAGACGCACCACAACCATGAAAAGAGCCGGTACGCAGTGGCGTGGATGCCACCTGTACAGGCTCGGGGGAGGGTGTCGTAGGAACAGGAGCCGTAGCTTCGACCGGTCCTGGCGGCACCGCCTCGTCAACGGCGACTTCTGTCGTGATCTCTTCCACAGGAGGTCGGGTGCTCTCGACCCAACTCAACCATGCAAAGTACACGGCAACAGCCAACACGATGCCAATTATGGTCCGGCGATCCATCACATTTCCCGGTCAGAGCGAAGGTCACGGTCCACAAAGCACATCAGGATCTCTCTCGCAGGTCTGCGAAGACCCTGGCAACTTGCGAGCGAATAGACGCCGCACTCGACCGGCTGGCCGAGGGCAGAGCGATCACCACCACTTCCATACCTGTCAAGACCTGACGTTCATGGCGGACGGCTTCGCGAATCCAACGCTTCACGCGGTTGCGAACCACAGCATTTCCCACTTTCCGGCTTACCGCCAAACCAATCCGCGGCTCCGAAGCCTCAGATTTGAGGCAACGAAAGACGAGATGCTTGGTCTTGAAACGTCTGCCACGTTGCACTCGCCGGAAATCCGGCGAGACCAAGAGGCGAAACGATTTCGGAAAACCGTAGCGAGAGATCAGTGACGCTTGCTGGGAATGATCACGACAAGGCGCTTGCGGCCCTTCGCGCGACGACGAGCCAGGACGTTGCGTCCGCCCTTGGTTGACATGCGTGCTCGAAATCCGTGGCAGCGCTTCCGCTTGACGCGGGAAGGTTGGTAAGTGCGCTTCATGAGGGCCTCCTGGGCATTCGGCGCGATGGTTAGCGCTCGTCATGCCTACGTTGTACTGTCGGGACCGACCATTAAGGTGCCCGAAACCCGCGCCAGCTATCGCAGAGAGGCATCCGGGTCAAACGTACAACGTTCGTGCCCCTCGGTTGTAGTGGCTTGACGCGTACTGATCGCCGCTAGCGATCTCGCCAATCACGCTCGTGACAGACAATCCATCTCCTAGACCGCGGTGTGCAGTTACGAAGGCCGCCGCCCATTGCCCGCGCGACTTTTCCGATGACGCTCGTGGCAGAACCATCTCGCATCTTTTGCGCTGTCTGCCACTGCGTCGAGGACACATGGACCTCCAGAACCTCTGGGAAACTCTACTCTTCGTCCTTCGCGCAAAGCTCGAAGACCCTAGAGCCGTGGAAGTCTGGATTGAGAAGTGCGTTCCAGGTGAGCTGCAGGCGGACAGCCTCGTCCTGAAGGTTCCAAACCGCTACTACGAAGAGTGGATTGCGGAGAACTACCTAGAGGCAATGGAGAGGGAAGTCTCCGGAATCTTGGCGCGACCCATGCGCGTCACCTTCCACACCACAGACCGGCCCACCCCACCAACTCCGGCACCCGAGCCTGTGATTCAGGTGGCAACGTTGCCAGGAGCCATCGTTGGCGTGAACGCACGGCAGACGTTCAACTCGTTTGTCATTGGCGAGTGCAACAAGTTTGCCCACGCCGCAGCGTGTGCTGTCGCTGAAGAGCCGGCACGCAAATACAATCCGCTGTTCATCTATGGTGGCACCGGACTGGGCAAGACGCACTTGATGCATGCCGTGGGCAACGAAATCGGTTCCAACGGAAGCGAGCGGGTGGTCTACACCACCGCTGAAGACTTCATGAACGAGATGATCAATGCCCTGCGCTACAAGAACATGGACGAGTTCCGTACAAAGTACCGCAAGCAAGCAAGCGTCCTCCTAGTAGACGACATCCAGTTCTTGTCGGGAAAAGACCGGACACAGGAAGAGTTCTTCCACACCTTCAACGCGCTTCAGACTTCCGGGCGCCAGATTGTGTTGACCTCTGACGTCCCACCACGCGACATCGACAAGCTCATGCCGCGCTTGCGCACCCGCTTCGAAGGTGGTCTGCTCGCAGATATGCAAGCGCCCGACCGCGAGACGCTCATCGCCATCTTGTTCCGAAAGGCAGATGTGATTGGGCTGACACTGCCCGTGGACCTCGCAGACATCATCGCGAGCGTTGTACGAGGCAACATCCGCGAGGTGGAAGGCATCCTCACGCGGCTTCAGGCGCAGCATGCGTTCTACCGACAGCCCATCACCGTTGAGTTCGCACAACGGACCATGCCGGAGCTGTTCGCGTCCAACAAGCCGGACGTCACCGTCCCCCAGATCATCCAGGCCGTGGCCAAGCTGCACAACATCCGCAGTGCCGACATCACTGGGACGAAGCGCACGCGAACGCTGACTCGTCCGCGCCAGATCGCTATGTTCCTGGCCCGTACACACACCAGCTTGTCCTTCCCAGAGCTCGGTCGAGAGTTTGGGGGTCGAGACCACTCCACCATCCAGCACGGCTTCCGCAAGGTCGAGCGTGAGCTCGCAGACGATGCAGACCTGTCGTACAAGATTCGTCTCATCGAAGCTGAGCTCAAACTGCGGAGCGAGGTCTGATGGGATCTGTCCAAACCCAAGGATTTTCCGTGTGGAATGATCCATGGACAACCTGCGGATTGTTTGTTGAAGAACAGTGGACAGATCTGCTAGACACCGGCGGCATGCCGATGTGTCCCCAGCCGTCCACTCCTACACACGCAGGTCTGCACGCAAGCTGTCTCTTCGGTAACCCTACTTATTCCTAAACAACTTTAGTTTTCCACACTATCCACTGCCCCTACTACAGACTACTAGATCAATAGATCCTACCCATTCTTGTAAGAACAGTGGCTCGCGGAGCACCCAAATGGACCTCTACATCGATCGCGACGAACTCGGACGCGGACTGGCACGCATCCAGGGCGTGGTGGAACGTCGAAGCACCCACCCCGTCTTGGCACATGTGCTCCTGCACGCCGAAGGGGATCGGCTGCGCATGACTGCCACAGACACCGAAGTCGCATTCATTGGCGACCTCGTCGCCAACATCACCACCGGTGGTGAAGTTGCGATTGACGCTGCAAGCCTGTTTCAGGTTGTTCGCACACTGCCCGAATCAACAGTTCGTATTGTGCTTACTGCGGGTCACAGGCTCGAGATCAGCTCGGGTCGAGCGTTCTTCCGCTTGCCGGGTGTCGCTGCCGAAGAGTACCCGCCACTCCCAGCGTTTGACCCAATGGGCAGCATCGAAGTCAAGGAACTTGACCTTCGTGGCCAGGTGGAACAAGTCGCCTTTGCTGTGAGCACGGATGATGCTCGCTACGGTCTCAACGGTGCACATCTCGAAGCCTACGACGGCGGAGAGGGTGAGGTTCTGCGCATGGTCGCCACCGATGGCCATCGTCTTTCTGCATCAGACATTGCCTTCACCGGTGAGCTGACGCTGACGCCACGCATGCTGGTTCCACGCAAGGCACTCGCAGTCATCCGCAAGTTGCTCGACGGCCACGAGTCAGTGACTGTCGAGTTTGGTGATGCTGCAATTCGCCTAGTACGACCCGGACAGACCTTTTGGTTCCGTCTGCTGGATGGTGAGTTCCCAGACATCTACGCGGTGGTCCCGAAAGAAGGCCGCCACAAGGTTCTCATCAACCGCGCCACCCTGATGGACACCCTCAAGCGCGTCCATGTGCTGATTCAAGAGCGTCCGCGTCCAGTGCGCTTCGCATTCACCGAGTCCGAAGTCAGCGTCCAAGTTCACAACGTCGACCGCGGTGAAGTCAACGAGTCCCTGCCTGCAGAGCTTGAAGGTGAGGCCATCACGATTGGCTTCAACAGCAAGTACTTGGCAGACGTGCTCAATGTTCTTCGTGGCGAGCGTGTGTTGCTTGAGATGGGACACGCTCTGGGACCCTGCCGAGTCAGTGACCCAGACGACCCACGGGCCTTCTTCGTCATCATGCCGATGCGTCTTGACTGACCGATGTGCGTTGGACTGACAGATGCGCGTTGAGCACCTCACCGTTGAGGGCTTTCGCAACCTGTCTGGGGTAGATTTACCCCTCGGCCGACGCTTCGTCGTTGTGTCGGGGGACAACGCCCAGGGCAAGACAAACCTTGTTGGGGCCATCTACCTGTTGGCTACTCTCAAGCCGCTCCGAGGTCACCGAACCCGAGATTTGATTGGCTGGGAAGCCGACCGCGCGGTTGTCTCCGCCGGGGTGTCCCACGATGACTTTGTCCGTCAGTACCGCATTGAGCTCGAAGGCAGCAAACGCACACTGACCCTTGATAGTTCGGCGGTTCGAGACCTCGAACCTTACTTTCGCGGTATTCGGGCGGTTTCTTTCACTCCATCAGATGCGCAGATAGTGACCAGCGAACCTAAGATTCGCCGGGCCTGGCTGGACCGAGCCGCTTTCACAGCACGACCGAGCCATCTGTACATCGTTCGTCGCTATGCCCGGTTGCTCGAACAGAAGTCTGCGGCCCTACGAACCCACTCATCCGGTGCTGTGTTGGATGTGTTCGATGAGCAGCTCGCGGTGGCGGGTGCCGACCTCATCACCCGTCGCCTAGACATTCTTGATGAGCTCGCTGGACCCGTCGCACAGGTTCACGACCGTGTTGCCGGTCAGCCAGAGCAGTTGGTCATGCGCTATCGAACACGGGTGCAGGGGGATGACACGGCGGCTCGAGCGGACTCCATGCGTCAGTTGCTCGGGGACTCACGTGCCGATGAAGTGCGACGTCAGCGAACACTTGTGGGTCCGCACCTCGACGACGTCCGCATGGAGCTCGATGCCCACGCCGCGCGCAGTTTTGGCAGCCAGGGCCAGGTTCGGTCCATCGTGTTGGCACTCAAGCTCGGTGAGTTGTTGGCTGCCCACGAACGTGGCGACCAGCCGCTGTTCCTGTTTGATGACGTCAGCAGTGAGCTGGACGCTAGCCGGACGGGTCGATTGGTTGAGCTGCTGTCAGAGGTGGATGCTCAAGTGTTTGCGACGACGACGGATCCGTCGCAGCTGCGGGCCTTTCCAGCTGCCGATACGTGCCAACTACGGGTCTCAGGGGGCTCGGTCGTTGCAACCGACGTCTGAGAGTCACTGAAAATACGGGGATAGCGGCCTCAAAAAGGCCCGTAGCGGCGCGTGTGGCGTGATGGATCCCTACGGGATACGGGCCGGGTGTTCGAACGACCGAACACCCCCTCTGAACGCGCGCCAGCGCACAGTCCACTGCAACCGAGACACCTTGTCGGTCGGTCAGCGAGAGAGGCCGGATGGAGCCCGACAAGAACGTGGACCCCGATAGCGGGTACACATCCTCCAGCATTCAAGTGTTGGAAGGCCTAGAAGCAGTCAGAAAGCGTCCGTCGATGTACATCGGCAACACGGGACCTAGAGGACTGCACCACCTTGTATACGAGGTGGTAGACAACTCCATCGATGAAGCCTTGGCGGGCTTTGCGTCCAAGATTGTAGTGACCTTGCACGACGACGGAAGCTGCTCGGTGAGTGATGATGGCCGTGGCATTCCCACGGACATTCATCCCGGAGAGGGCATTCCGGCAGCTCAGGTCGTCATGACTGTGCTGCATGCTGGTGGCAAGTTCGACAGCGACACCTACAAGGTCTCAGGCGGTCTGCACGGCGTCGGTGTTTCTTGTGTGAACGCGCTCTCGAGCCGGCTCGACCTTCAAATCTGGCGAAACGGTACCGAGTTCACCCAGCGCTACGCGATTGGTGTTCCCCAGACCGAGCTTGTCAGTAAGACTGCCACCGACCCTGACCGTCGCGGTACGCGGGTTCGCTTTTGGCCGGATGCCACCATCTTTACCGAGACGGTGGACCTGCAGTCTGAGATCTTGACCAAGCGCTTGCGCGAGCTGGCCTACCTCAATCCTGGCCTGTGCATTCAGCTGATTGATGAGCGGACTGAAGACGAAGAAGAGTTCTGCTACGAAGGCGGTATTGTCTCCTTTGTGAACGACCTCAATACCGCACGCACTGTGCTTCACGAAGCCCCTGTCTTTGTGAAGGGTGAGCGCGACGGCATCCAGGTCGAAATCGCACTTCAGTGGACGACTGCGTACAACGAAACGCTCTCTAGCTTCGTCAACAACATCAATACGATTGAAGGCGGAACGCATGTGTCCGGCCTCAAGGCAGCACTGACCCGCACGGTCAATAGCTACGCCCAGGCGAACGGCCTGCTCAAGCAGCAGAAAGAGAACCTGTCGGGTGATGATGTTCGCGAAGGTCTGACCGCTGTTCTGTCGGTTCGTATTCCTGAACCGCAGTTCGAAGGTCAGACCAAGACCAAGCTCGGTAACTCCGAAGTGAAGGGCCTGACCGAAGGCATTGCTGGCGAAGAACTGTCTGCATTCTTTGAAGAGAATCCCGCGGTTGCCAAGGCAATCGTTGGAAAGGCTCTCGATGCCTCTCGTGCCCGCGATGCAGCGCGTCGTGCCCGTGAAATGGCCCGTCGAAAGTCCGGTCTAGAAGGCGGAGATCTTCCAGGAAAGCTCGCTGATTGCCAGGAAAAAGACGCCAGCAAGTGCGAACTGTACCTAGTAGAAGGTGACTCTGCTGGTGGTTCAGCCAAGCAGGGTCGTGACCGTGTCTACCAAGCGATTCTACCCCTTCGCGGTAAGATCTTGAACGTTGAAAAGGCTCGCTTCGACAAGATGCTGGCCAACAACGAAGTCCGAACCATCATCTCAGCACTCGGTTGTGGCATTGGACCCGACTTCAACGTTGAGAAGCTGCGCTACCACCGCGTCATCATCATGACGGATGCTGATGTCGACGGTAGCCACATTCGTACGCTGCTGTTGACCTTCTTCTACCGCCAGATGCGTAAGCTCGTCGAAGGCGGACACCTGTACATCGCGCAACCGCCGCTGTACCGAGTCAAGCGTGGCAAGAGCTCGCAGTACATCAAAGACGAAAAGGCGATGACCGCTTTCTTCCTCAAACAGGCCAAGAAGGGCGTCAAGCTCCTCAAGGGTGATGACGAGGAAGAAGTCGAACAGGGCATCGTGGGCGAATTGATGATGGACCTGACCGACTACAAGAACCGTCTTGGCCGTCTGTCCCGTCGCTACCCGTCCGAAGTCTTGGACGCCTACTTGTGGGCTGCTGCGAACAATGCAGACGCGACCATGACCGAACTTGCGGACATCGTTCGGTTGCGACTCATCACTGTGGCCCCTGAGCTGCATGTTCGTGCAGTCGAGGGTGAAGACACCGGGCTCTCCGTGGTCGTGGACCGCGGCGGTGAAGAGAGTGCCGTGTTCTTGAGCACCGCAATGCTCGAGGAACACACTGGCCTTCGCGATGTTCATGCCCGTCTCTCTGCAACCATGACCTTGCCGGTTCGTGCACGGTCTGGAAATGCCGAGCGCATCTGTGAGACCTGGCCTGACCTTCTGGCTCAGATGATGGACCTGGCTCAACGCGGCTACGACGTTCAGCGCTACAAGGGTCTTGGCGAGATGAACCCGGACCAGCTGTGGGAGACCACCATGGAGCCGGCGAATCGAACGCTGCAACAGGTCTTGGTCGAAGACATTCTCGAAGCCGACACTATCTTCACGATTCTGATGGGAGATGCTGTCGAACCTCGGCGTGACTTCATCCATAAGAACGCCCTGTCAGTGCGGAACTTGGACGTCTGATGAATTCGGTCGCCAAACTACTCAGCGGGCGGGTCATCTGGGTCACTGGAAAAGGTGGCACCGGAAAGACGTCGTTTGCTGCTGCCTTGGCGGTGGTGGGCGCAGCAAAGGGTCGAAAGACCTTGCTGTGTGAGGTGGACACCTCTCGTCCGGCCATGGCGGCCATTTTCGACAAGCCAGCGGATTTTGAACCCGTCACGATGGCACCGAATCTCGATGTGTCGAATGTGCATTGGGACGGGGCTTTGGCTGCGTACGTGCAGACGTACATTCCAGTAAAGCGACTGGTGAAAGGAGTCCTGAACAACCGGGTTGTTCGGCGCTTCTTGGACTTCGCTCCTGGCGCTCGTGAGATGTTCATCCTGTCGCGCATTGTGGCGTTGTTGGACGACTACGACTTGGTCGTCGTAGACATGCATGCCTCTGGTCATGCGTACTCCATGCTCGACATTACGCGCTCTGCTGCGCGCTTGTTCCGCTCGGGCCCCATGCTCAAGCGTGCGCAACAGCTGCAAGAAGTCATCACTGACGCTCAGACCCACACCGCCTTCGTGGCCCTGCCCGAAGAAATGGTGGTCAACGAGACCTTGGAGACGGTGGAGCGCATGCGCGAGGCCAAGCTCTTTGGCGGTGAGCCGGTGGTTTTCTTGAATCGTGCCACATTGCCCAGCTTGAACGACGAAGAACGCACACTTCTTGCGCGACTCAATGCGGAAGAACTCACTGTTCAGGCACGTGAGTTTGTTCGCGCGGGAGTTTGGGAAGACCGGCTCGAGCAGGCCACCCAAGAGTCGATGCAGCGTCTGGGTGAAGCCTTTGGCCACACGCCTGTCTTAGTACCGCCCGTCGGTGGAGGCGGAATTCCGCGTCACGTCGTCGCACAGCTCGCTGTTGCTCTGGGTCGCCAAGTTGGCGTGAGCCGTCGGGAGCTGCCATGGACCTAAATTCCTGGTTGCTCAACAAGAAGCTCGTCGTCTGTGTGGGTTCGGGTGGCGTGGGTAAGACTACGACTGCGGCCTCCGTGGGTCTATGGGCTGCGATTCAAGGCAAGAAGGTGATGGTTCTGACCATCGACCCCGCCAAGCGCCTTGCGAACAGCCTCGGTCTTGAAGGCATGCCTCCCGAAGGCGCCAAGATTGACCTGTCCTCAATGCCGGACGCGAAGGGCGAGTTGTGGGCAATGATGCTGGATAGTCGTCATACCTTTGACGACCTCATCAGCCGAATTGCGCCTTCTGACGAAGTACGCGACCGCATCTTGGCCAATCATATCTACCAGCAGATGTCGGCTACGTTTGCCGGTTCTCAAGACTACATGGCGACAGAACGCATCTATGATGTGGTGAGTGACGGGGACTTCGACATTGTTGTTCTCGACACGCCTCCCGTAAAGAATGCCCTCGACTTCCTAGAGAGTCCCGGCCGGCTCATCAAGTTCCTCGACCAACAGGTGTTGGCCTGGTTCCTAGAGCCAGCCAAGAAGGGACTTATCGGCAGCCTGATGTCCGGTGGTAGTGCCCTGGTGCTGCGTCTGCTCAGCGCTGTTCTCGGAAAGGCCTTCATTGAGGACCTCACCGAGTTCATGCAGGACTTTGAGTCGCTATTCGAGGGCTTTCGTGTGCGTCATGACGAAGTGCAGAAGCTCTTTCGTGCAGACGGCACCACCTTTGTGACCGTCTGTGCACCAACAGAGTCGAGTACAGACGTAGCGACATTCTTCCAAGAAGAGCTTCACGAACGCGAACTTCCGCGTGGTGGCGTCATCGTCAACCAGCGGCATCGCAGCGACGCCGGCACTGACAGTGCACAAGAAGTGCTCGGTGCAATCGTTGCCAAGTTGTCCACGGACCTCGAGGACAAGACTGCAACCAGTCTGCTGGCTCGGCTGTCTATGGCCCACAAGCGGCTGACAGACCTGTCTGCGGCTGAGGCGTCCGTCATTTCCCCATTGCGCAAGGCGTCCATGGGCGGCGATTTCTACCAAGAAGTCCCCCGTCTCGACACCGAGGTCAACGACCTTGAGAGCCTACGTCGCATTGGTCATCACATCTTTGCCGTTCCTGCGGTGATTCCGTGAACCCCTTCCTTTGATTTTTGATGCAGTCGCCGCTCGGTGACTGCTCTGGCCGATTGTCAGCTGATGGCTGACAGCGTGTCTCGACCCCTTCTCCGCTAGCCGTATCGAGGTCCCCATGGATCCCATCGCACGCAACATCGTCCCCATTCGCATCGAAGATGAGATGCGCAACTCGTACATGGACTACTCCATGTCGGTCATCATCGGCCGGGCTCTGCCTGACGTCCGTGATGGTCTCAAGCCAGTGCATCGTCGCATTCTGTACGCGATGCACCGAGAGGGACTGGCAGCGAACAAGCGCTACAGCAAGTGCGCTGGCGTCGTTGGCGAAGTGCTCAAGAAGTACCATCCGCACGGTGACTCAGCGGTGTACGACGCTTTGGTGCGCATGGCTCAGCCGTGGAACCTTCGCTACTTGCTCATCGACGGTCAGGGCAACTTCGGCTCCGTCGACGGTGACCCGGCTGCTGCCTACCGGTACACCGAGTGCCGGTTGACCAAGATGGCTGAGGAGTTGCTGGTCGATATCGACAAGCAGACTGTCTCGTACTCGCCAAACTACGACGGCACCGTTCAGGTACCGGACGTCCTTCCGTCGCGCTTCCCGAACCTGCTGGTCAACGGTGCCGATGGCATCGCGGTCGGTATGGCCACGAAGATTCCGCCGCACAATCTCACTGAGATCATCAACGCCGCCATCGCTCTGGCAAAGAACCCAGAGATGGACCTCGACGAGCTCATGGCCTTCGTGCCGGCTCCTGACTTCCCCACCGCGGGAACCATCTACGGTCGCAAGGGCGTGCGCGATGCTTACGAGACTGGCCGTGGCCGCGTTGTCGTTCGTGGAAACGCGTTCTTCGAAGAAGTGCGCCCCGGTCGACGAGCCATCATCATTGATGAGCTGCCGTACCAGGTGAACAAGGCTCGCCTCGTCGAGCAAATCGCTGGCCTCGTCCGCGACAAGCGCCTCAGCGGCATCTCCGCTCTGCGCGACGAGTCCGACCGTAGCGGCATGCGCGTGGTCATCGAGCTCAAGAAGGATGCCTTCGAAGAGGTCGTGCTCAACCATCTGTACAAGCACACCCCGCTGCAGAACACCTTCGGCGTCATCTTGCTCGCCATCGTCAACCAGCGTCCGCGCGTGTTGTCGCTCAAGGAGATGATCAGCCACTACATCGCTCACCGTCGTGAGGTCATCCTCCGTCGTACGCGGTTCGAGCTGCGCAAGGCCAAGGAACGCGCCCACCTGCTCGAGGGCTACCGGATTGCTCTGGACAATATCGACGAGGTCATCAAGACCATCCGCGCCAGCCGCACCACGGAAGAAGCACGTCACAACCTCATGGATCGATTCGGCCTGTCCGAGATTCAGTCCAACGCCATCTTGGAGATGCGCCTCCAGCGCCTCACTGGGTTGGAGCGCGAGAAGGTTGAAGAGGAGTACCGTCAGGTGTTGGCCCTCATCGAAGAACTCGAAGCCATCGTAGCCTCTGAAGAGTTGCTCATGCAGGTGGTCACCGACGACCTCGCAGAGATGCGCGACAAGTACGGTGACGAGCGTCGCACGCGCATTGTTGATGCCCGTGGCGAGCTCAGCATGCACGACCTGGTTGCCGAAGAAGACCAAGTCGTGACCCTGTCGCACAATGGCTACATCAAGCGCACCTCCCCTGGCGAATGGCGCATGCAGAAGCGTGGCGGCATGGGCAAGAAGGGCATGAACACCCGCGAAGAGGACTTTGTCTCCAAGTTGTTCGTGGCCAATACCCACGACACGTTGCTGGTCTTCACCACGGACGGCAAGGTCTTCCCCATGCCCGTGTACGAAATCCCAGAGTCCGCTCGGGACGCACGCGGTCGACCCATCGTGAACCTGCTTCAGCTACCAGATGGTGCAAAGCTCGCGTCTATTGTTCCAATTCGTCAGGCCGAAGATGCCAAGCCTGGAGAAGGCGAAGACGACAACACCGCCTTGTTGTTCGTGTCGCGTCGTGGCCTCATCAAGTCCACCGTGCTCTCGGCATTCCGGAATCTTCGCGGCGGCGGCATGATTGCTGCGGGCGTTGCAGATGACGACGAGCTGTTCAGTGTTCTCGCCGTCGAAGACACCGACATTCACGTGATGTTGTTCACACGCAACGGCCAGTGCATTCGCTTCCCATGGAACGAAGTGCCTGAGTTCGGACGCTCTGCACGCGGCAATAAGGGCATGGCGCTTGTTGGAGACGATGTCCTCGTTGACGCTGTCTTGGCTCCCGCACAATCGTCTGACGAGTCGGAAGACGAAGACGAGCCAGAGGTCATTGAAGCCGAAGAGCAAGATGGCGAAGATGGCGAAGACGATGTCGAAGATACGGGTGAAGCCACGCTTCTCACGGTCACCGAACACGGCTACGGCAAGCGTACGCCCTTCCCGGCCTACCGCGCCCAGAAGCGCAATGGCAAGGGCATTATCTCGATCAAGGTCGACGATGAGACCGGCGTTGTTGGTGCTGTCGCGGTCCTGGCAGACGATCAGGTCATGCTCGTCACCGATACCGGTCGAGTCATCCGTATTGGCGCCGCTGACGTTCGTTTGCTCGAAGGTCGCAGTACCCGAGGCGTGCGCTTGATGCGCTTGGACGACAACGAACGCATTGTGGACATTGAGCGTTTAGCCGACACAGAAGATGAGGACGAGTCTGAAGAGGTGCTGGCCGAAGGGTCGGAAGAGACGCCAAACGAGGACTCCGCCGAGGTTGAGGCCCCCGTAGAGACCGAGACGACTGAGGAGTAAGGCGAAAATTTTTCGCCACCTCCTGACACCTCGTGTTGACACGCTTGCCGCTGGCCGGATACTCTACTGGTGTCACCTAGTGGGAGATGGCTTTGCGTAGGCCCCACAATCGCCTTCAATGGCTCACCCCGGCTTCGTTCACTGGCTTTTGCGGCTTGTTGACGGTGGCGGGGTTGTTGCTTTTGAGCGCGCGGTCGCCACTCGCTCTTCCTCTCGCAGATGCCGCTGCCGGCGCCGGTTATCCGGGCTTGGCGGTTGAGCGCTATGACGCGATTGCCAACTCAAGTCCGTGGGTCGATCAGCAGCAAGATGCTCTGTGGCGTGCCGGCAATGTGTTGGATGTGAGTCTTCAGGACTCCACAGGCTCCCGCACACGGTTCCGCCGTCTGTCCGTCATGGAAGACAGCCCGTACCGTGCACGCGCACTCGATCGTGTGGGACGAATTCTTCGGCACCGCGAGCATCGTCCCGAGGCGGCAGCCATTGCGCTGACCGATTCGTGGAAGGCAGACCCCCTGGCTGCTGAAGCGCCGGACAGGCTTCGTCGTGCCGCAGCTGCATTTGAAGAAGCTGGCGAGATCACCGCGGCTCTAGACGCTCTAGAGTCCCTGGAGATTGGCTACCCAAGTGCTCGGGGTCGCGCTCAGTTGTCCCGTGGAGTGCTGCTTCTGGCTCAGGACGACGAAGCCGCCGCACTTGCCGCTTACCGTGACGCTCTAGAAGGCGATGACCCGTCGGTCCATGCGGCGGCTCGTTTGGGCTCCGCGACCTGCTTGGAGCGCCTCGGCAACTTGGACGAAGCGTTGGCCGAGTTGGATGCTGCCGACTTGCCCGAAGACGTCTTCGATGCCCGTGCAGGCAGTATTCGCGCACGCATTCTTACCGACGAGCTCGTCGACGAGTAAGCGCTGCGGCCTGCGCGCGTTTGTCGTATGCGGTAGCGTGGCGTCAGACTTGGACCGCGGAGATGCAGATGCGTGTTTGGATGTTGGTGAGTGCGTTGATGGTAGGGGCGTGTAGCCACCAAGGCGCCGTCGAGAGTGCGCAGCGTTCGGTGCTTCGCAATCCGTCCGAAGTGGCTGCTTGGGTGGCCCTCGGAGATGCGCACCGAAAGAATCGGGACACGGAAGCTGCGGCAACCGCGTACTCCCAAGCGTTGCGGCTAGATCCCGAGAACGAACAACTGCAGCGGCGTGCCGGGTCACAAGGCCGTTCGCCAGCGGTCCGTGAGCTCGAGGAACAGGTGCTCTCAGATCCCAACAACGATGAATTGTGGGGAGATCTTGGCGACGCTTACGGGGCAATGGGCGACAGAAAGACCGCCCTTCGGCACTACCAGTACGCGCTGACTCTCGACCCCGACGACAGCGAATGGCAGGGCAAGGTCGTTGAGTTCTCCGATGGCGGAGACATTGACGTGATGATCGACGCCTTGGCCAGCTCCAGTGATGATGAGCGGCTTGGCGATCTCGCCGACCGATTGCGCGCTGAGGGGCGTGAAGACGAGGCATGTGCCACCTACATGCGTGCGTTCACCCTCGATCCAGGCGACAACGAGTGGATCACAGCACTCGGTAGCTGTGGCCAGTCCACAACAGAGCTGACCGACCAGGTCGTGGCTGAAGCCCTCGCTTCCAACGATGACGAGCGTATTGGTGATGCAGCTGACATCTTGCGCAATCAAGGCGACGAGGCTCGCGCCTGCGAGCTGTACCAAACCGCCATGAGCATCGATCCCGATGACAGTGAGTGGATTGAGGCTGTGAGCGGCTGTGGCGGTCTCGATCCCAATGTTGTGGGACGCCTTGCTGCAGAGGCCCTGGGCTCGGGTGATGACGAACGCATTGGTGATGCCGGCGACATGATGCGAACGCAAGGAGACACCGAACGGGCTTGCGAGCTCTACCAGCGCGCGTTGCAGATCGATCCCAGCGACAGCGAATGGCTCGAACGGGTGCGTGAGTGCAACGGCGAGATCCCCATGCCTCCTTCTGGCGGCACTGGGATCCCTGGGGGCATTCGCGCAGGAGGCACAGAGTTGCCTCCGGTCATGTCGGATTCACTGGTTTCTCTGGGTCGAAGCGCTCTGGCCAACGGCGACCGTGCCGGCGCCCTGCAACACTTCGAGGCAGCGCTGCTCGATAGTCCAACCGACCGTGATGCACGAGTTGGGGTGATGTCGATCACCGGAAAGACCCTCGTCACACTTCTCGAAGAGCTCACTACACAGAGCGCGGATGACGACGAACTTTGGGGCGATTTGGGCGATGCGTACCTTGAAAGCGGGCGAAAGCCAGACGCCATGCGTGCCTACATGCGTGCCGCTGAGCTGGATCCCGACGACTTTGAGTGGCAGGGCAAGCTCGATGTTCTTGACCCGACCCGGATGGGCGCTGAGTGAGGTCGCAGGCCGGTTGTAGGCGTGTGGAAAAACCGCCGATTTTCGGCGCGTTGACGCACTTTCAGGTGCGTGCTACGTCGCCGTCCCTCCGAAGCCGGGGGAACGGGTCCATGATTCAAGATGCTCGATAAGAGCGGCCTGAATCGCGCTTTCCAAGCGGCGGCCTTGGTCACGGGAATCACTGTCCTCACAGGTAGTGGCTCTCTCCTAGGATACTTGGCAGACAAGTATGTAGGGACCGAACCCTGGCTGTTCCTTTTAGGAACGTTCGGCGGGTTTGCCGCAGGCGTTCTGCGGCTCTTCCAAGCAATCAACCGGCTGGATTCCCCCCCTGATGACGACCCCCCAGACCATCCTTCGTGAGAGCCTTCTGGTTCTGCCCTTATTGGCAGTTCTCGGATTCGCTGTCTCAGGTGTTCAGGGCGGTGTACCGGTCATGTTGGGCGGCATGCTGGCGGTCTTGAACTTCGCTGCACTCGCATGGGCCCTTGGGCACATGTTTGAAGGTGACACCGTTGTCGACCCAACCGGCGTTGTGATTGTGAAGACCACCGGTTCTATGTTGGCCTGGGTCGGCCTGATGGTGGCGTTTAGCCCTGTCTGGGTCCTCGTTGGCGCCAACACCGTCCTCATTGGCATCGTCATTCGCGGCACCCTGGATGCGTTCTCAAACGCAGGTCCTGTGCTAGCGGAGGAAACATGATTTTCGCAAGTGGCTTTACCTGGTTCACCCTGGTCGACGCTTTGCGCGACGACAAGCTGTTCGGCTTTATGGGCGTGGAATCACAGACGAACTTGTTCGTCCACGCCATGCTGGCCTGCGGCATCCTTGTCGTCTTCGCCATTCTCGGTCGCCTTGGGCTGAACCGAGCGATGGGCAAGCAAGGCCTTGAGCAGCACTACGCTGACGAATCACTGACCACGCGCACCTTCTTTGAAGTGTTCGCTGCTGGCGTGTTCGGCTTGGTAGATGACCTGATGCCGCGCAGGGACAGCAAGCTGTTCTTTCCGCTCATCGGCGCGCTGTTTCTCTACATCTTTGTGAATAATCTGCTCGCTGTTGTCCCTGGGCTTTCGCCTGCTACGGACAACGTGAACACCAACTTCGGCATGGCTGTTGTGGTGTTCGGCGTGTTTATGTACGTCGGCCTTAAGCGCGACCCAGTGGGCTTCCTGAAGCATCTCTGGGGTCCCATGTTCATCACCGGGTTCCTAATCTTCCCGGTTGAAGTCTTGGGTCTGTTGCTTCGGCCCGTGTCGCTTTCCCTTCGTTTGACGGGAAACATGTTTGGTGACCACACCGCGTTCAGCGTGGTGAGCCACCTCGCCCCGATTGTTCCGGTGGCCATGCTTGGACTCGCGTTGTTCGTGTCCTTCATGCAGGCCTTCGTGTTCTCGCTGTTGACTGCTGTCTATATCTCGATGTCGTTTCCCCACTCGGAAGACGACCACCACTGATTGAACCATGTCCGCGCTCATCGCGGCACTGAGGAGATTCACCATGACCAACTCCATTCTCGCCAAGGCTCGCACCCTTCCGGTCGCCTTTGCGCTACTCGCCGTCTCCACAAGCGCATTCGCTCAAGACGGTGACTACAGCGACTCCAAGGGCTACATCGGCCTCGGTGTCGGACTCATCATGGGCCTCGCCGTTCTCGGTGGTGGCCTCGCTCAAGGCAACGCTGCCAAGGGCGCACTCGAAGGCATCAGCCGCAACCCACAGGCTGCTGGCAAGATCCAGACTCCAATGCTCATTGCACTCGCTTTCATCGAGTCCTTGGTCATCTTCGGCTTCGTCATCGCCTTCTTGCTCTTGGGCAAGATCTAAGGCCTGACGCTCTGTCGTTCTGACTCCTTGTGGGTCAGCGAACAAGCCCACTCCGGTTCACCGGGGTGGGCTTGTTTCGTTGCAATCGGCTATGGTCGCCGGCACTCGGAGGCCCAAATGCGGCATTGGTTGTGGTTGCCTGTTCTCTCGTTGGCGTGTGGGCCCAAGACTCCCCCTGCTCCTGCCGCTCCTTTGGTCGGTTGGGTCCAGCAGGATGGTTGGGCTGGTGCCTGCTATTTCCCGCAGAACTTCGACGAAGTTGGCGGTGGTGCCAAGCGTATTGCTAGGTCGGAAGCCATTACTGCTGTCTTTGCACAGTGGCGCGGTGAGAAGGACAGCATTGTTCACTTCGAAGACAGCATTGTCACGGCGGCCGAGACTACGATTCTGGGCAATCCAGACAAGATGGAATGGGTCTCGCGAGAGAATGCGGAACAATGCGCCGATGCCATGCGTCGCGGTGGAAACATGACCGCTTGGACCAGCTGGTTCATGGCTGCAGTGCCGCGCATGCAAGAAGGCCTGTGTCCCTACACGCCGCTTGACTACACGGTGTACGACTACCTCTCCATCACCACTGGCTGGCAGTTTGACCGCCGCGTGTGTGCCGGAGACGAGTTCGATGTCAGCGCAAGCCTCATCGACTTCTACAAGCTGAGTGCGGATGGTCCTTGGATCAACGCTGCAGGCGACACCAGCCAGTCTGCCGTGGGTACCCAGCTTCCGTGCAATCTCGAGACCTGCTACCCTGGTCAAGTCATCATGCGCTTCAAGGGCGATGACGGCTATGAGACTATCGTTCCCGTTGGCGCGGGCGTAAAGTTCACTGCTCCTGGTCACGGCCAGGTGTGGGTTCAGATCAACGACGACTCCTTTTCCGACAACACCTTCAAGGTTGAAGCCGGAATGCAGCACCACACGTCCATCGAGTATGACGGAGAGAACTAGAGATGAGCGACGACTTCGATCCTGACTTCGACAACGAATCGACCTCTCTCGTCCTGACAGATGACGAGAAGACCATGGCCATGCTGGCCCACGCTCTGTCCTTGGTGACAGGTGTGATTGGGCCGCTGATCATCCTATTGGTCAAAGGCGAAGAATCTGAGTTTGTGAAGTACCACGCCATGCAGGCACTGATCGCGATGGGCTTCCAGCTCGTTGGATTCATCGCCTTCTACATCTTCATGATTGTGACCTGTGGTATCGGCGCCGTCTTGCTGCCGTTCTACTTGATTCTTGTGATGGGACCCCCCATCTACTTCGCCGTTCAGGCGTACGGTGGTGTGTGGGTTGGCTACCCAGGACTCGACAAGATGGGTCGGAAGTAGGGCATGATGCGCGTCGTCTTTGTCATTGCAGCCTTTGCTCTCGCTCCCTCGGCGTTTGCGCAGGACTGTGCAGATGTCACGGCACCTGTCGATGATTGTGACCGTGACGGCTTCGCGCCCAGCGAGAACGACTGCGACGACGAAGACGCCACCATCAATCCAGACGCGGTGGATGTGTGCGAAGACGGCATCGACAACAACTGCAACGGTGAGGTCGACGACTCGTGTGACCTTCAGTCGGGTGAGCTCGGCGGTGGGTCCGGATGCGGCGCGGAGAATGGCTGGGCAGTTCTGTTCTTGCCAGTACTACCGATCTTCCTGCGTAGGCGTCGTCGCACATGATGTGGTTGCTCGCAGCGGCTGCGTTGGCCCAGGTTCCAGGTGAGCCCTCGTTGGATGTGGAGCTATTCCGTCCAATGGCGGACCCCGCTGGCACCATGGTCGTCGAGAGTGCGGAGACCTTGGGTCATCTGCAGGTCGGCGTAGGTGTCTGGGGCAACTATAGTGAGGATAGCGTTGTCCTCAATCGCGGTGACCAGCGTATTTACGTTGGAGACCAGCCGCAGATCGGCAACGACGGCGACGGCATCATCGACCGTCGCAGCCGCGTAGACGTCCAGTTTGGCGTGGGCTTCTTTGGCCGCCTATCGCTCACGGCCAACATCCCGCTACTCGCCTGGCAAGAGGGCTACGAGCTGGGCAACGCGTTCGACTCGACCGTTCCAAACGAGCTGGTCAGCGCCGGTATCGGTGACCCCCGCATTACGCCAAAGGTTGTCCTTCTCGACCATGAGACAGGGAGCCCATTGGCGATTGCTGTGCTCAGCCGCTTCACCATTCCACTGGGGACCGAGCGGTCGTTTGTGGGTGAAGGGGAGTTTACAGCGCACCCTATGGCAGTGCTGGAGTTCGCTGACGCCTCGGTGCGAGATGGTGAGCATTGGGTCCGCCTGACATTGAACGGCGGCTACTTTGTGCGCCAGGCCGCAACCGTTCAGAACATCGAGTTCAACAACGCCTTCACGTGGGGAGCCTCCGTTGGCTTTTCCCCGGGCACGTACCTTGAGATCGGTGCGGACATCATTGGTCAGTCTGGCAGCAACGAAGTCGCTACCCAGCCAATTGAGCTGCTTCCATGGATGAAGTTCCGTCCTGACCGCCGTGTCACGCTGACCGTCGGTGGCGGCATTGGCCTGTTGGAAGGTGTGGGAGCGCCCGACTACCGCGTCATTGCGGGCGCGTCGTTCCAGCCGTCCTTTGACCCCGCGGTTCGTGACCGCGATCGTGACGGCATCGTGGATAAGCTGGATCAGTGTGTCTTTGACCCCGAAGATATTGACGGCTTCGAAGATGAAGACGGCTGTCCCGAGTTCGACAATGACCGTGACGGCATCATTGACGGCCTCGACCAGTGTCCCAGCGAGCCTGAAGACATGGACGGCTTTGAAGACGAAGACGGCTGTCCTGAGAACGACAACGACGGTGACGGCATTGTGGACAGCGCCGACCGCTGTCCGAACCAGGCCGAGACCGTCAACGGCTACCAAGACGAAGACGGCTGCCCGGATGAGCGCCCACGCGGTGATTCAGACGGCGACGGCTTCCTCGACGAAAACGACCAGTGCCCGCTGGAAGCGGAAGACTTCGACGGCTACCGCGACCAAGATGGTTGCCCTGACGTCGACAATGACAGTGACGGAGTCCCGGACAGTGCAGACAGCTGCCCAATGGACCCGGAAGACCTCGATGGTGTGCAAGACACCGATGGTTGCCCAGAAACGGATGCCGACGCTGACAGCTTCCTCGACGCACAGGACAGCTGCCCGTTGGTGCCAGGGTTTGCGCCCGACGGCTGCCCCGTTGGAGACACCGACGGCGACGGCATTCTAGATGATGCGGATGCGTGTCCCTTCGAAGCGGAAACGATGAACGCGTTTGAGGATGACGACGGCTGCCCGGACGAAGCGCCGCCGCGTCGGGTCATTGTTCGCGAAGACCGTATCGAGATCACTGAGACCATCTTCTTCGCAACGAACCGCGCTGAGATTCAGCCCATCAGCCTCTCCCTTATCGATGAAATCGCCATGGCAATCCGCGATAATCCGCGAATTGGCTTGGTCGAAGTCCAGGGTCATACAGACGCCGACGGGTCAGAACAGTACAACCAAGACCTGTCTCAGCGTCGTGCCGACTCGGTGCGACAATCCCTCATCCAGCGAGACATTGAGCCAGAGCGCTTGCGGTCGGTTGGATTTGGCGAGAGTGTGCCGATTGCGGACAATGTGACGCGTGAAGGCAAAGCCACGAACCGACGTGTTGAGTTCCACATCGTCGAGTAGCTCTGCCTTACTGGCGGGGAACGCGGCGATTCGGACATTCTCCTTGGATTGAGGTCTTTGTTCAACTGAGGTCAGAGGTCAGATTTCAGAGGTCAGAGCAGACGCTTCGCGCCTGCGATGTGGTCCGCGCCCCGTGGTGTGATTTTGGCTGTCTACCGGGTCACTACGCCCGGTGCCCGGACGTGAAACGCGAAGGGACCAATGTACGCCGGCTTCGCAAGAAGCCTGCTCTGACGTCTGTCCTCTGACATCTGACATCCAAACTCCCTCACTCTCCACAACGCGAATGGTCAAAAGGCAGCGAATACCGGGCTCGTTGGCCGAGGGACTCGCACAGGGACATCGGGGGTTGGTTACGCCCGCGCCTATCTGTTTGGAGTTCTCATGCGTTTCACTTTGCTGGCAGTCCTGCTCGCTCTCCCTGCCATTGCCAACGCTGGCTACCGCGTGTCCTCGGAGCGCCAAGCACGGGGCAACAATGCGCCCAACTGGGGCGTGACCTCTGCACTCGATAGCGACGGAACGACAGCATGGATGGTCGATCCCGAGCGTGACAACGTGGGCTCATGGATTGAGATTGACGTGCCGAAGGGAGAGATCGACAAGGTCGGTCTCATCATTGGCTGGGACCGCGATGAAGAAGTGTTCAACGACTACGCGCGCGTCCAGACCCTCAAGATTGAAGTCTTCGACGAAGCCGCGTCGGACAGCTTCATGCCGAAGCTCGAGCACTCCATCACGTTTACCGATCAGCGTGGCTGGCAGACCATCGACATTCCGAATGTCGAAGTGGGCAATGACTTCTCGGGCGGCCGAATTCGCATGACCGTCGTCGACGTCTTCGACGGCAAGGACTACCCGAACTTGGCTGTGAGCGGTGCGCTTGTGCACCTGGTCGAGATGGACGCCATCGCCACCATGGACACGCCGCCAACGTCGTCCCATGACGACCACTTCCCAGACGCATTGCTGGACGGAAGCGACCGCACCTACTGGTCTTCAGGTCCAGATGGTGCCGCCACCGAGTTCACCGTTGCCGCCTCCGGCTTTGGTGTGAGCAGCGTCGGCATCACGCCGGGTCCCCGTTCCCACAAGCGTCCAAAGACCATCGAGATTCGGGCCAACAACGTCACTCAGACGGTTGAGCTTCCGGAGAATGCACGCACCATGACGTGGTTCGAGATTGCGCCGCTCTCTGGCTTTACTGGAAGCGGCTTTGATGAAGTCCGCATCAATGTCACCGAGACGTGGCCAGGTAGCTCCGTGGACGAGCTGGCCATTGCCGAAGTGAAGCTACGCGCGACGAACTACTCGGGTATCTAAGCACTCGGTGCCCGCGGGCCGGAGTGATGTGAGGCTCGTCGTGCAAGAGGGGTTGCGGGCCGGGGTTGTGTGTTCAGGTACATTCGCCTCATGTTCAAGTTCTTCGCAACCATTCGCCCCGACGAGCGTTCTGCGGCCTGGGTTGCGTTTGCGACTCTCTTGGCCGTTACGGCGTCGCACGCATTGTTGGAGACTGCGCGAGATGCGCTGTTCTTAGCGTCCATCGCGCCAACGAAGCTGCCGTGGGTGTACCTGCTCATCGCGGTACTCTCTGGGCTTGCTGTGCCGGCACAGAAGAGTCTGCCGAAAGCTCTTCGTGCCTTGCCGCTCACTCTCGCTGGGTCATCTGCGCTGGTATTCAGCTTGTGGGTGGCGCTTCCTATCCTTGGTTCACCGGGGCTTTACGCCCTGTACGTGCTCTCCAGCGTGGTAGTCACACTCGTCCTGCTCGAGTTTTGGTTGTCACTCGGAGAGACCTTCAACTCGCGACAAGCAAAGCGGCTGTACGGATTTATCGGCGTGGGAAGTGTCGCTGGAGCCGTGACTGGCTTTGCGACGGCCGGCTTGCTCGCAGAGGTCACTCAGCCTCGCCACTTGGTCTTGGTCGCCGCTGGGGTGCTCGCTAGTGCCTCAGCGCTCGCATGGCGACGCCCGCTGGGACTCGGTGATCAGTCCGAACATGACGAATCGAATATGCCCATATTGCAGGCATTACAGCGGCCATATGTGCGGCGTGTCACGTCGTTATTGGTGGTCTCCACACTCACACTCACCTTCGCCGACTACCTGTTCAAAGCAGCGATTGCGGACGCCGTCGACCCTTCCGACCTCGCTAGTACGCTTGCTTGGCTGTACCTGGGCCTGAACATCGTGTCGTTGACGCTCCAGACCCTGTTGGTCCAGCGTATTGTTCAGCGCTTTGGGGTGGTACGAGCCCTACTTCCGTTGCCCATCTTGCTTGCCGTGGGTGGGGTGGCGGTGGCTCTCGGATTCGGCCTTGCCGGGGCCATTTCTCTCAAGGGAAGCGATGGAGCGCTGAAGCACACGCTGAACAAGACGGCCACCGAGCTGTTGTTTGTGCCCATGCCGTCTCGCGTACGAGGCAGCATCAAGGGCTTCCTCGACACCGTTGGCCATCGAGGCGCCCAGGCAGTAGGCTCCGTCGCCATCTTGACCGCGCTGGCTCTCGGTGCCTCGACCTTGGCCCTTGCCATTCCGCTCATTGTGCTCGCAGTGGCGTGGCTGATCATCGGAAGCCGTCTCCGACGACCCTACGTCGATGTGTTTCGGCACAATCTGGCTGAGGTGGCTCGCGAGACCCACTACCGATTCGTAGACCTCGATGTCTCCTCCTTTGCGTCATTGATGGCCGCATTCAGCAGTCCCGACGACGATCGGGTGCTTGCCGCACTCGATATTCTTGAGCGCGAGGACAAGGCCGAAGCGGTACCCAGTCTGTTGCTGTACCACCCCAGTGAGGCGGTGATCTGCGCGGTCCTTGATGTCTTCGCACGCTCTGGCCGCACCGACTTCCTTCTCCTCGCGCGTCGGCTGGAAGGACAGGCCACGCCGAAGGTCCATGCGGCAATCGTCCGCGCAACCATGGCCGTCGCCCCCGATGTCCAGGAACTTCACCGGCATTTCGGTTCGCACTGCCGTGCAACGCGAGCGAGCAGTGCGGTCTACCTACAGAGCTTGGGCGAGTGGTCTGCCGAGCAGGGTCGTGAACAATTCGAGGCATTGGTTCAGCACGAAAACGGTAGGACTGCGTTGATTGCAATGGCCGCGGCTGCATCCCAAGCGCCGTCAGACCTTCTCGATGAGTACCTGATAGACGCACGAACCTCTCTTGATGAAGAGGTTCGCCGGGCGGCACTACTAGCCATGAGTCAGCTCGCTAGGCCAGCATTGCTCCCCACTACCATCGAGGCTCTGGCCGAGCGGCGCACCCGTCACGTGGCCCGGGCGGCCCTACACCTGCATGGGTTGGACGGGGTGCACGCGCTGCGTGCGGCCATGGCCGATTCGTCGACACCCAACGCCATTCGCTGGGAAATCCCGCGGACCATTGTTGGTTTCCTCAACACCGGAATCACTCTCGAGCTCGCAGAAACAATGGGCCATACCTCGGGTCTGCTTCAATACCGGGTCATCAGGGCGCTTGAGACGGCGTCCACCGCCACTGCTGACGAGACCCTCCCGACACTGCTGGCCAAGCTGCCGGTGTTGATGGACAGTGCACAACAGACGCTCGCAGCGTGCTTTTCGATGCTTGATCATCAGCTTTCGATCGAACGAGGCGCCACCGAAGACCCGGCTCGCGTCACCCCGGAGCATGGTCTTTTGAGGCAGCTTCTCCAAGACAAGCGGTCGAATGCTGTCGAGCGCGTTGTCCGAATCATTGGTTTGATGAGACCGAAAGAGGATTTTGGGCGAATCCTACGTGGTCTGAACAGCGACATCCCGTCGATTCGCAGCAGCAGTCTTGAGTTGCTCGACTACGTCTGCCCCGCTCAGCTGCGTGGCCCGCTACTCGCGCTGTTGGACGGCGGGGACGACTATGCCCGACTCTTGGGAGGACAGGCGCTCTACCAGCCCCGCGCGGCCAGCTACGATGGTGTGCTTACCGAGCTGATCGACTCGCGTTCAGAGTCTCTTCAGGTATTGGCTGTGGCACAGGTAGGGGCCTTGCGACTCGCGCACTTCGGCGATCAAATTCGGGGCTTACAAGGCGCTCCAGACTCTTTGGTGGAGGGTGCCGTCGCACGAACCCTCCGAAGATTGCAGGAGGGGGAGCACCATGTCTAGGACCCGTCATTTGCTCGGTCCGCTCGAGCGACTGCTGTTCCTGCGGTCGATGGAAAGCCTCGCTGGCCTTCCCCCTGAAGAGAACGCGAAGCTGGCGCTTGTGGCCAAAGACCGTTTCTTTCCGCGTGGAACCACGATCTGTGAAGGCGGCGTTCAGGTCAACTCTGTCTTCCTGATTGTCGAGGGCACGGTTCGCATCTCGTGGGACGACCGAACGTTAGACGTCGGGCCGACGGACGGACTGAACTGGCTTCGCCTGTTGTCTGGACGTGGCACGAGCCGTCGTGCGGTTGCGCTGGAAGATGTGATTGCGCTGGAGATTCGGGCCACCGACCTTCTTGACCTATACGAGGACAGCCCCGAGTTTCTTGAGGGCTCGATTCGGGAGTACACCCGGGCCATTCTGACCATGCGCGGACCTCTACCCATTACTGAGCTGACCGAACTGCCCCCGCTTGGGGACGAGCCGACGGAGCCCTTGGACCTCATTGGCAAGATTGGTATCGTCTCCAACGCTGGGTCCGTCTGGCAGCAGGCCGGCATGGATACGCTCGTGACCATCGCGCAGCACCTCGAAGAAGTTCGCATACCGAAGGGAGAGTTGCTGTGGCGGCTGGGTGACCCAGCGCATGCTCCCAACTGGATTCGCTATGGCCACGTTCGGTGCACGGATGCCGAAGGGAACCACGTCGATATCGCAGCACCCTACGGCCTCGGTTTCTTCGACGCCATGCTCGGGGAGACACGGGGGCATCATGCCGTCGCCCTGACCGATGTTGTGGTGCTTCAATGGGACATGGGAACCATTTTTGGTGTTCTCGAGCTGATGCCACTCACCGCACTGCGTCTGTTGCGACTCGTCACGGAGGGGTTGTCTGGTCTATTTGATCTGCAAGCGTCCAAGGAAGACCAGGCGAAGAGTGCCTGAGGCTCGGTGCGAGACCCCCCAGTCCTCACCGAACCCGTTGAGTCGCTCGTCGTCGCGGCTGTAGCTCCGCGGATGTTCAGCGGGCCGTAGGTGTGCGGGCCCCCGGTGCGATAGTCTCGGCGACTGCCCGAAGTCTCAATGTCCGGCTCGCTTCCTCTGTTGCTACTGTTGTCGGCATGTACCGGCGCCTCAGATTCGGACACAGCAACAACGGACCCAGGCGACCGTCCAACACTGGTCTGTCCGGGTGACGACGGATGTGCCCCATCGGACGACACGGTGCTGCGTGCCGGTGCGTCGTCCATCAGCACTGAGCCCGACTGCTACGAGATTTGGCTGGTGACCACCTGCTGATTCACAGCACCTACAGTCACCTGTCCGTAGACGCGATTGGCCTCTGGGGACCTGGAATTACCGACTCTGGGTACAACGCCGAGTACTTTGCCCAGGTGCGCTAGACCATCCTAAATGCGGTGCGCGAAGCACAGGCCGGAATGGTCTCGGTGAGCCTAACCGTAGGCGAGGTGGACGTCAGCAGTACCGTTAGCGGCATGATGACGACGTTGCGCCTGACCAACACCGACCCAGACGGCAATGACCGGGGTGCGAGCGGCAGCTGGGAGAAGGCGGACGCGATTGGCCAGCAGCTGGGTGAGATGGCGCTCGACGCGGTGGAGGGTGGGGAGACTGTCACCGACCCTGTGCTAGCGGTGCGCTCGCAGCAGTTCTTCTTGCCGATTGAGAATCGATTGTTTCAAACAGCAGGTTTGCTCCGCGTCATGCAGCGCGAACAATTCAACTTTGACGAATCGGATCCCATTGATGAGAACAACCAGCCCGATGTGCAGACCGAGGTCAATGTCATTGATGTTGGACCGCTTCAACTCTTGAGCATCCCTGGGGAGATGCTGCCAGAGTTGGCGATCGGCGGGTACGACGGAAGTATGGTCAACGCGCCAGGGCGCGCCATTGTTGAGGTTACCGACAACCCCCCAGACTTGACTGCTGCACCCGCCGGCCCCTACGTCAAAGACGACATGAACGGGGTGTATCGGTGGATTGTGGGCTTGGGGAATGACGAGATTGGCTACATCATTCCCAGCTACAACTTCAAGCTAAATGTAGATTCGCCTTACATTTTGGAGGCAGAAGGCCACCATTACGAAGAGACGCGCTCGCTCGGGCCAACGACTGCGGAGCGGGTGCAGGCCGAGACGCGACGGTTCATTGAATTTCAGCCATAGTAGGACGCGGCCTTATGGGTTGACATTGATGCTCACTAAGCCGTAAAACCCGCGTTGCTGGAAGGAGACCCCATGCGTACTGCTCTACTTTGTTTGGCCCTTGGATTTGTAGCTTGTGACGGTGGAGACACCGATACTGACCCCGAAGGAACGGAGGTCGGTGATGAAACCGCTGCTGAGATCACCGCACGCAAGTTCTCTGAGCTCGTGACCGTGACCGATGCTGCTGCGGCAGATGATGCTGCTTGTTGGTCCGCTGGAGACGATTGGCTGAGCCAGGACGTCGATGCGGCAAAGCAAATCGAAGAGACCCGCTCCGTGCTGGCCGAAGACTTCCAGGATGGCACTGCTGTCGGAAGCGCAACGGTCAACGTCTACAATGGCAATGACGTGACCGCGACTGCGGACACCACAATTATTGCTGGCGCAGATGGAACCGCGGACATCACTGTCACGTCGTGCACGCCTGTTGGTATTCAAGTCAGCGCGTCTGGCACCAAGAACACGTACGAAAGCCACCAGGTCTTCGAGACTGTTGCAGACTCTTCGAATGACGTGCTGAACTCCGTGTCGGACAGCACCTACACACTCATTCCAAGCTTGCTCGGCGTGTCGATTGACGACGACAAGAGCGTCATCGCAGGCGCGTTGTACGACTGCAACGGCGACCCTATCCAGAACGCCCAGGTGGTTGTTCGCGACCAGGATGGCAACATCCCAGACAGCCTCGTGGTCAACTACTTCGTCAACAGCTTCCCAGCGCGTGACCAAGCCGCAACGTCGGAAGACGGCCTGTGGATTGTCATGAACTTGCCGGAAGGCGACTGGGACGTTGAAGCTTACGTCTCTGACGGAGCTGGCGGACACGACCTAGTTGGTACCTCGACCATCACCAACTTTGCCGACACCATCGGTATCGGAAGCATCTACTGGGGCTTCGAAGGTGGCGTCTGGTACCCCGAGTCCTGCCGCGTTGTTCCTGCCCGATAGCGCTGGCTAGCGAGGACCTTCGGGTCCTCGCATCCCTCCCTTTGGGCTTCGGCCCACCCCGTTCCCTCCCGTCCCAAGCCGCGTCTTCCCCTGGCGCCTTCGGAGTTATCCATGCGCCTTGTTTCGACGCTTCTAGCGGTGAGCCTCGCTCTTCCCGCCTTCGCTCAAGAGGAGCCGGCTGACGGCACCATGACCCGTCCAGATGCCGAAGAGTCGGAGGTCATGGACACCACCGAAGAGATACCCACTGCCGAGACCCCAGAAGTGGTGGCGGAGCCTGAGGTTCCCACACTGATGGAGCGTCCTGAACCGGTCGTTCTTGAGGCAGTGGAGCTTGCTGAAGACCCCATGGAAGAGCGGGTCGGCAGCATTGAAGACACGTTGCTCAAGCAGCGTGCTGACCTGACTCGCATTCGCTTGCAGCTGCTCGATGTTCCGGACATGACCTTCGACCTCGAAGGCGAGTACCGTTCACGCGGCTACCTGTACCCGAACCTGTTTGATGGCCAAGAGCGGGACGCTCGCTACATGGATCATTGGCTGCGTCTGCGTCCCATCTTCCGCTACAAAGAGCTCGCTTCATTGCACATTGAGTTCCGTGGCCTGCAGAACGTCATCTGGGGTGACAATGCGTCGAACGCGGACACGCCGTTGTTCGCCGAGACGCCGTCCTTCACCACCCTTGATGGACAGGAAAACCCGAGCTTCGTGCTCAAGCGCGCCTGGGTCGAGTTCAACATTCCGGTGGGTATTGTACGCGTTGGTCGTCAGCCGTCCTCTTGGGGAACAGGCATCTTGGTCAACGGCGGCGACGGATTCGACGACATCTGGGGCGAGAACCGTGGAGCGACGACCTTCGACCGTGCGTTGTTCGCGACGAAGCCGATCTCCATTGCTCAGACCATCATGGGCAAGGCAAACACCGACATTCCGTTCTACTTCGCCATGTCTGTCGACCGCTTGGTTGAATCGCCGCTCACCGAGTACTTTGGCTACGAATGTCAGCCGAACATCCCCGACACGGATGACCGCTTCGACCCGCGTTGTGACTCTAACGGCGACGGTATCACCGATCAGGACAACAGCTTCACGAACGCAGATGTCTCGGCGGACTCCCGTGAACAAGACTGGTGGGCAGACCAAGATGACGACGTCTGGGAGCTCGTCCTCGCCCTCATCTACCGTGGCGAAGACATTAACTACCTTGGTGGCCGCGGCGACTTGACCGCCGGCGCCTACGCCATTCACCGTCTTCAGCGACAGACGAACAGTGATGTGTGGATTGTAGATGGCTACGTCGAAGGAAACGTACACAACATCTCGTTGGCGGCGGAAGCCATTGGTATCGTTGGCAACAGCAGTGCCTTGACCCTGCCTGACCGCTCCCTCGAAGGCGATGTGTTGGCTAAGAGCGTCAACATCAGCAGCTATGTAGCGCGCGTCGGCTACCACATTGGCGAAGGCGACATTAAGATCGAGACCGGCTTTGCTGCTGGTGATGATGACCCGGCGGACTCCAACTTCACGGGTCGCCCGCTCAACTCGGACTACAACGTCGGTCTCATTATCTACGATGAGGTCCTGTCGCGTACGACCGCCCAGCGTTGGTCGCAAGCGGCTCGCGGACTGTGGAGTGGCGGTGGCGTCTACAACAGCCGCTACTTGCACCCTGTCGTTCACTACAGCCCGCTCAACAACTGGGACCTGTACGGTGGCGCTGTCTTGGTCTGGCCTCACAAGCCGGACGGCAGCATCATCCAGTGTAAAGAAGGCGATAGCGTTGAGTGTGTGCAGAACAACGCTACACAGGGCATGATCGGCTGGGAGCTTGACGGCGCCCTCAAGCACCGCTTCCATGAGCACATTCTGCTCAGCGTTGAAGCCGGCTACGCCCACGTCACTGACCGTATTCCACTGGAGTCGGTTGGTTTGAACCCGACCGGCAACTTCTTCACGGCCCAAGCCCGCGTGGCTTGGGAGTTCTAGTCGTCCGGACTGGATGATTGAGAGGGCCGCAGACTCACCGTCTGCGGCCCTTCTTCGTTCTGGCTACTGCGGCAAAGACTGCTCGGAGCCAGACGTCATTACGGAGATTCTTCGCATTCTGGTGAAGGTCTACGACACGGTTGCCTACGCGCACTCGTCTCACGGGCGACGACTGCGACGGCGACTGCGGAGACCACAATCAACAGGGCCATGATTGTGAACCCGAGGGCGCCGGCGATGGACCCGATCCATCCCATCCCAATGACGCTCAGCATGGCCAGGGCTGCTAGGCAGGCAGGGCCTAGGACGGCTCCCACGGCGCCTAGGTACAGCGTCACGACTCGGCCGCCTCGGTACAGCCCGATGGACGTAGCGACTGCAGACGCCGCACTTGCTACGGGGAGGAGCAAGGACAGTGCCGGCACAAGGGTGCCGATGATGGTCAGGATGATGATGGTCAGCCTGTCCGAGCTGGATGTGCTGTACGACAGGCCCAGGTTGCCGAGGCTCACGCCAATGATTCCAAACAGCACCAGCAAGCCCAGCGTTGTGATGAGCTGGTAGGCGGCGTTGATCAGGAGGCCCCAGATCGCCACCTGTCCCAGTGGCAGATGGCGTACGCTTGGACAGAATCCTCGCCGGGTTTCCTGGTTCTGCTCGTCTTCGTGCATGGCCTAGTCGGTGTTTCCGCCGAACTGCCCGCGGACCACCAAGCCAACTCGGTCGATGGAGCCGGTGTACACGCCGTTGGCTTGTGGGTAGAACCAGCGGTCTTCCTTGCGATTCTCGGGGTCGATGGTCACGCCAAAGCCTGAGTCCGTGATGGTGCGACGGAACAGGAAGTAGTGGCTGTAGGACAGTCCGACGGAGAGGCCGTCCCACACGCGGTACTCGGCCATGGCCGATGTGATGACCTTGTTGGAGTCATAGTTGTTGAGCATCAGTGCCGCGTTGGGCGTTGCGTTTCCGTCGTAGGTGACGCGGGCTCCGACGGTGAGGTCCTGAATGTAGACCTTTCCGTCAATGGCCACCCAGCCGGTGTTCACGTTGTCACGGGCCCACAGCCGTTCTTGGTTGACCAGCTCAGCGGTGTTGTCGATGTCGTTGAAGTCGGCGGGGTCGTTGCGGGTCTCTACGTCGGACAGCTTGACGTCGAAGTCGGTGTAGCGGGACCACGTCACAATGCCGCCCATCAGCTCGAGGTCTAGCATTGGAGTTGGAGTGAGCTTTACACCGCCGTATAGCCGCGATGGCAGACCGTAGGCGACGGACGCCGCCGCGTTGATATCGGTGTTGCACAGGCCAAAGGCCTCTGCGCCAAAGCGTCCGAACGTGTCGTCTTGCGGTGGGCAGGAGAAGTGCAGGTCGACCTCGCCCGTGTGCGTCAGATTGGCACTGTGGTGGTAGGCGGCGCTGACGGTGAGAACGTCTTCAATGGGTTCGGCTTGGATGCCGACGTTGAAGGTGAAGACCGTGTCTCGCAGGTGGCCGAACTCCGCTGTGGTGGCGTAGCGTGGGTCTTCAATCATGTCGTCGGTGTACCCGGGGTCCTGATTGAGCTCCTCGATCTCGTCGTTCAGATCTACGATTAGGACATTGTCGATGTCTGCGGTCCAGCTGCTGAACATCAAGCCACCGCCGGCTCCAATCGCGATGGGACCAAAGTCGTACCCGGCTGCCAAGGTGGCTTGGATGACTTGGATTCCAGCATCTCGGGTGTGGTAGCGACCCGCAGCGCCGTCGAAGGGAATGGGCCCGGTGTAGTCGCGGACGAATGGGATGGGGTCTGCCTGTTTACCGGCCCGTGCGAAGGGAACGGACAACGAGGCTCCGAGTCCGAATCCGTCGATGCCTAGGTCTGTTGCAACACCTGCGAACGGGGCAACTGCCGCTGTGCGCAGACCGTCTGATCCGCCATAGAACGGGTCATCCCGCTCCCAGTCAATGGCTGCAAAGACCCCGGCGCCTTCTGCGTGAAAGCGTGTGCCCGAGCCTGCAGCGAGTCCGGCCGGATTCCACCAAACGGCGGTTGCATCCGTGGAGTTCGGTGAGCCCCAAGGCCCGCCCATCTCAATGAAGTCGAGAGAAGACGCGCTGGCAATGTTGGCAAGGGCGAGCAGTAGGAACACAGAGACCTCCGGAGGCCCCGCAATCTACTACTCGGCTTGCCGCAAAGACAGGCGAACCGCTGTGTGCGTTCCGTTTCCGTCGCGGCCGGCGTTGGCATCGAGGGTCAGACCGGGAAGTTCGGGCAGCGGAAAGGTCAGGTCGCCAATGAGGGACAAGATCAGGTCGATGGGCAACACGTCTACGAGAAGTGCTGACACCGCTTCGTTGCTCGCTCCCCAGTCGCTGTCACGCACCATGATGTCTAGCTCCGGGGTTCCTAGGCTCACGTCAATGACGCCGTCCACAACGTCGAGGTCGATGTCTACGTTGACTGCTAGAGCCAGCTCAATGTGGCTGCCCAGGTCGCTGCCTTCCATGTCGATGATGATGCCAACCTCGCCCAGTTGGGCTTCTAGGTTGCCCTCTGCATCTTGAACAACGACGGGTGGGAGGACGCCATCAACGGCGATGGTGGCGGTGTCCGCGTGCAGTGCCAGCAGTGCGATGGGGGTGAGCGAGCCGTCTTCGGAGGACAGGTTCTGCACCAGCATGTCGGCGCGCCAGGCTTCAAACATCATCTTGTTGAGCAGGTCGTCCCACAGAGAGAGCGACACGTCGGCGTTTGCGTCTGGGGTAGGACGGTCGCCCGGGGCGGTCAGCACGCCGGTGTACGGATGAACCGTGGTGTTGGGCATGTCCACGTCCACATCCATCTTCAGCTCGACACCTGCGGGATCGATGCTGGCACCCGAGAACTCTGCGTCTACCACCACCGACTTACCAAGAAGCTCTGTCTCGAAGGACAGGTCGAAGGCGGAGAGGGTGTCGCGCATGATTGTGGTGATCTGGTCGCCAAGCAGTCCGGAGACTTGGTTCTCGACAATGCCCTCGAGCACGGGGCCCAAGATCTGCTCTTCAAAGTTGCCGGGGATAGCGGACAGGTCGATGCCGAGGCTTGTGATCTGCACGTCACTGTCGAGCAGCTGAACGTCTAGCTCACCGTCGAAGGCGCTCATGGTCAGCGTTCCGGTGATGTCCACGCGGTCTGCGTACACGGCCACGCCAGTGTCGAACAGCTGGCTTCCGGAGAAGAAGGCGACGGCGCTGGTGTCGATGTCCAATCCGTAGATGGACGCGGTGAACGCCATCTCGTCTTCCATCAGCTCCACATCGAGCTCGACGTACGACAGGTCTACGCCATCGATGTACAGGTCAATGCCAATGAGCCCTTCGTTGTCGTTGTCGAAGTCTAGGAACTCACCTTCGTAGATGGGTTCGGGTGTGACGAGTAGACTGGTCAGGAGGACGGGGTCGACGGCGTCTTCTACGGTGTTCAAGATGACGCCGATGCCTTCTTCGTTGACCCGGACAATGGCGGCATCTTCGACGGATGTGCGGGGACCGGTGAACTCACCTGCGAGCACGTGGTTCTTGACGAAGGTGGTGTCGCCGCGATTGTCGACGCCGCTCGCTTGGACGATGGTGATGCCCCGACCCAACTCCAGCTGTCCGCCGAAATCACCGCCAAGTGTGCCGCTGACGGCCATGGGTTGCTCATTGACCATGATTCCTGTCAGCGCTTGCCACTCACCGTTGGTGTCCGTGACGCCGAGATCGAGCCACTCTGCGGCTTTCGGAGTGGTCAGGGTGAGCGAGGGTTCGGTGGCGTCCGTGAGCGTGGTCTCGGTATCGGGGCAACCAGCGGTCAGCGCGACCAACAACACCGGGGCAAACATACGGGACATAGACACTCCACACATCAAAATCAGGCACTCTAAATGCCTGGAAAAACCACTGTCGTCAACTGCGCAATGTCGCTAGATGACCATCGATTCGGCGTGCTCGAAGGAGCGTTGAATTGCGAAGACATCCATGGGGACGTCGCCTTCTTCTAGTTTGACGGCGTCAACGTCTGTTCCTGCCGCGACCAAGGCAGCGACTGCGGCGGCGTTGAAGGGCCCCATCATCGCACCATGACCCGAGAATCCGACCGCTCGAATGAGGTTGGGGACGACGGGATCGAAGCCCAAGAATGGGTTGTGGTCGGGCGTTGTGCCGTAAAACCCGGCTGTTGTAGCGGCGACACCAGTGAACTCTGCAAGGGCTGGCATCTTTTCCGCGAGCTCCATCCAGACTTCGTAGGGCACCGCTTCAATCCCGGCCGTGTGGGTGAAGTTGGGATCGATAGTGTCTTGGTCGTCGTAGGAAAAATCGGGGTCCGCAGCAACGTCGTACTTCTTGCCAAACATGAGAGTTTCGCCGTTCTCTGGCCGACAGTAGGCTCCACTTGGGGCCACGACCAATGGCATGTTGGTGAGGGTTTGGGCCGGCATGGCGGTGTCTCTGTGGAGGAACCATAGGTAGCGCTTGAGGGCTTCAACAGGCAGTTCTGTGGCGCCGAGGATGGCGCCGAGACGTGCGGTCCAGGCATTGGTGCAGTCCACGAAGAGGTCTGCATCGAACCAGCCTTTGGGGGTGCGGACCGAGGCGATCGACCGCCCATCAAACCGCGCCTCGAGGACCGCTGCACCGTTGACCAAGCGGGCGCCGTTGTCGGCTGCGTGGCGCATGGCCTCTTGGTAGATGACCTGGGGCAGCAAGAATCCGTCTGTCGGGCACCAGGTCCCGCCAACGATAGCGTCTGCGTCAACCCAGTCGAATTGGCGATGTAGATCGGCGGCTTCCAGGGCGACAACCTCGGTCAGACCCACGCTCTGCTGCAGCTTTACTGTTGCTTTGGCTTGCTCAAAGCTCGATGCCTCGTCGTGTAGAAACAGGTAGCCGTTCTGAATGATGGGGCTGACGCCGTCTTCGGTCTCAGCCGCGAACGCTCGGTAAGCGTTCACGGAATGGCGCATAGCGATGACCGTTCCCGCCGTGGAGAACTGCTGCCGAATGCCGGCTGCAGTGCGTGAACTGCTTCCAGCACCCAAGTGAGCCGCTTCTAGGAGCGTGACGTCATGTCCTGCCTTGGCCAGCTGACGCGCGGTCAATGTGCCGGTGATGCCTCCGCCAATGACGACGACTCGGATGCTCATGTCCACTCCCTAGTCCCTGCCATTGTGGCCCAGGCGTGGCGCCGTGTCGCGCGAGTGTGTCGAGACATGGCACGACCGTGACGAGACGTGTCAGAGAGCGGTTATGGGGCCGTCCCTTCTGTGCCCGAGGACGGTCCCGCATGAGCCAACACCCCGAGTCCACCCCCGCGCCACAAGCGGGTCAAGACACCGTTCCTGTCCCAGCATTGACCCACGAACAACTGGCTTTTGCCTACCGTTGTGCGGTCCGTTCACGCTCGCTGGAAGCGCACATTGTGCGCATGGTGTCCCGCGGAGACGTGAAGTTTGCCATCTGGGGAACCGGTGAAGAAGTGTCCAATGCGGCCTTCGCAATGGCGCTGGAAGAGGTCGTCAACCCCGATCACTTCGGCATTGTCCCGCATTACCGCTCCGGCGCATTGTGTGGCACATGGGCCAAGCTGCGCGGAATGGAAGACTACGAAGGGCAGGTTCTTCGCCAGCAGTTCAGCCGAGCTACTGACAAGATGAGCGGTGGTCGCCAGATGGTCTACCATCTGCACATGCCTGACGTGGGCATTCTTCCTGTGCAGTCCCCCGTTGGAATGCAGCTCGGAAAGGCGGCAGGCTATGCCCTCGGCTACCGCAAGCAAGACATCCACGACAGCGTCTCTATCGGCATCATTGGTGATGGAACCTCTGCCGAAGGCGACCTTCACGACTCGATGAACGCAGCAAGCGTGTGGAACTTGCCCGTCATGTTCGTGGTCACGGACAACGAAGTGGCCATCAGCACCGGGCCCGCCGAGGGCCGCGGAATTCAGAGCTTCTCCGCATACGCCGAGAGCTTTGGCTTGCAAGCGTTCGACTGTGATGGTCGATCCTTCACCGAGACCTACGAAACCATCGTACGTGCACTGCGTGTGGTGAAAGACGAACAACGTCCTGTCTTCCTGCACGTTCACGATCTCCCCCGCTTCAACGGGCACAGCTCGGCGGCAGACGTGACCTTCGACATGACTCAAGACGACCCGCTGGTGGCCTTTGGTCAGGAGCTGGTGGACATGGGTGTGTTCAAGCCGGAAGACGTGATGCGTCGGAAGGAAGCCACCGGCCGTGACTTCTTCACCCATCATGACCTCGGTACGGTCATGACCGAAGAAGATGAGGCGAACAAGGCTTGGATTGAGAAGGTCTCCGCCGAGCCCGAGCCCGCGCCCGAGAGCATCTTCGACCACATCCATCCGCCCTACCCTGCTGTGGACGAGACTCCAGCCAGCGGCCAGACGGTCATTAGCTACGCCGGTGCGCTTCGAAGTGCGCTGGACAAGCTGATCGAGCGCAAGGGTGGCGTGATGATGGGCCAGGACATCGGCAAGCTCGGCGGCGTCATGCAGGCCAGCGCGGGTCTACTCGCCAAGCACCCGAACAAGGTCATTGATGCGCCGCTCAATGAGCCGCTGATTGTGGGAACGAGCACGGGACTGGCCCTGCACGAAGAGCTGATGGCGCTGCCTGAAGTTCAGTTCGGTGATTACTCGCTCAACGCGTTCCACTGGCTTGTTCACCTGGGAAATCTGTACTGGTCGAGCAACGGAAATGCGGAAGCCAACTTGGTTCTTCGCATGCCGACCGACCCGTTCGGTGGTGGCGCTATCTACCACTCCATGAGCTTGGACGGCTTCTTCACCCCGATTCCGGGCCTGGTCATTGTGATGCCGTCGACCAGCTTCGATGCACACGGTCTGTTGCTCGCTGCCGGCGAGTACAAGGGACCGGTCGTGTTCCTGGAACCCAAGTGGATGTACCGCCAGACCCTCGGTCCCGCCTTCCCAGGCGAGCCCACCGAGGCCAAGGACATTGCGGCTCTGAAGAAGCGCATCATGCGCGGCGAGATCCCAGACGTTCCAGATGTCTACGTTCCGTTTGGCAAGGCCGCGATTCGCCGTGAGGGGTCCGACTGTACGGTCGTCTCGTGGGGACGTGCGGTGTGGACGGCTGTGGAAGCGGCTGAGACCATGGCCAAAGATGGCGTGAACGTCGAGGTCATTGACCTGCGCACTCTCGTGCCGCCGGACATGGAGACGGTTCTTGCCAGCGTCAAGCGCACGGGCCGCCTGGTCGTGTGTGCGGAAGACCGGAACTTCTCCGGATTCGTGCGTCAGATTCAGGGCGAAGTCGTGGAAGCAATGCCCGGAACGCCTACGCGCGCCATTGGTCAGAAGCCGATTCCTGGCATTGCCCAGTCGTTGGTTCTCGAAGCCGCAACGGTGCTCACGGCAGATGACATTGTGAACGCGGTCTCCGAGGTGCGTGCAGAGACGGTTCAGGGCAACGGCGGTGCATTGTGGGTCGCCCCTCGCTACTTCGTCTCCTAGTCCTGATCGCGTTGGGAGCGTGCGCTGGCGCGCCTCCTGTGGTCGAACAGACACGACTCTCGGGCCCTGACACGGGACGCTGGGAGTTTGCCGACGGCTCGTGGCTGGTGGGGGATGCCACGGTTGCCTTGGGTGACGTCAGCGAGCAGTTTCCCATCGGACGAACGTCTGTGACGGTGCTGATGGCCGTCGATGAGCCGTCTGGAACGGCGGCATCGGTGCTCATTGCTGCGCTCGAACAGGGGGTGGGCCGGTTCGACGTTGGGCATTCCGCCGATCCAGCACGCTGGTCCGTCCTTCCTCCCCCCTCACGTGGTGCATCGCGCTCGTTTGCGGTGGTCTCTGTGCGAGCGGAGGGTGTCACGGTCGCTGCACCGGGCGGCGCTGAGGTTGCTGTGCCCTGTGGTGCGTGCGCCGAGGTGTCGGATTGGCTGTTCGACGGAGTCGCCGAAGCCCTCGTCGAGGCTGCTGTGGACGAGGTTCTGGTCGCCTTTTCCCCTACGGTGCCCTGGGGAGCGGTGCTTGCTGGCGTAGACGTTGCTGGAGACCGTCAGGTACGCATTGCGCGGGGCGAATAGCTCCGCTGGAGTTGGCCGCTAGCGGAAGGTGTCACAGGCAGATGGGTCGCCGCTGCGCAGTCCAATGGTCAGCCACCGACCGCGTTCTTCTGACGAGCCGTGGGTGAACGAGTCTGGGGTGACGTGGCCACGGGCTTGGCGCTGCAGTCGGTCGTCGCCGATTGCGTGGGCTGCAGCCAGTCCTTCCTGCATGTCGCCATCTGATAGCAGGCCCTTCTGTGCGGCGTGATGGCCCCAAACACCAGCGTAGCAGTCTGCCTGTAGCTCGAGTTTGACGGACAGAGCATTGCCCTGAATCTCGGACACCCGCGATTGTAGGGTCCGGACCTCTGCCGACTTTCCGGTCAGCGTCTGGATGTGATGGCCGACCTCGTGTGCGAGAACGTACGCTTGGGCGAAGTCTCCCGGTGCGCCGTACCGCGTGCCCAGCTCGTGGAAGAAGGACAGGTCAATGTAGACCTTTTGGTCCCCAGGGCAGTAAAACGGCCCCACGGCAGCCGATGACATTCCGCACGCTGAACGGACACTATCGGTGAACAAGACCAAGCTTGGTTCCCGGTAGCTGCTGCCACTCTGCTGGAAGATGGCGGTCCAGGTGTCTTCGGTGTCCGCGAGCACTTGGGACGCGAAGTCGGCAAGCTGGTCGTCCGCCCCCGAAGTGGTCCTTGGCGCGGGACGCTGCTGCGTTGGGCTGGTCACCGATGGGTCGCTCAACAACGACAGGACCTGTAGAGGGTCAACGCCGAGGAGTACCAGGACAAGGCCAATGACGATGGTTCCGCAGCCGAGAGGCGCGCCGACCATGGCCTTGCGTCCCATTCCGCCGCCTGAGCGACGGTCTTCTACGTTTGTGCTGCGTCTACGTCCACCGAGCTGCATGCTGACTCCCGAATGCGCGCCATCCTACTGTACGCCTGGCTCTACGTCGCATGGAGGGTGTGTTGGCCAGGCTGTGGGCATGGAGTAGTCGGTGGTTTCCCAGCCCTCTGGTGCGACCCATTCTCCCTCTGGCGCCTCGAAGCATCCGTAGGGAATGTCGCGGTGGGTGAGGCCAGCATCCGGCTTGAAGGTGAAGTGCCACCACTCCTTGTAGTAGTGCTGGAACCCGTGTTCTGCCATCACCGTCTTGAGCAGAAGCCGCCGCTCAAGGGCGTCTCCCGTTGCGTTTCGGGTGTGTGATGTCTCTGCGAGAGTGTCCCAGGCAGTGCCCATGTCAGGCTCGTCGCCGGTCTGCAGGGTGTACAGCGACAGGTCGAGGGTGTTGCCCTTGTTGTGACCGCTGCGCCGGGCGATGTATCCGTTGTCCAAGAGGTGTACTTGGTCGGTCCGTTTCGCCCAAGCGACCATACCGAGAGTGCCGCGTAAGGGGCGGTAGGCGTCGTATACCTTCACGCCGAATCCGTGCTCTGCCAGCGCTGTGTGAACGTTGACGAGTGCCTGTGCAGGCTCATCGCGGAGCCAGGCCCCTTCAGCACCGTAGCCGGGCAGCACCGCGTCGGTGAAGTTGTCAGCGGTGTGGTAGCGAATGTCGAACTGCGCTTCGGGCAGGGCAACTCGCAGGTCTGTCCATCCGCTGGGCGGGTCGTTCAGCTGGGCGAGCGTTGGGTCCCAGCGGTAGGTGTGGACGAACTGGTACGGCAGTAGCTCGTCGTTGACCGACTCTAGGACGTAGCCCACGCCCGTGAGCTCAGTGGTCACGATGTCTGGGGCCAGCTTGTGGTCTGGGCCGGGTCCGACGGGCAGCTCACCGGGCTGAAAGTCCACGATGATCAGCCGGTGATGTCGGCCGAGCTGTGCACCGATGTGTGTAAAGTAGGCCTGGCGGTCGGTGATGTGGTGGTAGGTATCGACCATCATCGCGACATCTGCAGCGGGAAGTGTAGGGGCGTTGGCGTCTATGAGCAGGGCGCGTACGTTGGGGGTGCTCTCGGTCAGGGCGCGCTCGGTCATGTGGTCGACCAGCGTTGCCTCGATGTCGGCAGCAATGACGTGGCCCTCGGCTCCCACGATTGTGGCGAGTGGGGCGTTGAAGTAGCCAGTGCCGGCCCCGATATCGATGACCGTGTCGCCGGGTCCAATGGGTAGAGCTGCGAGCAGGACATCTGGCATTTGCCACGCTTCACGCTCTGGGGCGTCAAAGACGGCGGACCATCGGTCGACGTCATCAAACCGGCGATGTTGTCCTTCGGCGTGATGTTCACCCCCGTCATGTTCACCCCCGTGGTGTTCGCCAGCGTGCTGTTCCTCTGTTCCTTCCACTGGAATCGGGCTGGCCAGCGGGGAGCTATTCACGGGTGAAGGGGCGCCACAGGCGACGGCGAGGAGGAGGGGTAGCAGGCGCAAAAGGACCTCGAATGAGTCAAAGTGGCAAAGATGCGACAAAAGGGTGTGCAAGATCAGGGGCTTGGTGGATAGGCTGGTCAGGTAGCCCGTCTTCATTTACGGGTTGAACCTGGGTCAGACCCATCCCTTAACTCGGCCAAGGAGGCCCCCACTGCGACGTCGTAGCTCCCGTAACTTTTCCCGTCCAGAAGCAGATGACATCCGTATCAACAATGCTATTCGCGTACCCCGCGTCGTCCTAGTAGACGAAGAGGGCAAGCGTTTAGGTGAGTTCCTGACGGATGATGCTCGCCAGTTGGCGCGTGACCGTGGTCTGGACTTGGTGGAAGTTGCGGCCAATGCGAACCCGCCAGTCTGCCGAATCGCTGACTACGGAAAGATCAAGTACGAGCGTAAGCGTGCGAAGTCTGAGTCGCGTCGCAAGACCTCGCAGCTCAAAGAGCTGAAGGTGCGTCCAAAGACGGATGACCACGACTTGGCTGTGAAGATTCGCCTTGCCCGCAAGTTCCTTGAGAACGGCGACAAAGTGAAGGTTCGCGTTTGGTTCCGTGGCCGCGAGCATGCTCACCATGACATCGGTGCTGACCAGTGCCTACGCATGGCTGAGGGTGTGCAGGATGTGGGCAAGATTGAGTCCCATCCCAGGATGGACGGACGCAACATGATCATGGTGTTGGCGCCGATCTAGGCACGCACGATTCTGCGTCTCTTCGTCGCCCGCGTACTGAAGTACGCTTTGGCGCCGATATAAGCGGCCCGAATTCTGCGTCTCTTCGTCGCCCGCGTACTAAAGTACGCTTGGGCTCCTCGTTCCTTGCCTTCGAACCACTTCTATCGGCGCCAACGGTTGTTGGATGGGTGTTTTGAACGCTGTGTTTCCCTTGCTTCGCTTTGCGGTGCGGGGGTTTTTTGCGTTTTGGACGGACGTTGGGTGTTGAGTCAGTCGACAATCATCCGCAGTGACCACACGCCTAGAGATGCTGCGAACCTACGCTGGCGTCGCCAGACGGCTGCTCTGACCTCTGATATCTGACCTCTGACTTCCGTGGCGTGGCGCTTTCTGCTAGCCTACCTCCGCTCCATGGCGATTTCTGTTCGCCCATCTGGGCCAGCAAGAATCTGCGCCGACGTCGCTAGGACTCGTCTTGGAAGTGCAGTGGATACTTGATGACCACGATGCCGGAGTCTTCTGTCATTGGGAACTGGGCGCCTTGCACGGCGTCGATGATGCAGGTGTTGGCTGGGCCGAGGTCTCCGTCGGAGATTTGGGCCTGGCTTACGCTGCCGCTTTGTTGGATGACGAGCTTGAGGGTGATGTGACCTGTGGCTGTGGTGCAGGCTCTTAGGCTGGGGAGCAGGGGCTGAAGCGTGCTGTGGGCCAGGGCGATGGGCAGGTTGCCCATGATGGTCGGGGCTCCTCCGGTGAGACCGGGGATGGCTGCGGCGGGGACGTCGACGCTGTGGTCTGGTGTGCCGGCCAATGAGCCGAGACCGCCGCGCAGTGGGGCCCGTTGCGGACGACGAGACAGGCTGGCGAGTCCTTCGGTGGCGGTTCGGACGGCTCGTTGCTGACGTTCTTCGGTGCTCACGGGGGCCATGGCGTCTAGGTAGGCCTGCTTGTGGGCTGAGCGGGACCGGGCGATGGTCTGTCCGCCGAGCGCGAGACCGACTTGTTGGGCGGCGAGTGCGGGGCTGAACTGGAATGGGGCGTCGGTGGCGTCCAACGAGAGGGCGGCAGCGGTCATGGAGCTGGCGAAGTGATCGTCGGACCAGCCGAGGTGCGCGACGCTGCAGCCGGTGGTCGCGAGCTCTGACGTCACTTGATTGGGCTCGATGTCGGAACAGACCCGGTCCCACAGTCGGGACTCGGCCTCTCCGAGTGCAATCAATAGCGAGACGTTGTCGTCCAACGTTGCTTGAATGGCGTCGCCCAGGGCATCTTGACTGCAGGCTTGTGCCACGATGATCGACGCGAGTGCGGAGCGCTGGATTTCATTGCTCGCCGCCAGACGAGGCAGGCCGGCGGAGAGCTCGGCGTCGTCGCACTTGGGGCGACCCGCAGTGGCGGATGCAGGGATAAGGAAGAGGGATGCGAAGGCCGCAAGTGTTCGTGTCATGCTTGGGGGTTTATCCCGAGGACTGCATTGACGAACTCGCCGCGACGGTCTTGGACAATGTGACGGCCGAGGCAGATTCGCCGGCCGTCTTGTGCGGAAACCAACCGTGTGTCGGTTACAGTCGCCGCCCTCGTAGGAGTTGCTACGTCTGCTCAAGTTGATGTCCACAAACACATGCCCGCGCTCGATGGCGTTCGGGGCGTTGCTGTTGTGCTCGTCATCTTGCACCACGCCTACCAGTTCACCACGCTTCGGCATCCGGTAGACCAGGCGTTTGACGTGTTCACGGCCAGTGCGTGGATGGGTGTAGACCTGTTCTTTGTGCTGAGTGGATTTCTGATCACCGGAATCCTGCTCGATATTCGCGACAGCCCCCGCTACTTCCGCGCCTTCTATTGGCGGCGCTTGGTGCGCATTTTCCCGCTGTACTACGCCTACCTAGCAGTGGTGCTGTTCGTCATTCCTCGCGTGACGGGCGAGCCCTTTTACGCAAAGGCAGAGGCGAATCAGTGGTGGCTGTGGACCCACCTGTCGAACATTCCACTGTCTGAACGCTTCATGAACCGCGGCGTGAACCACTTCTGGTCGCTGGCGGTCGAAGAGCAGTTCTACCTAGTGTGGCCTGCGATTGTGTATGTTCTGGGCCGCTATCGACTACTCTGGCTGCTGGCTGTGTTGATTCCGGGAACGGCGGTGCTGCGGTGGTATCTGGCCTCAAACGGCACCTCGGGTCAGGCGCTGTACATGCTGACTTGGACACGATTCGACGCCCTGGCCATCGGTGCCTTGTTGGCCGTGGCGGCTCGCAGCACGGGCGGATTGCTGCGCTGGCGTCGACTGGCGTTTGCTGTGGCTGCGGTCACGATTCCCGCACTGGTCTGGTACGCCTGGACGAAAGACGGCCTTCACTATGCGAAGAACACGCCACTAGCGGTGTCGTTGATGTACAGCGGTGTGGGGGCCATGTGTGCGGCAGTCATCGTGCTCATTCTCACCAAGCCTACCGGGCTTGCTTCGCGGATGATGACCACGCGGATGTGGCGGTCCCTCGGTAAGTATTCGTACGGTATGTACGTGTTTCACATTGGTATTGACTCTGCCCTGCGCGCATACGAGATTCATCCAAAGTATTGGTATACCCGGAAGGATTTTCATATCCCGGGCTTCATGTTGTACATGGTTCTGGCTACGGGTCTGACGTTTGCCGCGGCCTGGGTCAGCTGGCAGATCTTGGAGAAGCCGTTCTTAGCGTTGAAGGGCCGATACCCGTATTGGGACAAGCCAGTGGCTGACGTGGTCACGAGCGCTGACGACGCTGTGTCAGAGGACCCGAAGTGACCCACTCGATGGGATCGGTTCCGGTGGCTCTTGGCTTGTCTGTCGTCGCGGCTGGATTTGTTGGATTGGTCGTGCCTGTGACCGGCGGTCTCGTGACCGTGAGCATTGCCTTTGTGGTGGTGTCCCTCTTGGCAGCCCTGTTTGGTGCAGCCTGTGGCACGTTTGCGTCCACACGTCGTGGTGCGGTGGCTGTGGGAGCGTTGACCGGCTTTCTCATCGCAGGCTGGGCTTGGGTGATGGGTCTGTCGACGTTGGTGGCTGTCTGGTCGTCTGCAGACCTATTTGCCCAAGAGGCTCAGGGCGCGTTGACGAACACCGCGGATCAGTCGCTTCGACAGCTCGGAAGCACGATTTACTTCTCCCTGGTAGTGGGCTGGATTTCGTTCGCCAGCGCAGCGACGGTCATTGGAGGGATCTGCGGCTGGCTCGTTGGCCCAATGGCAGATGAGACGCGACGTCGACTGTTGCCAGCGACAACCCCCGTTTTTCTAGGCGGACTTCTTTGGATAGGTGCGGTCGCGACCACTGGGGGAGTGAATGAGCTGCTGCAAGAATTTCCGCTCTCCGCTCGGTTTCTACCGGTAGCGTTTGGTTTCCTTGCGCCGGCAGTGATGCTCGCGTGGGCTGCGTTGGGCATTGGCCAGCGCCTCAGGCATTCGGTGCGGCGTGTGCGAGTCATCGGTTGGGTCAGCGTGGTCACGCTGGTCGTGGTCGCCGCACTCTCAGGGTTGGCCGGCTCCATCCTGATGCTGATCTGGACAATTCCAGTTGCGGTCGGCGTACCCTGCGCCGGCCTGTTCCTAGGCGCATTGGCGAGCATGTTTGTTGCCTCGGGTGATGAGGCGCTGCCGACATGGTCGGATGCTGTCTCCGAAGGGGTCTTGGCGGCGTCCGTTGCCACCATCTTGTTGGTTGGACCCATTGGCTTGAGTACGACGCTGTCCATTGCCTACCTGGTCATTCCGGCGTTCAATGAAATGACGGGGTTCGATGGCGCTGCAGTGCCGGAGCTTTCCGAACGCATCTCGGGCTTGCGCGCGTTCCTTCTGTGGTCGCTGGTCGCCACGCTCATTGCCGCACTGACGCAGGTTGTTGTGGGCCTAATTGGCGTCGGCATTCACCGATGGGCGGTGAGGGGCGACATTCCCCAGCTGCCTCCGGCGACGTCCGTCTCGGCGAGCTCACAGCCCATGCTGGGAATTCGCGATGGTGTAGATGCTGGGCCCTTTCAAGCCCCTACCGAGCTGTGAGCATTCAGCCCCGTCCTGTCGTCGTGTCCCTGGCGCTGTCGCTTCTGGCCGGCGGGGCCATTGCTGCTGTGATCCCCACAGACGGAGGGGCGACGATATTCTTGGTCGTCGTCATCTCGACCGCACTTGCCGGACTGCTGTGCGGTGCCATGGCGGCGATGTTTGCCTCTACTCGGTGGTCAGCCATGGGGACGGGCGCACTGACCGGGTTGCTGATGGTGGGCTCTTCGTGGGTGTTTGGCTTGGGCGCCTTTGTGGCGACCACGTCCAGCACCACGTTTCGCAACCATGAAGCTCAGGAATTTGCGGATGTCAGCGTACATGTTGCCTTCCACTACGCGACGTCGTCGATGTACCGGGCGAGCACGCTGGTCTGGCTGACCCTCGTGGTCATTGCGGTGGTTCTTGGGGCTGTCGGAGGGGTGCTGGTTGAGCTTAGTGAGTCGAAGCCGTTGACCCGACTTCCTCCCCTGTTTTCTCCACTGCTTCTTGCCGCCCTGTTGACGGTAGTTGCCATGTTTTTCTCTGTGAGCCACGTCCAGATATTGGGCATGGATACCCCAGAGCGTACCTTCCTGACCCGCACCGTGTTGGCGCTGTCCTACCTTGCGCCCACACTCGCGTATGGGTGGGCTGCGGCGGGTGTGGGACGGCACTGTGCGCACCCATCGAGAGGCGTTCGACGACTTGGCTGGTTCGGGGCGGTCACTCTCCTCGTATTCGTCTCGGCAAGTGCGATTGTTGCTGTTCGGTTTCTTCCGCCGTGGGCAGTCCCTTTTGCAGTGGTATCCGTGGCGTTCGGTGGGCTGGTTGGCGGGATGTTCGGAACGCTCACGGCAACGGGCAAGGACACGGCACCCCGATGGAGAGATATCGCCGTAGATACTTGTGTATCGGTCGTGCTTCTGATCGTGTTGATAGCGGGATGTAGTGGGTACACCCCTGCGTTTGGAATGGTCTCCCTGGTCATTCCGGTGTTCCAAGCGGTCGAAGCTGGAGACATTACAGATGTCCCATCAGTCGATGTTCGCATGGCGGATATTCGACACGCGATGTTGCTGGCCATCCCGTACTCTTGGTGGGGATTCATCTCGTTGGCGTTCGCGTCTGGCGTCGGTGTGGCCCTTCAGCGTTGGTTGCTTCAACCGGTCAGTCCGCCGTCGCCCCCAAGCCACAAGACGGTGGTGGCGCTGGAGACGTCACGCGAAGGGGGGCCGTTTCAACCGCCTAGTTCCGGCTGATGTCGCCATCATGGACCGGTCTAGAACGACGCATTGGGGTAGGAAACCGACGTGTACTCCTGCATGCCCAGTGTGAACTGGATGCAGCCATCATCGGTCTGTGCCGCCGCGGGAATCTCAATCTGGAAGCCCTGGAACTCGAGACCGGTGGACTGGGCCAGTGGGTCGATCATGGCCGGAGTTGCGCTCATGCTGCCAACGCTGACCGACGCTTCGCAGCGGGTGAATGCCGGGACTGCGATGTGATGGTTCATGGGGATGTCGGTGAACACCACCCCGCCTCCACGGCTTGGGTCCCACGTCATGGTGACGGTGCCCGGCGCGTCCCATCCACCGGACGCTGAGGCGCTGAGTCCAGTGACTGCTGCGGGGAAGTACGCATCGGTCACGGAGACCACGTAGCCAGGCCAGCGAAGTGCGACGTCCAGGGTGTCGTCGGCCATTGCTACGCTGTTTCCGTAGATGTACCCGCTGGTGTTCTCGAGCTCGGTGGTCACACCATCCACGGTGATGGCCAGTGTTGGGGTCTGCAGCGAGGCCGGACGCACAGCGCATTGACCGTCGGGCATGCAGATCTCACCGCCGTCACAGTCGCCGCAAATGCTTGGGTCAAAGGTGTAATAGTCGCAGTAGTCGGTGCTTGCCGTTGGGGTCGCAGGAATCGCTGGAAAGCTGTCGCGGACGGTAGCGGTGACGTTGACCGAGTTGCCTTGAACCGACAGTCTCACCTCACCAATCTGGTCGTGCGGCTCGCAACGCTCGCCCATCACCGCGGTCACTGTCTGGATGTCGGACGTGTCGGTGTCAGTGTCGGTGTCGGTGTCGGTGTCGGTGTCGGTGTCGGTGTCCGTGTCCGCGTCTGCGCCGGTGTCGGTGTCTGCGCTGGTGTCGGTGTCTGCACCGGTGTCCACGTCAGTGTCGGTGTCCGTACCGGGACATCCTGCGAGCAGAGCGAGAAAGAGGATGCGCTTCATCGGGGTCTCCCTGGGGTCGCGCACTCATCTACGAGTCACTGACCGGTCCGTGCGGCCCCTGCATAGCGGCGATTGCTGCCGATGCGCAATGTGGGACTAGGGATTGCTGCGCATCAGGTCGCCGTTGAATGCGAAGCCAACAGCGATGAGCGGCAATCCGGCGGGTTGTTCCTGTCCCGTGCGGTACGGATGTTGGGCCCACCACTGACAGACTAGGAACGCCGTTGGCTGATTGAAGGCGGTGCCCTTTGGCTTGTCGTGGAACTGGTAGGCGAGCAGAGGGCCTACGCGGTGCTGTGCCAATGAGCCGTCTGTGCCTGGGGTACCTCCGATTTCGTCGCTGAAGGTGTGGCGGACGCCGATGCGTGCGCTTCCAGCGAGGAGGAGGACGTCGAGGTCGTTGAGGACCATCCATCCACGGTCGGGCGCGAGGCGGTCCCAGAATTGGTCATAGAAGACGACGTCACCGTCTGGCAGATTGAGGTCGTAGCGAGTGACCTGGGCGGTCGAGCGGACGGCGACAGAGCCCACAGCGGCGCGTAGTGTAGCGCCGGCGTTGACGACCCAGCCGGTCGTTGGGCTTGAGCTTCCGCGTGCGGCGATAGTCTGGTCGCTGAACACCGCTGTGGGGTCGTCCCACGACATGATCTGGTCGAACGTGCCGTAGTAGCCAACGCTATTGACCTCTGCGAAAATACGGAAGATAGCGAGTAGTTGGGCTTCGCTGTAAAGTCCCAATCGGCTGTAGGCTGGCGTGGCCATGACATTGACGGCGGTGAACGCGTAGGTGTCGCGAGAGAGCAGCGAGTCCTTCTGAGACAGTCGACGCTTCCAGCCAATGCGGAACAAGTCCACGAACCCTAGCGGATTGACACGTGCAAAGGTGGCATTCGTGTACGACAAGCGGTCCCGTGGGCCCGCATCGTAGACGGCATCGTCATCTTGTGTGAACGCGACATCATCACCGCGGGCGCCGCGGTCTTGCGCGAGCGCAGGTGTCGATAACAGGGCGAATAGCAATGCGAACACGGCGACTCCAACAATGACTGTAGTCTACCGCAAAAGTCGCCTACCGCTCACCCCGGGCTGCTTCCCACATCTGTAGGAACTGCTCGGATGACCGGTCGATCGGGCGTAGGTCGAGGCCCATGCGCTCGGCCCGCTCGAAGTGCTGGGGAATGAATCCGGGATGAGCCATGCCCTCGGTATCGATGGGTAGAGGGTCGTCGAGGTCTGAGAGTGGTCTACACCTGCGTTTCCCGTACACCGGGGCGGCATGGTTGGCCCAACCGTTCCAGTCCGACGACCACCCGATGGGAGCGTCGACCCCCACGAGATCGACCACGGCCTGGTAGTGCCGACCCCACGACTCGATGGTGGCGTCACAGACGTCGTCATCACGCTCGGGCACGGCACCAAGACCATCTGGTGACAGACTGAGCGCGAACATGCCGCCTTGGCGGTAGACTTCGAGCACCTGTGCGTCGGTAAAGGACCGTTCGACACTCCGAATGGTCGTGAGCGCGCCGTGTGTCACAATGGGTGGGACGCCGAGCTCGCCGGTAACCTCAAGGGTGTCGTCGATGGTTTCGCCTGTCATATGTGACAAATCAATGAGAATTCCAACGGCGGAAAGCTCCTGAATTGCGGAGACACCGTGCTCTGTCAGCCCTCGGTCCCTGCCCTTCCTTCGATTCTTGGAGCCGGCCCGGTTGATCAGCGGACCCACTGTGGTGTCGAGGATGGCCGAGCCGCCAAGCTCGTCATCCCGAAGGTGCATGAGCGTGACAAGCGCCACTCCCTGGTCACGCCAGAAAGCCGCATCTTCAGGCCCATTCAGGAGGTGGTGGCCGCCCTCAATGCTGTGAAAGATGACCATCTTGTCGGTCGTCGTCAGCAGCGTTCGCGCTTCAGCGGGAGTCGTTGCCAGAGCATATCGATCGCTGTTCTCTTCGATGAAGGCTTCGACGTACTCGAACTGGGACAGAATGAGTTGTCGAGCTTGCTCTGGATTACGGGCTTTCTCGGCAGCCATCGCAGCCATTCCGAACAGTCGAATCCCAGACTCATCGAGCCATGGGGTGTAGACGGACTGGCGGAACTGATGACGGTGGCTCCGCCTGGGCGTCTTGTCGATGAGTCCGCGACCGAAGAACTTCCACGTCAGGTGCATTGCCGGATGCCCCTGCAGGTCCATGGGGACATGGATGGGCTCGGGGTCTTGGGCATGCGCAGGCGTCGGCAGCAAGGCGAACAGCAGCGCAATTACAGCCAGCGCCGCCTCGGTCTGCATGGTCTTCACTACCGAACCACTTCGCCAGGCTCGGCGTCCACACTCACCAAGTCCACGACATCCGTGGCCCCAGCGGCGAGAATCATGCCCTGGCTCTCGACTCCGCGCAGGTTGGCTGGCTGCAGATTGCTGACGACCACTACCTTCTTGCCCACGACTTCGTCTGGGCTGAACTTGGTAGCGATACCCGCGACGATCTGACGAGGTTCGTCTTCGCCAATGTCCACCTGAACCACCAACAGCTTGTCGGCGTTCGGGTGAGCCTCGGCAGACAGAATGATGCCTGCACGAAGCTGAACATGCTTGAAGTGGTCTACGTCAATGGGCTGCTGGTAGGCGAGCTCCTTGGCTTTTCGCTCGGCGCGCTCGGCTTCCTTGCGCTGACGCTTGGACAGCTTGACCTCTGGCTCCGGCTCCGCCGCCTTTTCTTCGACCTTGGGAGCTTCGAACAGCTTCTGAATGGCCTGTGGAAGCTCTTTGTGGCGTGGAAAGAGTGGGTCGCCGTAGGTGAGCGGAATGCCAGCGGGCAGCGCGTCAAGACCCACAGGGGCACCGCTGACGAGTAGCTTGAGGTAGTCCTTGGCCGCGAACTCGTTGCGGCCGAGGTTGGTGAGCAGCTCGCGCGACTTGTTGGGAATGACCGGCATGAGCAGCGTGGCTGCCAGGTAGCAGATCTCAAGCACCACACGCTTGGCCGTGCGCAGCTTGGCGAGGTCGCCTTCGCGGTTGAGCTTCCATGGCTCTGACGTGTCGATGTACTTGTTGCCGGCCTTGACCAACTCCCACAGCGCTTCGAGGGCTGTGTCGAAACGCATGGCATCGATCGATTCGTTGTACGTCTTCACAACCTGTGTCGCGAGGACCTTGAGCTCGTCTTCGTTGGCGACGGCGGCTTCGTACTCGGGGACAACGCCGCCCAGCCAGTTTGTGGTCATGCTGATGGCACGGTGTGCCAAGTTGCCGAGGTCGTTGGCTAGATCTGCGTTGTAGCGGGCCATGAACCCGTCATACGAGAAGGCGCCGTCGTTTCCGAAGCGGATCTCACGCAGGAAGAAGTAACGAACAGCGTCTACGCCGAACTCCTGAACAAGCAGGTCAATGTCGATGGTATTGCCGTGCCGCTTGCCCATCTTCTGGCCGTCACTGCTGACCCACCAGCCGTGTGCGAAGAGAGTCTTTGGCAGTGGGACTTCAAGCGCCATGAGCATGGTCATCCAGTAGATGGCATGCGTGGTGAGGATGTCTTTTCCAATGATCTGGAAGTTCGCCGGCCACAGGTCGGTCCACGAGTCAAAGCCGCTCGGTGGCGTGCCGGTACCGTCTGCCGTGTAGCCAGTACCGGTCAGGTAGTTGAGCAGCGCGTCGAACCACACGTAGGTGACGAACTCGTCGTCAAACGGAAGCTCGATGCCCCAGCTCATGCGGGACTTGGGACGACTGATGCACAGGTCAGTCAAGGTCTTGGTGTTCAGGAACCCGAGCACTTCGTTGCGGCGGCCTTCTGGCTGGATGAAGTCGGGCTCTGAGTTGATCTTGTCCAGCAGCTGTTGCTGGTACGCGCTCATCTTGAACCACCAGTTGGACTCGCTGATCTCAGAGAGCTCCGAACGATCGTACTTGCCCTCTTCGATGTCCTTCTCGGTGACGAAGATCTCATCACCGACGTGGTACCAACCGGTGTACTCGGCCTTGTAGAACAAGCCCTTTTCATGCAGGTGGGTGAGCACCGAGGTCACATTTGCGATGTGGTCGGCATCTGTTGTTCGCATGAATCGGTCGTACTGAATCTCCAGCTTTCCGAAGCTGGCCTTCCAGTGTTGGACCATATCGTCCACGTGTTCTTGTGGACTCATTCCGCGCTCAACGGCCTTTTCCAGTACCTTTTGGCCGTGTTCATCGGTCCCGGTAAGGAAGAAAACGTTGTCGCCCTTTAGGCGATGCCACCGCGCAGCCATGTCTGCTGCGATAGTCGTGTAGGCATGTCCGATGTGCGGACGGCCGTTGACGTAGTAGATGGGCGTCGTGACATAGAAGGTCGATTCCGGGCTCACAGGGCCTCCCGTTGGGGCGCACCCGTATCCAGCCCCTCACGGACTCGCCCGTCAACCGCTCTAGGAGCGCCTCATGGTTCGCGCAGTCGGCTTTTCAAACAACGAGTTTAACCCTTCCAAACCCGGTCGTTTGTGCCGTGGTCGCGAGCGGTGGATTGAGCCTTGGTTCGTGGAAGATGGTCCCGAACCGATTCATCGCCTCGTTGTCAGCGGCGCCGCTTTTGAAGATGACTCGGCTCGTGACGCTCTTCGGGGTGTCGATCACGCTGGCCTAGACATGGTCACAGTGGTCGCCGGCTTGTACCCGCGCAAAGAATTCCTGGCCTTTGTCGAAGACGGGCACCCGGCTGACATCCCAGAAGATGCCGAGCATGTGGAGCTGTACGACAGCTACCGGGCTGGCGGTCGTGAAGCGGTGGTGGGCGTTCGCTGGGTCCAGCGCGTCACCGGTGTGCACAACCTGCGGGTGCTCTTGGAGTCAGGAATTGGCGTTGAGCGCATTCGCGGCTTCTGCGTCATCAAGTCAGACACAGACATTGAAGCGCTCTTGGAGCCGTTGTTCCTGTTGGTCGGCATGTCCACACGAGACAGTCCGCCGGCGCGCTTTCAGCCCTTGGCGCTTCCCGAAGTGCTCGAACATGTCGATGCGGTGCTGCTCATGCACCGTGACAAGCACGGTCACTCCTTGGGTGTGTACACGCGCGACGCCTTGGACGTTGAGGCCAAGCTTCAGAAGTTGGCCGACCGCAAGAAGTCCATGCTCATCTCTTTCGCGATTCCACCCATGCTGGCACGCTGGGACCGGGCCATCGCCGAGGCCAAGGCCGCCTGGGATCCAGAGACCGACGGAGAGTTCCCGGTTCCCGAGAGCGACAATCCGTACAGCTGGGAACGGCGTCGCAAGGGCCGTCGCCGCAAGGACGACACCAAGCCGGACCAAGCGGACGACGCCACGGCCACAGACGCTGCAGATGGGCAGGACGAGCTCTCGAGCGAGTCAACGCCCGAGACCGTTGAGGCGCCCAAGAAGCGGCGTCGGGTCAAGAAGGTGGTCGAGCCGGAAGTGGTTCCTGAAGAGGAGCCGCCATCTCAGGACTTTGATGAATTCGACGACCTGTTCTTGGTCGCCGAAGACTAGCACTATGTGGTGCTCACTAGCTGCATTGTAGCGCCAACGGACCCTTGCGAATGGCTCGGGTCTTGGTGTGCCCTACAGCTTGCGAAGCTTCCAGCCGCCGTTCTTACCCGAGAAACGAATCGAGCCCACGGCCGTACTGCCGTTGACCGTTCCGTTGACCGTGACGCCACTGCCAGACATGGCCAGAGCACCGGTGCTGGCGTCGTACGTCCCGTTGAGATTCGCTTCGGTCCAGGCGGTACCGTCGTAGATCTCAACCTTCGCGGTGACGTTGCTGTCGGTCTGACTCCGCATGCGCAACAACACCGATGTGCTGTTTCCAACATCTCCGCGCCACGTACCAACCACGTTGGCGACGGGAGCTTCTGTCGACTGAGCTGCAGGCGTTCCAGAGCGAAGCTGTGAGGCAGGTGGTGTGCGTGTCGTGACCACTGGAGCCGGACGCGGACTTGGACTAGCGACGGGAGCTGGGCGTACCGGGGCCGGGGTCGGTGCGACGGGCACAGGCGCTGGCGCGACGGGTACAGGCGCTGGTGCGACGGGTACAGGCGCTGGTGCGACGGGTACAGGCGCTGGTGCGACAGGTACAGGCGCTGGTGCGACGGGCTCGGGTGCAACGTCTACCGTAGTGGCTTGCGAATCGGCGTCTGTGTCAGCCTCTGAGTCGGCGTCGATGGCGGCTAGGCCGTCTGTTCCATCTGTGTCTGCGTCCGAGTCTGCGTCCGAGTCAGCATCCGCCACAGTAGCGACGGGGGTGGGGACCGGTGGAGCGGCGGTGTCTCGGCGCGCCGGCTCAGGTTCTGCCGGCTCTGGAGCGACAACAACGACGTCTTCGCCGGTATTTCCAGTAAGCATCCCGCCTTGCCAAACAGCAATGCCGCAGACCACAGCGCCGACCAAGGCCAACAGAGCCACGCCAACAAGGGCCATGCTCATTCCGCCACCAGAGCTCTCTTCCTGTGTCTTTGGTGGTGTCTTTGGCGCCGGTGGAGTGGCCTTAGGAGTAGGAACTACCTTGGCTTCTGGGGTGTTGACGGGCGTGTCAATCGATGGCACGGGGGCGGGAGTAGAGGCCGGCTTGTCCTTGAGCAGCGCGTCCATGGGCGGGAAAGTGGCTGAACCAGCACCACCGCGTCCTCCTGGCTTGGGCGCTTCAGCCGTCTCGATATCCGCTTCGTAACCAGGGATCGGCGGGACCATAAGGTCGAATTCTTCGAGTGCTTCGGATTCGAAGTCGTCTTCCGGAATGATGGTCATGCCACCGCGGGCAGGTCTCGACTCGCGCTCTACGGCTCCGGTGGGCGAATGAAACAGGGAATCGTGCTCGGGGCTGGCCGCATTGAAGACGGTGTTGTCGTCTTCTGGCGAGGTCTCAGCACGCCGCGCCCGGACTTCCGCTAGGCGTGCCCCTAGGTCGCTTGCAGGGCGTGAAGTGCCGTCGGCTGCTGCCAAGTCGTCCAGCCGAGTGATGCTGGTGCGTTCGTTCTCGGAGTCTTCTTCATCAATTTCTGCGAACTTGCCGGCGACTGTAGGATCGTCGGCTGTGCGCTCACCGAGCACTTCGTTGATGCGTTCGCTACCTAGGAAGACGGTGGGGTCTTCGCCGTCTTCTTCGGCGTTGACAGCATTGAGCACTTCGTCAATGCTGTCGCGTCCCACAAAGACAGTGGGGTCTTCTGTTTCTTCGTCTTCAGGAATGAGACCTGGGGAGACTCCGAGCACGGTTGGGAAGTCCGTATCTTCCTCTTCAGACCCGCCATCGTCCTCGTCGTCGAGTGGCGGCACGGGCGCATCGATGGCACCGAACTCGTACTCGCCGTCTTCGGTCAATCGGGGAGCGGGCCGCAGGACGGTCGGAGCGTCTTCTCCGTCCATGCCCATGTCATCCACGTGTACCGTCGGGAGATCGTCTTGGACAAAGTTGTCCATGAAGTCGATGCCGGACAGGTGTCCTACGTGCACGGTTGGGGCGTCATCCGTGTCGCTGTCGGACATATGAGTGATTCGGTTCTCGCCACCCCAGACCGGAGGAGGGGCGTCCATGCCTGCTTCGACCGCGTCGATCCACTCTTCTGGATTGGCGGCTTCGCGTTCTACATGCTCGCGCAGCGCCGTGGCGTGCTTGAGTAGGAACTCGGCTTCGTCCGAGTACGCAGCTTCGGAAGCGTTGCGGTTTGCCCACTTCAGCCGCTGCTCAAACGCGTCCTCTGCCGACATTCCAATCGGGTCGAGGTAGTCGATGAACCGCGTCTTTCGAACGCTGGCAAGAAATCTGTTGAGGTCTACCGGCTCCATCAGAAGGTCTCCTGGGGGGCGGCTTGCTGCTGGATCACGTGTGCTCTGCCTACTTGTGAGTCGCTTGACCATACCGAAAAAACGAGTCTTCGGGGCTAGGTGGGTGCAACTCGCGCATCGAAGTCTGAGTCGAACTGCCAAGGCCCCGGTCTGCCCGGCATTGCTGCGATGCGGTGAAATTCGTCCAAAAATAGCTCTCTTGGGGTCTCATAGGCGCCGAATCGTTCCAAGTGGGGCGTGTGGACTTGGCAGTCGACGAGAGCGAACTGCCACCGCTCCAGCTGTCGGACCAAGTGCACGAACGCGACCTTTGACGCATCCGAGCGGCGCGCGAACATGGATTCACCGCAGAACACACGGCCAATTGCGAGGCCGTACAGTCCGCCCACCAAAGTGTCGTCTTGCCACGCCTCCACTGAGTGGGCGATCCCGCGTCGGTGCAGCTCCACGAATGCTGCCTTGAGCGGCTTTGTGAGCCAGGTGCCGTCTTGATCGGGGCGCGGTGTCTCGGCGCATCCGTCGAGAACCTCTGAGAAAGCGGTATCAAACGTGACCCGGTAGTCGCCTCGCTTGACCCGCTTCTTCAAAGACCGCTGAACCTTGAGCTCGGAGGGACGCAGGACCATGCGTGGGTCTGGACTCCACCACAGCAACGGCTGTCCCTCTGAGTACCAGGGGAAGATTCCTGAGTGGTACGCCAACAGAACCCGGTCTGGATGTAGGTCACCGCCCACGGCGACAATTCCGGAAGGATCTGCCATATGGGGAGGTGGGAAGACGTGGCCATTCGGCAGTCGGAACACGGGCATACAGGTGGCGTACCCGTCATGTCCGCTTACTGCCACTTGACGTTACCGAAGTGGCGAGTGCGGCATACGGCCGGTATCGTTGCCCTCATTGGAGACACCTATGCGCCTTTCAGCCCTCTTCTTGCTGCCCCTTCTTGCGTTCGGCTGTACAGATTCCGAAGATAGCGACACGGATATGGGTACGGACCCGGACACCGGTGAGGACACTGAAGGGGACACCGAAGCGCCAGGAACCCAGCTACGCGGAACGGTCACGGACGCCGACGGTAACGGTCTTGAAGGCGTGCGCGTCAACCTGTGTCGTCAGGTGTGCACCACAGCCGAGACAGAGGCGGACGGCTCCTACCTGATGCCTGGACTTCTGGCACAGCGCTACAGCCTGCACTTTGAGACGCACGGCGACCTCGACTTCGCTGACCCAGCGGTACCGTACAACCTCGCAGACAGCGACTTCGTCGACCTAGACGTGGTGATTCCGTCCACCACTCCTGTGGCCATTCCAGCGACTCTTGCTTCGGTTGAGTACGGTACAGACTTGTTCTTCAGCCTCGCGGCCGGCGATGTGACGCTGCTTTTTGAAGATGACCCCACCGAGATCAGCGTGGCCCGCGTGGCGACCGACACGGCTCTGCCAGTGGATCTGGAAGGCACAATCGAGGCCATTTGGTACGTAGACCCATGGTCGGCCGAGATGGAGACCCCGGCTCCCGTTGAGATTCGCGACACCTTCAGCGGTGTTGCCGGTGACGACTACGTTTTGTACCAGCTCAACTATGACGATTATGACTGGGAGAACCTGGGGACCTTCACCAGTGATGGCAGCATGCTCACCGGGGATGTCACCCTTGAGCGCCTAGATACTTTGGTGCTGATCAGCGTCGACAACGACTAGTCTGTGATGACGCGGACGGTGTAGGTCCGCTCGACAAAGCCCTCGATGGTCAGCGTTACTCCGCCGACTTCGAGGGTTCCGTTGCTCAGACGCTCGGTCACTTGGCCGGACTCGGTGGCGGTCCCGCTCGGCGTGTACGTTGTGCCATCGGCCTCAGTGAACTCAGCGCCGTCGCCGTAGATACGAACCTCACGCTCGCCGTCGACATCATCGAGTCCGGTGACCCCTTGTGGCAGTCCGCTGTCGAGGCTGTCAGGAATGCTCACCAACAGCGGGATGAGGGTTCCGCTTGCGGCGAATACCGGAATTTGATCTGGTTCGGCGCCAAAGACACCGCTACTTACGGGTTCATCGGTCCACCAGTCGAACCACTGAACGTCCGACGGGAGGTCGACCTGGCGAGATGTCGCACCCTCTTGTGTGATTGGCGCGATGAGCAGGCTGTCTCCGAGAAGCCATGCATCATTGCGGGCAACGTCGGCGTCATAGCGAAAACCGATGGGCAGAATCATGGGGATTCCCTGGCTACTCGCTCGTGCGGCCATGGCGTAGCGGTACGGGAATAGGCGGGTGTGTTCTTGGGTGACGCGCACCCAGTGTTCCAGAGTCTCTGGCGTTGTGTCGAACTGGTGATTGTCGTCTGCAAACGCGCCGTGATGTGTGCGCAAGATTGGGCTAAACGCGCCCAGCCAGGCCCAGCGGAACCACAGTTCTTGGGTAGATGACGGATTGCCAACGCTGTTGTAGCCGGCAACATCGTGGGTGAAGACGGGTACGCCGGAGACGCTTGCGCCAAGTCCGAGGGACAGCACGGTGGGCAAGCCGTCGTCTGCTTGGAAGTCGGTGCGCTGGTCCCCTCCCCAGATGATGGGGGCGTTCCCTTGAGCGCCGCCAAAGCCGCTTCGGGCGAAGAAGGTTGCGTCTTGGTCTTCGAGAGCCTCCACGTTGATCGCTTGCCATTGGCCGGGGTAGCGGTTGTGTGCTGCGAGTCCGGTGGACCCATCGCCAAGGACCGCGTCGATGGGTAGCCACTCGCCAAAGTCGGCCATCCACCCGTCAAACCCAACGTCGGTGGCGGCCTGCATGCGGGTGAGTGCGAAGGTCTGGCCGGCGTCGCTTGTGAGGTCTAGGTACGCTTCGGTCTCGAACGACGGACCACTGAAGGTGAGCACGTTGCCGTCGGCATCGACGGTGACAGCGTCTGCGGCGAGGGCTTCGTCCCAGGCAACAGTCCCTTCCCGAACGTAGGGCGCAAAGTAGCCGAACCAGCGGAATCCTTGGTCATTGAGGGTCTGGGCAATGCCTTCGGGGTCGGGGTACAGCTCCCGGTCCACGGTCCACTCCCCCGACACGCGGTAGCCGTTGTCCGTCAGGCGCCCTCCCTTCCAGTCTTCCGTCCAGATGACTGAAGAGACGGCGCCGGCATCACGAAGCGTCTGGGCCACGCCAAGAACGTTGTCGGAGCCGCGAATAGCGTCATTCCAGGGAGCAAATGCCCAAGGGGGCGGAAGTTCTGGTCGGCCGACCCAAGCGGCGTGTGCTTGGAGAATACGAACGGGATCTGGGTCCGCAAACAGCACGATATCTGCAGGGCCATCGTCCCAGACTGTCGCTGAGAACCGGTCGGCGTCGCTGTGGCACAGGTCCATCTCCACCCGCCCCTGCGTCTGCAACAGGACGCCGTGATTGGCATGCGGGCGTACAAAGAAGGGCACTGGGTACGACGAGGCATGGCGAGTGCCGCGAATGAACCAGTCGTCTGGGCTGTCGTCGTCGAAGGTCTTCCCGACTCCAGGTTCGCTGACGAACAGCGGGAACGCCTCACCCACGTGGTCGACATCTTGCGCGTGGCTACCCAGGCCCAAGAAGTGGTCATCATCCGTGCAGTCGGCGGTCACCACGACGCGGTTGCCGGGACTGGTTGGTGTGATGCCGATGGTGAGTGCGGTGGTAGGCCCGATCGGCACCACTTCGAGCACAATGTCCGCGAGGTCGTTTCCGTCGTCATCTTGCAGCGTGATGAGCTGGGTTGCCAGACGCGAGTTGCGGAAGGTGGCTTGTGTTGCGGTGACCACGTCCAGTGAGATGTTGTCGAAGCGGAAGGAGCCGAAGCTCGATTGGATGTCGGCGCTACCGGTACCCACGCTGACCGTGAGGTTGGTGAGCAGTGGTCCGAGGTCGTTGTGCTCGATGGACAGCGCGCCAGTGGAGCGGTCGACCTCGATCGTGAACGGTTCGGTGATGAGGCTACCGGACGAACAGGCCGTGAGCAGGAGCAGGACAGGGAGAGTGCGCATGGCCGCAGCTTGCGGCACGTAGCGCCGTGTCGCAAGCCATTGTCCGTCGTGTTGCGACAGCGGGGTGTGATCTGTACACCCCGTCTGGCGCCGTGTCGGAGGTTATAAGACCCCATGATCTCACTGCTCATCGCGGCGTCCCTGGCTTGGGGACAGCAGCAGCCCAACGTCATCTTGGTCACCATGGACACCACGCGGGCAGACGCGCTTGGTGCCTACGGTGGGGCGATTCCAGGCCTACTGAGCCCGCGCGACGGCGTCACCCCGAACCTGGACGAAATGGCCGGTCGGGGAGTCCGATTTGACCGGTTCTACGCTCACGCACCCACAACCCTCAACAGCCACACCAGCCTGTTCACAGGCCGCGACCCGCATGAACACGCGGTCCCGCGCAATGGCTATGGCCTACCGAACGACCTGCGCACGCTGACCGAACAGTTTGCTGATGCGGGCTACGACACCCTGGCGGTTGTGGCAGCGAAGGCGCTTGAGCGAGACATGGGCCTGACCCGTGGATTTCGTCTGTATGACGACCAGATGTCGGTGAAGAAGGGGCCGATGTACCAGGACATCGCTGAGGGAGTTGTGCGACGAACCCGACTCGCTCTGGATGCCCGCGACACCGACAAGCCGTTGTTTTTGTGGGTGCATTTCTACGACCCGCACGGACCGTATAGTGCCCCGGACGACTGGTTTGGACGGTTCTCTGATCCAAACTACGATGGGCCGTATGCGGACCCCGAGACTCCTGTGTTGCTTCGCCGGGCGTTGCGCGACGGTACGGCTCTGCCAGCGGACGTGGACCAACTCGCCGCACGCTACCTGGCTGAGGTTCACTACATGGACCACCACATTGGCGAGCTGTTCAGCACGCTGTCCGAGCGCGCGCTCCTTGAACACGCGCTGGTTGTGGTGACGGCGGACCACGGTGAGACCCTATCGGAGGTCACCCGTCATGCCTACGGTCATGGTGCGGGTGTCGATGAGGGGGTCTTGCGGGTTCCGCTGCTCATCGAAGGGTACGGCATGCCTGTCGCTCGTTCGGCAGTTGTGCACATTCAGGTTGATATGGCGGGGCTGGCTCCGACCGTGGCCACGCTCGTAGGCTTGGATGAGCCGCTGGGCGCCGCTCGGAGCTTCGCGCACCTGGTCCGACCTGGCCCGGTCTTGGACACGGACGGCTGGCCTTCCCGTCCAAGCCGACCGTCGTTCTCTGAGGCCACACGCAAACATCGCGAGGCGTTGTCCGGGTGGAACAACGCTGATCTGCCACGTGCCGTTCGTGTCGGTGGACTGGGAATGCAGGTGATTCCAGCCCGGGGTGAGCGCGAAGAACGAGTGGTTTCGTTGGCGCGGGAAACTTTAGGAGATCCTGTGAGATCTTTGCTCAAGGATCTCCTTTTTGCCTGGGATATGGCCTCTCCGGAGTACCGAGTTCCAGCGATGTCGACGGACACCATGGACGCTCTTGAGGCTCTGGGCTACATCCACTCTCGAAGCGAAGACCCTGGGGACCACCCGGAGCCGTCAACGCCGTAGACCTCGATGAACACTGGGCTTATGCCCTGTGGACAACTCTGTGTATAACTATCGGCAGTTGTTCATAGGGTGTGTGTGGATTTGACCGCAGTCCCCGAGCGTAGAGGGTCTACGAGACGTCGACTTGTGAGATGACCCGGCACAGGAAGTGGCGCTGGTCAGCTCGGATGTGTCCGTCGGTTCGGGTCCGGGTGACGTCCATGCTCACTCCCATGTCCTCGAAGTCGAGCGCCTTGTACATGGCAGCGGACGAGCTCTCGGTGTCTGAGACGCGCAGTACGACATGGCTGAAGCGTTCGCGGTCCATCAGACGAATGCGGTGTCGAACCAAGGCCCGGCCGACTCCGGCTCCACGTGCTTCAGGCAGGACACCGAGCTCTGCCAGGTAGTACGTCTGACGTACAGGAACCAAGCCGTCGAGCCGAGGAGCAATGGTCTTCATGGTGCTGAGCGGCACGGCAACGCCGAAGCCGAGAATGTTTCCTGACGGATCAGACGCAATCAACGTGATGTGGTCATTCAGTGCCGTGAGCATACGGAAGACGCCGGCCGCCTTCTCAGTGGTGAACGACTCCCGATACGGTTCGCCACGAAACACTGTCTGGTACGCCTGTGCGAACTTCTGTTCCCACTGTGCGATGTCCTCGGCGGTGAGGATACGCGTGACGGTGAAGGAGTTGGCGTCTTCCGGCATGAACAGATCATCCATGATTCAAACCGGCTTGTCCAATGCTCTACGCGGCTTTCGGGGCCAGGTATGCAGCGGTTGCCTCTACTACAACGAAACCGTCGACGTCCATACGCCACTGCAAAGCCACCGAACCCACGTTTCGTTGTAGGGCTACTGTCGCAGCGGCGTCCGACAGCGTGGCTGTGATGGACGTGCCGGCAATCTGGGTGATCTGCACGGCCGTGGCAGGCAGGGCCAAGCCGGTTCCGAGCAGCTTGAGAGTCGCCTCTTTGGCACTCCAGACCAGGGTTTGGCGCAGGGCACTGTCGCCTGCCAGCAGGCGCTCGCCCGGGGTGAACCAGTCGTTCAAGAAGGCCTGACTGCGGGTGTCTACTCGCTCCAGATCAATGCCGACCGCCCGATCGGTGCTCGCCAACGCCACGGCGCGTCCACTGTGATGTGACAGGCTCACGACGGCGCGCACGCCCTCGACTAGTGGCTCGCCGCTGGTCGCTCGGCTCACGGTGAAGCTGTCTGCGGGGGCCTTGGTCACTAGGTGAATGGCGCGCTTGGCCACGAGACGCCCCAAGGTTCTGTCGCGCTGCCGCTCAGCGGTTCCCCGCGCGGTCAGTGCTGAGCGCTCGTTGGTGTCCAACCATGGCTCAACGTCGGCGCCCACGCTGGCTCTTGCACGTGCGGTGTTGAGCGGCGGCGGGCTGACGGCATGGGTGAAGCACATGGGGCGACCGCCGGGGGGCGGAGGAAGGGTCTCGTCGTCACCGACTGGGCCACGGTCGATCAGGCGCAGACCGCGCAAGCGAGCCACGGCACCACTCGGGCTGTCGATGTCGACGTCGTAGGCGTCACCATGGTCGACAACCGTGACGGTGAGGGCGGCGTCTTCGGGGGGCGGCGCTAGGATCTCCACGGTCTCGATGGAGTGCGGCAGTCCGCTGAGGGAGCGTGTGGCCCACCGATGCATGCCTGCCGCCTGGAATCCTGCTTCGATCGCGAGGGGAGCTGTGCGTGTGTTGCCAGGTAGGGCGCGCTTGGGCAGCCGTGCCTCAGCAATCAAGCCGTCTGCGGCAATGCCGACAATCTGGCTCAACACCTGGAAGCGCGGTCCGTGGAAGAAGCGCTTGTAGATCTGCTGCTTCTCGACCACCTCATCCGGCACGAACGCGGAAGGCAGTGGGGACGACGTGGAGCCAACAGCCGCGACACACTGGAAGTGCAGGGTGCGCTGAATACGTCCAGTCGCGAGAACGCGCTCACTCGACAAGGTGCACCAGGCACTGCCATCTTCGGTGGGGTGCGCCTCTACGATGACGGTTGGGGCGGCAGCTCCGGCATGCACCTTCAATGGCGCGGCGAAACGAACGTCTTGAATACGGTCGGGACGCTCACCGAGAAGCTCTGCGGCGACGGTGGCCATCCACTCCAGCCCAATGACGCCTGGGAATACGCCCGTTCCGTCAATGCTGTGGTCGGTCAGCCACGGCTCGTCTGCAGAGATGGGCTGGCTGGCTCGGACGCGAACACCATCGAAGGACACCTCGGGAACCATGGCGTGGCCGGTTCGATGTGTGAATCCTCCGAGTGCTCCGGCAACGACGCGTTCTCCGGTCTCGTCGCTGAAGACCCAGTCCGCAACGAGGCGCGCACCGATGGAGGCGGGCAGCAGGTCAACGCCACGCTGCTCGAGTAGATGCTGCATGCCGCCTCGGGTGGCCATTCCAGCGTCTCCCCATGCGGTCCAATCGACACACAAGCCGTTCTTGTGGCTACAGGTCAACCGCGCGAGGGCATCGTTGGCGGCGGCGTAGTCGGTCTGACCGGCATTGCCGAAGCGACCGGCGACAGAGCCCATGCTGACCAGACGAACAGACGAATCCAAGGCGTCTAGAAGCGCTAGCGCTCCGTGAACCTTGGCTCCGAGTGCTCGGTCCAGTGCATCCGGCGCCTTGTTTTGTACGGGACGACTGTCCTCGACTCCGGCACCGTGAACCACGGCGTGAATGGCACCGTGGGTGTCGATAACGTCGTCAATGAGCGCCTGTACGGCGTCTCCATCTGCGAGGTCTACGCTGTGGTAGGTGGCCCGTGGCACGCTCTCAACTGCCTTGCGGACTTCATCACGGGCTCGAAGCGGAGCGAGCTCCTTGTCGATAGCCACTGGGGTGACGCGCTCGCCGCGCTCGGTCAGCTCGGCACGAATGCGGTCCTTTTCAGCGTCTTCGTCAAGCGGCTCAACACTGGGTTGGGTGCGACCAATGAGTGCGAGAGTACAGCCGCGCTCGGCCAGCTCTTGAGCGATAGCCAAGCCAATTCCGCGGGCACCGCCGGTGACGAGCACCACGGCATCTTGCGCCGCATTGGTCGCGAGGGGGGCGTCGCACAGGGCGTACTGAACTCCGGTACGACCGTCGGCACAGATTCGGATTTCGTCTGGACCGTTGACGCCGACTTCGTTGCACAGCCCTTGGGTGACGGTGTTTACGTCATCGGAGATGAGATCGATGACGCGGACAGAGGTCTGTTCCCACTCTCGTGCGAGGGCCTTCGCCAGGCCGGACCGGGCACCGTCACGGGCGGCGATGGCGCGGTTAGGAATCGTCTGCACACCGCCCATTTGGGTGTGAACCAACCACTGCTTGGGCGGATGTTCAGCAAGGTTTCGGGCGACTTCCATGCTGTGGGCGGCGTCGGTACCGACGTCAATGACCACAGTGGGGGCTTCGGAGGGAACGCCGCCGCGTGCATCCAGCTCGGCTGCAAGTGCCGTGGCCAGTGGACCTGTTCCAATGATGTGGAATGACAGGTCGTTAGATACGACGGGAACAACGGCTGGAATTTGCACGGGAATCGGCCGACGAATCCAGAACGAGGGCAGGTCGGCAATGACGTGGCCTTCGCGCAGCGCTGGGGTCTCGATGTCTTGCGGCTGTTGTGGGGCCACAGTCGGCGTTGGAATGCTGGATGTGGGGCCAACGGCTCGGGTTGCCAGGTACGCGGCCAAGCCGCCGAGTGTGGGGGTATCGGCGAGACGAAGGTCGTCTGTGGCGTCGATACCGAGGCGCTCGCGGACTTGGCTGAAGATCTCAGCCTGCTTGACGGTGTCGATTCCAAGGTCCGCTTCGAGCTCAAACTCGGGGTCCAGATCAGCCGGTTCGTAGCCGGTCTGGGTCGCGACAACGTCGGCCAAGATGTCGTACACGGCACTCTGGGACCGCTTGGGGGATGAGACGCGTGCCGGGGTAGAGATATCGGTTGGAACCGCTTCGATGGGACGGGTGGCCTGGGGCGCGGCGGGAGCAACAGGGGCGACGCTCTGTGCGGAGCCTCCAGAAGCGAGCTGCCCAGTCAAGTAGTCGGCCAGTCCATCGAGCGTGGGGTAGTCGGCCAGTCGGAACTGGTCGTCTTGGCCCAACGAAAAGCGGCTTCGTAGCTCGGAGAGCACTTCGGCTTGCTTGACGGTGTCGATGCCGAGGTCGGCTTCCAGCTCGAACTCGGGGTCCAAGTCGGCGGGGGCATAGCCGCTCTGTTCCGCGACAACTTCGATGAGTGTCTTCAACACGTCGTCCCGCGAGACTGCGTCGTCGTCACGTGCGCTGAGGTCTGCAACCGTGGCGTCGGTTGCGAAGTCGGACGGTTTCGTGATGGTGGTGACAGGTGCTGGTGATGCCGTCAGTTGGCTGCTCAGGTAGGCTGCGAGGCCAGCGAGTGTTGGGTAGTCAGCCAGGCGGAACTGGTCGTCTTGACCGAGCGAGAAGCGGGCTCGTAGCTCTGAGAGCACTTCGGCTTGCTTGACGGTGTCAATGCCGAGGTCGGCTTCCAGCTCAAAGTCTGGGTCCAAATCGCTCGGTGCGTAGCCACTCTGCTGGGCCACAACCTCGATGAGCGTCTTCAGCACGTCGTCGCGTGAGGGGACCGCTTGGTTCGCCATCTGGACCACATTGCTTACGACGGGAGCGACTTCTGGCGTTGCACCTGTTGGCGCTGGCGATGCCTTTCCTTGGGCACCGAGCTGTCCGGCTAGGTACGCGGCTAGACCGGTGAGTGTCGGGTAGTCGGCCAAGCGGAACTGGTCGTCTTGATCGAGCGAAAAGCGACTTCGTAGCTCCGAGAGCACTTCGGCCTGCTTGACGGTGTCAATACCAAGGTCGGCTTCCAGCTCGAACTCGGGGTCCAGGTCGCTGGGGGCGTAGCCACTCTGTTGTGCGACGACTTCAATGAGCGTCTGTAGGACGTCTGCCTCGGAAACGGAGCGTGCGGCTGCGAGGGGGACCACGTTGGAGGTCGGCACTGCAGTCGCGATGAGCTCGACTTCTTCGGTGTAGGGGTCCGGGCCGATGACACCCGGCGCAATGGGCATCAAGGCATCTACGGTGGACTCGACAACCCGAAGGCTGCGGTCGCCAATGGTCTCTCGCACGTGTGCGTAGCCAGTGACGCTCTTTAGCCAAGCGGTGCGGACGCCAGCATCTGCGACGCGGTCATCGCCACGGGCTTCGGCGCGCCACATGGCCAGAGCGACCTGTGAACCAAAGCCTGCAGCCAAGCGAATCGCGTAGTTTACGTTGCGGTTCTCTCCGCGAGACAGGCGTAGGTCGGAGAACTCGGGGTCTGGCTGCGTGAGGTTGGCAATCGGCGGGACGATGCCGTACTGCATGGCCTTGAGCGCGATGGCGTCTTCGATGCCCGCGCCCATTGGGTGGCCGGTGAATCCCTTGGTATTCGCGACTGCGACCTTTCCGGCATCTGCGCCGAATGCGGCGCGAAGTGCGTCTGCCTCTGCACTCGCGGACCCACCACGCGCGGGCGTGTAGGTCTCATGGGACATGAACATAGTGTCCGCGGCAATGGCGGCAGCGGTGGTGTCTTCGAGTGTGACAGCGTCCTTGACGAGCGCCGTCATCTCGCGGGCAATGTGGCCGGCATCGAGCCGTGTTCCGTGGAAGGCGGAGTTGCTGATCCGCGTAGCGAGCAGCTCAGCGATAGGTCGGATGCCGCGCGCAGCGCAGACGTCTTGGCGTTCGAGGACGAGGCCGACGGCACCCATTCCGAGAATCATGCCGTGTCGGCGGGAATCGAACGGCAGCGCGCCCTCTTCTGGAGTTGCCGCGGTGGTCGCAGCACCTGCGGCTAGGAACCCGCCGCCAATCCACGGCAGCAGACGGTCGCCGGTGACGTCATCTGCGCCAATGACAATGACGCGTTCGCAGCGGCCCAATCGCAGCCAGTCGTGGGCAATGCTGACGGCTTGGGTTGTGGACGCACATGCGGCGTTGATCTGAGTATTCGGACCCTTGGCGCCGATGAACTGTGCGAGCTGGCTGTGGCCCATGGCCAAGATCTGGAACAGCGTGCGTCGGTCGAAGCGGCCGTCCGCGTCCAAGTTGTCGTTCTCAACCTTCTTCAGCAGCTGGTCGTAGCCAGGGAAGGCGGAAGCGAAGATGACGCCGGTACCGTCTTGCAACGCGGTCGGCAGGCGCCATCCGGTCGGCATGAGCTTGCCGGAGGTCGTCTCTTTGTAGGCTTGGACCAGGGGAATTCCAGCGTCCCGCAGGGCCTCGATTGCCGCTGCAATGCCGAGCTCACTCGTGATGTCGAGGGCCGCTGCGAGCCCGTCCGGCACGCCATAGTCGCGCGGGTCAAAGTGAGCCTTTGTTCCTGCAATCTGGATGACGTCGCCGCGACTGGTGACGGGGTGGAAGCTCGCCCCGCCAGCTCCGTCCTTGATGAGACGGACGATGTTGCGGTCTACAAAGGTATCGGCGCGGTCTCCAATGGACGCAATACGACCTTCGCCGGCCAAGATGCTGGCGATATTCTCCTGGGAGAAGACCTCTTGCCCACCCGGTAGCCCAACGGATGCACCGGCACAGACCACGCGGACTTGTGCCGCGGGAACGGGTGTTGAAGGAGCGGTTGTGGCCTGCGGAACCGCGTTGACCACGGCGGCCATGAGGTCGCGTAGGGCTGGGTAGACGGAAGCGGCGAGTTCGGTGGCCGCTTCGGGTGTAGCACCGGCCTCGGTAGTGGCTCGGATGACGTCGTTGAGCGCGAGGTCTGCGGTTTGCACAGCGACAGATGCAGGCTTGCCGGGGGCATGGACCGGCACACCCAAGGCTGTCAGTGATGCAAGAGCATCCAAGAAGCTGGCGATTCCGCCACGCTTAGGATGGTTCGTAGGTACAGCGTAGTGTGGGCGCTTGCCTAGGATAGAGCGGGTAAATCCGGACAGAGCGCGCTTGGGGCCGACCTCTACGAAGGTTCGGACACCGTCTTCGTACATGGCTTCGATCTGATCGGTCCACGACACGGGGGATGCGAGCTGGCTGGCGAGCAAGGCAACGATGGCGTCGGGGTCATTGGGGTACGGTTGTGCGTCAACATTGGATGAAAACGGCAGCTTCGGTGGCTTTGGACCGAGCTTGGCCAACACCTTGGCGAAGGGCTTGCTCGCGGGAGCAACAACCTTGGAGTGGAAGGCGTGAGACACGGGCAATGTGACGGTCTCGACGCCGTTCGCCTTGAAGACGGCTTCGGCTTCTGCAACACCGGCGGTACTGCCGGCAACCACGGTCTGAGTCGGACAGTTGCGATTGGCGGCAATGGCGTAGCCTTCCACCTTTGCGAGCAGCTCGTCGGTGCGTTCTGGGCTTGCCTGAACACCGATCATGCGGCCTGGGTCTTCGAGCACGATGTCCGCCATCTCGCGTCCACGGGCGCTGGTGGCATGAAGTCCCTGCTCAAAGGTCAGAACGCGCGCGGCGACTGCGGCGGCGTACTCTCCGAGTGAATGACCTGCGACAAGGTCGGGCTTGACTCCGTGTTGGGCGAGCAGTCGAAGCAGGGCGACGTCGAGTGTAAACACTGCGGGCTGTGCATGTTCGGTCGCGGTCAGGGTCTGCTTGGCGTCGTAGGCAGTGTTCTCGAGCAGGTTTGTGAGGGTGCGTCCCAGCACGGGCTTGAGAGCGGCATCGGCGTCTGCGAAGGTCTTGGCAACGACGGGGTAGCGCTCGACCAAGTCCAGGCCCATTCCTAGGTATTGGTTGCCTTGACCGGGGAAGACGAACGCGAGCCGTCCGACGGGAGCGGCCTCGATGAGGTGAACGCCGCGCGATGTGAGAAGTGCGGGATTACTGTCGGTGCGAAGGCATTTCTCGGCACGGGCCCACTGGTCTTTACGAAGTGCTTCTGTATCTGCACCACCCGCCAATCGGACGGCGTCGGTGCGCTCAAAGACACCGGGCTCCCCACGCTGTAGCGCAAGCAAGCGCTCCAAGACTTGGTCGCGGTCGACACCGGAGACGGCCCAGACGCCATCTGGGTGAGCGGGATGCTGTGCGGCCTTGGCCTGGACCACGGCTGGAGCAATGCCCTTGACGGGCGGCAGCTGTGCTGGACGATGTTGACCGGCGCGTCCACCGGCTTCTTCGAGGACCACATGGAAGTTGGTGCCACCGAAGCCGAAGGCGCTGACGCCAGCACGACGTAGACCATTTGGAGGGGTGGGCCAGACTTCTGCGTGGGTCTGAACCTTTAGTGTGGTTCCGAGAGGCACATCGCTTCGCGCTTGGCGGAACCCGGCTGAGGGCGGGAAGGTCTGGTGCTTGATGGCGAGGGCGGTCTTGATCAGGGCGGCCGCACCCGCAGCGGACTTGAGGTGGCCAATCATGGACTTCACCGAGCCCAGACGCACGGGACCGTTGCTCGCACTGCGTGCGGCACCGATGACCTGTGACAGCGCGGTCACCTCGACCTTGTCGCCGACGACGGTGGAGGTACCGTGTGCTTCGATGAGGTCGACGGTCGCGGGGTCGACACCCGAGAGCGCATAGGCACGGTCGAGGGCACGAATCTGACCCTGAATATTGGGCGCTGTGATTCCCTTGCCGCGGCCGTCGCTGCTTCCGCCAATGCCTCGAATAACGGCGTACACTTTGTCGTTGTCGCGCACGGCATCGCTGTAGCGCTTGAGCACCAAGATACCCGCACCTTCACCCATTACGAAGCCGTTGGCGCGCTCGTCGAACGGTACGGAGTGTTCGGCAGACAGGGCGCCAATCTTGGAGAACTTGACGTAGGTAGACGGGTCCATGGACCGGTCGGCACCGCCGGTGATGGCAAGGTCGAAGTCGCCGTCCTGTAGGCCCTTGACTGCGGTTTGGATGGCAGCAAGGGAGGAGGCGCAGGCGGCATCGACGGTGAAGTTGGGTCCACCGAGGTCTAGGGCGTTGGCGACCCGCCCGGCGATGACGTTGGACAGCTCGCCTGGCATTGCGTCTTCGTCGATAGGACGGCTGTCGCGCACGGCTGTGGCGACAGAGGCCAGAATGGCGCTGACGTCTGCGTCTCCCGCACCTTCGCGAATGGCGCGCTCAATGAGTGGATAGGCCACGCGCAGTGCAGTCTGGTCCTTGGTCTCGCCACCGAGCGAGTTTCCAAGGATGACGGCGCAGCGTTCCCGGTCGAATGTCTTGCCAGGACCCTTGCGTCCGTCCGTCTGTAGTCCGGCGTCTTCGAGGGCGGCCCAGGCGGCGTCCAGTGCTAGGTGCTGAACCGGGTCCATCTGCTTGGCCACGCGGGGTGGAATGCGGAACCGCTTTGGCGAGAACGTGGTGTCGTCTAGGAAGGCGCCAATCTTGGCGTAGGTCTTGTCGAGAGCGGACCGGTCAGCGTCCCAGTACAGGTCTGGGTCCCATCGATTGACAGGCACTTCGCGAATTGAGCTGTGCCCGCTCTTGAGGTTTTCCCAGAAGGCATCCACATTGGGGGCATCGGGGAAGATGCAGCCAAGGCCAATAATCGCGATGGCGTCGGCAGGTGCTGCGGGCAGGTCGGTGGCTCCAAGCAGGGCGGTGCGCGCGGCGTTGTAGTCGGACTCAGTGGCTGCCACGGCGCCACCCGTTGCGATGGCCGCCTTGAGGGGACCGCCGGTCAGTGGCTCGGAGGAGTCTTCCCAGGTCACACCAATACCGAGTGGACCTGAGACGGAATCGACAGGGTCAACGCGGTGGGCATTTTGAGCGGTGCCTCGCCAGTTGTTGAGGGCACTGCGGTATTGCGCGGTCACGTCCGTCAGGGACGCCTGGCGGCGGGCGATGTCTTGCGCGTGTCGAAGGCCGGTGCCGGCGAGCCAGAGTGATTGGCGAAGGTCTGCGGTCGCCCACAAGCTCTCGGCCAGCAACCAGGGGTCTTCACCGTCAGCAAGGCGTCGTAGGACCGGTGCTGTGGGCGGGTTTGCGACACGAAGCCCGTGCACGCGCGTAGTCAGGACGTCATCTGGCCGGCTGAGGCGCTCCACAAGTGTGGGAGGTAGACGCAGATCTGGACAGCCAAGAATGGCGTCAGCGATCATGACACCCGCTGCACCGAGAGCGGCTGCAGCCCCAGCCGTCTTCGGTCCGAGACCGGCAATAAGAATGGTTCGCGAAGGGTCCGCTGCCCCCGCCAGAGCCGTCAGACCGTCGACAGCCCCGCCGTGTCCACCGGCTTCGCGCCCGCGTAGAACAATGCCAGCGAAGCCTTCAGGAGGCACTTGAGCGGTTGTTGTCTCTAGCCAAGTAGGACGCCCAGGAACGGGACTTCCACCTTGCGTCATCACAACCGGGCCCACTCCTGGTGGTGGTGTTCCAGGTCGTACCCGAACCCATGCGTCCGGCGAAACAGTGACCGTACCGCCGAGGGTAAGGTCGATGACCGGTGTTCCACCCGCAGAGACGACGAGGTCTGCGCAGGTAGCGGCGGTGGCAGGAAGGAGGACCAACAGCGTCGGAGTCATGTAAAGAAGCCCTGTTTCGAGTTCCACGCCGGCCTAATCAAGCGTTTGAATGCTTCATCTCACAGACTTCGTGGAGGACTTGATAGCGCTCCATGGGGGCTTGATCCACACCATGTTGTGGGTGGCACACGAATGTTGTTCTGCTCCGTGGCCGTTCGTTTGCAGGCCGGTTGGGCGGCGTTGGACGTCGGGTTGTAGGGCTCCGTTACGCCTGCCGACAATCGATTCAGTCTGCGACGGCCGAGACCGCCTTTTGGTCAGCTTCACCGGTACCCGCGCCATCGGCCCACGGTGTGTCGTGCTGCAATGCATCATTCTTAGGCGTGCAGCACGCTTAGGTCCAGGTTTCGCCGCCTTGTCGCTACACACATACAGGGCGAAGACTCAGACCAATCATTTGGGGAAACGTGGTGTTTAGCCAATCCACCAACGCGTGCCGCGCGTCTTACCGGTGCGGGTCACGAGGCCCATTTCTTCGAGTTCGAGCAACTCGGTACGGATTGCTACGGTGGACTCATTGAGTTCTTTGGCCAAGTCGTTGCTCTTGGCACACTCGACGTTGGCGAGAGCATCGATGATGCGCTCGGTTAGCGATGTCTGTTCAGCCACTGGGGCCTCCAGGATGGGTTGTGCACTTTCGGGGTGTTTCGTTAGAACTGGTTGTGTCTTGGGCGTACGCAGCGTTTTTGAGGGCGGCTCACTGGTGTCTTCACTCCAGACAACAGCCTGGGCTGCTTCGCTTCCGGCTTTGTAGAGAGGAGCCAGGGTATTGCGTAAGTCGGCTTGGTCAGGAGCAGGTCCAAGGGTCATTAATCCTGGATTAAGGTCGGCCCTCGGGCTCATGCTGAAACTCATCGCACTGAGCGGAGTTGGGTATGCGAGCCAATTTCCCTGTGGTGGAGCCGTCTCCTCTATCGTGTCTCGCGTGTCAGGTCTCGCAATGTCGCACCATCGTTTGCGTAAATGGGTAACCAAGCGCTCTCGGTCCCACCCACGCAGGGTAAACAACAGGAAGGGGTCGCCGTCCAAGGCATCTGCGAGCAGTTGATGAACGGCGGCCATGTGTATGCATGGAAGCAGGTAATCGGCGCAGTCGCAGTCTCCATCGAAGTCTGCTGCAGTGGGGAGAAGGGACAGGTTTTTGTCTTCGAGTGCATCCACGAAAGCGCGGTCCAGATCGCCTTCCAATATATTGGCAACCCGACTGAGGTCTTCCGCGAGCGTATCCAAGACTATCGCCCATTCTTGACGGTCAAATACCCGCATTCGAATGGATACACGCATCAGTTCACTGTCTGCGACCTCGGCGGTCACTAGGCCCGGGCTAAACCACAGCTCTTGTACGCGACCGTTGCGTGCGAATGTCTTTCCGCGAGCCACGCGCAATGCGAGCTTGGCGTCGTTCTCGCTGAGCCGGGACAACCATTTTTTCCCAAGCCAACCACGGGGTTGGTTGGAGGAGACGATACCGGGGTTTTTCCTGGATAGGACGTCTGTGTGCAGCATTAGAGAGCCTCTCCGCGTTCATCACCCAGCATGACCAACCGCCGTAGAGCGTCATCATCGAGCTCGGTGACCCATCGGTCCCCGGCGGCGACGACGGAATCAGCCAGCGCGCGCTTGTCGTCGAGCAGGGCATCGATTCGCTGTTCCAGTGTCTCTGCTGTGACCATTTTGTGGACAAACACGTTGCGTTTCTGGCCGATTCGGTAGGCCCGGTCGGTGGCTTGGTCTTCAACGGCTGGGTTCCACCAGCGGTCGTAGTGAAGCACGTTTGTCGCATTGGTGAGGTTGAGTCCCGTGCCACCTGCGCGAAGGCTGATGAGGAGCACTGGACTGGAGTGCTCGTCTTCTTGGAAGGCCCGTACCAGCTCTTCTCTGTGGTGTGCTGGGGTTCCGCCATGGAGGAATGGCGCCCGGAACCCAAAGGTGTGGTCGATGTGGCGTTGGAGAATATCGCCCATGGCGCGATACTGGGTGAACACGAGAACCCGCTCGCCGTTGTCCAGGATCTGCGTCAACAACTCGGTAGCAGAGTCGAGCTTACCGCTACGGCCTGCGAGGGGACCGGGTTCTTTGGTGTACTGAATGGGGTGGTTGCAGACCTGCTTGAGCGCGGTCAGCATGGCCAGGACGTTGCCGCGTCGCTCATTGGTCTCGGCTTCGGCAATCCGCTCCATGTACTCCTCAACGATGTTGCCGTACAGAGTGGTCTGTTCGACCGAGAGTGAGCACCATGCGCGCCGTTCCAGCTTCTCGGGCAGGTCACTGATGACGTCCTTGTCTGTCTTCAATCGCCGTAGGATGAACGGTGCGACGCCCTGTCGGAGCTGCTCAGCGGCTTGCTCGTCGCCAAAACGTTCGACGGGAATGGCGATGTTGCGACGGAATGCTCCGCGGCTGCCAAGCAATCCGGGAATGAGGAATTCCATGATGCTCCACAGCTCGAGCAGGCGGTTCTCGACCGGGGTTCCCGAGAGAGCAACGCGGTGCTTGCTGGGTAGCTGTCGAGCGGCTTTGGCGCGCTGGCTGTCGGGGTTCTTGATGGACTGTGCTTCATCGAGCGCGACGACGTCCCACGGGATCTCGGACAGCGCGTCGATGTCTCGCACCATCAGTCCGTAGGTGGTGACCACAACATCAGCATGGGTCAGGTCGTCAAGATTGCGCTGGACACCGTGGTACCGAGCAATCTTGAGCTCGGGCGCGAACTTGGCGAACTCAGAGCCCCAGTTGCCCAGGACGGACGTTGGGCACACAACCAAGCACGGACCTTCCGCTTGGGGACGACGGGCCAGGACATGGGTGATCAACTGAATCGTCTTTCCAAGTCCCATATCGTCTGCTAGGCACGCACCAAGACCGAGTCGGCCGAGCGTTGTCAACCACGAAAACCCACGTTCCTGGTAGGGTCTCAGCGTAGCTACAAGACCTGTCGGGATGGGCTCGTCAGGCGGTTCGCGCAGTGCGTCCAAGACGACCCGAAGTCGCTGGTCGGCAACCACTGGAATGCCGAGGTGCTGACCGGTGAGCACCGCACGCAAGGCGTCTGCGCTCGACAAGGTGCCCAGTTCTGTCATGTTCTCGGGCAGTTTGGCCAGCTCATGCGGGTCGAGAAGTACCCAGCCGTCGCGAAAGCGAACGATGGGTTTGTTTTGACTGCTCAATGCATGAAAGTCTGCACCATCAATGACATGGCCGCCCACAACGACTTCCCACCGGAACCCTAGTGCATCTTCCAGGCTGGGCAGGTCGCCGTCTGCGCCTACATCAATGCACATCCGAGCATGAAGGCGCTCGTTACTGTTCGCCTCGAACTCGGTGGGGAGTTCAATGCGAAAACCGGCGTTTCGGAGTGCGGGAACGCCGACCATTAGGAAGTCGTAGGTCTGTTTGGCAGACCATTTCAAGTCCACCGGGTGTGAGCTGTCAAGTGTGGCTCGCACAGGTGGGTAGATACGGCTCGCTCTGGCCAATCCGCGTAGCAATGCGTAGGCTGAAGTTGAGTTTTCGCTACGGCGTTTCACGCGTGCCGGCCAGACGGTTGCGAGGGATTTGTTGGAGCGCGGTTGGGCCGTGTGGGACCGTAGCGACAAGCCGAATTTGCCTTTCGACGATTCGGGGGCCGACAGGCGGAATCCGATGCGAACGCCACTTGAGTTTGCTTCGCTTGCCCAGGCGCGAATGCGATTGGGCATTCCCTGGTAGCGGGCATCACGAGGCGAGAATGACGATTCTTCTCCGCGCAGTGCCTCGGCGAATTCCAGCGGCCACCCTCGCGTAGAGGCTGGATACACGTTCTGGCGGTACAGCGAGTCGACCGTCGCATTGAGGAATCGTCGAACGGTTGTTTGAGCGGACGGGATTCGAACGGGACCGCGAGATTGAGTTGGATGAGCACGGAAGATTGTGGGCAGTGCGTGGACGAGCTGGTCGAATCGTTCGGCGTCTTCGCTACGAGTCAGGAGCACGCGCCATCGGGCATTGGTGTTGTCGACTGTGGGAACGACGCGCTGATGTATGGCGAGCTCAATTGCGAGCTGGGATGCTCGAGAAAGGACTCTTACGCTGTCCGAAACATCGGCCGAATGCGGTATTTTCGAAAGAAACGGAACGGCGTCTGCTAGGGCGACGCGGTACCCAGTGGAGGGGGTTCTCTGGTGCGGAGGAAACGGGGAGACCATGGTCTGGGTCTCGAGAGTTCCAAGGGCTTCGATCGCTGGCAACTCAGCGTTTACGGCATCTGTGACATTGCGTTGGGGTGACCAAAAAAACAGGTCATCTTCTGCGAGCAATGTGGCGTGCAGTTCCGGCATGCTGAAGCCCCGAAAAAATGGGTGTGATCCGGGGTACTATCCGGTTTGCTGCGCTTCGCATAATGCCTATATGGCAGCTAGCATGGCGATTTCACCATACTGTCGGACCGGCCTGCGTAGTTTTGAGTAGTCAATGGCCCAGAGAATCGAAATTAACCAAATCAGGCGTTGCGTTACTGTTCCTCGTCTCGAAATCGCATAGTTTTCAGCGTGTTCGATAGGGACTCGCCTCCAGCCGCAGCGGTGGACAACCCCGGCGGGTTCGACGGGCAACAAACGCAGAGAGCCCCAGACCTAGGGTCTGGGGCTCTGCTGTCGACGGTCAATGAATGGCGACTCTAGAAGTCGTCGTCTTCATCGTCGAAATCATCGTCGTCGTCGTCGTCCTTCTTGCCGTCATCGTCTTCCCACTCGATTCCGACGATCCGTTCAAGAAGGCTCACAACCTCCTCGCCGGTGAACTCGAACTCGTCGTTCGATTCCATCTCGTTCTCGAGTGTTTCGGTGAGGCTGCCATCAAGGGCACCCTCTTCTTCCATGTCGGCCACGAGGTCATCTTGGCCACGGTCTTCACCCTGCACCTCGAGTTGCTCTAGCAGGTATGCGACCACTTGTTCGACCGCTGGTTCAGCGATGGCGTCGAGAAAGTCGTCGAGTTCATCGATGAGTTCGTCACGAATAGATTTTGGCAGCTGCATGCCCTACCTCTCTGTTAGCCAGTAGCCCGCGGGTGGTAGCCGGACAGCGCGGACGTTTCAAGCCATTGATGACATGAAGTTTGGTGTTGCCCTTCGGGCTCGTTCACAACGCTGGGTTAGTTGTGGCCATGTTTACATCTGACGTCATCCGCGCCCTCCCGAAAACGGACCTTCACTGCCACCTGGACGGCTCCTTACGCCTGTCCACGCTCATTGAGCTGGCAAAAGAGCAAGGGGTGACCCTTCCGTCGTACACCGAAGAAGGTCTCCGCGAACTTGTGTTCAAAGAGTCCTACCGGGATCTGCCCGACTACCTGCACGGGTTCGCCTACACCTGTGCGGTGCTCTCATCACCAGAGAGCATTGAACGGGTGGCCTATGAACTGGGCCAGGACTGTCTTGCGGAAGGTGTTTGCTACCTTGAAGTTCGCTTCGCCCCGCAGCTTCAGGTTCGCCCCGGCATGGACGTCAAGGCTGTTTTGTCAGCCGTTGATCGTGGCCTGGACCGGGTTCGACGCGAGCATGAAGCGACCGAAGGCGTGCGCACGGGTGGAGAGCCTCCCTTCCGCTACGGCTTGATCGCTTGCGCCATGCGAATGTTCACCGGTGGGTTTGGGCCGTACTTTAGGGATCTGCTGGCCGTAATGGATCAGTTTCCAGTCAAAGAGGTCTACGGTCTGGCATCGTTGTCCTTGGCTCGCGCCGTGGTGGATGCTCGCGACAACGGCGGACTGCCCATCGTCGCGTTTGACTTGGCTGGAGCAGAGGCCGGACATCCGGCGAGTGACCACGTGGATGCCTACGCCTACGCGCACAGCAACTTCTTGAAGAAGACGGTTCACGCTGGCGAAGCCTACGGTCCAGAGAGCATCTTCCAGGCCATCACAAAGCTGCACGCCGATCGGATTGGTCACGGAACCCATCTGTACAGCCAAGACCAGGTTCAGGCAGATGAGGACCCGGGCCGCTACGTTCGTAAGCTGTCGGAGTACATTGCTGACCGGCGCATTCTGCTGGAAGTCTGCATCACTTCGAACATGCAGACCATGCCAGAGCTGCGTCGGGTCGAGGACCATCCGTTTGGTCGTATGGTGCAAGAGCGGTTGAGCGTGACCTTGTGTACGGACAACCGTCTGATCAGCCGTACCACCGTGTCCAATGAGCTCGAACAAGCTCAAAAGGCGTTCAACCTGTCTCCGACGACGGTTCGGAACGTGGTTCTACACGGATTCAAGCGCAGCTTCTTCCCTGGGTCCTACCGGGAGAAGCGCGACTACGTTCGTAAGGTGATCGACCGCTACGATGCCGTTGCCAAGGCGCACGGATTGCCGAAGGTTGGTCGTGGCCAGTCAGAAGACGCCGACATCTAGGGCGACGGCTCTGGGGAGTCTTACCGGACCTGTGACGACTGCGGTGTGATGACGTCGACCTCCACCGCGTCTTCGACGTGAACCGGGCCTAGAGCTCCGACGCCGAGAAGCAGTGGGACAAGACGGGAATAGTTGGCTCCGAGGGCGTCGTTGGCGGTCAAGAGAGACAATGCAATGCCCACCGGACCTCCGAGGGCGGCAGCGACGCCGCCTGCCTTGTACGCGCGGCCGACCCAAGAGCCGACGTTCGGAATGTAGGGCAACAGGCGCCCAACACGGGTTCCCGCGAGCCACAAAACACCTTTGCCAGCCCCGAGCGCGCCGAAGCCTCCTCCTGCACCCGCGGCCATGCCTAGCGTTGGCCACCAGGAGCGAACGAGACGTTCCCGAGTGGCGGGGTCCAGCGACTCTAGTGAGGCGCGTCCCGACTCTGGAACGAGCAGGGTGCTCATTGCGTCTAGGCGTTCCCATGCGGTTGCGTCAGCAGGCAACGCTCCTTGTACGCGTAGGCGCTTGGCCGTGTGGTTGACGATCTCGTCGAGGGTGATGGTCCGGGCGGCCAAGCCTAGAGGAGTCGCGTAGGTCCACCACAGCTGAGAGGCGATGCGAGAGGCGAGCTCTCGTGGGGACTTTGCCGAGCCGACCGGGACTCGGGCAAACTCGAGAATGGCGCGTAGGTCTGTCGGATGACGTGCGGCGAGGACGTCGATCACCTGTTGTCGATTCGTTGGCATGTCGGCGTCCTTGGGATCTACGGAAATATACGCGCCGTAGAGGTCCGCTATTCCAGGAGATTCTGGTTGCGACGGTCTGGAGCGCCGTCTGTATCAGCTTTGTCGCCGGATATGGTGTAGTCACCGTCCAACCAAGAACCGAGGTCGATGAGCTGACAACGCTCGCTGCAGAACGGTCTGTGGTCGTTGTCCACGTCCAAGGAAGCGGGCTTTTTACACTGCGGACACTTTCTGGTCACAAGATTCTCCTAGCGCGGTATTTCGGGGAAACGATGCGGCGGTGCAGAGGGCGTAGTCCTCCGTAGGTGTTCCGTGCCAGTGCGCCGGCGTTATGTGGCCGTCGTTCCAAAGCAGTGGGGTGGATGATGTCAGTCAACAAGGTAATTCTCATCGGTCGTTTGGGTGCAGATCCAGAGGTTCGTCAATCGCAAGCCGGTTTGTCCATCGCTAAGATCAGCTTGGCTACGACCGAGCGCAAGAAGGAGCAGGACGGCAACTGGACCGAAAGCACCGAGTGGCACCGCGTCACCGCGTTTGGTCGTACGGCCGAGCTGGCCCAGCAGTACCTGCGCAAGGGAAGTCAGGTCTACTTTGAAGGCCGGCTGCGTACGTCCAAGTACACGGACAAGAACGGAATTGAGAAGTACAGCACCGAGGTCATCTGCGAACGCATGCAGTTCCTGGGTAGCAAGGGTGACAATGCGGGCGGCGGCGGCGGCGGCGGCGGCTACAGCGGCGGTAACTCCGGCGGCGGCGGCAACTCCGGCGGCTACGGCGGCGGCAACTCCGGCGGTGGCAACTCCGGTGGCGACAGCGGCGGAAGCTCGGGTGGTGGCTACGGCGGCGGCGGCGGTGGCGGCGCAGCGGATGATGACATCCCGTTCTAGGCCCAGTTCAACGCTCACGCGATAGGCGTTGAGCGGAGGTTGGAATGACCCGCGTCCTACTGTTGGCATTGATGATGGGTGGCTGTACGTACACAGTCACCGTCACCTCTGACGTACCTGGGGCGCGTATCGATGGTCTGAGCAGTGGCCCCAGTGCACTACCGGTGGATGTGACGGTTCCTTGGGGACCATTTGTACATCGGCGGGTGACTGTGACGGCTCCGGACTACCGGGTTGTTGAGCTTGATCTGGGCACCCGCACGGTCCGCTCTGCTGACTTTTCGCTGTTCAACTTTTTCCTTCCATGGCGACCGCCATCGGAAGAATTGAGTGTTGTATTGGTTCGCGACCATGGCCCTGCGGGAACGTGGACGCCGGCCGAATTGGGGTTGGAATAGTGTCGGACCGTCTCATCTTGGCCCACCTGCCAACACCCGTTCACTGCCTGCCGCGTTTGTCTGAGTGGCTTGGAACCGAAGTCTGGGTCAAGCGAGATGACCTGACTGGTTTCGGATTGTCTGGGAACAAGGTCCGTAAGCTCGACTGGCTGTTGGCAGATGCTCAACGCAAGGGCGCAGACACGGTCATCACCACAGGGGGGCTTCAGTCCAATCATTGTCGGGCAACTGCAGTGGCCTGTCGCCAGCTCGGAATGCAGCCGGTCTTGTTGCTGCGCGGCGAAGCCCCAAGCGTTGCCGATAGCAATCTATTGCTCGACCAATTGCTGGCCGCAGAACTTCACTACTGCACCGCAGAAGAGTACAGTCTGCACCGCGATACCCGCATGCTGGCGATTGCGGAGCAAGTGCGCCAGCGAGGGGGCATTCCCTACATTATTCCCGAGGGCGGCAGCAACGCGATTGGCTCCCACGGGTACGTTGCTGCGGGTCGAGAGCTGCTGAGCCAGCAACCCAACGGCTTTGATGCGTGCTGTCTCGCTGTCGGTTCGGGTGGCACTCTGGCTGGTTTGGCTCTGGGACCGGACATCGGGCAGACGATTGGTTTTGCCGTGTGTGATGACGCCACGTTCTTTACGGCCAAAGTGCACGACATTGCGGCGGAGGCCGAGCGGTGCGGATTTGAGTGGACGCTACGTGACAACTGGCACGTAAACGATGCCTACCGTGGCGAAGCCTACGGTGTGGCGGGGCCCGAGGTGTGGGACATCATGGCCACCGTTGCTCGTCTGGAAGGCTTGTTCTTGGACCCGGTGTACACGGGCAAAGCCATGCTCGGGCTCGTACAGGAAGCGCGCGCTGGACGCCTGAGCGGTCGAGTATTGTTCTGGCACACCGGGGGAGGCTTCGGGTTGTTTGGTCGGGGTCACGAGGTCCGAACATGACAGCACCGCGCGTTGGCGTCATCGTCAATCGCAACGCTCGTAAGCACTCGCGCAGACCAGGGTTAGCGGATGCCTACCGTTCGACTGGCGCAGTGGTCTACGAGACCGGCTCGTTGGATGAGCTACCGGATGTTTGTCGTGAGCTGTGTGCTGCGGGTGTGCAGACCGTCGCGTTGAGTGGCGGGGATGGAGCGGTTCACCGGGGTTTGTCGGCAACGGTCGCCGTGTGGCAGGGTCGCTTGCCGACTATTGCGGTTCTCCCCGCGGGAACCATGAATACCGTCGCTCGAGGGCTCGGCGTTCGCGGTGGACCGCTGCATGTGCTGAAGCGAGCGGTTTCGCCGACACCTGTGGTCCGCGTTCGACGCCCAATTGATGCTGGCAATGGCAGACTCGGCTTCCTCGTTGGGACCGGCTTCTGGGCGCGATTTCTTCAGGCGTATGATGCCCGGACGGGTCCGGGTGGGGTGCGTGCGGCGGCGGTGTTGGCTCGTGGACTCGCGTCTACCGTGGTCCGTGGAGCCTTTGTCCGTGAGATGTTCGCTCCCATAAATGCCGTGGTCGATTGGAATGGTGAACGCCTGGAACACCAGCAGTTCACCATGATTGCGGCCGGAGTGGTTCCCAGCGTGGGGCTCGGGTTTTCGCCGTTCCGTGGAGTCTTGGATGCGCAGGACTCACTGCATGCACTGGCGTTCTCGTCGTCTCCCGTTGGCGTTGCTCGGCAGCTTCCGGCATTGTTCCGTGGCCGTTCCCCTGCTCGTCCTGACCGTGGTGGACTTGTGCAGACCTTGCGTATTCAGTCGTCGACACCACTAGATTGGGCGATTGACGGAGATGTTCAGGAGCCAACAAGCGATGTCACCCTTCACTGTGGGCCGTTGCTTTCTTTTGTGATTGGCTAACCACGGCGCGCTTAAGGAGACGCGGTGTCTTCGATCTGTGCGCGAATCGGTGTGAACGACCAGGTGATGGTGACCGCGTCAATGCCGCGGGCTTGCACTTGGAAGGACCCGCTGATCTCAGTGGTCAGCTCGCCGAGCTCGTAGTCCCACGGAGCTACAGTCACGACGGTCTGGTCTTCGCCGGCTAGCGTTGGCAGCGTTGGGGGAGAGTCGGCTGCGAAGATGGGGGCGGCGATGAACAGGTGCTCTTGGTCCAACCCGACAAAGCGAATGTCTAGGGCACGTCCGCCTCGGTTGTTCAACACCAAGTCCCGAGCGCTGTAGCCCTCTGGCGGGCGCTCCTCTTGGACGTTGACGTCGCCAAAGTCGAAGTTTGTGGGTGAGATCAACAGCTCTCCACCCGAACATGCGGTCGTCGTCAATAGAGCTACCCAGGCAAAACCGCGCATGTACTTCCTCGTGCGGCTTAGCGTAGCTTCCGTGAATCGCCTTGTCGCGCAGTGATGCCGGACGCATCCAGCCACTCCAGCAGCGGAATGGCGGTGCGTCGAGACTGGCCGCTGAGTTGCTTGAACGCTTGGGCGTCGAGGCTGTCGTTGTCGGAGAACCATCCACGGACCTTCACGACCAAGCCATCGAGAGCGTTCTGACCGAACCACCCGAGGTCGCCGACTCGGTGAACTCGCCCGGCCGCGGAATGGAGGTGGAGCAACGAGACCATCTCTGGGTTGGGCAATCGCTCCATTAAATCTGCAAGCTTGATGCCGTCTAGTCCTGCGGCTTCAACGGCTGCCAGGGTCTTTTGGGACAGCTTCTCTTGCACGTCGTCTAGGTGCACTTTGAAGTGAATCAGTCGAACGAGGGGGCCGGCGATGACCGCAAGTCCGGCGTCTACTAGACGCTCTACGAGTGCGTCGAACACACGTGGCGGCAAGTGTCCGACGCCGTCGCGGTGGAGCTCTCGCCGCTTCGCACCGAGTGAGAGCGGCTGGGCGTTGTGGAACTCGGCCATCATGTCTAGCAAGCGGCCTTCCAGGCGACCCACAATAGAGGCTGCGAATCGGTGGTCCGCTAGAATGATTCCTAGGTCACCGACACTGCGTTGTTGGACGTCTACGTCTATGAGACCGTCTTCCTCAGCGCGTTCTAACAAGACGGTCCGGTCTCCCTGTTCGAGCCGCTTGAGCTCGGTAAGGGCCTGCTTCTTGTTCTTGGTCCGCATGCGTTTGGCCCAAGGGTCGAGTACAACACCGCCGGCCAAGGTGGACTCTGGCGATGGACGCCGCACGATGAAGCGGTCACCGGGCACACAGGTGAGCGGCGTGTCCAGGCGCAGCTGGGCGTAGACGGACGTGCCGGGGACCAGTGGGTCGCGTTCACTCGCGAAGTTCACTCGACCCATGGCTTCGCTGGTGCCGAGAAGTACCCGTACCGAGTCGCCGTCGGACAAGGACTCTCCGCGGGGAAGGGCGCTAAGCTTGGCATCGAAAATGTGGGTGGTTGGTAGTGGAGAGCTTGCGAGGGTAACGCCTCTGCGCAGCGCACCTTTCGTGGCGCCCGCAACGTTGATGGCGAGGCGTTGTCCGGCAACAGCGTGGTCGACTTCGACGCCGTGAACGTGCAGGCCTCGCACACGAACGCGCTCGGCATCTGGAAGGAGCCAGAGGGGACTGTCCAGACGAACATCACCCGACCACACCGTTCCACTGGCGATGTCTCCGAAGCCGCTCCGGCTGAACACGCGGTCGACGGGCAGGCGAAAAGGGCCCTCGATCTTCCGTGATGTGGGGGACAGCTGGGCAATGGCGGCTCGCAGTGCCGCCATTCCAGCACCGGTCAGGCTGCTGACTCCAATGACCGGCGCACCGTCCAAGAAGGTGCCGCTGACTAGGTCTTCGACATCCGCTTCGGCAAGCTCCAGCAGCTCTTCGTCCACCTGGTCGGCCATGGTGAGAACCACGATTCCCGACCGAATTCCAAGACTTTCGCAGATTCCAACATGTTCGATGGTCTGCGGCATGACGCCGTCTACTGCCGAGACACACAGGAGCACAGCATCCATGCCGGCGGCACCAGCGACCATGGTTCGTACCAAGCTCTCGTGGCCCGGTACGTCGATGAAGGAGACGGATGTTCCCTCGATGTTGGCGCTCGTGAAGCCAAGAGCAATCGTGATGCCCCGTGCTTGTTCTTCAACAAGGGCATCGAGATTTTGACCGGTCAGCGCCGTGATGAGCGCTGTTTTCCCGTGGTCAACGTGCCCGGCAGTACCAACGATAGGGCCGGGCGCGCTCATGATTAGCTACCCAAGAACCCGTCGTCTCCGATGGCCTCAACGGGACAGTTCGCCATGGCCTCGTAGCACTGAGCGAGCTCTTTGGCGTTCTCGGGCTGCTTGAAGCAGATGTCGTGGTCTTCTTCTTCGGACATCTTGAAGTTCTTGGGTGCGGCATCTGCGCACACTGAACACAAGATGCACTCTTGGTCGCAGTAGAATGAGACGCGTTTGCCGTCTACGACGGACTCGCCGCCAACATTATCTTCCCACTTGTCGTTTGGATCGGCCATGCCATCGCTCCTTGAGCGCGCCCTGTAATGCCTCGTCGCACAGATGAGCAAGCCCAGTGCAACGTCGCAGACAGGCTGGGACGTCGTAAGGGCGGCTTCGCTACAAGCGTTCGGCTTTGCGGCGGCGTCCGAGCAGGTCTTGTAGTGCCTCTGCGGCGGGTTTGTCTTCGTACAGGAGCGCGTAGACTTGTTCGGTGATTGGTAGGTCTACGCCTAGCTTTTCGCCAAGGTTCTTTGCGCTTCGAGCTGTGATGACGCCTTCTGCGACCTGGCCCAGCTCCTCCAAGATGTCCGGCAGAGTCTTTCCGGCACCGAGGCCCAGTCCCACCCGACGGTTTCGTGAAAGGTCGCCAGTGCAGGTCAGCACCAAGTCGCCCATGCCGGCCAAGCCCATCATGGTCAGCGGATTTGCGCCCATGGCGACGGCAAGCCGGGTGATCTCAGCGAGACCTCGGGTGATGATGGCTGCGCGTGCATTCGAGCCCAAGCCAATGCCGTCACTCACGCCACAAGCGATCGCCATGACGTTCTTGAGCGAGCCGCCAATGCAGGCGCCTACAACGTCTTCGGTGTGGTAGGCGCGGAAGCCTGAGCCGTGAAAGGCCTCCGCTGCGAGGCGTGCTGGAGCATCTTGACCAGCCACAACGACGGCTGTTGGCATGCCCTTGGCCACTTCCAGGGCGAATGAGGGGCCAGACAGTATGCAGATGTTCTTGTGGTGCGCCTTGGCCAGCGTTTGTTCGAGGACCGCGTGCATTGGCTCCAATGTGCTGTCTTCAATGCCCTTCGTGGCACAGCAGATCACGGCGCCATCTTGCACGTGCGGCGCGGCAGTCGTCATCACCTCTCGCAGTGCGTGCGACGGCACCACGGGTACCAAGAGCCGTCCGAAAGCGACGGCTTTGTGCAGGTCTGACTCGGCAAACAAGCTTGGGGGAAGGTCGCACCCCTGCAGATAGTCTGGGTTTTTTCGTGTTTTATTGATGGCGTCACAGCGCTCGGGGCGGTGGTCCCACAGCGCGACGTCATGCCCGCGTCGAGCCAGTTGAATGGCTAGTGCAGTGCCCCAAGAGCCTGCTCCCAATACCGTGCACGGTAGCGTCAAATCACCCTCCTCAATGCATTGTCTTCGTGCATAGCACGAACTGGATTGTGGACGGTTCGTTGAGTGGACGCTAGTTAGTGCATACGTCTTACGATAGGGCGTTCCCCGCCTTCCCTCCCCCCTTCCCCAAAATCAAGGTAGCGAAACGATGGGCTCCCCACGTCCGTTGACGAAGAAGCAGGTGTTGGACCTCCTCTCCAAGAAAGCCCCACTCTCCGGGGCCGACCTGCGCGGTATTGATCTTTCCGGTGTCTGTTTCGACGGCGCCGACCTTCGATCGACCAAAATGGCAGAATGCAACCTCTCCCGTGCGACCTTCCGTGGCACGAACCTCAAGGCCGCTTCATTGTGGCGTGCTGAGTGTTCGGACACCGTCTTTGACGGCGCCAATATGGAAGAAGCGGATTTGGACTTTACGAATCTTGAAGGCGCGTCTTTTCGCGGTGCCAAGGTCAAGAAGACCATCTTCCCATACACGCGCGTACCGTTGGATGACGTACTCGACAGTGTTCGAACCGGTCGGCGAATTCGCATGACGGGTCCGGATTACGATGACGAGTAGTCGCTGGTGAAGGCTGAGCTCGAACAGTCGAGCTTGCGGTTGATGTTCGGAACCGATGTCGCTTCTGCGTGTCGGACCGTGTCATGGAACATGCACCGGTGATTGGGTTGATTTGGGCCACTGTTGGACGCGCGACGGACCGTGAGTTGGTCGCGCAGTTTCAGGGTGGCGATGCATCGGCGTACTCGGAGATCGTTCACCGGTATCAAAACCGTGTGTTTACGCTGGCTCTCCGTTGGATGCGTGACCACGCTGTCGCAGAAGAAGTTGCCCAAGACGTTTTCATTGCGTTGTTTCGGTCGCTCGGTACTTTCCGTGGCGACGCGAAGCTGTCGACCTGGGTCTACCGGGTCGTTGTGAATCACTGCAAGAACCGCATCCAGTATCGGCGGCGGCGCCACATGGACCGGCATGAACCCTTGGAAGGGGTTGGCGTGGACGATGACAGTCCACGGCGTCAGCTCGCCAGTCATGCCCCTGGAGCCGATGCATCGCGTCATCGGAGCGAAGCTGAACAGCTTGTGGCGGACGGCCTTGCACAGCTCGATGAGGAGCAGCGCATGATAATTGTGCTGCGCGACATCGAGGACCTGTCATATGAGGAGATCGGTGCCATCATGGATGTGCCTCGGGGCACAGTGAAGAGCCGTCTGCACCGGGCGCGAACCCAACTTGCCACTGTATTGAGCCGCCGAATTGGCGCAGAGGACGTACTGTAAACGAATGCTGGAAAGCCCCGCCAACGAGGACCTCAGCGCCTACCTAGACGGTGAACTGCCGCCAGAGGCGAGTGCACGTGTAGAGCGTGCTCTGTCGAGTGACCCGAGCCTACAAGCCGAGCTCGAACAGCTCCGTATGGTCCGGTCAATGCTGTCTAAGCATGGCCGGGTGGAAGCACCCTTTGGCTTCAAGGCCAGAGTCTTGGCAGCAGTCGCTGACGAACCTGCACCCATCTCCACCTGGAGGACCTGGCTGCGGCGTCCCTTTGGAGTCCCGATCGAGGGATTTGCCGTGGCACTTGCAGCACTGCTCGTGGTTGTGGTCGTAGGGAACCGTGAACAGGCCGGCGATGGCGTCCTGCCCAACAACTTTGACGCGCCAACACCCGCTGGTGAGCAGGTCATCGTGAACCCCGAGCGCGATGCAGCACGCGCCCAGCAACGTCAGCTCTCGCTGCCTGAGCCCGAAGCCACGCCTGCTCCGACTCAGGTGGACAAAGGCGAAGCAGACAGTGTCACAACGGTTGTGAGAGGCGGTAGTGTGGAGGGCTTGGCGACTGCGGCCGACACAATCCCGTCGACGGATGCGCCCGATATTCCAACGGCGGTCACGGTACCTTCGGAGGGTTTTGCCGCGGCTCCAAGTCCTGAGCCTGTCGCACAACCGTCGGGTACTGCTGCCGGTGATGCGCCTGCCCTCTTCGGTGCGTCGTACCGCTACCAGGTATCGACGTCAGATCCCGATGCTGCTGCCCAGCTGCTTCGGTTGGCCGGTCGTTACGGAGGGCGAGTTTCCGACCCCAGTGGACGCCAGGTGACGGCTTCCCTTGGTGCGGGTGACAACGGCAGCTACCGGGTTCAAGTTCCGGCGGAGAACCTGGCTGAGTTCGGTGCATCGTTGCGAGCACTAGGCTCCGTTGTGGAGCACCCGGATGACCGCATCTTCGCATCGAGCAGTGTCACGATTCAGGTCGACTTGGTTCAGTCGGCTCCGTAGCCGCGCAAGCGCCTCAAACGAACGAGAGACGGAGGCGGCCCGGCGACAGGTAACCCGGGGAGGGAGATAGCTATCGCCGGACACGCGTCCGTGACTCGACGCTAGAGCTCCCAGAAAGGGGGAGACTGGGGCAACAGCGTAAGCCTCAAACCCGACTCTTTCGTAGGCCGGGTTCACCCTAGGATCGTAGCAGATGTTGCCGATACCGCAAGTCCCTTTGATCGATTCGTTGACAACTGTCAGTCACCTGTCACCCATGAAGGGGGCTGCGTGTCCGTTCTGTCCGGGTTTGCGCGTGGATCACCTGTAGGCACGGCCGTTGCACAGGAATGGCGGAGGGACCATGGGACCACGTGAACGATACTTGATGGAGGGGCCTCATCACCTAGATGATGTGGACCTGGTGCAGCTCATTCTGGGGACAGGCGGTCGCGGCCGCCCGGTCGGACAGCTGGCGATGGATGTTGTGGCGCACTTTGGCGGAGTTGCGGCCATGGGAGAGTGCGAACCGCCAGAGCTGATGGCAGTGGATGGTGTTGGGCCGGCTCAAGCGGCTCGATTGCATGCAAGCCTGGTTCTGGGACGCCGAGCGAGTGCACCCGCGGTGAAGCCGACAACGGTGATTCAGTGCGTGGAGGATGCGAAGCGCGAGCTCGAGCCTCGTCTTCGTGGGCTGGACCATGAGGAGCTGCATGCGGTGTTCGTCGACCGGCGTCTGCGAGTCCTTGGGTGGCGGTGCCTTAGTCGTGGTAGTGGCGGCTACACGGTGGTCGACCCAAGGCACATCTTCGCGGTGGCGGTGCGACTGGGGGCGGTTGGGGTGGTCCTCGCCCACAATCATCCAAGTGGGGATGCAACACCCAGCGCGGCCGACCGTGATGTGACCCGTCGAGTGGCGGCTGCAGGACGCGTGCTTGGCATTCGGCTGATGGACCACCTGGTGGTGGGGGATGGGGAGACGTCGTCGCTTGCTGCCGAAGGACTGCTGGAGTCGTGGCAGGAGGGCGCGGTCCTGACTGGCTAAGCTACGCGTCTGCTGCTGAGAGGGGCTGACCGTCGTCGCCCACAACCCACAGCTCGCCTACGTTGTCGCTGGCGGCGAGTGCATCCTGGAGAGTCAGTCGCCACTGTGTTGTGTCGTCGGGCCACGGGGTGACACCTACTTCGACCACAGCCAGGTCAGCGCCTCGGCAGGACCGTCGAACGGTTGGGCCGGGTGCTGCGCCCGGGACCCATACGATTCGGGCATCTGGCGTGGTGATGACTGCCGCGCACCCGTGTGCTTCGTCGATTCCCAGCGGGAACTGCCCGTTGGGCTCGGCGTGGCGTACCGGTGTGAGAGTGATGGTCATTGGGCCGCAGTCTACGTTGTCGCCAGGCGCGATACCGTCGATGTGAACCGGACATCTGTTGCGCCATCCACGGGACCAGGCATCCACGAGTGCAGGTGCGCGTTCCTCTGCCATGGGGCCTAAGACGGTGAGGCCTAACGGATGTCGCCGTGCAGAAGACACGCCCTCCAGTAGGGCGAGTAGACCGCGCAGACTGCTCATTCGTCCGCTGGTCAGTGCGATTGTCTGAACGATGGGAAGCTCGTCTTGCAGTGCGTCGCGGCAGCCAAGCGGGGTGTCGATGACCAGGCCAACGTGCTGGCACTGAACCCACAAGCCTCCGTGAATCCACCGTACTTTGGTCTCGCCCTTCTCCCAGTTCATCATGGTTGTTCCTGTGTGATCTGCTCAAGAAAGGCACCAATTCTCGGGTAGATCTCAGTGGCTGCGTGGTCACCAAGTCCCAGATCGAGGTGTCCGTAGTCCGCGCTAAATCCGTTGACACGAGAGGCCACGATGAAGGTCTTGTCCTGTGAACGGATGGCATCGTAGTAGGTGCGGACGCTGTCTGGTGGGGCGACGTGGTCCCCGCGACCGGCGATAAATAGCATTGGAATATCGACATTGGACAGTGCCGTGTCGTATCGAATGGTTCCGTCCGCCGAGTGAAACCACCCGTCTGTGGACTGATGGAACTGACGCAACTCACCGCCAACCATCGGGGAGACAATGGTGTTGAGCATGCGTCTCTGCACCGGCCTGTCCATGTTGTCCGGCTGAAACAGCATGACGTCCGCCGCCAGAGGGGCGTGGGTACCAAACCAGGAAAGGCTTGTGGCGAGTACGGGAGTGGGCCAGCGTCGAATCAGACTCAGCCTGCGGGCATTGCCTACAAGCATCTTGGTGAGTGAGCTGGGCGCGTGGAAACTCAATGGAGAGCCCACCACTACTGCGCGCTCGATGGGACTGTCAGGCGTCTGTGACAGATGAATCGCGAGAACCATTCCGCCGAGTGAGTGCCCGACGTAGTTGAGCTGAGACGTTCCCGTCTGTTCGGTGACGTACGAGAATGCTGCTGGTAGGTCGTACAGACCGTAGTCGTCGACAGTCCAACCTCGGGGCTGTCGCTTGCCTGTGGATTGCCGGGTGGCGAGCCCGTGTCCGCGTAGGTCCATGTTCCACACGTCGAAGCCATTGTCGTGTAGGTAGACGGCGAGGCTGTGCTCGGGGTCGAGGTCCCAGAAGTGGTGGTTGCTGCTAATGCCGTGGCAGAGAACGACTACGGGTGCTCCGGGATTTGCGTAGTGTTGGAGCGCGACCTCGGCGCCATCTGCAGTTCGAACGCGGTGAACAGGCCGCTCACTTGCATGCGGTGCCACATGGGTCCGTCGGACGCTGCAGGCCATGAGCAGCAACAGTGGGAGGGTTCTCATTGCTGCCGCCGGAGTAGTCTGAGGGCGCGTCGAACCTGTCGTTGGCCGCGGCGAGTTGTGATGAGCTCGGTATGGTCTAGGTCTTGGTGACCCCAGCCGCCGACGCCTACCCGGCGGACAGTGACGAGGGGCGTTGTCAGAAGCACCGGTAGTGACCCTTCGACGGTCCCGATGTCGTCGCCGGCACTCAACAATGCGACGACGGGGGCAGAGAGTTGCTGACGCAGATCGGGTGGCTCGCTCCGCTCTGCAGCCGACCGGAGCGATGCACTCAACGCCACCGAGGAACAGGCACTGTAGGTCTGGGAGATGTGTGCGGCCCGCCGTGAGGCCATGTCCTCCGTCAGTTGGTCATCTGTTGGCCAGACGTCCAACACGGGGCCAAGCCAGACCCAGCCGGTGGGGTGAAGACCGGCGTCTACCGCCCACGGAACGCCGATGCCGTGCACCACGACCACCGTCTCGTTCACGTTCAGTTGCTCGAGATGCTGAATCGTGGCTTCGCGTCCTCCGCTAGGACAGGGCACGGTCACAAGCTGAACAGGGTGTCGGCCCTGGTCGAGCTTACGACGAAGGGTACTGAATGCACTGGGTTGAAGGCCAGGAGTAATGAGCAGAGTGACCGCTGGTTCACGGGGTTCTGCTGCATGGCTAACCAAGGTCATCCACAGTGTCATGATGGTGAGAATGGTCGACTCCACAACGAGCAAGGCCCTGAATGCGAGTGCATTCAGGGCCTTGTTTACTACCGAGCGGTGGTGACCGCCGCCTCCCTTACTCGGGAATGGCGAAGGCCTCACACACCTTGAGGTTGTCGTAGGCGCCGAACATGTTCAGTGTCGACATTCCGGTGCGGCCGTCTCCGAAGGAACCGTCCGTACCCGAGACTGTCACGCGCTCACCATTGGCTTCCGCAGCGCAGAACAGCTCGCTGCCCACGGCCCAAAAGCGAAGGTCGACTTCGTCACCGGCGGAGATGTCGAATGCATCGTGGTCGGTGCGGCCGTGCTGGTCGAAGGAGTTGTTGCCGGGACAGTTTTCTTCGCACTCGGAGCTGATTCCGTCTTCTTCGACGTCTTCGAATTCACCGATCTGCAGGAAGTGACCTGGGTTGTAGCAGCCTTCGTCCTGGTTGCGGGCGATGGCGCAACGGTAGCCATGGTAGCCTTCGTCCTGGTCGCTATCAGCGGCGGCGCGGGCGAGAACGCCTGCACGCCAGCGGTCTGTCTCGCCGCAGCGAACTTCGCCGTCCATGTCGTAGTCGTAGTTGCTGATGAGTGCTGGGAAGGAGTACGAGACCTCTTCGCCTTCGCCGTCATTGTACGCAGCGCTGGCTTCCGGCAAGGAGCTGTGGTCAACGTCAACACCGAAGGAGTTGATGAGGTCACAGGTGATTTGCTGGCTGTCGACAATGGCGCAGTCGTCCGTGCAGCCGTCGAGTGAGAATTCCCAGCTGTAGGACTTGCCGTCAGCGGTTGTGGTCTCACTGGTTGGTGCGACGTCACAGTCGATGAGCTGCCATGCACGGGGCACGGTGTCAGTCACGACAACGTTTGTGGCTGCAAGTGCGCCGCGGTTCTGGACATCCAAGGTCACGCGGAGGGTTCCGTCAGTGGTGGCCGAAGCCAGCTTGCCGACGAGGAGTGCTGCGTGGGTGTTTTGGTAGTCCCAGATGTTGTACTGGCCCTGAACACCGAGGTTTCCGGACCAGTCGGTCGCGTCCGTCACGCCGTTGGCGTTCAGGTCAATGTGACCCATGTCCGCGATGAGGTCCTGCAGTGCCTGTGGAAGGCGCGCGTTGAGCAGGCTGTACTCAAGGTTGGGCTGGATGTTGGTTCCGGCTTGGTAGCACCAGTATGCGGGCTCACCTTCGTTGGGCGAGTACACGCCATTTTCGGTGGTGAACGAGCCGTAGTGTGTCTCAATGCAGCTGTTCGGTCCAATGATGTCCGAGTCGCCCGAGCCGAGGGTCAACGACTGGCTGTTGACGCCGTCGAATGTGGCGTAGGGGTCGAGCAGGATGTCGTGGTCGCCATCATTGCAGATGGTCAAGTCACCGGTGTCATCGGTGGTTGCGCTGATGAGACCAAAGCCAATGGCTTCCCACATAGTGTAGGCACCGTCTGGCTCGTACTCGCCGCAGACTTCGGTGCAGTCGAAGCCGCAACCGACCTTGGTGCCGTACGCAGTGACGGTGGACATGACGACGTAGTCGGACCACAGCTCAGCTTCGCCAAGGAACACGGACTGGCCGCCTTCCGTGGTGTAGACGCGGTCGTCTTCATAGACCCAGTCGCTAGGCATCTGGGGGGTGTCGGCAAAGTAGCCGTCGTCGCGAGCGAAGTCGGTCTCGTACAGGTCGGCTCCGATTGTGGCGTCGTTGTCGTCACAGTCAGAACTGGTTGGAACGCCGTCACCGTCATCATCATTGCTGGTGGTGAAGTTGAGTGCGTCGCAGCCTGCGAAGCCGGCGTTGAAGGCACGAGCAGCGTCAATGCTGGATCCTGACTTGGGTCCGGTGGCGACTTGGCGTGCGGTGAGGCCGACCATCTTGCCGTTGGTGACCTGGGCATCACCGAGGTCCGCGTAGCGTCCGAAGATGCCGGCGTCATTGGTGACGATGTTGAGGTCGAGTGCCAAGAACTCGCTGTCACGGTCACTACCGGATGCGAGAGCTTCGAGCACTTGAGCGGAGGAGGTGTAGGTGGTGCCGTTCGATGTGAACTGGCCAATCGCAGACCAACGGTTGTCGAGGATGCCGCGAGCGACGCCTGACCACTCTCCAGGAGTGAAGGAGCATGCCATGCCGTGAACTTCGGCGCTGGTTGCGCGGAGGAACGAAGGACCGCTACCCAGCTCGGTGAGCTCTTGCGTCTCTGGGGTCCCACAAGCGGATAGCGCGAGGAGGGTGGCGATTGCCCCAAATCTGTAAGTTACCAAATTGGTCATAAATTCTCCGGTCACGAATCCTGGCTCCAGGAATCTCTAACGATGAGTGCGGCTGATATGGCTATGGTACACGGAGAGCAAGCAGATCTAAAGGTTTTCACGGATGGGCCGAAGCGCTGTGCCGTTGCCCTGGTTGTTAAGGATGAGAGGGCATAATGGCCCGCCGGAGAGGGGCTTGAAGTTGGGGAGTGTAAGAGTGGAGAAACAATACGGCGTTGCATTGACTATTTTGGCGATGACTGTTGGGTGTCCAGAAGTTCCCTCTGACGGGGTACTGCAGGAGGCTGAACGTAGTTGTCGTGCGGATTGGGCGGCCGGTGAGGTCGTGGTGTCGGGGCGGCTCACAGATCGGGACGGCGGCGCAGTTGTCGGAACCGTGGATGGCGTGTCCTCGGGCATCGACGGCGCATTCACTACGACTCTTTCGCGTGGAAACGCACTGCTGACGATTGTTGTCGAAGAATTCCATACTGAGATTGTGGCAGTAGACACCAGTATGGGGGATGTGGAACTCGGTGCGATTGTGCTTGCACGACAGGACAACAATCGGCGTCTGTTGTTCGGCGGCGACACCATGTTGGGGCGCCGGTACTACGACCCTGAGGGTGTTGCAGACCGAGATGAGATGCCCTCTGACAATCCCGATGCCTTCTTATTGGTGTCGGACCCTGGGCCGGGCTCCACCCGAGTTCTGGCGGGATTGCGCCCGTATTTTCAGGCGGCGGACTTTGGTTCGCTGAACTTCGAATCGGTGGTCACCACAGACCCGTCTACGTCCAATGATGAGACCAGTATTGCGTTCTTCTCGCTGCCCGGTTCACTGCCGTCGCTAGTCGATCTCGGCGTTGACTACGTCAGCCTTGGGAACAACCATAGTTACGACTATTTGGACCCCGGCATTGTCTCCTCTAGCGACGCCTTTGACGACGTTGGAATCGCTCACAGCGGCACGGGTCTGGATGCCGATGAGGCCTATACGTCGACGGTCGTAGATGTGTTTGGCGAGAGCTATGCGTTCGTCTCGATGAGCGGTATTGATGGTTCAAGCTCGTCGATTCCTCTTGTTGCGTCAGATGACCGAGGGGGCTCCGCGGACTTGAATGACGAAGACCGAGCGGTTCAAGCGGTGTTGGATGCCGGTCAGGGGGGACTCCCGACGATTGTGCAGCTTCATGACGGTGTGGAGTACGCGGAAACGCCGCTGTCTAGGACATCTGAGCGGTCAGCGCTGATGGCGCGAGCCGGTGCAGCGTTGGTAGTTGGTCATCATCCGCATGTGGTTCGTGGGTTCAGACGGTTGGATGGCGTGTTGGTCGCCGAGTCATTGGGCAATGTGGTGTTCGATAGTGAGCGTCATGAGACCATGCAGAGCTATTTGCTGGCCACGGATCTGGTAGATGGCCAGGTTCAACATGCGCAAATTGCACCCTTGTATATAGAGGATTGGTTTCCCAGACCGATGGTCGGCTCGGCTGCAAGTCGTCTGATACGGCAGGTGGGTGCCGTATCGTCGCCGCATGGGGTGAGCGTCACAGCCGGTCCGTTTGGAGCGGCGTTGGGGTGGGACGCAGACGTCGCCACGACTGAGCGTGAGGTCTCCGTTGATGTGGTTGTCGGTGAGGACCGAGTGGCAGTGGTGGACCTACGCTCGGTGTTGGCCAATGGCGAATCGCTCGCTCATGTTCGAACGGATGTTGAGCTGGCAACGGTCGATGTAGGCCGAGATCTCCTGTATTACGGCGGTTTTGAAGACATTGATGTTGACGAGGATGTAGGTGAAACCACCGCATGGACGTACGGGACCGCCAGTGAGCCGTGCCACTGCGATGTGTTGGCTGGCGCGCAGTCTCTCTGTTCGTTTCGTGATGATTCAAATTTGGATGAAGCGGTCGTGACGCTTCGGCGGCGGGTGCGTGTAGAGGGCTTCGCTACCGACCGTCCAGTGACAGATGTTGGCCTTGTCGTGTGGTCGAGCGCCATCAACGGTGGCGAAACCAATGTCGTGGCTCGTTTTTCGGGTGTTCGCGGGTCGGATGAGACCGAGGACCTGGTGGCCGTGAGCTTTGACCGTGGCGACCGCGACTGGTCGATGGCCTATGCGTCGCTGGACCTCCTCGCTGCCCAGCTCGAACTCGAAGACCCTGCTCGTGCCATGCGTTTGCTGCTGCGCTCCGCTCCGCCGCGCCGTGGGGATGGTGTTGTTCGGTTTGATCAGGTCGGCTTGGTCAGCTGGGGAGAGCAAGATCTGCGCATCGACGGAGGGGGGCAAACCTTTGGATGGCCGAACAGCGTTGATTTCCTGAGGGTCTCTGCGGCGCCAGGTACACACACATTGACCTTGTCAGTCGCGCAGGCCGGTCCCATTCTCTAGTATAGGGGTGGAGCCTGCACACTGGTCTGTTGGAGGAGTAGCGACTTGCTGAAGCCCGTTCTTCCCGACTACTACACGGTAGATGAGTTGGTGGGGACAGGCTCCGCCGCGAACGTCTTCCGAGCTGTGCATGCCGATTCGGGTGAGTTGTTTGCTATCAAACAACTCCATCGTCGCTTCATAGGCGCGCCCGTTCCTGTGCAACGTTTCTGTCGGGAAGCGCTGCTGATGGCGTCGTTAGACCACTCCCAAGTGCTGCGCTGCGTCGATCATGACTTGGATTGTGGGCGCCCTTGGTTCGCCACGCCGTACTGCCCAGGCGGAAGCATCGCGGACCAGTTGATCCGCTCGACTCTACGTTCGCAGCACTTGCTGGAGTATGTCCTAGAGACGTTGGATGCGCTCGACTACCTGCACAAGCGCGGAATTGTCCACCGGGATGTCAAGCCAGAGAACATCCTCATCGACCGGAACGGAACCGCACAGCTGGCCGACTTCGGTATCTCACGCTCGCCCGCTCACACATCGACCGGAGAAGAAGACACGCTCGGTACACCGTCCTTCAGTGCCCCTGAGCAGCTGAAGAACTCCCGGAGTGCGTCGTCGGTCTCCGACCTGTATGGATTGGGTGCCACTCTGTATGTGTGCACTCTTCGTAAGACGGCGATTCCACTGATGATTCCGCATGAGCGAGAAGCCCGTATTGACGAGCTACCTCCACCATTACGGCCCATAGTTCGCAGGGCGACTGCCCTGTCCCCGAGGGACCGGTACCAGACAGCTGCAGCCATGGCGGACGATGTCGCGGACTTGATGGACCATTGGGATGGCGGTCTGCTGTAGCGGCCCAAGGGTAGCCGACATCGATGATGGGAGAAGCGGGCGAACTGGGCGTGCCAGAGAGTTTGCCTTCGACTTCAGAGTGCGGATCCACCACCGTAGCCAGGTTGTCCTACGCGGTTTCGGACCATCCAACGGGCGGCGTAGAGCCGAAGTTGAGTTTGGCCCACGTACCCGAGTCTTTGTGCTAGCTCGTGCATCTGCTTGAGTAGCTGACCCTCGGACCTACCGGATGCTTCGACCAGCAGCCTCAAAGGTGGGTTCCGCGTACCCAGTAGCGTGAGAAAACCACGGTCTTGGTCTGTCAGCTCTTCTGTGAGTGGACGGTGGTAGAGCTGTGTCCACATGGTCTCGCTGAGGTACACGCCGCCCTTGGAGACGCAGGACAGTGCGTCGAACAACTCAAGGGGGGCATCGACCTTCATGAGGTATCCAGACGCACCTGCAAGGAGTGCACGCTCGGCGAACACCGACTCGTCGTGGCCGGACAAGACCATGACAGCGGCGCCATCGTCCAGGGCGCGGATGGCCTTGCTGAGCTGGATTCCGTCTGGGCCGCCTTGAATGTTGAGGTCAGTGATTATGACGTCTGGACGCTTTGTCTCCAGGGCCCGCATAGCGTCGGCGGCGCTGGGTACACTTCCGCAGACCTCAAAGCCATCTTCCTCGGCGATCAGCGCAGAGAAGGCTTCGCGGGGTTCGGGTTTGTCATCGACCAGTAGGACGCGTACAGGCACCAGGTTGGCCTCTCCGAATATCCGCAACCATTGCTTTGAGACGTATAGCTTGTTGTCGCGGGCTGCATCCGCTTTGCCTGAGTTTGAGACGAGGAGTTAGTGTGGCGGTCGATCGAGCCGCATGGACCCTGGATTGACTGAAGCACCTCTCGCTCCGAAAGTTGATCGTTCGGTCAGCGATTGAACACTGCCAGAACCGTGGGCTACCGGGGACTCCGACGCGCTGTTCTAGCGATGACAGAATGCGTGCTCTACAGTCATGGCTCGACAGAGGTTTGGGTGTCCGACCAATCGGTGTGTACAAAGTGTGGTTCTCCGAACCTGAGCTGGTCAACCCTTCGGAAGGTTGTCCCTGTCGACGTTCTGCGCTGCAAAGAGTGTGGGGCTGTCAACGCCGAGGAAGACTGGCTTGCTCCGCTACTTCCTCTGCATGAAGGGCGCTGCATAAACTGCGGTGACCGAAAGTCTGCCGGCACGTGTCGGAACTGTGGCTTGACGGATGCAGAAGACAAGCAGGTCCATGACGAGCTTCGCGAGATGGTTGCTCCGATTCACGACCTCATCAACGCGGCCCGTGCAGCGACGAAACAGGGGCGTTGGCTGATTGGGCTCAAGCTAGCTTCAGCTGCCTCCGTGTGGTCTGCGACAGAACGGCACCAGGACAAGGCGCGCGCACTACGCGTGTGGTTGCTGTCTGCGATTGGCGAGCCAGAAGCTGCCCTTGACGACGCCAAGGTGTGGGTTGAGAACGAGAAAGACCCGTCTGCTGTTGCCTGGGCAAGCTTGGGTCAGCAGCAACAACATGCTGGATATAGTGGGTCGGCGGCGGAAAGCTACGGTAAGGCGCTCGGCAAAGACCCAGAGCAAGTGACGATTCGGGCGCGTCGCGCAATCCTGCTGATGGAGCTGGGACGCGAAGGCCAGGCGGCAGAAGATGCGAGTGTGGTGTTTGAGAGTCAGGCAGACGAGCGCACTCTAGAGATTGCGATGGAAGTAGCCGAGAAGCTGTGTGACAAGTTTGAGGCTGCATTCCGGGATGATGAGGTCCAGCGCATTGTGAGCCGGGCGGGGGTGTACGCCGAGCGGTCGGCAACGCTGTTGGCGCACAAAGCTCGTTTAGCGGCGATGGAAGGCGATGACGTGACGGCCAAGCGCGAGCTGAAAAAGGCGAAGCGCATTGACCCGAATCTACCGTTGTATGAGCGGGTTGAGCGGTTGATACGCCCGCAACGCACATCTTGGTGGCGCTGGTAGCCGTCGGTTCCGCATCTGACGCAGAGACACCGCCACGTTCTTCGTCGCTGCGCCCCTCACGACCAGAAGGTCGCTTCGGGGGCTTGCTCCTTGCTCCTGACGGCGTCTCTGCGCCAGCTGCACCGACGGATGGTTACCAGGTTTTGGTGGTGGCGTAGGCCATTTTTTGATTTGGCTTGGGCCACCTCAGGGTCTTGCGCCTTGTCTCTGACGACACCTCCACGCCAGCTGCACCGGTGATGTGCTGACGGATTCGAAAGGGACGGGGGCTTGCGCCTTGTCTCCGACCGCGCCTCCCCACTCACTGCACCCGAAGGTGAAAAAAACGCTACGCTCAGCGGGGGCTTGTAGGTGGAGGCTCGCGTTACTGAACATCGGTCGAGGCCCGACTGCAGTTTGCGCCGATTACCGTCTTGCAAGGTTGTGTTCGGAGCCGAGGCTTCGAAGAATAGGGATCCCGGTGCGAAGCGGTGGCGCCGAACCTGCAGGCAGGCCAATGGCATGAACTTGTTCCGCTGTGAAGGCCCACGATAGCCACGTTTATCGATCGTTCCTCTCAGAGAACTCGGCTCATCGGTCAGGGGCATCTTGTTGGATTCACAGGTCTGTGTGGGCGTCAGAATGACGATTGCCGAGTCCTTTTTCGCACAATCTAGGTCGTTGCTTCACAATGGGCGGTGAAGATCCTGGAGAGTCCGATGACCGATTCCCTCCCGCACCCTGCCCTTCACGCATGCGTCCTTGCCGTCTGGGGAGTCCCTGCCTCAATGGGCCTTCTCGCTCACAGTGACGTGTTGGCTCCCCAGACCGCTGGAGTTCTCGGATTGGTCGGGGCGATGGTCGTTGGGTTTGTCCTCATCGTCGTCTGTCCGAAAAAGGGTCTTCATCGGATTTAATAGGCGGTCGCGTCTCTGGTTTCGCGAGTTGAGCCCCTTGTTGCACACGCGAAGGCCGAGACGGCTGTCCTAGATGATAGGCAGTCGCACTGGAGAAAAGCGTGACAATGCTCATGGAGGTCTGGCACACGTCATTGGTGGCTGGAAACGAGGTCCGGCACGTTGTGTTGTTCACGGCAGTGTTGCTCACCGGATTCATTGTGAGCAAGCTGCTGCATCTGTTCGCCAACAACCAGCTAAAGCGGTGGACCGAGCGAAGTAACAATGGCTTTGACGACGAGCTGCTCGAGGCCCTTGGTACACCGCTGTACTACTTGGCCCTTGGCCTCACCGTGCGTACGGCCTTCGAGTTTCTCGTGTTGCCCGAGTTCGTGGGAACACTCTCCACGAACGCGATTACCGTTGTCATTACTGTGTTTATCGCTTGGGGAATCACCCGAGTGATGGACGCTGTGCGCGTTGTCTTCGTGATGCCGTTCGTAGAAGCCAGTGAGACCAAGCTCGACGACCAGCTCGTTCCCATTGCCGACCGCACGCTCAAGGCTGTTGTGTGGTGCCTGGCCATCCTGATTGTGTTCGGCAACCTGGGCTACGACATCCTGTCCTTGCTCACTGGACTCGGAATCGGTGGATTGGCCGTGGCTATGGCTGCGCAAGCGACGCTCTCCAACCTGCTGGGCAGCGTGACCATCTTTGCGGACCAGCCCTTCCAAGTGGACGACTTGATCACCGTCAGCGACCACCAAGGCGTGGTGACGGACGTGGGACTGCGTGCGGTGCGGGTGAAGACGTTCGAAGGCTACACGGTGACCATCCCCAACGCGAGTGTGGTCAGTCAGCCGGTGGTCAACCACACCGTGGACGGGCAATGGCGGCATGCTGAGACGATTGGCCTGACCTACGACACTGGCATTGACGGTATCGAGCAAGCCATTGCTCTGCTCCGAGGCATACTGGATGACCACCCCAGTATTCACGAGGCGGTGGTGCGCTTCACGGCTTTCGCGGACAGCGCTCTAGAGCTGACCTTCATCTACTTTGTAGACCATGGCTCGCTTGCGACCTTCCTCGACATTCAGAGCGACGTGAACTTGGCGATTAAGCGACAGTTCGACGAAGCTGGTCTGGACATGGCCTTCCCCACCATCACGCTGGACGTTCCGGCGAGCCTTCTGCGCTCGGTCTAGGCATCGTTTCTGGAGCCCACTAGGCGACTCTAGTTAAGCTCTGCGACGATTTCTTCCGTCTTGGCCCACAGCTTCTCGGCAAGGGCGGCGTCTTTGCCAAAGCTGCTGCTCTTCGCGGGATTGCAGTCGGACCAGTACTGACCGGTCTGTCCTGCCGCTGCAGGGTTGGTGGCAACGAGGGTCTGCGTTGCGGCACCTTGGGGAATGGTCTTGAGTACGAGTGGGCTGACGACGGGAAAGAGGGTGCGCGCCACGACGTTCATGTGGCGCCCCAGATTCGTCATGATGACGCCGGGATGGACGGCGTTGGCGGTCTGGCCCGGCTTCATCTTGGTAGCCAAGTGGTTGGCGAAGAGAAGATTGGAGAGCTTGGATTGGCCGTACGCTCCCCATGCGGTGTAGCCATTTTCTGCGGCAAGGTCTTCCAGGCGGATGCCTTCCGAGTACGTGGCGGTGTGTGCAGTGCTCGACGTCATCACAACGCGCCCGTCGTCCGCTAGTTGGTTGAGCAGACCGGTCACCAGGATGAAATGGCCGACGTGGTTGGTGAAGAACTGCGCTTCGTAGCCGTGCTGTAGCTCGCGCTTTGGCAAGGCCATAATGCCGGCATTGCACAGGATTCCATCCAGTGTGTGTCCGAGGTCTCTGACGCTCTGAACGGCAGCACGGACTGAGCTTGGCTCCGACAGCTCGCACACGATGGGCACAGCGTCGGGACCGAAGTTGGCACAGGCAGCAGTGGCCTTTTCCATGCTCCGGGCAGCTCCAATCACGCGAGCGCCGCGAAGGCCGAGAACGCGTGCGGTCTCCTGTCCAATGCCCGAGTTGCATCCAGTGAGCAGGTAGGTCTTTCCCGTGAGGTCGAGGCCGGATGTCACGTCCTCCGCAGTGGAGTTGTATCCGAAACCATTGGGGCCTTTGCCCTTGAACAGGCCAATCAAAGACATGTGTGTGTTCCTCTTGTGTACCCGATTATGGGCGACGATTCGTTAGTCGAGTGCGGGGTAGTCGGTGTAGCCCTTGGCGTCGCCGGCGTAGTAGGTGTCCCGGTCGGGCTCGGCGAGTGGGGCGCCACGGCGGAAGCGCTCGGGCAGGTCTGGGTTGGAGATGAATGGCTGGCCGAAGCTGATGGCGTCGGCTTTTCCGTCTCGAATCCATTGAGCACCCAGCTGCGCTGTGAATGCGCCGTTTGCGACGTAGGGGCCGTCAAATGTCTCGCGAAGCATGGCGTGCAGGCTGTGTTCAGCCGGACCACCCATCTCTACGCCTTCGAGGTAGGCGACACCGAGACCGTTGATGGCGTTGACGGCGGCGCGGAATGTGGTTGCTGGGTCGCTGTCCTGCATGCGGTTGAACGCACCGTTCTGCGGGGACATGCGTACGGATACGCGGTCTCCACCCCAAACACCGGCGACCGCTTCAGTCACCTCCCGCAGGAATCGGGCGCGGTTCTCCGGGGAGCCGCCGTACATATCTGTACGTTGGTTGGCGCCGTCGCGCAGAAACTGGTCGATGATGTAGCCGTTGGCGCCGTGGATTTGAACCCCATCAAAGCCCGCCTCTACTGCACACTGAGCGGCGTGTTCCCAGTCGCCAATGACCCGTGCGATGTCGTGTAGGCTCAGCGCGCGCGGTGTCGACAGATCCTTCGGACCTTCCGGAGTGAACGCCTTGCCTGGTGCGGCAATGGCGGATGGCGCGACGGGAGCCTGGCCGTTGGGCTGCAGGTCGGTGTGGCTGATTCGTCCCACGTGCCACAGCTGACACGCAATGCGTCCACCGGCTGCGTGAACAGCGGTTGTGACCTCTTTCCACCCAGCAACCTGTTCGGGACTGTAGATGCCCGGGGTGCGGATGTAGCCGACAGCCTCTCGGCTGATCTGGGAGCCCTCGCTGACAATGAGCCCAGCGGTCGCCCGCTGTCGGTAGTAGTCGACGTGCAGGTCGTGCGGGGCGGTCTGTTCATTGGCTCGGCTTCGCGTCAATGGCGCCATGAGCACGCGGTTGGGTAGGCTGAACGCACCCAATTTCACGGGTGAGAAGAGCGGCGCGAGCGATGGGTCGACGAGTGAGGACATGAACTCTCCAAAGGTCGCCGCAAGTGTGTCCCCGCCTGTGTTCGTCACCCCGTTTCGGTGTCGGTTTATGTCCCGCTAGGGCGTTGCACGGTTGCCAGACCTCGCCCATCACCGATGTCCCGACGCACGCCGGCGGTCGACCCGTTAGCAAGCGGCATCACAAGGGAGAGGGTTCATATGACCTTCGAGAGCATGGGCCTAGCGCCCGACGTCCTGATGGGCGTCTCTGACATGGGCTACACAGAGCCTTCGCCGATTCAGCAAAAGGCCATTCCATTGGCCATGACCGGGCGCGACCTGATTGCGTCGGCGTCTACTGGCACCGGCAAGACCGCAGCCTTCCTACTTCCCATCTTGCATCAGATGGCGGGCAAGGAGCAGGGAGTCCTTCGGGTTCTCGTGCTCACGCCTACACGCGAGCTCGCGTTCCAGATCGACGAGCAGGCGCTCGCATTCGGCTACCATATTGGTGTGTCGAGTGTGGCGATTGTAGGCGGCATGAACATGAACCCGCAAGAAGACGCCATTCGCTCGGGTGTGGAGATCATTGTGGCCACCCCAGGTCGCCTGATGGACCACATGAAGCAGAAGTACTGCGACATGAGCACTGTGCAGTACCTCGTCCTAGACGAGGCCGACCGCATGTTCGACATGGGCTTTATTGACGACGTGCACCACATCGTGTCGCGCATTTCCAAGGACCGGCAGACACTGCTGTTCTCGGCGACGATGGACGACAAGATGCACAAGCTGGCCGCGTCCATTCTGGACAATCCAGCCACGGTTGCCGTTGACCCAAGCAAGCCCGCAGAGAGCCTGATTCACTGTGCCTTTGAGGTCTCCCACCGTCGTAAAGCGGCGTTGCTGGTTCAGATTTTGGCGTACGCACGCGTGGAGACGGTCATCGTCTTCGTCAAGCGTAAGCGCGAGGCGGACTCACTCGCCCGCCAGGTTCGTCGCATGTCGGGTCGCGAGGCCGACAGCATCCACTCGGGCCGCTCGCAGAAAGAGCGCAACGCAGCCCTAGAGGATTTCCGCACCGGCGCTTGTCCGATTCTCATCGCAACAGATGTTGCCGCGCGTGGGATTGACGTCGACAACGTCACCCACGTGGTTCACTTCGACGTTCCGCGGTCTGCCGAGGACTACATTCACCGCAGTGGTCGTACAGGGCGCGCCGGTCAGAAGGGTGAGGTCATCACGTTTGTGGCTCCGGACGAAGAGCGAGACCTCAAGTCTATTGAGGATACGATTGGCCAGACCATTCGTCGGGACAAGATGCCTCGGTTCAATCCGGGCTTGGATGGCGGCGGTGACCGTGACCGTGATGACCGTCGTGGCGGTGGTCGTGGCGGTGGTCGTAGCGGTGGCGGTCGGTCTCGGCGCTAGCCAAGAGACCCTTGGGGCCTGGCCAGCAGTCAGATACCCAGGGGCTTGCTGTCGACGCTCTGAGTGTAGGTCCACAACGCCTGTAGTTCCACCTCGGTCATCTCATCAGCGTAAGGCATCATTAGGGTCATGGGGGCGTTGATGATGGCCCCATCGGGACGTTCGCCGTCGCGCATGGCGGTCACGAACTGTTCGTAGGTCCATCCTTCAAGACCGTCTTGGTGAGGGGTGAGGTTGGCGGCTGCAGGCCAACTCGGTGGTCCTATGGCGATGGGACCGCCCGACAGATCTGCACGGTGGCAACCCGTGCACACCTGTGCGAGGTGGCGACCAAACTCTGCGGTATTGCCCGTTTCGGGGGGCAGAGCGCGGTGGGTCGCGTGGTGGTCGGCGATTTCCTCTGCGGATAGTGGCAGCTTGGCAGTTGCCATCAGCATTGTACCGATGGGGCCGAAGGTCGGTGCCGGTGTTGTTCCGGCGACTGGCGCGAAAGAGGTGATGTACGCCACAATGTCGGACAGCTCCCGGTCGCTCATGTCCAGGTAGTCTCCGGACGGCATGATTGCGGGGGTGCCGTCCGACTTGATGCCATGGCGAACGATGTGGTCCCAATCCGATATAGTATAGTTGGCGACTGGGCTTCCATCGCCTCCGGTGAGGTTCGGACCTAGCCACGTGCCCATGGCACCGTCCTCGACCATAGAGCCGCCGGCGAAGTCACGGCCATGGCATTCAACGCAGGCGAAACGGGCCTCAACTAAGTGTTTTCCGCGTTCTTGTGCACGTTCGAGGGCAAGTGCGTCGAGGTCGATGCTGGCGAGTACGTCGACCGGCTCGGCCTCCACGTCGGGTGTGACTTCGTCATCCAGAGCCGCTAACAACTCTGAGCGCAGCGCCTCAGTTTCCACATCTGTCAGGGGAGTGGGGACTGGCAGTTCGAGGGAGTGGGCCTCGAAGGTCTGGGCTAGGCGGGTGTTCACGGCCGATGTGGCCCAGAAGAAGACACCGCCTATGGCGAGGATGGCGAGCACGGCGAGGGCGGCGATAATCGCCAAAACTTTCTTGATCATTTGAGGGGTCCTGTGACTGGGTGCCGGCAGGTTAGCACCGTCGATCAATATGTTGCAAACCAGACTATTGAAGAATCCTAAGGGAGTTGTTAGCCCAGCGCTGACGCTGGATTGAACACCTTCTGCGCATCAACTTTGGGCAGGGAGCCTGCAGCGCTGCTGTCTCGGCGCTGGACCCCCGTCGCTCCTAAGAGGGACTCGGCTGCGGAGGGCGGCCAATTGGCGGTGTACGGCTTCGGTTGGTTTTGTACTGTTCAGGCCACCCGAAACACATCGATCAAGGTGGGCTGGTCAAACACAAAGCCCCCATCCTGGCGTCTAGCATCGAACGTCTCGCGAACCGCGGGTGTGTCCACTATGTCTGCTGTAGTGGCGTTGAAGGACATGGCGGCAAAGCGGCTGATGAGCTGGTCGAAGCTGTCGTAATTGCCGTGCTGCACACAGGCATACTGCTGCAGGCTGCCCAAGATGCCAGTGGCTGCCCAGCCAAGCGCTTCTTGCGCCAGCCCGCGAACCATGTCCTCGTTGTGAAACGGGGGCGTCATGGCCGTGTGGCTGCCCTTCAGCGCGTCCTTCTGTCAGTGTGACACCCTCGGTGGGCTCGTCTTTGCGATTGAGCTGTGTCCGCATTGGGTTGGGCTCGAGTCCCAAAACGGTGGCGCCGAGCTCGGCGAGTCCGCGCGTTGGCACCTGCTCCACATCTCACGTCCAGAACGGTCAGGCCGTCTACGTTGACTAGCTTGTGGACAAGATGCCTCGGCCCAATCCGGTCTTGGGGCGGTGGTGACCGCAACGAGCGTCGTGGCGGTGACCGTCGTGGCGGTGACCGTAGCGGTGGCGGTCGGTCTCGGCGCTAGCGCACCCACCACGACCAGTGGTTGGTGTTGGGGTCAATGTTGGACGAGCCACTGAAGTGACCGCGGTCGCTGGTCCACGTCACGTTGTAGTTGAAGCAGTTGTCGTACCACCATGACTGCGATTGGTAGCTGGGTAGGCACTCTTGGCTGTGGTTATCCTGTCGGTTTCCGACGGTGGACAGCCCCTGCGCGTCAATAAAACAGTTGGCCGCGCCGTTGCACAGCTCCGTCCGAATCGTGGATTCGTTGCTGCCATCTAGGGAGAACGCGCTGTTCATCGAGAAGTCTTCCAACACCGAGTGGCTCGGGAAGCTGTCCGACTCAAAGCGCAGCTCGGTACCCTGGTCGGCGACGCCCTTGAACGGGTCCATGGCCATCCAGTAGAAGCCGGCTGTGTTGATGCCGCTGTAGCCGGCAGGACTGCCAACATCGGTGGAGCGTCGCGTGGCTAGGTTGACGTTGAGTCCGGGGGCTGCCGGCAGGCTTCCGGTGTAGGTGGCGTGGAGAACAAGCGTCCAGCCGCCTCCCAAGTAGGTCATGTCGCAGTAGGCTTGGGTAGGGGTGCCGTCGCCGTCTGGGTCGATGTTGTACTGGCCGGAATCGACTGCTGCGGCGTAGCCGGGGGCCGGGTTGCGGTAGGCCAGGCAGGTTGCGGCATAGGTGCCGTCTACGTACTGGTTTGCGGTTCCGTTGAATGCGATTCCGGTGGCATCTTGGCCTACGATAAACCAGCTCGTTCCGTTGCAGACGCGGAGCGAGTCGTCGTCAGTATTGTAGAGCAGTTGACCGGGCGACGTGCAGCCGGCGTCGATGTCTGTAGTGGTTCCGGTGGGGGCTGCGGAGGCAACCAACGCGTGTGGAACGCTCGCTAGAGGGGACCGTGGCGTGAGGGCAATGCCGTCGATGCTGACTTCGAGCTCAACGTCTCGCCCGAACCACGCGGTCTGCAGTCCTGCCAGATCTACGGCGTAGTACCCACCATCAAAGTCCATGGTGCCGTAGTTGTGGTCCCAGCGGGACTGTCCTGTGGTGACGTCGAACAGCTCAAGTTCGAGGGAGTGTGACCCGTGGATGGGCACGCCAGTGGTGTCGACGGCCCGGCCGGAGTGCGACAGATTGAACGGTGCGGCTGCAGCCGTTTGGCCGAGCAAGAGCAATACCACTGCGATCATCGAAAACTCGGAATAGCGATGCAATATGGCTGATGGTCGATGTGGTGTCAAGGTGCTGTACGTCGGGTTGAACGCTTGACCATCGTGGGTAGTGGTTTTGATAAACCTGGTGATAGAGGCGATAAAGTCAGAGGCCGTGACCGATGACGAACGCCGATCCAGACGGTGGGCGGCCAGAGGCGAGCGCACACTGCCGCTGCCTTCTGGTGACGTTAGGTCGCTTGGTATGACGACCGCTAGCGCCACCTTTCTCAATTTGCCCGCCGACAAACGCGAGCGGTTCATCGCCGCTGCACTCGAGGAGTTCGCGTCGCATCCGTACGACACGGCCTCCGTCACACGTATTGTTGCCGAGCTCGGCATTGCCAAGGGCAGTGTCTATCAGTACTTCAAAAACAAGTTTGGCTTGTTTGAATACCTGGTTTCGTTGGCGACCGAACGCGAGATGGAGTGGCATGAGCAGCACCCCGCGGACCCCGGACTTGGCTTTCAAGACCGTGTGCGTGCGATGGTCGTGAGTGGCTTGTCGTGGGCGCTACTGGAGCCGCGGTGGGCGCGCGTGGGTTTGCGCGCCATGGAGCAGTCCAAGGAGCCCCGCCTGCAAGCCCTGCGCAAGATGCAGCTGGAGACCGGGCATGCCTACACAGTGGGAATGCTCACTGAAGCCGTTGCGCGCGGTGAGATTCGGGGAGACCTCGACCTTGAGCTCGTCGCGAGCTTCGTCGGCAGCATGTTCACGGGGGGCTTGATGGACGCACTCACGCGTCAGTCTGGCGTCGAGCTGTCCGACTTGGCAGACGACCCCGATCTGGGCCGTACGCTGTCTGAGCTACACCTGGAACGGGTGGTAGATGGTGCGTTGGTGCTGATCATGCAGGGCCTTGCCTCCCGATAAATAGTGGCTGACAAGGACTTGCTTAGAGCAATTTATTGTTTGCGTCTCGGCATGTGACTACATGGTCACATGACTGGGTAGTCACACTCGGTGCGAGGGCTGTATGCGCACGACTATTTTGATGGCATTGTTCACGCAGGTGGCCGGGGCGACCGAGCCGACCGCGCTTGAGTTGCTGACCAAGACCGACGACATGATGAGGGGCCAGTCCAGCAGCGCCACGGTTGTGATGGACGTCAGGACCAATCGCTACGAGCGCTCGATGAGCATGCAGATGCTGTCCAGTGGGAGTGAGCGCACCCTCATCCGAATCCTGTCCCCCGAGCGAGAAGCAGGAACCGTCACCCTGAAGGTGGACGACAACATCTGGAACTACCTGCCAAAGGTGGACCGCACGATGAAGATTCCCAACGGCATGATGGGCGGCCGATGGATGGGCAGCCACTTCAACAACAGCGACCTTGTGAACGAGCAGCGGATGTCGGACGACTACACGTTCACAATGACCGGCGACGAAGGGAGCGGCTGGAACCTCTCGCTCACTCCCAAGCCCGATGCGCCCGTGGTTTGGGGCCGCGTAGAGTTGGATGTCGGTGTAGACCAACTACCGACTGCCGCCCGATACTTTGAGGAAGACGGCACGCTCGCCCGCACGATGTCTTGGTCGGATGTTCAGGACATCGAAGGCCGACGCGTCCCAATGACCATGACGCTTGTTCCGGGCGACGCACCGGAGGAGTACACCCGGCTCACCTACCAAGAGCTATGTTTCGACGTGGACATTCCGGCCAACACCTTCTCGCTTCAAGCGCTGAGGCAGTAAGCGATGCGCTTTCTCGCATCCATCGCGTGGCGCAACCTATGGCGGCAAAAGCGTCGTTCGCTCATCACCGCGGGCGGTATGGCCGTCGGCATGACTCTGTGCATGGCGCTCATCGCGCTGATGGATGGGATGTTCGCCGACATGTTCCGGGTGATGGTGGAGCAACAACTCGGCCACGTCCAGGTGCACAACCCGGAATACCCGGGCAAGCGCGTGATGTACGACACCATTGAGGACGCCAGTGCTGTCGTCGCCTCATTGGATGCCCTCGACGGCACCGTCGCCGTGGCGCCACGGGCCTTTGGAGCAGCACTGCTCGGCGGGGAGGCTGGCTCTACCGGCGTGCAGCTCCAGGGCATTGAGCCCGAACGCGAGTCCGCGCTGTCGAGTCTGTCCGAGCGGCTCGTTCACGGCACCTGGCTCGCTAATGAGCCTGACCACGGCATTGTCTTGGGGTACCGGCTCGCTGAGAAGCTGCACGTCGACGTCGGAGACAGCCTGGTTGCTGTGACGCAAGCGACTGACGGCTCCATGGGCAACGAGATCTATGACGTCGTTGGGCTCATTCAGACGGGTGCAGCCCAGCTCGACCGTACGGGCGCCCTTATCCATCTGGCTGACCTGCAAGAGCTGTTGTTGCTCGGTGACCAGGTACACGAGATTACCTTGCTTGGAGCCGACGACTCCCGTGAGGGTATTGCTGCCTTGGCCACGGATATCCAGGCTCGCACTCCTGATGCGTTGGTCCAGACTTGGTGGCAGACATCGCCCCCCACCGACCAGATGCTCAGCCTGCGGGATTCGGTGTCCTTCCTGGTGCTTGGCGCTGCCTTTCTCGTCGCTGCTTTCGGCGTCTTCAACACCATGATGATGTCGGTCCTTGAGCGGACCCGCGAGCTTGGGGTGCTACGCGCCATTGGATTGCGTCCAGGACGCCTCATTGCCATGGTCCTGTTTGAGAGCATCTTTCTGGGCGTGATTGCGACCGCCATGGGGCTCGTGCTCGGTGGCCTCGCCGATGCTTGGATGGTGGTCTACGGCATCGATTTGTCTGGCTACATGGAGTCTGGCTTCGCCTACAATGGCGTAGTTCTCGAGCCCATTTTCTACGGTCATGTACGCCCTGGTGGCATCCTCTTGACCGTTGCCGCCGTGTTCATCACCAGCGTAGTCGCGGCCTTATTGCCCGCCTGGCGCGCATCCCGCTTGGAGCCCGTTGTGGCTCTGCGGCATGACTGAGGGCTGAACCATGCTGTTGTCTCTCGCCATTCGCAACCTGCGCCGAAACGTGCGCCGAACTCTGCTCACTGTCACCGCCATTGCCCTTGGTCTGGCCATGATGGTCTTTGTGACGAGCATGCAGAAGGGCACCTACGGCTCCATGATCAAGTCGGGAGTCGCCTCGACCACCGGGCATGTCGTGGTGGAACAGGCGACCTACGTCGACAATCCGCAGGCAACTGAAGGTGTGAGCGGAGCACAGGCCATTGCCGATGCCCTTGGCGCGGCAATCCCAGACGCTACCATTGCTCAGCGCTCACTGGTGGACGGCCTGTTGTCGTCGGCCAACGGCGCAGTTGGCGTACAGCTGCGCGGTGTTCAGCCGTCCGTCGAACCTCTCGTCGACACCTTGCCTGACAAGCTCGTGAGCGGCGAGTGGCTGCAAGATGACGACAGTCGCGGCGTCATACTTGGAGAGCTGCTCGCTGAGTCCCTAGACGTCGACATCGGAGACCGGGTTGTCTACCAAGGCAATCACAACGGCGAGGACTACTCGGAGTTGCTTCGCGTTCGCGGCACGTTCAAGACCGGGTCGGCGGACATCGACGGCTTCATGGGTGTGGTCCCGCTGCAGACGGCACAGAAGCTAGTCGGAATGTCCGATTTCGCGAACCAAGTGACCGTGCACCTTCCAGACGTCGCAGGCACCGAGGCGGCAACGATTGCAGCCCGAACAGCCCTTGGCACTCTTCCCGAGGGCGTCGTCGTCCTTCCATGGCAAGAGTCTATGCCCAATATCGTCGCCTCCATTGAGGCTGACCGTGCTGGCGGCGTGCTGATGATGGTCTTTCTCGGCCTCATCGTGGCCATGGGCATCGTCAATACCGTGCTGATGAGCGTGATGGAGCGTGTACGGGAGTTTGGCGTGCTCATGGCCATCGGAGTGCGCAACCGGCGAATTGCGGCGATGGTGCTCCTTGAAGCCGGAGTTCTGGGCCTCTTGGCTGCCCTGCTCGGTTTGGTAGGTGGACTGCTGCTGGCGGCGCCGTTCATCGTCAACGGCCTCGACATGGCCGCGCTTGCCGGCGGCTCAATGGAGATGGAGGGCGTGGTGCTCGACAGCATCATCTTCTTCAGCATCGACACGCCGAGACTCATCGTCTTGGCCATTGTGACTGTTGTCGTCACGGTTAGCGCCGCGCTGTACCCGGCGTGGACGGTAATCAAGCTCAAACCTTTGGAAGCGCTAAACAGCGTGTGAGGGACCCATGTCCATTGTCTCAGTGCGGGGCCTGACCCGCGATTACGTGCAGGGAAGCATTGTGGTCAGAGCCGTTCGCGGTGTTGACCTCGACATCAAAGATGGCGAGTTTACTGCCATCATCGGGCCTTCTGGCTCGGGCAAGACCACCACGCTGAACTGCATTGGCGGACTCGACTCGCCTACATCAGGCACCGTCAGTGTGGACGGGACCGACCTTGGCTCCCTGTCTGCCGGTGCCCTGTCGGACCTACGTCTGGCCCGCATCGGCTTCGTCTTTCAGAGCTACAACCTCATTCCCGTCCTGACGGCGTACGAAAATGCCGAGTTCGTCCTGCGCTTGCAGGGTGTGGCGGCCAAAGAGCGTCGCCGGCGGGTGATGCAGACGCTCGAAAATGTTGGACTGAAGGGCATGGAAGACCGGCGTCCGTCAGAACTATCGGGGGGCCAACAGCAGCGTGTGGCGGTCGCTCGAGCCATCGCTGGGCGACCTGCCCTTGTGCTCGCCGATGAGCCGACTGCGAATCTGGACAGCACCACCAGCGACTCGCTCATCGCGCTGATGCGAGACCTCAACGATAACCACGGTGTGACCTTCGTCTTTTCGACGCACGACGAGCGGGTCATCCGCGCCGCGAAGCGGGTCGTTCGAATGGTGGACGGCGAGATCGAGTCGGACATCACCAAGTGATTGCGCTGCTCACCCTCACTCTGGCCTTTGCCGCAGATGGCGACGAGGCCTTGGTCCAGGCAGACCTGGGTGGGCATATCAAGTCGTTTTATGTGGCCAGTTTTCCGTATGAATCGGAGGTCTTTCCTTCCGAACCGTCGGGCGTTGGCATTGTGGATGGGCGCTTGAACCTCAAGGTAGACGTGGGGTCGCATCTGCAGTTTGAGGCCCACCACTCTCTGACGCTGTCGCCCGGAAGTGGTGGAAGTAGCGGCGTGCTCTCGGCCGGCGTCGCCACAACTGCGCCCGAGCTCATGCCGCTGACATGGGAAGCGGTCGACGAGCCCAGCTTGTTGTTCCGCGGACGCGTCGACCGGCTGTCTGCCCGAGTCAGCGTGCCGCATCTGGACGTCACGGTTGGACGCCAGGCCATCTCCTTTGGCAGCGGTGCCTTCTTCACGCCGCTCGACCTCGTCAGCCCCTTCACGCCCGCCGTTATCGACCAGGAGTACAAGCCGGGCGTAGACGCTGCACGGGTGGACGTCTACGCCGGAATGTCTGGGCAGATCACCGCTGTTGCCGCCTACGCCGGAGACTGGGACGCCGATGGCGTTGTGGTCGCGGCCTACGGTCAGGGAACGGTCGGAGTCACCGATTTGGGTGCCTTTGCGGGCCTCGTCCGCGGTGACTGGGTTGGCGGCGTGTCGGTCGTGAGCGCGCTGGGACCGGTTGGTGTGCACGGCGACCTCACGGTCAGTAAACCCGATGACGACGCCTTCGTGCGCGCGGTTCTCGGCGCGGACTGGCGGCCCACCGGCACCACGACCCTGTCGGCCGAGGCGTATGTCCAGACACTCGGCGGTGCTGTTCCCAGCGAGTACGCCACCTTCGCCAGTGGACCTCGCTTTGCCACGGGTGAGCTGTGGCTGACGGGCCGGACCTACGCGGGACTGGCGTGGATGCAGGAGGTCACCCCGCTCATCTCCACAAACCTGGCTGTCATTGGCAATATCGAGGACCCGAGCGCGTTCATCATTCCCAGCGTTGACTGGTCGTTGGCGGGAGACGTCGCCCTGCAAGCCGGCGGCTACGTGGGTGTTGGCAGCCGACCGGATGGGGCCGAACTGCGTAGTGAGTTTGGCACCTACCCGGTGACCGGCTTTTTACGTGTGAGCGCGTACTTCTAGGCCGCCGGGCTTGTACTCGTGTCGAGGCGGCATTGACCTCTTCGTGTCTGAACAGCGGTACGATAGCGGCGGTCGTGAGAAGATGCCCCAACGGGGTACCTCCGAAGGAGCAATGCGAATGACGAATGAGCGTGCTGCTGCCGAGGGGCGAGCCACCCTGTGAGTGCGGACCAACAAGCGACCCGGTGGGCCATCGCCTGCGCGGTGCCGATGATTGCCTGGCAAGTCATGGCTGCGGCCATGCGCGATGCGTTGTTCCTGTCGAACTTCTCGGTGACGGCCTTGCCCGCTATGGTCATCGTCAGCTCACTGCTCGCGGTGCCCATCGTCTTGGCTGCGGCCCGGCTGACCACGGCGTTCTCTCCCGCCCGCTTCGCCCCCGGAGCATTTGCCGCTGTTTCGGGCATGACCTTGCTCGTCGCCCTGCTCACAGCCACATCACCCAAGGCCGGCGCCGTGGCGATGTACCTGCTTGTGACTGCCGGCGGTGGCGTTTTGGTCTCTGCGTTTTGGTCGCTGGTCAACGAGCGCTTTGACCCTCGGACCGGAAAGGCCGTCTTCAGCCGCATCGCGGTTGGGGCCACGGTCGGCGGCGTGGTCGGGGGTATCGCTGCGGAGCGCGTCGCCGTGTGGTTTGGCGTGGTCGACGGCCTGCCCATTCTCGCCGTCTTGCATCTGCTCTGCACCGTGGCCATCCTGGTTGTGGTGCGCGGAGCCCCAGCGCCTATACCGACTGTGGCCGCTGAACAGTCCGGCGGTCCAACCGTTCTCAAGTCCCGTCGCTACTTGCAGCTGCTGGCGGCACTGGTGGTCGCGGGCGCACTGTCCGGCGAGGTTGTCGACTACCTGTTCAAGAGCATGGCCGCCGACAACTGGCAGGGCGACGAGCTGATGCGCTTCTTCGCCGTGGCTTATGGCGTGATGGGCGTCGCCACCTTCGTTGGACAGTCTTTCATCACCCAGCGCGTGCTGCAGCGCCTCAGCCTTGGCAGAACCGCGGCCGTTCGACCGGTGCTCATGGGGGTCGGCGCCTTGGTCGGGGTCCTCGTCCCCGGACTTCCGGCGGCCGCGGGGCTCTGGGGTACCCGTGAGCTCACCACCGGAGTCCTGTCTCGCAGTGTCTACGAGCTGCTATTTATCCCGTTGCATCCTGCCGAGAAGCGCCGAACCAAGGTGCTCATTGATGTAGGTGCACGCCGCATAGGCGCTGCGCTCGGTGGCTTATTGTTGAGCGGGGTGCTGGCCATGACCCTGTCCCCCACACCGCTGCTATTCGCGGTAGTCGGTGTCATATGCCTGGTGACATTCGGTCTCGCGATGCGCCTCGACCGCGGGTACATCACCGTCTTGGAGCGCGCGCTGATGACCCACCAGCCGTCGACGGACCCACTCGGCGGCGTAGAAGATGGGTTCACTCGTTCGGTGCTCCAGCAGACATTGGCGAACCTCGATCTGGTCGGTCTCGACCTCAACGCCTCACGTGTGCTGCGCTCCCAGGTCCCGAACGAGCGACCCGCGTCCAAACCAGCCGCCACAAGCCAGTCCTCATCGGACCGCGTTGCCTCGAGGTGGCTCGAGCTGCGCTCCGGTGACATCTCGAGGGTCACCGCAGCGCTAGCGGCTCCGATGCGTCCCGAATTCGTTGGCGAAGTCCTCCGCTTGGTGGCCTGGGACGAGGTCTCCAACCAGGCGCTCGCCGCGCTTCAACCCATCGCGGCTCAGCACACCGGTCAGCTCTGCGACGCGCTGCTCGACCCCGACGAGCCGTTCGCCATCCGTCGTCGCATCCCGAGAGTGCTGGCCCACGGGCACCCCGAACGAGCGATGGATGGGCTGATTCGTGCGCTCGCAGATCGTCGCTTCGAGGTGCGCTATCAATGCAGTCGGGCGCTGGCGCGTCTTCATCAGCGCTGCCGGCTGGACATCCCCGAGACGAGAGTGCGTGATCTCATCCTGACCGAGGTTGCGGTGGAAGCCCCGGTTTGGAAGAGCCGTACCTTGCTGGACGACGACGAGACCGATGGCGAGATTGACGCCTTCCTTCGTGCGCGCTCCGGGCGTTCTCTCGAGCACGTCTTTCGCTTGCTCTCGCTCCTGTTGCCCGCCGATCCGCTCTGGGTGGCGTTCCGCGGTCTGCACACAGACGAGGCCCAGCTCCGTGGAATGGCGCTCGAATACCTCGACAACGTGCTCGACCCCAAGATCAACGCCGCCCTGTGGCCCCATCTCGACGGAAAGCCTCCGACGAACGACTCGTCCCTCTCTAGCTCGGAGGTGCTCGACCAGCTGATGGCATCGCATCACTCGATTCAGATGCGGCTCGACGAGCTCCGACAGCTCGACGACTAGTTTGCAGAGGGCCGGTGCCTCTCCCACCACGCGTGGGCGCGTTCGGAGGTCCACGGGCGAGCGAAGGCGCAGTCTTCCAGCTGGCGAGCGAGGGCGTAGGCTGATTCTGGGCGGTCCACCGGTTCTTTTTCGAGACACGCCATGATGATTTCTTCCAGACGCTCCGGAATGGGGTGCTCAGACAGCAAAGATGGGCGCGGCGGCGGGTCTTTGACGTGCTGGACCATCTGCTTCATGGGGGTGTCGCCGTCGAAGACGAGCTGTCCGGTAAGCAGCCAATAGGCAACGCAGCCCAGAGCGTAGAGGTCCGCTCGTCCGTCGACCTTGTCTTCTCCCAACGCCAGCTCTGGCGCCAAGAAGCTCGGAGTTCCGACCACCACACCGTGCATGGTGAGCAGTTGGTTGTCTCCGGGCCGAACCTCTTTCACCAGGCCAAAGTCGAGCACCTTCACGAAGTCATCGTCAGTGCCGTAGCGACAGACGAATAGGTTGGCGGGCTTGATGTCGCGGTGGATGAGACCAGCACGGTGTGCCTCTTCCAGGGAGTGGCACACCTGAAGCAGAAGGTAGACGACCCGGGCTGGTTCCTGGGGACCGAACTTTTTGACCAAGGTATGCAGGTCCAAACCGGCGAGAAGCTCCATCACGTAGAAGAATGAACCGTCGTCGGCGAGGCCGAAGTCGTAGATCTGGATGGTGTGAGGCGAGCGCAGACTTGCGGTGGCTTGTGCCTCTTGCTCAAAGCGCTGCAGAACGGCCTGGGCCTTGACGGGGTCGTCGGCGAGCATTTGGGGATGAATGAACTTCAAGGCTGCCGGTCGCGCCAACATGTGGTGAGATGCTCGCCACACTTCCCCCATGCCGCCGTGGCCCAGGGGCTCTTCAAGTTGGTAGCTGCCCAGACGCCGCGCCCGGCTCACTTCGAGATTGAGTCCCCACAGGACCTTCGAGGCGTAGTAGGCGAGTGCTATCGCCCCAAAAGGACTCAACATCGACGTCAGGAAGTGCTCGATGTTCGGCACAATTGGAAGTGTGGCCCACATGGAGAAGACAACCAATGGCTCGGTACACGCAGCAATTGTCGAGACCAATAGGACGCGTCGTGGGGGCGATGGAATGACGAGCGGGAAGAAGATGATCATGGGCGCTGTCCACGTCATCACCGCGATGCTGTTGTGCTCCTCATAGGCACCCATGTGCATCACGAACGCTCCGCCTAGGCAGACCATCACTTCCATCGCCAGTCCCAGATTCAGAACGAGCGAGTCGCTGTATCGAGGCGTTCTGGCCACCCACCAGATGGCACCGGCCACAGCGCACTGCAGACTCATGGCGATGAGCTGCCTGACCAGGCTTTGCAGGTCGATAAATCCTGCTTGATGGAACACCAGACTCGCGCCGAATCCCAGGACTCCCGCCAGGGTTAGCTGCACGAGCGCCATCCACCCCACCCGTCCCCGGGCCTTCTTCAACAGTCCAGGCCCTAGGCTGTTGCTACTACGCGATTCGCCGACGGTCGCTCGGCGGACGATAGCGGGTGCCTCCAGTGGGTCGACCGGGGCAGCGTCAGCAGGCATAGGCCTCCAATGGGTGGTCTTCACCGTTAGCGCGTAGGTGATGTTCTGTCAGACGTCAGCGACCTGTTCATGTGGCCTGGTTGCCTCGCGAATCGCACCCCCCGCATTCGAATCGAAGTTTGTTGGATTCATCAGGGTTTATGGCACGGTTCGACTCGCCTGGGGTGTTGGCGCGGTGTAGTTTGCACCCTCACTTCAAGACCCAGGCTCCCACTCATGAAGACCGCTTTTCTTTGCTTGCTCTCCCTCGGCTTCTTCTCCACCGCCCTGGCCCAAACCAAGGTCACAGATGGCGATGGACAAGCGATTCGTGTCGAGGTGCCCCAGCAAGTACAGACACAACTCGAGGCCGATATCGAGTGTGCCGCGTCTAGAAGCGAGGCCGCGTGTCAGGCACCTCGTGCGGACCTCTGCGAGGTCATGGCGACTGTTCTCGATACGCCGAGATTCGATCTCAAGCTGACGCGAGACCGGACGGACGACCAAATCGTCTCGACCGTCGAGTGTGGACTTGCGGAGAGCGCACGTCGGAACGGAGATCTCTGCATGCTCTCTGGAGTGGTTTCGGGCAGGCGGTCCCGGTCGTGTACCGCAATCGCTCGGTTGCCTGCGGCACGTCGTCCGGCCACCCCCGCTCGTCGTGCTCCTCGCACGCCTTAGTCTCACCAGACGCTAGTGGTGCCTTGTGTGAGGACCTTGGCGGTTCTCATTGCTCGACCGTCTGGCCGTCAGAGGCGACTGCCTAGCTGTTGCGGCCGAGCGTGGAGTTTGAAATCAATCGAATTCGAGCGGGACGCCGTCGATGAGGATGTCCCCGTACTTTGCGGTGGCTGTGACCCGACCACGCTCCCCCATATCTTCGATGCGGGCAGTGCTTCCCGTGAACGAGATGCCGTCCAGCGACAGCCACGGTCCGGTTGTGTACTGGCGGGCCTCTGCGACAGCTTCACCGTCGACGTTGTAGAAGGTGGCGGTGGTCGCGAATCCCGACTTGTCGCTGGCGATCTGAAGGCTCACGATGGTTGCGTCGTTGAGTGCAATGGTCTCGTCGCCGAACTTGACTCTCTCGCCGCTGACTTCGGTCACGAAGGCGGTTTCAGCGCCGTAGCCGTGTTGGGCGACGGCAATGGTTCCTCGAGGGGTCGCGAGAGCAAGCACGGGTGCATCCGGCGCGATGCCGATGGGGGCAAGGTTAGTAAGAACCTCGTCAGCGAGGGCGTCTCCGAGCTCGTCCTGTCCCGTCGGGCCAGACAGGTCGTCGTACTCGGCACAGACTTGGGTCAGACCTGGGGGTGTTCGGTCATTGCCTTGTCCGGCGAAGGCGGGGGTGCTGATCAGGAGCAGGATGATGAAGCGCATGGGTTCTCCGAGTGTTGGATGAACCCATATTCTCAGGAGGTGTACGCGCATCCAACGCCTGTCTGACATGCCTGTTCTGATGATGGGGCATCCCACACGGCTGAACACTCTCGCAATCGACTCGGCAGACGCCTACTACCCAGAACATGAGGACATCGTGGGGCTGCGCTGCACCACGACCGAGGTCCTGCGACGCGCCGGGGCTCTTCACCGGAGAGCTGCGCTGCGACGACCGCCGCAAGCGCTACTTCTTGAAGGTCAGCGTTCAGCTCCTTCCGTACTAGCGGGTCCTTTTCCGACGACGGACGAGCGCCAGGGGCAATGCCAAGGCCACCAGCCACGTCGGGCTGCCCGTCGCATCGCAACTACTCGCGCTCGCACCCGTGTCGCCCGATACTTGTGGTTCTGGGTCGACCGTCGGCTCGCCACTCGGTTCCGGCTCCACCGCATCGGTGTCCTCATCGACGAGCTCTGTCGCCGTGATGTTCAGCGTGACGAGCGCGTCTTCGGAGTCCGACTCGCCGTCATTGAGGCGGTAGGTAAATGTGACGACCGCGTCGCCCCCGTCGTGTTCGTAGACGAAGCCGCCTTGGTGGTCATCGTCCATGGTGAGCTGCCCTTGGGTGGGGGGCTCGACAACCGTCAGCGTCAGCCAGTCATTCTCCTCATTCGAGTCATTTGCGCGGACACCGTCACGTGGATGGATGTCAAAGACTCCACCTGTGGGAGTGCCGTCATCCGTGAGCGCGTACACATCATCGTTTGCGATGGGGGCGTCATTCAACAGCGTTACCGAGATCTCTACGACTCGGGTACCGCAGACCTCGACACGGTCGAGAATCGTCCACTCAAACGTGTCGCTAGTCGTCTCAGAGCCATCGTGTTGGTACGCCAAGACGCCACCCAACATGTCCGCCTCTTGCAGCGACGTGCCCGCTCTCAAAATCACCCCGTTGAAGACCAAATCACCGTTTTCAGGGACCGTATCGAGCCTTAGTGTGAGCGGGTCGCCCTCGGGATCCGAGACCTGGTAGACGGAATCGTCAAACACGAGTTCGCCGCCCTCCGGCACCGAGAGGTCGTCCACAATGGTGAACTCGGGGTACTCGTTGAACAGGAATATCGAGATGTCCAAGTCGAAGGCAACTACGCCTCCGCGTGGGTCTGCCACCGTCAAACCAATCCTATCGACGTCATTTTCACTGTTGTCGTGGATGTATCGAAGCATGCCCGCCGAGAGGTCTGCCGGCGTGAATGTGCTGACTTGAGAACCGTCCAGCCGCACGAACTGGCCGAACAGCGGTGGGTTCATGACAGTGAACTGCAGTGCATCATCGTCGGAGTCGGTGGCCCACAAGTGACTTGACTCCAACCAAATACTCCACCCTTCCCGGGTAGGAAGCTGGGCGTTGACCACAACCGGCAGGGAGTTGTTGCCGTCTACCGTGACGTGGAAGGTCGCTAGCGCGCTGCCAAGTCCGCTCGGGTCCCGAACCATAAATGAGAATCCGTCAGGGTCCACCGTACCGCTTGTGTGGACGTAGACGACGTCACCGTCCTGCAGTTGTGCGCCTGTGAACTCGTCCACAACGTCGCCGCCGACCGTGAGGTTTCCGTGCTCAGGCGCCGACTGGACCTCGAACACAAGGTCTCGGGCGTCGTGCCCCTCTGCCTCGGCGGCCAGGACCGCTGGGTTGAGCGTGACCGACGTTCCGAGATCGATGAACACTCCGGCATTGACCGACACAATGGGGGGTGGAATGCTCGGCACGATGGTGATGTCGACGTTCGACATCGAGAACACCAGCGAGCCCCCGTCTGGGTCGCACACATAGATCTGTTGGTCCTCGAAGTTGACCATTCCGAACTCGGTAGGCAAGGCGTCCGAAGAAAATGTTGCGGGGTGACCATTCGTCAGCGCGATGTCCACGCCAAGTCCAGCGGGCAACGTAGTGAATTGCCCATCGACCACGAGATCAGACGCCACGAACGAGATGGAATCCAGTTGACGGTCGTTGATTGAGACGTCGTAGCTGCTGGAGACGATGCTCGACCCGTTCACTTCAAGGCGAAGTCCTTCATCGATCGACTGCGTGTAGCGCCCAAACTCGATGTCTCGCGGCGCTGCATCGAGGGTCTCAGTGTCGTACTGAATGGTCGCTGTGATGGGGTCATTGGGACTGGCCGCAATCCCGAAGACCAGGCTCTGCTCGGTGACCGTCCCCGTGAACTCCAGGGTCACGGTGTCCGCAGAGGCCGCCGTTGCCACCACACTCAACAGTCCACAACATGCGATACGCATCCGGTCTCCTTCGCGAAGTCGGAGTCTACACCACGTCTATGGCCGCGTCATGCGCGCAAGCTGCCGCTCACTCACGGTGCCAATGCGAGAGTCCACCACCATGCCATCTGGTCCAATCACAACCGTGGTTGGCAGCGTGTTTACGCTGTACGTTGTCGACGCTGACCTGTCGTGTCCAACAACACCCTGTAGTCGGCGCCAAACCGCTCGGCTTTCGCGCGAACGCCAGCGGGGCCAAGCTGCTCGTCTCGGCTCACTCCGACCCGCTTGACCAGTCTCTGGTGGTCGATGACCCATGCGCAGCCTGCATGCGCTGTCTGTCTACGGTCTCGGAATGGAGATGTAGCCAACCATACACAACCGCTGTCCAGAGCGCGCACCCGAACTCGCGGTGTGGGGCTCCTGTGAGGCTCCAAAGGTGCCTGTCCGGTAATAGACATTGCACCCGTTATTGGTGTTGATGTGGTAGTTTGGAGCAGGCAATCCGATGGTGATGCCCGGGATGATGCTGGCACCGGCATTCGATGCGAGCAACTGGCATTCGTCGAAGTACTTCAGGCCGTAGTCTTGGTAAACCCACGTGTCGCCGTCAAACACGCGGGTTGAGCTTAGTGGGGTGACTCCTGGCGGAGAGCGCGGATCGCGCACCAGAACGCACGCCTTTGATGAGGTGATGGACGCGGTGGGAAACGAAGAGGTCCCCGTAAAACGGTACGCCCAGCCGGCCTGGTTACCGCTCCGGCACCCGCCCCAGCCCTGTTGACTTCCGGCAGCCATCTGGTACGTCGACTGAACGCCGGCTCCGCGCTTGGCGGCTTCGTACATACAGGTCCGCCAGTGCATGTTGCCAAGGTTCCTGTACCTGACGGCATGGGTGCTCTGGTACGAGCAGCCACCCGCGGTACCGGTGGAGCTGAAAGAGAGAGTGTTGTGCTGGCTGATGGGCGGATTGCAGGCCGTAGCGTCGAAACAGCTGGGGTCATCGCAGTCGGTGAATCCGTCGTCATCGTCGTCCGAGCCATTGCTGCAGACCTCGGAAATGCCCGCGCCTGAGAACAGCGTATTGCGTGCAATCCATGTATTTTGCGGGACGGTGGCTCCCGCTTGAATGATGGTTCTGGCCCCGACATTCGCGTCCACTCCGACCGTAACGCCGGTCTCCACCACGGCATCGCGACCAATCGCGGCCCCGGTGGCGACGAGCACACCGTTTCCGAAGGTCGCGCCCTTGCGGACCCGCACCCCACTCCGTAGGTCGAGCGCGGTGCCTGCGACAACATCCGGCCCAAGCACCACGCCTGCACCCAGCAACGCCCCAATACCCAACGTCACCGAGCGGCCCAGAACCGCATTCGTGGCAAGCTCGCAGTCCGCGCCCACGGAGACCAGGTTACCGAGCGTCACGTTGCTCAACACCAAGCAGCGGTCGCCCAAAGACGCGCCGTACCCAACGTAAAGGCCACCTGCCGAAGCGTCTACGTCAGACCCGACCGTTGGCGCCCGACCGATGATGCTGTCCACTCCTAGGACTGTCCGCGCACCAATGGTCGCCGACCGGCCCACTACGGCATTGGCGCCAATTTCGCTATTGGCACCCACGCTGGCGCGTTCGCCGATGACGGCCCCAGCCCCGACGATGACCCCAATACCCAGATCAGCAGATGGCGCTACACAGGCTGTATTGGCGTTGAAGCTTGCATCCACGCAACCGTCGTTGTTCACGTCCGCTGCAACTGCGGTGGAAGAGACCAACAGGGTCAGTATGGGTAAGCGTGACATGTTTTCCCCAGAATAGTCTCTCGCCCTAAGCTGGCCTCGAACGTGGAACAATAAGGTTTACCCCACGTATACCCGAGATACGCTGGTCTTGGTCCACCACAGGGCGCCAGCTTTTACCGCGGAATTTGTCGGGTTACACCCTCGTCACTTCACGTTCGCCCGTCACGAAATCGTGGAGACAAGGAGTGTCATGTTGAAGAGCCCAGAGTCAGCGGACGTTGGTGCTTGGCATAAGTACTTTGCAATGTCGAACAACAATCGTGCTTGGCAGCTGGCCGCTATGCCGACCCGAACTGCGGCGGAAGACCAAGAGATGCTGAGTACGGCGCACGCGGCGGCAGTGCATTGGACAGCGGTGGGGACGCCGCTCAACGTGTCGCGGGCGAACATGTTGCTGGCTGCGGTTCACAGCTTGCTCGGCCCAGCGGAGCTCGCATGGTCACTGGCGGAAGAGACGAAGAAGGCGTTCGATAAGCCAGATACGCCTGCGTGGGAGACTGCGTTTGTCCATGTGTTTCATGCGCATGCAGCCGCGATTAGTGGCCGTACGCAACCCCATCGGGACTCTTACGCGAGCGCCAAGGCCGCCATTGCGTCGCTGGCCGACCCGCAAGACCGACAGATTGTTGAGGCGTCGTTCGTTCAGGTGCCTTCCCCGTGAACGAAGAGAGCTAGATAGGCAGTTGTAGGCCGATCATGAACGGGTCTACACGCATGCGCTGCGAGGTCGGTGATGCAGTCCAGTCTCTGTTGGGGGCCGCACCGACGAAGCGTGTACCCGCGTCCTACGGCATCAAGTCCGCTGCCCAGTCGGTGGCCGGTCCGTAAAAGACGGCAATCTGGCCATGGCGACCTGTTCCGTGCGTGGTGCCCACAAGTAGGTCTTGCTCGCCGTCCCCATCAGGATGTTGGAGTCACCTATCCGTAGCGCGTCGTTGGACGACCTTCTGGGCGGTGAGGCGCGCCGCGCACGATAACGGACCTGAAAAAGGTCAATTGCGCAAACCGACGTGCGGAACGTCCATCTACGGGAACCAGTTGCTCTGCAACATGGTGGCTCGCGGTGGCGGCTGGACACTCTGCTTTGAAGCCGATGTGGTCTGGGGCCCGGTGGTCATCACAGGCTGGCACACCGCGGCTTCCACGCTAAACAACGGTGGATACTGGGAATTCAATAGCTACATTGGGTCCAACAACAGTGGCATCGAGATTGAAAATCCCGGAAGAGGCCACTGCTTCGATCAGGGCGGCGAAGACAACTCGTGGGGACGGGCGGGCGTGAGTCAGTCGTGCTTCCTAGAGACGTCGCTATCGGCCTTCTACAATGGCTTGATTCACGTAGAATACTGGCTTCGCTAGCTGCCCCGACCTGTCGCAGCCGAGCGTTCCGACTGTGCCATCTCACACGCCCCTGGGTCAGAATGCCCGTAAGATTGGGCGATACCCAGCCTTCGTTCGTCATCCCGCTGGCATGGTTGTTGCTTGTGGCCGACCAGGGAGGTCTAGATGAAGCAACTGTTGATACTCGGCGGCGGCACCGCGGGTTCGCTCATGGCCAACAAGATGGTCCGAGCCTTGCCGGACGGCTGGCGCGTCACCGTGGTCGACCGCGACGACGAGCACATCTACCAACCTGGGCTTCTCTTCGTTCCCTTTGGTGACAAGCGCGTCTCCGACTTGGTTCGTCCCCGCATGAACTTGGTGAGCGCACAGGTCAACCGAGTCATTGGCACTCTCGCCAAGCTCGACCCCGAGGCAAAGTCGGCGGTTCTTGAGGACGGCACTACGCTCTCCTGGGATGTATTGGTGATTGCGACCGGCGCCGAACTGCACCCAGAGTGGACGCCAGGCATGACCGGCAAGCTCTGGAGAACCGACGTTCACGAGTTCTACTCGCCGGCCGGTGCTGAAGCGCTCGCTGCACGCCTGGACAGTTGGGACGGTGGACGCCTGGTGGTCAACATCATGGACATGCCCATCAAGTGCCCGGTGGCGCCCCTGGAGTTCACGTTCTTGGTTGATGCTTGGCTGACCAAGCGTGGACTGCGCGACAAGACCGAGCTCATCTACGTCACCCCGCTGGATGGAGCGTTCACGAAGCCCGTCGCCTCGGCGTCGCTCGGCGGCATGCTGGAGAAGCGAGGCATCGCGCAGGTGGTCAACTTCCTCACGGAAGCGGTGGTCGAGGACAAGAAGGTCTTGCGTTCGTACGACGGTCGAGAGCTCAACTTCGACCTGTTGGTCACGGTGCCGCTCCATGGTGGAGCAGACCCCATCAAGGCGTGTGGTCTAGGTGATGAGCTTGGGTTCGTGCCGACAGACAAGCACACGCTTCAGAGCGTCAAGTACGACCACATCTTCGTCATTGGCGATGCGACGGACCTGCCAACGTCCAAAGCCGGCGCAGTTGCTCACTTCCAGGGCGATATTTTGCCTGCGAACGTGCTGCGTTTCATCGAGGGGCGACCGCTTCTGCCCGCATTCGATGGCCACGCGAACTGCTTCATCGAGACCGGTCATGGCAAGGCCATGCTCATTGACTTCAACTACGAGACCGAGCCGCTTCCAGGCCGCTTTCCGCTTCCTGGCATTGGGCCCTTCTACTTGTTGGAAGAGAGCCGCATCAACCACCTGGGCAAGCTGGCCTTTGAGTGGGCGTATTGGAATGTGCTCGTGAAAGGTGACGAACTTCCTTTGGATCACAACATGCTGATGTACGGAAAGAGGACTTCTTGATGGACGCCGAACTCAACCAACACCTAGACGCCCTGCATGCGAAGCTCGACTACATCGTCGAACGTCAGCGCTACACCGAAGACTTCATCCGCGACATGACGCCCGTTGCCCGCGAGGGCATGACCGCACTCGCTGGCCAGATGGCCGAGTGGGAGAGTCGCGGTTGGTTTGACCTGGGCAACGAGATGCTGTCTCTGTTCGACCGCGTCGCCAACGCCTACGGCCCAGAAGACGTTCGCTCGCTGTCGGACAGTGCGGTTCAGATCTTGGACACCCTACGCAACGTCACCCAGCCCGACGTCCTCGCGTTCGCCAACGATGCCACAGATGTCCTGCACCATGCAGACGAGGTCAAGCCGGTCGGGCCACTCGGAATGATGGGGGCGGTCAACGACAAAGAAGTTCAGCGTGGTCTCGCGGTGGGCCTTGAGATTCTCCGCCACCTGGGACGGGCCCGAAGTGCGGCGTCGTCGGGTTCAGAGCGCAAGCCTGCACCGACTCGCCAGTCGTCATCGGTTCGCCAGTCGTCATCAACTCGTAAGCCTGCACCTGCCCAGTGCGAGCCGCGCGCAGCGGTTGAGGCTCCCGACTTGTCCGACGTGGTGATGTGGGAGGGGCATCGATTCACCGCCACCGGTTTTCTGGTCGACGCGGCTGATTGGACGCCCGAACTGGGTGAAAAGATGGCCGCGGGACTGGGTATTGAGCTGACTGAAGAGCACTGGGGCGTTGTGATGTGGGCGCGGCAAGACTGCTTGACCTGCAACGCCAGCCCGAATGTCCGACGTGTCGCAACCGGCTCAGGTGTGGGCACCAAGCGCATGTACGCCCTGTTCCCGAACACGCCTGGCAAGTCTGTCGCCATGATTGCTGGCATCCCGAAACCTGTTGGTTGTGTCTAGGAGACCCCCATGTCTTTTCCCTTCAACGCAAATGCTCCCGCAGCCCAGCCTGCCGCAACCACCGGTGCCCGCAAGATTGCGCTCATCTGTGCAAAAGGAGGCCTAGACGAGTGCTTTCCGGTGCTCATTATGGCCAATGCTGCACGTATGACCGGCATTGAATGCAGCATCTTCTTCACGTTCTACGGCCTGGAGGTCATCACTGACAGCCGCGTGGACCACCTGCACGTGAACTTCGTAGGAAATCCCATGAGCCCTATGCCAAATATGGTCGCTGGGTTGCCGGGAATGGAGGCCCTTGGGACTTCGTTCATGCAAAAGAAGATGGACGAGCTCAACCTGCCGCGCGCTCGGGAGATGGTCACGATGCTCAGCGAGTCTGGCTGCGATCTGTACGCGTGTGAGCTGGCCATGAAGATGTTTGACCGAACGGCAGCAGACCTGCTGCCCGAGGTGCAGGACATCATCACCGCCACCGATTTCTTCGAGAAAACGGTGGGTGCAGACATCATCTTCGTCTGACCCATCGTTGCCGCTGGCTTTGGTCTAGGTGAGGTGTTCGGCAACGGAGGCCTCCATGAGCCGATTCAGTCCGACACCCCCCCGGCCCCGCCCAGACCTCGCCAGCCTTGTGCTTCGTGTGACAGTGGGCGGCTTGATGCTGTTTCACGGCGTCGACAAAATCATGAATGGCGTTGGCTGGATGGGCGGAATGCTGGAGGGCAAGGGCTTTCCAGCCGCGATGGCCTACGGCGTCTACGTCGGCGAAATCGTCGCGCCCATCCTGCTCATCTTGGGCGTGGCCATGCGCAGCAGTGCTCTGGCGATTGTGTTCACCATGGCAATGGCGACCTACTTACTGCACGCCGGCGACCTGCTCTCCGTGGGTGACCATGGCGAGTACGCGCTTGAATTGCAGGTCTTCTACTCGTTCGGTGCGATTGCTGCGGCATTGATGGGACCGGGTCGGTACGCGGTGCGTACGCGTGGTTGGCTCGCGAAGCTGTAGCGGTGTGGTCGGAACTTGCGCGAGTTGCCACACCCGTCGGGGGTGACGGGATGGTCTTTCACCAGCGTTTCGGCTGCGGCCGCGCATCTGGACTGGGGCGACCTTCATGGGTGCGAAAGACCCGGTATCTGGCCGGTCCTTTGGAACCCCGCTGTCGCTTTTGAGGGTGCCGCGGGTAGTCTACACATCCCCCTCAAAGTGAGATGCCAACATGCCTGTACATGCTGTATTTACCTACGACATCACTGACCCCGAGCGATACGCCAAGTACAACCCAGGCAACCTCTCCGTTGTAGGCAGCACGGTTGCCAAGCACGGCGGCGAGTTCATCTTTGCAGGACCCGCGACCTACGTTGAAGGCCAGGCGAAGATGGCCAACGTGTGCATCCGCTTCCCAACGATGGACGCGTTCAAAGGCTGGTCGGACGACCCAGAGTACGGCGCGATCAAGGGTGACCGAGTTGAGTCGAGCAACAACTACACGGTGTTCCTCGTCGAGAGCTAGGACCGACAGCGGTGGATGAAGGCCTGCTTAGCTGGGCCGCTCGTCGCGTTCCGTGTTGCCTGTGCCCGTGACAGCCTGTGTCTCGACGTTGTACGATTGGGGCTCACCACCGGAATCGCCATGTCGCAACGTTCGTTGTACCCCCTTGAAGTGGCCCTGGTTGAGGGCACCTCCCCCGGCAATTTCTTGGCCTACGCCAAGTGGCTCTCGGACTCCGGTGACCCCCTTGGTGAGCTGATTGCCCTTGAAGTCAATGCTCCCGAGTCGCCTGAGATTCCGGCTCTGCGAAAGGCGGTCGCCCCGGTCAAGGACCTAGGACTGACCTGGGAGAACGGCCTCATCGTTGGCGGGCGCGTGGTGGAGAACCGCAAGACGGGCAGTGGGACGACCTGGATTGAGGCGGTGTGTCCATCTTCGGCGGGTCGTCTGCTTCAGCGGCTCACGTTGCTGCACAACGGGGCGAACCACAGCTACAAGGACGTGCTCTGCGCTCTCGTGAAAGCCGCTCCCCAGGCCCTTCGTAGCCTGTCCATCGAGCATGAGGGGGCCACGGGCTTTGACGGAATCGCCGGTCTGCCGGTAGCAGCTCCGCGCCTGGAAAAGCTTGTTCTGACCGGCAAGTTCTCGAAGGGAGCGGTCAAGACGCTTGCGACTCCGTGGCCATCGCTCAAGGTGCTGTCCTTCGACTTCCACGGCACCCCAGTGTGGAAGAGCACGTTGTCGGCCACGCTGCTCGGGCCGCTGCTGGACCCGAGCGCCTTGCCCGCCATCGACCGTCTTCGTCTGGAGCGCACGGGAATGGGCGACGACCTCCTACAGCACATCGCAGGCTCCGGACTGTTGTCCCAGCTAACGGTTCTGCAGCTCGGCGGGTTCTTCACCGAAGACGCCGTCACTGCGTTTACACGCCAGATTCCACTGACCTGTTCGTACGTCATCACGCGCTACGAAGCTGTCGAAGAGCGGCAGCGAATCGTGGACTTGGTGCAGCGCTGCGCCACCCCACAACGACAAGCCGACTACGAGCGGCTGTGGGTGCAGCCGAGTGAAGACCAGTGGTGGAAGGACACCTCGACGTGGTTCACCGGCGCCCGTGGCGAGTCCCTTGTTGGCTTGTTTGAACGGTACCAGTCGACCCTGCCTGACGGCACCCTTCACGGTCGTCAGACCTCAGTGACGAGCAAACAACGCACGGACGAAATGTACTGGTTCGGGGTCAAACACGGCCTCACCACCTTCTTCCGCGCTGGCAAGCCGGCGGTTTCACAGCGCTTCCGAAACGGCCTACGCGACGACCGGGTGGAGGTGCTCCCAACTGTCGGGTCGGTCGAGCAGCGCTTCGGTTCGGAGCTGGTGACCTCCGCCAACGACCGGTTCACCCTTGGCCCTCGCACTCCGCCGAATCCAACGCTCGCGTCCCTGCCCATCATTGCTGAGGCCTTACGCACGGCAGACGAAGGCCGTGTCCGCGTGCGGTCTCTGACGTTGACGTCGGGCGAGGTGTTTAGTCTAGTGACCTACCACTTGGGGGACACGCTGTGCGGCTATATCCTAGATGGAAGCCACGTTGTAGCCGTCATCAGCGACATGAATATTCAGCCGCCAGCGTAGCGTCGTCTACGGGCAGCGATTGGCGTGCACGTCGTCCGATTCGCCACCGCCGCAAATGGATGCCCGTACCCAATCACGCATCGATATGGTGGGTGTAGGCTGATAAAGAGGTCTCAACAGGAGGCCGCTATGCATGTCCGAGATCTCATGACTGCAAACCCCGTGACCGTTGCGCCCGAGGACTCCTTGGAGACCGCAATGACAAAGATGGTCTCGCGCCAGATTCGAGCACTCCCAGTCGTTGACAATGGCGTGCTGGCCGGCATCCTGACCGACCGCGACCTAAAGATGGCCCTTGGGCCTGACGCGCGTTCGATGGATCTGGACTCTGTGGACCCGCGCCAGCTGGAAGGCTCCGTCGAGTGGTTCATGACACCGGGCGTGGCCACCGTCGAAGCAGACGCTGACCTGGCCGCCGCGACCCAAGTACTCGTCGACATGCGTGTGGGCGCCCTCCCTGTCGTGCACAACGGCGACCTGGTCGGCATCCTCTCGGTGACCGATGTGCTGAAGGAAGCCGTCCGCCTATTCGCGTAGGACGCCTCACCACTGGTGACTACCGAGCCTCGCGCATCTTAAGACGAGCCAGCTGGCGGTCTGTTGCGCCGTGCATCTTGCGCATGCCTCGCCGCATGTAGCGCGCATGCCCAAGTGGCCGGCCGCCGATCTGCACGTACACAATCGATGGCCCCTCACACTTGGGGTCGAGACCTGGACCCGCCGACAGCTCAACAATGGTTCCGTCGGTCAAGGGTACGGTGATGTGCTCGATGATGGCGTCGTCTGGGTCGCGGGTGTGCGCTTGTAGCGTCTCGCCGTCGTGCTCCATGCGCAGGTGGATACCCCGGTGCAGTCCGATACTGCCATCAGCGTCGGGGACAGACTGGCCGAAGCGCATGCGTCGGTGCTCGGTGGTGTCGACGGCGATTGTCCCCATTCGAAGTGTGCCCAAGCCAGCGCGCCTTGCCTGTCGCGCAATGCGGCCGAGGGTCTGACCGCGCGAGTCCACGGTCTTGTTTTGGCAGTAGTCCACAACGAGTGCGCTGAGCTGAACGGGTGCCGACTGAGCCAGGGCCAAGTGGGCCAAGAGTAGAAACATGCTGTACCTCCGAATCGGGTACAGCAGACGCTGTGCCAATGGAAGAACGCTGTCTTTGGCCGATGGGTTGGACAGACTGTCGCGCACGGCTTCTCGTGGGGCGCTAGGTCTGCCAGGTTGACGAACAGGCGGCTCCATGGTGCACAATCACGGACCGTCGAATAGGACCAAGACACCCCTAGGACCCCGATGAACAGCGCGCCTCGCCAGCTTGGACTCACTGGCGATGACGTGTCACTCGATGAGGTACGCCAAGCGATTGCGAAGGAACGCCGTCTAGGAATTCGCCCAACAGATGTGCGTGTTCTAGACGTTGAACCTGTAGATGGCGACGACGGAAATCTGTGGGAACTCATTGTAGAAGCGGGCGAACCCCTCCCTGACGCCCGCGAGTGGACAGGCGCCACTCTCCAGCGCGACCTGATGTCCACAGACGGCGGAGATGGCGCTTGGCAGGTCAAGATTCTCGATGTCTACCCGCAGACCAACACGGTGTGGGTCGAGGGGGAGCAGCCGACGGTTGGACTCGCCAAGGTCTGGCCCTTCGACTTTCTCGCTGCCCTCAACAAGCTGGTCCATGAGCCTCGATGGACGGGTCTACACCCCGAATTCTCCCGCACCCTGGCCGCTTCTGCCGGGCGTGCGCAACCATCCTCTGTGCCCGCTCCGGCCAACCACTCTGCGTGGTCGTGGTCGTGGACCTTGGTGTGGGGGCCACCGGGAACGGGCAAGACGTACACCCTTGGAGAGCAGGTCGCGGCCTTACTCAGCGACCCGACAGAGCGTGTGTTGGTGTTGTCGACGACCAACCGTGCGACGGATGCGGCGGCGGTTGAGCTGGGCTGTGCGCTCACACGCCGAGGCGAAGCGGTGTCTACGGCCCTGCGTGTGGGGCGTGTGGTGACGCTTCCGGCGTTCAAGAAGCACGCGCTACTCGGCATGTTGCCCAACCCCGATGTGGTGAAGGCGCTGGCCACGGCTGAGCGATTGGTCTTAGACGCGGACGGCGCGACGGCTCGAATGCATGCGCGGCGTGAGCACAGGGACTTGGCACGTCAGATGCCCACAATGGCGTGGGCGCTGGAGCACCCGAAGGCCCGAGCGTTGGTGTGTACGCTGTACTTGGGTACCCGATTGCTGGCGGACGAGAGCGTGCTCACCGAGCTGGATGCGGGAAGGGCGCCGTTCACTACAGTTGTGCTGGACGAAGCCGGCCTTGTCGGTCGTGCTCAGGCGGCGGCGGTGGCGCTGCTGGCGTCCCGTCGGGTGGTCTTGGTAGGCGACCCGCGGCAGCTCTCGCCTATCTCCCGTGCCACACGGAGTTTGCCGCCACACGTGATGCGGTGGATGGCGCGGTCGGGCTTGGAGCATCTCGATACCGAGGCGTTGACGCCCAATGTGCAGCGACTCAATGAGCAGCGTCGCATGCACCCGGCCATCAGCGAAGTCGTCAGCACCCTTCAATACGGCGGGCAGCTGGGCTGCCATGACAGCGTGGTCACCCGTACCTGGGATTCGCCGCTGTCTCGCTTGCCACGGGCACTCTGGTACGTGGTGGACGCTCACCCTGGGCTTGGCGTGGATGGGGCATCCAGTGCGCGCGGGCCAGACAATGCCAGTCGTATTCGCCCAGCAACCGAGCAGGTTCTGCGCGCTCTGGTTGAGGCGGAACCGTCGCTGAAGTCCGTACGTGGGCTATTCGTGACCCCCTACGTTGCGCAGGCGACGGCAGCGACGGCGTGGCTGAAGGCGCTGAACATGACCGGATGGACGGCGTCTACGGTTCACAGTCAGCAGGGTGCGGAGGCCGAGGTCGTCCTCTTCGACACGGTGCATGCATCGAGCACGGGCTGGCCGTCTGCGGAGTGGTGCCGGCTCGTGAATGTCGGTGTTTCTCGTGCACAACAGCTGGTGGTAGTGCTGTGCAGTCGTGGGGAGATGGAGCAGGGTTGGATGCGACCTCTGCGTCAGACGTTGGAGCCCCGCGTGCTGGTACGTCGCCTTGAGAAATGGGTGTGGAGCCAGCCAGACGGTACTCAGCGCGCTCAGGCTGGACTGTTCGCCGCGCCGGCTCCCGTTGCTGCGGAGGAGCCCGTTGTGTACGAGGTCGATGCGTCGCCAACGCTCGGTGCGCAGCTAGAGCGACGCCGTTCTCAGCGCGCCATTCTGTCCCAGGAGCAGCGCCGGTTGGTTCACCGAGAGCTGGCCGATGCGGGACCACGACTGGTTCGTGGTGTGGCGGGTTCCGGCAAGACCTTGGTGATGGCCCACTGGGTGGTGCGAACCCTGCGCGGCCAAGGGTTTGACGACGTGGTGGTGCTGTACGCCAACAAGTCGCTGAAGAGTCTCATTGAACGCATGCTGGACGACGCGTGGCAGCAGACCCACGACGCCTACGTGCCGCCCTTCCCGTGGGAGCGCGTGCATGTTCTGCATGTGGCGGACCTGCTGCGCGACCTGCGACGGGAGCGGAGCGTACCGGAACCCGCCAACATGTTTGACTACGAAGCTCAAGCAGAGGCTCTGACACAGCTAGGACCGCTGCCTGAGCGGTTCAGCGCGGTGTTCATTGATGAAGCACAGGACATGGGACACGCCGTTCTGGGGCTCGTCGTACAGCTGGTCACACCGCACAACGGTCGCAAGCCGGTGCTGGTGTTCTACGACAATGCGCAGAACTTGTACGGTCGAAAGGCACCGGTGTGGGCCGAGCTGGGACTAGACATGCGCGGTCGCTCGGACGTCATGCGCGAGAGCTTTCGCAGTAGCCGCATCATTGTGGAGACGGCGCTCAACCTGTTGGACCGCGTGGGACAGGGCCTCAAGGAGAGCGCGGACATGCGGGAGCTGATGAACGAGAGGCTACTGGAACAGCGCACTTTGGGTACGTCGCCGTGGTGGACCGCTCGCTATTGTGCGGACGACGGTCAAGTGCCCGAGCTGTACTTGGCGCCCAATACCGAGGCCGAAGTGGCCTTTGTTGCGGCCCGAGTCGCGAGCTTGGTGCAGCAGGAGGGGGTGCGTCCGGGAGACATCCGCGTGGTCACGCTGTCCAAGCAGCTTCGTGAGTGGTTGACTCGTGCGATTGCGCAGGCCGTCCCTGGGTGTGCCGTCGTTCACGTCACCGGACAGGGGCTCGTGGGACGGGATGACGCGGTCGTGGTCACAACGCCACACAGCTTCAAGGGCTACGACGCCGAGGTGGTCCTGGTTCCTGGCGTTGACCGGTTCGCTCCGAAGGGGAACTCTCAGCCCCAGGCGCTGTATGTGAGCCTGACCCGCGCACGAACGCTGCTCATTGCGAGTGCGTCCCGAGAGGGGTCTCACTACCCAGCTCGTCAGGCGTTGCTGAACGCCTTCACCTCGGTCGCAGACCAGCTCATGGAGTAGCGAACGGAGCGGAACAGAACGACCGCTCCAACCGCTATGCAGACCGCTAGGCCGATCATTGCTTTGGGTGTGCCCACGGCATCTGTGGCCCAGCCCAGGCCAATCGCTGGTACGCCGAATCCCAGGTAGGCGAACAGGAAGAAGCCGCTCACGGCCGAGGCTGAGCCTGGTGAGCATGCAGCGACGCGGGCCAAGCCTCCGACGTACAGCCACCCGTGGGTTGCGGTGCCGACGACGGCTGCACCGAGCAGGGTGAGGGGTGTGGACTCCAGGGTGATTCCCGTCGCGAGCACTCCTGTCCCGACCGTCAGGACGACGGCTCCCATCTTGAGCGCCACGAGTGGGGTGCGTCGGCGTGCGTCCGCTTGGGCGATTGTGCCGGCCGCCAACATCACGAACAGCGTGGTTCCTGCCCAAGCACCGTTTCCAGCCTTGCTCATGAGGCCTGGGACCACGGCGACAAGTATCCCCGCGACCGACCATCCGAGGGCAATCGCAGCACCCGCTACAAGGGTTCCTTGAGGGAAGGTCGGTAGCCGAAAGATGGCCGGTCGTGGGACCGTTTGTGCCGTCTCAGCAATCCAAAAGAGGCTGACTCCGGACAGCACAAGTGCGAGTGCCCAGATGCCGTAGCTCACGGACGCAGCCGTCTCCGAGACGGCCAACACCAGTCCTGTCAGCAAGGGACCCCCAGCGAATCCCGCGGTGCTCGCGAGTCCTACAATGCGTGCGGCCCGCTTCGGGTCCCCCAACACAGACAGCCAGGCCACGCTGCTTCCCATGCAGAGGCCCACGCCTAGACCCTGAAACCAGCGAGCGATACCGAGGGTGAGTGCACCCGGGTCCAGCATCACAACGGCGGTTGCTACAAGACAGCAGACCACGGATGCGGTGAGAACTTGTCGACGTCCAAGGGCATCGGAGATGCCGCCAATCGCCAGTAGACAGCCGATGAGTGCGGCGGAGTAGCCTTGGAGTAGAAGTGCCATTGCTCCGGACCCAAGGCCGGCGTCTGCCGCGTACAGGCCATAGTGTGGGAGCTGTAGATTTGCGGCTCCGGTGACCAGGAACACAGCGAGGGCTATACGGAACATCCGCGCCTCTAGCCGGAGGTGCGTGTTTGGGCATGCCCGTAGGACGTTCATGACAGCTTTTCCCCGCCTGGTCGCCCGCTTGGGTGATGTCTCTGCCCTTGATGATGTACTGCGTGCCAAGTTCGCTCAACCTGGACGTGTGCTGGGTACCGTCGAACGAGTGGTGACCGCCGCTCTGGATACCCCAGGGTCTGCCGACGGATTGATTCGCCAGGAGCTGCGTGACGCGCGGTATCTGCACAGTCGCGAGCGCCGTCTCGTGGCCGACGCTATCAATGACCTGCTTCGCTATTTGCCAGTGCTCTCGGGCTCTGTCGGCAAGCCCGGTGACGTTCCAGCGGCGTGGCAACAATGGCTGGCCCAGCGAGGTGGCGGAGCGGATGTTGGAGCCTGGCTACAGACCGCTGCAGCAGCGCTGCCGGCCCATGAAGCCGTACAGTTGGTCGGCAATGTGTCCGAGGACTTGGCCAGAGCACTGCTGGAGTCGGTCGACGTGGACGCCTTCATCAGCGAGAGCAACAGCCGCGCAGACGTCATCCTTCGGGTCAATCGCAAGCGTGGAAGCGCCGAACAGCTCCACAAACGCCTGGCGATGGACGGAATCATCACCCGCGAGGCCACCCATGCAAAGGACGGGCTGGTGGTCGAGGGGCGCCCCAATCTTCGCGGGCATCGCATGTACCGCGACGGCTGGTTTGAGGTGCAAGACGAGGCCAGTCAGTGCCTTGTTGACCTAGTCTCTGGCGACGGACCGGTCGTGGACTGGTGTGCGGGTGCAGGCGGGAAATCACTGGCTCTAGCGAGTCGCTTTCCGAAACGACCGGTGTTCGCCTTCGACGTTCGCAGCAAGGCGCTCCAAGAGCTCGGCAAGCGTGCCAAACGTGCCGGGGTGAGCATTCGCAGCGGCATTCATGGCCAAGACGCGCCGAATATTCTACGCAAGCTGGGGACCGTCTCGAGTGTGGTCGTAGACGCCCCGTGTACCGGAACGGGCGTGTGGCGACGCCATCCTGCGTACCGGCTGGGTGTAGATGGTGAGCGTATCGACGGCTTGGTTGAGACCCAGCAGCGCGTGCTGCACGACGCCGCCAAGTGGGTCGCTCCCGGCGGCCAGCTGGTGTACGCGACCTGCTCTGTCCTACGCGCTGAGAACGAAGGGGCTGTTGCCGCGTTCCTTGAGCGCCATCCCGACTTCACCCAGCGGTCCGTCCGCCGCTGGGATGTGGGCGAGACGGATGGGTTCTTCACCGCGGACCTCGTGCGTCAATAATACGGCCTCGCCCTCGCTAGAAGTTGATGGGGGTGTTGCCGTTGACGACACCGCCGTTCGGGGTGCTGAAGGCGTTGTTGTAGCGGAAGCTACTGTTGTTGTTGAGCACGCCACCATCGATGGTCAGGTTGGTGTTGGTCGTTGACGACCCGTTGTTCGTCACGGTCCCGGTGATGTCGATGTCCGAGGCTGCGTACAGCGTTCCGGAGATTGTGGTGCCCGCGGCGTTGGCGAACTCGAGGGAGTGGAACTGGCTTCCGCTGGTGCCACCACCACTGATGCCGAGGGTCTGTGGGCTGGTGCCGTTCAGGATGAAGTGGGTGCCGATGGGGTCGAGGCAGTCGTACGACGTGGAACAGGGCAGGGAGAGGTTGCCCGCGACGCGAATGGTCCCGGCGTACATTGGCGAGGAGCCGGCGCTGGTGTTCATGTTGTTGACACCGCTGAAGGTCGCGTTTCCGGTGATGTTCACGCTTCCGGCACTGTCGCGCAGGTACAGCCCGGAGTCGGTTCCGGTGATGTACTGGGTGAAGTTGCCGTTCAGGGTCACCTCATTGGCGTTGACGCGCAGCCTGCCTGAGCCGGTGAGGGTCAGCAGCGGCATGGTGTGATTCCATGTGCCGGGCACGGTCAGGTCGCCGTAGATGACGGTGTTGGTGGGGGTGTAGTCGTTGCTCGGGATGACCAGCTGCGAGTACAGGTTGACCGTGCTGCCGTCGTACGATGAGGACGGAGACATGTTGAAGAACGAGCGTGCCTGGAGGGTCCCGATGGTGAGAGACGAGGTGTCCTGCACATCGATTGGGCCACCGAAGTCTGCGGTCGCAGCAATGCTGACCACCGCGCCGCCGCTGAACTCGTTTTGTCCGGCTGCGGACCCGGTGGTGACATTTGGCGCGGTGAACTGTCCGCCATTGGTGACGGAGAACGAGCGCGCGGCGTACAGAGTCCCCGACGCCGTGACACCCATTTGATTCTGGATTTCTAAGGAGTGGAACTGACTTCCGCTGGTGCCACCACCACTGATGCTGAGGGTCTGTGGGCTGGTGCCGTTCAGGATGAAGTGGGTGCCGATGGGATCGAGACAATCGTACGAGGTGGAACAGGGAAGGGAGAGGTTGCCTCCGATTCGAACCGTTCCCGCGTACATGGGCGACGAGCCGGCGCTGGTGTTCATGTTGTTGACGCCGCTGAAGGAGGCGTTTCCGGCAATCGTGACGATTCCGGTGCTGTCGCGCAGGTACAGCCCGCCATCACTACCGCTGATGTACTGGGAGAAGTTGCCCTGGATGTCCAGTGCGTAGGCACCAATCCGCAGGCGTCGCGTACCTGAGCTGATGGACGTGTTGCCTGTCGTAAGCGTCACTCCGTTCAGGTAGATGTCTCCGTTGACGACGAAGTTCGGCACGGTTCCTTTGACCCGCGCCACGCCGCTGGCTTGCACCGTCCCGGTTCCGCTGGTCACACCGCCGCTGTAGATGTTGTTGATGGTCAGTGTGTGGCCGTCACTCGCTAGGTTTGCGTCCCAGTCCATGTACAGACGAGCGAGCGTAGTGTTGGCGGCAAGCTGTGGTTGGGTTGTGGTGTCGCCGCACACAAACACGTTGCTTGCTGTGCCGGGGACGGAGCCTGCACTCCAATTACCAGCCGTGTTCCAGTCGGAGCTGACCGAGCCTGTCCACGTGTGGCTGATGCTGACGCTTGGGTTGCAGTCCGAGACGTACAGCAGGTCGCTGCCTTTGTTGCCGCTGGCGTCGATGGCCGTCACGCGGATGGTCTGTGTGAGGTCAGGAATGCCGGTGACGGTGTAGGTGAACTGGCCGTTGCTGAACGGGATGCTGATTGGGGTGCCGTCGTCCACGCGGACGGTGACGGAGACCACGCCAAAGTCGTCCTGAACAGTTCCGGTAAGGGTCAGCGAGCCGACATCACCGTTGGCGCCGTTTGTTGGGGAGGTGATGACCACGACGGGGTCTTGGTCAACAACAAACGCCCCGGCTTGGTCTTCGAGCACGGTGCCGCGGCGAATGTAAGCGTCTTCTTCCACTTGGTAGAAGGTCCCTACAATGACCTCTGAACGCAGCGTTGCGTTGTCCCCGATCTGTGCGCCCTGGCGGATTTCACTGTCGCGACCGATACGAACGCCGTTGCCTACGGTGACATCCTCGCCGAAGGTCGTGTCCTTACGCACGCGGTTGTTTTGTCCCATGGTCACGCCGTTGAGCGCCGAGACGCCCGGCCCAATGACGGTTCCTGCTCCGAGCGTGGTGAAGTCGCCGAAGGTCGCTCCCCGGGCCACAACGACGTTGGCGCCGATCTCGCTGTCCGCGCCAATGGTGGCCAAGTTGCCAAGGACTACGTTGGTTCCTGTGACAATGGACCGGTCGCCCAAGAATGAGCTGTGGCCCATGGTGAGGTCGCCGAAGGATGCGTCGACGTCTGAACCGATAGTGACATCGCGACGAATGGCGGAGTTGGGGCCGAGCTCAGTGCGCGCGCCGATGCTGGCCGAACGTCCAATGACGGTATTGGCACCGATAATGGCGTCTTCCCCGACAGTCGCTCATGACGCCAGGAACGCGTCTGCACCCAGTGTGGCACCGCTCCCGAGACTCGCGCGGAAGGAAACGGTGGCCCCGGCTTGTACCAGGGCACCTGCGCCCAGGTCACCGAGGACCAAGGCAGTGGAATGCACACAGGTCTCGTCGCCAACGGGTCCTTCGAGGTCGTACCCGATGTAGTCGCATCCGCAGTAGCCAGGGTCTGCACACTGCGCTTCCAGCAGAAGCCCGGAGTCACCGGTATCTATGCTTCTAAGCCACTGTCCATCCGAGTTCTCTGCCTGGGGAGCCTGTTCGAGGCCCCCGCACGCCGCCACCATGATGAGCCAACTGAATCGCATAAGTACCCCCACCGTTGTGGACGTTGAGTCCACATCAGCCCCACTATTGCTGGATGACTACGAAAATCAAGGTACAATGTGTCGTTTCGAGGTTTTTACTCTGTCTTTATTCTTACAAGGGTCGCTCCGCCCTTGGTCTCGAATTGAATATCCACTTTGTAGAACTGGGCGATGACTTCGGCGTTCGTTGTCGTATGCTGGGATGCAAGAGAGGTTCGGAAGCTTCCTCCCCCAGCAAGCACCATGGGAAGCAACAGCTGGTCCGCGGTGAACTCGTCTACTGGAACCCCCGTCCGCAACCACGCGTGAAGGCGCCCTGCAGCACGATCTGCGACCTTCTCGGCGCGCACATTTCGCGCGCAGAAGCCGGTGGACTGCAGACCCGGGGCCCGCAGTCGCAACACGCCGCCAGCGCCATCTGCCGCAACGGTCTCCACTCGTGCTTTTGCGGGGTCCACGCCTAACTTCTCGCAGGCGCGTGCGACCAAGCGCCGCCCGATACCTGGGTTTATGCCACACAGAATGGCGCGGACTTCAATGTCAGTGCTGTCTGGCGACTCGGTGATGTTCACCGGATGCAGTGGGGACGGCGTGATGGAACAGACCAGCTTGCCGCCACCGCGCGGCTCGAAACCATGCCGTTCTAGCCGCAGATCAACCGTCGCACCCATGCGCTGCAACACGGGGATGAAGCAGTGCTGTAGGTCGTCCGTGGGGGGACTATTGCGGTTGTGGGTGCCTCCGCTGATGGTCACGGTGGAGGGCTGTTCCGCATGCAGGAGCACTGGCAAGACGGTCTGCAGCACGAGGTTCGCGCTGCCAGCGCTGCCGACGTCGAACACGTAGTCTGCGCCAACAACCGGACCTGGGGTGAAACTGAGATGGCTACTGCCGAGCTCGGCACCTTCCACGCTTCCGCCACAGATGGCCACAGCGGCACGCACACAGGTCAGGTGCTGCCGAAACAGTCCAGGCTTGTTGCGTCCGCCGCGGATGTTGGAGATCTGAACAGGCCGCCCGGTGAGCATGGCGGCGGACAGGGCCGTTCTCAGGACCTGTCCGCCGCCTTCTCCCATGCGTCCGTCGAGTACTACCGCTTGCATGATCTACCCCTTCACACAGACGACTTGGCGCAGGGTGTGCACCACGTCGACCAGGTCGCTCTGTGCGGACATGACCGCGTCAATATTCTTGTAGGCCATCGGGATTTCATCGATAACGCCGGCGTCCTTGCGACACTCCACGCCCTCGGTGGCCCGAATCTGGTCTTCGACCGTGAACATCTTCTTTGCCTTGGTCCGCGACATCACCCGACCCGCTCCGTGGCTACAGCTACAGTACGAGTCGGCGTTGCCCTTTCCGCGAACAATGAAGCTCTTAGCACCCATGGAACCTGGGATAATTCCCATTTCACCGAGTCCAGCACGGACGGCTCCCTTTCGGGTGACCCACACGCGCTGACCAAAATGAGTCTCCTCGGAGACGTAGTTGTGGTGACAATTGACTGCGACCATGTCTGCCTCGAACTCGCCGAGCTCACGACGCATGGCGTCGATGGTGTTGCGCATCATCACCGCTCGGTTGGTCCGAGCGAAGCGCTGTGCCCATCCGACCGCTTTGACGTAGTCGTCGAAGTGCTCGGTTCCCTCACGCAGGTAGGCGAGGTCCTTGTCTGGCAAGTTGGCCACGTGAACGCCCATGTCCTTCTTGGCGACGTCCATGAAGTACGTCCCGATGCGGTTGCCTACACCGCGCGACCCGCTGTGCAGCATGACCCACACGCGGTCCTCGGTGTCCAAGCACACCTCAACGAAGTGGTTGCCCGTTCCGAGCGTACCCAAGTGATGGAGGTTGTTGGTATTTCGCAATGGACGGTGCTTGTCGGACAGTTCCTTAAACTCGGTGGCCAGGGTCTGGTTCCACGCGCTGGCCACGCCGTCTGGCACCTCTCCCCAGGCTCCCTTGTCACGTCCTCCACGTCCACGTCGACCGCTGGTCCGCCCATGGGGAACCGCGCTCTCAATGGCACGGCGAACACCGGCCAGTCCATCCGGCAGATCCGAGGCAGTCAAGCTCGTCATGGATGCACACATGCCACAGCCAATGTCCACGCCGACTGCCGCCGGAATGACCGCACCGGTGGTTGGAATGACAGAGCCGATGGTCGCGCCGTAGCCCACGTGAACGTCAGGCATGACGGCGACAGGGAGCTGAACTACATCGAGCGATGCCACATTTCGCAGCTGCTGTTTGGCCTGCTCTTCCACGGGAACACCGTGGGTCCACATCTTGATGCTTCCGCTCTCAGTCGTCAGGGTCTCGTGTGCCATGTTGGCCTCCATGTGAGTTGCCAAGACCAAAGCAGGAAGCGTGCCAGGGTTGCCTGATTCGTGCGAGTAGGCCGTAACCGACGGGCTCGTAGCGGTTTTGAGTGTGGGTCAGACGTCGCAAATTTCGTTCAGCTCTGATACAGATAGATACGCTTATATATGGAAGGAGCATCATGGAGAAACCGCTGACCGTATTGAGCTTGCTCGGCACTCGGTTGGATGCTGGGGCTCGCGAAAAGCGTTGGGACAAGTGGCGCCCGACCGTGAGCATTGTGCAGTCGGCGCCACGCCAGGTGGACCGTCTCATCCTGGTTGCGGACCCTGGCTACGACCGGCTGGCCGGGGTGGTGGCCACAGATGTGGTGAGTGTGTCGCCCAAGACGGTGGTGGAGCACGTGTGCCTTCCGCTGGAGGACCCGTGGGACTTTGGCGAGGTGTATGCGGGGCTCTTTGACGTTGCCCAGGCGATGGGGCTCGACCCCGAGACGGATGAGCTGTGGGTGCATCTGACTACCGGCACCCATGTCGCGCAGATTTGCCTGTTTTTATTGGTGGAGACAGGCTTTCTTCCTGGCATTCTCGTTCAGACATCGCCGCCGAAGAAGACCGAGCTGCCGGAGCTGCTTCTCATCGATCTCGACCGGTCTCGCTATGACCAGATTGCCTCACGCATGGCCGAGCGCATGTCGGATGCACGAGACGTGCTGAAGGCGGGTATTCCTACCAAGAACCTCGCGTTTAATCAGCTTATTGACGAGGTGGAACGGGTGGCCGTCCGGTCAACAGCATCGGTCTTGTTGATGGGGCCTACGGGGGCTGGCAAGACACACTTGGCGCGGCAGATCTACGCCCTAAAGCGGCAACGTCGTCAACTGAAAGGGCCCATGGTCGAGGTCAATTGCGCGACGCTGCGCGGAGACAGCGCCATGAGCGCCTTGTTCGGTCATAAACGTGGCGCATTTACAGGGGCAAACGCGGACAGAGACGGACTGTTGCGCTCGGCAGATGGCGGGCTTCTGTTCTTGGATGAAGTGGGGGAGCTTGGCCCGGATGAGCAGGCCATGCTGCTGCGCGCCATCGAGGACCACACCTTCTTGCCGGTTGGCAGCGACAAACCGGTCACGAGCCAGTTTCAGCTGGTGACGGGAACGAACCGAGACCTGTCGCAAGACGTGCTCAGTGGACGCTTCCGCGGGGACTTGCTGGCCCGCATCCACACTTGGACCTTCCGACTGCCTGGACTGGCCGACCGCCCAGAAGACATCGCTCCCAACGTAGATGTAGAGCTGTTGCGCTACTCGGACAAGACCGGCCGGCGTGTTCGGATGAATCGAGAGGCGCAGGACCGCTACCTGCGTTTCGCCCGGTCCTTTAGCTGGCCCGGTAACTTTCGCGACCTTGGTGCGTCTGTTGAGCGCCTGTGTACGCTCGCTGATGACAACCGGATTCGGGTGCATGACGTGGACCGAGAGCTGATTCGACTGGAACAGCAGAGCCCGCAGACTGCCGCGGTGTCGGACGCTGTGGCTGCCATCTTGGGCGACGCCGCCTCTGAGCTGGACCGATTTGACCGGGTGCAGCTCAACGATGTGCTGGCGGTGTGTGCCAAGAGTCCCTCCATGTCAGCGGCAGGACGGGTGTTGTTCGCGCAGTCGCGGGAGCGTCGCACCTCTAAGAACGATGCCGACCGACTGCGCAAGTACTTGGCGCGGTTTGAGCTGACGTGGGGAGATGTGGCGTCCGGGGCATAGTGCCCGTTGCGGACGTCATCCGGAGTCGTGTCGCTTACTTGCTGTGCATCTGTGTGCCGAGAGCCCGTAGTGCCTCGCCCAACTTTTGAATGAGCTCGCCGTCCACAAGAGTGCCAGCGTCTGTGTCGAATGCGGTGTTGAACCGTGGAACTGAGAGGCTCGCTACCACCTGTGCACCAAAGTGTGGTGCGGCACCTAGCGCCGTCTTCATGACGCTCGCGCCGCCACCGGCACCGGGCGATGTGGACAAGATGACCGTTGGCTTGTCTTGGAACACGCGCATGGAGACGCGGCTGGACCAGTCGAAGATGTTCTTGAAGGCTGCAGTGTAGCTACCGTTGTGCTCGGCGTAGGAGATGAGCAGGGCGTCGGCGCTGCCAATGGCGTCGTAGAACGCCTGTGCTTGGTCGGGAATGCCACCTTCTTGTTCTCGGTCGGTGCTGTAGATGGGCATCTCGAAGTCGTTTAGGTCCAGTACGGTGACGTCCGTGTTTGGCGCCACGTCGGCAACGAATCGCTCTGCCGCATGTTGAACGAGGGCCTTGTTGATGGACTTGCGGGAGTTTGAGGCGGCGAAGACGACGAGTCGCATGTCGGGTTTCCTTGCGTCGGCGGACGAGTGGAGTCCGCGCTGTGTGCGGATCTGTAGTCCACAGCAGCCCGGTACGACTGTGTCTGAAACGCGCACACCCTGTTCGGAAATGCGACGGCTGATGGTCTTCGGCTTTCAGCCTCTTTCATTCGCCACTCGCGGTTGGGATTGTCAGGGTATTGGGGCGGTGAGGAGCGCGTATGCTGCCGCTATTGATCGCCTTGTCTGCTGCTCAGTCGTCGTCTACATCTACACAGGGTCAGATTGGCTACGCTGTCGATGATGTGCAGCTGAACATGGGCGACCTTCACTTGGCCGCGGGTGCGGGTGTGAGCATTCTAGGGCGTGACCAGCGTGTCTTCGTCTCAGGTACAGCACTCGCTGAGCTGGCTCCATGGTTCAGTGTACACAGCATGGGAACGTTCGCTGTGGCCGACCTCGACGACGACGGCGGCCAGTGGTTTCACGCCGAAGCTGGCGTGGCCTTTCACGGCACAAAGACCCAGCGGTCGGTGGAGGACGTGCTTCTGGAGCAGAACTCCTACACGTCGGGCGACACGCGCTACACGAACACCAACACCGCTCGCATGCCCGTGCTTGAGCGGTCCCAGGTTGGACTGAACGCTGGCGCCATTGTGCGACAGGGACGAACCCGGCTCGGCAAAGAGGACTCCGGACTCACCCAGTCCACAATGTTGCTCCCCTACGCCGGGGTCTTCTTCAGCAGTGGTGTCGGCCAATCCGCGCGTATTGAAGGCTATGGAACGCGCAGTGTGTACCGCTTCATGTGGGTAGGAGCCGATGTTGTGTACGCAGGGCCCTCCCAGAGCGACGTGGCACCAACAGGGGAACTCAACGACTTTGGCCTGCGCTTCCACACCAATGCATCATTCGGACGCCCTGGCACAATAGGCTTGGGAGGGCGGCTTGAAGTGGGGGCGCTTCCCGGCGGTCTCGGCGGCTACCTGCTGGCTTCCGGTGCTGTGACGACGAACCTGCGGGTGTTTGGCACGCGCTCGGGTCGGAGTCGGAGTCGGCCGTCTTCAAGCGGTGGGAAGAAGCCGAAGAAGTGAGGCCCCGATGGTGCACGGGCCCCTAGCGGATGATTCGCAGACCCACGGTTTGGCCGGTGGAGACCAAGCTCACACCACCAACACCCGCTCCGGTCAATCCAACGCCAATGAGAACGGCACCCAAGGCCACACGGCCATTGAGTTTGCCTCGGTACTCGTCCTGCTCCAGCTCGGACAGGACGGGCTGCCAGGTTCGGCTGGCCGCATGGCTGGAGGTGATCAGCGCGACTCCAACGCCAGCGATGGCTAGTCCGCCGCCGGTAATGCCCAGCTTCATGGCGGTGCGATTGGGTGCGCCCGTGTCTTCGGTGGGTATGGCCCACGCCGGAATGGGGTCGGATGGCATGAGAACCGTCGTCTGCCACCCCGCGTCCACTCGCTGCTGTAGAATGGTTGGTCGTTCGCGTGGAATTCCCGCTGAACGGGTCGCACGCACGCCGTCGATTTGTAGGTCTCCGCGAGGGGCGGGCGTGGTTTGCGGCTCACCACAGTCGGCATCGCGGAGCGCAAGGTCGAGGGGGTGACCGGGGTCGACCCATGCGGACAATGCGCCTTCGCCCGCCAAGGAGCGAGCGGTGCACAACCAGTGATGCGGGCCGTCATCGCTGAGCCACTGGGCGACTCCTAGCGCCGTCGCCAATCGGGAGAGTTGGACCTGTGTGAGAGGTTCGGTGGTGCATCGAAGCTGGGTCAGCCCCTCCTGTGCGTGGGCTGATACCGCTTCGCTGTCCAGGTCGACAAAGGCCTGGCGCGCTTGCTCTGTGGCGAAGTCGACGTCGGCGGCTTCACATGCGCCGTAGGCCACGGTTCCACTACTGCAGACCGCAAGCCCAACGAGGCGAAGTACGGGGCTTAGCGACATGCGCATGACTTCATTCGCTCGTCGCAGGTGATTTGCACCGGTGCTCCTGCTGTGACTCGCCCACATCGGCCTGCCGGGACGAACCCGTCGCCCCAGTCTACTTCAATTCGGTACAAGTCGGGCTCCACAGCCCCGTGAGGCGTTGCGTTGCCCAGGGCGTCTCGCAGTCGAAGCAGCAAGGCACCTTCGTACATCACGGCAGCGGTTGGCGCTGCGACGACGGCGGCCGGTGAGGGCTCCACTACAGGTGTGGGCGGGGTGGCTTCCGGTACGGACGTAACGGGAACGGGCGCGGCTTCGGAGACGGGTGTTGGGACGGCCGAAGGTTGCGGCGTTGGGGTTGGCTGGGCCCGCTCAACGACCGGGTCCGCGGAGGACGGATTGGTGAGGAGTTCCAGACTTGGGGTCGCCTCTTCCGTTTCCATCGGCTCTGGCTCGGTGGGTTCCGGAAGCGGATTCGACTCAACGATGACCGACGACGCCTGCGTGTCGCTTGGGGTGTTCTGGAACCACCAGAAGGCTGAGCCGGCCGACAGGGCCAGGAATACGGTCATCGATGCGGCTAGAAAGAGGCCGGCACCAACGGCCCAGGCGGGTCGTCGCGAACGCCGTTGTGGAGCGGCTTTCGGGGGTGAGAGGACCGGTGGTTGTGGCGTGTCGGGGAACTCGATGGTGTGGGCGACGGGCGGTGGAGGCCCAGCGATGCGATTGGCCAGAGGACGTGGACCGGTGTGCTTTTCACTGGCGGGTGCGAGCTGTTCAACATCCGCAATGAACGCGCTCGCCCAGCTCCCACCATTGGGCCGCACAAGCACTGGAGCGGTGTCGCCGCGCTCGTCTGACCACAGTGACCACAGGTCGTTGCAGGTCTTCGGCCGGTCCTCCGACCTGTGGGCTAGTGCCGCGCAGATGGCACGTTCCATGCGTCTTGGGGTGTCGACGCGAAGTGCGCTTGGCAGAGGGAAATCACCCTGGTGAATCGCCGCGAACACGTCGTACAGGCCCTCTCCGAGAAACGGAGTCCGGCGGCACAGCAGCTCGTACAGGATGATTCCTACGGACCAAATGTCGGACTGGGCCGTGAGGTGCTTGCCGTCTTTGGTTTGCTCGGGAGACATGTACGGTGGCGTCCCCATGAGCCCGCCGGTGCGCGTGCGGCCGGGCCCGGAGTTGTCGCCGAGAATCTTCGACAAGCCGAAGTCGGCGACTTTGGGAACGACGGTCCCTCGTTCCACGGCAAGCAGGATGTTGTCGGGCTTGAGGTCGCGGTGAATCAAGTTCTCCGCGTGGGCCGCTCCAACGCCGGCCAGCAGTGCGCTCGCAATCGCGTCGACTTCCTCGATGCACAAAGCCCGATGTGCCAGCAGGTGGCCGAGAGAGGGCCCTCGAATGTACTCCATCACCAGCCCGGTGGCCGCGCCGGACGTCACAACATCGGTCACGGTGACGATGTTCGGGTGACGCAAATGGGCCTGAATACGGCCTTCTTGGAGCAAGCGCTCCCGGAGGGACGGACCGAGCGCGCTCATCATCTTCAGGGCGTGAAGCGTGCCTAGGTCGCGGTGTTCCACCAGATAAACCCGTGCCTGGCCCCCTTCACCGAGGAGCGCTTTGACGGTGTACCGGTCTACGACCATCCCGGTGTCGAGGTGCACTACTCGACAACCACGACAAGCGAATAGTCGCGACCCGCACCAAACGCAGGGTTGGAGTCCCCTAAGGTGTTGGTGTCCAACTCTGTTCCGACCAGTCGCACGGCGGAATTCGCTGTCGCTACGACCCCGTACCCGGCGTTCCCTGTGATGGTGGAGACGAAGGTCTGTACGTTGGCGCCGGCCTCTGCGTAGATACCGTCGGTGCCATTCCCAGAAACGGTGCAGTTGTTGAGAACCAGGCTGGCCTGTGCGACACGCGCCCCCAACAGAGTGGAGCCGCTGATGATGGTTCCACGGGCGACCATACTGGCACTGCTTTGCACTGAGATCCCGAAAGCGTTGCCGTTAACCGTCGCATTCAACAGCAGTGCATTGCCTCCGGCCACAGCGATGCCGGTGCTGCCGTTGTTTGAAATGGTGGCTGCCCCAATTTCCGCGATTCCGTTGACGAAGATGCCCTCGCCGGTGTTGGAATGCACGGAGATGGTGCCAGCGGTCAGCGCTCCCGCGAGTCCAACCCAGATGCCCTTTCCGAAGTCGCGCACAATGACGGTGTCGCCTAGGTTCGCGGTTCCTTCAATGTCGAACCCTCTCGTCGCGCCGTCATTGTTGCCGTCGAGCTCGATGGCGTCGAACAGACCGAGGTGGGCCCGTCGCGGAATGATCACCCCGGTGTCGCCTGTGAACCTGAAGACCACGTCACTGCCGCTGCCTACGATGTGCACGCGCTCACCTTGTTGGAGGTCCACAACGAGAGAGTCTGTGAAGAGGTATTCACCCGGTTGCGGCGCAATCGTGACGACCGCATCCGACGAGATGAAGGTCTGGGCAAGCTCGGCGAGGGTTTCCGTGAGTTCGCCCACGGTGGACACAGAAAAGGTTGTGTCTTCAAAGATGCCCATCACGCTTTGGGCGACCTCATCCTCCAGGGTTTGCACGGAGAGGGTGTTCGCGGCGACGTTGTCGACCAGCTCGGTCAGGTCGACCCCGCCAGAAAGGTTGTCGACCTGGGTGGAGAGCGACCCGATGGTCTCCTGCTGGGCAGCGACTGTCGCCTCGAGAGCGGTGAGCCGTTCTGCCATGGACGCGTCATCGGCCTCTGGCGTTCCGACAATTGCGATGACGTCGTCTAGGGCGCCTGTTTGGGGCTGTGGGACGCAACCGACCAATAGCGCAAGGAACCCGCCTACCATGCGATTCATGACCCTCCTCCCGCGAAAGGGCCTACATCGAGACGCCTTTCGTTCGGGGTGTGTAACCTAGACGGTAGCCACCGGGTCCGGCTGCCCATTCGCCGTACTTTGTAGGAATACGGCGTGTTCTCCTGCAAACCGTGGGTCTATCCCTTCGACGTGGCTTCACCCGTTGGTCGCTAAGGTTGGGGCGTTTATCGCCCAGGCACGAGGTGGGAAGGGAGCCGCGGACAGACGGCCACCTCACACCTACTCGATGAGAGTGATTCCAACGATGCTCGGCTTCATGCCCAAGTACACTCCTGGAGCGCCTTCACAGCAGGCGAAGCTGGACTCGCGGTAGTCCCAGGTCACGGTGAACTCCTTGCCCTTCAGGTCTGCGAGTTCCTCGCCAGTCTTGCCTGCGAACGGTGTTCCTGCGAGCTGGTTGTCGCCGTTTCCGAAGTCAATGACGTCGCCGCCAAGGTCGAAGGTGAAGTGGTAGTAGTCGCCCATTGCCGAGTCGACGAACACGCCATCGTAGGTGCCGGGAGTCAGTCCCTCGGGGGTGTCCATGAAGTACGCTTCTGTGCCTGGCAGTGGACCTTCGTAGGTCGGGCGGTTGCCCATGCCGTCGTCGTTTGGCACCATCACGACCTTGTACACGGACTCACGCGTTGGCGTGGGCTTGTCGGTCATAGCCATGGCACCCGAGTCGGCTTCTGAATCGGCGTCCGAGTCCGCTTCGGTCTGTGCGACGGCGTCCGCTTCTGTCGCGGCGGGTTCGGTGGCAGGCTCGGGGGTCACGGTGGTGTCGCCTGAACAGGCGGCGAACAAGAGTACGGCGGTGAGTGTTGCAGTGCGCATGGAGAATCCGGGGTTGAGTGAGCGGTCACCCTACACCGAATCCCTCAATCGGTTGAATGCCCTAGGCGAAACGTTCGGCCAAGCCTCCGATGATAGGAATCCGGAAGTACCGCCCGCGAGCGGCTTGTACGAATCCGACGAACAGCAGTGCAATGAAGATGAAGAACATGACGCTCTCGATGGCTGCCAATGCAAGGAAGGCTTGGGACATCTCTGGGGGACTGTCTGGTGTGGCGGGGAGCTCCATGGTGAGCAGTCCAACCACACCATTGATGGGACCTGTCACCAAAACGAACAGAATCTGGGCGACGAACGCGAACAGAATCTGAAAGCCGTGTACCCGTAGAAAGCGGTTTTCCTTGGGCTCACCGAACGCGCACAAACACGCCATGATGAGGTTGACCGGAGAGCACGGGAGGTAGCACAGGACCGCCGCGATTCTGGGTGGAATGCCGCCAATCCGGGTGGGCGTTGCGTTGTCGTCGGTAATGGGCGCTAGTTCGTCGGTCATTGCCGATGTCTACCACAAGGCGGGCCGAAGCTTTCAGCTCCTGAGCTGCACGGCTAGAACATGCCGTCCGTGCCGGACAGTTGACCTTGTAGACGCAGCAGATCGACTTGGGCAATGCGCCAGTCTGTGCGCGCCTTTGCGGATTCTGACGTCAGACGGTCTCGCTCTTGTCGCGCCTCAAGCACGTCTTTTTGGATGGCTCGGCCGGCTTCGTTCAGCGCCTCTTCTGCGTCCAGGGTCTCTTGGGCCAAGCGAACCTGAAACTCAGCCAAGTCCACCTTTCGCTGAGCCGCTTCGAGGCGGGTCACTTGCACCAGCACCTCGCTGCGCACCCGGCGAGTGGTCTCTTCTAGGTCCAGCTCGCGCTGGAGCACCTCCACACCGGAACGCATGGATTCAGCACGGGCGGCGCGGTTCCCCAGTGGGACCTCGAAGACTCCGCCAATGTTCACGAACGGGAAGGACTCGTCTCCGAACAGCCCGCCGACCGCTTCAGCGGCAGTGGATTGCTGGCTTCCGATACCGGCTGCTGCGGTCGCTGACAGAGTGGGGAGTTGGCCGTGCTTGGCCAGCCGTTGGTCGGCTCTGGCACGCTCGACCTGTGCGGCGGCCACGGCAATATCGAGGTTCTGCGACATGGCGACCTCTACTGCGCGCTCGGAGTCGAGCTCCAGCAGCAGAACGTCGTCTACGCTGGTTGCGGGCAAGATGGCCTGGCCCGGCTCTTCACCAATGAGCAAGAGGACGGCATCAGAGGCTTGTTGCGCTGCGATGCGTGCATCCAACAGGTTCTGCTGGGCTTGAATGACCGCTGCCTGTAGCCGGGTCCGCTCGACGGGGGCGAGGTCGCCACTCTCCACACGCAAGGTGCCAACGCGTGCGGCCTCGGCGGCAACGTCCACGCTCTCTTTGGCCAAGGTAGCGACGCGGTCTTGGTACACCCAGGTCCAATAGGCGCTTGCTGCCTGTCCAAGCACCTCTTGGCGGGTTCGCTCAAGGGTCAACTCAGCGATGTCGAGCGAGTCCTGTGCCCGCGTGACCGTCTGCATATTGTAGGACAGGGTCAAGCCGCGAAGCAGCTGCTGGCTGATGGTGATGTTGGCGTTGGACGTGTAGAAGTCCTGCTGGGTCTCGGTCGTGGCCAGCCCGCCGAACTCACTGGTGAAGGTCGACAGGTTGCGGTCCAGTGTGGTCTGGGCGCTGATGGTGGTTCCGGTCGGTGCGGTCTGAGTGAGACCCGCCCCAATGTCCCAGCTGGTGCTGTTGGACTTGAAGGGGAAACCCTGAAAGAAGCCTCTGGACTGGCTTCGTCCGTAGTTGCCGTTGAGTCGCAGGGCTGGGTCGAAGACACCGTTGGCTCCCATGACAGCAGCCTCAGCAGCGTCGCGGGTCAGGTCAGCGCGTCCGACAGTCGGGTTGTTCGCAATCGCCCCTTCCAGGACTTCGCCGTAGGTCAATGGGCGCTCGGCCAGTGCCGTCCCAGGAAGCAGCAATGCCACAAACGCTGCGGTCACCGCACCGCCAATCGCCTTGCGAATGGAATGACAACCCATCACGCTCTCCTCAAGTGGTTGACTAGGCGTCGCCCGGCAACGCCGAGGTCATCTAGAACCGAGTAAATCCAAGGGACAAAGACCAACGTCAACAGTGTGCCGACAATCAATCCACTGACCACAATGCGCCCCATTGGCGAATACGGAATGCCAACGAAGCTTGAGCTACCGGCGGCCATCGGGATGAGGCCGCAGATGGTGGTTAGCGCGGTCATCATGATGGGGCGAAACCGGCGTTCCGCTGCGCGAAGCAGGGCGTCGGTGCGGGTCATGCCTGCCGCTCGCATCTGAGTGACCAAGTCCACCAGCACAATGCCGTTGTTGACGATGACGCCAACTAGAATGACGAGTCCAATGCCGGCCATCACGTCCATTGGCGTTCCGGTCAGGTACAGGCCCCAGAAGGCGCCGATGACGGCCAAGGGCACTGTGGTGATGACGGCGAGTGGTAGCAGCACACTCTCGAACAACACGCCCATGAGCAGGAAGACGAAGGTGATGGACAAGAACAGCGCCCAGTACATGGCGGACTGGTCGGCTTCTTGCTGGTCCCAGTCACGACCGCGCTCGTAGCCATAGCCGCGTGGGAAGGCCATGTCGGCCATAGCGGCGTCTACCAGTGCGAAGCCGTCGATGTTGTCGCCGGTCTCTAGATCGGCGGTCACCTTCAGAGCAGTCTGGCGGTTCTCACGTGAGATTTCGACGGGCCCTTGTGTCACCACAACATCGGTCAGCGTGCGGAGTGGCACGAGTCCACCGGTGGTCTGACTGAAGGTTGGGAAGTCGCGCAGGGTGTCGATGTCGCGGCGGTCGTCGGCCTCGAAGGAGCTGACCACGTCAATCTCTCGGTCTCCCTCGAGCAACGATGGCAGGCGATTCAGTCGCATTGCCGCGGATACGGTCTGACCGATCTCAGTCGCTGAGACGCCGTAGCGCTGCGCTTGGTCGCGCTTGACGCCCAACCGAATTTCGTCCAGAGCGGCGCCTTCGCGGTCCAAGTGCGCGTCCAGCACGCCTGGCATGGCGGCAAGACGACGCCTCGCTTCGTCGGCCAAGCCTTCAAGGACTTCGACGTCTTCGCCAACCAGGGTCACAGAAGCGGTGTTCGTTCCGCCGGCTCCGCCGCCACCCCAACCCACTGAGATGTCGGTACCCGGCATGTCGTTGGGGAACAAGGACTTGGCTTGTTCAATGACCTGTGCACGCGGAATCGGTGTGTCGGTGTCTAGGTAGACGTAGATACGACCATTGCTATTGTCGATACTGGTGCGCGACCGGTACACCCGGACGCCCCACTGCTCTTTGTGGTTTTCGACGAGGTCTTCAAGCAGCTGGGTGGTGCCTACCAAGTAGTCGGAGCCCGCTTCCCGTGGGGTGGTGTAGCGAATGGTGAAGTCGTTGATATTGCCGTCTGCCTCTCCGGCGCACTGGGTCTGGGAGACCGGAAAGAGGGTCAGCAGGAACATGGCAATGAGCGCCATAGCGGCGTCTGCGCGGTGGCTCAGGACCCAGGCAAGCAGTCGGGAGTAGCGGGCGGTCACCCACACCAACCAGCGGGGGTCGGGCTTGACCTCGGCAGCCCCGATGTACCGAGTGGCCAAGGGGGCGAACACGACGGCAACGAGCAGGGAGGCGGCCAAGGCGAACACGACTGGGAAGCCGAGAACGCCCATGAAGAAGGAGAATCCAGCGTCTTCGCTCATCAGAATGACGGGTAGGAACACCACCATGGTGGTCAGCGTGGACATCAGAATGGCCAGGTTGACTTCGGCGGTTCCAGAAATCGCTGCTTCGCGTGGTGACTTGCCTGCGGCGCGCTCGCGGTAGATGGTCTCCACCACCACAATGCCGTTGTCGACGACCATGCCGACCGCTAGCATCAGCCCCATCAACGCCAACAAGTTCAAGCTGTCGCCGCGTAGATACAGCACGCTCACTGTGATGAGTAGCGAGAATGGAATGGCTAGGCTGATGAGTAGGGTCATGCGCCAGTCGCGCAGGAATACGAACAGGATGATGACCGCGAAGAACCCGCCGATTAACGCCGTGTCTCGCAGGGTAACCATGGACTGTTCGATCAGCTCACCCTGGCTGAACAACACGTGGAACTCGCTGCCCTCGACTCGAGGGTCCATCTTCAGCTCGTCCAGGGCCGCCATGACCGCTTGTGCGGTCTCCACTGTATTCGCAGAGGACTCCTTACGAATGGGGATGACCGCCCCAGGAGCACCGTCGACACGGTTGATAGAGCGGCTGCCAACGAGCTGGTACTCCACACTCGCTACGTCTTCGAGAACGAGCCCATCGCCTACGGGAAAGCGCTTGAGCTCCTCAATGTCGGTCATACGAGAGACGGACCGAACGAGGCGGTCGGTACCGCGGTCGTGGATGCGTCCACCGGACATCTGGAAGCTGTCTCGAAACAGGTCTTGTTGCACCTGAAACGTAGAGAGCTTGTGGGTGATCATGCGCTCGCGGTCGAACTCCACGCCAATGCGTCTCTGGGGTACACCCCACACTTCGGTCGCAGCTACGCCGGGAATACGCTCTAGTTTCGGCTGCACAATGCGGTTGAGCACAAAGTACGGGTCGGTGACGCTGTCGGGCGTGGACACACCAATCCACACAATGGGCTCGTCATCTGGGTTGTAGCGCCAGATGTAGTAGTTCTCGACGTCAGATGGCAGGTCCGCCATGGCTCGTTCGAGCCTGTCGACCACGTCATTGTAGGCGCGGTCCATGTCTACGGACTGGTGGAACTCTAGGCCGAATCCGGCATTGTCGTTGTCGGCTTCGCTGGACAGTGACGCGAGTCCGGCGATGGTCGCAAGCTGCCCTTCGATAGGACGCACAACGCGTTCGTCAATCTCCTTGGGTGAGCCGTCCTGCATGCGCACGTTGACCCAGAGAAAGCTGGGTTCAAAGCCGTTTGGCATGAGCTGCACAGCAATACTGGAGTAGGCAATGGTGCCAAGCACCAACAGGGCTAGGCACCCCATCAGCACAGTGACCGGGTTGTCCCACGCAGCGGCCGGTATCCAGCGTCTCACTTGGCAGGTGCCTCGACGTCAGGCGTGGGGTCGCGGGTGATGACCAGGTACAGCGACGGGATGACAACGAGGGTCAACAACGTGGACGACAGCAAGCCACCAATGATGGTCACGGCGAGGGGCTGCTGAATCTCAGAGCCAGCACCGAGCCCCAGCGCGAGTGGGAACAAGCCCAGCACCGTGGTGGCTGTGGTGATGAGGATGGGACGCAGACGCATGGATGCGCCCGCATGAACCGCTGCGAAACGGTCCATGCCTGCCGTTCGTTGGCGGTTGATGGTGTCCACAAGCACAATCGCGTTGTTCACAACCACGCCTGCCAGCACAATCATGCCAATGAGCACGACCACTGAGATGGGCAGGCCGAACAGGCCCAGAGCGCCCACAACACCAATGGCAGCAAGCGGGACAGAGAGCAAGATAACGAAGGGTTGAACAATGCTCTCAAAGGTGCTGGCCATGATGACGTACACCAAGAATACCGCGAGCAACAAGGCGAACTGGAGCGACGACAGCGACGCTTCCATCTCGGTGCTCTGACCGCCAACTTCCCAGGTCATGTCTTCAGCCAGAGACAGCCCGGCGAGCGAGTCCTCTACGCGTCCAGCGGCTGAGCCCAAGTCGAAGCCTTCGACATTGGCGCCGACGACGACTGCGCGCTGCTGATCGACGCGGCGAATCTCGGAGGGGCCTTCCTCTTCAATCACGTCGGCCACAACATCCAATGGGATGGGCGGAATCAAGTTCGGATTGATGTTGATGCTGCGCAGGTCCTGCAGAGAGGCCCTGTCGCGCTCGGTGAGCTGGACGCGTAGGTCGACCCGCTCGTCTTGCTGGCGAATGCGGGTGGCAATCGTTCCCTGCACCTTGTCGCGTACCCGTCCGGCGACGGTGGCGGGGTCTAGACCAAAGCGGCGCAGGCGCTGACGGTCGTATTTGACCAAGATCTCAGGGTGCCCCGCGACCAAGCTGCTCTGGACATCCTTGAGTCCTTCGACGCTCTGCATGCGCACCACAACGTCGTCTCCGGCGGCACGCAGCTGTGCGAGGTCCCACCCGGTGACAATGACCTCGAGGGGTGTTTGCACGCTGAACAGCGACGGACGAACGATGCGTAGTTCGAACTCGGGGATCTGTGTTTGAAGGCGGGACCGAAGCTGACGGGCAACCAGGTCTTCACGTGTCTGTAGGTCTCCACCGGGAGTCAGATTTATGCGGAAGCGCGCCGAGTGTGGGCCTTCATCGGCATTGGCATCTGCGCGGATATCGGCACCAACGCTGGTGTAGACCGAGGCGATGTCCGGGTGCTCGGCAATCAGGCGCTCAGCCAACCGTGCGCGGGAATCGGTCACGGACAATGGCGTGCCGACAGGGAGCGACGCCTCTACGGTAAACCGGCCTTGATGGACCTCTGGAATGAGCTCGGTGCCCAGGCCACGTCCAAGGAACACGGCCAACAAGAAGACGACCACGCCAAGGACGATGACACCGGTTGCGCGTCCTAGGGTGCGTCCTAAGACCGCCTCGTAGCGCCGTGCTCCAATCTGGTAGATGCCTTCAAAGCCGCTAGCGACCCACAAGGCCAAGCCCATGAGACGCTTGATGATCAGCCGGTAGAATGCCACGAATGCGAAACCGCCGAAGACGGACAGACCTGCAAAGAACACGGTGATGGTGCGTAGAGCCATGCGGAAAGCGAACCGCGCCAGCATCCACGGCGCAGCGGGCCAGCGAAGCACGCTCGCGCGACACCAGCTCATGTCCGCCTTGAACATGGCGAATGACTCAGCGAATACGTAGGCGAGGCTTCGACGCACGCGGCTCTGACCCGCAACAACACCTTGGGCACCGTTGAGAACGGTGCTTCCCATGGGTTGGTAGCGCCAGCCGGCGAGGGTCGGCACCAAGAACAGTGCGACGACGAGCGATGCGACCAGAGACGCCACAACGGCGATGGCCAGGTCACCGAACAGCTGCCCTGCGACGCCTTCAACGAAGGCGATGGGCAGGAAAACGGCTACGGTGGTCAGTGTCGATGCGGTGACCGCAGTGGCAACGTCAGACGCACCGAGAACAGAGGCTTCGCGGGGTGCTTTCCCCTCGTCCAGGTAGCGTTGGATGCTCTCGAGCACGACAACAGCGTTGTCGACCAGCATGCCAATGCCCAGTGCCAATCCACCGAGCGACATGAGGTTGAGCGACACGCCACCAAGGTACAACGGGGCAAATGCCGCAACGATGGACACTGGAATGGCGGTGCCAATGATGGCCGTGGCGCGGAAGTTCCGTAGGAAGAGAAACAAGATGCCAATGGCCAAGAAGCCGCCGAGAATAGCGGTATTGGTCAGGTTGTCGATCGAGTGAACGATGAACTCGGCTTGGTCGTCGAGAATGCGGGCACTGACGCCGTCTGGTAGGTCGCTGACCAGGCCGTCTTCCTCATCGAGCAGCGAGCGCTTCACCCGGTCTGCGACGTCAACGATGTTGCTGTCTGCGGTGCGGAAGACTTCAAGTTCTACTGCCGGAGAGCCGTCCATTCGGGCGACGACTTGGGCCTCACGAACGGTTGGAACCACGGTGGCGACTTGGTTGAGCTGGACGATTTTTCCGTCTGAACGACGGATACCGAGCTGTTCGAGCTCGGCAATCGTGGTGTACTCGTTGAGCGTGCGCACCAAGTACTCGGTGTCGCCCTGGAGAATACTACCGCCAGCCAGGTTCACATTCTCTTGGGCCAGAGCCGTCTGAACTTGGTCTAGCGTGATGCCGTGTCCCGCCAGCCAGTCTTCGCGAACTTCGACACGCAGCTCGCGTTCTAGACCGCCGCGAATCCGGACAGCAGCAACGCCATCCATGGCCTCAAGCTCGCGCTTGACCTCGTTCTCGCCAATCTCGCGCAGGACCGCGAGGGCCTTGGTGAGGTCTTCGCCCTCTGCCGTTGTGGACAGCGCAATGCGCAGAATGGGGTCGAGGGAGGGGTCGAAGTGCAACAGCAGCGGGCGGTCGGCTTCGTCCGGCATGAAGTTGGTCTGCAGGCTCTCGCGCACGGTCTGCGAGGCCTTGGCCATGTCCGTTCCCCAGTCAAAACCAAGGATGACGTCGCTGGCGCCAGCGCGGGAGCGGCTCTGTAGGGTTCGCAGGCCGTCGAGTGTGGCGAGGCCTTCTTCGATGGGGCGGCTGATCTGCGCCTCCATCTCAGCGGGGGCGGCGCCCTCGTACGTGGTGCGCACTGTGAGCGTTGGGTACGACAAGTCCGGCATCAGCTCGACAGGCAGCCGGTTGTACGAAACCACGCCGAATACTGTGGCGGCAATCGCCACCATCACGACAGCGATGGGGTGGGAGACGACCGATTTGAACAGGTCGTTCATTACTCGCTGTCTTCGTCAGCAGCGGCGTCTGCTCTGGCCTCGGCGCGCAGCTCGGCTTCAGCGACCATGGCCGGTGTGCGAATCGGGGCACTGTCGCGCAGGTTGGACTGGCCAACCACCACGACTTCGTCGTCTAGAGCCATGCCTTCGGTGATCTCCGCCCAGGTGTTGTCCATCAGGCCAACGGTGATGACCACGCGCTCCGCAATGAACTTGGGTCCGGTGTCTTCGGTGTCCGAGTCGGCGTCTTCACCGTCTTCCGCTTCTTCGTCACCGGTGTCGACTTCGATGGGCTTGTCGATCATGCGGTAGGCGACGGGCGAGCCGTCTTCATACACGACCGCTTCTCGCGGAATGACCAACACGTCATCGTGGCGGTCTACTTCGATCTCGACAGACACGAACTGGCCAGGGCGCAGCACGGTTTGGTCTTGCGACAGGTTCACGGTCACGCGGAATGTGCCGGATGTCGGGTCGACGACGGGGGCCACACGGCCAACCACACCGGTGGTCTTGACGTTCGGGTCGTACGCGCTGACCAAGGTGACGGACTGTCCAACGGCAACGCGCGGAAGGTCGCGCTCGGGCAACGAGGCAACAACGCGCAGGCGGTCGAGGTCAACGACCTGGAAGGCCCGCGCACCCGACGACGCCAACTCACCCACACGAATATCGCGCATGGCGACGATGCCGTTGATGGGGCTCTTGATGCGGGTCTGCCCGACACCGGCTCCGGCTTCCCAGGCGGAGGTCCGTGCAGTGCGTAGGCTGTGGCGCGCTTCGTCGACTTCGCGGCTGCTGACAGCACCTTGAGCGGAGAGGCTCTCCAGTCGAGCGACCTCGGCCTGCAGGCGCTCAACATCTGCGCGAGCGCGGGCTGACCCGGCGGCGACAGAGGCGTTGTCGATGACGGCGAGGACTTGGCCCTCGACCACAGGGTCTCCTTCTTCGACGCGGATTTCCTTCACAATGCCGCTAGTCACGGGGAAGAGGTCCGCCATGGCTTCGCTCTCAACGACGGCACTGCTGGACAGGCTGTCGCCCACCGAGCCGGTCGCTACGGTCTGGGTCTCGACCACGGTGGCTCGCTCGATTGCTTGCCCGCCCCAGTTGCCGTCGCCTTCCTTTTCACCATCGCCCATTCCGCAAGCCAGGGACAAGGCAATCAAACTGGTGGCGAGGATGGTTGCACCGAATCGCGTCATTCTAAACTCCGTGCGTGCAAAGCAAGCTTGCAGCGCCTACCGCACGGCTGGCACTGTCACAAGGTCATCTGACATCACACGACCGAACAACTAGGGTTGGTTTTGGCCGTGGTGCTAAGGCTTACGTGGTGGCCCGTCTCACCATTGCATCGGATAGGGTGTTTTAGCGAGGGGGTCCGTTGGGTTCTGCAGTTGCGAATGAACGAGCCGGTGGGGTCACTCGGCTGGCCAAGGGTCTGGATCAACGTCGTGGCCTGCGAGGTGGTGCTGCCCAAGAAGGGCTGGACCGCCAGCTGCTGCAAGATCTCGCGCGCCTTCGGCGTCAGACTGTCGGAGGATTTGGAACGGCGGTCGGGGTTGGATTATCCCGGGGCGTTGCCTTGCCGCTGTGCCTGACCTTGTCGAGCCAGCCGCACTTGACCGGTCTGTTGCTGGAGCCCAAGGGCTCGATGGCCGCTGGACGGGACCGCCCCGTCACGTTCGATCTGGCGAGCCGCCAGAAGGTCCTGGGACTGCAAGACTGGGAGATGCTGGAGCTGTCCGGTGACATTGACCGCCGAGCAAGCCAACAACTGCGTCAGATCCGTGGTGTGCGCTGGCTGTGGGATCATCACGGCTCTACTGACGACCAAGAGCTGGTCCGTCGCTTGTTGACCGGCATCCCGCACTCGGCGGCTCTTCACGCCAAGGTGCGCGGCGGACGAATCTACGCGTTGGTCACAGGTGCCCGCCCGTCCCCGTTGCACAGCTTGTACATGCCATGGTTGGGGGACTCAGAAGATGACGGTAGCTTTCCCCTCTCCGTCGCAGCGGGTCGCTATGTCAGCGCGAGCCTGCGTGAAGGCCTAGGCCGGAGCTTGGGCGCGTCACCCGCCGAGACCGTTCGCCTGTTGGACTACGCCATGTGCCTAGTGCCGGCAGCGGACCATCAGGAGCAGCTCGACCGAGACCTATGGCGAAGCTCGGGCGCGGCTCTGATGACGGGTCTTGCTCACAATGGTCAGATTGGTCATCGTCTCTCGTCACCAGTGGGTGCCTCAGCAATTCGCTGGGACCTGTGGCTGTCGAGCAAAGATGGCCGCCTAAGGCTGGGGGATGCGGAGGCGGCGTTTGAACGGATGGCGCTCAAGCGCGTGGCTCTGGCGATGCGCCTGGTACATGCCTCGTTCATTGCCCGCCGCTGGGCAGGAATTCGTCGTCCGCTAGAGGGCGAAGACTTGGCCGCGATGGATGTCCGCCATCATGTGATGAGTGTTCTTCGCCCGATTGTAGACTGGTGCAGCAATGTCACGACCGTTGAGTCGGTTGCCCGGCGCCTACAGGTGCCTACGGCCTCGGCTGCTGCGGCATTGTTGCGCGTCGCTCAGCGTTGGCAGGTCCGCCTAGACAGGTGGACTCGGCTGCCGTCCGCCGATGACCCGTGGCCGCCCGTCGCACGGCTACTCGACCACTTGGTACGGTTCATCTCGGTGTTGGAGAGCTTGCTCGACCGCAAGAGCCTGGGCTGTCCTCACCATGATGCCTTCCTGTTGTACGCGGCCCACGCGATTGCGGAAGCACCCGACCTGTCGCTCATGCCGGTCGACCCTGATCTTCCGGGTATTCCTGAGACCATGGCAACCGAGCTTTGGGGCGCGTGGAAGCAGCTGAATGACTCGGTGGACTTCGTCACCACCTTCATTCCGTAGCGCGGGTCGCGATTTAGCGGCCTTGTCGCTTTCGCCAGAAACGCAGCACCAGACTCGTCCCAATTCCCATGCCCATGCCGATGGGAATGCCCAGGCCGAGCGTTGCAGTGAATGTAATGACGGCGACGGCAAACAGCGTTCGGTCTGTCTTCCACAGAGTTCGAGCCCCAGCGATGTCGACCAGGCCGACAATCGCGCTCAGAATGATGCTCGCGAGGATGGCACGCGGCAGCAAGCGGAATGCCGGTGTGAGGAACAGTAGAGTGGCGGTGATGATGCCTGCGGTCACAATGCCTGCGAGTGGACTGCGAGCACCCGCTTGGACGTTGACCGCTGTACGCGAAAAGCCGCCGCTGACCGGGTAGCCGCTGATCAGTCCTGCGCCTAGATTTGCGAGCCCAAGGCCGAAGAACTCCCGTGTAGGGACCAGTGTCTTGTCGTCGTAGCGCTTGCCAATGGACAACCCCTCCATCATGGACACCAGCGAGATGCTGAGGGCGATGGGGAAGAGGGACGGCAGTAGACCCAGATCAAGACTCGGAATGCCGATAGCGGGCAGGCCAGCCGGAACGTCGCCAACAACCGCGAGGCCCAGGGCGTCTAAGCCGGCCATTGCGGTGATCACCGTTCCCAACACTACGACCAGGAGGAACCTGGGAAATCGAGGGGCTCTCTTCTTCAGCACGCTGAGCGTGGCAAGACTCGCCAGAGCCATAATCAACGTGAGAAGGTTGGTCTCACCTAGGTTTCGGACCAGATCGCTGATCATGGTCACAATGTGGGAGGACCGCGGTAAGCGAAGGCCAAGGGCGTGTTTAAGCTGTGAGCCGGCAATAATGACCGCGGCAGCACTGGTGAACCCAATGATGACCGGGCCCGACAGAAACCGGACCAAGGCACCCGCGCGTAGTGCACCCATCAGGACTTGGATAGCGCCAACCATCAGTGCGAGAACCGCTGCTGAAGCCGCGTATTGGGCGGCATCTCCTTGAACAAGAGGCAGCAGTCCGGCAGCGACCATCAACGAGTCCATGGCCACCGGACCCACGGCAAGTCTCCGGCTTGAGCCGACCAGCGCGTACAAGACCAAGGGCACCGTTGATGCGTACAGCCCCACAATCGGGTCTAGACCCGCGAGCATTGCGTAGGCCATTCCTTGTGGAACGAGCATCACCGCTGTTGTGAGTCCTGCCATCGCGTCGGCACGCAGTTGGGCCTTGGTGGACGTGCGAAGCGTGTGCAGGATGGGCAGGATGGGCAGGCGTTTCATGAGCGTTGTGTGGTCAGCGGAACAGATGCGCAGGAGCCGATGAACGCGTCATCGAACCCTACAGAGGTGTGGCTGATTGCTGCGATTACTCCCATCCGCCGGGCGATTGTAGACCGTCCGCAACATGTTGATTGAACGCCTTGGTCCCACCTTGCAGACTCGCGACCTGACTGAAGCCCATCTCCTCGAGAGCGAGGGCACCACGGTCGGACCGTACTCCTGACCGACAGATGATGAGAAGGCGTTCGTCGCGTCTCCAGCTCTTGGCAACGGTGGTCAGAGTGGCCAAGGGAACGAGCTCGGTGTCCGGGATATGGCCCAGATGACCGTTGTATTCGTCTATCTCGCGCACATCGATGCGACGGACCTCTTGGCCTACGCCCAACATCCACTGCACGTTGGCTTGGCGTGCTCCGAGTCCCCCACGGTGAACGGCGGTGATGGGGTGTGTGAGGGGCTCCGTGATGGCTCCGAGTCGCTTGTTTGCAGGTACGGCAATGTCGAGTTGGCGCGGTGGGGACAGGTTGAGTCCGGCCATGGTCTCAACGAAGTTCGCCTCATCAACATGCTCGGCAATGCGGTGGTTGTAGAGCATTTCTTCGCCGACGCTGGTCGCGGTCTGGCCGGTGTAGTCATGCCCTGGGTACACAGTGCAGGTGCTGGGCAGAGTGAACAGTTGGCTGTGAACGGAGCGGTACAGGCTCTCAGCGCTGCCGCCTTGAAAGTCTGTTCGTCCACAGGACCGAATCATCAGGGTGTCGCCGGTGAATACGGCCGACTGGTCGTCTGTGACGTAGCTCATCGAGCCTTCGGTGTGACCGGGTGTGGCCAGCGCGGTCAGGTGTCGAGAACCGATTGCGAGAGTATCGCCGTGTTGGAGTGTTCTGTCTGCGTTTTCAGCGGCATTGACGGCAGGCACGGCGACTTTGCAGCCCGTCCGTTCACGAAGCACTGAGGCGGATGTGATGTGGTCGGCATGAATGTGGGTCTCAATGACCCACGTCAGCGTCATTCCCAGCTCGTCGACGACTCGCATGTCGCGGACTTCGTGTCCGAGAACGGGGTCAATGAGTACAGCTGATTTACTGACCCTATCGGCCACGATGTAGGTGTAGGTGCTGGTTTCAGTATCGAATAGTTGGCGAATGAACATGGCATCTCCCCGAAGTGTGCGGGCAAGTCTGCACGACTCGTCCTTCTTATATCGACTTGAGTCGAACAATCCTATGGCGACGAATGCGTGAATTACTCATGCACAACCTGTAGGTGCCCATCGCCTGCGGGTATGTACTTCGCTGTGATGATGGAGTTCGTGCCATGTGGCTTGCCCTGTTGATGTTCGCCTGCAAAACCACCGCGCCGCTTCCTCCTCAAACGGTGGATGATGAGCCACCCGTTGTTGAGCCGGCCGATAGTGTGTTGGCCAACGTGGCTAGCGTGGCGGTCACCGGTGATTCGGGCAGCTACATCTTTGCGGTGGGGATTCGCAGCGATGAGACCGGGTGCGACCGCTACGCAGACTGGTGGGAAGTGGTCTCAGAGGACGGTGACCTGCTCTTTCGCCGTGTTCTGTCCCACAGTCATGTAGGCGAGCAGCCCTTCGTACGGTCGGGCGGACCCGTAGACATCGCAGACACCGAGAATGTCTGGGTGCGCGCTCATCTGTCCTCGGACGGCTACGGCGGTACAGCTTGGTACGGCAGCATCGCCGGTGGCTTTGTTGCCACCGAACAAGATGCGGACTGGGACGACCTGGCGGACGAAGCCCCGCAGCCCGGCCGCTGCGCGTTCTGAGCCGTCAGCCTTGCAGCGCGTAGAAGAAGACCCCTGGGATCTTCAACCAACTCGGATGGTGTTGGAAGTGCGTCAGTGCCTTGCCAATGTTGTGCTGCTGCGTGTTGGTCACGAACCAGGGCGGACGCGGCAGCATGGTCATGCCGCCGCTGGCTACTGTCCTTGGGAATGGGCGGAATGGCGCGCGAACGACGGTCCGTTCAGGCTTGTCGAACAGGAAGGTGTTGTGCACCACGCCAATGCCACTCTGTGCGTCTTGCAGGGTGTGACCAGGGAATGCACCCCAGGTTCCTTGGGCCATCAGGAAGCCCAGTCCGGTCCATGCGTTGATGGCAATGCAGCCGTAGTGCAGCTCTGCAATCATGTCCTCGAACGCCTGGGCGCCTAGCTTCTTCTCGGTCTTCGGGTCCAGCAAGATGTTGGCACCCAAGGTGCCGTTGAGGGTGTTGTTGCACCAATCGATGGCGTTCTTGATGTAGGCGGCGGTGTCGGTACTCGGGAAGCGAACCACGCTCAAAGCCGGCGCGAAGACCTCGTTGTTGGCCATCCACTCATCATTCGGGTCCATGGCGCTGACCACGCAGGCGGGGGCATCGCCACGGTCGAAGCGCTTGGCATCGCTCGCATGCTCGGCGAAGCGCTCCAGGCGTGACTCGGAGCCTGGGTAGTACAGCCCTCGTGGTGGAAGCGTCTTCATCACGTCTTCGACGGCCGCCAGCAGTGTGTCGGTGTGTTCCCAGTCCTCTGGCACGACCAACACCTGGCAAGCGATGCAGTTGAAGCCGGAGTTGTGGAGCTTTTGGGTCGCGATCTGCTCGGCTTGAAACCGGATGTCGGCTGCGGACCATGCGCCTGGAACCACAATGGTCGGACAGACGCCCCCGAGCTCGGATGTGACGGGTTTGTCGGTCAGCGGGGTGTTGGCAGCACGGTTGGCCTTTGCCGTTTCGCCCGTCCCCCAGACGATGGCGTCGTGTGTCGTGACAGCGCCAGTGATGTGGATGTTGTCGATACTCTCGTGGTTGCACAGGTACTCGCCGACGTCGGCTCCGCCTCGGACAATGCGCAGTGCGTCGAGGGCGATGAGCGGGGCGAGTGCTGTCTGTAGGAATGGGATGAGGTAGTCGTTGACCGGATTCATCTTCAGCAGGCAGACTTCGTGTTCGCTGAACAGCTTGTAGAAGCAGTCCAAGGGCGCGATTGCCGCGATGTTTCCCGCTCCTAAGATGAGAGAGACGGCGCCGTCGCGGTCGGACTCTTTGCTGTCGTAGGCAGACGCGGTGTTCGCCGCCAGAGTGTCGCGCGTCACCTCGGGCTGCATCCAGATGTCTGCTTCGACACCGGACAGAAGCAAGCTGTCCCACACGCTGTGAGGCGTCACCCGAACAATGACCTGGCCGTCGGGTCGTTCGCGCGTGGGCAGACCCTTCAAGAACGCCTTGTTGTCCAAGTGCGACAGGGTCTCGATGAGCTGGTTGCAGGCGGACATGACTGCGTACGGCCCCGAGACCCATTCTTCGCCGACATGCTGTGAGTCTGCCGGAATGAGCTTGTGTTTTGCCGCAGTGGTCGCCCACGTCTCAGCAACCGTGATGAGTGCGTCCTTGATCTGCTTGAGTACTGCAATGCGCGCAGCGGGAGTCGACCGCGCCCAGGCCTGCTTGCTGCCTGCGAGAGTCGCGAGGTCAGCGTCGAGGGCATCTGCGTCCATGGGACGATGGAGATCGCTGGGAAGGCTGGACATGGTCACCTCAAGAAAGTCGGGGTCTTTACCGTACGACTGCTCGTGGCTTCTGCACGTCAAAGAAAGACAGCGCTTCCGAAAGCCGGAAGCGCTGTCGCTCAATTTGAGTTCCGCGAGTGATGCACGAGGTGCATCGTCATTCGCTACATCATGCCGTATTCAGGACCATTTCCGCCTTCTGGCGGGACCCACGTGATGACCTGGTAGGGGTCACGGATGTCGCATGTCTTGCAGTGCACGCAGTTGGCGAAGTCGATTTCCATCTCTTCGCGACCGGTCGCGTCGTTGTGGCGCATGTTGTAGACCTGCGCTGGGCAGAACTTGGTGCATGGGTTGCCGTACTCTTCCTTGCAGGTCGTCGCACAGATGTTCGTGTCGATGATCTTGAGGTGAGCGGGCTGCTGTTCCTCATGCATGGTGCCGGAGCGGTGCACGCTTGTGAGCTTGTCGACCAGGTAGTCACCGTCGTACTTGGGAGCGGTGGTCACGGCCTTGGACGGGTCGCCGTAGTAGGCTTCGACGGTCTGCATGTGGCTGTAGTCGGCGCTGAACGGCTGAAGCGACGTGCCAGGACCAAAGGCGTACTGAATGCCGGTCTTGACCAAGCCGCCCCACAGTCCACCTGCGAAGTTGGCGTGGAAGTTCTTGGCGACTTCCATCTCGGTCTTGACCCAGCTGGCGTCGATGCGGTCTTTGTAGGTCTTGAGGGTCGCAGCACTGTTGTCGCCGCTGACCATGGCTTCGAACGCGGCTTCGGCAGCGAGCATGCCCGACTTCATGGACAGGTGAATGCCCTTGATGCGGAGCGGGTTGAGGAAGCTTGCGGAGTCGCCCACAATCATGGCGCCGTCTGTGTACAGCTGCGGCATGGAGCCCCAACCACCGATGGTCACGGCCTTTGCGCCGTACTTGATGACCTTGCCCTTGCCGAGAAGGTCTTTGACGTACGGATGGGTCTTGAGGACCTGCAGCTTCTCGTGAACGTCTAGGTTCGGGTCAGCAGCGTCTAGGGCGACGAGGATGCCGATGCAGACCTTGTCTCCGCCCATGCTGTAGATGAAGCTGCCACCGAAGGTCTTGGCGTCCAGCGGGTAGCCGATGGTGTGCAAGACGTAGCCGTCTTCGACGGTTCCAGGCGGAAGCTCAATGATTTCCTTGCAGCCAAGCTCGTACGCCATGGGGTTGCTGTCTTTGTCCAGCTGGTGACGCTCGATGAGCTTGCGGGTCAGGTGTCCACGCGGTCCTTCACCCAGGATGGTGATGGGGGACTGCAGGTCCATTCCAGGCTCGAAGGTGTCCTTGGGCAGGCCATCCTTGCCGATTCCCTTGTCACCAGTGCGCACACCAGCGACCGTGTCGCCGTCCCACAACAGGTCATTTCCTGCGAAGCCTGGGAAGATCGCGACGCCCTTCTCTTCGGCAATCTCAGCGAGCCATGCGCACATCTTGCCGAGCGAGATGATGGGCTTGTCGTGGTTGATCAGCTCGGGCGGTAGCCAAGGAGCCGAGACGTGGCCGCCTTCTGTGAGGAAGACCATGTCCTCGCGCTCAACAAAGCGCTCGACAGGGAAGTCGTCGCGCTCGCGCCAGTCGGGAATGAGCTCGGAGAGCGCTTTAGGGTCCATGACCGCGCCAGACAGCTGATGAGCGCCGACCTCGCTGCCCTTCTCGAGCACGCAGATCATGGGCTCGTCAATGACTTCACCGGTCTTCGTTCCAGCTTCGATAGCCTCATTATGGGCTTCGATCAGGTTCATCAGGTGGATAGCGCCAGCGAGGTTGGCCGGTCCGCCTCCGACGAACAGGGCGTCGCAGGGCATTTCATCGCGTTCCATCAGAGCCTCCAAAAGGTGGGTGCGCGTAACCACCGCTGTACCTGCGTACCAGCGTCATCCTGCTGCGGTTTGAGAGGTAGTGGTCGTGCGAACTCTGCCTGTGCGGGGTACCTGTGCCGCCATTGCTGGAGTTGCATCGTGAATGCCAAATGGATCTGGTTTAGCATTGTTGCCTTTGTAGGCCTTGTTCTTGACCAGGTGACGAAGGCTTGGATTCGGGCCAATATCGAGTACCGGGACGTCGGGATTGAAGTCATCGACGGCTACTTCGACATTGTTCATGCGCAGAATCCCGGAGCCGCACTGGGTATTCTTGGGACTGTGCCCGGAGCCCGCTACATCTTCGTGATCTTCACGATTGTAGCGGCCGTGGTCATCTTCAACATGCAGCGCCAGCTCAAGAGCGGTGAGAAGTTTCTCCCCGTGGTCCTCGGGCTGATTCTGTCGGGTGCACTCGGCAACGCTGTGGACCGCATCATCAACGAAGGCGGTCGGGTCACTGACTTCCTGCGGGTTCACACATCCGGCAACCCGGCACTCGAGACCTGGCTGGCGAACCATTGGCCGTACATGTCGGAGTACCCAAGCTTCAACGTCGCAGACATCGCGCTTGTTGTCGGCGTCCTCCTGTTCATCATCCACTACTTGTTTTTGGAAGAGAAGGAAGATGCGGAGGCCAAGCCGGCTGGTGAGAAAGCGGGCTGATCGACCCGCTAGTTGACCGGTCCCTTGACCTGGGTGGCATTGTCGCCGCTTGCGATGGACACTTGGTTGCCATTGCTCTCGATAGCGGGGCCTGCGGCTCCACCGAGGCCTCGACCACAGTTGCTGTTGTTCCCGTAGGTACCATTCCCACCGGGCTGGCCATACTCTCCGCCGCTGCCACCATTTCCGCCGATGCAGCATGAGAGACTGCGGAGTCCGGTGGCGCCCGAACCGCCGGTAGTTGATCCTGAAGAGCCTGAACCGCTGTAGCTCACACCATTGGTTTGGCCGTTCGCACCTCCGATTCCGCCAGTGTTGCCTGCTCCACCGCCTCCTCCGCCTCCAGGACCGCTGCAGTCTCCAGCCCCAGCACCGCCTCCGCCTCCTCCGCCACCGCCGCCGAACAGGCTTCCGTTGGCGTTCTGAATCACCATATCTACGGTCGCTTCAACAGCAATGCCTCCGCTGGTACCTGGTTGGTGTCCACCGGTGTGGTAGCCGCGGCCACGACCTCCAGCGCCACCCGCGCCGACGATGGTTCCGTTGTTCACCAGCGTGACGGTACTTCCGGCCGGCAAGCCGTCCGTTGTGAACGCGGGGGTGGCAGCGCTTAGGCTGTAAATCAAGGCGCCGCTCGGTACCGTGACGACGACGTCGATGGCCTCAACGGGATTGCCTGCAGCACTGTCCAGATCGTAGTTCGGACCGCTGTTTGCTGTCAGCAGGACTGAGCATCCGGACACTGGCCAGAACCCGCCTGCCCGAAGCGAGTCAAGAGCCTCGACCAAGGCGCCTTCGCAGACAGTCGTTCGTGCGGGAATGCGGCCACCGTTCACTGTGGCTCCTTCCGAAATGACGGTGTCCCGGCCGATTCGGCTCCCTGTCGCAATGGTTGCGTTCGCACCAATCGTGCTCTGCTTGCGAAGGCGAATGTTCTCTCCGAGGTCTGAGCCAGAACCGATGTCCGCTTCTGGACCGACCACGGTGCCGGAGCCGATTGTCGCGCCAGTCCGCACTGCTGCTGCGCGGCCGACGGTCACGTTTGCGCTGATGTTGGCGAGGTCTTCGACGATGACCAGTGAGCCAAGGATTACGTTTGAGCCGAGCTGGGCGCCTGTTCCGCCGACTGCTCCAACCGTCGTGGCGTAGCCCAAGGTGCTGTTGTTACCGATCTGGCTTCCGTCATACGCAGCCGCGTTGCGGCCGAGCGTCACGTCTGTCCCTAGGACGGCACTTGGCCCCACATGCACACGACGCTGCAACACGGTGTCCCGACCGATGTTCGCGCCCTGTCCAATGTGGGACATGGCCCCGACCGTGACCCGGTCGCCCAGTGTGGCACTCTGCTCTATGACCACGCGTCCACCGATAGTGGAGTTCTCGCCAACACTTGCGTTTGCACCAATGGTGGAGCCAGAGCCGAGGGTCACAGTCGCATGAACGGTAGCGGTTGGGTCGACACAAACGTCACCGAAGCCGTCGGCGTTGGTGTCCGTCTGGGCGGTGTTGGACACGCCGAGGCAGTTGTCCACAGCATCGTCGACGCTGTCATTATCCGCGTCTGCTGCGAACGCAGCCGTTGTCAGCAAGGCAAGCAGACCCATCATCATTTGAAGCTCCAGGCAGAGGCTGAAACTACCAAAGCCAACTGCGAGCCTGTAGCGGTGCTTTCTAGACGCAGAGAAGGGGCCGTGTAGTGCTCGGACCAATGGTTCGTATAGAACACTGTTTAGGCGAATTTCACGCAGAGTGGTGACCCGTTTTCTTTGCCTATTGGGGAGGTCATCCGGGTGACTCAACCCGATGGACTGCGGGGCATCGTACTGAAGGACTACGCGAAGTAGATTTCCTTTCGGATTCGCGGGTTCGCCGTTAGTCTCTGTGCATGTCCAGTGTGCCCAACACCCCGCCATGGGTCAGTGAGGAGTCCTTCCTCGCCGGTCCAGAGACGACGCAGCAAGTAGAGCTGCTCGATGGCGAGGTGATTGTGTCTCCGTCCCCAAACCTGGCGCATCAACACATCGTTGGTGGGCTGTTCTTGGCATTGAAGACCTGGCAGAAGGCGAATCCGAAAGCCACGATAGGCTTGTCACCGCTAGACCTCCGCATTGCGCCGAATCGTATCCTGCAGCCGGACCTGTTCGTCATCTGCGATGCCATTGCCGAGACCATGCCCATCACCGCTGTGCCCGAGCTCATCATCGAGGTGCTGTCGTCCAACCGCAGCTACGACCGCCTCGCTAAGCGCTTTGTCTACGAAGAGGCTGGCGTGCACGAGTATTGGATGGTGGATGCGGACCGCCGCTGCATTGAAGTGGTGGTCGCTGGTGAGCTACGCGTCGAGACCGAGAGCGTGCAGAGTTCGTCGCTAGAGGGCTTGTTGGTGGTTGACGTCGCTACGTTGTTTGGGCCGCTGTCAACCGAGTGAGACCCGGCAGGTGGTGATGCCGAACCCAGCGGTTCCTCTGCTCCCCACTGCATGATGTCGTTGTGGATAATGCGGTTTTTTGGTAGTGTTTTGGCGGCGTAGGGCGGTCCGAATACCCACTGCGCTGTTGAGTTTCGGACGGGTCGCACCCGGAACAAATAGTGGCCAAGCAGGGGGAGATGACATGCTTTTGAGCGGACTTTTGATGATTGTGAGTGCTGCATTTGCTCAGGATTGTGACGCTAATTACGCTCCGAACTGTGTTTCCGAGCAGGCTTCGGTGGACGGCAGTGTCACCTTCGGGTCGAATGTTGTGGTCCGCACTGGCGCGCAGATTGGGCCCAATGTGGGCCTTACGGATGACGTCTCTGTCGGGGCTCGTGTACAGATTCTCGGCTTCGACAATGGCGTGGGTCCCTTTACGGTTGGGGCCTCCACCCACATCGGACGCAGTGCGGTCATTGGCCACGACGCTCACATTGGTGAGTCGAACACCTGGGGTCGCAAGAGCACAGTCGGTGACGACGCACTGACTGAGAATGGCGTCAGTATTGGGTACGCCGTGGAAATGGGTGACGATGTGTTCTTGGGTAGCTCCGCTATTTTGGGCAATTTGGTCCAGCTCGGAGACAACGTCACCGTTGGCTCGGGCGCCGTTCTGGCTCGCTCCACGGTCGTGGAAGATGGTGCAACGGTGAACGGCATTGTCGGGCCTGGAGTCCAGATCGACGCGGGTGCCGATGTCGCCGCGACCGCGCGCATCCGAAAGGACGCCCATCTCTTCCCCGGAGCCATCATTGAGTCCGGCGCGAGGGTGAGCCGAGATGCGGTTATCGAGGCCAATGCTCGGGTCTCATCGGGTGCACGAGTCGGTGCTGGGGCGAGAGTTCTGGCTGGCTCGACCGTGCCAGACAACTACCGGGTTCTTCGCGCCGAGGTGTATGGCGACGCCTGCACGCTCGGAGATTCGGGCTGCCCTGCGACGAGCTGCGTAGACATTCGGGACAATCGTCCAGGCAGGGTCACTGGCGCTTACTGGATTGATCCGGACGCCAATGGCGCGCTTGAGGTGTGGTGTGATGTGGACACCGCTGGTGGTGGTTGGATGTTGGTCCTCAACCGCGAGTCGCCGGATTGTTGCAGCGGCTCTTGCTCGGCAACGACCCCGACTGGGTACGCGTCGGGCGTGTTGACCCCGTCCACGGCGCACCAAGCGCTGTCGAACGCAACGTGGGCGCGGCTGCGGGCGGTCTCTACCGAGTCCCTGGCCTTGGCACAGTATTCCAGTTGTTCGGTCGACCACGAGGCCATTGCGTTGATTACCGACCTTGAAGCCGCGAACTGTCAGCCGCTCAACACCAACCTCACCAGCAATGTGATTGCATGGAATGAGACGTCGGGGTGTAGCTACAGCGGGTCCGACTACTCGGTGTGGTTCGGAGTGAGCAACGCCTATTTCTCGGATATTTCCAACGTTTCGCTGTACTCGGGCACAATGGGTACCGCTTATATGAACTGGGCGTTGATGTACGTTCGCTGAACGGGCCCTCAGTCGCCAGTGCCGCCGGCACCGTACACAATCGACGTCAGCAGAACCGACCACAAGAACAGCGATAGCATCATGGACGGCAGCGCATAGCGGCGTTCGCCGTAGAACTTGGTCACCACCAAGGTTCCGAATGGGACGGACAGCCACGTTGGCGCCAGTCCTACAATGAGGAAGAAGCCAAAGCGGCTAAGTTTGATGCGAACGATGAACTTGTTGACTCGGGTGAAGGTCCGTTTCTGCTTTTCACCGGCAACGCGTTTTCGACGTGCGCGCTCGAACAGCGTGGCGGCAAGAATGTAGGTCAGCGCGCAGCTGACCCAGGCGCCGCCGACGTTCGCGGTGAGCGTCTCCATGAACGACAGCCCAGAGCCCCAGCCAACACCGGGTGCCACAACGAACTTCACGGTGCTCAGGGCGGCGACGCCGAGCAGTTTTGACCCGCCTAAGGGACCCAAGACGCCTCCGCGATGAGATGGGTACGCTCACCATCGGCCGACATCAACGCAACCGTCTGTCGCTGCCCGTCACGAGACATCTTTTGCACCGGCTTGGACGGTAGGAAGACAGGCTTTCGGAACTGAGCGTCAACGGTAAGCTTGCCTTGGTCGTTTGGAATGTCGTGGATAGCTCTGGCCAATGTCCACATGCCGTGAGCGATGGCTCGCCGGAATCCAAAGGGCTTCGCGAGCAGTGCGTGTAGGTGAATGGGGTTCATGTCGCCTGAGACCTTGCGGTACGTACGTCCCATCGACTCGGGTACTGCCCAGGCCTCTTGGCTGTCCCACGTCTCGGGAAGAACGGTCTTGACCCGTTCTGGCGGTTCGCCTGGCATGTCGAGCTTGGGCGCTAAAATGCCCATCTCGCTGTGCCATACGGGTTCGCCGCCAACCGAGATATCCGTGCGAATACCGAAGATAGCGCCACGTTTTGCCGGAACCGCAGGCGTGCTCCGGACCTGAATGTCTACGGGCTCGTCGACCCCAATCGGGCACAGCTGGGTGGTGCTCTGTGCCATGTGCACAATGCCCAGAACGCCGAAGGGCATGCTGGCGTGGGTCAGGACTGCGGCGTGCAGTGGACCCGCGAGGACCTGGGGCCACAGCAACGGTAGGACGTCGCTCTCGGCAAGCCCACACACCGACCGGTACGCGGCGAGCCGCTGCGGGTCGGTCGTGAGATTGGAGCAGGACACGGCAACTTCGGGCACGGGTCCCATCGAACGGCGCCGAAGCAGCCCGCGAAGAAGCAGGCGATTCATTGAGGGCATGCGGTCGAAAGTGGGGTTCACGGTCGCTCCAGGGACGGCGCTGTAGCGCGGTTCGAGCGTCGTCCCCACTTTCGCGGTGTTCGTCCTACAAGCAGGTCTCGCCATGCGAGCAGCGCCTCCAATCATGGTGTTGGCGCCGACCGTCACTTGCTTGCGAATGCGTGCGTTGTCGTCGAGCTGTACGTTGGCGAACAGCACGGTGTCGGGCTTAATGAGGGCGCCATCGGAACGTTGATTGAACCGACTACACGTATGGGATTTGTGGAGGTGTCCCAGTTCGCTAGAACGCAGCTGCCCACCACACTTTCTGTTGTGTCTAGATTCAGGTACAAAGCAGGTTTGCGAATGTTGCGGGTACGGCTACTGTGAGGAGGAGGGTGAACTCAAGATGGCGCTGGGGCTGTGTATGAACGGTGTAGAAACCCGTGGGTCCGCTGGGTTTGGTGGGCGCTCGAGCGCGTTGAAAACTGAGGAGTCGCTCTAGGTGCTTCCTTGGCTCTACTACGGTGAAACCATTCAAATCGGCACTTATCCAGCGGTCATCGTCGCCGGATTCTGCCTGTGCACGGTGATGCTGCGCCGTGAAGCGCTGTTCTCAAGACTGGCACCACGGCTCGTGATGGATGCGGCCTTGGTGGGCATTGTGGTCGGTGGGGTCTGCGCCCGTCTGTTTCACGCCATTGTTGAGCAACCGGCTGTCTATTGGGAAGACCCTACCTGGCTGTTCAGTCCGTTTGCGGGCTGGACCTTCTATGGTGGTTTTGTTGGCGGTCTTCTGGGGGTGTGGGCCGTAGCGAGGTGGCACCGTGTCTCGCCGCTGCGTGTGCTGGACGTGTTTGCCGTCGCCATTCCGTTTGGCCAGGCCATTGCCCGGCTGGGCTGCTTAGCGGGGGGCTGTTGTTATGGACGACCGGCCATCTGGCCCTTCGGAATCGAAGTTCCTTGGTCGGTAACGGTGGATGCTCACGGTGAGCTGCCCGCTCACTTGCTCGCTGTTCCGCTGCATCCAGCGGCGCTGTACTTGTCGTTGATGAACCTGGGTCTGTTCGTTGGACTGTCCTGGGTGCACCATCGAAGAGCCCGTCCTGGCAGCACCTTCGCCGTGCTGCTGATGGGCTACGGTGTGGGTCGCGGACTGCTTGAGGTCTTCCGAGGCGACACCGCGCGTGGTCTGTGGCTAGGCGACTGGGTCAGTAGCTCTCAGCTCGTGAGTATCGGGGTCGTAGCGGTTGGACTGTGGGTGTGGTGGCGTCGCGGTGACTCGCCAGCATAGGCCTGCTGAACCAGAGGCCACATGCACCCGATTCTCTTCAACATCGGCAGCTTTTCCATTCATACCTACGGCTTCTTAGGCGCCGTTGGTTTCTTGCTGGTGGTGGGGCTCTCGATCTGGCGGGCGCGTCAGATTGGTGAAAGTAGCGATGGTATCGTCGACATCATCTTCTGGGCGGCCGTCTTTGGCGTGATTGGTTCGCGCGGACTGTGGGTTCTGCAGAACCCCGAGATGGCACCGACTCCGGGAGACTGGGTCAACATCCGCCAGGGTGGACTGGTGTTCTACGGGGCCATGATTCTTGGCATTCCCGCAGCCATGGTGGTCATGTGGCGCAGGAAGATGCCCATGCTGGCGATCTCAGACGTGTTCGCAGCTGCTCTGCCTCTGGGCCACGGTGTCAGCCGCATTGGGTGTTTCTTCGCAGGTTGTTGCTACGGTACGCCCACGGATGTGCCTTGGGCGGTAGTGTTCAACAACTCATTGGCAGATGCCCCTGCAGGGGTTCCGCTGCACCCAACTCAGCTGTACGAAGCGGCAACGCTGTTTGCCATTACCGGCATTCTTCAGGTGATGTTGGGCAAGAAGCGCTTCCACGGTCAGGTCTTGCTCACCTACTTGGGCCTGTACGCTATGAGCCGCTTCGTCATTGAGACACTGCGCGGCGACATCACTCGTGGCTACTTCTGGGAAGAAGTTCTTGGGCAGTCGCTGACGCTGTCGCAGGGAGTAGCGGTGCTGTCGTTGGCTGTCGTTGCCGTTGGCTGGACCGTGCTCTCCCGGCGCGCACCTGTGACCGAGGCCAATCCCTGAGCGGCGTCCACTGTCCGGCATGATGGGCCGACAGGTGTAGCCAGTCGCCCGCAATGTCGAGCTGTAGGGTTCCGTGTTCTGAGGTGCTGAACACCGGAATGTTCCGCGCCTGTAGTCGCTCACGGACCTCTGTATGAGGGTGCCCGTATTGGTTGCTGCGTCCTGCACTGACCACGGCCAGCAGTGGGTCTACAGCGTCTAAGAAGTCGGCGGTCGAGCTGGTCCGGCTTCCGTGGTGACCCAGCTTGAGCACGTCGAGCACGGGAACGTCGTCTACCAAGCGTGCCTCGGTGGCTCTCTCGGCGTCTCCTGTGAGCAAGATGGTGTTGAGCACGGGAACAACGATGGAGGCGTCGTTGTGGTTGTGTGTCAGCGGGCGCTCGGGGTCAAGTCCTGGACGGACTCGGACCACGATTCCTCGTGCGTGAGCCAACTGCAGCAGGTTCTCGATTCCCGTTGTCTCGGCAACCCAGAGCTCTCGAATGTCGAGGTGGTGAACAATCGCGCCCAGACCCGCGATGTGGTCGGGATGATTGTGTGTTGCAATGACCACATCCAGCGTGGTGCGCCCGGTTCGTCGCAGGTAATGCAGGACATTTGTGCGACGCGGCCCTGTGTCAACCAGCCAGGTGGTCCCGTCCGGTTGGTCGACGACGAGGCTGTCTCCTTGACCTATGTCGAGAACGGTGAGGCGATTCGTCGGCAGCTCGCGCGGCCAGAAGACGATGAGATGAACGCCTAGGACCAGTGGTTTGTACCGCCATAGTAGCGGCACAGAGGCGAGCAGTAGTGCTCCAATCGGCCCAACGGCGGGATGGAGGACCGGTCCTTCGAGCAGCCGTAGAAGGACCATGAGCAGGTGGACGCCGAGCTGTCCCAGGACCAAGGCGACGTCGCTCAACGGCTCGGGCGCCCAGGTCGCGACGAGGGCACACGGCACTAAGACGACGGCAGTCAGCGGCAGAGCGACGAGGTTGGCCAGCGGAGACAACAGCGGAAGCGACTGAAACCACCATGCCGCTGGACCTAGCGTTCCGATGGTCGCGCCCAGTGTTGCGGCGATGGACCCTGCGATGCCCTTGATGACCGCCGGACTGGACTTCGGCAGGTACGACATCAGCGCCGGCGACACGCACACGAGTCCGAGCACCGCACCGTAGGATAGCTGAAACGACGCTGTGCCAACGCACGCCGGGTCCCATGCGGCCTGGATACCTCCCACCACCGCGAGAATGTGCAGGAGAGGCGGGGACCGGCCCGTGGTGCGGCTCGCGGCCAACAGAACGAGCAGTCCGGCGGCACGTACGGCACTGGTGGGAGCGCCAGCGGACCAGGCATACAACACGGCCATGCTCGCGCCGACCGCGTAGGCTGGGGCGACCGACACACCTCTGGGGTGTACGAGAGAGACGGCCTTCAGCAGCAACAGGACGATTCCTCCTGTGAGCGCGCCGACCAGGCCAACGTGAAAGCCAGAGATGGCCAGGACATGCGCGGTTCCCGTCCGTCGTAGAAGTCGTGTGGTGTCTCGTGGGATTCCGCTTCGGTCACCCGTCGCAAGTGCGGTCAACAGCGGTGCTTCAGGCAGTGCTCGTGGCCGTTGCTTCCTGGGGTGTAGTACTGCGGACTGTTCGGCTTTGATGAGCGTATGAGTCCGTGAGCGTCGGTTGTTTCGTACGGGGTCTGGCTCCCCCGGAAGCGCTCGCCGTGGCGCTGGACCGGCGTGACCCCAGACCAAGACCTCGGTGCCCGGTGGCGGTGGGCGGCTGCTGAAGCGCACCCAGACCCGACCCCGTTCTGCCCGAGTGGGTCCACCTGCCCGGGCGACGCTGTCCACCCGCACCGACGCGACCGTGCCGACGGACGCCCCAACGACCACGCCACGAACATGCGTCCACCCGGTCAGTGCTGGACCGGCAGGCTGGACGGCCACGGCGAGCAGGCCGAGCAGCAGTCCTACGACGGGCGCTCGAAATGCTCCCAGCAGCGGCAAACAGGCGACGAAGAGAGCCAGACTCCCCCACAGCCACTGCAGCGGAAGTGCCCACCCTGCAACGGCGACACCCCCCACAACTCCGGCACCGACCCACGCGACTTGTTTCATGCGCGGGCGGGAGCAAACTCTGTGCCGGCTCATGGCAACCAACGAAAGTAGATTACGGATGAATCTACTGACAGTTGTCGGTCGAATGGCCAACGTCTGACGTTCCGGGCGGTACCCTAGGCGTGGAGGTGCCGGTGGTTGAGACCCGTGGAGTGCTGCGGCACGACTGCTTGATGTGTGGCGGTAGCTGCCAGGGCGTGAAGGTACCGCTGCTCAATGAGGGGGAACTTCAGCGTGTTGCCGAGCAGGCGGTGGAGCTCGGTGTCGAAGAACCGGTTGTGGACGGTGTCTTACGCCGGGTCAACGGCCGCTGTGCGTTCCTGGGCGACGACAACCTGTGCCGCATTCATGCCAAGTGGGGACTTCTGTTCAAACCCACGGTCTGCCGGCAGTACCCGTTGGTTGCTACGCGCGTTGGCGACGAGACCCGGGTTGGACTGGACCCGGGTTGCTTTACCAGCGTGAAGACCTGGAAGACGGGTCCGCTTGTGCCGGCGGGAGCGCTAGTGTCGAGTCGGTCAGGCTTTCCAGATGCCGTCGTTCGGATGGAAGCTCAAGTGCTTGGACTCCTGGACGTTCAAGACAGTGTTGGTGGAGCCTTGTGCGCGCTGACCAGCGCATCGTCGTCGTGGCCCGATGCCTTCCTGGGGCGTTGGTTCGTGGCTCTTCGTGGCATCGGACTTCATGACCTGCTTGCCGACCCCGATACGTCGCCGTCGCTCACGAACAGCCTGGGTGGACTGGCGAGCGCGCTGCGAGGGGAATTGCCGGCAAGCGGACCCATTGTTCTGTCCGCACAGGCCGATGCCTTCGCTCTTGACGCGGCCCAGCGCATGGTGTGGCTGCGGCTTGTCACGCAGATTCCCGCTCCCGCAGTGACCGCCTTGCTCACGCTGGCAGGAGCGGTGTCGTGTGCTTGGGCCCACCCCAATGATGATGCTGCCTTCGGCCAGGCCTTTGCTGGCTGGGTTCGCGCCATTCGGTCGCCGTCAGTACTCGGCCGTCTCCTGCCCACACCCACAGCGTTGAGGGACTTGATCGAAGGGTGAGTAGGCCCTATGTAGCTATGCATTGGACCAAACGGCTGAACGCAGTGTTGTGTTCAGCCCGGGGAGATTGCCATGTTTCGCATCATCAGCGTGGGCCTTGCCGCCGCCTGTCTGTTCACCACTGCCAACGCAGAGCCCATTCAAACCGTTCATCAGAGTCGGTTAATCGACGTTTCGGGTGAGCCGATTCAGGGCGCGCACACGGTTCGAATTGCGCTGTGGGATGATGCGACGAGTGGGCTCGAGCAGTGGGGCGAGTCGTTCAATGTGACCCTGCAAGACGGCTACTTCAGCGCCACACTGGGAGCGGACACCGGTACAAACCCGCTAGATAGCGGATTGTTCAACGCCTCACCTCTGTACGTTGAAGTGATTGTGGACAATGTGGTCATGGGCGACCGCACGGCGCTGACCACGGTGCCATACGCTGTGCACGCGACATCCGTGTCCCAAGGCGTTCCAATTGGAACCATCCTGCCGTTCGGTGGAGACGCGGCATTGTTGGATGACAGCTGGATGGTGTGTGACGGCTCGACTGTCGCCTCTCCGGGTGCCGGCTTGGTTGACTTCAATGGCTCTGCCGGTGGTATTCAGGTTCCAAACCTGACAGACAACCGGTTCTTGATGGGCGTGTCTTCGGGAAGCGTTGGCGCCATCGGGGGACGTAACGACATTCCAGCGGGTGGTTCCCACACCCATACCTTTGGTCAAAGTTCCGTCGACCGGGCACCTGACGCCAGTCACTTTAGTGACGGCTCGTTCACCAATCCCGCAGGCTCGCACAATCACGGTGGTGAGAACCGTCCGCAGTTTACAGGCGTTCAGTACATCATTCGCGTTCGGTAGCAGCGGACTTTATTGAGTATCGCTGCCTTGGCGGTACATGGCCTGAAGCATGTGGCTCTCGACCTTGGCACGGTCGCCCATTGGCGTGACCTCGGCCACCTGGATGGCGTCTTGTCCAATGGCGAGAACGATCAGTCGCTCATTCGGCAACATGGTCCCTGGCTCCACCACAACTTCGCGACCGTCCGTCAGTCCAAGGATGGCCCGTGGGGGCTGTGACTGGGCGGTGGTGCTCACCAAGCGCACGCCGAAGCCCATGGCAACCGGCGTAAAAGCGGGAATCGCGCCGGGGGAGCTGACCGAAGTGCCGGGGTCGACCACTGGCTCGGGGGCTAGCATGGCGAAGTCTTCGACCATTGCCGGCGTTGCTTCTGCGACCAGTTCGCCTGTGTCGGCGTCTGGATCCATTCCGAGGGCTTCGGCCATGTCGCCGGTGTCGGTGAGGTCGTTGTCATCCAATGCCTCATCTTCCGGAGCGTCTGCGTCGAAATCAAAGCCGCCTGGCTCGAGCGCGGGCGTGCCATCCACAGGGAGTGCTGTGGGTGCGGGAGCCACAGCGACTGCTGCTGCCACGGGCTCAGGCCGAGGCTCAATGAGTCCCTGAAGGTCGCCGGTGGGAGTGATGGGCTCGCACGCGGCAAGGAGAAGAATCGACAGAACTAGTGGGCGCATACGGCCTCCGTTCGTGAGCCTAGCGTATTGCGGGTCCATGAGCCCGCCCCTCACCGATACCACGCTGGGAAGCCCGCTAAGACGAACCAACTGACCAGCGGTAGCAAGCCGACAATTGCGGTGATTGCAGCAAGTAGACGCCATCTCGACGCGCGAATGGTCTGAAGGGTCGCGCGTGGAGATGCCAAGAAGACGGCGGTCCACACAATCCACAGCGGAACCAGAGGCAGTCGGAAACGTGACACGCCAAACAAGCAGCCGACAACGGCGAAGACGTACAGGGCTAGACCGACAGATAGTACCGAGATGGCCCCTTTTCCGCGGCCGATGAGTCCGAGTGTGCCGGCGAATGTCAGCAGGATGCTTGTGAAGATCACCCACAGCGCAATGAGGTCACGGCTCCAGTGCGGCAGTCCACGCCACAGCCCGATTCGTATGTGTCGGGTGAGGAACGAGTTGGGATTGAGCAGCTGGGCCCAGCGCAATGGGATGCGTCGTGCGAACTCTGTTGGGTTGTCCAAGACCCACTCTTTCGCCCGCTGCACTTCGCAGTCCTTGGCTTCGACAACGGATAGCGAGCTGTCGCAGCGCTCACGGCCACTGCTGAGCACCCGCTGTAGAGTCTCGGCGCCAACGAGGCCGTTGCCTAGGTCCCAGGTGGGTGCCGGAAAGTCGTTGTTGCCGTTGTAGGCGACTTCACCAAGGGTGACATCACTGATGATGAGGCCGCCGTGGGTGGTGCTCGCCGTGTAGCTGTACGGGGCAAGAGCCAAGAGTGTCGCCGCGAGTGTGATGGCTGCGTGCTTGCCGTAGCGGCGCAGGCCGTCCGACCAAGCTTCCGCAGGCCATACCAGTGCGACCAGGAAAACGGGCGCCATATACACGCCCATTCCACGGGTCAGAGCGCACGCAGCGAGGGTTCCGCCAAGTGCCACACCGCGCCAGGGTCGACCGTCTCGCACCCAAGGGATGAGGGCGATGGCAGCAGTGAGCAAGAACAGGAAGACAGCCTCAGTCCACAGGCGTCCGCTGAAGTAGATGAGGGTGGGGTGCAGCGCGAAGGCCCATGCGGCAATGCGGGCGACTCGCTTCCCGTCGACCCGACGCCCAATCAGGTACAAGAGGGCCAGATTGCCGAGGGACAGGACAACCTGTACGCGCTTGAAGCTGGCGATGTTGGCGACCATGCTCCAGGCGGCCAACAGGTAGGGATACAGCGGCGCCCACAGCCAACGTTGTGCCGGTTGAAGACCTTCTCCCTTTACAATGCCCGTGGCGAGTCCTGCATACGCGCATTCGTCGCGCATGCACCCGTTCTCACCCCAGATGAGCATGGGCAGCATGCGCAGAAGGAAGGCGACGCCAATGGCGCCCCACAACCACGGGTCTTTGTAGGCTGGTTCCGCTTTTCCCACGACGTCCTCGTGGGGGCGGGTCTATCCCACCTCGTCCCGCTGAAACAGTTGAGCCATCAAGCGGTCCAATCGCGCTTCTTCTGCGGCCATGGCTGTCAGTCTCGCGTTGGACCGGCGGCGTGCGAGGACCAGCCCGACCATGGCGAAGAGTCCTCCAGCGGCCCACCACATCTCCCAGTTACTAAGCAGGGTGAACCAGGAGAGCGCACCAGTGTGGAAGCGTCGTCGCCAGCGTGGTTGCACGTCATCTAAGAACTCACCGGTCACGCTTCGTACGGCGGCGGGGAAGGGGGCACCCTGCTTGCTGGCTAAGACCAGCTTGGACAGGGCATCATCTCCGTATTGTTCTCTGAGAAATACCAAGAAATCGGCGCTCTCCGCGTAGGCGATTTGTGCCTTGGCTTCGTTTCTGGGAAATCCGTTCGAGATGGCTGTCAAAGAGGGGCGGTGGCCCGTTGCGACTGCTTGAACCAGCAACATGCTCATCTCGCCGTCGTACTCGCCAGACAGCAGCGTGGCGGCACCCTCCTGTAGCCAGGTCGGTGGAGTCGCAGGTGCGAATGTTCTGCCCAGAAGAATGTGAACCAGCTCGTGCTGCAACACTTGTTCGATTGGACGCTCACTGGAGCGAATAGCTGGGCGTTGTAGGTAGATATGTCCGCGGCTCGGCCAGGCGGTTCCGTCCGCATACTCGGGAACCCGTCCGGGCTGCATGCTCATGAACTGGCCACGGGTTGGTGCGACGACGACGTGAACCGTGCCGCCGATGGGCACACCAAGTTCTGCTGCCAGCTTGGGCAGAGCCTCATTTCCGACGTCTGCCAAGTGCATCAAGGCCTGTAGTTCGTAGTCTGGCCCGTACATAGTGAGCCACGGAGTCTCCAAGGTCTGCCACTCATCGGGCACAACGGGTGGACCTTCGACCACCCGTATTTCGGGGTCCCCGGCGGTCATCACCTGTGCCATTGCTGGGGAAGAAGCCCACATTGAAACCAAAAGTACCGCTAGTATCCACAACGACCGCATCATTGCTCCTTCGGCAAATCACATGATCGCGGGTTGCGCTACCGCAAGGTGTGTCGACGTTTTGGGACACGGCGGAAGCGCCAGGAGCTCCGAATGCCCTTCGATTTTCAACTGTGTCTGGATGAACGGGAAGACGCCCGCGTCTTTGCGACGGTGATTCTTGTACCGGACTGTCCACTGACGTTGGATGGGGTGGCCGTGCAGTTGTTCGACGCTGACGGGGAGAGCTTGTCGTCGAAGCTGCTTCTTCCAGTCAGTGGTGATCTGGTGGGACCGGTGTCATCACGCGTTCAGCTTCGCAGCAGCAGCGGTGAAATTCCTGTCGGAAGCCAGGTAATTGCGACGGCCTGGTGGGATGGTGGACAGATGCAAGCCTCTCGCTGCACAGATCCCGGGACGACGCTTCAAGCGCACGCGCTGGCCGAAATGGTCATCGCTCAAACCGACGAAGAAGTGCTGTTGGACGTGCTGCCTGAGGAACGTGAACGGATGATGGCGTTGTTCCCGTGGATGGTCCGGCCCCCGTCGACCAAGGCACTAGAGCACGAGCAGAGTGCCGAGGACTTGAGCGAAGACATGGGCCTAGACGGCGACGACGCTGAGTGGCTCAAGGACTTGATGAACGAAGAACTCTAAGCGGTACGCGGAGTTTCGGTCTGCGGACGTCAGAAGTCACAGCGGGCGTTTTGAAGCCAGCCAGACCCCATCCTACTCGAAGCGGAAGGCCGCCTTGTAGAAGTAGAAATTCTGACCGGAGTCTGCGTCAAAACCGCCACCCGCCCAGCAGCCTTCGTTGCCATGCAGGTCGCCGTCTACGGTCCCGGTAATGGGCAAGTCCGCTTCGTACTCGCTGCCGGCGTAGGCGTCGTCCTGGTGAATGGCGACGAGGCTCACGCGCGTTCCGTCTGGAATAGGGGAGTCCAAGATGACGGCGTCTGCTGGGCATTCGACGGGGGTTCGTTCGGTGTCGCTCCAGCTTCCGCCGGAACCTTCTCCGAAGATCGAGCCATCGAAACCCTCGCCGCCAAGAATGTCGCCGAGTAGGCCGCTGAGGGCGTCCGTCGAATCCTGAACAGGTGGAGGTACTGGGCCGAGGTCGCTTACTTCGTTGCTGGCGACGACGGTCCCGCAGGTGTCGGGCGTCGCACAGAAGACCAGCGTTTGTTTTCCGCCGATTCCTAGCGTGTGCTTTTGGGCAACGAAGTACACCCCGCCGTTGGCGTCAGGCGTCACCGCATGTAGACGTGTGCACCCGGAAAGTACAAGAAGAAGCGTCAATAAGCGCATGACGGCTCCTAGCCTAAGAAGGTCTTGCGACTCTTTTCGTTGAGCAGGCCGACTAGGATGATGATGCCCCAGGGTGGGCAGAGGTATGGCAGGTACAGTACGCCGAGCAGCAGGCCGAATACCCAGCCGATCTTGTTTCCACGCCCAATAAGTGCCGTGGTGATGAAGTGAACCACACCCCATAGAACGGCAAAAAAGAAAATGCCGAGTGCTACGGGAGCACCGAGAAGCCAGCCCATCTCAGAGGTCTCGGCAATGTTCGATCCGAACCACCCGCCAGCGATCATTCCGCCGACTATGGTCAGCAGTGCGAGAAGGTTGAGGCACATCGTGGCGTAGCGCAGCCACGGATTGCCAAGGCGTGGGTCGTCGAAGGGGTCCAGGTCGCTGTCCACAGCGGTTCTCCCACACTCCTCGAAACCGGATAGGGGCGGCCGGAAAATCGAAGGAGATGTCATGGTCAAGGAACGCACCCACACGTGCGGGGCGTTGCGCGCCGCCCATATCGGACAAACGGTGATTGTGCAGGGATGGGCGAGTGCTGTTCGCGACCGCGGCGGCGTTACATTCATCGTTCTGCGTGACAGGCACGGTACTGTTCAGGTCACTTGCGACGAACGTGCACCGGATTCCGAGCGCGAAACCGCAAAGAAAATCCGCCAGGAGTACGTGGTTCAGGTCACCGGCATCGTTGCTGCTCGTCAGGACAGCGCGGTGAAGAAGGACATGGAAACCGGGGAGATCGAGGTCATCCCAACGGATGTCGAAATCCTGTCCGGAACCCGTCCGCTGCCGTTCACCATCAGCGATGACACCGATGCTGGTGAGGACACGCGTCTCAAGCACCGGTATCTGGACCTTCGTCGCCCAGTGCTTCAGAAGAACATCATTGCTCGTCACAAGGCGGCCCAAGCGGCGCGTCGCTTCATGGACGACCAGGACTTCCTTGAGATTGAGACCCCGTGTCTCACTCGGGCCACTCCTGAAGGTGCGCGCGACTACTTGGTGCCCTCACGTGTGCATCCGGGTCAGTTCTACGCCTTGCCGCAGAGCCCACAGATCTTCAAGCAGATCCTCATGGTTGCCGGCATGGACCGGTACTTCCAGATCTGCCGCTGCTTCCGTGACGAGGACTTGCGTGCTGACCGCCAGCCCGAGTTCACCCAGATCGACGTGGAGATGTCCTTCGCCCCGCGCGACATGGTCATGCGCATTGGAACGGGCTTGGCTGCCGCCATGTGGAAGAAAGTCACCGGTGTCGACATTGGCGACGTCTCCACAATGACCTGGCATGAGTCGATGGACCGTTTTGGTGTCGACGCCCCAGACCTGCGCTTCGGCATGGAGTTGGTGGATCTCAAGCCAGTCCTCGGCGACAGCACCTTCCCGCCGATTGCCAATGCGATTGAAGCGGGCGGCATCCTCAAGGGCTTCCGCGTTGCAGGCGCTGTCAGCGACTCTTCCCGCAAGGTTCTCGACGGTTGGACCACGTTTGTCCGTCAATATGGAATGGGCGGATTGTTGTGGGGCAAGGTCCAAGACGACCGCAGCATTACAGGTCCACTCGGAAAGGCAGCGGGAGAGGCCGCTGAGGCCGTTCTTACCGCGCTCTCAGCGGAGCCTGGAGACGTCTTGGCCGTTGGCGCTGGCGACTATGACAGCACCAATGCGGGATTGGGACGACTGCGTGTTCACATTGCGAACGCGCGCGACCTCATACCAGAGAACACCTTCAAGTTCTGCTGGGTCGTCGACTTCCCGCTCTTCGAGAAGATTGAAGGCGGCTGGACACCCATGCACCATCCGTTCACGGCACCCAAGCCGGAGCACATGGAGTGGCTGGGTACCGACAAGATGGGCGACATTCTCTCGGATGCGTACGACTTGGTGTGCAATGGTAGCGAGATTGGAGGTGGTTCCATTCGTATCCATCGTGAAGACGTCCAACACAAGGTCTTCGAAGCCCTCGGCATCGAAGAAGAGGAGCAGCAAGAGAAGTTTGGCTTCCTGCTGGACGCTCTGGCTCACGGTGCTCCGCCTCATGGTGGGTTTGCCTTTGGCTTCGACCGCTGCGTTGGCATCATGACCAACTCCAAGTCGCTGCGAGACGTCATTGCGTTCCCGAAGACCACGTCGGCCCAAGACTTGATGAGTCGTGCGCCTGGTCCCGTAGATGCGCATGAGCTGGCTGAGCTGAAGATTGCCTCGACTGTCACGGCGGATGCATGACAAAGAGCGTTTCACTCCTAGCAGACGCTGCGCACTTCACGGTTCGCGCGTTTGATGGAGTGATTCGCAAGGGCAGCGGCGCCCCCTATGTCACTCACCTATTTGCGGTGAGTGCGTTGGTGGGGGAGTTCGGCGGTGACGAAGAGCAGATGGTCGCAGCCCTGCTGCACGACTACCTCGAAGACATTGAAGGCTCGTCGATGGACGAGCTGACGCTCCGCTTTGGTGCCCGTGTCTCCTCGATTGTTCTGGCCTGCTCGGACACCACAACGCGTCCGAAGCCACCCTGGCAAGCGCGTAAGAACGCCCATCTGGCTCATCTTCGAGATCAGCCCCCCGAGGTCCGGCTTGTTGTTGCGTGCGACAAGCTGCACAACGCGACGTGTCTACTCGTGGACACAACGCGTGACGGCGACGCGGCGTTTGAGTGCTTCAACGCAAACAAAGAACGTGTGCTCTGGTATTATAGAGCGGCGGTCATGGCCATTAGCGACGGGTGGCAGCATCCGGTTGTAGAGCGGCTTGATGCGGTGGTGACGGACCTGGAAGCGGTGGCTGCTCGGTCGTAGGTGTTGGGTGCCGATGGGGCTTGCTGCTTGCCGACGTTACACGCGCGGCATGTCCACCACCCAGCGCACATCAAGCGACGTCCTTCTTGAACAGGCGCACTACCTGCCTACTGCTGGCGTAGTCGTTCTGGCCCTCGCGATTGTGTCGTCCTGCTGTGGGGGCGTCATCGGTGCCACGATGGTTGCGCCCGTTACTTTGGCGATGCTTGGCGTTTCTCTGTGGGCTGTGCGGGTATCCGAAGCCGGCTCGGATGAGCGCATCGACAGCAGCCGTGCCGTGACACTGAGCGGCATTGCGGTGGCAGTCGTACCCATCGGTGCGTGCGTGGGCCTGGCGCTGGCGATGTTTGGTGGCTTTGTCGCAGGGTTTGTGAGTGCAATAGCCGGCTACTAAACGCAGGTCTGAGCCCTTAAACAGTCCTGCCCGGTCGCACATGACGACGTATCGGGATGGTGAGACTCGCTGATGAGATCGGGTCCCCTCCCACAACCGACCGCGATTGTGCCGCAGTTGCGTCCGTGTCGGGTCGTCCGAGACTCCGATTTGAAATTGCGTAGTGAACTATTGGCCTGCGAGATCCGATGTCCCGGCTATGTTTTTACGCAAGAGCCAGCCGTCCACCTCCCCTGAAGTCGAGCGACTTCGTGGAGCCCTTCAGCAAGCGATGGCTGTCGTTGCCAAGGCCGTGCCTACGCACGAGTCTGGGCGAGTTCAGCGTCTTGTGGGCCGTCTGCAAAAGGGTGAGAGTCCATCCGGCCTAGAGCGGGAGGTCGCTCAGCTCTGCAAGCTTGCATCGCCCCGTCCAGACCCAGACAAGCTGCTGGATGTCACGCGGGTTGTGCGGGCCCTCGCTGAGGCGGTCGATGCCGTTGCAATGGACGACCGGGAACTACGAGTGAGTATCCATGCTTTCGTCAGGTCTCTCCCGAAGCGTGTGACCCCTTCCAATGCCGAGGACGTCGAAGAACGCGTTGGAGAGATCATCCGCGAGGCGCCGAACGCGAACGACCGTTTGGCACGTGCGCAGTCGGCAACGGCCTCTCTGGTCAAGCAGCTGGTCGGCAGCATCCGCCAAGCCGGCCTGGGGTCGGGACGATTGGACGACAACCTGGAAGCGCTGGCAGTCTCGGTTGTTCAGCTTCAAGATGTTCAAGGAATGGCCGCACTGGCCACTCGCATGGACCAAGAACTTGGCTCGGTTCGCTCGGAGGTTCGCATGTTGAAGCGGGAGCTGGACTTGTCGACACAGACCCTGCGGACTCTGAAGCGGGCGGTGAACCCGAAGGACGATGCGAGCGACTTCGAGCAGGAACTACGCGACCATCTGTCGGCCGCCAAGTAGCGCCTGTGGTGATATGGGGCTGCAATGCAAGCCTCCGCCGAATCAATGGTCTTGGGTCCGTCACGTGTCATCGTGTCCGGGTGGCAAGGACTAGGTCTGGTGATTGATGGCCCGGCTGACGGAACGCCGAGCAACTACTTGGATGCCGTGTTTGACGATGCCTCAGCACGAGAGGCGTTCTTTGCACTGGTCGATACCCACGGGTTGGTTGTGTGCAAGAACCTCGACCTCGACCCCGAGCCGTACCGGTTTGTGGGCGGGTCGCGCGGCCATGGCAAGCTGTCTCAAGGTGAGTACTTCCACCACGACGGCTGCTCCACACCCATCAAGCCACGCATCAATGAGATTCGGTGCCCGGACCAACGTGTAGTGCGCACCATGCTCACGTCCATCGCGCCTTTCCCCGATGTTGTGACAGCGATGCTCTTGGAACTTCCTACCTTTTGGATGCGCGATGAGCGGCTTCGTGGGTGGCGGGAGAGAGCCCAAGCCGGTGAACTGGTGGGCGAAGATCCCAAAGTGATGCAGGGGAGATTGAACCGTGCGATTCGGGCGCTAGAACCAGAGGACGCTCGCGGTTTCTTCATGGCTGTGGACGAGCGACTGGAGGCCTATGCGGAGCCGTGGTCCCTGCGTGAGAGTCGGTTCATGGCGAACGATAATCCAACGGCAACGGTGCAGCATCGACGTGCTTGCTACGTGCCGTGGGAACCGGGCACACCAAATGGGCATCTGCTCAAGCGCTGGCCGGCCGAAGAGCTTCCGCCCCCTCGGTAATACGGCGCTGCGACGTCGAGCCCAACGGGTAGGCGGACCCTAGAAACCCTCTGGCTGACGCATGTGCAGCATCTGTTGGGTCCAGGCTTCGAACAGGGTCTCCAAGCTGTCTTGAATTGCCGGTCCTTCCAGCACACCGAAGGCTCTGGCAATGGCCTCGAAGGTGGCCAGTCCATCCGCGCGTGGCTCTCTGCGCAGTCGGTATCGGCTCTTCGCGCCAGGCAGCAGTGTGACTGCTTGAAAGTTCTCAATGCCCGGTAGTCGCCTCGCGGCCTTGCTCGCCTGACGCCATGAGCCGTCTGGAACCACCAGACTTACTGGGCGGGGGTCTTCGGCGAGCAGCTCGGGGGTCAGCGGCCGAGCGTCATCTGCTGGGAACAACAGCAATCCGCGGCGTTCCGGGCCTACGTGCTCATGCAGATCAACGGGCGAGTCCTGCCGTCCGTGGATGAGCCAAGCGTGGTTGGGCAGGGCACGCATGGCCAAGGGAGCAGTGGCTGTTGGGCGGTTCTGTTCCCGATGGTGCATGACCACAATGAGCTGGGTCGGCACGCTCAGGGTTGGAATCTGATCACAGATGCAGCGCGCGAGATGAAGCTTGCATCCGTCACAGCGTTCTTCACGGTGGCTTCGTTGTCCCATGCCGGCCCGGCTAACCGCTCCGACCGCAGTTCGGGGATGCTCGGGTGGCTGAACTCGCGCGTGTCTTCCGATCCCGATGATGACAGGTTTTGGACGAAAACCCCTCTCGAATGGTCGTCTATTCACTCGGATGGACTATGATATGAGTACCTTTTGTTTTGGGTGACCTATGTCACAGTTTGATGTTCGCTCCTCACGTCGTCACGACCCCTCTCTTCCTGTCCAGGAGGACGACCTCGCGTTGTCCGATGTGGGCCAGGAATCGTCGGCCGAAGTCGGCAATTTAGACATGACCTCGGCTCTTATGAACGGGCCGCTGGACGCCTTTCACGGGCTAGCTGTTGGGACCACGTCCCTGGCTGCTCAAGGCATCGACGTGTCTCCGGTCATGACCTCCTTGGCGCTGCGTAGGCGCGCGATGCTGCATGCAGACATTGCATCGGACACCTCTTCGGTCGACCGAGTCATGACGCGTTCGGGTAGTGCGCTTCCCAACGCTCTTCGCGGTCGAATGGAGGCGAGCTTCCAGCACATGTTTGGCCATGTTCGTGTCCACACGGACGCTGCGGCCGAGAAAGCTGCCAAGGACTTGAACGCCCACGCCTTTGCGGTCGGAAGTCATATCTACTTTGGCTCTGGCACATGGCGGCCCGGCTCCGCGGACACCGACCGTCTTCTCGCTCATGAGCTGACCCACGTTGTTCAGCATGATGAAGGGCGAATCAACGGCTCTGGCGTGTCAAGTCCCACAGACCCGCTCGAACGCGAAGCGTATGCCAATGAAGACCGCATTGTTGGCCAGCTATCCGAGCTTGACCAAACCCCAGAGCCCCAGTCGGGCAACGGCTGGATGGACGCGTCTTTGGCGCTTGGACCCGTTCCGGAAGCTGTGGAGAATGCCCGAGATGGCGGCGGGCATGCTCAAGAAGAGGCCGGAAATGCGCTGAATGAACAGGCCGCTTCGCTGGGGGCGGGCGCCTTTGGCATGGGGAGCATGGTCCTTCGTGACGAAGCCGCCACAGAGTCGCCAGAATCAGGACCGAAGGCGCATGCTGTCGGTGATGAGGTGTACGCGCGTGCCGGTGAGAACGCTCGGCGTGGTGTGGTGACGGAAGTTCGTGAGTGGGCAGAAGGCGACGGTGGCGTGCAGGTCGCCCCCGCTGATGGCTGGACCTACGTTGTGAGCTTTGAGCGCAGCGATGGCACGACCACCGAAGACTTTGTCTCCGAGAACATGCGTGCTGCCGAGGTTCAGTCGGTGCCAGAGGCATCGGTTCCCGAAGCCTCCGGCGATGAAAATGCGGAAGCCCAGGTCTGCGAGTCTGAGGAAGAAGAGGTCGAGGCGGCTGTAGAAACACCAGAATCGAGTGTTGAGGCTGCACAAAGCAATGGCCCCGCAGCAGACAAACCGGCTGCGGCAACGTCTTCGGGAGCCGACTCGGTCAGTCTTCCGCCATTGGGTCCGGTGATGGGACCGGTTGTTCAGAGCACAACGGCTGTGCGCGTTGGACAGGTCTCTCCCATGTCCTTGTCGTCGTCGATTCCAGAGTCGTCTGAGCTGAATGCCACGCACGAGCGTGTCGTGCAGTCCCTGAACACTCAGCTGGGTGTGGGCGAAGGCATCTTCAACACCGCTGCCAACGAGGTCAACGCCCTGTGTATCGACGCGAGCACCAGCTTTGGCGCGTCGGAAACGGACCTTCGAACCACTCTTGTGAGCAGCAATACCCAGGCCCTTCAGAGCCTGTCGTCGGATGTGGACACTACGCTCTCCACGACCAGCAGTGCGTATGATGCCTTTGACCAAGCGGTGGACCAGAGTTCTGTGGAGCTCGTTAGCCAGTTGACAACGCAGGCGCAGACCACCGAGACGGCCTTGCTCACGTCTGAGGCAGACTTTCCTCTGGTCATCCAGCGCGCGGTAGAGGCACACAAGATCGTCATGGAAGGCGAGTTTGGCGCCGTCATTACCGACATTACGGCCCAGGCTGCCGAAGAGAAGACTGCGGCGGAGCTTGAAGGGAAGACCTACGGGGGTGGGGCGGCCAAAGCGGATGCTGTCGCGGGCAAGCTACACGCAGCAAAGGTCAAAGAGAACTATGCCACTGCGCTTCGTACCTTCCTGGATGCCGTGTACGAGGACCTCCTATCAAAGGGGGGAATGCCTGCGGAAGAATGGTCTCAGTCCATTCATGCTCCGGCACTGAGTGCAGTCTGGCCAGGAATGGCGCGTCACCAGCAACAGGTAGACGAGAAGAAGAACCGGGATCAGGCGGCAGCAGCCGCAGGTCGGGCGAACTTTGAGAACGTGGTCTCACTTGAGCGCACGGTAGTGGCAGACGAAACAGCGGCGCACCAACAAGACGTAGGGGTCGCTCAAGACCAGACCACCCAGGAAATCAATCAAAGCGTGCAAGAGGTGACCGAGCAAAACCAGTCATTCACCGAGACTGTCGCCAGCGGACTGCAAGAGCGTCAGCAAGACGAGCGGGACGCACTGGCAAGCGTGGCCCCAGATGAGAATACCGGCGTGGATGCGTCCATGTGGGACATGTACGTCGCCAAGTATGAGTTTCGGAGCAACTCCGAGCACGAGCTGGTTCTCCAGGAACTACAGCGGTTGAACCAGCAGAATATGTCGTCCGTACAGTCAATGTTCGACGGGACAATGTCGTCCATTTTGGACTATTCGCAGGAAGAGCAACTCGCGACGCAAGAGAATCAGACCGTCTTCCAGACGAATGTTCAGCAGACCGCTTCGGAGCAGGTCGGTGGCCTTCAGACCTCTGCGACCGAAGTGCAGGCCCAGCATGTCCAGACAGCTGAGGCTGCTCAAACTCAGTCTTCCGCCATGCTGGAAGGTATTGGTGGTGCCGCACGAACCTTCCTCGACACTACCGTCCAACCCGCCCTCGACGGCTACTCAGTGTCGACCCGTTCGCAGATGGGCAACCTGCTCGGCAAGATGGAAGAGGCACTCAAGAGTGCGACCAAGGCAGGTGAGGCACTCGAGAAGGCCGACCGTTCCAAGCGCGCATCGGATGTGTGGGCCTCTGCCGACTACATGTGGGGAACGGACGAAGCCAAGATGATGTCCGCCGTCAGCGGAACCAGTCCTCTACAGGCCAGCGCTCTGTGTGAAGAGTACCAGCACCAGCAGGGTCATAGCCTCAAGTACGTGATTGAGGATGAAACCAGCGGTAGCCTTGAGAAGTCGCTGTTGGCCTGGATTATGGGCGACGAAGTCTCGGCTGCGAAACATGCCATGGACTACGGCGCGAACTCGTGGTTCCCGGATTCCGATGTTCTGGACCCGGCACTGCGTGGGGTGTCTGATGAAGGGCGTGCGGCGTTGGCCGTGGACCCGGAGTGGCAAGAGAAGAGCGTGATCGACAGCGTCATGAACCCGTTCACTGACGTCGACACCATGCTTGCCATCAACTCATTGGCAGACATGTCCCTGTCCCAAGACGAGTCTGGCCTTCGCGCAGACGCCGCGCTGCTGTTTCAGACCATGGATACGTTGGCTGGAACGGATGAGGCCGGCGCCTTCTTGTTGCTCGAAAAATATGGTCCCGAGAAGGCTGCCGAGCTTCGACTGGCCTACGCCCGCTACAGCTACGACCGTATGAACGGAGGCGGCCGCTTTGATGCCCTGTCGGCTGAAGACCAGCAGGCGCACGCGGACACCACACTCGTCAACGACATCAACGGCGACTTCTCGGCCACCTACTCGGAGGGTGAGAACGACCGTGCCTTGGCGTTGTCCCAAGGCAACATGGGGGCCGCGCGTGCTGGCCAGCTCAAGGACTCCTCTGAGTGGAGCAATGACCCCACCGCAGCTCTGGCTGCCGTCAGCGACGCAAACATGTACCAAGGAGATGACTGGCTTCAAGGCGTTCAGGCGACTGAGAACCACGCCGTCTTCATGCAGTCCATGGCGGTCTACGAGTCCGGTGGTCACATGGATGTCGAGGACATGCGTGCCGGCACCAGCCTTGAGAATCGCCAGTCAGCAATAGATGGCTGGGACGCCAACGAAGCGGCGACGCAGTCGTGGATTACTGAAGAATTCTCCGGTGGTGACACCGTCGAGGCCATGCTTCAGGACAAGCTGACCACAGGTGAAGCCGACGAAGGCGACATGCTCATGTACGGCGCGGATACCTTGGGTACGCGTGAAGAGTGGGTGGCCAAGGCGTTGCAGCAGGTGAAGTCGCAGACGGACTACTACACCCGATTGGACATGCTGGTGAACCTGGGTGGCCGGGCAGCCACCTACCAGGCGAAGATCAATGCGCACGACCGCGCCTATTACGCTCGCCAGGTGCCAGGTCAGATGGCACGGCTGCCTACGTATTTGGCAGCTCTTGAGCCATCGCTTGCGGCCTCGCTCACAAGTGCCATTCACCACATCTTGATCTGCTTGAATGCAGAAGCGGATGGCGGCACCCAGTTCGACTGGGAATTGTTGCTGGGTGAGTCCCTCCGTCGTGACAAGAACGCGATTGATATGTGGCAAATGGCGGACCAGAAGTTCCGAAATATGCTGCCCGAGAAGGTGCGGACCCGCGCATCAACCAATGAGGATCTGCAGGCATGGCTGGACCAGACCAGCGCCTCCATGACCACGGATCTCGCCGAGCAGCGGGAGCGCTACGAGAACGGTCAGGCCGAGTCGGATGAAGGTCAGATCACCGCGACCGACGTCATGCTCGCCGGTCACATCATCAAGCTCCAGCGCATGTTTGACGCGGGCAGTGACAAGCACTTCGACTCGGCGACTGGGTTCTTGTTCGACCACGCAAACGCGGACAAAGCCTCTGCCGCCGAGACGTGGTGGAGTGAGTTTGAGGCGCAGTGCGCCCGGGTTGACACGGCGACCGCATTTGAAGAGGCCAGTCAGAATCAGCTAGCGGCCATGGCCACCATGATCGTTACCGCAATCGCGGGCGTGGTCATCGCGATTGTCAGCTTTGGTGCTGCCACAGCGGTGAGTGCAGCGCTCTGGTCGGCGGGCATCACCCTCGCAGCAGGGTTGGTAAACATCGCCATCAACTTTGCCATCAAGGGCTCACGCTACGGCGCCGAGGACATGCTCGTAGACTTGGCGAAGACCCTCACGGACGCAGCACTTCAGTTTGCGACGCTCGGAATGAGCCGCATGGCTTCGGTTGGGCCGTGGCTCAAGGCCGTGTCCGCCGGTGACGATGTCTTCCTCAAGCTTGCTGCAGCAGCGGTGACGAGCCTTCCCGGCGAGCTGAACGGCCTGCTGTTCAATGAGGACGTGTGGCGTGGCGACAACTTGGACATGGCGCTGCGACAGTTCTTCGTTGGCATTGCCAAGAACAGCGTCACTGGAGTGGTTGCTGACTACGGCAAGAGCGGATTCAGCGAGGTTACCGAGGCGAATGGTCTAGCTGGTATGTACTTGGAAGGGGCCATTGATGAGCTGACGGCTCTCGCCGGTGATGCACTCACCAATCCCGCGGCTCTCCAGGACCCAGCGTACTGGATCAACATGACCACCAAGCTGGGCATAGGCACTCTTGGCGGTCACATTGCGCAGGGGCGCGCCGTCCGGCTGATGAATGACCAGCCCTTTGGAAACCTGAGCGTCGAACACCTTGGACGCCTGCATGCCGGTGCTCTCGCAGACCTCTCCGAAGAACACCGCACGCAGATTGGCCTGCGTGCGTCCAACGGTGACCCAGAGTTCGTTTCGCTTCAGAACAAGCTGCTGAACGCCCAGGCTGCTGTGACCCAAGCGGTGGCCGATACGGCAGAGGAATCGGTGGATCAGCCACTACCTGAGCTCGGAACCTCCACGTTGGTCGAGGAGCCTGGCACCGGTACCACCACGGCACGAACGGATGACGACATCGACACCGAGGTGCTCGACCGACTCATCGACTACGCCGATGGCGGTGCCAATGCGTCCATGATCACGGACTACGTCCTAGACATGGAGACGGCACAAGAGCGCTTGAATGCGGTGAACGTGCTGCAAGAGGCGTACGAGCTGCAGACCACCACGCATGTGAGTGAGATGAGCTCGTCGGACTTGGAGACGTTGGTTCAGAGTCACATGATGTTCGACGCCGCATTCCAAGAGTCTGACGTCCTACGGAAAGTCGTGTCAGAGGATGCCATGTCTGGGCTCTGGCAGGATTATCATGGAAATGAGTCCCGGACGCCTGTCGTAGGGGGCTCCGTGGGGCCCGCCGAAAACACGGACGGGTTGACCGCACCCGAGACCGTCTCTGCGTTGGGGCTCGACTACCGTCAGACAGATCCAGATCGGCCAAGCCCGTACGTCACCGAATCCGGTGGTCGCTATCAGTCCGTAGAATCCTTGCTCTACACAGACACCCCGCTGACCGAAGACATGAAGTCATCGGCCCAGATTCCGGTCGACCAGAGCATCATTGACTTTGCTATGGCCCATGATGACCCCGTCATCCGAGCCTTTGCTGAGACGCGCTACACAACGGGTCAAGAGACGCAGGAAGCCCCCATTGGTGGGCTGCAGACGAGTCTCAATCCGTTCACCGGCAACGGCATGACCATGCCGACCTCTTGGCTCGACAACCCGACGGTGGTCCCGAATCAGGAGTACACCATGGGCTACACGGGCGTGGCTCCAGGTACCCAGTGGTACGGACTGGATGACCGCGGCAATCGTGTAGTGGTTCTGACCTACAATGGACCGTCGGATGTGGCTCATGCGCCCTACACACGCAGTCAGGGGATTCCTGAAGGCTCCGCGCTCGAAGCGCAGGTACAGCGCATTCTGAATCAAGCTTACGAAGCTACAGGGCAAGACCCGTTGAGGCACTACGACCGATGAGCTTAGAACGTCGCCTATTGGCATGGAACGAGAAGCGCGGAGACGTTGAGGCTCTGCACAGGGCCATTACCGAACATCCAGACTGGCGTGTGCTCGAAGACAAAGACGGTGGTACATCCCCTCTTGTGGATGAGAATGGCAAGCGTTGGCTGACGTTGTTCAGCAATGACGACGCTCTGTATGAGTTCAAGAATTCAAGCGGATACAAGCCAGAAAAAGTGGGTCGAACGCCAGGATATGTCGCGTTCAAGACCATGCTAGATGATGTCACCGGCGTTCAGCTGAACCCCGATACGCCCATTGCGATTCACTTCACTCTGGCGACTCACGGTGACCAGCTGGAGCGCTGGGGCAACTCAGTGTTCGTTGAGCAGACCCTTGCAGACCCCGGAATGGTGGACGACCCGTTCCGAGTGTATCGGGAGTTTGGCGGGTACATGGTGGTCGTGGTCAAGGCGAAAGACGGCAGCGAGACCGTGGCGATGGCCCCAGATGACAAGGGCCGCAAGCTGGTCGCTGTCTTCACCGCCCCTGATACGGTGAAGGCGTTTGTCGAGCAGAACAAGTCGCGTCTGGCCGGCTCAGTGCGCGTGTTGCACTACACGGGTGCCAAGCTGTTTGAGACGCTCAAGTCGCGCAAGATGGACGGCATCGTCTTCAACTGTTCGGGTCCCATTCCGCCGCGGGCCTTTCAAGCGTCGTTTGCTGAGAAGGTCCTGACCGGGGTCTGAGCCGTCCCATTGGATTTGTCGTAACCGTCATGCTCTGCCAGCATACGGGCCAGCGTGGAGTTCACATGCGCATTCTGATTCCCGTCGCAGTCGCCCTCGCAGCCTGCACCACCTCGGATACTGATGACGGAATCGGCGGAACCGATCTGGACGTCGTCAACGACTCGTGCGCCGTCGAGGTGGGTCGATGCGCTCCAGAGTTCAGCTTGCCTGACACCACCGGGGCGTTGGTGGCCCTGTCCGAACGAGGTGGCCAACGGGTCATCTTGGTCGGCTCGGCAATGTGGTGACCCTCGTGTAGAGCCCTGGTTCAGGAGCTCGACGAATGGTACGAAAGTGAAGGTCCCGACGACGTATCCGTGATGACCGTGGTCATCGAAGACAACAACCGCGGCGATATTTCCGTCGAAGAAGCAGCCTCGTTCAAAGACGGCCTCGACCTGTCCTACACCGTGCTTGCAGATGTTGACGGTGACTGGTTCGACGGCTGGGGAGAGACTCGTCACAGCTACACAGTCATCGACAGCGACGGCATGGTTGTGTTTCACGAGCTGCGCAACTCGAACGGTCTGGTCGATGACCTCGTAGAAGCGGCGTTGGCAGCAGAGTAGCGCTACACCCCAGATGCAGGAGGTGCGCATGACCCGACGTCTGTTTGGCACAATGGCCCGAGTGGTGTTCGCTGCTGGGCTGCTGGCCGCGCTGGTGGGGTGTTCGTACGTCTACGAGGTCCGGTTCCACGTTGGCATTCCGGTGGGGACGACAGCTCCTCTCCAGCTGGAAGTCGTGGGTGCGTACGGAGTGGAGGAGCGGTTGGTCGTCATGCCGAATCCCACCCAGACCCTCGCGACTGGCGTGGTGTCGGTGTGTTGTGCTCCAGATCCGCTGGTGACTTTGCAGGCGTACCTGGACCTCAACAACAATGCGGCCCATGACCCGGGTGAACCCATTGATGTGTGGCCTGGTGGACCCGTGCGACTGACTGGAAACCGGTCCGTTCAGCTGCGAATACCCACGCTTCCAGCCGCTGTACCTTCCGTTGGCGTACCGACTATTGCTACGCCCTAGGGCAACCCGGTGAAAAGGTGCGTCGTGGAACGTAAGGTGGTCAGCCTGCGCCCGTTGGGTGGGCCCACCCTGGAGAACCTGTGCTGCTTTTGCTCTCCCTCGCCTCTGCCCAACCCATGAGTTCATCCCTGATGGATGTGCTCAGCGAGTGTGAGGATGTCGTCGTCGCCCGAATGATCCCTGGCGATTACCCAGAGATGCCGAGTCTCGAGATTGAACGGGCGATTCGCGGAAATCTATCCGGTGTCGTACAGCCGAAGAAAGGGCTCGGCTACCCGGCATTGCTGACCGACTCTCGCTTTGTGGCCTTTCTGTGCGACGACCTCGAATGGTCGGTGGTCGCTAAGCCCGTTGATGGAGACAACCTTGGCGGGTGGCTCGACGTCTTTGGCTTCTACGACTTCAACGCGCACATGGTTGATCCATCATTGCTCACCCTAACTCAGCTCGACCAACTCATTGCTGGAGAGCAACCTCTGTGGGGCTTCTCTGGGCCATTGGTCGCCTTGTCGAATGACGGGCATTCGGTCCTTCCCGTCGGTCACGACCTCGAAGTGTGGACGAACGGGACGGAGTTTGGTGTGACCGGTCTTCAGCCTTCAGGGTTGGAGCCCACCGAGGTGTACTTGTGGCCATGGGACGACGATAAACTCCGAGTGGTGTACAACTTGGGCTACCCACGTCCACTTACGTTGATGGGGCAGTTTGAGGACGGGCAGATGCAGTTCACCGTGCGCGAACCGGAGTTGTTGACCGTAGCGGAAGTCGGGGCGTACCTCGCAGATCACACGGCGATAAACGCGACCCATCGCATGTTGATTCACTGGGATGACGGCTCGGTCTGGAGCAGAGACCTTGGGTCCGTTGGCGAAATGGGAGACTGGCGACAAGGGCGGGAGCGCTGGCCAATGACAGAGCTGTCCATCGCTCCCGAGCGCTACATCGTCGCCGGTGACAACACGATCGCGTTGGGTGAGGGACAGCCCGGTATTGAGCTCCACAATCGTGGCGCGGAGGGCACGCTACTTCGGGAATTGCTTCGTGGACCGATTGCTGTTCACGTGACCGCCGGCCCCTACGTGGGACGGACGGGTCGCTTGGTGCGTGCGCCGCTGTTGGACGAGTAGTGCGCACGAGTCCGACGACCAAATGGCAATGGTGTAAACCGATGTTTACGCTGTTGGTGGTACTCGTGTTTGTCCAAGAAGAAGAGATGGACGTTCATGGACCAGCGCATGGTGCGAGTCATTGTAGCGCCGGCGATCGGGCAGAGCCTGACCGGTTTGATACGCATTCTAGGGTTGCCCTTGGGAAGCCGTGTGGTGTCGCCTGAGGTGGTGCCAATGTTCCAGCTGGAGGAGCGCCTGCCTTGGGAGTCGCCCGACTGGTCATGCCCCCAAAAACGCAGGCAAATTATCGACGGCCGTTCGCTAGGGCGTTCGCCAGCGGCAGAAACGCCGGTTTTCGACGGAGGTGGCGCCCCTACCAGGGCGGACGTTGCCTCTTGGTCGGGGGGAGTCCCGCATGTTCGAGTGTGCCGTCCGTACCCACATGGACGATCATGGAGAGTACCACCCCCACCGTTGCCTGTCTGCCGCCGGCCGTTGGATGTTGTTCTAGGGAGTGCCCTGGACATTGGTAGTCCTCGCCCCAAGACCTGATTTCATAGGTGCAAGCTGGTGGAGCGAGCTCTGCTATGTTCGACAGCGCAGGCATGCAGTGCCCATCGACGGGGTCTGGAGACGCTACAGTGCAACGACCAATGGACTTCACAACCGCTGGGGCGCAACGGGAGCCGTCTTGTGTGCAAAAGGGCGAGAGCTGGGCGCTTGGAAAATGATCTCCGCTATCGATCTTCAGCATTCCCGGCGTCGTGGGCATGACTTGGTCCATGATGCACCAGAGCGGCTAATCGTGGCCGTTGACAGTCGGCCGGACCACGCTATTAGCTGTCCATCGTTGGGGGCGAACAGAGAGTCGCCGCCACCGACGCTGACCAGAACTTCTGGTTGGCAAGTCCCTCCCAGTACAGTACACGGGAAGGCGCTGAAAGGGTCGACACACTGACTCTTACGGCATCGAGCAAGAACTTCTTGCTTGACACCATCGCGGCCATCGCATAGATGCCGCGGCGCCCACCCACGGAGACGTGAGGGGGCAGGCCGGAAACGGCCGAGTCGAGTAAGTGAGAAACTTACTGGACGCCACCGCGGCCATCGCATAGATGCCGCGGCGCCCACCCACGGAAACGTGAGGGGGCAGGCTGGAAACGGCCGAGTCGAGTAAGTAAGAAACTTACTGGACGCCACCGCGGGCATCGTATAGATGTCGCGGCGCTCACCACCCACCGGGGTAGCGAGCAGGCTCGAAAGAGCCGGTCTTTGAAATTCGAGCAGAATATGAATGGTCGAATCAAGTGATGATTCCAATGGAAATATAGAGCTGAAGC
>CAJXTB010000008.1 GCA_913061235.1 uncultured Pseudomonadota bacterium | reverse complement strand
TGGTGTCTGGGCTCTCGTCAGCATCGAGGTAGCCGTCGCCGTCTGTGTCGCGCAGAAGGGGACTGGTCTCGTCGAACTCGACGCCGGGCTGGTCGCCGTCGTTGCTTCCGTTGGCGTTGACGTCTTCTTCGCCGTCCAACAGGCCGTCGTTGTCGGTGTCGTCGTCTAGGGGGTCGGTCTGGAAGTTGATGCCGGCGTCTGGGATGAAGACGTTGATGTCGGTGCCGTCGTACGGGATGCCGCCGGGAGCCGACACGCCGCCAAGAACGCGAGTGGTGACGCTGGTCTCGGTTCCGTCTTGTACGCCGTCGTTGTCTGTGTCGGCGTTGATGGGCGAGGTGCCGATACCGGCTTCGTCGCCGTCTCGGATGCCGTCGTCGTCTGTGTCGGCGTCTAGTGGGTTGGTGCCAATGTCGCCTTCGTCGCCGTCTTCAATGCCGTCGTTGTCTGTGTCGGGGTTGTTGGGGTCGGTTCCCAACACTTCTTCTTCGCCGTTGGACAGGCCGTCGTTGTCGTCGTCTCCGGTGCTGCCGTCGTCGGAGCCATCGAGGGGGTTGGTGCCGTCGACTAGGACCTCAACACCGTCTGAGACGCCGCCATTGTCTGTATCTGTGTCGGTGGGGTCGGTTCCTCGTGCGGTCTCGTCGGCATCTGTCAGGCCGTCGTTGTCGCTGTCCAGCTCAAGGGCGTCAATGATGCCGTCGTTGTCGCTGTCTTGGTTGGTGAGGGCGTTCTCTTCCGAGTCGGAGAGGCCGTCGCCGTCTGTGTCTGCGGCGTTCGGGTTGGTCTCGTCGTTGGTTGTGCCCGGTTCTCCATTGCCGTCAAAGCGGCCGTTGGCATTGCGGTCTTCGTCACCGTCTTCGATACCGTCACCGTCTGTGTCGACGTTGTCCGGGTCGGTGTTGTTGTCCGGTGTTGGGTCAAGGTCTGGGACGAAGTTCGCCACGTCTGTGCCGTCGAAGGCAACGGGGTTCAGGCCGTCTGAGACGCCGCCAGCGATGGGGTTGACCGTGCCGTTCTCGGTGCCGTCTTGGATGCCGTCGCCGTCTGTGTCGTCCATTAGTGGGTCGGTGCCGAGACTGTTGAACTCTACGCCATCACCGATTCCGTCGTCGTCTGTGTCGGCATCGAGCGGGTCGGTTGCAATGCTGGGAAGCAGCTCGGCGGAGTCGGACAAGCCGTCGTTGTCGGTATCGGCGTCGTTCGGGTCGGTACCGAGGGCCTCTTCCTGCGAGTTGCTGAGGCCGTCGCCATCTGGGTCTGTGTCGGTGTCACAGACGTCAGCTTCGGAGGTCACCGAGAGGCTGTCAATCCAGGTGCGTTGACGGGAGCCGCCTGTAGAGCCAGTGAACGATACCCAGGCTTCGTCACCGAGAGTGGCGGGGATGTCGACGGTTGCGGTGAGCAATGGCGTGGCCGGAACGCCGCCGGTGCGCCATGTGAACACCTGGATGAGGTTGGTGGTGGTGTTGAAGATGACGCGCACGTTGGTGGGGGTGCCGTCTTCAATGGTGAAGCCGGGGTCCACTTGGGCGAGCGGTGTAGAGCCTGTGGCCGTGGTCTGGACAATGGCGAAGTGGTTGGCATTGATGTCGCCCTGGGAGCCGTTGCTGAAGGTGTCCGCCTCAATGGCGATGCCCGGCGCAATGCGCTCGGTGGCGTTGCCGAGGTAGCCAATGCGTTCACCTGGGGCGCCAAGAGCGCGTGGTCCGCGCGGGTCGTTGTGTAGGACGAACACAGTGCCATCGGCGCCAGAGCCACCAGTGTCCTCGTTGCGGAAGGTGTAGTCGAAGACGAGCTCGCCATCACTTGGGATGGCGACCTTGCTTGTGAGGCCGGCGCTTCCGGCGATGTTGCCGTCGTCATCGGACAGCCGCAGGCTGCCAGAGTCGAGACTGGCGCTGCCATTGAAGATGACCTCGCCTTCGTCCGAGAAGTCGTTGATGTCGACGTCGCACACGGGAAGCTCAAGGTCGACGAAGCGGGCTTGAAGTCCGGTGGGGCCGTTGCCGGAGTTGAGTACGCAGACTTCCACGCTGTTCAAGCCAGCTTGCCAGTGGTCTCCGGCGGGAACGGTGAGGAACTGCGTGGTTGTGTAGGCAGGACGTCCAATTGTTACGCCAACATCTGTGCCGTTGACGAGCACCATGTCGATCTCATCATCTGCGCTGACGGCTAGGGTCAGGGTTGCACCGGCAACACCAGCGACATCCGGCAGGTCGAGGTCTTGGCTGTAGCAGCCGCTCTCGTTGAGCCACGTAGCGCCCGGCACCTGGACAAAGGAGCCTGCGCCAGCACCCAGTGTGGCCGGTCCGCCTTCGTTGAGCCAGTGTAGGTCCGTTGTACCGAAAGCACGCTCGACACCGGAGTCATCTACACCCGTTGCGTAGAGAAAGTCAGGTACGATGTGGCATACTGAGGGTTCGTCGGAGCAGCCCCAGTCGAGCTCGACTTGGCAGGTGTCGCTACAGCCATCGTTGGCATCCGTGTTGCCGTCATCGCAAGTTTCGCGTGCCGCCTCGTTCAAATCGATGTCGCCGTCGCCACAGGCCGCGAGAGCGTCTACTGGAAGCAGGGCGAGAGCGGCGAGGCCGAAAGGAAATTTGTAGATGGACATAGAGTCTCCGTTGAGTGGAGCTTACCACGGAAGGAAAAATTTTCATCATAAGGGCCGAGATATGCAGCCTTTCGAAAACGGGGAGATGATGTGCGACTGCTGACGCCATCGGAAACATCGCTCGCAGCTTTACTGTTACGTCAAGGTGGCTTGGTCGCAGTGCCCACCGAGACGGTCTACGGCTTGGCTGCCAACGGACTCGATCCCCTCGCTGTTGCGCGGATCTACGCGGCAAAAGGACGCCCAGCGGACAACCCGTTGATTCTGCATGTGGATGGGCTTGAGGCGGCGTGGCCATTGTGGTCGCTAAATGATGTGCAGACGGCTCGTTTGGTCCGTGCCGCGACGTTGTGGCCAGGACCTCTCACACTGGTCTTACCTGCCTCATCTTCAGTACCAGCGGTTGTGACAGCAGGCCTTTCTACGGTGGCGGTCCGGGTGCCAAACCACCCGGTGACGTTGGCGATTCTCACCGAGGTTGGCTTCCCGGTGGCCGCTCCGTCCGCGAATCGCTCGGGGTGGCCGAGCCCAACGTCCGCGGAGCACGTCGCGCGTCAGCTCTCGGGGCACATTGATGCGGTGATTGACGGGGGACTGTGCGGGGTTGGCGTGGAGTCGACGGTCGTAGACTTGGGGGCCGAACGGGTGCGTATTCTTCGGCCGGGTGCTGTGTCTCCCGAAGTGCTTGAAGAGCTACTTGGAGAGCCAGTGGTTCGGTACGAGGCGGCGTTTATTGGGGCCAGTCCTGGGCTGCGACACCGTCACTACCGGCCCGATGTGGAGGCGGTAGTGCCATTGCTGGACCCGGTGTCTGCATGGCAGTCAGCAGATGCGTTGATTGTGTTCGCGTCTACTGCAGGGGCGTTGGCATCCCAGATGGGAGAGCGTGCCGCCCATACAGAGGTTCTTCCGGACAGTGCCGATGGTGCAATGCGGGCGCTGTACGCGGCGTTGGTCGGTGTTGGGACTAGCGGTGCCCGGCGCGTTCAGATTGAGCTTCCTGATGCGGACCGGCACTCGGACAGTGCGTGGGACGCTGTGCGGGACCGACTGGGCCGCGCCACCCGATAGGGACCACTACAGTCCATACCCAAGACTGTGAGAGGCGTTTGGTACGACCTACAACATGGCTGGGTCGACCAGACTGCAGACAAGGCCGGTCCCAGTGCTGTGAGAGCTGGGGCAGATGGCGGCTCGGGATTGGTGGACATGACGACAGGGGTGTGGCCAGTTGAATGATGGGAGAGGAGGCGGCGCTGGCAAAGAGCCAGTTGAGTGGGGAGATGGGATTCTCCTCCTCACCAACCGTTAGATCCCTATGGGGACGAGTCGCGATGTGGAGCAGGGCAATGGGGCGCAGCTCGCTGTCGAGAGCTGAAGCATCCGCTGGAGCTTGTGTGCCCCGTCGAGCCAGCTCTACAAGTGTGTTGCTTGGCATGCCTTTCGACGCCTTGGGTCATACGTTACCGAAAGTACGCGGGTTGACGAGCCTGCAGTGCGGTACAAGCGAGGCATGTGGTTCATCTTCGCCTTTATGGCCTGCTCACCTCCTGCTTCAACCCCAACACAGGCTTCGGCTGTGCCGTCGTCGACCGGCGCTTCTCTGCGTGTAGCCACGTGGAACGTGGAGTGGCTGGATGGCCGGGAAGGCCGCGGGATTCGACCGCGGACGTCGTCGGACTTTGCTGAGCTTGCCGCAGTGGTGAGCGGGGTTGAGGCGGACGTGTGGTCGTTTCAAGAAGTGCTCGACGAGACCGCCGTTCGGCGCTTGGTCGGGCCGGATTGGACCGTGTACGTGGAGTCTCGCCGTGCAGACCAGCGAGTGGCTATGGCCGTTCGGCCGGGACTCAGTGCAACCTTCGATGAGGTGGAGGACATCTCGGTGGGCCGCAGTGGGCTGCGCCGGGGAGTCGTCGCTACGGTCGATGGCGTAGACATCATGGGCATTCACCTCAAGGCCGGGTGCGCGTGGGACCCGCTCGACCAGGGCAGTGACTGCGAGACGGTGGGCCGGCAGTTCCAAGAGGTTGAGGAATGGCTGGATGGCCGCTCGGGTACTGCGGTTGTGATTGGTGACTGGAACCGGCAGCTCACTGGACGCGATGATGGCTGGAGCGGACTCAATGATGGCACCCCGGTGCCGCTTGTGGCGCCTCTGTTGGATGCACCAGACGACTGTCCTGGGAGCCGTCATCGTCATCCGATTGACCACGTTGTGGTTCGGGGAATCCCGGAGTCTGGGGTACAGGCGCGGCAGGTTCGGGACTCGGCATCGTCTGACCATTGTCCGGTTGTGGTGGACTTGACCCGTTAGACACCGCCGAAGAGGTGCCCATGTTCCCATCGCTCAATGTTCTCGGTTCTCCACTTAAGGCGTGCTCGCACAAGCCGCTGACCGGCTGGTTTCGCGATGGAAAGTGCAATACCGACGCCAGCGACCGTGGCTCGCACTCGGTCGCTGCTATCTTGACGGATGACTTTCTGGCATGCCTGCAAGAGCTTGGAAATGACCTGTGTACGCCGGCTCCCCAGCATGGCTTCCCAGGGCTAGTGGACGGGAATCGTTGGTGTGTGTGTGCCGCGTCTTGGATGCAGGCCTACCAGCTCGGGCGTGCCTGTCCGGTCGACTTGGAAGCGACCCACCAAGCCGCGCTGTCCATTGCCCCACTCGATGCGTTGTTGGAGCATGCAGCGGCAGCGACCGCGTAGGCGTCTATCGGTGGGTTCGGGTGACCCCGGTTCCACAGCCCGGATAGTCGCGGCGGTTCGCCCCAGGACTCGCGAACCCCTGCAAGAAGGTTCGTCTAGGGTGGTCTGAGTCGTTGGCAAAGCTGCCATGGATGACGAACGGCCCGAAGACAACGGCGTCTCCAGGGTTTAGGCTCGGAGTGACTGCTTGTGTAGGGTCGAAGTGCCCTTGGGGGATATTCCCGGTGCTGGGGTCAGCGATGAAGCCGTCGCGATGGGACCCTGGGATGAAGCTCAATCCACCGTTGTCCGCACTCATGGCGTCTACGGCAATGGCAATCTGGACGAAGCTGCCGCGGCCGTTGATGTCTTCCCACAGGTCGGTGCCATAGCGACGATTGGAGGCATCTTGGTGCCACTTGAAGGAGACGCCGTCACCCGGCAGCTTGTAGTGGGCCTGTTGGATGATCTGCACCGGTGTCTCAGTGTCGAGAACATCACGAGCAATGCGAAGGATGCGCGGGTCGTTGCCCAGTTGAAGCTCGGGTGCCGCTCCACTTGCCCACACGGCTCGGTGTAGCTGGAAGGGGTCTTGGCTGACGATGAACTGCGTGTTGGCCACCTCTGCAGTCCCAGGCAGGGTTCGAGCGATGTCCAGAAGGCGGTCGAAACCACGCTGCATCCGGCGCAAGGTCACGCGGTCAATGAGGTTGCGGACGACCATGTACCCATGTGTTTGCAGGGGGGTGGATTGTAGTACGGACGGGACGGCGGACATCGGCAGTCCTGTGTTGAACATCAACAGTCATTCCCCATCGACAGGCCAACACGCAACTGAAGGGTGTGGCGAGTGTACAAGAAAGGCGAGACGGCATGCTGGGTGTCGCCCTGGGGGCTCGAAGCCGATGGGCAGTCGATACCGACCGTTAGTCTGTCTCTTCGGCAACGATTCCAGCGGTGGAATCGGCCCGGGCTCAGCGGAGGGACGGTGCGGTGCCGTCGGACGTCTACTCGGGAGAGACAGGCGAAACGCAGCGCCGTTGCCCACCCCTTCAGATGGCGAAAGATGGACGTTCGCTCGTGTGCCCTTATTGTCTAGGAGGTGGGGCCGACCGGACTGCGTTGATGGTGTGTCAGGCTCCAGCTTCGCCGGCCCTTCACGTACGTGCTCGAGCACAGGAAGCGGGTTCCTGCTGGGGCTTGCCGGCTTGCTGCTCGGTAGACAATGAGGACCACGTCTTCCGACAGAAACTCAATGCGCGCATCTTCCACGTCTAGGCCGGTGGCCATGGACTCAATGTGGGTGCGCTGGAGCATGTTTCTGTCAGTGATTCCGATGGGCTGCGGAAGTATGAACCACGCGTTCGGCAGGGCGTTGCCGGCAATCCACGGCTCTGGCTTGAGCCAGAGGCCGCGTTCCATCTTGACCAGTTCGTTCGTATTCATGCGGCATCCTTGTCACGGGAGGCCACATTACTCGATGTCGAACCAGAAGGACGCGCCATGTATGGCGTCTGGCTTGAACCTCAGACGCAGGCCGGGAGCATTTGTTGGGGCTTCAAAGCACAGCGGGCCGCGGACGCGTTCGCCTTCGTTGAACATGCGGAATGGCTGAACAGCGTTGTTGAGAGCCATGCCGCAGCCCATATCGGCGTCGTGTGTGGTGCCGTCGTCTTCGACCAACGCCCATGGGGCACCAGGCATCTGGGTGTTGTCCCCAAGGTATCGGACGTCGACTTCGATGATGTACAGCGAAGAGTCTGTTGAGCCCGCTTCGTACGACATGACGCCGTTCTCGACGCTCCCTTCGCGGCGGACATCAAGGACCTCGACCTCGAACTTGTCCATGGCCGACTCGGGTTCCCACGTGGGGTAGGTCGGGTAGGGCGTGGGGGCAGTGCTCGTCATGTTCCAGGCCATTCCCCCAATCATGACCACAAGGACGAGGGCTAGGGTGAGCGCAATACCGGCCACCAACAGCACCATCAGGGCTGGAATGAGCCAGCCTCCGCGCGCCTTCTTCGGCTCGTGAATCACCTTGCGAAGGGGCAGGGGGTCGCTAGGTTTGGTGAAGCGAGACGCCCGCTCACCACGTGGTGCTGGGGGCTTCGGCGTCACAATGCGCTCGCCGCGCACAATCTCAAGCAGGTCTTTGCACGATGCGATGCGCTGCTCTGGATTGGGCTCTAGGCAGCCCTCAATTGCCGCGACAATGCGGTCGGGCAGGTCCTGTACCAAGGCACCCGGTGGCTGGAAGTCACCGTCAGCAGCGGCATTGTAGATGGACAGAAGGTTCTCGCCAGGGAAGGCGCGCTGGCCTGTCACCAGCTCGTACAGAATGGCGCCAAGGGAGAAGATGTCCGCGCGGTGGTCGACTTGGCCGGCGTTCGTGACTTGCTCAGGCGGCATGTAGGCGGGGGTTCCCATGCCGGTTCCGGTACGCGTCTTCACGCCACTTCGTTCGTCCATGTATTCCTGGACAACCTTCGCAATGCCGAAGTCGGTGACTTTCACCAAGTAGCCACCTGACAGCGGCGCCATCAGTACATTGTCTGGCTTGAGGTCGCGGTGGACCAAGCCGCGGTCGTGTGCGTAGCCAACGGCACCCACAATGGCGGTAAACCAGGCTTCCGCTGTCTGTAGGTCTATCGACCCTTTCTCTTCCAACACCTCGGCCAGAGACGGGCCGTCCACGTACTCCATGACCAAGGCCGGATGACCGTCCACCTCCAGCGCGTCTGTCACGCTGACAATGTTGGGGTGGCGAAGGGAGGCCTGGATACGGCCTTCTTGCAGAAGTCGACTGCGGATGTTGGCGGTTGGAAGGTCTAGAACCTTGACCGCGTGTCGACTCTTGAGCTTTTCGTGGCGCACCAAGTAGACGGTAGCCATGCCGCCGTGAGCAATGACGCTATCGACCACGTAGCGGTCGTGATGATCTGGCCTTCGTGCAGCATGGCGGGACGCTATCGCATTGAGGCAGTGTGAGCCGGCGTCACTGCGGTGGGCAGTGGTCAACCGTACCGCAGTAGTCATCAATCGCGCGGCGCTCGGTCGCGGAGTAGCCCTTGGCGAGCCAGATATCGCCTGCCGTTGTTTGGTAGTACACCTGCCATCCCCAATAGCCTCGGTAGGCCATTGGGTCTTCGTCCATGACGGACGCGAAGGCCCGCACGGCGCGGATGTAGTCTTCGCTGTGGTTGTAGTGCCAGATGGACTTGTCGAGGTCACGGGACGCGCCCATCTGCGACAGGTAGCGGCCCGCTCCGCGGATAGCGTCGCCGAAGTCGTTGATGTCGCCTTCGCCGTAGGCGGCCCAGGTGGCGGGCATGAACTGCATGGGGCCTTGAGCACCGGCGTGGCTGGTTCCGCGAATGCGTCCCATGCGGGTCTCGACAAGGTGAATGGCGGCGAGAACGGTCCATGGAACGTCGAACTCTTCGCCGGCCGCACGGTACAGCTCTATCAGGACTTCGGGTTCGGGCGGGGCGATGATGTCCCAGTCGGGAAGGTCTGAACGCCGACGCGTCACCGTGTGCGATGACCGCGCGGTTCCAGACATGTTCGCGTCAAAGGTCGCGTGAAGGCTCTCGGGGAGTCCAGCGCGGACAGCTGCGGCCTTGGTCTCGTCTTTGCTGAGCACCCGGTAGATACGCTGCTGTAGGTGACCATAGGACTCAATGGCTTCGCCGGTCTTCTCTGGGTCGCGAAGCGTGCTCTCCAGCTGGGTCAGGAGCCCCGACAGCGCGCCGGCGTCGGCGGGGACCTCAATCGGCATCTCTGCGAGTGGGGCTTCGGTGTCTGGCTCCGGTTCCGGGGCTGGCTCGGCGATAACGACGGGTTCAGGAGCCACTTCTGGCGCAGTCCTGACAGGGTTTGAACACGAAGAAAGCAGAAGGATGGCAAGATAGGGACGCATGATCACTCTCGCGAAAATGTTGCAACTGTTCGGGCCATGGTCGCCATTGCCCGGTGTTATGACTGCGGCGGTAACCCCCTCGCCTGAAAACGCTGTTGCCCATGTCGGATGGCAGCTAAACACTCGCGGGGTCTGGCCGATGGTGCGTTCATGAAGCGTTTCGCGGTTCTCGCTGTTTTGGGGCTGATTCCTGCGCTCGCCACACAAGCGGATGCGCCATTTGCTCCCGTACGCACGGACTTGGTGGATGTAGCGGTCGACCGTGAGTTCCGAGGGCTGTGGGTTGCTACGGTCTCCAACCTGGACTTTCCAACAGAGCGCGGCGAAGCAGCCCAGAAAGAAGAACTGCTCCAGCTTGTTGAGTCAGCATCCACACTGGGCTTCAACGCCCTTGTGTTCCAGGTACGCCCCGAAGGGGATGCGCTGTACGAGAGCGAGCTTGAGCCCTGGTCGCGCTTCTTGACCGGAACCCAGGGCGTTGACCCTGGCTACGACCCTCTGGCCTTCTTGACGACGGCAGCCCATGCACGCGGCCTAGAAGTCCATGCGTGGTTCAACCCGTACCGGGCGGCGTCGTACCGTGGAAACCGGAATGACGAACGTCATGTGAGCCAGTGGGCCGCAGGCTCGTCGATGGCCTGGGGAAGTCAGCTGTGGCTCGACCCCGGTGCAACAGACGTGCAAGACCATGCAGTGAGCGTCGTCACAGATGTGCTGGAGCGCTACGACATCGATGGCGTCCACATGGACGACTACTTCTACCCCTACCCGCAGGGGACCCAGGAGTTCCCCGACCAGACGTCGTACGACCTGTACACCGACTCTGGCGGAACGTTGGAGCGGTCGGCATGGCGCCGGTCAAACGTGGATGGCTTGGTCGAGGAAATCGCTGAGATTGTTCACAACGACCACCCGGACGTTCGGTTCGGAATCAGCCCGTTTGGCATCTACCGCAATGGAGTTCCAGAGGGCACACGCGGCCTGGACCAAGTGGAGACGCTCAACGCGGACCCGCTCAAGTGGTACCGCGAAGGGTGGGTCGACTACCTGGCTCCCCAGCTGTACTGGTCTACCAAGCGCGAAGCCCAACGGTATGACCGCTTGCTCCAGTGGTGGGACACCCAGATGACCGACGACCGCCCGCTTTGGGTGGGCTTGGACTGCACAAAGGTCGGCAACGACCCCGAGTGGACCCTCGAAGAGATGCGCACCCAGGTCTCTTTGTCCCGAGCGGCACCCACGACCGGCGGACAGATCTGGTTCCGCTCCACCCCTGTGGTGAACAATCAGGCGGGTCTGGCGGACCTTGCACAAGAGCTGTACGCGTCTCCGGCGTTCCCCGCGGTGTTGCCGCGTCACGCAGATACGGTCGTCAATCCCCCCAGCGTGCGCGTGCTGGACGGGCACATTTCCCTTGAACACACCCGACGCTCTGACCTCCGCGGTTTTGTCTTGTACGAAGGCACGGACGACGGCTGGGTCGCGCGTGATGTTGTGGGCAACCATGTTCGGGCGTTGCCGTTGCGTGACGGCAAGTGGGCGGTCAGCGCGATGCATCGTACGGGCGTTGAGACGCAGGGCGTTCTCGTTGCCGTGCCAGTAAAGTCCCTCTAGCGCTGGGCTTCACTGACCCACAGTGTCTGGCTCTGGTAGTCGAGGCTCAGCCGACGTCCGTCAAAGAGGTCGACGCCGAGAATGATGGCCGGACCATCCGCCACCCCGAGCTGCTCGAAGATGCCCAGGTCGGAAATGAAGACCTCGGACGGATGAACGCGTAGGTCGGCAATCTGCAAGGTCCGTAGGCGAGCACGGGTCAGTTGGAGCAGGGCGTCATTTGCACCTTGTACCTGGGACGGCTCCGCTTGTCGGTCGATGACCGCCCCCAAGGTTTCGGCGGCGGCGTGATTGAGGATGGTTGCACCGGCGCCGCTGTCGAACACCGCTGGAATACGCTGTCCGTCGGGTCCGGAGACGGACAAGCGCATGATGGGCGCGACCTCAAAGAAGTCGAAGGGAACGGTCCAGCCATCTTGAGTCAGCTGTCGACTATTCGGGTCTGCCAGGGCCAACGTGTCTTGCTGGAGGTCCAGCTCTACGCGGAACTGGGCGAGAATATTCTGGCCTAGCACCCCAGAGATGGGCTGCTGTAGCGAGTCAGCGAGGTGGTCCATGGGCATCACCGCCGCCTGAATGTCTGTCAGGGTTTCGCCGGCAATGCGCACTGTAGGCAGGGTGACGATGGACAGCATCATGCCTTCGCCGTCGGCGCCAGCTGCAACAGATTCCTCGTCATTGACGGGCAGAATCTGAAGTGCGGCCTGCGTCTGCGGGGAGATGACCGTGAACGAGGCCCCTGTGTCTACGATGAACTCGAAGGTCTCATCCCCAAGCTCAAGCGGCACAAAGAGGTGGCCCGAGTCGTGTACCCGCAGAGGGACGGCGCGCGAGCTGGTAGGTGTAGCGACGGCCCCGGTCTTGACGCAGCCCGCTAAGAGCACCCACATCAACGGCTTGAGCGCGAGGGGGTAGTGAGTGTGCATCATAGGCCGGGCCCGAGCTGCGGTCTGTGCGACGGGACCAGCTGAAAGACCGTGCCTGACCCGTAGTCAGCGACCAGTCCATTGCCAGCGGCGTCGACTGCGAAGGCGCTGATCAGCACGTCCCAGTGGCCAAGAGCGTACGGCTGGACGGGGGAGGTGCCCAGGTCAAGGGCCCACATCCGGCCCGTAGTGAAGTCGCCCACCAGGTACTTGCCAGTGAGCTGTGGGACGCTGTCTCCGGTCACGACAACGCCGCCAGTGATGCTCTTGCCGGTGTTGTGGTCGTAGGTCCACACAGGGTCTACGAGTCCGTCTGACACACAGTCGCTTCCTGGGGGAAAGCAGTGGTCTCCCTCGCGGATGTTCCAGCCCAGATTGTCCCCGGGGCGGGCGATGGAGACCTCTTCCCACAGGTCCTGGCCCACGTCGGCCACAATCAGCGAGCCGTCGGGTTGGGGGGCGAAGCGCCATGGGTTTCGTGCGCCCCGGACCGCGATTTCGTCTGCGACGGTGTCGTCCGCAACGAATGGGTTGTCTGCTGGGATGGCGTAGCCGTCGCTCATGGAGACATCGATTCGCAGGATGCTGCCGAGCAGGGTGGCGCCGTTTTGACCGTGCCCATGCGGGTCGTTCGCTGCACCCCCGTCACCGATACCTGCGTACAGCATGCCGTCGGACCCAAAAGCGATCTGCCCACCGTTGTGGTTTCGGTACGGCTGGCGAATGCTCAGCACGGTGTCCATGCGCTCGGCTGGCCGGTCTGTACGACCTTGCCACCGGGTGATGTGCACGCCCATGGCGTCAGCGGGCTCGGAGCTGCTGTAGGTGTAGAAGCGGCGAGACGACGGGTAGTCGGGGGCAAAAGCGATTCCCAGCAGGCCTTGCTCGGACTCGGTGGCCACCGACAGGGTGAACCACACGTTGCTGTTGCCGGTCGCACTGTCAAAGACGGTGGCGGTGCCGGCTTTGTCCAGAGCTACGAAGGTTGTGGCTGTACCTGGAACATGCTGGATATCCGTCAGGTTGCCTAGGCCCGTGAACAACGGCTCAAGGCCGATGGTAATCTGCGGCTTGTCGGCGTCTACAGCATCAAACAGCGGGGTGAGACCGCTTGACGGCTGGGCTTCCAGAATCTTCGTAGCGGCCTTGTCCGCAAGCGTGCAGCCGTTCAGGGTGGATGCGGCGACAGCGGACAGGACGATGGTTCGTAGCAGGTGCATGCCCGGGGCCGTATCCGACCGTCAGTCACGGCGACGGCGAAGGCCCAAGAGGAGCAAGGCGGGTCCAGCGAGCCACAGCGTCAGCGGGGAGACAGCACTGCACGCAGTCATGGTGTTGGAGTTCTGAAGCTCGATGTTCTGCATCGGCCCGAACACGCGCTCGGTGTCTGTCTGGCCGGCGAAGGCAATGCGAACCTCGGGTCCGTCCCCGTTGCTGTCCTCGGCGGGTTGGTAGCTCAGGATGTCCGCTGGCTGAAGCTGCTGGTCATCCAGTGGGGTTGTCGTGCCGTCTTCGAGAACGAGCAGCCACTCGGGAAACAGGCCAAACAGTGGCTCTCCGTCAGTCGTCTGGGCGGTCGCCACACAGCCGTAGTTTCCGCCGAACTCGTCTGCTTGGGCGGCTGTCTCGATGCACAGCAGATCGATAGGACCCGCTTCTTCGTGGCCTTCGACCTCCGCTGTGAACGTCTGGCCTGGGTAGGTCAAGGTCAGGGTGTCGGCGCCGACGGCTGGGGAAATGCTGACCACGTCGAACTCGTTGTCCGTTCGGTATTGACCGGCCTCAGCCACGCCATTGGGGAGGGCTAGCTCGGGGGCGATTCCACCGGTCAGTAGTTCATCTCCGGCCATTGGCAGCAGCTCGAACTCGGCCTCACTGCCGGCGAGTACGTCGATTCGGTCGACCCACAAGTCGCTGATGACGGTCACATCTTGGGGAACGCTGACCACGCGCTGGAGGGGGGCGAGCACAACCCGGTCCGGCGTCATGACCTCAATCGTAGCGGTGTGGCGGGTGCGTGCGTCTTGTCGAATCTGTAGGTCGGCGGTGCCCGAACCTGTGGTTTGAACGCGGGCGAAGCGCTGTACTGAGCCGGCGTCGGCCTCGGTGCGCATCTCCAATACCGACAACACGTCCTCGTCCGAAGAGACAAGGGTGAGGTCGGTGACGAGTGCGTCCCGCCCGATCAGCTCAATGTCGAAGGTCACGCCCACTTGGTACGGCGAGGCGAGGGCGTCTTCGGGGGCGCCGAACAGCGGTCCAATGCTCTGGTCGTACTGGTCGTGAAGGGCGACGGGGTCCGAGCAGGCGGCGAACAAGAGAACGAAGGGAAGAAGTCGCATGAATCATCCACGGTTGGTGGCCGCCAAGATGCTGCGTGCTGCCTGGGGCGTCGCTTACTCGCGATTACCCCAGTGCTCTCGAAGGATGGCCCGAACTTCAGGGCGAGACATGCGGAAGTCTCCGCGTTGAACCTCGCCTGGGAACCACTTCCACAAGAAGGCGCCGCGAACAACGGGGTCGGTGCTCAAGATGCGCAGGGTGGTCGATAGCGCCAAGGCTTGGGTGGCGTCGTCTCCGTGTCCGCCTTGCCAGGGTCGATGCAGCGCGTCTGACGAGGCATCGTAGCCGAGCTCGGTGAACACGACCGGCTTGCCGGTGCGTGCTGAGACGGCGTGAACATCGGTGAGAATGCGGGTCCATCCCGCTTCGATGTTGGCGACGGTGACGGGCTCGGATTCGCGAAGAACGGGGAAGTAGGCTTGGATTCCGACAGCGTCTAGGTCATCCCAGAAGGCGACGTCAGCGAAGGAGTCCCAGTTGCTCGCGAAGGTCAGAGGGCCGGTAAAGACGGTGCGCACGTTGGCGATGATGTGACGCCATGCCGCGACATTGTGGGTGGTGCCGTCAAGCTCGGTGCCGACCACGAACGCGTCAGCGTCACGGGTTGCGCTGGCCACGGCGGTAATCCAGGTGGTGTACTCGCGGAAGAAGCGGGCTTCGGCCTCTGGCGTGTCAAAGGCGATGTCTCCGCGCCACGAAAAGCCGCTTCCCCAGTGGGCCAGGTGGGGCTTGACCATGACGGACAGGCCGCGAGCGTGGGCATCTCGAATGGGTCGCGTCATCCAGTCTGGTGGGTTGGCTGGGTCGAACTCCATCTGCACCGAGCCGTCGCGACCAATCCGTGCATAGGGGTGGTAGCTCACCCAGTTGACGCCTTCGGAGGCCAAGACATCCAAGGTTCCGGGGATGGCATCGCTCGCCCATGCGCGGTTGTAGGTGGGCGTGGACAGGGTCATGCCATGGACCACGGATGGGTCGGACAGGACGACCGCCGGCATGACAACCGGTGAGGCCTGGGCGCAAGCGAGGGCGAGGAGGAGTGCAATCACACCACAGTCATACGCTCAGCGGGCGGCGACGGCGATGTGTTCGGCGGCCCAGCTGGCAATTCCGTAGATGGTTTGACTCGGATTGACACCCAGAGCGGTCGGGAACACCGAGCCGTCGACCACGTACAGGTTGTCGATGTGGTGGTGTTTGAGGTGGGTGTCGACCACGCTCGTTGCCGGGTCTGGTCCCATCATGCAGCCGCCCATCTGGTGTGCGGTGAAGATGGGGTGCTCGTGGGCACCATAGGACTTGGTCGCAAGCTGGGCGGCATCAGCAAGCGCGTGCATACGCAGCGGCTCGCCGTGCAGGCTCATGACCTCGGTGGCTCCGGCTGCAAAGTGAACCTCGGCCATGCGCTCGTGTGAGAACTGGAAGGCTTCTTGGTGCAGCGCGGTCAGCGGGTAGTTCACCCGAATGCGGTCGTGGGCATCAATAGTGACGGTACCGCCGTTGTCGCCGGGGACGAGGCCGTCTACGTGTAGGGCAATCAGCGTACCTGTTCGCTTGAGGTTCGCCATGAACGCCGCTTCGTCGTCTCCAAACAGCGGAGAGCTGACGCTGGCGAGCATGGGGTGCATCGGCGGGACTTCGAGGAAGCAGCCCATGGTGTCTGGGCCCCGGTCAATGAACTGGTGGCTGGCGACAGACTGCGGTGCGCCGGCCCACGGCGTGATGTCGCGGTCATAGGTGGCGACGAGTGCGACGACGGGGTGCAGGAAGGTGCGCTCGCCGACCGGTCCTTGGGTGATGCCCGAGCGAATCAACAGAGCCGGGGAGTTGATGGCACCGCCAGAGGTGACTGCGATCTTGGGGCGGACGATGACGGTGGTCTGTGTTGGCTTCTTGGTCGCCCGGTCCATGACGGAGGCATGTACGGCGATGACGCGCCCATCTTCGACTTCGTAGCGGTCTGCGCGAACGTCTGCGTACACGACCGCACCGGCGCGACAGGCGTCTGGAATGAAGGTCACATGCATGGCCTGCTTGGCGTCTAGCGGGCAGCCGTGGCCGCAGTAGCCGGAGTTTCCGCAGTTCTTCACGTTGCGTCGCAAGATGCCGTACTCCCAGTCCAAGGCTTCACAGCCGGCGGACAGGATGGAGTTGTGGGCGTTGGGTGCGACTTCGTCCCAGGTATGGATGTTCAGGCGGTCTTCGACGCGGTCCCAGTGGGGGCCCAACACCTCAGCGCTGAGCGTGTCGACCCCATGGACGTCCCGCCAGTGGTCCAAGATTCGGTCCGGGGTTCGGTAGCAGGTGGTCCAGTTGATGGTGGTTGACCCACCGATAGAGCGACCTTGAAGGACGGTTATGGACAGGTCATCCGTCGCTCGGCGCCCGCCGTCTTGATACAGACGGTCGAAGGCTGAAGCGAGGTTCAAGTCGAAGTCCGGACGTGCGTAATAGCCGCCTTCTTCTAGGACGATGACCGACAGACCGGCCTCTGCGAGACGTGCAGCGAGGACCGAGCCGCCCGCACCACTACCGACAATACACACGTCGCAGGTCAGGTCTTGTGGGGAGGTGATGTCCGTCCCTTGTACGATTCGACCGCTCATGGCTGCACCTCCAGGGGCTCAGAAGGCTCGGCAACAGCGTGTTGGGCGAAGGTGGTCGGCTTTTCGGACGAGGCCTGACCGTAGTCCATCGGACCCAGGTAGCCAGCGAGGCGGCCCATCTCCGGTTGTGACCAATACACACCGGCGCACAGTCCCTTCAGAGCCTTGAATGCCTGACGTCGTACGTACACCCGGCTGTTCTGCCAGGCGCGTAGGGTCTCGGCGCGTACCTCTGGGGAACTACCGGTAAACGTGGTGGTCCGTTGGTCTAGAAGTGCGCCTACCAGTGCGTTCTCAATGAGGGTCAGCGCCTGGAGAAACTCATCGCGGTCCGCTGGGTTCATGGTGCCAACAACGTGGTCCAGAGCCAGGGGGACACCGGCCATTGTTCCGGTAGGCAGCCCGTTGGCACCGGTATGTAGGGTGTCCGCAATGGCGCAGAGCACGCTGTACTGCTCCACCGAAAAGAGGGTCAGCTCCGGTGGGGCTTCGACGGTGGTGGTTCCGCGTAAGCCGAGTGTGACGGTACCAACACCCATAGCGGCGATGCTGGCGAGACCGATGAGGAGCACTGTGCGACGAGTTGGAGTCATGCCCAATCATACCCGGTCTGCGGTATGCTGGTGGCTTGGAGGCCTGCATGACATCGGTGCATTGGTTGGTAGCGACGGTTCTGTGGACTGCTGTTCTGTGGTTGCCCTACGTCGTGGAGCGCGTGGTGTCGGGCGGGCTGTGGCCGGCCTTGGACAACCCGACGGCGGAGCCGACAAAGCCAGCGGAGTGGGCGCGACGTGCGGCTGCCGCGCATCGAAACGCGCTTGAGAATGTGCCGCTATTTGCCGGTGTGGTGCTGTCTGCTGCCGCTCTTGGGCAGGCCGATGCTCCGGTCATTGTATTGGGCGCCCAAGTATTTTTTGCCGCGCGCGTTCTGTACACCGTGATCTACATCGCAGGAATCCCCGTCGTACGCACGCTGGCGTTCACGACGGGGTGGGTGGCCCTGGTGGGCATGTCGCTCAGCTTGCTCGCTTAGTCGTCGTCAACGGCTGCGGCGCACAGCGGATGTGCGACGAGGGACTCTTCAACACAGCCTTCTTCGCAGATGCCGCGAGTGTCGATGTCGGGTTGGTGGAAGCTCACTAGGCCTTGCCATCCGGTCAGGTGGGCGACGTGGGCACTGATGTCGCAGCTGTAGGTTGCGGTGTCGAAGGCCAAGGCGCCGTAGGCAGAGGCGTCGTAGGTAGCGCCCAGCTCGTCGGCGTCGCACGAGACCGGCAGTGCGCCAATGTCGGTACACGCCTGGGCGTAGCTGGCCTGGGCGTCTGTCTGTGGAAACTCGATGGCGCGCACGCGGTACAGCACGTGGCTGTCAGCGGTGTACTGGCCGGTGATGTTTTCGTCTCCGAAGTCCACGTCGTCGTCAATGGCCTGTGTGGTGCTCGAGGTCGTGCCGTCGGATGCGGTGGCGTGGCATTCCCACGTCTCGAACAGGCCGACGGTCTCCGCCGGGATGGTGTCACCGTCGTACGAGCCATCTGCTGTTTCACCGTCGTAGAGCTCGCCGTCTGCGAGCCACTGAACCTCGATGCTCAGGTCGTCTCCATCGGCATCAAACAGGCCATTGACGGCGCACTTGAGGGCGGTGTTGGGCTGGATGACAGGTGGCTCGAAGGACAGAACGAGGGGTTCGGGTGCCGAGTTTTCAATGGTGACGCGCGTTGAACTGACGAACTCGGAGGTGTTCGTTCCGTCGGATACGCGAACCGAGACCCACACGTCGTCGCCGGCTGCGGCAAACTCCTGAACAGGGAAGTTGGGCGAGAAGATGGGCTGGGTTGAGCCCATGGCAAGCCACACGAAGGTGACTTCGAGGTCGTCGTTCTCGGGGTCTGTGGCTGTCCAGTCCGCGGTCAGAATACTGTTGACCGTGGCACCGGTCTGTGGGGTCAGCGTGACGCTGGTCACGGTCGGTGCTTGGTTGATGAAGGGGATGCTCTGCGAGGTGGCAGAGTCGCCTGCACCGAAGAGGTCGGACGGAGTGACGGTGACGGAGATCTGTGCTCCGCCGCTGCCTTCTGGCAAGGTCACGGTGGAGTCTGTGCCCACAACCGTACCGTCGACTCGCCACGCGTAGCTGTAGACGATGTCGTCGCCATCTGCGTCTGTGGCGGGGTCGAAGATGGCAGCGAGGACATCACCGACGCTCGCTGAGGCCGCATCAATGCTCACGGCTGCCAAGGCGGGGGCTCGGTTGCCGACGAGGATGATGCCGGACTGGCTTGTCGTGACGCCACCCATGCCGTCGTTCACCTGGATGGCGACGCCGACTTCGTCGCCGCGCTGAGTCAGCTGACCGCCGAGCGTGCTGTCGGTGACGCCGGCTGCGGCGCCGTTGATGAACCAGCTGTAGGAGGTGATGAGGGTGTCGTTGTCGGCGTCGCTGGACGTGACGGAGACAGTGAGGTCACCGGTTGTGGGGGAGCCCGTGAGGGTGACATCTTGTACGACGGGCACGGCGTTACGAACCACGACCTGGGCGGTTCGCAGCTGGCCTTGGTCAATGCCGTCGGTCAGGACTGCGGTGACCGAGAGCACATCTCCACGGGAGAACTCACCGGCGCTGAGCCAGGGGCCTTCTTGGACCGCTTTGTCGTTGACGGTCCACGCGAACGACTCAAAGAGCTCGTCACCATCGGGGTCAGAGGGGTCGACAAAGGCGACACCAAGGTCGGAGCCAGCCGTAGGCGTGTCTGTCGTGAGCTGAAGGCCGTTGTCCGTTGGGATGGCGTTGTCAATGGTCAGACGCGGGCTGGTCACGGGCACCGATGCTGCGCTGTCGTCGGCGGCAAAGACCGTACAGGTCACTTCATCTCCGCGGACAACGGGAACTCCGAGCTCGGCTTGCCACCACACAACGGCGTCGTTCACCGACCAAAAGTAGCTGAGCTCCAGGTCGTCACCGTCCGCATCTGTGATGCCATCTGCAATGCAGACCAGCGGGTCCTGAGCGGTGGCGCGGTCACGGTTGAACGTCACTGACGTGACTTCCGGGCGGCTGTTTTCAATGAACAGGCTGGCGCGCATGGGCTGGCTGCTCGCGCTGCCATCTGTGGCGGTGACCCAGACGTCCACGCGCTGGTCGCGGGTGAGGCGTGACCCGTCGAGCTGGCCTCCGGTCTCTTCCATGGACTGTCCGTCAACAAGCCAGTCGTAGCGGAAGGTGACCGAGTCGCCGTCTGGGTCTGTCGCGGCAACGGTTGCCATGAGGTCGTCGCCTGCAACGGCGCCATCTGGGCCAATGCTGACGGCGCGTAGGACCGGCGCGCTGTTGCCGATGATCACGGTGCTTTGTGCCGCTTCACTCGAGTCGTTTCCGTCGAAGCCCACAACGCTGACCGTCCAGCTCTCGCCCTTCTGGGTCAAGCCGGCTGGGATGGTGGGTTGGTCGAAGGCCGTGACTTGACCATTGAGTGCCCAGTGCCAGTTTAGCTCAATGTCTTGGTCGTCAATGTCCGAGAAGGTGGCGACCGCAACGAGCGCCTCGCCGGGTTGCGGGGTCTCGTCTTCAAAGCGCACGGTGCCGTTGGCGTGTGTGTTGAGGATGGTGGTGCTGACCGTGCGCGGAATGGACTCCAGGTCGCCGTCACTGGCAATGATCTTCGCCGTCCAGACATCACCGGCTGAGGTCATGCTGCTGGGAATGAGCTTTCGATCGTTGAGTGTGGGGACCTCCTGACCGTTCAGCGCCCAGCGAATCATCTGCGTGGGGGAGTCAGAGCGGTTGGGGTCGGTCGCTTCGCCAACAATGAGGGTCAGATCCTCAAGGGTGGTGGGGGCAGCGGGACGAATGGTCGCTGTGGACGGCGTGGGGGCTTCGTTGCAGCCTATGACGAGCGCGAGGCTGAGTAGCAGTGACAGGCGGGGCATGGGGTCTCCAAGGGATGCTTGGGCCTGTCGGATCGGGATTGCGGGTTGTTCAGCAGTACGAACCGCTGAAACGTCTCAAAGCGGTGTGGAATGGGAATGGTTGGCGTTCCCAGGTGTAGACTGCACGTACAGGGAGTGAACATGCGCGGATTGTTGGCGACGATGAGCTTGATAATGGCGACGACGGCTCTGGCAGATGAGCCGGTACCCACTCTGCCAAGTGCAACGTCCATGGTTCAGACCGGACAATGCGAGACGCCTCCGGTCAACGGTGGGGCGTCGACTGCGGTTGGAGCGGACCAGACCTACACGGGCAACCTAAGTGTCTCGGCGTCAGGCCGCGTGACGGGCATTGAACAACGGCACATTGCTCCCAATACCACCTGGCGCACGACCACAGCGGTGGATGGAACAACGGGTCGCACCTGCGTGGTGACCTGGATTGTGACGGGGCAGGTCGGTCCTGCCGGTGCGTGTCGTGACTGCGACTCATCGATTGCGTTTGAGGCGAATATCGACCCGTCGCGGTCCACATGCAACCAGCGATTGATGGCGGACGGTGCCCACTTTCGTGGCAGTTATGACCTGAAGAAGAACGCCGATGGCACGCTGGGCGTGTTCTTTACCAACAGCGGAAACCCACTCGGAACCGGCCGTTGGGTCAATGATGAGATGGTGTGGGCGTCGTCGCACAAGTGCATCTGGATGTAGCCGTTAGGCCACTTTGACGGTCGCCTCGCGCTTGCCGAGGTGCTCGGCGTAGCGGTGGGACTCGGCCTGAGCGTCCGCCAACAGGGTCTCGGACCACCCCGAGAGTGGTTCGAGGGTGACGTCGATGGCCTTCGACCGTTTCTTGGCGGTCCAGCACGCAACCGGCTGGCCACGATGGACGAGACATCCGGTCACGCGAGCGGCCTTGCGCCAGACCAGCTTCTCATCGGATTTGAGGGGTGTGACCCAGGTCTTGTCCTTGTGGCTCATCCACTTCATGTCGTAGGCGGGCAGCATGCGCGTGGGCCACTCTCCGACCGGTTCGCGCAGGGCGTCTAGGTCCGCAGAAAGCGCCAGCAAGCCCTTACGTTCACCGCACGAGACCTCGACAGTCTCGGCAGCTAGGGCCTCGACCCACGGTCGGGCGTCGCCAACGTTCGAACCGAAGTGGTACGCGACATCCGTGACCGTGGCTGGACCGGACAACGCCAAGAATCGGCGTGTCAGGCATACATTCGCCTCGTGGCTGTCAGGCAGAGACCACGCCAGCTCGGGGTACCAGACGTTGCGGGCGACATACAGCTGTTGGCTGCCGCTCTTGCCGGCAGCACAGGCATCTCCGCGGCGGCACAACACCCAGAAGATGCGCCCAGTGGCGTAGCGAAGTGCGGTGTTGCGGTCAGTGGTGAGGGCCGTCTGCCACATCTCGACGTACGCATCCGGCATGACGTCGAACAAGTCTTCGCGGCTCACCGGACGCGCGAGGGAGTGCATGCGGTCCAGGCCTGCGGCAATGACGTCATCGGGTGGCGGAGCAATGCGTCGGCCCGACTGCTTCCACTGCACCTGAGCGGCGATGATGAGCGGCCAGTCTTCGATGGCGTAGATGTGCATGGTGTCACGTTGGCCCCAACAGCGGACTAGCGGACCTGCGGGGGAGAGCTCGGCTGCAATGTCGCTGGCGGTCGCTGGGGAGTGCATACGCGCGGATAGGCCGTGCAGTGCGCATGACTCCACCTGGGCCTGTGCGCCCAGCAAGCGCGCCGCGACGGATGAGGCCGTGACCATGGTGGAGTCGACCAGTCCTAGGCGTTGTGCACGAAACCACCGGACGTGTTCTTCGGTAAGCGAAACCTGTGCCATGGACCCCTCCGTCCGACCGACATAGTGCGGCGGGCATGTCACGTCCGAACTCCAGCAGTGCGATTGTCGAGCTGCTGATCAACGCCGCTGCGCCGACCATTGTGCTCGTCTTCCTGTCGACCGAAGACTGGCTTGGACCGGTGTGGGGTCTCCTGGTGGCGCTGGCCTTTCCGCTGGGCTTCTCAGCCTACACAGCGGTGCGCTCGCGTCGGGTCAGCCCGATTGCCCTCATTGTGATTGGCAGTGTGCTGCTGACGGGAGGCATTGGGCTGTTCGAGCTGGATGTCCGCTGGTTTGCATGGAAAGAAGCTGCTGTACCGCTGATCATGGGCCTGTTTGTGTTGGTGTCGACGCGCACGCCGTGGCCTGCCATTCCCGCTCTGCTTGACCCGCTTCTAGACGCCGAAAAGGTGCAAGCCCTCCTAGAGGAAAAGGGGACAACAGACGTGCACGAGGCGGCTCTGGTCCGAGCCACCTTCTGGATGGGCATGGTCCTAGTGCTGTCAGCGGTGGGCACCTTCGTCTTCGCCCGTTTCATGGTGACAAGCGCTACAGGAACGGAAGCCTTTACCTCTGAGCTCGGCAGCTACACAGGCTGGTCGCTCGCCGCTGTTGGCATTCCAACGCTGGTTGGAATGGGCATTGTTCTGCGCGGCTTGCTCGTGGGTATTGAAGACCGCACGGGCGTAGATGTGGACGAGCTGTTGCGGTAGCAACAACGCTTTAGCGCAGTCCTGCGGCAAAGACTCCGGTGTCCTCCACCAAGAGAGGACCGGACTTTAGGACGTCCCAGGCGGCGGCAGCCTGTGCGAAAGCGTTGGGATTTCCGCCGTTAGAGGCGCTGTCTGGATGAAGCGTGCGTGCGAGCTGGCGCCACTCACGGCGCGCGACGTCGAACGGTACCTGCGCGTGAACTGTGGCGCCCAGGAGCGACAAGGTGTTGAGCGCTTCGCGTTGCTCGTCATTCCAGACCACAAGCCGTGGCTGGTTCGGCGCGCCTTGTGGGCGAAGGGGAGGCGTGTCGCCGTCGTCACCGGAAGGAACGAGGTGCAGCGTTGGCCTGCTTGTGAGTGTTGCGACCGCTGCAGGCTTCTGCGCGGTGGGGAGGGCGCAGGCATCTACGAACCATGCGTGTTGGTGGGTGTCTGGCATGGACCATCCCGTTGGCGGAGGGGTGGGTGCGAGAAGGCGGTCGAGATGTTGAGCAAAGGTCATGCCCGGGCATCGGCACATCTCGCGCCGCTGTTGAGTCGCGGTACTGTGTTGGCATGGCTGTCCCGCTTGCATCTGTGAACCTACGCTGCAATCCGTTTGGAGAGCTGACCTTGGCCGAGCGGCGCTCGTTGGCTGTTGGTGACTTCGCAGACTTGGCCGCTGAGTTGTTGGTGCCCGGCACGGCCATTCAGGTTCGTGGAGACTGTGGGCGGGGCAAGTCTTCTCACCTTCATGGGCTCGCCGCCCACCTGCCACAAGCCCGTTATTCACGGGTTGATCACGGGGGACCGGTGTGCGCGGGCGGCATCTATCTGATGGACGAAGCTGACCACTTTGGTCCGCTGCGTCGCTGGTGGTACTTGCGTCTCGCGGAGTCGGTAGCGGTTGCAACCCATGCGGACATGACGCCGTTCCTACGGCGGTGTGGGTACCGAGTCGTGGACGTGCCCGTGGGCCAGGTCTCGGCTGCGCACCTTCGTCAGATTGTTGGCAGCCGTCTTGAGTGGGCGCGCTTGAGTTCGGGTGTACTTCCGGAGGTATCCGACGAGCATCTACAGCACCTTCTGGCGGAGTTTGGGGACGACATTCGTGCCGTGGAGGGCGCGCTGTACGACTGGATTGTTGCGGGCGCGCCTTTATTTGTGGAGACGGGATAGCTGCCGCGCTCGCTCGGGAGCCTGCATCCTCAAACGCCGTATTCATCTGTTCGAGTTCAACGACTGGGCACACACGCCCGAGGTGTTGCGGCAAGCGGAGACCGACGCCCTGCGCGGGCTGGAGTCGCTCGCTGGCGTTCCGAAAGCGCTGGCAATCCTGCTCAACCGTCTGATTGCCCAGCTCGTGCCCGACCGAATTGTGGACTTGGCATCTGGGGGAACGGGCCCGCTGCTCCCGGCTCTGGGGGATTATGATGTTGAGGTGGTGTGTACGGATTGGTTTCCGTCCAGCCGGGCCGCCCGGTTGGTCGCCCGTCATCGTCCATCCGCTCGCTACCTGTCGGAGCCGGTCGATGCGTCAGCGGTGCCAGAGTCACTGACTGGACTGCGAACCCTCATCAATGCGCTGCATCATTTTTCTGACGACGATGCGCGCGCCGTGCTCGCCGACGCGAGTCATGCCGGGCAGCCCATTGTGGTTGTTGAGTTGCTGAACCGCCGGTGGCGGGACTTGGCCATGACCTGTCTGATTCCGCTCGGCGTCTTGGCGGTGATGCCCTTTGTTCGGCCGTCGTTTTGGGCCCTCGTGGCGACGTATCTAGTCCCGGTGGTGCCGCTGATGGTCGGATTTGACGGGATGGTCAGCTGCTTACGTTCGCGTAGTCAGAGCGAGATGCTCGCGCTGACAACTGGCCTGGACGGCTTGACCTGGACGACAGGCGCGCAACGTGCGGCTCTCGTGCACCTCACCTTTCTGGTCGGCGTACCCACGCGGTAGAGTCGGGATCTGGAGGTCGCGTTGACCAAGGCCGAACTCGAAGTTGTCCTCGGGACGCCGGGCCCGTTTGTACCCGATCAGCTCATTGAGGGATTCGTAGGCGTCACCGTCAACAGGTCCTGCCGCTGTCGTGCTCTGACCGTCACCTTGGAGTGGTACACCCACGGGCGGGGAAACCGAAAGACGGGAGCGGTGCAGACCGTTGTTGTGTTCGATGGCGACTTGGTTGCTGGCGAAAAGGGCCTGTACCCGTTCACACTGACCGTTCCGCCGGGTCCGTTCTCCTACGAGGGGACGGTGGTCTCACTCGGGTGGCGTGTTCGGGCGAATGCGGACCTGCCGTGGGCATTCGACCCGAAGACAGAGACCACCATCGTGGTGGTGCCTGGAGTCGAGCCGTTGCACTCGGTGGACCATGGACCGGCGTCGTTGTCTCGCAGGGGTTCCAACGGCTTGGGAGATGTGGCGACGCTGGTTGTTGGCAGTCTGTTCATCTTTGTGCCTGCGCTCATTGTCGGCCCACTGTCGCTTGGGTTCTTGTTGGCGTGCGTTGGACAACCCGGCCTCGCGAACTTGTTCCCGGCGGTCATCACCGCAGGCATGGGAACGATATTTACCTACGTTGGCTACCGAGTCGTGCGGCCGGCATTCATCCGCATCATGGCGCGTCGTCGCATCTCCGTCTTTGAGATCACGGTTTCCGACACCGTCAGTCCCGGCGAGACGGTCGACGTGCGGCTGGAGATCACGCCCCGCTCTGACCTGTTGGCCGAGGAAGTTCGTGTGGAGCTTCGCTTGGCCGAGGTGGCAGTCAGCGGTTCGGGAACCAAGAAGAAGACCCACTCGCACAAAGAGACGCTTGCTTCCGTCGTGTTGAACCACGCCGGCACGCTTCAGGCGCGTCGCCCGGTCACCTTCTCTGGCACGCTCACCATTCCGGACGCGGTGGGACTGTCGTTCGCCGCAATCCAGAACTCGGTGTCGTACCAGCTCGTAGGGGTGGTGGACTGCCCTGGTGTCTTTGACCCCGAGCAGTCAGTCCATGTGAAGGTGGTTCCGACCAACCTTACTCGCGGTCGATGACACAGCCCGTCTGTGCATCTACGTAGCGAGCGAGGGTCTTTCCCATGCCGAGGGAGCGTGAGCGCACGGTCTTTGCGTTGTAGTCGATGTGGTGTCCGGCAACATTGGGGCTGACCCGTGTCCACTCGTCGCACGTCTCTTCGTCTCGTTCGGCCACGAAGACACAGCTACAGATCTCCTTGGCCGCAAAGCCAGAAGCAAGCTGAAACAGGGAGTTATCGTAGGTTCGGATGTCTTTGTTACCGCCGCATCCAGCAAGGAGTGCGGTGAGCATGACGGTCAGGATGGTGCGGTTCATGGGGCCTCCACTAGTGCGATGGCCAGGGCCAACGTGGTGCCGTGGTCGTAGGAGTGGTCGCGGTCGTCTGCCATGCGCACAATGACCATGTTGTGTTCCGGCAGCACGGTGATGCTCTGGCCCCAGTGACCCATTGCGGCGTAGGCGCTGCTTGGCGCGTTGGGCCAGCGGCGTTCGGTGGCCGTGGGGGTGGGAACGTTGAGCCAGGTCTGCCAGCCGTAGGCGCGGTCGTCGTCGGCTGCGGCTGTGGTCACCACGCCGTTGAGTGCGGACATGGACGTTACCCAGTCACGGGGCAGGATTTCGGTGCCGAGCCAGCAGCCATCGTGAAGCAAGAAGGTACCAAAGCGACCCATGTCGCGGGGCGTGGCCCACAGGTACGACGAGCCAACGAAGGTGCCGGAGCCATCGCGCTCCCAGGTCGGACGCATGGCCAAGCGGTCGAACAGGGCGGTCCATGGGTAGAACTCACCGTTGGACTCTGCCAACGCGCTGCCGACAACCGCTGAGAGCACGTTGGTGTCCCCCGAAGAGTACGACCAGTCTGTTCCTGGAGCTGCGCGTAGTGGGTGCCCCGTGACAAAGCCGGCCATGTCGGACTGGCCTTCGCCGTACAGCATGCCGAGCACGCTGGATGCGGTCGGGGAGACGCCTTCGTAGGTCTCGCGCCAGTCGAATCCGCTGCTCATCTCGAGCAGGTTCTGGACGGTGATGGCACAAGCGGCGTCGTCCGTGACTGCGATGTGGTCGCAGATGCTGTCATCGACCGACAGCGCACCTTGGTGGACGGCGACACCAGTGAGGGCAGCCATCACAGTCTTGCTCGCAGACCACGTCAGATGGCGCTTGTCTGCGTCCCATCCCGGGCCGTAGGCCTCATAGATGACCGTGCCGTTGTGGATGACCACTGCGCCGTCTGTCCGCACGCCCGCTCGCTCTTTTGTGGTCCAGTCGATGTCCGCTGGAAACAAGTGGGCGTTGAGGGCCTCGGCCGCGACGGTGTCGATAATCGCCGTGGGCCATGGACCGGTGGGGTCCTGCCCTGGCGCGCAGGTCGGGGCGGGGGGAGGTGGCGGAAGCGCGTCAATCAGCGGTGGAGCGTCTTGCGCGAAGGTCAGAGAAGCGAGCAGAAGTAGCATGGCGGCAGTGTATGCCATGGGCTCGCTTTTGACTGGCTCAGTGTAGTGGGCCACCGATCGATTTTCGCCATCCCCACAGCTGTTGGGCTAAGAGCGCGGCTCTCGGAGGTCCTGATGTCTGACGCTCTCATTCAAACCTTTCGCGCGGCTTTGCCCGCAGGACCGGACCATGTGTCGCTGCGCTGGATGGACAAGCGTGAGACGCTCCTGACTGTGCGCGATGACGTGGTTCAAGCACCAGTGCTCGCTCATGATGTTGGCGTGATGGTGACCGTCCACGAGAATGGTGGGCTCGGGTACGCCGCAACGGCTGACCTGTCTGCCTCTGGCCTGCGAGCGGCGATTGAGCGTGCGCGTCAGTGGGCGAAGGCCGTTGGCGCGGTCTCCGTGATTGATACGCGCACCTTGACCATGCCGGCGCCGAAGGGCGAGTGGCGCGGTCCCATGACCACGTCTTGGGATGCGCTTGCACTGTCTGAACGCCTGGACCGTCTCAAGCGGGCGTGTGCTGCTGCTGGCGGTCGCGACAACATCTCCATGCGTGAAGCGAGCGTCTTGTCGTCGGTCACTGAGACCTTGTACCTGACGTCTGCTGGCGGAGAAGTTCGGCAGTCTGCCGTGGCGATGACCCCTGAGATTGAGGTGTTCACGCTGAAGGACGGCCACAGCCAGCGCCGTACTTTGGGCGGTCTTCGCGGCGCTAGCCGGCAGGGCGGTGCGGAGATCTTGGACGCATTCGCGTTCGAAGAGACCGCTGTCCGCATCCGCGATGAAGCGCTGCAGCTGCTGGACGCGCCAGACTGCCCGACTGGAGAGATGGACATCATCTTGGCACCTGACCAGATGATGCTTCAGATCCATGAGTCCATCGGCCATCCCATTGAGCTCGACCGTATCCTCGGTGACGAGCGCAACTACGCGGGCACCAGCTTTGTGACCATGGACATGTTCGGCAGCTACCAGTACGGCTCCGAGGTTCTGAATGTCAGCTTTGCGCCGGACGAACCAGGAGAGTTCGCGGGATACGGATGGGACGACGACGGCACCAAGGGCGAGCGCGTCTTGCTCATTGAGAATGGTCTGCTCAAGCGCCCACTCGGCGGCGCCATTTCCCAGGCCCGCGCTGGCATCAACGGTGTTGCCAACAGCCGCGCGTCGAGCTGGAACCGTCCGCCTATCGACCGCATGGCCAACCTCAACGTTGAGCCGGGCGACACGTCCCTAGACGCGCTCATTGGTGGTGTGGAGCGTGGCATCTACATGCAGACGAACCTGTCGTGGTCCATTGATGACTCGCGAAACAAGTTCCAGTTTGGCTGCGAATTTGGTCGTGAGATTGTGGACGGTGAGCTTCGCGGCGTGGTGAAGAACCCGAACTACCGCGGCATCAGTGCGAGCTTCTGGCGCAACTTGGCCACGGTTGGAGACCGCAGCACCTACGAGGTCCTCGGCACGCCGTACTGCGGAAAGGGTGAGCCGAACCAAGTCATTGGCGTCGGTCATGCGAGCCCGGCCTGCCACTTCACCAATATCTCAGTCTTTGGAGGTGAAGCATGAACCAGCAGTCCTTCGGCGTCCTCGTCGACCACGTTGCCAACGCCCTGCCTGCGGGCATTGGGTTCACCCTGAATGCCTCTGGCGAACAGAGCGACTTTGTGCGCTTCAATCACGCCAAGGTGCGCCAACCAGGCACGGTTCAGCAGGGTGATGCCGCGCTACGTCTCATTGATGGCAAGCGTCACACCACCGCCCAGCTCACCTTGTCTGGCAATGCGGAGACCGACAAGGCCCGGCTCAGCGAGAGCATCGCTACCGTGCTGGCGTTGTTGTCACAGGTCCCCGAAGACCCACACTTGCTGCTGTCCGAAGAGGTCTGTCCCACGTTTCAGAGCACCCCAACAGACATCCCGAGTGCCGAATCGGTGGTCGATGCGGTGTGTGAAGAGGGCCAAGGTACCGACCTTGTAGGCATCTACGCTGGCGGCACGCTGTGGCGGGCATTTGCCAACCACCATGGTCAGCGGAACTGGTTTGATTCCGGCAGCCTGTTGCTGGACTATTCGTTGGTTCACAGTGCGGATAAGGCCGTCAAGAGCAGCATTGGTGGCACGTCTTGGGACCGCGCCGAGCTCACGAGCAGTGTGGCCGTTGCCAAGCAGCAGCTTGTGGCCTTGGACCAGCCTTCTCGGACCGTTGAGCCTGGAAGCTACCGCGCGTGGTTGGCCCCGGCCGCCGTCGCAGAGCTATTGGAATTGATGAGCATGGACGGGTTCAGTGAGCGCGCCCACCAGATGGGAGCGAGCTGTCTGCAGCGCCTCGCGAGCGGCGAAGTGTCGCTGGACTCCCGCGTTCGCCTGACCGAAGACACCGTTGGTGGACTGGGCCCGGCCTTTCAGTCGGCTGGCTTTGTCAAGCCCGACCAAGTGGTCCTCGTCGCTGACGGAAAGCTGGCAGGAAAGCTGGTGAGTCCGCGGTCTTCCGCTGAGTACGGTGTGGTCGCGAATGGCGCTTCGGCACGCGAGACGCCGTCGTCGTTGGTGATGGCCCCCGGTGATCTACCGACCGAAGAGGCGCTTGCGGCCCTGGGAACCGGCATCTGGGTCAGCAACTTGTGGTACCTCAACTACAGTGACCGCAACTCGGCTCGCGTGACCGGCATGACGCGATTCGCGACGTTCTGGGTAGAGGATGGCAAGCTCGTGGCACCATTGAGCGTCATGCGCTTTGATGCCTCGCTCATCAAGCTGTTCGGAAACGACCTTGAAGCGATTGGTGCCGAGACGGCCTTCTTGCCCAGTGCATCGACCTACGGCTCGCGCAGCACCGACTCGATTCGTGTGCCGGGCATGTTGGTCAAGGCGCTGCCGTTCACGCTTTAGCGAGAAGACGCCGCGAATTGTGAGCAATTAGGCTGGTTTTCTGGTGTACAATCCGTGCCCCAGGAGTTGCCATGATTCGCCCACTACTCGTTCTTGCCCTGCTTCCCTTCGCCGCGTGTCGTGGAGGGGACATTGCGTCGCTGGAGTCGGACAACGTTGGCCTGCAGGCCGAGGTCGACGAGCTGACGGTGCGTCTTGAAGCCATGGAGGCGGCACTCGCCGAGACCCAAGTGGCTCAGCAGACGTCGGACTCAGACCTCGCTGCGCTGGCGGTGGATGTGGATGAACTGGATGCCGAGGTGGAGGCACAGGTCGGGCTTGATCTCCCGCTTCTGCTCGACGAGGTGAGCACGAATATCGACCGTCTCGACGCCTTGGAGGCTGCAGGCTTCGCAACGGAAGTGTGGGTGTTGGAGCAAGGGTACGGCTCGGATACCGACGTTCAGACGGCTCTCGCGGGCGTGGTCAGCAATGGTGAGGCCATTGGCCAAGCGGAAGGGGCGTTGGCGTCTGCGCAGACCGACAGACAGGCGCTTGCTGACGGACTGACGGCGGAAGCTGCGGCGCGGATGGAGCTGGAAGGAACTGCCGCAACGCTCGCAGCAGACCTGGGCCAGACCCAGAGCACCGTCAGCGGGCTGGGTACGCAGCTAGACTCGCTCAGCGGCTCGGTTGCGGATGTGTCGACAGAGCAGGAACTGCTTCGAGAAGATCTGGACGAGACCACGAGCATGGTGGGAGATCTGGACAACACCGTGGGGGACATGACGTCCGACCTGGTGTCTGTGGTGGAGGACCTGTCGCAGGTGCAAGACGGGCTGACTGGTACGGAAGGCCGGCTGGACAGCACCGAGTCGCTGCTGTTGGAGCAGGGAGACGCTCTTGCACAGCTGGAGTCACGAACGGACGAGCTGGACGGTCAGGTCTCCTCGCTACAGGACCAGAGCTCGGACCTACAGGGCGAGGTCAGTGTTCTCAGCGGCGAGCTGTCGAACGTCTCTTCGGACGCGTCGCAGGCGTTGTCCGCGACGTCGGACCTACAGGGTGAGCTGGGTGTGCTCAGTGGCGAGCTGTCGAACGTCTCTTCGGACGCGTCGCAGGCGTTGTCTGCGACGTCGGACCTACAGGGCGAGCTGGGTGTCCTTAGTGGCGAGTTGTCGAACGTCTCTGCCGATGCGTCGCAGGCGTTGTCCGCGACGTCGGACCTACAGGGCGAGATTGGGGATGTTCAGTCTGCTCTGAGCACGCTTCAGAGCGACCAAGACGTCTTGCTGGAAGAGTTGGCCAACTTGGATGGCACTGTCTCGGGCGTCAACGAGGTTGCGTCGGACAATACCGGCCGTATTGACTCTGTCGAGAGCGACCTGCTGGACACGCTGATTGACGTGGACTCGGTGCAGATGGACTTGTCTGCCCTTGCTGACGAAGTCAGTGAAAACTCTGCTGCGCCACGAACGATTCACCGTGTGGTCGGCCAGGGCAATGACGGTCGCGACGACGGATTCCTGACCGGTCGCGAGCTGACCTTTACCAAGGAACTTCAAGACAGTGACCTGCGGGTCAGCTGGCAAGATGTTCGCCGGTGCGTTGGCTACTGCTACGGCTACTGGGAAGCCTATATTGATGGAGAGCCGTGTGCCGAACCCGCCGCGATGCGTTGGTGGAATCACGCCTATGGCGGGTCGAACGGCGTCCGAAACAACAATCACCTGCCAGCGACCATCACTGGGTATTGCTCAGCCACCGCCTCCGGTCCGATTGGCGCGGGTGAGCACACCATCACCATCCGCGTCACGCATGAGGGCGGGGCTCATGTGGACTGGTATGCGGGATGGAACAACTCGCCCTTCGTGATTGAAGCCGAGGAGATTCTGTAGCCAGACCCACCCTGGTCTTGCTACTCGAAGAACGCCGTTGTTAGCTGGTCGCTCTCAATAAACACAGCGTGGCTGCGGTTGCCGGGAAGAGTAAGTAGCTGTGCTGGGCCCGTGTCGGTCCCGAGCTGCACGGCATCGTCCCATCCGGTCCGGTGGTTGAATCGACGGGTCAGCAGTCGGGCCGGCTCGGATAGCTCGGTCCAGGTCAGGTGCAGGTTGCCGCCTGCATCTGCAAGAAGGTCTACCTGGCCAAAGGCAGTGGTGGACTCGATCAGGCGGAACGGGTCGGTCAGTGCGGTGTCTTCGACGCCGGAGACCCACAGGGTCGTGCTGTCGACCTCGCTGTCTGGCTGCACCTCAATCCACGCTGCAGTCCAGCTACCGTCAGCGAGTGCGACCATGTCGAGGCTTGTGATGCCGTCGCCGTCACGGACCTGAATGACGTCCGACCACGTGTTGTCGTCGGACAAGCGGCTCTGGTACAGGCCGGCATCTTCGCTGTTGGTGACGCGCCACATCGCCAGTGTCTCATCGGCTTGTACGTGGACGACCGGCTCTGCAATGTCACCGTCGACATCAAAGAGGACCTGAGGGGCTGTCCACGCGTTGTTGCGGAAGCTGCTCGTCTCAATGCGTTGGCCACCGTCCGTGGTCGCGAGAATCATGGCGCTGAACCCTCCGGTGTGGTCAACGGATAGGCTCACGCTGCTGCACTCGCCCTGTGCGGCACAGCCGAGGTCGATTGGCGCGGACCACTCGCCCTCTACGCGGGTGGTGACTTGGGTCTTTAGGGTGTTTACGCGCCAGCTCACCGCAACGGTGCCGTCGTCTGTGATGGCGAGGCCGGTGGGCGTCTGTGCGTCAAAGGTGGGTACACGCATTGGAAGTGGGGCTGACCAGATGCCGTCCGCACTGGTAGACGAGATGAAGACGTCGCCGTAGTGGGTCCATGCAGCGACGGACTCGTCGTCATTTGCCACGAGCCAGGTGTCAAACGACACGTCTCCTTGGTCGAGAACGACGGGTTCGCTTGGAATACCGCCGGTGAGCGTGAGGACTTCGATACCTTCCGGGCCCGCTGTGAACAGGACTGTCGTCTCCCCGGAGACGGCGGCGGCGTAGCGGGTAGTGTCCGTTTGTCCGGCGATGGACTCGGCGGCCTGCCAGGTGCCATCGCGAGAGGTGAACGAGGCCTGAATGTCAGCGAACGCGTCACCATCAACACTTGTGATGCCGAGTGTCTGCACGGTGTAGGTCGTCAACAGGTCGAGTGGCTCGGAGAGCTCGGCGGTGAGTGTGTTGCCGTCAATTCCGGAGACGCTGCGGCGCCCAACGACGCCAATGTCGCCTACGCGCAGGTCCTTGTTGAACTGGGCCACGATGTTGGTGTCCAGCGGCACGTCGAGGGCGTCATTGGCCGGGAATAGCTCGGTGAGATCGAAGTCTCCGCCAGCATTTTCGGTGGTGTCAATGCCAGAGTCGTCGCCTGAACAGGCCATGAGGGTCAGCAGCATGAGCATTGAGGACTCCAGAAGTGAATGTCGCCTTTTACGGGGTACGCTTCGAGTCGCACGTCATGATTCGCCCTTTGCAGCGACAGGGGCCACTACACGCAGACGCGACGTGCCAATCACCGCGACGACAATCAGGACCGCACCAACCAACAGGCCGAAGGTGAGCGGTTCATCGAACAGCAGGGCGCCTCCGAGACCAGCCCAGACCAGTCCCAAGTAGGTGACTAGGGACACAACGCTGGTGGGGCCTGTCTGGAAGGAGCGGGTCATGAACACCTGGGCAACCTGCACGCAGATGCCAATGCCTACAAGCGCTGCCCACTGGGTTGGACTGGGCCAGACCCAGACCGACCACAGGATGGGGCTGATGAGCGGCACGGTCACCAGAGGGAACCACAGGACAATGACCAAGGGGTGTTCGCGTCTTCCAATCTTGGCAATGACCGTGTAGGCACATGCGGAGAGAGCAGCACCGCTGACCGCTACGGCAATGTTCATTGGCGAGCCGCCTGACCCGGTTCCCTGCATGACCACCACGCCAGCGATGGCCAGGCCAAACAGAGCGACCTGGGCCGCACGGAAGCGCTCGCCGAGCAGCATCACACCGAGGATAGCGGTAAAGATGGGGGACAAGCTCTGCAGTACGCTTGCGGTGGCTAGCGGCAGGTGCCCAATCGACCAAAAGAACGCGATGAGCGCGCACGAGCCGAACAAGCCGCGCAGGAACAGCAGCTTCCGATGCGTACCGAGCGGTGCAATGCCGAGAATACGCAGGTGAATCAGGCACAGCACCAGTGCAATCAGGGCGCGAAAGAACACAATCTGGGCGGTCGGTAGGGGCTTGGCCCACTTCACGCAGAAGGACATGCCAGCAAAAAACACCGTCGCAATTGCCATGTCCCGGATGGCTTGCGTTCGCGACGAGGTCACTCGGCGAGCCGGAGCAGACCCGGAGGGGCTGGTAGATCACACAGACCCAAGCGCTCGCAGTGGGCCATTGCGGCAATGACCGAGGCTTCGTCCCAGGCATCACCGACGAACTGAAGTCCGACCGGAAGCCCGTTGTCTAGGCCAATAGGCACGGTCCCTGCTGGCAGCCCTGTGAGATTGCCGAGGAAGTTGAACCGGGTCATGGCTGCGGTTGCCGCAGAGTTCATGATGCCCATCTTGTCTTCCTTCAGGGCGTAGGCAGGAGCGGTCAGACCGGTCGTTGGCAGCGCCAAGATGTCCACGTCTCTGAGGGCTGCGGCGACCTGTCTGCGCAGCGCTGCACGGCTGCGTCGTGCACGCTGCATGTCGTTGACATCAATGCGACGGATGAGCTCTACAATGATGGCCAGTTCGTCGCCAAATTGGCTTCGCTTCGCGTCGTACAAGTCGCCAATGTTCGCGACCGTCTCGCTGGCAATGACCAAGGCGCCCATGCCGTTGACCAGGTGGGCCAGGGGAATGTCGACGTCTACCAGGGTGGCGCCATCGGCTTCGAGTGCGGCGAGGGCGGTTCGGATTTGTGCGGCAATGGCGGGGCTTGCGTGGTCCAGCTCGCCACGAATCACGCCAATGCGGGCACCCTTGATGCCGCGAGTCAGGGCGGTCGTCCAGGGCTTGGCATTGTGGGCGTCGGGTGCCCAGCGGGTCAGCGGGTCGTCGATATCGACGCCGGCGGTTGCCGTGAGCTGCTCAACGACGTCTGTGGTGGAGCGACCAATTGGGCCGATATGAGAGACCGTGTTGCTGCCCCAGATGTCTCCCGTACGACCCACGCGGATGTAGGTTGGCTTGAGTCCGAAGACACCGTTGAGGGATGCCGGGATGCGGATGGAGCCGCCGCCATCTGTGCCGACGGCGGACGGGCACCAGCCGAGACCGACCGCCACGCCAGACCCGGTCGATGAGCCGCCCGGTGCGTGTTCGTTGCTGTACACATTGCGCGGGCCGACAGCGTGTTCGAGAACGCCGCACGGATTCATTCCCCACTCTGTGGCGTGGGTCTTGCCAACGACAATGGCGCCGGCTCGGAGCAGGGTTCGGACCAGCCAAGCATCGGTAGTCGCAGGCTCTTCTTGGTACGGAGTGCCGCCGCGCGTGGGCAGCCCGTCCATGTGAAACTCGTCTTTGACGGGCACGATGAGCCCGTCCAGGGGGCCGAGTGTTGTGCCTGCTTGCCAGCGCTTGTGCGAGGCTTCGGCCAAGCCGACGGCGCGTTCGACATCGAGGGCGATGAACGGACTGCGACTTCCAGTAGACGTATGGGCGCTGAGAACGGTCTCGAGCACGGTCACCGGAGACAAGCCTGCAGCGAAAGCGGTGCGCAGCGTGGCGCCAGAGCCCGTACGCGCCGCCAGTTCTGGTGCGTTCGTGTGGGCCCAGCCTGGCCTTGCACGTGCTTGAACTGGGATGGGGGCGGGGTCGAGGGGCAGTCGCTGGTCCGCGGGAAGGTTGCGAACCTGTGGAATCTGGAGGTCACTGGACGTCGACCGCCACAGGATGGAGGCCAAGCCGGGAACCCGAAGCAGGCCGCGCACGATTTTTAGCGAGGTTCCGGTGATGCGCAGATCAGGCATGGTGATGTCTCCAGCGGCACAGCTATCCCGCTGCTACAGCGGCAGCGGTTCAGTAAGAAGGTCGATGCGCGAGACGGCGTCGTGTCCGTCCGTTTCGGCGTCGTGTGGAGGTGGCTTTGCGCATCGGGAGTCGTCGTGAACAGCTATGGACCCGCACGCCACACCGGAGAGACCATGCCGTCCATCACTATTCGCGCTGCCCGTTCCGCGGACGCCCCCGTCATCGTCGCCAACAACCTGTCTATGGCGTGGGAGACCGAAGCGCTTCGGCTCGACGAACAGGTGCTCACAGATGGCGTGACGCGCGTCTTGGAAGAGGATGTTGGGGCTCGGTACTGGCTCGCGTGCGACGCAGACACGGTGGTTGGCCAGCTCATGATTACCACTGAGTGGAGTGACTGGCGGAACGCGTGGGTGTGGTGGATTCAGAGCGTGTACACGTCGCCAGAAGGCCGTGGAAGGGGCGTCTACCGTGCGCTGTACGAGCACGTGCGGGACCACGCTCAGGAGCAGCATGTGGCGGGCATTCGCCTGTATGTGGATACGCGAAACACGACAGCCCAGGCGGTGTACACCAAGCTCGGCATGGAAGGGGAGCACTACCGAGTGTTCGAGGCGATGTTCTAGGAGCGGCTCACTCCGACGTCTCCTGCTGCGACAGAGCCATCCTCTAGGACGTCTGACTCGAATGTTGTGCGGTCGCAGTCGCCCGGTGCATCGCGATTCCGCAGTGTTAGTCAGCCGATGAGGGTACCCATGTCGATTCGTTCTTCTCTTCCCATTCTTCTCGCACTGCTCGTCGCTTGTACCGCTCCAGAAGAGGACTCTGACGACTCGGACAGCGACAGCGGAATCTTGGATGTAGACACGGGCGCCGACACGGATTCTGACGCCGATTCGGACACCGAGGCTGATTCGGACACGGACACGGACACCGACACGGATTCTGACACCGATACGGACACCGACAGTGATTCGGACACGGACACGGACACGGACACGGATTCTGACACTGATTCGGACAGCGACACCCAAGTGCCAGACGGTGACTCCGACGGTATTCCAGACGCCGAAGACAACTGCGCTGACGCCGAGAATGCGGGGCAAGAAGACCGCGACTCCGACGACCTCGGCGATGCGTGCGACCCATGCGCGGATGACGCCGACAACGACGCCGACAGCGACGGCTTCTGCGCGGACCTCGACGTCTGCCCCGACGTCTTCGACGACCAGGCCGACACCGATGGCGACGGGTTTGGCGATGCCTGTGGCTGTGACGAGGACACCTGGCGCGACTACAGCGACGGCGTGTGCAAGGTCTGTCCGGCGGGCGACATCACGTCGGACCTGATTGACTTCGACGACGCGCGCACGGTGTTTGACCCCGAGACCCTGACCCTTCACTTCGCTCTCAAGCCCGGCGCACAGATTGTCTCCGGCAGCGCACAGGTCGGCATCCTGTCGTTCGATGAATACGGCGACACCCTCTTCGAAGGCACGACCGAAGTCGGCTCCGTCTTCGACCGCGTGCTGTCGTTCACCATTGACGCAGACGACTTCGACCCTCACACGAGCGGCATCGACAGCGTCACTCTCACCCTCACCGATGCCTGTGGAACCACCACTACACTCGATGACCTAGTCATGGTGGTACAAGCTGCCGGTGATGAGCTGATCACCCACCAATACCGTGCTCAGCAGTGTGTTGAACAGGACCTAGGCAGTGCGCTCGGTGTGCCGGTTGCCAGTGAATCCACACAGTTCAGCGGCATTGACCACAGCGCCGGGTCTGCCTTGGAGACCTCCTCCCCCGACATTGGATTCTTGTGGACCGCTCCATTCGACGGCCGGTTCATCGGGACAACCTTTGGGTCGAACTTCGATACCGTGCTGTACCTGCTAGCGGCTGAGTGCGACGGCGACCCGCTGCAGTCCAGCGACAACGCTGGAGATGGCTCGCAGTCCAGAATCTACTTTGACGCACTACTGGGTGAGCAGTTCGTTCTCGTCGCGGCTGGCTATGCCGACAATACGGGCGACGTGGTGCTCAACATCGAAGAGTTCATCGAACTGTAGTCGCATGCGCATTGCCTACTACACAGCCACTATGGGCGGAGCCGGGCACCTTGTGCGTGCACTGGCCATCCACAAGGGCTTGCGGCGAAACGGGTTCGCTGGGAACTTCCGTTGCTTTGGTCCCGAGATTCCGTACGAGGTTGACTCTGGGCTGGACTACATCGCGGCTCGAGTGAGTCGTGCCGAGCAACGCGACCCAGCGCTCGCCCAGCAAGGCTCCGTTGCCAAAGCCCTTGCCGCCTTCGACCCAGACGTGCTGCTGGTCGACATGTTCTGGACGCCCATTCACGCCATCTTGCCGATGCTTCGCGCAGAAGCATGGCTGATGCTGCGCACCGTGCCGTCCAGCTGGCTTGTGGGACCGCCCGCCGTCCGTTTCAACCCAAGAGCGTACGCACGGGTGTTCCAGATCGAGCCCACGCGGTACCACGGCAAGCTGGACGCTATCGAGCCCATCGTGAGCTGCAATCCCGAGGAGCTACTGCCTGCGACGGCACTCAAAGAGCACCTCGGGGTCGACCCCGACCAGCACATCACCCTCGTTGCACAGACCGGCATGGAAGGCGAGGTGGGGGAGCTGGCGACGTCTGCCCAGGCCGCTGGAAGCCAGCTGGTGACCCTGTCGTTGCGAGATGACAACGCGCTGTTCCCACTGTCGCCCTACCTTGCGGGTGCCGACCGAATCATTGGGGGGGCTGGCTACAACCTGTACTGGGAGACCCGTTGGTTGGGCCTGGCGGACCGGACGACGTGCGTGCCGTTCAAGCGGAGCATTGACGACCAGTTCTACCGCGCCAAGCTCGCCCAAATCCCACAGCACAACGGTGCCGACCAGCTTGCGAAGATGCTGATGGGTCGCTGAGTCCGGTCCCGACACGAGATGTCGCTACAGCCCCCATCACACAGGGGCTGCCGCTCGCGCCGACCGTTATCGGCCACCGACATGTGCGTCCGTAGCCGCCACGTAGTCGTCCAACAGCGCGACCAACGCGCTGACGCGCTCCTCGGTCGCAGGGTCTTTGGTGAACGGCTGTACGCGCCTCAGCACGTCATGCCATCCGTTTAGCTGGCCACCCAAGGTCCACGGGTGACCTGGCGACACGGACCACGGACCTCGGGGACACTGCCGAATCACACCGGTCGCGTCCTCTACGCGGCTGCTGTGGTCCTCAATGAAGACTCGGGTGTCTTCGTCCGCCTCTTCTGCAATGTCCGGGACTGCCTGTAGGAGAGTCCGTGTGGCAGCAATTGGGTCGACGGACGACTGCAAGGTCTCACGATCAATGATGACGCCGAGGTCTCGGCTGTACAAGTGCTGGCCACGAGCGGGCATGGGGAGGTCGACCCCAAGGGCGTCCAGTACCTCCACATGTTGGGTGAGGCCCTGTTGTAGGTACAGCCAGTCGCTCTGAACAAAGGCTTCAAAGCTGTCGGAGTCGATGTCCATGACCACTTGGTGTAGGGCCACGGGCAGCTGCAGGGCACTTCGGGTGTAGGCACAGTTTACGGACAGAACGCGCAGGGACTCCGTTGCCAGGGCGCGTTGTTCCGGCGTTTGGGCCTGTATGGAGCGTGCCGCATGGGCCATGGACTCGGCAGCGCCACGTGCGTCTCTGTCGAATTCCGCCTGGACGCCCTCGAAGTCCGTCTGGACCCCAACCTCTGCTGGAGCGGGCGCCGGCAGCTGTACATGGGCTTCGCCGCAGCCTGCGAGCAGAACGAGTCCGAGTGAAAACAAGTGGGTCATTGTGGCATTCCAAGTCATGGGGCTCAATGTGAGGAACCCTTGGTGTTGCTTTTCTAGCATGTGTTGGAAAAGCAGCATGTCGTGAGATGTCGCCAGGTCGGGCCGCTCAAGCCTACCGCGTCCAGCGGGTTCGCTAACTATCGTGGTACGTTCCGGGCCCGAAATCCCATCCAGGAACGCCCGATGACACGTCTCACTCCTCTGCTTCTGGCGGTTGCCCTGTTGGGTTGTCGCGACACCTCCGACCTCGAAATTGATGCATTGGCGGGTGAAATCGCAGAGCTGACCGCGCGATTGGAGGCGCTGGAAGCGGACGCCGCAACGGATGACACCACGCTTGCCGATGTACAAGCAACCGCTGATGCGACCGCGGCCGATATTGTCGATCTTGAGGCGGAAGTGGCTGCTCTGTCCACCGTGGACTTGACCGAGACCCTCGCCGCCATTGATGAGGTCGACGCACGTGTCGACTCGCTGGAGGACTCCGGATTCGCCACAGAGACCTGGGTTGAGACCCAGGCGTACATGACGGAAGAAGCTGGGAATACCTTAGACGTTCGCATTACCGCGAACGCGGATGCCATCGACGCGAACGGGGAACAGATCGCCACCAACACAGGCTCGATCAGCACCCAGCTGACCAGCATCTTGGCCAACGCCGGCGCTGCGAGCACCAACGCCCAAGCGCTGTCGGGTCTTGACGGCCGCGTGACTGTCGCCGCAGCCGCTGCTGGTCAGGCGCAGACAGACGCGAGCCGAATCGATGCGGCGCTGCTCACTCTCGCCGGGGATGTGTCGGACTTGGACGACGGCGTAGATGCCCTGGATGGCGCAGTGGATGGACTGACGGACCGCCTGGACAGCGCAGAGGCCACGGTGGGCGGTGCTGCGGGTCAACTCACTGCACTGGCAGACGCTGACGTTGCCTTGCAGGGGGGTATCGACGACCTGGGGGTGCAAGCGGAAGGCATTGCATCCGACGTCTCCGGCCACGACCAGCGCATTGCAGCGAACGAGGAAGGCCTGACTCTTGCGGAAGATGTACGCGGCGAGATGCAGGCTGGCTTGGACGCGGTCACCCAACAAACGGAGCAGCTCGCAGTTGACCTGCAGTCGAACCTGAGCAGCATCAGTTCAAACACCCAGGCCATTGCCGAGACCGTAGAGGCGCGTGCCGCATTGGGGCAGAGCATCGCCGGGAACTCCGAGCGCATTACAGCTGTTGAGGGCGATGTGTCGTTCAACTTGGAGCTCATCGAGTCCAACTTGAGCGGCATTGAGGCCAACACCGCAGGCGTCGCGCGCAACGCAGACGATATTGAGTTCACCGTCGATGCCGTCGCAGAGCTGGAACAGCTGGTCAACGACAGTGTTGGCGAGGTCGACGACATCTTGGCCCGGCTTGACTTGGTGGAGGTCTACACGGACACCAAGTGGGTCGCGGCAAACACGTTGACCTCCTCCAACAGCGGTGCCATCGGACCCATGCAGATGGACTTCACCAAGCAGCTTACGGACTCCATTCTGTACGTCGAGTATGACGACAATTTTCGCGTCAGAGGTGGCGCCAAGGCGTGTCGTTGGGAGGTCTACTTTAACAATCAGCCGTGTTCGTCACCGGGTCGAGTGGCTGGAGATATGTACGCGGAGAGCGGCAATAATCACGACCAGGCCGGTCTGACTGGGTACTGCCGCGGTAACAGCGGCGGCGACTTCGGCGCCCGCGATGTGGCCATCAGCGTTCGCGTGTCGAACAGCCCAGGATACTCAAGCTCGGACTGCTACACCGGTTGGCGAACCGACCAGCTCGGCGTCCTCCGTGTGACCGAGGCCATTGACGAAGGCTAGCCCCAGCCAGCGAGTCTTACCCCGTCACAACGGGACCAATGTAGGGCACGCGCGAGTTACCGTTCAGAACACGCCATGTGCTCCGAACCAGCGAGTGTGATGTCCTACGTTCCCGAAAACCCGCTCATTGCCCAGAGTGACCACACGTTGCTCTTGGAAACCCAGGCACCTCGCTACTCAGAGGCCCGTGATGCGCTGCTTGGGTTTGCGGAGCTCGTCAAGAGTCCAGAGTACGTACACACGTGGCGCTTAACGAGCTTGTCGCTGTGGAATGCAGCGGCGGCAGGTCACACAGCGGACGAAGTCATTGGGGTGCTGCTGGAGTACGCCAAGTACCCGGTGCCCGACAACCTTCCGGCGTCCATTCGCGACAAGATGTCCCGCTACGGCACGCTGCGCTTGGTTCGTGACGGCGAGTGGCTGCTGCTCGAGACAGATGACGCGGTCGGCATGATGCTGATCCGCTCGCTCAAGGCGGTTCGAGACCTCCTTGGAGATGCTGTCAGTGACGTGCAGAACCGCATCAATCCTCGGCACCGGGGAGAGCTCAAGCAGGTGCTCACGGGGTGTGGCCATCCCGTTCAAGACCTAGCGGGCTACGACGACGGCGACCCGCTGGAGATGGCGCTCACACACGACGCATGGTCGCTGCGCGAGTACCAGATTGAGGCCATTGACGCCTTTCAGTCCGGCCCGAGCGGCGGAAGCGGAGTGGTGGTCTTGCCGTGTGGAGCCGGTAAGACGCTGGTCGGTATCGGCACCATGGTCCGGCTGGGTATGCGTACGCTCATCTTGTGTACTGGGCACACCGCTCTACAGCAGTGGAAGCGCGAAATCCTTGCGCGAACCACGCTGACCGAAGACCAAGTAGGGGAGTATACTTCCCAAACAAAGGAGCTTCGCGAGGTCACTCTGACCACCTACCAGATTCTCACCTGGCGCCCCGATGCCAACTCGCCACCGGCGCACTTTGGTCTGTTCTACAAGGCAAACTGGGGACTGGTCATCTACGACGAAGTTCACCTGCTTCCAGCCCCCATCTTCCGCGAAGCCGCCTACCTACAGGCGCGTCGCAGACTCGGTCTCACCGCAACGCTGGTGCGCGAAGACGGCCGCGAAGGGGATGTCTTCTCGCTGATTGGCCCCAAGCGCTACGACATGCCGTGGAAGCAGCTGGAGCTTCAGGGCTGGATTGCGACGGCCTCGTGCATTGAGGTGCGCGTGCCTCTGTCCACCAACGACCGCGTCACCTACGCCAATGCCTCTGCACGGGGTCGCATGGACATTGCTGCGAAGAATGCGCGCAAAGGGGCGGTCCTTCAGATGCTGCTCGACCGACATGAGGGGGCTCAGATCTTGGTCTTAGGCACCACCCTCGACCAGCTCCACTTTCTGGCCCGTCGCTACAATATGCCTGTCGTCACCGGCCAGACCCCCATGGCCGAGCGGGACCGCCTGTACACGGACTTCCGCGAGGGTCGGCTCAAGGTGTTGGCCCTGTCCAAGGTGGGCAACTTCGCGATTGACCTGCCGAGTGCGAGCGTGGCCATTCAGGTCAGCGGCACCTGGGGGAGCCGGCAAGAAGAGGCCCAGCGGCTGGGACGTGTTCTGCGTCCCAAAACCGGCGACAACCATGCGCACTTCTACACGATTGTCAGCGCAGACACCCGTGAGCAAGAATTCGCAGAGCGTCGTCAGTTGTTTCTGGCCGAGCAGGGCTACCCGTACCGCATTGAGATGGCGTCCTGATGCGCGCCGTCAGCGTTCTCACCGTTGCGGATGCGACCGTCTGGGACGAGCTCTCGGCGATTGTTCCACTCGATGAACACCTGGGCGAGGCGCTCGGGCCCCTGTCTCGCGTTGTTCAGGCGTCGTTCGAGCGCAGCGTTCTGCCAAAGCTGCGCGACCGGTTGCTCATTCGCTACGCACACCGTGATGCCCAGCAGACCATGGCCGCACAGTCGGACCTGGCCGTCCGCATTGCTCGCTTGCCACGAGGGGCGCAGACGCTGCTGCACACCGTTCAGCGGCATGCGCTGGACAACGTGGTCATTGGCCGCCAAGCCTGGGACCCCGTGTACGACGCGAACTCAGTGCGCGCTCTACACGGCGAGGGGCTCATTGTCTCCTTTGGCGACGAGGCCGAGGCGTTCACGGGACGCTACCGTCTCAACCCAGACCTTCCACCCCCGCCACAGGTCGCCTACGACTTTGGCGAGGCTGCGATGGACGAGACCGACGACCTGTCGGAGCCCGTTCCCGGGCTGGTGTCCCTGTTGCACGACATGGCGAGTCTCGCTGCCGCTCTCGAACAAACGCCGACCCAGCGCACGCTGAAGGGCAGCATTGCCAAGACAGCCGCCAAGAAGCTCGGCAAGCGCTTGGGAGACACCCTGCTGGCCAAGACCGGGGACTTTGAGGGCAACAGCCGTTGGGCGCGCGCGCTGCGTGGCCTTGAAGCCTTGAAGGTGGTCTCGACAGACCCGATTCGTCGTGACCTACACCTGGACAACGGTCTAGAAGGCACACTTGCGGGAGAGGTTGAAGACGCCTGCGACCGCCTGGTTCACAGGCTCGTAGATGCTGACCTTCACGTGGTCCTACCGGCGATTCGTAGAGCACTCGCCCAGGCCGGAGCCGGCGCTGTTGACGAGATGGTCTTCCTAGAAGAACTCTCTGAGCAGCACCGCGACGTGCTCATCTCACCGTGGTCTCGCAATGGGGAGCTGGTCTACCCGGTCATTGGCGACGAACAGCCGCGTCCGTATGACGAAGACGGCTGGGAGTACGTAGAGCGGCGTATGGTCCGTGCCACGCTGGGACGGCTCAAGCGCTTTGGACTGATTCGTCGGGCACCGGGCGTCTTTGCTGCCACGGTTGATGGCCGCCAGTGGGCCCTGGGCGCGCCTGTACCCATGCCGCCTGTGTGGGTGACCGGAGACCTGGAGCTTGTGGTCCCGCCTGGCTCCGTGACGCCGTGGGAGCGCTTTCAGCTCGAGCGTCTGGGCCGCTGCCTACAGCGAGATGTGGTCGACCGGTACCGGCTGGAGCGCAAAGGCCTAGTGACCTGGCTGTCGACCCATGAGCTGAGCGAAGCTATCGGTCTGCTACAGCGTCGCTGTCCAGGCGTTCCTCACACCGCGATTGATGCGCTGACCCAGTGGGCGCGCAGTGCCGAGCGGGTGGTACTGACACGGGGTGTGCTGCTGGATGAGGCGGATGACGGCGACGAGATGTCGAGCCGGTCGTCGCCCTAGCGAACCGGTACGTCCAGAACGATGGGGATGTGGCCGACGCCCTCCAAGAATCGCACCATGTCTGCACCTGCCATCTGAATGGTCGCCGCGTTGTGTAGCGGGTGACAACAGACAATCGGGGCTGTGGTCAGCGCCACATCCAACACCACACTCACCCGAGCGTCAGTGTCGTTCATGACCGCGAGAGGGGTGACGGACCCGGGCTCAACACCGAGCGACTCCGCGAGCAGCTCTGCGGACGCGAACGATAGGCCTCCGCGCGTGTCGAGCTGTGCGCGCAGTCCCTTGAGGTCAACGGCCTTGTCTTCGGGCACAACAACCAGCCACAACGTGCGCTTCTTGTCGCGGACCAGCAGGTTCTTGACGTGCTCTCCTGCAATGTCTCCGCGGAGCGCCTTGGACTGCTCGACGGTGAACAACGCTGGGTGACGGTGCCATGTGACGGGCAGGTCGAGTTGGTCCAGCATGGCCAGCAATGGCGTCTCTACGGTGTGTTCAGACATCCTATTCTCCTGTGTCTGGCCGCCTAACCAGCGGCGTAACCAGCGGGTGCGTCGATCCATGGGATATGCGGCGGGCCGTATGGAGAATCTGATGCGCACTGCCCTGCATCGCTGGTTGGCGATGGCCCTCGTGGTCATCCTCCCTCTGGTGGCCTTTGCTGGCATTCCGAAGAACAACGAACCGGGTCACTTCTGGAAGGACCAGTGGATTGCGGCCGAGCGCTACATGCTGCCGCCGCACATCTGGGGCTTCATCATCGCCAGCTTGGCGTTTGTTGGAACGGTGGCGTTTGCGATTTTTAGTTACCGCAGGCCGGCAGCGATTGCCGCTCCTACGGCACCTGACTGGTCGGCCAAGCAGGCCAAGACCTACCTTCGCTGGACGCTGTTTGGGTTCTTTGCCCTGTACGCATTGGGCTTCAACGGTGCCTTCAGCGTGTACGACGACCCGCAGAACATCTGGATGAACCATGTGGTCAAAGAGCCCACGTGGAAGTCGCTGTACGAAATCATCTGGGGCAACCATCGCCTGGTGAACCAGGAGTGGATGTTCCTGTCGCTGTTCAGCAGCTTCCGCATTGCGGGTAAGCAGTACTGGGTGTTCTTCATCACCAACTGGCTGATGCTGCCGCTGTTGCTCACCCTGGTGTACCGCTTAGGTCGTGAGCTGTTCAACAATCGGCGCATTGCACTGCTCGGCATGGTGTTCTTTGGCTTTTCACCGATTCTGGCCGAACTGGTCTGCTGGATGCTCGAGCGCGGGCACTACTTCGGCATCACCTTCGCGATTGCGTCGTGCACGACCTACCTGGCGTACATGCGGACGTCTGCGGACGACTGGCGTCGCAAGCTCATGCTGTACGGCATGGCAGCGTTGTTCTACATCAGCTGTCAGTTCGGCAAGCCCATCTTCATCTACATTCCGCTGTGGCTCATCTTCTTCGACGTGTTCCGTCGTCGGGCTGTGGAGTGGATGCCGGTTTGGGTCTTGGCCGTCCCCTTGGCGCTCGTAGGGTTGGACCAAGTTGGCGTGGCCCCGCTGTTTCGGTGGCTCGCATTGGACCTGCTGGACCCTGTTCTCCAGACGGCGCTCGCACCTCCCGAAGGCGCAGTCTTCCCGGAGAGCGACAGCAAGATTACGTCTGTTGAAGCCATCACCATGACCTGCACTGTGCTCATGTGGAGCGTGCGGCTGGTCGTGTTTGGCGGCCTAATGGTCGCGGGTAAGCGCCTCGTAGACCGTCTTGTGGCGGGTGCGGAGCTGGCCACGTCGTCCAGGCTTGCTTGGGTGGCTCTTGTCGCCCTGGGCGTGTTCGCGACCCTCGGGCTCGACAGTACTGTCGTCGCACCGCTGCTGACCTCTGTAGGGGAGCGTCTGGCCGAAGAGGACGCCGAAGACGTCGCAGACATGGCCTGGACGACTGCGGGGCTCCTGGCGCGTGCTGGCGTCATCGTCGTTGTTGTGGCTGCCGTGTCCGCGTGGTTCGGTCTGCGCTCACAGCGTCAGGGCGGCTCACCGCTCGCTCGCAAGACTCCGATTCCGCTCTTCATTGCGGACAAGGTGGTCTTCTTGGTTCTGATGGCCGTGTTCCTTCGCAAGATTGTCGAAGGCGGCGCCAGCAAGGGCCGGGTGAACACCGAGTACATTGGCGGAAGCTTGTGGAACACCCTCGCACTCAACTGCAACCATGTCTTGGGCTACCTCCAGAGCGCGTTCATCCCCATGCAGACTGGGCTTCGCACCCCATGGAATGAGCCGGCGAGCTGGCTGCATGTCACAGGCATCCCGGACATCTTCGTGCACGGGTTTGCGCCCATCGCGTCGTTCGTCATTCTGCTGTGCTTGGCGGCTTGTGGGTTCATCTTGGCGCGTCGGTACCGCTGGGGCATGTTGCTCTTGGCGGGCTGTGGTGCTGTCGTGTCCGTTGGACCCGTGGCCAACATCCCGGTTCACACCGTGGTCCACGCCTACCGCTACACCTTGTCGATGAACGTGCTGGTCAGCATCACCTTGGGTGCCGCGGCTCTGCACATCATCTACAACACGCGCAAAGACTGGGTCCGTCGCACAGCAATGGTCCTGACCATCGCCTACCTTAGTGTCGGCGCCTACCAGACCGTTGCGAACCTACGTGCCTGGCGCCACCCGGTACACCTGTGGACGCGCAACTCGGACGTGCTGTACCCACATGATGGTTGGTCGCACTACTACGCCGGAAAGACCCTTCAGCATCGCAAGCAGTACGAGCTGGCGTTGGCCCATGCCCACCTGGCCATCAAGTACATCCCGCGTAATTCCATGGCCAATCGCCGTATTGGAGACGCGTACTACTCGCTTGAAGAGTTCGACAACGCGGCTGTGTACTGGGAGAAGTACTTCCGTACGCATCGCAGCAAGATTACCGAGAGCTACTCCAAGAAGCTTGCGCGTGTAGGCCTTGAGAGCATGGTTCCGCGTAAGCATCGGGACGCGATTGAGGACATCTTGGCCGAGCGTGAGCTGGAGCTGAACGGCTCTGACACCGGCTCTGGCTCCGACTCCGACAACGGACCGGCTCCGATTTCCCCGGACACCACGCCTGGGGTTCAGCGCATCATTCGCGGAATCCAGCGCCGTCGCCTGGAAGATGCGGGCGTTCGCAACGTTCTGCCGTCGGTAGTCAATCCGCCGCCGACAGAGCCAGCACCTGAAGCCCCTGCGCCCGAGACCCAGCCAGCGCCTATTCCGTAGGCTCGGGCTGCGGGCGCCACACCACGAAGCGGTACAGAACGAACACCCAGGCGGCAAGGACGAACTCCGACATCACCTTGCCAACGAGTGCGTAGCCGCCTGTCGCCCATACACACGCGGTGACTACGGCGGCGGAGATGGGGATGTTGATGACACCCTGGGTGATGTAGGCCACGCTCTGCTTGGCGGTGGTGGAGGCATCACTCTTGGTGTCGCCGGCGAAGGTGAACCACTTGTGCAGCACGAACCCGAGGGCTGTGCGAATGGTCACGCTGATGGTCTGAGCCCACCACACGTCCAGTTTGGCGAGCTTGACGAGAACCAGGAACATCGCAAGGTCTAGGGTGAAGAGGCCTCCGCCAACCACCAAGAACCGGCCAATGCGTCGTGCCTCTTTGCCCTTGAGGAAGGTCAGGAAGCGGTCTGTCACGGTGCTGAGACGCCGGTATTCAGTGACTTTCCTGCGGTTCGCGCCACAATGTAGGTGGGTCTACCGCGGACTTCGTCGTAGATGCGGCCGAGATACAGGCCAATGACGCCCATCAGGTTGATCTGGACACCCGACAAGAACAGCATGGCGGCCATGAGAGAGGACCAACCGGGCTGCGCGGTGTCCGTGAAGAAGAACATGCCAATGACGTAGACGAAGTAGGCCAAGGAGCCCAGAGTCACGAAAGTGCCTACGTAAAACGCGATGTACAGCGGTAGAGATGACAGCGAGACCAGCCCGTCTAGCGCCAGTGTGACCATCTTGCGCAGCGTGTACTTGGTGACGCCAGCGCGGCGGTCTTGCACGACGAACGGGACTTGTGCCGACTGAAAACCGACCCACACGCTCATGCCGCGTAAGAAGCGTGCCCGCTCGGGCATGGTGCGGAAGACCTCGACCACTTTGCGGTCGAGCAGGCGAAAGTCGGCAGCGCGTGGGATGACTGGGGTCGGGCTAATGGCGCGCATCAAGCGGTAGTACCAGCGGCTCGTGATCTGCTTGAACAGCCCTTCCTGCACGCCTTCACGCACCGAATGCACAACGTCGGCACCCTGTTCCCACTTCTCGAGAAGTTCTAAGACGACGCGTGGCGGGTGTTGAAGGTCGCTGTCCATAGACACGACAGCGTCGCCATCTGCTGCTTCTAGACCGGCAGTCAGGGCGGCTTGATGGCCGAAGTTACGCGACAGGTGCAGCACCGTGACGTTGTCGCGAGTGCGGGCCAGCTCGTCTAGGATGATGGTGGTTGGCTCACGCGAGCCGTCGTTCACCAGGAGCACGTTCAGCTCGTAGGACAGGGGGGCAAAGACCTCGGTGAGCTCGTCCACCAAGGCAATCACATTGTCCTGCTCATTGTACACCGGAGACACGACGGTCACCCGATTGCCACGTCCGCTCATTCGTTGCCTTCCAAGTACCCGATGGCCTCTAGCATCTCGCGTTCCAAGGCGTCCAGATCAATGGGCTCCGCCTCTGCAGTCAGCTCGCTCTGTGGCCAATCCTGCATGGCAGCCCACAGCGCGCGGTCGCGCACTCCAGGACTGAGCTTGGTCTGCTCACCGGGGTCCGAGGCCAGGTCATACACCTGGCGTAGGTTGCGGTCGCTGCGGTAGATGAACTTGCGGTCGCCAATGCGAACAGCGCGGTGTGGGTCGCCGCCGCGGTCGGTCTCTGCACGGATGGGACGCATGGGGTCCAAGGTACCGAGCAGTGTCTGTCCCTCGAGGCCATCTGGGATGGGCAGGCCCGACAGCTGGAGGGTTGTGGGCACAATATCCATGAGCGAGACCGGTGCGCTGACCTGGCTCGGGACGGTCACACGGGCCGGGTAGTGGACAATGAGCGGTGCGCCGATGGCCTCTTCGTACAGGCTGTAGCCGTGCCCAATGCTGCTGTGGTCGTTGAACTCTTCGCCGTGGTCGTGGGTAAAGACAACCAGCGCATTGTCCATGCGTCCGCTCTCGCGCAGATGCTCGAACAGCCGGCCGACCTGGGCATCTGTGTAGGCAACTTCGGCGTCGTAGATAGCGCGTACGTGGTCCCAGTCCTCTTGGCCCATGCGGCGGTATTCGTCGCGCAGGACTTCCCAGGTCACAGGGGCCTCCATGGGGCCCTCATACTCGCCTTGCCAGCGGCGATGTTCCTCGTGGTCGTTGTAGGTGACGTGCGGGTCTACGTAGTGGGCCATGAGGAACAGCGGCTCGTCAGAGAACCGGTCTAGCAGTGAGATGGCCACGTCTGTCACTTCGGCGCCGGTAATCTTAGAGCGGCGACGGATTGGGGTCTCGTCGAAGGCGTCGTAGCCCTGGTTGAAGCCCCACTTAGTAGAGGCGTACTTGTTGCTGACAACCGCAGCTGTGGTCATGCCGGACTCGCGCAGCAGCTCGGGCAGTAGGACCGCTTCATCCGAGAGGCGCCGAAGCTCGTGCTGTAGACCGAGCTGGCTGGGCAACTTTCCCGTCATGATGCTACCGACAGACGGTGTGGTCCACGACGAGGGGGCCATGGCGGCGGTGTACAGCGTGCTCTCGGCAGCGAAGGCATCGATGAACGGGGTGGGGGGAGCGCTTGGCTCGTAAGCAGTCAAGGCATCGCGGCGCAGCGTGTCCACAATGACCAAGAGCACGAGCGGTGGCGCTTCGCCAGGCTCGTAGACAATGGGGCTGTCTTCGGAAGTTCCACCCCATTGGGTGGCGACGACAACGCCGCTTCCGACCAATACCGCTGTTGCGGCTACCCAGCTCGGCCACGACTTCAGCACACCACGCCTCCTAGAGTTGCCCGCGTATGGCCGTCAGGTTGGCCTTGCAAGCGCACTGTGCTCACTCGTAGCGCAAGCGTGCGCGGAACAGTCGAGCTTGGCCTCTGCTTGAGTCTGCGGATTCACAGGCCCCGAAGGTCGTGGCGTAGACGAACCCGTCTGCGCCCTGGGCCCAGCCGACCGCGTTGTCGAGGTGTCCGAGGTGGCGGTCGTCACTCGTAGAGGCATCTGCGGCGACCGTCATGCCGCGCACAAAACCCTGGCAGAAGTCGTTGAATAGCAGGGTGTCGTCGAGAAGACCTTCATACTGGTCATTGGTGCTGTCGTACGCCACACCCACAGACGCTACGCGCGCTGGTGTTGGGATGACGTCGGGGTCGTCTAGGGAGTACTGGTCAACGCCGTCGTGGGTCCAGTGGGTGACCGGGTCGGTGAAGCGGTCGCAGCCGGTGGTGCAGGGGCCCTCGTTCGTAGCCCAGCCGAAGTTGTCTCCGGGGCCTGTGACCACGTTGATTTCTTCAAAGTCTGCGGCTCCGACGTCTCCGAACCAGTAGTGGCCGTTGGCGTCGAAGGTGGCTCGCCATGGGGAGCGTACGCCGGTTGCCCACACCTCGGGAACATCCGGATTAGGCGCGTCTGGATGGGTCTCGTAGCCGCTCTCCGTGGGACGAATGCGGACGATGGAGCCCAGAGCATTGGACAAGCGCTGGCCGTTTGCGCGCACTGTCTTGTCGCCGAAGGGAAGCCACAAGTAGCCGTCGTCGTCGAAGTTCAGGGCGCCGATATTGTGCCATGGGTTGTTCGCTTCGGGCTCTTCGAGGAAGAACAGCGGCTCACTGGTCGCGGCGATAGCGTCGTAGTCGCTTGTGACGGTGACACGGACCACGCCGGACTCGGTCATGGAGGTACACAAGCCTGCGTACAGGTAGCCGGAGTCGGCAAAGTCGGGGGCAATGGCCAGGGAGATGAGGCCGCAGTCGAGCTCGTCTAGGACGCCGGGGATGGTGAAGCTGCCGAGCTCTTCGAGTCGGTCCTCACTCATGCGATAGTGGCCAACTTCGCCAGTCTTGGAGGCGATGAACAGCTCGTCATTGCCGACCATGACCATGTCGGTTGCCGACCCGAGGTTGCCCTGAACGTTGATTTCTTCGAAGCGCAGACCCACGGGGGTCAGGCCTGCTGTGTCCTCGATTTCGCCATTGCAGGCCATGAGAAATAGCCAGATCACGGGCTCTCCAACGATTCGATGAAGCGAGAAACAATGTCCAGACCGGCATCATCCCGCAGTTCTACGCCGAGCGGTGGCATGTCAGCGACTTCGGCATCACCCGAGTCTCCGGCCATGGCTTGGTACAGCACGCTGGCTTGTGGGTCGCCTGGAACAATGCGAATGCCACCGGCGGAGGCGCTGCCTTGGGTGGGCCTATCGATGAGGTTGGACAGGGCAACATCCGAGCGCATGTCGAAGCTCGCGGACGGTGCGTCGCTGCCGTTGTGACAGTGCACACAGTTTCCCTGAAGCAGACCCAAGAACTCGTCTGTGAGCGGGTCTCCGCTGTCGATTGGCGCGCCGAGCTGCTCGGGACTGTAGCCGAGGACTGCGCTGGGGCCGGACTCATGGCAGGTACGGCACTGTAGGGTCACAGGCACCGCGTGCTGCACGGCGTCGCCGTTGGCGTTTGTGCGGTCGACCGTCACGAGGGTACGGCCATCGGTGAGGGTCGCGTCATCCCCATCCCATACGTAGGTGCCGTACTCCCAGCCGTCCTCGGCAAGGCGCATGACCCGAGTCTCGGCGGGGCCGTCTGCGTAGCCGAAGGTCTTGAAGAACAAGGTGCCCGATGGGTAGACGGCGGGGGACGGCAGGTCCATGTCACCGTTGATGACCACATAGCGGTCCTTGCTGCTGCCGTTTGTCCACAGCGGCCACTGAGGCTCGTACAGTTGGGCTTCCGGCGTGACGACGGTGAGGTCCGACAGGTCCGGGTACAGACCAACGTCGGCCAGCGACTCGGGAAAGGGGTCCAGCGGATTGCGAATCAGGCTGTCGCGTGGCGCCCCGGACTGGCAGGCGGCCAGAAGGACGAGGGGCAGTAGAGTGCGCAGACGGACCTCAGGAGGGCTCAAGGAAGATGACGATGTCGTCCCCCGTGCGCCAGTCACGCATCATGCGTGTGTGGCTTCCAATGCGGAAAATGGCGGAGGAGGCTTGTGCGGCGGAGTCCGAGTGGTCCCCGTTGGAGTAATATATACGGCCATAGTGGGTGTCCGCATCAATGCGCTCGTACTCTTCGCTGCGAACCGATGCGCCACGTCGTTGCAGGCGTGAGACGGCAATGCGGGCTTGTTCAATGTCGGCTGGGCGGTAGCGCACCAACACCGTCACACCGTTCAGACTGCCGCTGGGATTGGTCCAGCCGGTGACCCCAAGGTCTCCCGGTCGTGCCCAACCACTACTTGGAGCGGGTGCGGTTGGAGCCGGTGCCTCCCCGGTGCTTGGCAACGTGATGGGGGCCGGGCGTGCCATTCCCGACGGTGCCGGAGTGGGAGTCATTCCGGGCTTGTCGCTGATGGGGCGTGGACGCGTCATTGTGCCTGTGGGAGCGGTTGCGCCCACGCGTGGAGGCACCGTTGGCGCGGGCTCAGTGGGTACAGGCGCCGTTGGAGCGGGGTCAACGGGCAGGGGCTCGATGGAGACGGGCGTAGTGGGGGTTGGCGTGGGCCGGGTCGGTGAGGGACGCGTCACCTCGAGTGGGCGGCGAGGGGTCCGTAGCGACACGACCTCGCTGGTCTCCTCTCCACACGCCAGCTCGACAGTGGTGCGCACCGACTCACAGCCGGGCAGGCAGTCGGTTCCACACCCGAGCGAGGCTTCGGGACAGGTTCCGGCCGACACCACAACCTCGTGCTCTCCAATGGCTCCGGTGCCTCGCCAGCTGCCGCGGCCTTGTTCGGTGAATCGCAGTGTGTCCGACTGTGCCCGCACGGCCCATGGTGAGGAGACCGGGGTTGTGGTCAGGGCCAGGGAAGCGGTGTCCGAAGGCGGAGCAAGGGTCATCTGCAGGGAGTCAGCGGTGGCGGTTGTCTCTTCGCACGTACAGCACGGCAGGCACTCGCCGCCGTCCCAGGCGTCTACGTCGCAGGCTTCGCCGGTGATGACGCGAACGGGCAGCGCTTCGGCATCTGCACCCGCGAGAAACCAGGTCGTGCCACCAATCTCTGGCTGTGCGCGCTCTCGACCAATCCACACGGCTGTGGGTGTGCCGGGAGTGCTGTCCGTGAGCGTCACCCGAACTTCGCGACCGCTCGCAGGCCAGTACATGTAGGCGGCACCCGCGGCCCCGCCGATGAGGAGAAGAAGGAGGGTACCGAAGATGAAGGTGGCACCCAGAGCACCGGTGATGAATCCGGCTCCGCGGCGGCGTTTGGGCGGTGGAGCAGTGGCCTCAACCTCCTCGGGGACGTCGTCAAAGTCGAGTGCGATGGTGTCGGATGCACCCTGCATCGGCGGTAGCTTTCCACCTGCCAAGGCGTCGGCAAACATGCGCATGGTTGGGATGCGCTTGGTAGGCAGCGGTTGGGTGGACCGGCGGACGACCTCGCGCAGGTACTCGGGGAAGTCGGGCCCCGGATCCAGTGGCTCGGCCTTCATCTTCAGGCCGACAACATGCGCGAGCTGTTGGGTCGTGGTCAGGCCTTCTGGCTGGGGAAATGCGACGAGTCCTGTCAGCGATTCGTGCAGCGCCTGGCCTAGCGCGTAGATGTCCAGAAGCTCGGCCGTAGGCTTGCCTCCGAAGGTCTCTGGCGCCATGTACGCCGGCGTGCCGTTCATGGAGCCGGCGGCCGTCAGACGGGTCCGTCCATCTTGTACGGCGATGCCAAAGTCGACAATGCGACCGGCGCCATCCGGCATGATGAGGATGTTTGCGGGCTTGACGTCTCTGTGGATGACGTTGCGTTCGTGGGCATGGGCGAGACCCGCGGCGACGTCGCTAAACACGCGCACTGCGGCCTCTTCGCTGAGCGCTCCCTTCGTGTACAGCGCATCTTCGAGGTCCGTGCCTTCGACCAGGTCCATGGCCAGCCACAGCATGCCTTCCTGTTCTCCCCAGCCTTTGACGCGCACAACGGCAGGGTGGTGCAGCGCTTCGAGGGACTCGACCTCACGCAAGAACCGCTCCCGGAAGGTCTCCGGCCGGTCCGAGCGAATGATCTTGACCGCAGCCTTGATACGAGGCGTCAGGGCGTTGTGGCAGCGGTACACCGTGCCCATACCGCCCGACCCAATGGGGCCCTCAATGACCCAATCGCCGATTCGTTCCGTCATGGTCGCCCCCTAACCGGCTAATGGCGCGGAATGGACAACAACCCGTTTGAAGCCCCGCGAACCTCTGCATCCTCACGTGAAGCAGACCCAGACAAGCTCTACGTTCGCGACGGCGTTGTATTCGCGCCGATTGTGGCGGCACTGCCCGAGCGTTGTGCGGCTTGCGGCTCGGCTGACGTGTCCAAGACGGACACCCAGTCGCTGTCGTGGTCTCCGCTGTGGGCGCGTATGACGATTCTTCTAAGCCCACTTGTGGCCATTGCGGCCATTCTATTCACCCGTAAGACATCGACGCTGACGGTGTCCTTGTGTGCTTCGGATGTCCATCGTATTCAGCGGAACACCCGTGTGGGCTGGGCCGGTCTACTGGTTGGAGCCGGCCTGATTGTGGGGTCGATTCTGTTCGTAGACGGTCTGCGCGGAGGGTTCTTTGTAGTGCTGGGCGTGGGGGTAGCCGCGTTCTTCGTGGCTATCTGGGCGTTCACCCAGACCATTGTGGTGAAGCCCAAGTACATCGACAAGACAGAGGCCCGGTATGTTGGTGTTCACCCGGACGTCCTCGCAGCGATTGAGCGCGGAGACACATGATGCGTCGTAGTTGAGGTCGCGCGCCGCGCGGTGAGGTCATCCGGCCTTGCGAGCGACGATGAAGGCGGTGCTGGCCTTGGCGCCGACGTCCACGAGGGAGACGTCGATGAAGCCTGCGGTGCGGATGTCGTCCATGACAGTCGATACGCGCAGAAGCTGGACGAAGGGGGCTTTTCCAAAGAATTGCATGACCGGGAGGATGAGCCCGTACGGCACCCAGTCTTCACCGAGGCATGCCGTGGACGACACGAAGATGCCGCCAGGCTTTAGCAGTCGGTACATCTGGTTGAGGACCGCGGCTCTGTCCTGAACCAGGTGAAGCAAGCTGTACGCACACAGCATGTCGAGCTGACCGTCTTCAATCGCAGTGAACGACGCGTCGAAGGGGCCCGTGTGAAACGTCACGTTGGGGACGTCCGCGGCCTTGTCCTTGGCGATTCGCACCATCTCGGAAGACAAGTCGAGGCCGTGCACAGCCTGGACATGAGGCGCGAGGCGTAAGGCGAAAGAGCCGGTGCCACAGCCGACGTCGAGAACGGTAGACTCTGGGGTCAGGTGGGAGAGGGTGACCTCGGTCTTGCGGTCAAAGGCCTCGGGGTTCTCGACCGGACTCGCGGCGTATTTCTCAGCGACGTTGTTCCAGAAAGTGGGGTCAGCGCTCATATTTCCCTCGGGTTGAATGCTGACAACCTATTCGGGAGAGGTGCGAAGCCCGCGGTGTGTTTTCGCGACAGGCGCGAACGGAAACGAACCGCGGAATATTCGTCAGGGGGACGTCTCGCTATCCCCAGGTTGCTGTCACGCCGGAACGGCGGCCGGCTCTTCTTCGCGCATGTCGGTCGCTAGCAGCTGTCCCTGCTTCTTGGCAGCGAGTAGCTCGCGGGCTTTGGCGTATTCGTCGTCGTGCCAGAAGCGTAGACACCCATTGCAGCCGCGTCCACAACACCCTTGGTCGCCAACACGTGGGGACTTCTTCATGCGCTGAGCGGACTGCTCGGCAATGGCTTCACGAAGCGCATTGCGACGAATAGCGATGGACTCTTCGCTTCCTTTGCCCTTTTCTAGGCTGGCCACGGCCTTGTCGAATGCCAGGCGCTTCCACTCCTGTTCACTCAGCGCCTTCTCCTTGCGCGCGATGGTGTACTCGGGAAGGCGGGCCTTGATCTGCGCTGGGTCTTCGTGGTCGAACTGGTCGAATCCGATTCGGATGATGCTCTGGTGGCCGGGGTTGACCTGACCATTGACAACGTCGCTGTCTGCGCGCTGGAAGGTGTACATACGCAGCAGAACTGGCGCGCTTCCGTCCGGTGGGATGAACTCCAGCACGTCTCCGGCCATCAGGCGGTTCTTAGCCTCAAAGATGAAGCAGTCGTCGCGGACTTCAATGATGGCACCAGCGTATTCCCAATCTGCGAGGGTGCGGGTGTGCTCGTAGCCATGGGAGTGGTTGGTGAGCCGGCCTTCGTGAAATGCGTAGGTGTAGCCGCGGCTCGGTACTGTGAGCAGCTCATTCATGTACGTGTCTGCGTTCCAGTTCTCCGAGTCTTCGTACCAAGCATCTACAGCCATGCGGTACGCGCGGGTCACGAGAGCGACGTAGTAGGGGCTCTTGCCTCGGCCTTCAATCTTGAGGGAGTTCACGCCAATACGAAGGTAGTCATCGAGCTTTGGCATGATGCAGAGGTCTTTTGAGTTGAGGATGTACGAGCCGGTGTCGCTCTCCTCAATCGGCATGAACTCTCCGGGGCGAATTTCCTCTTCGAGCAAGAACTCGAACAGCTCCAAGTTCTCTTCGGTCAGCTTGAGCTCTTGGACCGTTCCGTCCTTGAGGCGCATGTGGACTTTGTACTTCCACCGGCAGCTATTGGCGCATGACCCTTGATTCGCGCCGCGCTCGGACATGAAGTTGGAGAGCAGGCAGCGGCCTGAGTAGGTCATGCACATCGAGCCATGAACGAAGGCTTCGAGCTGGATGTCCGGGCATTTTTCGCGAATCTCGGTGAGTTCAGCGAACGAGACTTCACGGCCGAGAACGACCAGCGTTGCTCCCTGGTTTTCCCAGAACTTCACCGACTGGTAGGAGCACACATTGGCCTGCGTGGAGATGTGCAGCGGAAGCTCTGGCGCACGCTCCTTGACGAACATGAACACACCTGGGTCCGCCACAATCAGCGCATCCGGCTTCACTGCGCGCACGGTATCGACGTACTCGGGCAGCTTGTCAATGTCCTTGTTGTGCGAGAACAGGTTCAGCGTCAGGTAGACCCGCACACCGTGTTCGTGCGCGAAGGCGATTCCTTCGACGACATCATCCAGTGTGAAACCAGATTTTGAGCGCAGCGACATGTCCGGCGTGCCCATGTAGACGGCATCCGCGCCATACAGCACGGCCGTCTTGAGTTTGGTCAGGTCGCCCGCAGGCATGAGCAGTTCGGCACGCTTTGTATCAGTCATGGTCTGGCGTTTAGCTTGTTCGTGCGAGCGCGCTGCAACAATCGGATGACACTCGGCTGGCGTGCTGCTCGGACGAGCCCACTATGCACGTAGACCGCGGAACAGGTCGGCGTGGGTTGTGAAAGTCCGCATGAGGCACTGCTTGGTCGCACGAACCCGCGCGTTGTCGCGAAGGTCGGGGTGACTCAAGACCCACATGTCGGCGACGTGACGAAGATCTGAGTGGGTCAACCGGCGCAATCTGGGCTCACAATCGCCAATGTAGGTCGGCAGCATCACCATCCCAAAGCCTGTGCAGGCCCCCTGAATCAGCAGATCGAAGGAGGTGAAGGTCAGCCCATGAGGCACGTCTGGGTAGCTAGATTCTGCAATGAGCTTGGCTTGAATCTCGCGAGGGTCGAAGCCGGCCCAGCGCGGCTCGCTGTTTGGAAAGTCAGGGTCCAGTGCCGATTCGTGTGATGTGGCGACGTAGTTGGCGAGGACGAGTGGCGCTACGATGTGCCCAATCAGGTACTCAGGGGGCTGGTCTCCCTTCACCAAGATGCGTATGGCGACGTCGGCTTCGCGCTTGGACAGATCATACGAGCGACTGTCGACGTTGATGTGCAGCTGGATGTCTGGGGATGCGCGGCAGAATGCGTGCAGGTCGGGCATGAGCAAGCCGGACACGAAGTGGTCGCAGCAGGTCAGGGCAACGGGGCCCTTTAGTCGCTCGTCTTGGCCCGCCACCACACGCTCGATGGACAGCATTTCTCGTTCGATACTCTCGGCCCTCGGTCGGATGTCCTCGCCAGCCGTCGTGAGTTGGTAGCCGTCAGGCGTTCGGTCGAACAGCCGCGTGGCGAGCTGCTCCTCGAGGGCTTCGACGCGCCTGGCCACTGTGGAGTGGCTCACGCCCAGCTCAGCTCCGGCACCGCGTGCAGAACCTGACCGAGCCAGGGCGAGGAAGTGTCGTACGTCATTCCAATCCATCGCAGCCCTTCCTCGGTCACAGGCCTAACCTGTGATGGACCTGTGACGTGCCAGGCATATTCGCGCAGCGCGGAGGCGAATATGCAGCAAGCAACGGTTGGATACTGGCGAGCAAGCAACCTAGCACCGGCGTTTGACGCGGTGGATGTTCAGGCGGCGGCGGCTCGACTGCGGGAGCCCGTTCATGTTGTCGGTGACACCACCGGTCGGCGCATTGGTGTGGCACTAGCCGGGTCAGTCTCGGCGGACGCCCAGTCGAATGGTGTTCCTGCACTGCCAGTAATGGCGACATTGCCGCCCATGTACCCAGAGTGGCTCGGCGACCAGTCATTCCTTCAGGTTCACGGCGTGCGCTTTCCGTACGTTGCTGGCGCTATGGCCAATGGCATCGCCACGCCGCGCCTTGTGATTGCCATGGCAGAGGCTGGAATGCTCGGCTTCTTCGGCGCTGCGGGCTTGGCCTACCATCACGTACAAGCTGGCATTGACGAGATCTCAGCGGCACTCGACGCCCGTGGACTGCCGTGGGGGGCCAACCTCATTCATAGCCCGAACGAGCCCGCGCTCGAAGCCAAGTCCGCAGCGCTGTACTTGCAGGCCGGTGTCAAGCGGGTCTCGGCCTCAGCCTTCATGGCGTTGAGTCCTGCGATTGTTCACTATGCGTACTCGGGAATCCGCGAAGTTGGCGGCCAAGTGGTCCGACAGACACATGTCTTCTGCAAGATTAGTCGGTCCGAGACAGCGACCCACTTCTTGTCTCCGGCACCCGATTCCATGCTCCAAACATTGGTTGCAGATGGTCGGCTCACTGCAGACGAAGCCCGCTTGGCTCGAACACTGCCCGTTGCTGAAGATGTGATTGTTGAGGCGGACAGCGGTGGTCACACCGACAACCGCACCTTGACCGCACTGTTCCCAGTCATCTTGGGACTTCGCGACCGGCTGACGGAGAAGTACGGCTACACGCGTCCAATTCGTGTTGGCGCTGCGGGTGGTCTGGGTACCCCCAGTGGTGTTGCCGCTGCCTTTGGATTGGGCGCGGCGTTTGTACTGACGGGCTCCGTCAATCAGGGCGCTGTGGAGTCGGGATTGTCAGAAAAAGGCCGCATTATGCTGGCAAAAGCAGACATGGCAGATGTGGCCATGGCGCCGGCAGCAGACATGTTTGAGTTGGGTGTAGAAGTGCAGGTTCTCAAGCGGGGAACGTTGTTTAGTTCCCGTGCCAAGCGCCTATACGACATCTACAAGTCGAACACGTCGCTCCAGACACTGTCGGAGTCCGAGCGGACCTTTGTGGAGACCAAGTGTCTGCGTGCGTCCATCGCGGACATCCAGGCAGAGACCGAGGGCTTCTGGGGCCGACGCGACCCGGGAGAGCTGGCGAAGGCCCGGGCCAATCCGAAGCACATGATGGCGCTCGTGTTCCGCTGGTACCTCGGTCTCGCGAGTCGGTGGGCCATCGTGGGCGAACCAGGACGCGAGGTCGACTACCAGATCTGGTGTGGTCCAGCGATGGGAGCGTTCAACGACTGGGTCAAGGGCTCATTCCTAGAAGCGCCTGAGAACCGCACGGCCGTTCAGATTGCGCGCAACCTGATGGAAGGCGCGGCGGCCATCACACGGGCTCAACAGCTGCGTAGCTACGGCGTCTGTGTGCCTCCTGGAGCGTTTCGGTTTGCGCCGCGGCCGCTTGAGTAGTCACAGACCGGTGAGCATGCGCTACAGTCGTCTGCATGGCTGACCCAAATCAACCCGTGCTGCCCCATGACTATGAAGACGGTGACCAAGAGGTGTACCGTCGCGGTCGCAACCAGGTTCGCCGTCGCTACCGTCGTCGCGGTCGCCGCGGGAAGTGGATGGCTATCGTCGAAGAACGCATGCCCGAGCGGCACGCCGAGCTGTGCGAAATTCGTGCTGTGAGCCCGATGAAGTTCCGCAAAGCGCTGCGCAAGACCTGTATTGAGCTCGAGATCTATGAGTTCGTCAACCGCTGTACCGACCGCGACCTGCCTCCCATGGAGGAGCGTCGTCGACTCGATGAAGAGGAGCGTCTAGCCGAAGAGGCGGCTCGTGCTAGCCTCGCCGCCGACTCGCCCAAGTAGGGGCGCCGGGAGGCAGTGATGTTGGCAGGTGTGTTTGTGATGGGCGCGGGCGCGTTCTCGATTCTGGGCGGTGTCATGGACTGGGACTGGTACATGAACAACCGGCGGGCTCGGCTCATTGTGGCCATCGTGGGTCGTACCGGTGCGCGGATTTTTTACGTGGGTCTGGGCGCTGCCTTCATGCTGGGAGGCCTGTTCTTCATGCTGAACGGCCCATCGTCCTAGTCGTTGTCCGACCGTGAGCGGCCAAAAGCATATACACTTCCCGTGATGCACAGAACGGGGAGAAAATATGGTGACGCGCAGCTTTTTGATTTGCTTGATGACAAGCTCGGTGGCCTTCGCTTCAGACAGCAACGGTGATGGCTGTCAAGATGAGTTCGCCATCGACAATGCCTGTGTCGACGTTGACGCTACGGTAGATGGTTCGAGCACCGTCGGCGGCAGTAGCTCGGTCCTAGAAGGGGCCACTGTCGGACCCCAAACTGCCATTGGTGCGAACGTCTTGGTCGGCGCCCGAGCATCCCTCGCTGGACGAGTGGCCCACACGAGCAACCCACTCCCCGTTGGAGCCGGCACGGTCATTGGACGCAGCGCTCAGCTCGGAGCTGACCACGTCCTAGGAACGGATGTGACCATCAGCCGCTCCGTCGCCGCAGGCGCTCGACTCACCGTAGCGAACGGTGGCACCCTTGGCTACGCAGCCCAGATCGGCACAGACGTCACCATTGGTGCGGACGCAGTCGTTGGCAACCTGGTGGGCCTGGGTGACTTCACAACTCTCGGCGACAACGCTGTGGTCGCCCGCGGTGTGCAGGTCTCGGACGGCGCCAACGCTGGAGACGGCGTCTCAATCAGCGGCATTGTTGGACCCGAGGTCACGCTCGCAGCAGGCTCCCGGGTTGAGCAAGGCGCCCGCATTCGCAAGGACGCCGATATCGGTACAGGTGCGGCTGTAGAAGACGGCGGACGTGTTGGTCGGGGAGCGGTCATTGGAGCGGGTGCCACGGTATTTGGACGCGTCGGCGCGGATGCCACAGTCGGTGCAGGAGCCACGGTCGAGGCGGGGAGTCGCGTCGCACGAGGCGGCGAGGTCTGCTCAGGAGCGACGCTTCCGTCGGGGGCTTTGGTCTTTAGCGACGGCACATGGCCCGAAGAGGGCTGCAGCAGCATCACGACCTGTCAGACCATCAAGGCGTCGGCCCCTTCCTCGGCAGACGGCGTGTACACGATTGATCCGGACGGAGTTGGGGGCATCGCCGCCTTTGATGCGTACTGTGAGATGGACAGCGTGGACGGCGGCTGGACGCAGGTCATGCGCTTGAACCAGACACAGGCGTTGAATCTCAACGGAACCGGCCGGGACAACTTCTGGTCGCAGGGTGGCAACCTGACGACAGGGGCTTGGACCTATTCGTCGTTCACGAGCATGGCGGACACAGACGAAGGCTTCGTAGGCTTGGACCGCATGGCGGCTTTCGGCAGCCAGCTCGAGATTCGCGTAGTGGGCACTAATCAGAACGGCGTTGCGGTCGACGAAGTGTTTGAGATGCAGTCCGTTGCGGTCAACACGAGCAATAGCCTGATCGAGACCGGCCCCATGCTGGGAGGCGGGACCTGGACGGCTGCGGTGACGGGAGACACAAACACCCGCAACGGCTGGGGCGTGTGCGGCACCGGGGCAGCGAACAACGCCCATGTTGGATTCGGGCTGTGTTCCAGCGGCTTGAACACGTCGATTCCGTCGGGTACAGAGGTTCAGATCTGGCATTATGGCAACTACACCCAGTGCATGAATGTCTCGCTCGGTGAGCCAGGTTCTGCGGCCAACTACACTTACACGTGCAGTCGTGGGGCCGCGTCCATCCAGATGTACGTGCGAGAGCAGTAGAGCGGTGTGAGATGTTCAGCAGCTACGAATCGTCTGGGCTAGACTTCCGCCGGGGCGGGGAGGAATCTGTGAAGATGTTTGGTAAGACGCTTGGTTTGGTGTTGGCGATTGGGTTCATTACGGCGTGTAGCGGCGGTGATGATGACACAGCTGGCACCCCTGATGGCATCACAACCACTGCCGGCGGCGGGACAGTGCTCATTGCTGACGACTGGCGAGGCTGTGAGCAGGACAGTGACTGTGTCTTAGTGGACACGTCCTGCGACGGCTGTTGTCAGCAAGACGCGATTGCAACGAGCCAAGAAGACGCCTACGGCCCTGCACGTGCGGATGCGTGCGAGGGCTATGAAGGCGGCGAGTGTGACTGCTGTTTCCTTGCGTTGGAAGCGGTCTGTAGTGATGCCGGCGTATGTGGCGCTGCAACGCCCGACGGCGCTGATCCGAACGAGTGCATCTAGGCTGAGATGTGATGACCGGGCTGTGACTTTGGGCTCATACGTGCGCGCATTGCTTGAGGTCCGTCTATGCCTACACGTTCGCCCATCGCTGTTGTTGGAATGTCCTGTCTTTTCCCCGGTTCGGTCGACAAGACCGGATTCTGGCGCGACATCCTCGCTGGAAAAGACCTCACTGGCGATGTTCCAGCGTCCCATTGGCTCGTTGAGGACTACTACGACGCCGACCCGACTGTGCCGGACAAGACCTACGCCAAGCGCGGGGCCTTCCTAGACGACATTCCATTCGACCCAATGGCCTTTGGCGTTCCGCCGTCCATCGTCCCGCAGACCGACACCTCGCAGCTCTTGGCGTTGATCGTTGCAAAGCAGGTGTTGCAAGACGCCTCACGCGGTCAGTTTGAGAAGATGGACAAAGAGCGCATGGGCATTGTGCTCGGTGTGACAAGCGGCCAGGAGTTGATGGGCTCGATGGCGTCTCGCTTGCAGCGTCCGGTGTGGACCAAGGCCATGCGCGAAGCGGGTCTGCCCGAGTCGAAAGTCACGGAACTGTGCGACCGCATGAGCAACGAGTACACCGACTGGGGCGAGTCGAACTTCCCAGGTCTGCTCGGCAATGTTGTGGCTGGACGCGTGGCGAATCGCTTGGACCTCGGCGGATTCAACTGCGTGACGGATGCAGCGTGCGCATCGAGCTTGTCGGCTCTTCAGATGGCCATGCACAGCCTGTGGCTCGGTGACAGCGACGTGGTGATTGCTGGCGGTGTCGACACCATGAACGACATCTTCATGTACATGTGCTTTAGCAAGACGCCTGCACTGTCCATGACCGGCGATTGTCGTCCATTCTCGGCGGACGGTGACGGAACGCTGCTCGGTGAAGGACTCGCGATGATGGCGCTCAAGCGTCTAGAAGATGCCGAGCGCGACGGAGACCCCATCTACAGCGTCATTCGCGGCATTGGTGGCTCGTCAGATGGTAAGTCAAAGTCCGTCTATGCACCGGTAAGCGCCGGTCAGGCCAAGTCGATTCGTCGGGCGTACGAGTCCTCCGGAATGGACCCACAGACGGTCGAGCTTGTGGAAGCGCACGGAACCGGCACGGTTGCTGGAGATGCTGCCGAGTTCGGTGGACTTCGCTTGGTGTTTGGCGACGAAGGCCCACAGCGCATTGCGCTCGGCTCGGTCAAGTCCCAGATTGGTCATACCAAGTCGACCGCTGGTGCGGCTGGCCTGTTCAAGGCCGTCTTGGCCCTTCACAGTAAGGTGCTGCCGCCTACCATTAAGGTCGACAGCCCAAATCCCAAGATGGACATTGAAAACAGTCCATTCTACTTGTCGACTCGTGCGCGTCCGTGGATTCGTGGCTCTGACCACCCGCGTCGTGCCGGCGTGAGCGCCTTTGGATTCGGCGGAAGCAACTTCCATGTCGCAGTGGAAGAGTACACCGGCGCACTGGCTGCGGACCGGGTTCGTTCCTTGCCTGCAGAGTTGGTCGTGCTGACGGCGGACAGTGTTTCGGACCTGAAGACCGCGGTGACTGACGCACTGACTCTGGCATCTGAAGACGGCGGACTGGCCTTCCTGGCAGCCTCGTCACAGAACAACGCTGACACGAGCAAGGCTCACCGTGTTGCGCTGACAGCGACGGATGAAGCCGACCTGTTCGCGAAGTTGACCAGTGTGCAAGCCCATCTGACGACGTCACCCAACGAGTCGCTGAGCGCGCCGAATGGCGTGTACATTGCTCATGGTGATGCTGTGGGCGAAGTTGGGTTCGTATTCCCCGGCCAAGGCAGCCAATACGTGGATATGGGCGCTGCTCTGGCCATGCATATGGACAGTGCTCGGGCTGTCTGGGACCGCGCCCAAGACATTGAGATGGGAGACATGAAGCTCGCTGAAGTGGCCTTCCCAATGCCGGTCTTCGGCAGCGACGCGGCGGCCGCGCAGGCAGCACTCCTGACCGCGACCGAGTGGGCGCAACCCGCCATTGGTGCGGCATCCTTGGCCCTGTTGGCCGTGTTGCGTGAGGTTGGACTGACCGCATCCATGATGGCCGGTCACAGCTTTGGCGAGGTCACTGCGCTTGCGGCTGCGGGTGCTTTTGATGAGCAGACCGCGCTGCGGATTGCTCGGCGTCGTGGTGAGCTCATGCGCGATGCCGCTCAGACCGACGGCTCCATGACCGCGGCTAAGGCAGACATTGATGCGGTTCGTGCCGCTGTTGGTGGCATCGACGTTGTTGTCGCCAACCACAACGGCCCGACCCAGGTGGTTCTGTCTGGACCTACGGCTGGCATTGAGCTGGCGGAGACGGCACTCGAAGCGGCTGGCATTGCCTTCAAGCGACTGGCGGTCGCCACAGCGTTCCATTCGTCGGTCGTGGCACCGTCGGCTGACCCGTTCGAAGCGTTCCTGTATGAGCAAGACTTGCAGGAGCCAGCGCTTCCTGTCTTGGCTCACGCCACCGCGGAAGCCTACGGAGACGACGTTGCCAGCGAGCTCGGTGGCGCGATTGCCCAGCCTGTGCGTTTCGTGGACCAGGTCGAGGCCATGTACTCGGCAGGCATTCGTACCTTCGTAGAAGTGGGGCCGGGCTCGGTCCTGACGCGCCTTGTCGGTCGTATTCTGAAGGGCCGCCCGCACGTGGCTATCGACACCGACCGCAAGGGGCGCAACGCCTTGGTCTCGCTCTTGGACAGCTTGGCGCGCATGGTTGTTGCCGGTGTACCGCTGGATCTGAGCGGAACGTGGATGGCCTACGAGACGCCGGTTGACCCGCGAACCGTACCCAAGTCCAAGTTCACCTTGTCGCTGAACGGCGCCAACTACGGCAAGCCGTACCCGCCGAAGGGTGGGGCTGCCGCGCTGCCAAAGCCCAACCCCGAAGTTGTGGAACGGCCGGTTGTTCGTGCGCCTGCACCCCAAGCAGCTGTAGCGGCACCGCGTGTCGCGGCACCTGTTGCTCAGACACCCGTCGCTGCCGCGCCACAGGCTGTCGCCCGTGTGAACGTCGCCTCGGCTGGCCTAGCGCCCGCCCGTGTTGCGTCACGCGCAACACCCTCCGTTGTCGATGGCTCCGTCGCATCGCTCGTCGCCGAGGCGCAGATGCGCACTGCACAAGCGCATACGGCCTACCAACAGAGCATGGCCGATGCCCACGTCGCGTTCCTGGCGACCATGCAGAACGCCGTGTCCGCGCTGACTGGCTCGGCCATGGTGGCCACCCATCAGCCGTCGGCCGTTCATGCCGCTGCACTCGCGGTTCCGTCTGCGCAGCCGGTTGTGAGGCACGCCCCAGTCGCTGCGGCGCCGGTCGCACCGACCCCTGCGGTTGCGGCTCCTGTAGTGAGTCGTCCAGCCCCCGCCCGCGTGGCAGCCGTCGTCGCCAAGCCTGTCGCTGCGGCTCCTCAGCGCGACCTGCACGCACTGGTTCTCGCGGTTGTTGCCGAGAGCACCGGCTACCCGGTCGACATGCTGGAGCCATCCATGGCGCTGGAGTCGGACCTCGGTATCGACTCCATCAAGCGGGTTGAGATTCTGTCCGCCGTCCAGAAGGCCGCTCCTGAGCTCCCTGAAGTGGACACCGGTGCTCTGGCGTCGTTGGACACGCTGCAAGAGGTGATTGACCACTTGGCGGCCAATGCGCCGGGTGCCGCAGTCGTCGCTCCGGTAGCCGCCGCTCCCCAGCGCGACCTCCACGCGCTGGTTCTCGCAGTTGTCGCTGAGAGCACCGGCTACCCAGTCGACATGCTGGAGCCTTCCATGGCGCTGGAGTCGGACCTGGGCATTGACTCCATCAAGCGGGTTGAGATTCTCTCCGCCGTCCAGAAAGCCGCTCCCGAGCTACCCGAAGTGGACACCGGCGCGCTCGCGTCGTTGGACACGCTGCAAGAGGTGATTGACCACTTGGCGGCGAACGCACCGGGTGCTGCGAAGCCAGCGTCGGTACAGTCGGCGCCTGTCGCTGCGGCTGCGCCAGAGATTGGCCACTTCGCAACGCGCGTTGTTGACGCCCCCGTCAGCAACCTGAAGCGTCCCGGTCTGCAAGGTCGCATTCGCATCACCAACCACGCCGTTGACGTGGCTACAGGACTGGCGAAAGCGCTCTCCGAACTTGGCTACGATGCCGCTACTGTCGATGTTGTCGACGCCAACACGGACGTCGCCATCTTCACCGGTGGCCTGGTCTCAACGACCACCGCCGAAGCGTCTGTTGAGCTGCACACCGAGGCCATTCTCGCGGCCAAGACAGTGGCTGCTGCGGGCTCGCTGATCACGCTGCAGTCGACCGGCGGAGACTTCGGACTGTCGGGTCACGCCAACAGCTGGTCTGCAGGCCTGACGGGACTCATCAAGACTGCCGCGATTGAGTGGCCGGGCCGCTTGGTCAAGGCCATTGACGTGGACCGCGACGACGTGGTCACCGCCGTTGTCAATGAGCTGCGCTACGGCGGACCAGAGCTAGAAGTGGGCCTGCGTGCGGACGGTACTCGGGTGACTCTAGAGTCGGTGCCTGTCCCTGAACGCGTTCGTCGGGTCAAGTTGGACGCCAATGACGTCATTGTGGTCTCAGGCGGCGCTCGCGGTGTCACAGCAGCATGCGTGATTGCCCTGGCCACACAGACCCGCAGCAAGTTCGTTCTCCTAGGTCGCTCAGCACTGACCGACGACGCCTTCCCAGGCATCACCGATGACGCCGGACTGAAGCGCGCCGTTCTCCAGCAGGCCAAAGCAGCCGGTGAGACGGTCAAGCCAGCGGACATTGGACGACGCGTTCGCAACATCGAAGCGAGTCGCGAAGTGAACGCCACACTCGGCGCCATTCGCAAGGCGGGTGGCGAGGCCATGTACTGCGTAGCCGACGTCTCCGACGCCGATGCAGTAGCCAATGCAGTGGCCCAAGGACGTCAGGCATTCGGGTCCATTACCGGTCTGATTCATGGCGCAGGTGTCCTGGCAGACAGGTTCATTGCGGACAAGACCGAAGAGCAAGCGCGCTTCGTCTTGGGCGTAAAGCTCTTGGGCTTGCAGGCCTTGCTTGCTGCTCTGGGCGACGATGCCCTCAAGGTGTTGGCGGTGTTCAGCAGTGTTGCAGGACGCGCTGGAAACCGAGGCCAGAGCGACTACGCCATGGCCAACGAAGTGTTGAACCGCGTTGCCAGCCAGTACGCCGCTACCCACTCGAACACCGTTGTTCGCAGCATTGGCTGGGGCCCCTGGGCCGGCGGAATGGTGGATGCGTCGCTCAAGGCACGCTTTGATGCTGCTGGCGTCGCCCTCATTGACCTTCACGATGGCGCTCGTCGCTTCGTGGATGAGCTGACTCCGGGTGGCGATGTTGAGCTGGTCATCGGCGGCGCACCGTCAGATGGTGCCCTGCTGGCTGACGACCGTCCGACCCGCGCGACCTTCAATGTTCGCGTGGACAAGGCCAGTCACTCTTGGCTCGTTGACCACACCATCGCAGACGTTCCTGTCTTGCCGGTTGTGATGACTCTGGAGTGGTTCGTCCGCGCCGCAAAGGCATTCCGACCCGAGCTGACGGTGTCTGCGGTTGAGGACGTGAAGGTACGCCGTGGCGTGACCTTGCCTCACTTCTACAACGGCGGCGACGTCTTCTCCTTGGACATCTCAGAGGCCGGACCGGGCCAGCTCGCCGTGTCGCTCACCAGCGCGGACCCGCGTGCTCCCGGTGGCCGTGCCAAGCACTACGATGCGACCGTTGCCGTGCAGGCAGGACCGCAGGACCGCCCACAGAATGCGGTTGCGCCAAGCCTAGATCTAGCAGAGTGGACCGGCACTATCTACGGTGATGTTCTCTTCCATGGACCGGACTTTCAAGTCATCACGGAGCTGGACGGAGTGGCGGACAACGCCATTCAGGGCACGCTAGACGGTGTTGTCGCGAAGAACTGGCCGAGTGGCTTTCAGACGGACGCTGCCGCACTCGACGGCGGTATTCAGCTCGCCGTCTTGTGGAACAAGCACGCTCAGGGCGGCGCCTTCCTGCCGACCGGTATCCGCCGCTATGTGCCGCATGACCCGGTTGTCTCGGGCCCGATTCGCTGCACGGTTCGTCCGACGGCTCAAGGCAACGACGCTTCGGTGTCGGACATTGAGTTTGTTGGGCTGAACGGTGAGCCGATTGCATCGCTTCAGGGCGTTCAGACGCACCGGCGACCCAACGGACTGTAGTCGAGAGTCCGTAACGAAGAACGGCCCGCTTCCCTCGAAAGGGAAGCGGGCCGTCTTGTCTGTGCCTGCGACGCGGTTGGCGCTCTACTCTGTGGGCCAGGTGGCGTACGGACCACCGGTTGAGCCCAGGTGTGAACGCGACCCGTCGGTGTTTTCGATGGCTGGGTTACCGGAATTGCGCATGGGGGAGCTTGAGAGCAAGCCCACGTCCCACTGAAGCGAGTCTTGCACGAAGATGTTCCGGTAGCCGGGGTCTAGGGTGCGGATGCTCTCGCCAAGCTCTTCGGTGAAGGTTCCTGCGTTGTTGGGAACACCGTTTCCGAACAGGTTGACGTACGACAGTGCCGCCGTGAAGCTGTTGGACGAGCTGGAGCCGGTGTCTGTCGCAATCACGCCCCCCTGCTGTACGCCTCCGCAGGTCGCGGTGTTGTTGGCGAAGATGGCGTTCACTGCGGTGAGGGACGAGGTGTTGGGGCCGTAGTGGCCGATGGCTCCGCCGCCGCAGTCTGTGGTGCTTGAGCCGGAGACGGTGTTGCCGATGATGTCCACATTGTTCAGGGCGACAGTGCCGGACTGAATCAGGATGGCCCCGCCCAGAGGGTTTGTCCCGGTCACGTAGTTGTCGGCCAGAACGCCATTGTTGATGGTGACGTTGGCGGCACCGGTGATGAAGAAGGCCCCGCCCCGTCCACGGTTGAGGGTGTTGTCGACGACGCGCAGGCGCTCGAAGGTGTGCGTGCCACCGGTCACGTAGATGGTGCCGTTGTTGGTCTGAGGCGAGTTGCCGACATTACCGGTGATGGTGACGTCTTCCAGCATCGTACTCCCGCCGCTGAGATACATGGCTAGGCCCTTTGTATTTGAGTACGGGTATGTGTTGTTGGCGTTGTAGCGGACAGTCTGGTTGTTCGTGAACGTCATGCCATGGCCAGAGCCGTTCCAGTTGTTCGCGCGGAAGACACCGGTCACCTCGCGGCCGTTGATGTAGCCCTGGGTGGTGGTCATGTCGGCGAACTCGACGTCTTCGAACACGGCTGCGCCGCCCGACACGGACACCGTCGCATTGATCTCGCGGCTGGATGCGGCGAAGCCAGCGAAGCGGAGGTCGCGCAGGGTTGGGCTGGTATTGCTGATGGAAAGTGCACAGCCCAGTCCGCCACAGCCGACAGGTGCCGTGGATGAGCCGTCTTCCGCGCGTGGGTCGAAGGTCATGTGGGCGAGCAGGGACGTGGCGTTCTCGCCACCGGTGAAGCGTGGGCCGGTGGTGCTCTGCATGATGACCGTGTCGCGGTCAACCCCCATCACGCGGAGGTTCTTGCCCCCGAAGTTCATTGTCTCCGTGTAGACACCCGACTCGATGCAGACCATGTCGCCAGCCACTGCGGCACGGACTGCGGCCATGGGTGTGGGGTACGGGTGGTCTTCGCCCGCCCAGAGCGCGTCTTCAATGTTTCCGTCACAGTCGTCGTCTTCGTTGTTGCACAGCTCTTCGGCGGTCGGATTCTTGGCCGGGTCGCTGTCGTCGCAGTCGAAGGGGCGCTCCGCAGTGTTGTCGGGTTGGTCGCAGGCGAGCTGGGAGGACTCGGGGTCTCCGAAGCCGTCTCCATCGAGGTCCGCGAACCACTCAATGCCTTCGCTCACGCTGTCGTCGATGCTGCCGTTGCAGTCGTCGTCGATGTCGTTGCAGACCTCGGTCGCACCGGGGTTGACCGTGTTGAGGGTGTCGTCGCAGTCGTTGCCTTCTTGGACGGCGGTCGGTGAGGGGGGCTCACACTGTTCGACGGCGCTGCTGGTCACGCCGTAGCCGTCGTCGTCCGCGTCTGTGTACCAGGTGGGGGGCTCCTCATCGATACGGTCGTCGCAGTCGTTGTCGAGACCGTCGCACACCTCGGCGGCGGCGCTGTTGATGGCGGCATTGCTGTCGTCACAGTCGCCAGGGACTTCTGTGTAGATTCCGCTCGGCGCCTCGCAAGCGTAGACCACTTCGTCATCTGCGCCCGTACCGTCGTTGTCCACGTCTGGGTAGTAGGCGATAGCGTCGATAGGGTCGTCGTCTACCAGGTCATTGCAGTCGTCGTCTTCGCCGTTGCACAGCTCGTCGGCGCCGGGGAACTGGGTGTCGTCACTGTCATCGCAGTCGGAGTTGTCGGCAACGTGGTCTTCTGGAGCGTCGCACGCTTGCACCCCAGTACCTGTGCCGAACTGGTCGTTGTCACTGTCGAGGTACCAGACGGGTGGATTGTTGTCGGGGATGCCGTCGCAGTCGTTGTCTACGCCGTCACAGACGTCTACGGCACCCGGAAAGCTGTTCGGGTCTTCGTCGTCACAGTCGTCTTCCGCAGCGACCCCATCGTGGTCTTGGTCGACGATGACGGTCAGTGTGGTCTGGGCGTACCCTTCGGCGCCGTAGCGGTCGCGAACGCTGATGCTGGCGACGTACGGGCCGGCCTCAAGGGTGGGCAAGATGACGCCCATGGTGCCGTCTGCGTTGAAGGTGGTGGGCAGGGACGCCGCGTTGGCAAGGGAGCCGCTCCACTCCACGGTCAGGTTGCCAGGACTGTCCGCGTCGTCGCTGACGGTGAGCTCCATGCGGTATTGCTCATCGGTTCGGATGATGACGTCGCCGTCTGGTAGGGGAGCCAAGATGGTGACCAGTGGCGCTTCGTTGGGTACAGCGGTCATGTCGACGGACGCCGATGCCGTGGCGCCATCTTCGTCTGCGACAGCGATGGTCAGGGTGTGTTCGCCTTCCGACAGTCCGTTGGGAAGGGTCAGCGAGACCTCCTCGCCCACGCGTGTCCACTCGCCATTGGCCAACGGGCCGTCCAGAGAGGAGGTCCAGGTGACGCTGAGGTCCGCAGCATCCGTCTCTGGGTCGGCAGCGATGGCGACCAGGGTCGTTGCTGTATTGGCAGGGAGCTCAATGTCCGGCGTAGGCCACTGGATGGAGACTTCGGGGTCTTGGTTGTTGTAGTTCACGGTCAGGCCGCGGTCACCACAGGCCATGCTGCCCAATAGGCAGGTCATTAGACCAAAACGCATCATTGTCTCTCCGCTGAAGGGCCCGGCAATGGCCGGCTGAGGAAGTACCACGTAGCGGGGCGACCGTATAGCGTTTGCCATGACCGTCTTGTGACTCGCCGGCCATAGTGAACGGCGACCCCGTGTTGAGAGCTTTTCATGCGTGCCATCGCTATCGTCGGACGAGGCTGTGTCCTTCCTGGCGCAACCACTCCTGAGGCCCTATTTGACGTTGTCTTAGGCAACCGGGACTGTACCTCGAACGTGCCCGGGGACCGCTGGCGGCTCGACCCGAGCGACGTGTCCTGCGCAGCATCAGACGACAGCACCGACAAGACCTGGTCAGTGCGTGGTGGCTACGTGACGGACTCGGTCGCTGTGCCCGGTCTCGAAGGGCTGGATCCGTTGGTTCACTGGGCGGCTTTCGCTGCCGAGCAGGCGCTGAGCGGCGTTGCGCATTCCGGCCGCGGTGATGTCATCCTTGGCAACCTCTCCTTCCCGTCGTCTGCGCACTCTGCCTTCGCAGAAGCACAGTGGCTGGGGGAGAACGCGGCGTCGGTTGGGCTGGCTGGGGTCGACCCACGCAACCGATTCTCTTCAGGAATGCCCGCGGTCCATGTGGCCGAGCATGTCGGGCTGCAAGGGGAGCGCTATTGCTTGGATGCGGCGTGTGCATCGTCATTGTATGCGATTGCCCATGCATGTGACCGCCTTCAAGATGGCCTATGTGACGTCGCCATTGCGGGTGCTGTCAACCGAGCAGATGACCTGTTCATCCACATTGGATTCTGCGCGCTGCAAGCCATGAGCAAGACGGGGCAGTCACGACCCTTCCATGCAGACGCGGACGGTCTGGTTCCGGGGGAGGGCGCTGCTGTCGTCGCACTCAAGCGCCTGGAAGACGCGATTCGTGACGGCGATACCATCTATGGCGTCATCCGCGGCGTTGGGCTGTCGAACGATGGCCGGGCGAAGAACCTGCTCGCTCCTGCGGTTGCTGGGCAGACCTTGGCCTTGGAGCGCGCGTACGAGGACGCGGGCTGGGACGCCGGAGACGTGGACTTGGTCGAGTGCCATGCCACCGGAACGCCAGTTGGAGATGCCACAGAGCTGCAGAGCACCGGTGCGCTGTTTGCTGGACGCTCGGATGTCCCGATTGGCTCGCTCAAGGGCAACCTTGGCCACCTAGTGACGGCTGCAGGTGCGGCGGGACTCATCAAGGTTCTCGAAGCCATGCGGACCGAGACCTTGCCGCCGACTCGTCAGCCTGATTCACGAAATCCAGCACTCGAGGGCTCGCCGTTCCGTCTGGTAGATCCCGGTGAAGCGTGGACCGGTCGACGCCGTGCTGGTGTCAGCGCGTTTGGGTTTGGAGGCAACAACGCTCACCTGTTGGTCGAGGCCTACGACCCGGCCTTGCCGACCGCACAGCCGGCCTCGCCGTCCGCGGACGGCATTGTGGTTGTGGGAATGTCCGTTCGGGTCGGTGATGGAACCAGCACACAAGACTTCATTGCGGACGTTGAGAGTGGGAATAACCGGGGCCCAGCGCGAACCGTCCAGCTCGGACTTGCTGGCCTGAAGACACCCCCACGCGACCTCGATGCGGCACTGCCACAGCAATGGTGGGCACTTCAGTCGGCACGAGAAGCGACCGCACACTTGACCTTGTCGACCGAGCGCACAGCGGTGTGGGTGGGCATGGGCTGTGACTCCGAGATTGCCCGCTACGGCGCTCGCTGGCGGACTGCCGAGTGGGCGGAGACGCTCGGCGGCGGTGCCGAGTGGGCTCGTGATGTTGCCGAGCAGTTCGCCCCTGGACTGACGTCATCCGCTGTTGTGGGCACCATGCCAAACATTCCGGCGAACCGGGTCAACGCCCAGCTCAATGTGATGGGGCCGAGCCACACCGTCTCTGCCGAGGAACGCAGCGGGCTTGTGGCCCTGGACTTGGCCATGCGTGCGCTCCAGCACAACACGGTGGACTGCGCGATTGTGGGAGCTGTTGACCTGTCCCATGAACCGGTTCACAAAGCCGCTATTGAGGCGGTTGTAGGCCACCGACTGCACGCCGATGCTGTGGTCACGCTGGTGCTTCAGCGACAAGCAGACGGGGACCCCAAGACCATCTTGGCGCATCTGACTTCGGGCTCTGGCGACGCGGCAGTGTCTGCGCACATTAATGACCTTGTTGGCGTCGCCCACGCCGCTTCCGGCCTGCTCAACGTTGCCGCCGGACTGGTTCGCAGCTGGGAAGCCGGCGCGGAGTTTTCTGTCACCACCACCGATATGGCCGGACGAGCCCACGCGATTTGCGTCTCTCCTGTCCATCGCCTGCCTGCGTCGTCGCACCCCGCTTCTGCGGCGCCGACCATCTCCCGACCTGCTCATGCTCCAGAGGTTCGAGTGCCGACCATCCAGACCGCCGACCCGTTCGCCCACCTGACTCGCATTGGCTCCCTCGACGTGGCGTCTGTGATGGCACCTCCGCCCACGATGACGTCTGCACCTGTGGGTTCGGCTGTCGTCGCCTCCGCTCCCGTGGTCGCAGTCCCCGCCGCACACGTCTCCGCAGCACTCACCCCCAGCCTTGTCGTGCCGCTGTCGGCACCGGTATTGGTTGCGCCAGAGAGCTCGCCACTAGCGTCGTTGTTGGCCACAATGAGCCACGCTCATGAGCAGTTTGTTGCCACTCAGACCGCGTCGCATCGTGCGTTCCTGCAGACCCAGGATGCGATGATGGCCGCGATGGTCGGTGTGCAACCGTCGGCCGGGCAGGTCTCGGCTGCACCGTCATCGCCCTCACAGTTCGTGGCGCCGATGCCCGTGTCTCGTCCGCCTGTCGCCATGCCTGTGCCCACGCCGGTCGCTCGACCCGTCGCCAAGGCGCCCGTGCGCGCGAAGCCAGCCGTCGCAGCCGTCGCACCGACCTCCACAACGACCGGCCCGAATGGCCACCACATCTACAGCACGACCATCAATCCTCCGGCAGGTCTGCCGACCTTCGACAAAGCCGCGCTGCACATCCATGCTGCTGGCAACATCTCGGAGATTTTTGGACCCGAGTTTGCCAAGCAAGACGCGCGCGACATTGTTGTTCGCATGCCCAAGCCGCCGCTCTTGCTGGCTGACCGCGTCACGGGGATTGATGCTGAGAAGGCGAGCATGGGCCTCGGCACACTGTGGACCGAGTCCGACGTCGCTGAAGATGCCTGGTTCCTAGACAACGGCCGTGTGCCTCCAGGTATTCTGATCGAGAGCGGTCAGGCCGACCTCATGCTCATCAGCTGGCTTGGCGTCGATCTGTTCATTCCAGAGGGGCGCTCCTACCGCTTGCTCGGTTGTGAGCTCGTCTTCCACGGAGACGCTCCGAAGGGCGGCGACACGCTGCGCTACGACATCCACATTGACGACCATGCAGCCCACGGCGACGTTCGCCTGTTCTTCTTCCACTACGACTGTGTGGTTGATGGCAAGCAGATCCTGACGGTTCGCAACGGACAAGCTGGCTTCTTCACCCCGGAAGAGCTGGCCAACAGCAAGGGCGTCATCTGGACGCCAGAAGACATGGAGCTCGTTCCCCGCAGCGAAGCCCGCCTGGACCCGCCAACGGCTGTGGCTCCCAGAGTGCTCGATGATGAGGCGATGGCTGCATTCTGTGAGGGCCGAGTCGACCTGGCCTTTGGAGACGACTTCGACCGCACGCGCACCCACACACGCACACCGCACATTCCCGGTGGGCGCATGCGCTTCTTGGACCGGGTCACCGACTTGGACCCGAGAGGCGGCATTGACGGTCGCGGATACCTTCGGGCTGAACAGGACGTCACCCCAGAGACCTGGTTCTTCGACGGTCACTTCCATAACGACCCGTGCATGCCCGGCACCTTGATGCTGGAAGCCTGCATGCAGGCCATGGCCGTGCTGTTGACGGGCATGGGCTTTACGACCAAGCGCGATGGCTGGCGCTTTCAGCCTGTGCCCGAGCAGAAGTACAAGCTTCGCTGCCGTGGACAGGTCCAGCCGACCGCGAAGAAGCTCGTGTATGAGGTGTTCGTAGACGAAGTGTGGGACGGCGACCGCCCCACATTGTTCGCCGATATCTTGTGTACGGTCGACGGACTCAAGGCGTTCCACTGCCCGCGTATGGGGTTGGAGCTTGTACCGGACTGGCCCATGGACGCGATTGCAGCATCACTGCTCGCCGCGCACACCACCACCGAGACCGCAGCGACCGCCAAGGGCCACACCTTCGACTACGACAGCCTGCTGGCCTGTGCCTGGGGACGCCCGAGCCGCGCGTTTGGACCGATGTACGACGTCTTCGACAGCCACCGGACCGTCGCTCGACTGCCTGGACCGCCGTACCACTTCATGCACCGGGTGACCGAGCTGAACGGCGAGATGGGCGGGTTTGAGACCGGCTCGTCCATTGTTGCGAAATACGATGTGCCGGCCGAGGCCTGGTACTTTGACCGCAACGGCAGTCCGACTATGCCTATGTGTGTGCTGATGGAAGCCGCTCTTCAGCCCTGTGGCTGGCTCGCATCCTACGTTGGAAGCGCACTGCAGACGGACGGTGACGTCATGTTCCGCAACCTCGACGGGACGGCAACCTGGCACCATGAGCTGACCCCAGGCTGTGGCGCGCTCACCGTAAAGACCACGGTCAAGTCGCTCTCTCAGATGGGCAGCATGATTATTGAGGCCTTCGACGTGCGCGGATTTGTGGGAGACACCTTGGTCTTCGACATGCAGACCGTGTTCGGCTTCTTCCCACCGGAAGCGTTCGACAATCAGGCCGGACTGGTCGCTGGCGAGAACCAGCAGACACTGTTCGACGCCCCGAGCAACGCTACCTACCTGCTCACCGACAGCGCCTTTGCGACGCCAGCCATTGCCGACGGCATGCTGATGATGCTCGACCGCGTGGACTACTGGGAGCCAACCGGCGGTGAGGCGGGCCTCGGACGCGTTCGTTCGCAGAAGGACATTGATGCCGGTGAGTGGTGCTTTAAGGCACACTTCTTTACCGACCCCGTTCAGCCTGGCTCGCTCGGAATCGAAGCGTTCTGCCAGCTCCTTCAAGCGGCCATGCAGCTGCGCGGGGACCATGAAGGCATTGAGAGCGCCCGCTTTGAGCCGGTCGCCCTTGGCGAAGCGATGACCTGGAAGTACCGCGGACAGGTGGTTCCAACGAACCGGGTCGTCACCGCTACCGTGGAGATTCAGTCCGTCGAACGCACCGAGACTGGCGTTCTTGCGATTGCAGAGGCCATGTTGTGGGTAGACGGGAAGGCCATCTACCACGGCACAAACGTGGGAATGCGCATTGTCAGCGGTGCGGCTGACGTTGTCGAACCCGATGGTTGGGTAGCCGACCACCGACCCACATGGACCGTACCTGCGGTCCCCGCCATGGTCATGGTCGACCGCATTGTCACCGCCTCGGGCACAAACGCACTCGAGCAGGTTCAGGTTCGTCGCTGGCTGCCCGTTCCGTCTCCAGTCACCCTGACGGTGAACGACGAGTTGAGCCTGTTGGGCAACGGAGAGCTCGTCGCTAGCGGCGTCTCAGCAACGCTCGGAGCGGCTCCGGCCCCTCTAGAGGCGCTCGATGCCGCGGTGGTCAGCAATCCCTACGACACTGGCAGCCTGTTCCATGGACCCGCTTTTCAGTTGGTCCGAGAGCTGCGGCGTGACGAACGCGGCGCCAGTGCGGTCTTAGACGCGAGTCGTCGTACCGTTCCTGGTAGTTTTCATCCGGCGCTGTTGGATGCCGCGACCCACCTGATTCCCCACGACACCATCCGCGAGTGGTTCCCCGACGCCCCCGAAGGCCATGTGGCCTACCCGTCGCGTATCGAGAACTTTGCCGTCTGGGGAGCCGTCCCTACGGGTGACGTTCGCGTTGAGGCGCGTCCGCGGACAGACGTTGGTCCTGTGCCCACTACAGACGTGCAGATTATCGACGGCGACCGCGTGTGGTGCGAATTTACGCTCGTAGAAGCCACCTTTGCCAAGGGGCCCATTGGCTCGGCAGACCCCGCTGAACGGCGTGCCTTCTTGCAGGACGGTCAGGCGGTTGGCGGTCTTCAGCTCTCTACGCGAGTCGGGCAGTCGAACACCCTCACATTGCCTGTCTTCCAGGGAAGCAACTGGCTTGCTGGCACCATTGAGCAGGCCTTCGGCGTCAGCGGTTCGGCGGCAGAGATGGCTACCCAGGTGTGCATCAAGGAAGCGGTGGCAGACGGCGAGGTCCATCCCCGCGACGTGGACTTGGTTGCTGTGGACGGGCTTCCTGCCGCTGTCCGGGCTGACCAGCCCATCACCGCGCATCCGATGGATATTCAGACCGAAGGTCTCGAAGTTCGTGTCACACCGAGTGGTCCGCCGCGTCAGTGGCTCGGCTCGGTACAAGACTTCTGGGACGACTGGTTTGGCCTGGGGCGTTGGCCGGTTGAAGACGTGTACTACGGACTCATTGAGACCTTTGTGGACCGGGTGATATTGACCGATCCGCAGGGCTTTGATGCGGTTCGAGGGAAGAGCGCGCTGTACGTGGCGAACCATCAGGTCGGTGTGGAGAGCCTGCTGTTCAGCATTCTTCTCGGCGGTCTCTCTAGGGTTCCTACAGTGACCCTCGCCAAGATGGAGCACAAGAATACCTGGCTTGGCAACTTGATTCGCCACTGCTTTAGCTACCCGGGTGTTCGTGACCCGAAGCTCATTACGTACTTTGATCGCGAAGACCGAGCGTCTCTGCCCGCCATTATTGGTGAGCTGGCTCGTGACATGGCCGGTCCCGGTCGAAGCGTGATGGTGCATGTTGAAGGCACCCGCGCGCTCGACTGCACGTCGCCTGTTCTCAAGATGAGCGGCGCGTTTATCGACATGGCGCTGGCTGTTGGAGCCCCGGTGATTCCGGTGCGTTTCGTGGGTGCACTGCCTCGCGAGACCCTAGACAAGCGGGTCGAGTTCCCAGTTGGCCTGGGTAAGCAAGACATCTACATCGGTACGCCCTTGCTGCCGGAGACGCTGTCGAAAATGCCATACGGCGACCGCAAGAAGCTGGTTCTGGCGGCCATGAACGACATGGGGCCCGCTCATGCAGACGAGCAGCCCTCTGCGCCGCGTCCAGACCTTGAACAGGACGTCGCGCGCTGGTTGAGCCATCACGACGTCACCCATGAACATGCCGTCATTCGGAATGTCCTGGAGCGCTTGAAAGAGCCATCCGCCGAGACCGCCCGCTACTTGGCTGGCGACACTCCCAGCGGACCGTGGTGGGACGAGCTTGTTGCGCGTCTAGAGGGCTGAGACCCTCGGCTAGCTCTCGTTCATCCAGACTCGAAGCACGGTTGCGTCGTTCTCCCAGGAGGTCTGTACCAAGTCGTCTAGGCCGTCTCCGTTAATGTCTACGACGACCAAGCCGTATCCAGGTATCAACGGCGACGTAAACGGCATGTCCACGAGCTCCCCAGCTGGGCTTGAGGCATGCAGCCGCCCGGGATTGGTGCCGTCGGCAATCAAGACGTCGAGTCGGCCGTCCCCGGTGAAGTCACCCATGGATGCGTTGAAGAAGTTCAGCTCTTCGCCAGGCTGTACGGCAGGGACGATGGCTGTGCCGTCGAATCGGTTGATGCCGTCGTGGGACACCATCACGTTCTCTTGGGCGACCGACCATCGGTCTGTTCCGAAGGCGACATCCTGCGCGAAGATGCCGTCAACGCTGGGACGTGGTTCCAGTCCGCTGGGTGTCACGGCCCAGGACTCGATCTGGCTGATGCCAAAGCCGCCGTCGACCATCACCACAAACAAGGTCTCGCCGTTGATGTCGAGCACGCCGACGTGTGGGTAGTACGTCCAGCTGACGGCATCGGAGAGTGGCCAGATGTCGCCGGAGGATGTGTGAATGGCGGATGTCTCGCTGAACTCGACCCACTCTACGCGGCCGTCTCCGTCCAAGTCTGCGACGGTTGTGACACGGTGGTTGTTGGATTCGGTCCAGGTCTGCCACGCGGCAAGGACTAGGGGAGAGAAGAGCACCCCGGAGAACGTGCGGACAAGACCTTCCTCGCGGATCTGGACGGAGAGCTGCACATCGACAAAGCCGTCGCCGTCTATGTCTACAAGCTCGAAGGTGTCGATGTACGCCCTGCCTGTTGGGTCGGAGGTCCCAGTGGCAGCGTCGACTACGCGGGACTGCACGGCCTGCGGCGACAGCAGCATGCTCGACTCGAAGTTCCCTCGGCCATCTCCGCGCAGCCAGCCCAGGCCTCCGTCGTCGGTCATGGCCACTAGGTCGAGCACGCCATCCGAGTCCATGTCGGCTGCCTGGGGCTGTCCCCAACCTTCTGGGTACGCGGTCTGGAACATGTCACCTAAGACGACCGCCGTGACAGGTTCACGCGGTGTTGGAGTGTCGTCTTGGACCAGCACCCCTTGCGAGGGACAGCCGGTGAGAGCGAGCAGTGGAAGTAGGTGACGCATGGCAACTCCTTGGTGCTTGAAGGATAGGCTGTGGCTCACACTCTGTCTCACCGGATATTCAGAAGATGATTGTTCGGTTCATCAGAACAAACGTGAGACCCCCAGGCCGATGCTGGGTTGCCAGTCGCTCCAGTTCGCTTGTTGTGCATCCGGTGGCAGCTGGTCTTGTAGCATCCGACTACGGCGCGTTCGGCTCACGCTGACCTGTGCAGAGGCGACCCAGCTCTGGTAGCGGGCCCTGCCTTCCAGGTCGAAAAAGTACTGTGGACTTCCAATTTCCGCGACTGTCGCTGGGGGAAGGGCCACGGTCTGAACGGTAGCGGTCTGGCTTCGTTTTACCGCTATTGGGAATCGGTAGCCAGAGCCGAGATGTAGGCTTGTGGACGCGGTGAACAGGCCAACAGCAGCGATTGGACCGAGGGTCGTTTGACCGCGGCTATCTGCATTGATCTGAAGACGTTCTTCCCGCGCACGGGTCATAGACACGTTGTCTGTTAGTGCGCCTCCCAGGCGCAGATTGGGAATGGGTGCCCATGCCGCTTCTAGGCCAAATTGCCGCCCCCACCATGGGCTCTGTCCTGGTAGACCGATGGTCTGTTGTAGGCCTTCGTGCTGGGCTCGGGTGATGCTGGGCCCCAGTGAGAGCCGTGCGCGGGCGAACACGATGGCGTCGAGTCTCGCCTCGATTCCTGCGGACTCGGGGCCGTTGGTTCGCAGTGTTCCTGTCACTCCGGCACTCAAGATCGGAGCTCCGTACAGCGTAGGATCCGCTCGTGGGACGTAGTTGGGCTGTGGTTTGGCCAGTGCAAGAGCGATGATGAATGCGAGCATTGGAGGTCCTCTTGTTGCCTTGCTTGTGCCCACGGCTTGGCATCCTTCGAAATGGCGCTGGGCGTTCACAGCAAGACACAAAACGCTCAAGGTCGCGTGAACTCCTCCGAGTCTGGGGCACTGACCCCGGAGTCTCTTGTGAGCCTAGCAAATCCGTACGCAGCTGCCGTTGAGCGGCGAATCGACGGCATGACACGGGACGAGATGTGTAACCACATGCGTCGCAAAATTGTGTTGATTGCCCGCCGAGTATTTCTGCGCCAAGGTGGCCACGAAAACGTCACGGTGGACGACCTGGCATCCTGTGGTGCGCTGGGTCTACTCGAAGCGTACGACCGCTATGATGCCTCCCGTGGCGTCGCATTTGGCGCGTATGCCGAGTACCGGATTCGCGGTGCCATGTTCGATGCGCTGCGCAGCGAAGATGCCTTCTCCCGGCGTCGTCGCAACCTCGCCAAGCGTGTTGCTGCGGCTGCCAAGATGGTCGAACACCGCAAGGGACGTGACGGTACACCGAGAGAAGTCGCGGAAGAGCTGGAGATTACGCTCGAGGAGTACTGGGACGTGGTCGACAAGGTGAAGCCGGTTCAGGTCAGCAGTCTAGACCAACCTGCCGGTGATGACGACGGGATTCCATTGATTGAACGCCTGATGACGGGTACCGGCGACTCGATGGATAACGACATCTACATGAAGGAAGTCAAGGCCCATCTCAAGGCGGCGATTCTTGGCCTTCCGGACCGTGAACGCGAGACGGTCCTGTTCTACTACGGCAAAGACATGACTCAGGCCGAGATTGCTGAAGTGTACGAGGTCACTGTGCCGCGCATCTCCCAGATTCTCTCGTCCGCTCGCGGAAGACTTCGGAAGAAACTGCTCAAAGTCGTTGATGGTGAGACTGTCGCTGGCGCGGTGGCTTAGGTGTCGAGCGACATTTACTCAGCCGTCGCAGGAGCGACCGCCACTTGGGCACAGATGGATGTTGCCGCCAACAACTTGGCCAACGTCAACACGACCGGCTTTCGCGCTGGTCGCACGTCATTCCAGCTCATTGGTGAGGGAAAGGGCGTGCTTGGTAAGTCCAGCACCCAGGCCACACAGGTGTTCGCATCTACCCGAGAAGGCGCGATTGAGAAGACCGAAAATCCGCTTCACTTCGCGCTGTCGGGTGAAGGCTATTTCTCACTGGAAGACGGAAGTCTGACGCGGGATGGGCGCTTCACACTGGACAACCAGGGGCGCATGGTCACCCAGAGTGGCCTCGCGGTCATGGGAGAGGGGGGGCCAATCGAGCTGTCCCCCGGGGAGTCCCTGACCGCGTCACCTGAAGGTATTCTGACCGGTTCGCAGTCTGGCGAGCTGGACAGGTTCAAGATTGTGAATGCGAATGTTGAACCCACCGGCGGCAATCAGCTGCGTGCAACGGGACCGACCCGTGCCGCCACGGCGGCTGTTCATCAGGGGCATCTGGAAGGTTCGAACGTCGACTCCATGGGAGTCATGGTCGAACTTATCGAGGCCGGACGACACTTTGAGGCATTTCAGAAGGCCATCCAGGCCAGTGATGATGCCACAGCACGTTTAAACCGAGTTGGAGGTAGCTGATGCGCGCTTTGTACGCCGCTGCGAGCGGTATGTCCGTTCAGCAGACCCAGTTGGAGACAGTGGCGAACAATATTGCCAATGTCGGAACCACCGCATTCAAGGCAAACGATGCTGCGTTTGAGGACCTGTTCTACCAGGAACTGACCAACGGCGGGAAAGCTGCGGGTGCTGCTGGTATGTCCGTGGGTGCGGGCGCGCGATTGTCGTCCCTAGAAAAAGACCATTCGCAGGGTTCTATTAGCCAGACGGGCAACGCCCTGCATGTGGCCATCCAGGGCCATGGCTACCTTGAGGTCACCACGCCAGATGGAGAGTCACTCTATACGAGAGATGGTCGCTTTACCCTAGATGCGGACGGCACGTTGATGGTGCCCTCTGGGCTTCCCGTCGCGGGGAACATCATGATTCCATCGGACGCTAACAGCCTAGAGATCACCAAGGACGGAACGGTTCGTGCTGTTCTACCCGGTGACATTCAACCGACCGTTCTCGGTCAGCTCGAAGTGGTGGACTTCACCAACCGCGGAGGACTTCGAGCCATGGGTGGAAACATGTATCAGCAGTCGGCTCAGTCCGGCGAGGCGAGCGTGGTCGAGATGACTCCGGGCAACGGCTTGCAGCAGGGCTTCCTAGAAGACAGCAACGTGGACATCGCCAGTGAGTTGGTCAAGATGATTCTGACTCAGCGGGCCTATGAGCTGAACTCGAAGGTGGTTCAAGCCGCCGATGAGACCCTGCAGGTCGCTGTGAATCTACGCCGATGATTCCCGTCAGCCCTCCCCCGGTGCAAGACGTGGCGACGATTGATATCGACGAGAGCTTGGCGTTGTGGGCCCAACAGGCCTGCGGCGCCGACCGCGTTGAAGTGCAGTGGACCGGCCTGCCAAGCTCGCAGCTTCCGAGCGACACCGAGCGCTTGGTGTGGCAAGGCGACCCGTGTCGCAGTCGCCCGCATGTGCGGGTGGCTGCGATTGTGGATGGTGTGCCGAGCGCCCGGTTTACGGTCCAGCCTTCACTGACGTTGTGGGCGACGGTTCCGGTCGCTGCGCGCGACATCGCGGCGGGTGAGGCGATTGTTGTTGTTGATGATGAAGTCGACTTGGCTAAAGTTGTGGGTCTGCCTGTACGACAGGGAATTGCACAGACGGCCATTGCCGCTGGACGTCCAGTCATGGATTCCATGGTGGGTGAGGCGTTTGATGCATCCAACGGCAGCTCGGTAGAGCTGGTCTACGTACGAGGAAACCTCATGATTGCGACCGATGGACGACTACTGGAGGACGCCAAGCTTGGTGACTCGGTACGCGTTGTCAACGAGGCATCCCGGGCGGTTGCTCTTGGCATTCTAGTGGCCTCTGACCGTGTGGAGATTGCCCGATGATTCCGCTATTGATTGCCTTATTGGTCGCCCCAGCAGAGGCAGGACCCGGTCGTCGTCGTCGTGGCGAAGAAGTCCCGGAACCGCCAGTTCGCCCTGAAGTGACGGCAATGGCCGCTGTGCACACACAGCCGGCAGCGGGCTCACTGTGGAATACGAGCACCGCACTGGAACTATATGGTGTGGACTCGAATACACGCCGCGTAGGGGACCTCGTCACCGTCCGAATTCGGGAGTACACATCAACGGCTCTGGACGCGGGAACAACGTCGAATCGTGGTTCGAGTGCCGACTACGGCGTGACCGGCGCGCTTGGTGTGGAACAAGGAATCCTGGCCAATAATCCTGGCATGGGTGGGGGACTGACCGTTGGCGGCAGCAGCAGCTCGTCGTTCACCGGCACCGGCGCAACGTCTCGCGGTGGGTCCGTCGATACCGAGATTACCTGCGAGATCATTGAGATTAACGAAGCCGGTGTGCTGCATTTGTGGGGGTTCAAGGAGATTCGAGTGAATCGCGAGACTCAGTACGTCTCTCTAGACGGACTGGCGCGTCCTCGCGATGTGCGACTCGACAACACCATCACGTCAGACCGTTTGGCGAGCGCACACATTGAAGTGACCGGCGGAGGCGTCGTTGCTGATAAGCAGGGGCCGGGCTTTATTGTTCGTCTTCTTGATGCCCTGTGGCCATTCTGATGCGGTGGTTCGTCCTCATGGCTGCCGTGTGTCTGGCGACCGTTGCGTCTGCATCCACTCGGGTCAAAGACATCGCCGTGTTCCACGGTATGCGCGGCAACAACATCAGCGGCGCGGGTCTGGTCATTGGTTTGAATCGAACCGGTGACTCGGCGCGCTCGCGTGCCTCCATCATCTCGTTGATGACGCGTCTTCAAGGGCAAGGCCTGTCCATCTCGGAAGACGATATTCTGTCTCGCAACATTGCCCTGGTCACCGTCACAGCCACCATCACCAGTGATGCGCGAACCGGCCAGACCTTGGACGTCACCCTAGCCAGCACCGCAGATGCGCGTTCGCTGCAGGGTGGATTGTTGTTGGCCACCCCGCTCGTTGCACCTGATGGCAAGGTCTATGCGGTTGCCTCGGGGCCGATTGTGCTCGGCGGCTTCTCTGCGGAAGCCGGTGGAAACAGCACAACTCAAAACACAACAACGACGGGCCGAGTGGTCGGCGGTGCCACGGTTGAACGGGAAGTCGCCACCCGGGTCGACTACAACACGCGAGAGAGCGTGGACTTGGTCCTTCATCAGTCTGACTTCACCACCGCGACACGACTCGCGGAAGCGGTGAACACCCAGATGGGTGCCGAGGTCGCTGTTCCGTCGAGTAGCAGCACGATTAGTTTGGCGATTCCTGAAGAATTCCAGGGTCGCTTTGCGATGTTTGCCGCCCAGATTGAAGCGGTTGAGCTGTCGGTCGACGCACCAGCACGCGTCATCGTCAACGAGCGTACCGGTACTGTCGTCATGGGAGCGAATGTTCGGGTCAGTGCGGTGGCTGTCGCCCACGGCGGCTTGACTATCGAGGTTCGGCGCGACCCGATCATCAGCCAGCCCGGTGCTTTGTCGGGTGGAAACACGGTCCTGACCTCACAGACCTCGGTCGGTGCCACCGTGGAAGATGGCGAGCTCATCGTGGTGGAAGGCGTCACCATTGGTGCCTTGGTCAGTGGTCTGAACGACATGGGCGTCAAGCCGCGTGACCTGATGGTCATTCTTGAGGCCATTCATGCCGCCGGCGCTTTGCACGCCGAAATCGTGGGAATCTAGCGTGCCGATAGCTGTCTCAACATCGGCAGTCTCCGGCAGTCATGCCACTGAGTCGGTCGACCCCATGGAGAGCCCGGAGTTCCAGCAGTTGTTCGTGCGAACCATGCTGGGTGAGGTGAGTAAGTCCATGCCTGAGGGGTCGCTGTTGGGCGGTGAACTCGAGATGTTCGGCGATATTCTTCTCGACGAGCTGGCAGCACAGCTGTCGTCATCGGGTGCAATGTTCGAAGGAACGGCGGACGGGATTGAGGTCAGTGCTGAGCGGTTCGCATTTCCGACGGCACTCTCAACAGCGAGCCAGTCAGCGGTATTGCCGGTTTCGGGGCGATTCAGCAGCCAGTTTGGGTCACGACGAGACCCGATTCATGGCCATGAACGTCATCATGCAGGAATGGATATTGCTTCACCCACGGGAACACGCATTCGGGCTGCACTTTCAGGTACGGTTGTGTCATCGGGTAGACGTGGGGGTTACGGCAACACCGTTGTTGTTGAACATTCTGACGGAACTCAGGCGCTGTATGCGCATTGTTCGCGCCTGGATGTTCAGGCTGGAGAAAGAATTCGCGCCGGGCAGACGATTGCTGCGGTGGGTTCGACCGGCCGATCAACGGGTCCACATCTGCACTTTGAGCTTCGGGTAGACGGCGAGGCGGTGGACCCTGAGTCTCGTCTTTCTTTCAGAAAGCCTTAAAGGACTTGGTTTCGGGTCCGATGCTGTGGGGGCGGGCATCAAACCCACCGAGGACAGCATGAAAATCACACGCACCAATGACATCCAACCTGTAGTCCAATCACGGTCGCAAGGCCGCGGACCCAAAGCAGGCGGCTCGCCTTCTGCGGATGGTGGACCGACTCGTGCCAGCCTGTCGAAGGACGCTGGATTCGTAAACAGCATTCGCAACGAAGCGGCCGCGAGCACAGATGTTCGCCCCGAGAAAGTTGCGGAAGCCAAGTCACTACTGGCCAGCGGTACGCTGGAAAGTAGCGTGGACATGAACGCTATGCTCGACAGCATGATGGCGGACCTGTGAACCAAGAACTACTCGGTCGGCTCGATGAGCTGAAGAACTTGACCCGTGACCAGCTCGAGTGCGCCCGTCGCCTCGACGGTGCCCGGTTGGCGGAACTGAACTTCCGCCGTCAAGAACTGATGTTTGACCTGCAGCTTCTCATTGACGAGAGCCTGCCGGTTCCCATCGAGCACCTTCAAACCGTGCGTGACGTCTGTGGTGAAATCAACAGACTCGAAGAACGTCTTGAGGTTGTGTCGCGTGCTGTCCTGGACGCCATTGGCGGCTCAGCAGACACGAGTACGTACGACCAAATGGGGCGGGTTGGGAAAGCAGGATGACCCTGCTCGCGTCACTGTTGTCGGGTCAATCTGGCATGAGGGCCGCAAACGCGCGGCTTGCTGGAGCGGCGCACAATGTGGCGAACGCAAGTACGCCTGGCTACCGACGGCGTCGCGCAGCTCTGGTGACAAGTCCAGCAATTCGACTCGGCGGTTCTGTGCGTGGAACCGGTGTGACGGACCGCGGATATGTTCGAGCAGGGAATGACATTGTCTCGTCCAGACGAGTGAAGCAAGCCGGTTTGTCCTCGGGTGCTTCGACCTCGTCTCGGGCGTTGTCTACGTTGGAAGCCTTCGCATCGAATGAAGGCGCCAGCAACATGAATACGCGTCTGGATGCGTTCTGGGACGCGGCTACTGCCGCCACCGGTGACCCCAGTGACGTTGCTCTGCGCCGACAGTTGTTGTCCGCGGGCAACGATTTTGGTCGTGCAATTTCAGGAGTGACCTCGCGCCTGCGTGAAGGCATGACTGCGGTCAAAGAGGAGCTGGCGGGCGTCGCTGTCGACGTGTCTCGCATGCTCTCCGAAGTCGCTGAGCTGGACGCTGTCATCATGGAACAGGGCGGCCGACTCTCTAGTGGAGATGCGTCCGATAGGCGAGACCAACTCGTGTACGAGATCTCGGAGATGATGGGTCTCGACTACAAAATTGCGGATGACCAGACTGCGGAGTTGTACTTGGGGGGCCATGTGGTCTCAGCGGGTGGCCGGGCGCGGTCGCTACAGTTCGAACAGGACCCCACGACGGGCAGCGTCTCTCTGTACTTGTCTTCTGGAGACGGTCGTGTGGACGTCACCGATACCCTGGGCGGGGCGGTTGGCGGCTACGTCAGTTCGTTGGAGCAGGGGAATGAGTGGATTTCGGACCTCGACACCGTCGCTACGAATTTTGCCGACACAATCAACGCCCAGCACGCTCTCGGGTTTGATTCGACCGGCACCGCTGGTGGGGACCTGTTCACCTATGATGCGACGGACCCGGCAGGCAGCCTGAGCCTGGCCTTTGACGACCCCAGTGGTCTAGCCCTTGCGAGTCAGTCGACCGCGCATGCCGGTGACGGCGGAAATCTTGACGCCCTCCGGGCTGTTGAGAGCCAGATTACCGTTGGCACCCGCACCACACGGCAAGCGCTGTCGGACTGGGGCAGTGCCATGGGAAGCTCGGTCGCAACGGCTAGCCTGCAGTCGGAACAACAAGGGTACATCCAACAAGACCTCGAAGAGCTGCACGAATCAATGGTCGGTGTCAGCCTAGATGAAGAAGCGGCTCGGATGATTGAAGCACAGACTGCGTATCAGGCAGGTGCGAAGGTCATTCAGGCCACAGACCGAATGTTCTCAGTACTGTTGGAGCTTGTGTAATGGCCATTCGTGTCACCCACGGCTGGCAAGTCCAGTCCAATATTCAGCGTCTGACCAGCTCACGTTCGAACATCGCACAGCTTCAAGAGCAGGCTTACAGCGGCAAAAAGCTCGAGCGCGCATCCGACGGTGCTCAGTACTGGAACATGGTGGAGACCCTGTCGAGCAACCAGCGAGACCAAGGGCAGTACACGGAAAACTCGAGTCGTGCGCAGAGTATTCTCAGCATTGCAGACAATACTCTGGGTTCGGTCTCCAACATCATCAAACGCGTGAAGGAGCTCGCCATTGGTGCCTCCAGTGAGACAGCCGTAGCCGAGTACCATTCTGCGGCGTTGACCGAGATTGATTCTCTTAAGGAACAGCTCGTAGGCTTTGCCAACCAAGACTACGCTGGCCGCTACATCTTCGCCGGAACGGCGTACGACACACCACCGTATGATGCCGCTGGCACCTATTCGGGGTCGACGGATGAGCCTTCGGTGCAGGTGTCCCGTCAGAGCCAAGTGCTCCAAGGGCTGGATGGAAGCAGCGTATTCAATGGTTCAGTAGACATTTTTGGCATGATGGACGACTTGTCGGCAGCCTTGGGTGCGGAAGACGCCGACGGTGTCTTTGACCTGATTGATGAAGTCGATGCGTCACTGGACCAGGTCCTCATGGCTCAACAGCGCGTGGGAACAAACCAGCGTCGCAGTGAAGACTTGGCCGAGGTTGCCCAACAGATCGATACTACGCTTCAAGGGCTAATCTCCGAGAAGGTCGATGCAGACCCCATCGCTATCTACACGCAGATCAATGCCATGCAGTCGACCTATGAGGCGACGCTTCAGATCAGTGCCGGCGCCTTCCAGCGGAGCCTCTTCCAGTTCCTCTAGGGCACAGCTCATCGTCTACGCCGTATCCTAGGAGGCGGTTTTTTTGTTTTTGGGCTCATAGGTTGGGGAGTTGAACGTCAGCGAGAGCTGGTGGGGTGAATATTTGGGGCATTCCAACAGCGTTTATTGGTTTCCTCGTCCAAATCGTTCCTGAAAGCACTTAACGGTCGTGGGTAGATGGACCGATAACTTTGGTAAGGCAGGCAACCTCAAACAACGCCTCCTTCCAAAGCAACCTGAGAGGGACATCATGGCGATTACCGTAAACACGAACATGTCAGCACTGAACGGACTCAACAACCTCGGTCGGACCGGAAAGGCCCTGTCGAAGACGATGAGCCGCCTGTCCTCGGGCATGCGCATCAACTCCGCAGGCGACGATGCTGCCGGCCTCGCAGTTGCCGAGAACTTGGACGCCGCCGAGCGCTCCCTCAAGGTTGCTCAACGCAACGCCAATGACGGCATCAGCCTGATTCAAACTGCAGAAGGTGCCACCGGAGAAGTCACCAATATCGTCAAGCGCATGCGCGAACTCGCCGTGCAGAGTTCATCGGACACCTTGGCGGATGACGAGCGCGCATACATCCAGGACGAGTACGTTCAGCTTGCCGGAGAAGTCGACCGAATTGCAGGTGTGACCGAGTTCAACGGTGTTCAGCTCGCTGACGGCACAAATGCCACCCTCGATGTCCAGGTTGGCATCAACAATACCGCGAATGACCGCATTGCCATCACCTTGGGTGACGTCTCCGGAGCCACCATCGGCGTCGACACAGGCACCCTGGACTTGTCCACCGCAGCAGGCGCTCGTACGGCGCTTACCGCCATGGACACCGCCATCGACACCTTGAATGGCTACCGTTCCGACTACGGTTCTGTCCAGAACCGGCTCGAGACTGCCTCGGCCAACCTGACGACGTACTCTGAGAATGTCACGGCATCCGAGTCCCGTATCCGTGACGCTGACTTCGCTTCGGAAGCCGCTGACTTGGCCAAGTTCCAGGTCCTGCAACAGGCCGGCACGGCCATCCTGGGTCAAGCCAACCAGGTCAATGCTGGAGCTACCCGACTCATCGGATAGTGGTCGAACACCCCCTGAAATCAACCCCTCGGGCCCTGCTGGGCTCGGGGGTTTGGTGCGTTTGGGGCCAGCTATTGTGGGCAACGCTGTATCGAAAGGGCTTCAGCTAGGCCTCTTGTGAACCGATTCATAGGTAGGGCACTGGGGCCCCACCGCGAGTGAGTGTTCTTCATGCCGGCGATTGATGGCATTGCATCTGGGATTGACACGACATCTATTGTTCGTGCCATTACTGACGCTGCGCGTGCACAGCAGACCCCGCTTTTGTCTCGGATAGGCGATTTTGAGCGCCGTCGTGAGGGGATTGCCGAGCTGTCAACTCGACTACAGACCTTGGCCGACAAGCTCGGTGAGCTGCGTGACCCCAACACCTTGGTCCCGCTTCAATCGACTCTCGCAGACGAGTCGCAGTTCACAGTGGAGACCTCAGAGGCCAACGTGGCGGGGCAGTTCTCAGTGCAGGTGCATGCGCTTGCCGCACGGAGCTCGGACGTCAGCGGTGGATTTGCGGACCCAGAAGCGTCCGGCGTGATTGGTGCGGGGACGTTCTCGGTCACTGTGGGCGGTGAGACCACGGACATTACCGTCGATGGAACAAACGATTCGCTCAACGGTCTGGCCGAGGCACTCAATGAGGTCGACGGCGTACAAGCCTACGTGGTCGACACGGGCGATGGAGCCGAGCCCTTCAAGCTAGTGGTCACCGCACAAGACAGTGGGGTGGACGGTGGTCTGACCTTTGCGAACACAACTGGGACTGCGGCACTGGACCTGACCCAGAATGTGGCGCCCTCCGACGCCCACATCACTATCAATGACTTGGATGTGTACAGCGCCGACAACACACTCGTTGACCCGATTCCTGGCGTGACCCTAAATCTTACGGCGGTTGGTGATGAGCCCACACTGCTCGGGCTTGAGCGTGATGAGACGGGGCTGAAAGAACGCCTCACCGAGTTTGTGGACACCTACAACGAAGTGGCTGGCTACTTGCGAGCCCAGAACGCCTTCGACTCTGAGGCGGGTATTCGTGGCCGACTGGTCGGAGAGTCCACGGCCAATCGTGTTGTCGGAGCTCTCGGAAGCCTGTTGTCGGCTGAATATGTGACAGACAGCGCGTTCTCAGCCTTGTCCCAGGTAGGGATTAAGACCGAAAATAACGGGGATATCTCGCTCGACGAGAGTGTTTTTGAGTCGGCTTTCACAGACCGATACCAAGATGTGGTCGATATTCTCACCTCAGACGGTGGGCCGTTTCAGACAATGCAGGACCGCATCGAGACGGTCTACGTAGACGAAGACACCGGCACTCTCATGAATCGCGATGAGACGCTCGAAGGCCTCATCGCCGACGCGAACGACCAGGTCGACCGCATTGGCGCACGTGTGACGAAGTCCGAAGAAAGGCTTCGAGCTAGGTTTACGGCCATGGAATTGGCCATCAATTCGTATAATAGCACCTCCGCATACCTTGCGGCGCTGCTCCCCAACACCGGTCTCCTCGGGAGTTCTTCATGATTGGTATTCACCGCTACAAGGCCAACGCAACGCAGTTGGCGTCTCCGGCACAGATCGTAATGATGTTGTTTGAAACTGCGCTACGGCGTCTAGATTCGGCAGAAGAGAAGCTGATCATGGAAGAAGGCGACGTCATCTGTGACCTGCATCGCATCCGCGAGATTGTGCTTGAGCTGCACGGCGCCTTGGACTTCGACGCAGCACCAGCGCTCTGTGAGACCCTGGCGCCGCTGTACCAGTGGATGATGAGCGAGCTCATTGCTCTTGGAAGCGACCGGGACGTGACTCACCTGCATGGTGTTCGCAACGTCATGATGTCGCTCGCAGAAGGGTGGCGAGGTGCTGTAGAAGGTGGACGTAGACTGGCGGTGGCGGGATGACACTCGCGCAAACCCTTCACGAAACTGCAAAAGCGGTCGCTGCCGGAGAGGTTCCGCCGGACACCTTCATGGCGCTTCTGGATGACGTACGCCAAGCGGCAGACTCAGCAACGGCGGGTGAGGTCATCACTCTGCACCGTGCCCTTGTAGACTGTGAGCCATTGCTCTTGAGTCATCGGCACTCCTTGCGCTCGGCCATCGCAGATACCGTCAAGGGTGGACGCGCAGTTCGAGGCTTCGCCGCGCTTCAGGCAAACACGCGTGGTCAGAGGGTGGATAAGAAGGCTTAAGGTTGCCTGTCCCACGCCGATACGGGGGCGGAGGTGCAGATGAACGACGGCACCGATGTCGGCTTCGACAGCGACTTGGACACCGATACGGACACGGACACGGACACCGATGTGGATTCGGACACCGATGTTGGAACCGACGTCGCCACTGACGATACTGGAATGGCTGTTGTGGGAGGGCCTTCCGCAACAACACTTGCGGACGAGGCTGGAGGGCTCCGCTGCGACAGTTCCGGCAGCTCTGCTTCGCTGCTCTGGCTGCTTCCGGTCATTCTTCTCCTACGTCGAGGACGCCCGCAATGGTGACACTCCTTGCCGCGTTGAGCTTTGCGCAACCTATGGAATCGCCGGAGCCTACCCAGTTTCGGTTGAGCCTTCGCGGTGTCGCGGAGCAGTGGTCCGACACGTCCATCTCGTCGACCTACGCTCAAGGCGCACCCATCGGTGCCATCGGGATTGCAGTGCCCCTCAGCGACCGCCTATGGATTGATGTCGAGGTCGGATACCGTCGATTGACGACCGAGACAGATGAGACCCTGGCGTTCAACTTGATTCCGGCGTCCGTTGTTGCGGAGTGGTCGTTTGGAAGCGGGCGTGCTCGTCCGTTTTTGGCGGCAGGTCCGACACTGACAGCCTTTCACGAACAACACAGTCCGAATGCCGATGGACTCAGCGCGACCTCCGGCGCACGCATTGCTGGAGAGCTACGGTTTGGCGGTCGAGTCAACACAGGCCTCATCACTCCACCACGGGCTCCGGCCCCGAGTGTTGTGCAGTCAGCGTCCGTCGAGCTGTACGTTGCGCGGCGTCAGGCACGGCCATTTGGCGGGAAAAATGGCTTTGATCTTGGAGCCTGGCGCGCTGCGCTGGGCATCTCTTTCGCTCTATGATGTGGGTATTGCTACTGGCGTGGGCCTCTGCCCAAGACCCGTCTGGGTCATTGTTCCTCTCGTTGTCGCCTGGTGCCGAGGTGCAGGTGCAGCCACGACTATCGGCCGACGTCATTGAGATTGCGATTCGCGGCAACCATGTACCGGTTCTACCCCAGCTCGAGGGCCGTACGGCGTCGGGAATGCTGGCCGTCAATGGACTGTCGGTGGGCGGTGGCACTTGGTTTGTGAGTGTCTACCCAGAGGACCCGAGCAATGGCCTCGAAGCGGTAGAGACTCCCGAAGGATTCCGCTTTGTGTGGACCGAGTCGGCGGCTGTCGTTGACGAGCCGGGAGTATCGGTGGAGTCGGTCGCCGAACTATTGGCCATCGAGACTCCGCCCGTTCCGGGTCTTCCACCTACGCGTGCGCTGCTTCCATTGGTAGGAGGTGCCGGCTTCGCCACGGATGTCTCAAGCTTTCGGCTACCTCTTGTTCCTTGGGTGGGAGAGGCCCTCACTGTCGAAGAGCAGGGATTGGTTGCTGGAGCCACTCTTGGACGCAATGCGATTGTGCGGTACACCCACGCGCTCGTGTTGGGTGATGGTCATGCGCTTGAGCAGACGAGCCGATATCGTCTGGCCGTCGCCTATGATGCGCTTGCGCTGCCCCGAGAATCGGACTTCTACCTTGAGGAGATGCAGGATGCCGGCGACGAGTCGCATGCTGTTGCCTTGCTGCGAGCGCGAGCGGCTGCCCGCTTGTCCGATTGGACGTCCATGCGAACGCACTGCGAGGCTGCTGCTTTAGCAGACCTTGAACATCCGGCAACGCTCCAGTGTTTTGGCGTCTTGGCGGTTCGAACCGGCTCGCCATCTCCAGCCGTCACCGGTCGACTCATTGCGAGTCGTGTTCCGGGAGTGGCGGGCCAGATGTTGGCTGCCCGCGCGTTGATGCGCGACCATCACTATGACGAAGCGTTGGCGTTGTTGCGAGCGCAGGTAGAGACCGTCGAACGTCCGAGCAACGAGCTTCTTGCTCTGTGGGGGGATGCTGAGCTGATTGCCGGTGACCTGGCCCAAGCGCGTGCCGCCTGGGAGACTGTTCGGTGGAACAGCCAGCCTGGGCGTATGGGACGGCTCCGTCTGCACCATCTTGACTTGCTCGATGGCGAGCCTCGCCAGTGGTTGGCGAAGTTGCCGACGCTTCACGTCGCGAGCGACCGAAGTGACGCCGTGGGGCGTGAAGCACTGCACTTGTTGTCCCAGATCGGTCATCGATTTGGTGACCCAGAAATGGAAGCAATGGCTCTTTCTAGTCTGATGTCACGCTATCCGGAGACGGGAGAGCAGGGGACGACACTGAGCGCGCTTGTGGCTTCGTGTGGCGGACGTCTCAAGACGCTGTTTGAGGCCGAGAGATACGTGGAGCACATCGCGTTGTACGAACGCTGCTGGCATCCCGTACTCAATGATGTGCTTAGAGACACTGAAACCGTACAGAGCGTCTCACTTGCGTACAGTGCTCTCGGACTGGAGCATTCTGCGTTGGCCGCTCAGCAAGAGGTGGCGCGAATGCGCAGTCGTGATGACCGGCCAGACGGGCCGTCGACCACGCGACTCGCGCATCTGTACAATCAGAACGGTCGACCTCTCGAAGCCCTTAGGACCGTGCAATATGTTCGGTCTCAGCGACCTGATTCGTCACTACGGCGCTCTCTCATGATGGAGGCTGCTCTGGCCCACCAGGCGCTGGACCAGATTGATGAAGCGGTGGCTGAGGTCGCCCGTGCCCGCGCAGATGACTGGGATGCTCGGTCGTTGTGGGCTGAGATGGTTAGCAAGCGGGACGGCTGCGAAGCGGCTCGAACCGAGTTTTCCTACCAGGCGCAGGCCGGCAGACCGCCATTGTCCATGGCCACCCGCTGCTTGTTGGAGCTGGGCGATGTTGCGCAAGCAGAGACCTACCTTCTCGACTCGGCTCATCCGGCGCACAATGCCCAGCGAGCTGCTGTTTCGGTAGCCGGTGCCCAGACGTTGCCGGACCGTGACGATGCGCCCGAGTGGTACCGCGCCCTCGCTCGAGAGGAAGAAGCCTTCGAGCAGCTTCGCCAACGAGTGAACGGCGGACGGTAATCGCTGAAGGATGACTCGCACGATGACACCAACCGCTCGACGGGAGGTTCGCCATGGTGTTGTTGTGTGCGTTGGCGTGGTCACAAGTGGTTGATGTGGACGTGGTCGAGCCGCTGTACGTAGGCGATGTCCGCGTTTCACCCTCACTTACAGCACTCCTAATGGCAGACTCCAATCCAGGGTGGCAGCCTGAGGCGGCGCAGGCAGCGGCTGTGAGGGGGCTCCATCCAGAGCTCGGCGTCTTCTTGGACGTGCCGGACACAGCGGTGACTGCCATGCTCTCTGGCATCTTCCTAGATGTCATCGGCGACCGCGCCTGGCCGCTGGAGCCGTGGGTGTTTGCGGATGCCTTCGCACAGGTCGACCTGTTTCGCCGAAGTCCAGTGGGGGTGCGCGCGGTCTACATCGGCCGGGTTCGCTCAGGCGGGGGTGCGCGCGACGTTCTCACCGACGCACCGTCCGGGGTCAATGGCATTGAGGTTGCTGTGCCGGTCCGGACGTCTGACAAGGTGGAGCTTGTTGTTGGCGGTCAACTGCGGTCGTCGAGCTACCAGTTCTGGGGTTCAGACGGTCGCGTGCAACCCTACAACTACTCGGACATGGTTGGAGCAACGGCCGAAGCCGTCGTCTCGGTGTCCGACAGCATCCAGCTTGGTGCTGGCCTCACGGTTCAGCACCATGGTTGGGGGGCGTCGTCGCTGGGCCTGAGTGGTTTTGACGCGTCTGACCCGGCGGCGGTTCTACTGTTTGATGCGCTGCGACCCGTCGGACAGGTGACCGCCGATATGTCGTGTGGGAGCTGGACGTTGAATACGGGTCTGGGCTGGGATGGTACCCAGATCAGTGCCGTCCAAGGGCAAGCTCCAAGGCTTGCGACGGAGGACAGGCTCATTGGTGAGGTCGTGCTGACCGGCGAGTCGGCTGCATCTTCCGTCAGCTTGTCGTTCGAGCGCTTCAACGACCGGCCGTTCGTCGCGCACTTGAGTGTGGTGTTCGCTGGAGAGGTTGCGGTAGAGACGGAAGTGGCGTCTTTCGTGCGCTTGGGGACCGTCAGCGGCGTGCGAACGGACGAGATGGTAGCAGACGACCCTTGGCGCACAACACGTCTGCACGGGAGCGTGTACGGCGCTGTAGACCTGTCCCCGAACCTGGTGTCAACGGTGCGATTTGACGGTTCCTGGCGTGACCTTGACCCGTTTGACCGGCTGCCTGTCTCGAGGGTTGCGGCGACCGTCGGACTGACCGGAAAGATCTAGCGACAGGCAGTCATCCGGTGTGCGCAGCATCTTCTTGCTAAACATCCGACGCGACTGTCCGAGAGGGAGACAGACCCGGAGTTCCCGTGGCCTTTCGCCTCGACCCCCTCATTGATCGGATGCATCGGGTTCTTGACCTTCGTCAAGAACAGCATGCACTGACTGCTTCAAACCTCGCGAATGCCGATACCCCCGACTACAAAGCCCGGGTCATTGACTTCTCGACAGCCCTCACCGACGCCATGGGCGAGGGGGGTGGTTTGGCCCTGAAGACCGCGGATGGCGTGCACCTGTCCGGCATTGGTGGGGCTGACAATCCAGAGGTCATCGAACTCGAAGCTCCACCGTGGGCGGAAGACGGCAACAGCGTCTTTGCAGAACGTGAGACGAGTCGACTCGTCGCCAATCAACTCGTCTACAACGGCGTGGCCAAGGGGCTCTCGAAGCACATGGCCTTGCTCAAGTATGCGGCCAGCGATGGTCGCCTCTAGGAGTCCCCATGGATGTGCTGAAGACCCTTGATATTGCCGGAAGCGGCCTGTCTGCCCAACGTCTGCGTATGCAGACCATCTCTACGAACATGGCGAACGCCCGCACCACGCGGACCGCGGAGGGCGGCCCGTACCGTCGCCGCGCTCCGGTGTTTGAGAGTCAGGCCGTGGACCCGTTTGGGTCTGCTCTCGACCAGGCCATGTCCAGCGTAGAGGTTGCCGAGGTCTGGCAGTCCGACTCGAATGGCATCTTGCGTCATGAAGAAGACCATCCAGATGCTGACGCTGAGGGAAACGTCCTGTACCCAGACATCAACATCATGCACGAGATGGTGGACTTGATGACCACGGGCCGTAGCTACGAGGCGAATGCCACAGTGGTTGAAGCCACGCGTGACATGGCCATGCGCGCTCTAGAGATTGGGCGATAAGTCATGGCTATTTCCTCTATCGGCAGCGTTCCTACCTTCTCGCCCATCACCGATGCGCTGCGCACCCCAGCTGCGGCACCCTCGGCGACGCCGTCCTCGGCACCGGTCTCTGGGGGTGGCTTTCTCGACGAACTCAAGGGCGCCCTCAACGGGGTGGAGACCGGACTCGCGGATGCCACGCAGGCCGTCTCGGACCTGTCGAGTGGTCAGAATGTGGACTTGCACGGAACCATGATCTCCATGGAGAAGGCGGACATCGCCCTTCGCATGACGGTCAGCGCACGTGACAAGTTCATCGCTGCTTACGAGCAAATCATGAACATGGCGGTCTGATGCGGTCTCGCATCCCAGGAGACCCTAGATGAACGAGTTTATCGCCCGCTTGACCGCTTGGTGGCAGAGCCGCGACCCGGCACAGCGCGTTCGCACCGTTGGGTCACTCGTCGGGGTCATTGCCGTCGCCGTCGCGCTGTCGGTCTGGGCTTCCAGCACCACGTGGCGTCCGGTGATGCATGGCGAATACAACGACCTGTTGATTGGTGCGAGTGCGCTGTCTCAAGCCGAGATTCAGCACAAGATCAGCCTCGATGGCCGCCTCATGGTGCCAGCATCCCAGCTCGGAAGCGCTCAAGCTGCCATCACTGCAGCTGACGTGACGCCCGGTCTTGGTGATGTCGCCGACCTCAAGTTGGGGCTGACGCCTCGTGCGCAAGAGTGGGCCTTGGTCCGTGCGCGGGAAGGGGACCTGGCTCGAATGATCAATGGGATTGACGGCGTTGCCGGCAGCCAAGTTCAGATTGTGGCTCGGCAAGACGCGTTCTTCCTCGATGAGCAGCGTCCGGCTCGGGCCAGTGTCTTTGTTCGCCTGACGCCTGGGGCCGACCTGGGACAGGGGCAAATACGGGCGATTCGCAGCCTGGTCTCTAGCTCGGTAGACGGGCTCGACCCCGAACAGGTCACCGTCGCAGATGACCGCGGAACCCTGTTGGCACGTGCCGAAGTGCCGGGTGCAGCCGGTGACCCAGCAGATCTGACGACCTATCGACGTGAACTCGAAGCTGAGCTAGAAGGCTCGGTTCTTACTGCCCTAATGCCAGTCCTTGGCAGTCCAAGCTTCTTCTCGGTCGCCGCCGGTGTTGACCTTGACATGACGTCGTCTGAGACGGTCAGCAAGCAGATGTCGATTCAGGAACAAGCAGTTCTGAGCGAACAAATTCAAGAGAGCGCGTCTGACCGGAGCGATGCTCGAGGCGTACCTGGAGTTGACGCGAATCTACCCGAAGGTGGCGTCAACCAAGCAGGGACTGAACAGACTTCCGAGCGCAGCGCATTGGTCACCAACTACGCCTATCCGACGGTAGACGAGATTCGGCGTCGGCCGGCGGGCGGGGTCAATCGAATCAGCGTGGCCGTTCAGGTCGACTCTGGGCGACTGGCTCAGATGGTCACCGCAGCCGGTGAGTCCATGACGATGGAAGAACTGCAGAGTCGCATTGAGCAAGCGGTTCGTGCCGCAGCGAACGTCAGCGATTCCCGCGATGATGTAGTCCAAGTCAGCTACTTACCGTTTGCCCAGGTCGAATGGGAAGAAACGGAGGCTGCGAGCATGTTGCCCTTCGTCCCCGAGACCATCCTGCCGTGGGCGGTGGCTGCGCTGGCCGTCATCTTAGGATTCCTGTTCGTTGTCCGGCCTGTGATGAGCGCAGCAATGGCTCCAGTGCCCAAGGTTCTGACCGAAGAGGAGAAGACCCAGGCCGCTGCTGAAGCGGAGGTAGAGGCCAAGACGGACCAGCGGAGTCGGGACCACCAGATGGCCGACCGCCTCGTTGACCTAGTTGAGAACTACCAGCCGATGGACACTACGATGCTCAATGAGCTGGTCGAAAACCAATCCACTGCAGCAGCGCAAGTCCTGCGGCAGTGGAACCGGAACGGGTAATAGAGCATGGGTGCAGCCAAAAAAATCGCTTCCTTAGGGGACTTGAGCGGTTCACAGCGTGCGGCCATCCTTGTGATGTACCTCAATCCAGAGGTCGTTCGCGGGATGCTGTCGCACATGGACGCACGCGAGCTGGAAGAGATTGGCTCCTCCATGGCCACCCTGGACGCACTCTCGCCTGACGTTATCGAACAGGCGGTTGGTGAATTTGTCCGTGAATTGCGTGACAATGGCATGATTCCACAGCCCGGTAAGGAGTTTGCCCTTGGCACTCTTCCGGGTCTCATTGACGAAGGCCGGCGCCAGCGTGTGCGGCAGCGCATTCGTAGAGACGTGTCCACCGCGTTCGTGGAGTTCGTGGCCACTCGTAATCCCGAGACTATCGCCACTGTCTTGCGCGAAGAACACCCGCAGACACGCGCAGTCGCGTTGCTGTTGATGGACACCGAAAACGCCGGACGTGTGCTGAAGGTGATGGACGAGCAAGAACGCTACGAGCTGACAACCCGCATGGCGCGCATCAAGACCGTTCCAGTGGAGCTCGCAGAAGACGTTGAAGAGGCCCTGTTGCTCTCCCTCAAGGACGGTACCCGACGTTGGGCGCCCTCTGGACTGGACATGGCCGCTCAGTCGGTTGGACGCCTCGGAAAACGTGCTCAGGACGCCTTGTTGGAGCAGATCGCCACCACCGACCGAAAGCTCTCCGGCACGCTGCGCAGACGCATGTTGCCGTTCGACTACCTTGCCGAGCTCGACGACCGCGCGCTTCAGACGATGCTGCGCCACGTGGGCCGCGAATCACTTCTTGTGGCCTTGGCGGGCAGCGACAAGGCCATCTCCGAACGCTTCCTCGGCAACATGTCGTCGCGTGCAGCCGCCGACATGCGTGACGAGATTGAGCTGTTGAGTCCTTCCAATTCAGAGATTCGTGTCGCGAAGGAAGAAATGATTCAACAGGCGATGACTCTGGCCGATGATGGGGTCATCAACCTCGGATTCGACGAGGAAGAGGAGTAGCCAATGGCAGTTTATCGCGCGCGTGACAATGATGAGCGTGACGTCTTCCGGCCGATGCACTCCATCTGCCCAACCGTCATCCAACAAGCTCAGAGCGCTCAAGAAGAGCAGACACGCACCCGCGTTGAACAAGAAGTTCAGTCCCGCCTTACCGAGCACACTGCTGTGGTCGAGGCGGCCCTTCGAGCAGAGCTACAGCCGCGCATTGAAGAGCTGGAACTTGCCTTTCCACAGACAGAGTCGCTTCTGGATGCGGTCGCTCACACCCGCCGTGAGGTGATGGTGCAGGCCCGCCAGGACATTGCGGAGCTTGTGGAGGCCCTGACGCGTCGCATTGTTGGCGAGGCGGTCGCCGTGGACAAGCGAGCCCTCATGACGGTCGTCGACCACGCGATTGAGACGGTATCTCGTGATCAGATTCTCTTTCTACGGGTTCCTGAAGACGCCGCTGACGCCATCCGCGCGTGTGTGCACCCAGATGTCGCAGCGCGAGTTGTTGGGGAGCCATCCCTGGCCAATGCCTGCGAAGTGGTCACCGCCGAAGCGCGTGTTGAGACCTCATTGTCGGATGTTCTCGACCAGCTCACGCAGCTGGTCCATGACTGGGCGGCGAACCCATCGTGAGCGCCCTGGACGCGTTGAAGAAGCGCATCGAGACCGCGCAGTTCGCTCGGGTTCATGGGCGTCTGAAGGCTGTGAACGGACCCTTGCTTCGTGCTGCGCTACCGGGTGCACGCATGGGGACGCGTGCTCGCGTTGGTGGCGTCCGCTGCGAAGTGGTGGGTATCTCCGGTTCGGATTGTGACCTTCTGCCACTCGATGCGATTGATGGGCTGACCGTTGGGGCACCCGTCACGCTCGAGTATGGTCGGCTTCGAATTCCAGTGGGGCCAGGTCTGATTGGTCGAATCGTCGACCCGATGGGGGAGCCCATTGATGGCGGGCCACCAATTACCGGTGTGCGTGTTCCGGTTCACGCCAACGCACCGGACCCCCTGACACGGCCGGCCATCGATACCCCCTTATGGACCAACATTCGAGTTCTCGACGGGCTTCTGACTCTAGGACGCGGACAGCGCATGGCCATCTTGGCGGGGTCTGGTGTCGGCAAGAGTACGCTGCTCGGAATGCTTGCGTCTCAGGTCGCCTGTGACGTCAACGTCATCTGCCTTGTGGGCGAACGAGGCCGCGAAGTCCGCGAGTTTATCGATGATGTGCTGGGGCCAGAGGGTCTCGCACGGTCGGTGGTTGTGGTGGCGACAAGTGACACGTCGCCCGGACTACAGGTCAAAGCTCCACTGGTTGCCACGGCCATCGCAGAGGCGTTTCGGTCGCTCGGTCAGCACGTACTGCTGATGATGGACTCATTGACCCGTTTGGCACTGGCTCAACGTCAGATCGGACTGGCGGCGGGTGAGCCCCCGGCAACGCGTGGATTCCCGCCTAGCGTGTTCGGCATGTTGCCCACGCTCCTGGAGAGAGCTGGAACCTCTGCGAGCGGCGGTAGCATCACGGGTATCTACACAGTGCTTGTTGAGGGCGACGATATTCATGACCCCATCGGCGATGCGGTGCGCGGTATCGCTGACGGGCACATCGTCTTGTCACGAGACCTCGCAAATGCCGGTCATTACCCAGCGATTGATGCGCTCGGGTCGGTGTCTCGGGTGATGAATCGAGTGGTGGACAGAGACCATCTCGAGGCATCGCGGCGGCTTCGGGGCCTGATGGCTACGTGGGCAGAGAACGAAGAACTGGTTCGCTTGGGCGCCTACACCAAAGGCGCGTCGGCCGAGATTGACCGAGCCATTCAACGACAACCTGCGGTGCGGGCTTTTCTTCGGCAGACCTCCGAAGAGTCAACGAGTCCCGACGTCACGCGCAAAGCACTGGCTTTACTCGGTAGCTAGCGGTCGCTGTCAATCGAGCAGTGAGGGCAGGCGGCGCAGCATTGAGCGAGCGGGTAGACGACCAGATGTCTGATAGTCGTCGATGTCCGCTGGCATCAAGGTGTCTGTGACGTCGTCGGGGGTCCGCGCCCAGAGCTCCTCGGTGTTGTCGGGTCGAAGCGTTTCCGTGACCTCAACCTGGACCGAGACGGGCTCTGGAGATTGGCATTGTCGAATTGGAGGCTCACCCTGAGTAATTACGAAGCGGGGAATAAGGGTGACGATGTCTTCATCCGATTTGACCATGGGGCCTCCACAACGAGAAGGGGGAGCGACGTCTTGTCGCTCCCCCTTCTAGTCGGCTCAGATGCCTGTTTTCTTCAGTGAATCTGAGGTTGAAGCCGCTTGCGTAGGCGGGTGATTCCCTGCTTGCAGAGTTGGCAGGCGCGTGATTCGGTGACACCCAATTCCTTACCAACGTCTTTGAGCTTCATGTCGCGGTAATAGTGAAGGTCGATTGCCTGTCTTTCGCGGTCAGGCAGGTTCTCACGGGCGGTCTGAACCATGTCGCGAAGTTCCTGCTTGGACAGGTCCGCTAGTGTGTCGGAGTCGCTGGGGATGATGGAGGCGAGCGTCATTTCGCTGCCTGCCATGGTGGGCGTATCTAATGGAAGTACGCTTCGAATCAAGGAGTCGGTCACCAGGGAGTCGTAGGCGCTAGGCTTGACTTCGAGCTTGTTGATAAGCTCCATACGGTCTGGGGTGCGGCCCAGCTTATCGATGAGTTCGCGATGTGTACGGCTCAGCAAGTCATGCTTTCGACGGACCGAAGTTGGGGTCCAATCGGCTGCGCGAATGGCATCCATGATTGAGCCACGAATGCGGTGTTTCGCGAATGCGACGAAGGGAACGGCGCGACGTGGGTCGTACCGGTCGATGGCCTCAAAGAGACCCATGACAGCGGCGCTTACGAGGTCGTCTGCTTCCACCAACTGGGGGAGACGAGAGTACATTCGATAGGCGATTCGTCGGGCGAGTTCGTAGTGCTCTAACAGCAACTCGTCTCGACTTTCCGTCGATATCTGAACTTGATGCATGGTTTACCTTAGGCGCCGCGTGGGGAAGTACATGTAGCTGGGAAGAGCTTCATGCCAACTCGGCACAGTGACCCTATCGGTCACACACAAACAACTGAAGGCCTATTGGACGGAAAGCTGTGGATAAGTGGACCGCTAGAAGGGCACTTATCCACAGGCGCGTGAAAGTGATGCTTTAAGCACGATCGGAAACGCGAGAGATCGCGATCCCCGATTGGGCTCTTGAAAGCGCATCGCCTGAAGTAGCGATCGAGTTCGGTGCATTCCTTCTTCGATAGTCCTCTGAGAATGGACAACAGCAGTCCCGATTGGTTTCAGAAACGTTGTGTCGTGTAGCTCCAATCTCCTTCAGCTTCTCTACCGATACGTACGAATAACGTCTGATTTGGAAGTATCTGAGTCATCACTCTTGGATCGTCGGAGATCACATCGATGACGTCAGCCAGCCCGGAAGCTGTGCCTACAGAGAATCGGAAACGAGCCGAGCCATCGTGTGTCCACTCGAAGACTTGCTCTGCGCGGTTCAAGATCGAAGTGGGTGCGATGAGCGAGATGCCTGTGGACGGAGACGTCGAGAACTGTCGGTCCACGCGGCCATCTACCCCATGAAGGCTCACCCAGACGGGAGTGCCATCCACAGGCAACCCGGTGGCGTGCCACTCACCTTGGCTATTGGTCGTTTCTGCGTAGTCAGCATCTCCGGGCGCTTGACCGATTGTCACGCGGGTGCTGTCTGACGAGGTCCAGGCAAGCTCCACGTGTCCACCAATGATGGCGTCGCCAGCTGGGGCTGTGAAGTCGATACTGGGCCCGACGGGGGTTTGGGGTGTGCGGAAGTCGGCGACGATGGCACGGACATCCTGGAGGGTCTCAACGTTGTTCGCTGGCTCTTCGGCGTCGTCGTCCGCTCCGAGCGGGGCCCCTTCGTACGTTGCGCTTGCGTCACTCCAGCGGTTGATGCGCTGACAGCCGCCCGAGCAGTTGTAGGCCATGACGGTTCGGAACGCGGCATCTGGGTCGCGGTGACCGTAGGAGAAGTCAAAGGCAGCCTGTTCGCCGAAGGAGGCGTGGTGTGCCGAGCCCATGTTGTGGCCAATCTCGTGCCCAAAGCTGTAGTAGCCCGTGGCGCAGGTACGACTGACCAAGGCAAAAGCGGACGACTCGAATGCGGGTCCGGGGTCGGTCATGACGTAGGCGATGCCACATGCGGTTGAGTCTTCGACAATCAGGACGACCTCATCTGCCCCAGTCGCGTCGCGTTCGGCATGCACTTCATCCGCGAAGCCGTCGTTGTCGGAGCGTAGGTCATCGAGGGTGTTGCCCCAGTCGCCGGCAGTCTCGACGCCGGAGACCTCTCGGGTCCCCGCCAGTCGAAGAGTGATGGGAATGCCGCTGTCGCGGTAGCCGGTATTGCTCTCGACCATTGCCAGAGCAATGGTCGCTTCCATTGCGTCCTTGGAGCCTGCCGCAATACGCGACTGGGTTGTGTACCCCACAAAGACGTCTATCGTTGACCGGCGCTGCCCGGTGAAGGGGTTGGGGAGGTCTGGAAGGCCCCCACCCGAGCGGGGGATGGGCTCTTCATCGACAGGCATGGCCCCTTCGTCAATTTCGACAATGTGGATTTCGCTGCTGTATTGTTCCACGCGCATCAAGGTGCCGTGGCGCCGAAGGGTTCCGACCCAGGCGTCTTCCTGATTGACCAGGGTGACCTCGCCCTCGGGGTCGTCGCTTGGGGTACCGCTCCAGATGGTGGAGCCGTTCTCGTGCCGGATGTGCTGGAAGGTGACATCGCTGACGTCGCCAAACAGGGACATGGTCATCCGCTGGGTGTCCGGAGTGAGCTGAAGGGCTTCCATGTCGACGGGAGCGCTTCGCTCTACCCAGGGGTGGTCTCCAGGGGCAGTATCGCCGGTAATGAGTGCCGGGCCGGCGCAGCCGCTGGCCAAGAGTGAGACGATACCGATGCTGAGTGGATGGCGGAACATGCCGAGACCTCCGTTGTAGGGGTCTCGGTGCATTCACTCGGGATGTTTAGGACCCGCGGTACGTAGAAAATCCGAAGGGGCTGATGAGCAGTGGAACATGGTAGTGCTCATCCGCTTTACGAATGATGAAACGAACAACGACCTCTGGATAAAAGCCGTCGATTCCTTGTGAATCGAAGTAGGCGCCGGTGTCGAAGCGAATGCGGTAGGTGCCTTCGGGCAGGGCGGTTCCTTCCGGAATGAATCCAGCGATGCGGCCGTCGTGGTTGGTGACGCCGGTACCGAGCTCAATCTGCTCGTCTCCGTCTTCCCGCCACAAGGTGATGGGAAGACCCTGTGCCGGGCAGCCGCGCGCTGTGTCGAGAACGTGGGTACTGATGCTCACGACAAGGCCTTGGTTAGACGGATGTGGGTAATCTTGTGCTGTTCAGCAGCGGCGATGACCAACTCCTCTGTTCTCGGATTGGCGATGCGCTGCTTGAGCAGGTCGAGCATTTCGTCAGCGCTGCGCCCGGTTGCGCAGACGATGTAGGTGAACCCGAACGCCTTGGCGTACGACTCGTTGAGCGACGCGAGCTGGTCGAGGGTTGTGTCCGACGCGTTTGAGGTTCCGGCCTGCTCTCCGGCCGACAGAACGGCGGCCGCATCGGACTGTGCTTGGGCACGACGTCCCCCGATGCGTGGATGGTGCGAGAAGGCCTCTAGCCAGTCGGGCTCGCCCATCGATGACCATGCGGTGTCCGCGGCGCTACGGAGTGCTCCAGAGCCGTCCCACGGTGCCGAGTCCATCATCGCTTGCACCCACCGACGGCTTCCGCAGCAATCGGTCAGGGTCTGACGCAATGTGCTGGGCAGCATGCGGTTGAGCCATTGGACGTTGATAGCTTCGAGAGCATCCGTGTCTGGGTCTCCCCACATGCGCAGGCGAGAGATTCCGCCATCTGGGTAGATGGAGACGCGGAGCAGGTCGAAGGGGCCGGCGTCCTTCGGGAAGGTCTCGCCAACGAGATGCTGGGTGTGAGGCTGCGTGCGAAACATGGGCAACAGCTCAGTCCACGGAACATCATCGGGGTTGGTTGGGGGTGGGCCAGGCCAGAGTGCCGCTTCGATACGGACGGCTCGTGGGCAGTTGCCCTTGAAGTGATTGGTGTCGATCTCAGCACGGCGAATGCGTCCGGGGACGGCGAGCCGAATCAGACACCAGTCGTTGCCGTCATCTCGCCGGCGTCGGACTTCCCATCCGTCCTTCATCCAAACCGACCGGTTGGGCATCAAGACGTTGTGACGGACGCCGTAGAACTCGTCGCTGACCGCTACAACGCGTGCACCGCGAACGGCACTGGCGAGGTCGGGTTCGGGACCCAGCTCGCTCCATGGGGCGCATGGGGTTCCGAACGCACGCAGGCGTGCCACACCACCGTCTGGGTAGATGTTCAGGCGCAGGTGTGTGACCAAGTGTTGAGCCGTAGCCGTGACCACGTTCTTGGTGTCTCCCTCTAGGTCCACGCGCGGGGTGAGCGCGACCCATTCGATATCGTCAGCCAGCACTTCTGCAGGGGACGGGTAGCCTGGGATGTAGGCGCCCTCTACGCTTGCGCCCGGCGGGAAGTTGCCGGTGAAGTGTGCGGTGTCGATGACGAAGGTCTGCACCATTCCTGGCATCGCGAGTCGGAGTACGGCCCAGTCGTAGCCCATCTCCCGACGACGACGGGTCTCCCAGCCATCCATGCGCTTGCCGCGGTCGTAGTAGTCGTCATTGTCGAAGACGGCTTCGTCCGCGAGGATGAGGTTCTCTTTTGCCGCGAAGAACTCGTCGTTCGCAGCAATGACCATGCCGCCGAGGTCTGCGCGGGCCAGATCGATACCTTGTGGAGTGCTTGTCATGGCGTCCTCTTCAACAGCTCGCCGGAGGGAGGTCCGGGAAAGTGGCCGTTGTCGTAGATAAGTGAGCCCCGCAGCCAGGTCCGAAGGACGCGTCCGCGCAGGGTGGAGCCGGCGTATGGGGTGAGGGGGTGACGGTGCAACAAGGTGGTGGGGTCGATGGTTTCCATGACATCGAGGTCCCACTCTGCAAAGTCGGCGTCTGCCCCCACTGAAATCCGGCCCTTTTGTGACAAGCCGACCAGCTCTGCCGGGCCCAGGGCCATCCAGCGGATGATGTCGTCGAACGAGCCGCCGCGCCGGGAATAGTGGGTCCACATGGAGCGTCCGCCGAGCTGAACCGAGGCGATACCGCCCCAGGCGCAGGGGAAAGCGCCAGAATCAAGCCGCTTGAGGTCTGCGGGAGCGGGCGAGTGGTCGGTCACCACCATGTTCAAGGTGCCATCTGCCAGGGCCGCCCACAGCTTGTCTTGGTTGCTGCGTTCGCGGATAGGTGGCGCGCACTTGAACTGGGTTGCGCCTGGCGGCACATCTTCGTGGGCGAGACAGAGGTAGTGCGGGCAGGTCTCTGCGGTGAGCGGTAGCCCTTCGCGTTTGGCTTGCTGAAGCAGCGGTAGGGCACTGGCTGACGACAGATGCACCACGTGCGTCTTTGTACCGTGTTTGCGCACACCCTCTAAGAGCAGGGCGATGGCGCGGTCTTCGGCTTCGCGTGGACGTGTTGCGAGCCAGCTTGTGTGGTCGGTCTTGGCGAAGTCGTGAACATGGTGTTCGGCGTCGTGCAGGGGGCCAGGATGTTCGGCATGGACGATGAGCAGTGCGCCGAGCTCTGCACAGATCTGCAGAGCGCGATCGAGGGCTTCTTCGTCGACATGCTTGAACTCGTCGACCCCGCTCTCACACAGGAACGCCTTGAACCCGAGCACGCCGGCCTGATGTAGACCCGGAAGGTGCTCGGCGTTGTTTTGCACCGCGCCACCCCAGAAGCCGACGTCGACGCGGATCTGCGGGCGAGCAGATGCCTTCTTTGCGTTGAATCCCTCGACCGATGTGGTGGGGGGAATGCTGTTTAGCGGCATGTCCACGATGGTGGTCACGCCTCCAGCTGCGGCCGCCTGGGTGGCTGTGTCGAAGCCTTCCCAGTGCGTGCGCCCCGGTTCGTTGACGTGCACGTGGGTGTCCACGAGCCCGGGAGCGAGCGTTCCGGCGACGTCAAAGACGCGGTCCATGCCCTCCGTCGACACGTCAAAAGGGTGAATAGCGACGATGCGCCCGCTTTCCACAGCAATAGCTGCGGGTGCGGTGCCCGTTGGGAGAACTGCGTGTTGTGCGCGATACAAGTCCATGGCGCGGCACTGTGCACGACGCGGTGTTGCGGGACAAGCCCAAGAGCACTCGTAGTGGACTAAAGTGCCCATCTTGCATCAGGGATGACCATGGACCCGATTACATTTAATCTCGACGGCGAACAAGTCGTCATCACCGACCACAGCCCAACCACCACCGCTCTGCAGTGGTTGCGTGGCGCGCAGCGGAAGACCGGCACCAAAGAAGGCTGCGCTGAGGGTGACTGTGGCGCGTGCACGATTGCCATCTTGGACCACGACGCCCACGGTGGACCGTCGTGGCGCTCCATCAATTCGTGCCTTGTTCTCGTTCCCATGCTGCATGGACGGACGGTTGTTACCGTTGAAGGGCTCAAGACGGACGGCGAACTGCATCCGGTCCAAGACGCCATGGTGCGCCACATGGGCTCACAGTGCGGCTACTGCACGCCCGGCGTTGTGATGACAATGTTCGAGGGGTGCTACCGCAAGGACTTGGATGCTGACTGGAAAGTCGACGACCAGATGTGCGGAACTCTCTGTCGCTGTACGGGCTACCGTCCGATTCGCGACGCCGCGCTCGAGACGAAAGGGCTGCGTCCGGATGACCGCTTCGCAGCACTTGAGTTCAGCTCGCCCGTCCCACGTGATCTGACGTACGTCGCCGCGGGGCAACGCTACTTCCAGCCGTCATCTACGGCGGCGCTATTTGACGTGTTGGCCACCAATGAGGATGCGCGCATTGTCTGCGGCATGACCGACCTTGGGTTGGACGTGACCAAGAAGCACGTCGCCTTTCCGTGCTTGGTGAGCCTGGAGGCGATTCCAGAGCTGCGTCAGATGACGCACACCGACGGTGTGTGGCGGATCGGTGCGACGGTGCCGCTGTCCGAGGTCGAAGACCGTGTTCAGGACGGGCTGATTCCGTTGGCGCGCATGCTGCGCTACTTCGGTGCTCGCCAGATCAAGAACCGCGCAACGGTCGGTGGAAACTTGTGCACAGCGTCTCCGATTGGAGACCTGGCACCCGCTCTGCTCGCGCTCGGAGCCACGGTTGTGGTTCTGGGGGCAGAGGGCGAACGACGCGTCCCCTTGAGCGAGTTCTTCTTGGAGTACCGCAAGACCGCGCTGCAACCAGGAGAGATTCTGGCTGCGGTCGAGGTACCGGATGTGCCGGCGGGCGCGCGTTGTGCGACCTACAAGGTCAGTAAGCGCCGGGAGCTCGACATCAGCGCTGTCAGCGCTGGCTTGTATGTGATGGTCGACGACGGAACGGTGACCGAGGCGCGACTTGCGTTCGGCGGCATGGCAGCGACCCCAGCACGTGCGACTTCTGCGGAACAGGCAATGGTGGGGCAGCCCTGGACGCACGACACCGTTGAGGCGGCCGTTGCGTGTCTCGCGACCGAGTTCACGCCGTTCTCGGACCACCGAGGCACCGCTTGGTACCGCACCACGGTGGCACAGAATCTTCTGCGCGGGTTTTATGAAGAAACGCACACGGTTCGGCAGCCGTCATTGGCCTACCGCCACACCGGAACTGTGTTGACGGAGGCCGGCGCATGAGCACTTCACCGCTGCACAAGTCTTCGTCCCATGAGTCCGCTGTCGAGCACGTGACGGGTGACGCCCGCTACGTGGACGACCTTCCAGAGCCGCGGGACATGCTGGTTGGCCTCCCGATCTATTCGCCCCATGCTCGGGCGAAGATTGTCAGTCGCGACGGAACCGTCGCCCGTCTACTTCCTGGCATTCATGCGGTCCTGTTTGCCGACGACGTCCCCGGAGACAACCTCATTGGACCCATCGTGCACGATGAGCCACTCTTCGCTGAAGACGAAGTGCTCTGTGTCGGACACACGGTGGCGTTGATCGTTGGCGAGTCGCTGGTTCAGTGCCGCGCGGCGGCCGAGCATTTGGCGATTGAGTACGACGTGCTCGAGCCCACCCTCACCATTGCGGATGCGATTGCGGCCGAGCAGTTCCACACGGCACCGCATCGCATTGCGCGCGGAGATGTGGATGGAGCGATTGAGGCTGCCGCAGAAGTTATTCGTGGAACGGCGAGTAACGGCGGCCAGGACCACTTCTATTTGGAGACTCAAGCGGCGCTGGCCCTGCCGGGTGAGCGTGGCCAGATGCACATCTACTCGTCGACCCAGCATCCGACAGAGATTCAGAAGCTGGTCGCGCTAGTGCTGGGCAAGAGAGCGGCGGATGTCGTGTGTGAAGTGCCGCGCATGGGTGGTGGTTTCGGCGGCAAGGAATCCCAGGCCTCCCAATGGGCAGCATTTGCGGCACTGGGTGCTCAGGTGACCGGCCGGCCGTGCAAGGTGTGGCTGGACCGTGACCGCGACATGGTGCAGACCGGCAACCGACACCCGTTTTGGACCCGCTATGAAGCGGCATTTGATGAAACGGGTCGAATCACAGCGCTACGCGCCAACATCTACTCCGATGGTGGCTTCTCTCTTGACCTGTCCGGTGCGGTTCTGGACCGGGCCGTCTTCCACCTAGACAACGCGTACTACCTGCCGGCATGCGAGCTGGTGGGGCAGGTCTGCAAGACCAATCTGCCTTCCAATACAGCGTTTCGCGGATTCGGTGGTCCCCAAGGCATGGTGGTTGTGGAAGATGCCATCAATCGCTATGCAGAGCGGACCGGACAGGACCCTGCCGTTGTTCGTGCACGCAACCACTACGGTGACGCACCACGAAACACCGCTCCATACGGCCAAGAGATTCCCGACCCTCGCGTGGACCGGGTCTGGCGGGAGCTGAAGGTCAGCTCTGACTACGAGCAACGTCGTGCAGACATTGACACCTTCAACGCGACCAGCCGCTGGGTCAAGCGAGGCATTGCCTACCAGCCGGTGAAGTTCGGCATCTCGTTCACGGCCAGCATGCTCAATCAGGCCGGTGCGCTCGTCCTCATCTACACCGACGGCACGATTCAACTGAATCATGGTGGTACGGAGATGGGGCAGGGGCTGCACAGCAAGATGGTCGCCATCTGTGCCCACGCCTTTGGTGTGAGTACGGGTCAGATTCGGGCGATGAATACGCGTACCGACAAGATTCCCAACACCAGTCCAACGGCAGCGAGTAGCGGCAGCGATCTGAATGGACAAGCCGTTCAGGATGCCTGTGACCAACTTCTTGCACGGATGCGGCCGGTTGCTGCAACGCTGCTCAAGTGCGACGAAGAGGGTGTGACGTTTGCGGACGACGCTGTTCATGGCGGCGGCGCGAGTGTGCCGTTTACAGAGCTAACGTTGGCGTGTTGGCTGGGACAGGTCAGCCTTCACGCGGCTGGCTTTTACCGGACGCCTGGCATTCACTATGACCATGCGACGGGAAGCGGTGAGCCGTTCTTCTACTTTGCCTACGGGGCTAGCGTTCTGGAGGTGGAGGTCAACGGCCTGACGGGCGAGCACCGGCTCCAGCGTGTCGACATTCTGCATGACGCCGGCAATAGCTTGAACCCGAGCATTGATATTGGTCAGGTCGAGGGTGCGTTCATCCAAGGCTACGGCTGGCTGACCATGGAAGAGGTCATCTACTCGGACACCGGCGTTCTCAAGACCCCAGGTGCATCGACGTACAAGGTTCCGGCGATGGGGGATGTACCGCTACAGATGAACGTGGCACTGCTCAGTCAGGCGGACCAGTTCAGCACGATTCACGGCAGTAAGGCGGTAGGCGAGCCTCCGTTCATGCTGGCGCTGGGTGTTGTCACAGCGCTCCGTCATGCGATTGGTGGGTTCTCCACCAAGGGCGGCGAGGTGGAGCTTGCGATTCCCGCAACGCCGGAAGCCATTCTGCGAGCGGTCGTCAATACGACGACTGCGTAGAGTGTAGAGAGTCCACGCAGAAACGCCCTCGCCGGGAGAACCGGTGAGGGCGCTTTTGCATGTAGACGTTTGAGTCTAGACGCAGAAACGCCCTCGCCGGGAGAACCGGCGAGGGCGCTTTTACGACTGTAGAGCGAAAGCTTACAGCGGAGTGACGGCACCCGTTGTCGGGTTGACGCGCACGTAGTTGGTGTAGGTGTCTTCGCCGCTGATGCTGCGTTGTTCGCTGAAGACCTGCTCGCCACCGAGGTAGACGTTGATGGTCACGTTGGTAGCGTCCATGCGGCTGCTGCCTGGGTAGTCGTGAACAACCACGGTGAAGTCGCCAGCTTGTGGGTCTTCGAGGTTGATGTTCTCGGGACCGACACCGGGGATGTCATCGAGGTCGAGGACGGGGTCGTCTTCAACAACGCCTTGGGTACCCCAGTCAACGCCGCCGAAGAAGCCGCCGCCAGCACAGTTGGCGTAGTAGCAGTCGCCCTCTGTCTCAAGCGAGCCACCTGGACGCAACAAGTGCAGGTCCATGTCTTCGCCGCTGTGGCTCCAGAACATTTCGACCCAGAGGTCTTCGTCTGGTGTGGCCGACAGCTCGATGACGCAAGGCTCTTCCGAGCGGAGGCCAAGGTCGTTCTGTACGGTGAGCTCAACGCGGTACACGCCGGCGAGCTGTGGAGTGAGGCTGGTGGTCTGGCCCGTGCGGGAAGACAGCGGGACAGCGTTGCCGTCTGGTGCGGATGTCAGGGTCCACTCGTAGCCCGTGATGTCACGGCCTTCGGGGTCGAAGCTTGCGCTACCGTCGAACAGGGCGGTCTCAAACGGAGGCTGCACTGGGTTCTTGTTGACCGTGCACATGGCGACAGGCGCCTCACCGTTGACAGGTTCGTCAACGAGAACTTCTTCGTCGTCGGGTGCGTCCGCGTCGTCGAATCCTGCGCTGATTCCCGTGTCCGAGTTACACGCGACAAAAAGAGCAAATCCGGCGCTAAGGCCCATTACAACAGCAAAACGAGTCACAAAACCCTCCTGGTCCCCATTCGGGCTCGGGTATAAGGTAAATGAGAGAGACAGGCAAACGTTGTTCAGTGGTTTGCGCTCGCAACCTCAGACCGTACGGCCGAAAGGCGAATCGACCTTACAAAGCAAAAGGCGCGCTTCAGTAAGAAGCGCGCCTTCGTTCTTGTGATTAGCGAGGTGCTACATCGGGGAGACGATACCGGTCGTTGGATTGACCCGAGCGAAGTATTCGTCAGTGTTTTCGCCGGTGATCCGTCGGGTCTCGCTAAAGACCTGTTCGCCGCCGAGGTAGATGTTGACGGTCACGTCTGTGGGCTCGGGGCGTACACCCGTGAACTGGTAGTCGTGGACAAAGACGGTGAACTCACCAGGTTCGGGGTCGGAGACGTTGATGTTCTCCGGACCGACACCGGGGATGTCGTCGAGGTCAAGGATGGGGTCGTCCGCGTCTTCGCCGGTAGTGCCCCAGTCCAGACCAGACTTGCAGTTGGCGAAGTAGCAGTCAGTGCCCGTGCGGGGACTGCCACCGGGACGCAACATGTGCAGGTCCATGTCTTCGCCGCTGTGGCTCCAGAACATCTCGACCCAGAGGTCTTCGTCTGGGGTGGCTTCGAGGGCGATGACACAGGGCTCTTCAGAGCGGAGGCCGAGCTCGTTGATGACGTTGAGTTCAACAACGTAGGTGCCAGCCAGCTGAGGCGTGATGCTCGTGGTCGGGCCGGTATTTGCACCGAGAGCGGCACCGTTTCCGTCTGGAGCCATAGTGAGCGCCCACTCGTAGCCGATGATCTCGAGATCATTGGGGTCGTAGCTTGCAGAGCCATCGAATCGTGCGGTCTCGAACGGCGGCTGAACCGGGTTCTTGTTGACTTCGCACACGGCGATGGGGTTCTCACCGTCTGGCTGAACAATGACCGTATCGACGGTGTCAATCGGTGGATCGACTTCGTCCGGAATGTTGTTCAGGGGGGGCGGATCAGGCTTGCAGGCGGTCAGAGCTGCCAGCGACAAGCTGATGAGGGGGAGGATGAGAAGTGCGCGCATAAGAGGTCTCCGGAGGTGCCCGTATGGCGGGTAGTGTAGGCGAAGTTTTGGGAACACGCAACGGGAATGCCACAGCCGCGACACATGATGGACATGTGTCAGGCTAGGCCATGAAAGCCGTCAGTGACTACATGGGAGTGACGATGCCCGTCGTGGGATTGACTCTGGCGTAGTACTCATCTGAGTTCTCGCCGGTGATGCGTCGGGTCTCGCTGAACACCTGCTCGCCACCTAGGTAGATGTTGACGGTGACGTCCGTAGGTTCTTGACGGACCGATCCGGGATAGTCGTGGACAAACACGGTGAATTCGCCAGGCTCGGGGTCCGAGACGTTGATGTTTTCAGGGCCGACTGCGGAGATGTCGTCGAGGTCCAGAACCGGGTCATCGGCGTCTTCCCCGGTTGTTCCCCAGTCCAAGCCGTTGCGGCAGTTGCCGAAGTAGCAGTCCGTTCCGGTACGTGGGGTACCGCCCGGCTTGAGGACGTGAAGGTCCATGTCTTCGCCGCTGTGGCTCCAGAACAACTCCACCCAGAGATCCTCGTCCGGGGTGGCTTCAAGCGCGATCGTGCAAGGTTCTTCGGAGCGAAGTCCGAGCTCGTTGATCACGTTGAGCTCGACGATGTACGTACCGGCGAGCTGAGGCGTGAGGTTGGTCTGCGGACCCGTGCGCGTAGACAACGCAGCGCCATTTCCATCCGGTGCCGCTACCAGAGCCCACTCGTAGCCAATGATGGCCAGGTCGTTGGGGTCGTAGCTTGCCGCACCATCGAAGCGGGCCGTCTCAAAGGGAGGCTGGACCGGGTTCTTGTTGACTTCACAAACGGCGATTGGTGTATCGCTCAAGATCTCTTCGATGACGGTGTCACCGGTGTCTTCGGGAGGCGGCGTGACCGGCGGGTCCGGAGTGAAACCGCTCTCATTTTTGCATCCTGTAAGGACGAGTCCCAGGCATGGGAGAAGAAACAAGGCGCGCATGGTTGACTCCAAAGTCCGTAGCCGTCTCATTTTACACTCGGTTGACGGCGTTCACCACTGAAAAATGAATGCGCGGAGCCCGCGCGGGCCCCAGCTTCAAGGCGCAGCGGTGACCAATCCGGTGGCGAGGTTCACGGTTGCGTAGGGAGTGTCACTATCTTCGCCAGTAATGCGTCGGGTCTGTGAGAAGCTGAGTTCGCCGTCCAAGACAATGTTCACGGTGACATCGGTCGGCTCTGTCCGCTCAGCTGCGGGGTTGTCGTGCACAAACACGTTGAAGTCGCCCACTTCGTTGGTCTCGATCTGAATGATTTCGGGGCCGACGCCTGTGACGTCGGACGCCAACAACCGCACGTCGTCGGAGGAGTCGCCCGTTACTCCCCAGTCGATTCCGTCGATGCACGTCACCGAAAAGCAGTCATCGAAGGTTCGTGCAGTGCCGCCAGGTCGCACCAGGTGGAGGTCCATGTCGTCGTTGGCGTGAGACCAGAACATCTCGATCTGCAGATTGGTCAGTGGAATGGCCTGCAGGACGAGTGTGCACGGCTCCTCGCTTCGAACGCCGAGCTCGTCGATGACAGTGAGCTCGATGTGGTACTCGCCGGATAGCTGTGGTGTGAGGGTTGTTGTCACGCCAGTGCGGCTGGCTAGCGGTGCGGCATTGCCGTCCGGAGCGTTTATCAGCGTCCACTCCAGGCCAACGATGTCCAGATCGATCGGAGAGTAGGACGGTGACCCGTTGAAGTGTGCGGTCTGTGAGGGTGGGGCGACCGGATTGGTATCCACGCTACACACGGCAATAGGGGCGACACTTGTCGTTCGTGAACCGGTGTCGGGCGCGAAGTAGCCGCTGTCCGTGCAGCAGAAATCCCGCGGTTCGTTTGGAGGGGTCTCTGTCGTGCAAGCAGTGACGAAGAGGGCTGGGAGCAGCGCGGTGCGAGTCATGAGGGCCTTTGGGGCAGGGGACGACCAGGTCGATACATCAAGCTGATTAGCAGATGGCGGTGCCGTTTGACCCAGAAATCTCAGGCGGCGGACCCGGCTACCAGCCTTCAGTTCCCGAGTATCCCTTGAACGGCCCTACGATTTCGGGCGTAATCCATCCGCTATAAAACCCACCCGGCTGCGGTGTCACGACCACGCCGTTGATGGTGCAGGCATCCATGGCTCCCGCATAGAAGCTGATGTGTCCGGCGATGGCTGCGAACGCTTCGGTGGGGTTGGCGTACGTAAATGCGGCGGCGGGCGCCGACACTTCGCGTTCGTGCGTCTTGACGTGCATGTCCAAGTAGTGGGCGATGCCCTTGAACTCACAGAAGGACGGGCGATGCTCGGAGGCGCTGACCTTGCTGGCGTCTACGTCTTCTGCGGGCAGAAAGTACACGGGTGGATGGCTCGTCTCTAGGACGCGGTGTGCATTCTTGGTCCACGCGATGCACACACCGCCCAGGAAGACCTTGATCTCGGCATGCACGGGCTCCACACGCGGCGGGCGCGGATAGCTCCACACCGATTCTTGTCCGGGACCAATAGGGTCGGGTGTCGGGTGTGTCATGAGGCCTCCGTGAGGATGTGACGCGCCTGTGGGTGAAGCGTCGGCAGCTGTAGTAGGTCCATGCTGTTCACGTTGTCACGTGCTGCGCGGCACAGTGCTGCGGACAAGTGGGCAAACGCGGTGATGCGTGTGGCGTCCATCGTTCCGGGAAACACGCGAAACTCAACGGTGGGCTTGTCGCGAATGCCCAGGACGATGTTGGCGATGTTGAGGTCGCAGTACTTGGTGAGCCCCAAGGGACGCAGTCGATTCTGGGCGTCAGACCAAGATAGAGACGCAAAGTCCGGGGCGCACAGTGCGTTGATGATTGGGGATGGCCACGGACCGAGTCGAACGCAGCGTGGATTGGTGTTCACGAGGGTACGGAACTGGGCTGCATGCTGAAGCCACAGTCGGGCTAGGCGCTGCAAGATTGCGGGTGTGCGGAGTTGAGAGCCGTCGCAGTGGACATGGACTGCGGCCTCGCTAGCGACCGTCATTCCGAGCGCAGATGCGTGAGCGAGCCAGTCGGACAGTGTTGCGTGGTGGTCGGTCTCGATAGGGCAGGTGACGAGCTCGCAGGGACGCTCCCGTTCGCCGGGGAGCGGGGCGCCTAGGCAGACCGAGGCGTCTGCGTCGTCACTGATGCGGACGATTCCGCCCTCTGCGAGCTGTGGCTGCTGACCGAACAGCGCTGCGACGGGCGTTAGGGCGTGTTCAATGGCGCCGCTGGCGGGGGCATGTCGCTTGACCAAGCGAAGCAAGCGCAGGTCATCGCTGACAATGCGGAACCAACCCGGCTTTGGGGCGGCAGTTCGGTCGGCATCGGCCTGGAGCGTGAGGTCGTCTACACATCGAACGCGCCAGTGGCCGTCTCGCTGCACTTCGAACCCTTGTGTCAGGTTGTGGAAGATGGGCATTCCTGGAACCTGGCTCGGCTCGGACTGCACATGCCAGAAGGGGTGTACGGTACCGGATTCGCTGGCGGCAATGCGGTCAGCGAGGTCCCGTCTCGTGGCTCCCTTTGGAGACATCAGCTCAATCTCAATGCCAACTTTCCAGCCCACATCGGGCAGCGCGACTACTGCCACGTGAGCGCCTCAGTGAGGTACTCTTGGCTGTCTCCGTGCATCAGCTTTCGCACAGCGCGTTCGCGGGCATCGTCCTCGCTCAACGACCAATACATGGCCATTGTCGTCAGGTCCTCCGGGGTGAAGCTGTCGCCAAACGCGCACTCGAAGCTGTCGGCGTGAGCCAAGCGGTGGGAGTCTGCCCGGTGTGTGTCTAGGGCACCGTGTTGGCCGGGGTCCATGAGCTTGCGACCGGCTCGGGCAATGGCATCGTCATCGCTGACGGACCAAAACCGGGCGAGCATGCGTGCGTCACAGGACGTGAAGCCGCGTGCGTCGAACGCAGCTTGGTTGGCATCTGTGAAGAACTGATTGGTGCCGCCGTCGACATCTGGAAGGTTGGCTTCGCTGCGATGCCCCAGCTCGTTCATCAGGTATGTGGCGTACCCGCCCGTCAGCTTCGTGCCGAGCTGTACCTTGACCTGCGTGATGCTCTGTCCCCACATGCCGGCAACCCGTTCGGCGTCACCGTAGGAAAAGTCCGGGTAGTACGTACACTGGTAGGTGGGGGTGACGGTTCTGACCGCTTCCATAGAAGCGATGAGGTCGGGCTTGGATAGCACCTGTGCTTTCTCGTTGAGGTGGATGACGGCGTTGGGTGCGGACATGCCCCAGACCAGGGCCACTCGCTGGGCGTCACAGTAGGTGAATGGCGTGTCGTCCAAGTCGGAGAAATCGCGGTCGTCCACGTATTCTGGTGCGAATCCAATCCCCGTTTTGTCGTAGTAGCCAAGCTTGTCCATTCCACCTTGGAAGCCGACTTTGTCGCGAACACCGCGCCATCGGTTGGCGGCAAACTCGGTCTCAATGCGGGTCTTGGTCTCCATGGTGGACAGACCCCACATGGCCTCCAGCGCCGAGATCTGCGGGTACTCCAGGCCGATTTCCCACGTGGAACAGGCGCTATTGTTGCGGGCTGATGCCAATCGCTGGTCGGCGACAAAGCGCGCCACTCGGTTGCGCCCGCGCGGAAGGTCTAGGAAGCGACCCGTGCGTACCTTGGCGCCGTACTCCATCTGTAGGCCCCAGGCCTCTTTGAGCAAACGCGCGTCACAGAAGGTGTAGCCGGAGTCGAAGAACAGCTGCATAGCGGCTTCTTCGGACAGTGGTGGCTTGTCAGCCATGGCTACATTTCCGCTGACCAAGGCCAACCAGAGAACAAGAGTACGAGTGAACATGAGGCTCCCGCGACCAGCGCTGCCGTAGTGTATTGCAGTCGGTGGGCAGAAGACCAACCGCCGTGCATGAGCTATGCGTGCGTTCCTGGAGGCCCCATGCGCATCAGTCCCATCATCGCTCTTCTCGCCCTTTCCTGTGGACCTAAGACCACACCTGTTGTCGACGCCGTCGACGCTGTCATTGACGATATTGTTGAGTCGCCAGTGCAGGAAGCCGTTCGTACCAGCATGAACGCGGATGTTCGCGCGTGCGACGACTTCTATGAGTTCTCCTGCGGTGGTTGGCTCGAAGCCAACGAAATCCCCGCCGATCAGTCCCGCTGGGGCCGCTCATTCTCGGTCATCAGTGAGACCAACCTCACGCGTCAGCGCGACATCTTGTCGGCGTCGTCCGAATCAGAAGACGCCGCTGTGGCGAAGGTCGGCGACTTCTACGACGCGTGCATGGACATGGGCACCACGGACATGAACACCCTGCGCTCGCTCGGCCAGGTGCGGGACAGCATCAACGGCATCGCCACCAAGGAAGACCTTGCACGGGTGCTTGGTGAGCTGGAGCGAATCGGTGTTGGCGGCTTGTTCAGCTCGTACGTCTACTCGGACCTAGAAGACCCGGACCTGAACATCATGCACGTGGCGCAAGGCGGCTTGTCCCTGCCAGACCGCGACTACTACTTGGTCGAAGAGGGCGACGAAGACGGCGCTGCACTGCTGGCGAAGTACCAAGCCCATGTGACCAAGATGCTGGAGATGGCGAACATGCCAGCAGAGGCTTCAGGTGAAGCTGCTGCGAAGATTGTGGCCTTTGAGACCGCACTTGCCGAGATCAATCTTCCCCGTGCAGAGCTGCGTGAGGTCGAAGAGAACTACCACAAGATCGACCGCGCCGGATGGCAGGAACAGTGGTCACTGCCGCTAGATGCCTACTTTGCGGCGATTGGCGCAGAAGAGGCAACGGACGTCAATGTGGGTCGCTTGGAGTACTTCCAACAGCTCGACACCTTGTTGAACGACACCGACATGAGCACGGTCAGTGCGTACTTGTGGTGGCGCGTGCTCACCGACTTTGCCCCCCACCTGTCCCCAGCGTTTGATGCCGAGAACTTCGCGTTTTACGGCGTGGAATTGACCGGTCAGCCAGAGCAGCCCGAGCGGTGGAAGCGCTGTGTCCAGCTGTCTGATGAGTGGATGGGAGACGCCGTCGGCCAGGCGTTCGTAGACGCGTACTTCGCTGGTGAGAGCAAGCCAATCGCCGAAGACTTGGTCCGTCGTGTCGAGGCCGCTTTTGAAGCCAACCTGCCTGGGCTCGCCTGGATGGACGACGACACTCGTGAAGCTGCTCGCGAAAAGGCCGGCGCTATCGTTAATAAGATTGGCTACCCGGACAAGTGGCGTGACTACACTGACCTTGAAGTCAGCAGCACCGACCACCTCGGCAATGTGGTTCGTGCGCGCAAGTTCCTCGTCGCCGACTTCATTGGCCGCATTGGCAACCCGGTAGACAAGGAAGAGTGGTTCATGACCCCTCCGACCGTCAACGCCTACTACAATCCCTCCGCCAATGAGATTGTGTTCCCGGCAGGCATCTTGCAGCCGCCGTTCTTTAGTTCCGACTTCCCAATGTCCATGAACTACGGCGCGATTGGCATGGTCATTGGCCATGAGATCACCCATGGATTTGACGACGAAGGTCGCAAGTTCAACGGCCAAGGCCGCATGGAAGAGTGGTGGGCACCAGAAGTTGCTGACCGCTTCGAAGAGCAGGCTCAGTGCTTGGTCGATGCCTACGACTCCTTTGAAGTCCGCGACGGACTCGCAGTCAATGGTGAGCTCACCCTCGGCGAGAATATTGCCGACCACGGTGGACTGAAGTCGTCGTTCTATGCCTACAAGTCATGGTCGGAAGAGAACGGACCTGAAGAAGGCATGATTGGCCTAAGTGCTGAGCAGCTGTTCTTCGTAGGCTACGCGCAGGGCTGGTGTACGAACATGCGTCCCGAGCGTGAAGAGATGCAGGTGACCACCGACCCTCACAGCCCGGCTAAGTTCCGCGTCAACGGACCTGTCATGCACTCGGCCGAGTTTGCCGAGGCCTTCGGGTGCGAAGCGGGCGACGCGATGGTGGCTGAAGACCGCTGCGAAGTCTGGTAGAGCGCTACTCGACTGCGGCTTGGTTCGCGTGAATGCGTCCAGGCCGCAGAACCGGCGCGTCTTGTCCGGGCCGACGGGGCTTGTACAGGGCAGCAGCCGCAATGGCGATGAACAAGACAACAGTGCATGGAAGACCGGCTTCAATGCCGTAGCTTCCGCCAGTCGCCCAGTTGGGACCCGTCAATGAGGTGGACCAGAGAGACGGTATCGACATGCCGCTCTCTTCACTGCCCATGCCGCTGATTGGCAGGCCGAGCAGGGGGCCTTGGGCGAAGTTCCAGCCCAGGTGAAGTCCGCACGCGAGCCATAGAGCGCGGGTACGGAAAACGGCGACAGCGAGCCAGATCCCAGCGAGGCCGGTGTTGACGCCGCTCACAATGCCGGCGTTGGGATTTGCCGTGTGCATCAGCGCAAACACGGCGGCCGACATGCCGACCCAGAATGCCCGGCCGAGCCACTGTGCCACGACTTCTGGCTCGAGAGGAAAGAGCGGCCTGACCGCGTACACAATGACGTTGCCAGTGCCACGACACAGCCACTGAAAGCCATAGCCGCGGAACAAGACCTCTTCCCAGGCCGCAGCGATCGCTAGGCCCACAAACCACAGCGGAATCAGTGCCCAATGCCAGCCAGGGGCGAGCGCATCAAAGCGCACAGTGCCGACGATGGCTGGCACAATCAGTGTCAGCAACACCAGAACGACGCCCATGGCGGTACCGCTGATGTACTCCGACAGGCTGCGTAGTGCAGGGCCGCCCAGGCCCGCAGAGGTCACTCTGGGTTTGTCGAAGGCGCCAAAGAGCAGCGTGAGCAGGAGCGCTGGGGTGTAGGCAACAGCGCTGAGCAGTAAGAAGGCTTCGCCACGTGGCACGCCAAGACTGTCGACGACGGGCTGAAGAAGGGTGCTAAGTGCGGCGGCGACGATGGTGCATGGAATCACCACCATGAACCACAAGACAACGCGGTAGCCGGAGCGCAGGCCACTCTCGCCAAAGAGCAACCAGCGTGCTGGGTCGGATTGCATGGTTGTCTCGCTCACGGTCGCTCCATGGCCGTTGGGGGGGCTCGAAAGGCGTGGTAACCGCGTGCTCGGTCGCCGTGCTTGCGGGTATCGCTGCTTATCGTCCGGCTCCGATGGTCCGACGGGCTTCGTGTAGGGGGAATCCCCCAGGAGGTTTGACGATGGGACGCATCCTAGAAGCGGGCATGACGGTGGACCGCTACGAAGTGGAGTCGTTTATTGGGGACGGTGGCCTGTCGGAAGTTTTTCGGGTCACCCACCGAGACTTACGCAGCTCCCATGCCCTCAAGGTGTTGGCGGTGGACCTGCCGAATATCTCCGCGCGGATTCTCGCGGAGGGGCGCGTTCAAGCCCAGCTCAACCACCCCAACGTGGTGCCTGTTAGCGACATTGTTGACGTTCGCGGTCGACCCGGCCTGGTCATGGAGTACGTCCCCGGCAGCAGCCTGCGCGACTGGCTACGCAACAACAGTCCGACCCTCGAGGAGACGCTTGTGCTGTTTGCAGGCATTGTTCGTGGGGTCCGAGCCGCTCACCGTCTGGGCATCATTCATCGAGACCTCAAGCCCGAGAATATTCTTCTTGCCGAGACCGAGGCCGGACTGGTGCCGAAGGTCATGGATTTTGGTCTTGTGAAGGTGCTAAGTCAGGAGGAAGGGGACACCCAGACCGGCATGATGATGGGCACCCCCCAATACATGGCCCCCGAGCAGATTCGGGATGCCTCTCGCGTCAATGAGCGGGCAGATCTGTTCTCTCTCGGCTGCATCCTGTACGGAATGACCTGCGGTGTTCCTGCATTTCGCGGCTCCGATATGGTCACGATTCTGAACAAGACGGCCCAGGGAGACTACCCGGACCCAGCGACCCTGCGCCCAGACATTCCCGACCACATTGCGGTGGTCATTCGCAGCCTCTTGTCTGTTGATCCTGAAGACCGACTGCCCGACTGTGATGCTGTACTAGACGCCATCTTCCCAGAAGAAGTCGCTGCTACCGGCTCGTTTACTTCACCGTTCTCGGACTCGGGCAAGTTGAGCCCAGGGGGGGATGACGCACCAACGCTAGACCTCGATCCCATCGAGTCCGTAGTGGTCTTGGCGCACAGCACTCCGGCAAACCACGTACACGTTGCCGCCCGTCACGCCCACCTGCAGGCGAACGCGATGGGATGGCTCGCGGCTGGGGCGGGTGTCTTGCTGATTGGCGTGAGCGTCTTCTTCGGACTCACCGTTTAGGCGGGCTCGGGTTCGTTGAGGACCTCGAACAGGGCTTGAACCGTCTGTGGCACCGTGAGCACGTCTTCGGGGCCCTGACGCAAGAAGCTGCGAATTGCTGGCTGAAGTCGAATGGCACGGTCGACTAAAGGGTCCGTTCCATGAGCGTACGCTCCCAGACGAACAAGCTCTTCGTGTTCGGCCCACACCGCCATGATCTCGCGCAATTCGCCAGCGAGGGCTCGGTGTTCGGGGTCGGTGACCTTCGTGAAGAGTCGAGAGATCGACTGCAAGACGTCAATGGCAGGGAAGTGGCCGCGATTTGCCAAGTCCCGCGAAAGCACGACGTGTCCATCTACGATTCCGCGTACGGCGTCTGCAATGGGGTCGTGGATGTCGTCGCCTTCGACCAATGTGGTGTAGACGCCTGTAATGGAGCCGCCATCACGGTGTGCGCCGGCGCGCTCCAACAACCTGGGCAGCATGGCAAAGACCGACGGTGTGTAGCCACGGGCAGTCGGCGGTTCACCACTGGCCAGACCGATCTGCCGTTGCGCAAGTGCGAGACGGGTGATGGAGTCCACCAAGAGCAGGACGTGCTTTCCTTCGGCGCGGAAGTGCTCGGCGATTCGTGTGGCCATGAACACGCTGCGTACTTGTAGAGCTGGCGAGCGGTCCGATGTTGCGACGACGAGACAGGCGCGTTTTCTGCCCTCTTCACCAAGAGTGTCGTGAACGAACTCCTTCACTTCACGCCCACGCTCACCGACCAGGCAGATGACGGTCACATCTACGTTGACGTTGCGTGCCAACATGGCCATGAGTGTTGATTTTCCAACTCCGGAACCGGCTAGTAGGGCGATGCGCTGACCTCGTCCGAGCGTCAGCATACTGTCGATGGCACGAACGCCGGTCGCGAGAGGAAGGGCGATGGTACCGCGCTCGAATGGACTCGGGGCTTGCCGCATGATGAGCGTAGAGTGGCCTCGGATAGGCTCTTTTCCGTCGTCTAGTGGCTTGCCTAGTCCGTCGAGAATTCGGCCAACAAGCCCGTCTCCCACAGTCACCGACAACTGAGTCTGAAGCATTCGTACCCGTGTGCCGGCACGAAGCTGCGTCGTCTCTTCGAGCGGAACCAGAAAGGCGGTGCTTCCTTTCACGCCGACGACTTCGCAAAGCGTTCCGTCGCCCAGCTCACACATACCGCCGATAGAAGCTCCTGGAACCTCGGCTTCCAATAGGGCGCCAACGGCACCCGTCACCTGTCCGCGCATGCCCATGGGAGCGAGACGCTTTGACAATCGATCCAGTTGCGCCAGTCCGTGAATGCTCATTGCGCTTCACTGGATTGCCAGGATTCCAGCATCTCGTCCACGGCCGCCAGCGCTGCCGCATGACTCGCATCTACCGTTGCCCGCTGTGTCTCAGCGACACAGCCGTTCCTAATACTCGTGTCAGGAACGACCGCTTCCGCCATGCCTTCGGGAAGGAGGTGACGAACCCGTTCAATGTCGTTCGGGTTCATGCGCAGCCGGACAACGTCCGACGGAAGCGCCTCTGCAGCAGCAGTGATGACGCGAAGCAGGGCTGCATCGTCGATCAACATGGCGCCGTGCAGGACCCGCTCGACGACTTGGCGGACGATACCTGCGATGAGTGGTGCATTGTCTGCGAGGGTCTCTCGACGAGCCTCCGTTGCCGCGGTCATCATCCGGTTGGCGATGCCGAGGGTGTCTACCGCTTGAGTCCACTCGGACTGAACGGCTGCGTGACGCTTTTTCTCTTCTTCGAACACGAAATTCGAGGCGTGCTCAGCGGTCTGTGCCGGGCTTGGGGTGGGGGCGATGTCGTTGGCAGGGGCCGCTACCGCTACCGGGGCGGTCTCAGGCGCAGAGGCGCGAGGTGTTGGCTCCTGCGGAGTGGCGTGACTCGTTGCGTTGCGTTGGAACAGTTTTCGGTTCCCACCAAACGCCTTAAACAAGGACATGGGCGACCTCCCGGGTCGCAATCGGTCGGACAGTGTTCTTCTTTAGTCGCGTTGTGTGGTGCCCAGGCTAGTACTGGCGGTGATCAAGCAAGAACCATTGATATTCCCTAGTTTCCTCTCGGGGCCCTCACTGACAGACAAGTGAGATAGCAGGAGAGACTCACGGCGCTAAGATGCTCATGTTCGCAACGGACGCGGGGGCCAATGGCTCCCGGGGAGCACGTCTGGTCGCGAACCCTCTTGATAAGTGGCCCCTCGAACTGTTGGCATTGTGCCTGGGTTGGGCGGGGGGCCGCTCTCAAGACTACTGTCCGAAGGTCTCTGCGGTCTTCAAATAGTCGTTCTCTGCCGCCGTGTTTTCGCGTCCGAGGGCAGGGTTCCGGTACGGGTAGCGCCCGAACTTGGCGATGATGTCGTGGTGGTCGCGTGCGAATGACTCGCTCGGCGTGCCGGCGAACAAGGCGACGCCGCGTTCGTGAACGTCAAGAGACTCAGAGTGCATGAACGGCATGTACATGAAGTTGCGACGCTCGGTGCTCAGTCCGTCGGCGTACCCCTTGTCGATGGCGCTCATGGCGATGCGTAGAGCTTTTTCGTCGTGAGCAAAGGCAGCGGCTGTTTTGCGACCGAGATTGCGTGAGAACTGGTCGAGCACAATGATGGCGGCCAGTGCGGTGTCTGCGTCTGCGAGTAGGTCTTCATCGGGCGTGCTCGCGACCAGACGGTGCACGTCACCGAACTCGGTGCGGATGCGTGCATCGAGTGTCGGACCACCGGCGTACCAATCCTTAGGGGACAGCGTGGTGAACCAGAAGGTCAGAATCGTTGCAGGCCAAGGCATTAGTTACATTCCTGTTCAATGAGGCCCGCGCACGGGCCCCTGAGCTGGTTGGTTGCGCACTCCCAGTACGGCTGGAAGGTCGAGGCACAGGTCTCATAGGAGCACTCAAAGAAGTCCTCGAAGCCGTCCATACACGACTGTACGCAGATGCCGTAGCCCTGCATCTGCGACTGGCAGCTCTCAGCGAGGCAGCCACCAAAGTCGAACATCTGGTCAATGCCGCAGTACAAGCAGGCCTCGCTCGAGTGGCTCATGCAGGTCATTGGACACCAGGCATCTGCCGGGTCGCACTCGGACACACAGCGGTCGACGCCCGCACACGTACCGGTATCGTCGGCCTGCAAGGTGTTGGGATGCAGCACGCTGATGTAGTCGAGGCACATCTCGTCGGATGTTCCGTCGCCCCACTGAACCCGCTCGTCGTTGTCGCTGTTGTCGTAGGTGCAGCGAATCTCGATGATGTCGTCGACACTGATGTCTACGGCATCGTCCAGCTCGTACTCGTAGCCGCGTTGCCAGTCGAAGTCGTAGTCCATGACCCGAGACAAGCATTCTTCGGTACCGTCTGCACGGTGAAGGCGTGTCTCGATGGTACGTCCGCGCGTGTGCATATGGGGGCTCACGCCTACGATCTGGCCGGACACTGGGACGCGCTGTTCGCGGCGCTGTAGCGAGTCTTCGGCGCCTGCGGGGATGTCGAGTGTTGTGTACGCAATCGGATGTGTGCTGACCAAGAAGTCGGGGCGAACATCGGGGGGTTGGACCCACAGGTCGATCTGGGTCCGGTCGCCTTCGAGCTCGCCGGCAGCGGTGTTGTAGTGCATCTGCACCAGCAACTGTGAGCCTTGGGGGACGCGCATAGCGGTGCCTTCGGGGTACAGCGATGGCACGCCACCGGGGGCCCAGCCGCCTACGTTCTGCGAATCACCCACACCCGTGTCTCCGAAGCACGCAAATCCTGGCGCGTCGTCTTCTGCTTCCAGGCGCGCGAGCTCTGCTAGGCCTCCAGGCGGGACTGCATAGAGCAAGACATGGTGGACGAGGTCTGCTCGGTCGGGGCGGATGTTCATGCCGCGCAGATACAGGTCCTGGTCGAGCACATCGCCCACGGCCACACAGCGATAATCGTCGAGCTTGGTGGCGTCTGGAAGGTAGGCATCGCCAAAGTCGAGGGTCATGTCGGCTGGCGGTAGGGGCTGAATGTCGGGCATGAGCGGTGCGACGTAGGCGTTCTCGTCGCCCATCTGAAAGCCCGACTCCGACCATGCGGTAAACGCTGCAATCTCGTCGTCCGATAGGGCTTGGCTGTCCTGAATGTCGCGACAGTCGGGGTCCATTCCCCACGGCGGCATGGCGCGGGATTGTACGGCGAGAACAATGGCTTGCTGCCACTGTTGGACCGTGTCGGTGTTGGAGAAGGACATGGGGCCAATGCCGTCGTCGGTGTGGCAAGTCATGCACCGGGCATCCACGATGGGCCGCACATCTTCGTGCCAGGTGGTGGGGGCGTCAGCGCATGCGGACAACAACAACAACAACAAGGGGCGCATGGGAACTCCGACGGTCAGGTCGAGGAGGCTACCACTCGCGACTCAAGATCGGCGTACTCGGAATGTCCATGCCGATTATCCGCAGGGTAGGCAGGGACTCACCGCTTCGTCGGTCGGTCCCGGTGTAGCGGACAAGCAGTAGGCTGGTGCTTCCCTCGAACCACAGCGCGCCGAACGCACGGTAGTCCAGCCAATAGCGGCCGCACGGTGCCATGGAAGTAGCGCTGGGGAGCTCCTCGCAGGTGCGTTCAATGGTCTGTCCGATGGGGTCAATCCAGTCTGGACTGAACTCTCGCTGAGCGGTCATGTCTTCTCGGCGGACCTTGACCAGGTAGATGGCATCACTGGACAGTTGGGTGAGTGTCTGTGCGTCTGGAACACCGGTGATGACGGGGTCGTTGTGGCCTGCCCATCCGGTTGCGAGTGCTTGACGTTGGTCGAAGACTCGTCGGTTGCCTCCGCGGTGAACGGGGGGTTCTGGTTTTAGGCTGTTGTCTTGCGCGAGCCAGACCTGCCCAGAAGCATCGGCGAAGGTACCCACGTCGGGGTCCACAAGGGTGACGGGCATGCCGTCGGGGAACTGTGCTTCGGTCCGTTCAGGGCCCAGGGCGAGTGCTCGGGTGAGCCGGCTGGTTGAGCCGCGGATGAAGCCTGGCGTGCCGGTGCTGGCTTGAACGGCACGTCTTGGTGCACGGGTGGTGACGCCCTGAGCTGGTGTGATGTAGCTGCGACCGCCTTCGGCATTGAAGGGAATGCGTACGCGGACGACCGTCTGACCACAGGTGTCTTCGTGCAGCCAGCTCGCCATGACCGGAGTGCCAGCGGGCAGGGTGCCTCGCTCTGTGGGCTGGGTGGCGCACTCTTCCGCGTTGAAGGTGACCGACTCGAAGGTGTTCGTGGTCCAAGCCAGGGTGGGCTCAGCGGTGATGCCTGGAGGGGACGCGAGAGCGAGAGCAAGCAGGGCAATCATTGGACATGTCCGTCAATGATGGAGCGGATGTCACGGGCGTAGCGGGCGGCTTCTTCGTCGTCGCGCGCAGGCGCCATGGCCTGGGCTTGGAGCATTACGTCCAGACGCTGCTCGAAGAACATGGGGTGGCGAAAGTGGTCCCGCATCACCTGACCCCACTCGCGGCAGACTCGGTAGAAATCTTCTTCGGTGGAGACGTCCGAATAGGCCCCTGCCGCGACGCGGTCTCGAAACGCCGAGTAGTAGGCGGTGGGAAAGCCCTCATCGTCGTCAATCCAGTCCATCCGTCCGAGTTCTTCGTCGACCAAGTCGGCGGTGATGGGACCTGTGTTTAGACGGGTCTGAAGAGCGTCCAGAGTGCCTGCTCGCTCGCGGGAGCGTACGGCGCTGTCGATGACGCGCTGAAGTCGAGTGGACTCACGCGAGAGGCTCTCGTCCCCCCTCAGCTCGAGCTGCTGGACCTGTTGACGCTTGAGCACCACGTACATGTCATACAGGTCGATGTCTCTGGCGAATCGCATGGGTGGGGTGGGTCTAGGAACCGCGGAGTTGCCTGGGCCTGGATGCTGGTAGTTGTCGATAATGAGCGCCATGGCGGCGTCTCGGCGTCCGAGCTTCGCCAGGATTTTCGCGCGCTCTTCACGGGCTTCGTGCGGCCAGAAGTGGACCCACTGCATGTGCTGGACGAGCTTGGCGTGGCCGACTTCATCTTGGAGGATCTGACGCTTCGCTCTGGAGAAACCGTGGGGGTCTCGCAGGGCACCGTCGGCGTCTGAGGCCAGCATCAAGGCTTCGCGTTCCAGTTCGAGCCTTAGGTAGGTGTCTACCTCTCCCTTCATCAGGTGTAGATGTGCGGACAGGGCCATTGCAGCTAGGGTCTCGGACGTGACGTCGCCAGAGGGGAACCGTCGTTCGATAGACGCTTCGAGCGTGTCGAGAGCGGCGCGGTAGGCGACCAGACCGTCGTGGGCGATGGTGGTCTGGCGAGCGGTGTTCTCGTCGCGAATGCCGGCGAGGGTGGCGGCTGCGAGGGTGAAGCCGGGCTCTAGGGCAGATGCCTGCGCGAGCAGTCCACGGGCTTCGGAAGCGTTTCCGGCGTCCAAGGCTTGTAGGGCTTCGCCGTACACCGACACCGTTGAGAGCCGCTCAACATCGACTTGGGACAGGCGAATACGGTCGCGCGCTCCCAGGGTGATGTCCATACCGGACAAGACCTGGGACGACAGGTCATCCAGCAGAACAAAAAACTCTTCGCCGGTCTCACCAATCGACCCCTGAACTTGTTCGGCCTGAACGACTTGTCCGGTAGAGGCATCAATGATGCGTAGGTCGATTGCGATGGCTGGAAGCTGGACGGAAAAGAGCGAGCCCATGACCAGGTAGTCGGCACCGAGCAGTGCGCCAGCGCGTGCGGCGGTGGTGGGGTCGACGGCGCCCGATTGTCCCAAGTCGACCTCTGCCAAGACCTCCAAGAGTCGGCTGCGTTCCACGACAGTGACCGCGTCTACCCGTGTGAGCTTGGTGGTAAGCACTGCGGCAACACCCGCGCCGGCACTGTCGAGCGAGGGGTCACCGGTGAGGTTGTCCAAATCCAGCACGGCGAGGGTGGGGGTTGCCCAGGCAATGCTCGGGAGCAGGACCGCCACAAGCCATCTCATGCGCTCGGCTCAAGCGGGCCGCGATGGTCGGACCGTCGCCAGCCAGCGGTCTGTGTAGAGGTGTAGACGCTGCGCCCCTCTTGGGAAAAGGAGAAGGTGTAGTCGGTGAAGACGGTGCCTCGAATGGTGCGGGACCGGGTGATCTCTCCCACAAGCTCCACCGGCGGACCAATCTCGCCAAGGCTAGCGAACTTACAGCCGTGCACGTGTGTGCCAAAGCCGACCCAACCGTCCGTGGGGCGGAGGTTCAGACCGTAGATGGCGTGCAGCTGTCCTAGAACCCCAGTGATCTGAATGACCGCGGCACCGGGAAGGTGCTTGGGATGACCGGGCCAGACGCGCTGGGCATCAACCAAGTGGCCAAGACGGGTGGTGTCCGTGACGGCGACAATGCGCTCGGCGTTGACCTCGATGAGGTCGTGTACGTACCAAGCTTCAGAAGTGTACAAGCACTCGACAGCGAAGTCAGAGGGAAGGGGCATTGGAGTTCTCCGCGGCAGACTGGCGACGTTCCCAGCGCCAGTCCGCAATAAGGATGCACAACACGCCAATCAACAGCCAAACATCGGCAATGTTGAATACCGGACCGTCGGCGCGACCGAACGTGCTGAGGATGAAGGAGTACAGTGGCTCTACGTCCGCATGGACTCGGATAAAGTCGGTGACGGAGCCGAAGATGAGACGGTCGATGCCGTTACCGACCGCACCCGCAACGAACAGACCAATCCCGATGGCACGTGGCCAGCGAGTCTTGGTGGTGCGAGACAGCAGCCACAGGCCAATCACGGCGGCCACCACGTTGAACATCGCGAATGCAAGCACACGCCACTCCGCGGGTAGACCGCTCAGCAGGCTGAATGCAGCGCCCGAGTTCTCTCGTCGCACAAGGTGCAAGAAGTGTTCGCTGACTGCCCAACCATCTCGTGTCTGCAGAAGGGGTTCGCCGCGCGCCCACGCCTTAGTGAGCTGATCAAGCACGAGCCCGACCGCTACGGTGACGCTAAAACCGATGTTCTTGGTGTTCACGTCATCGCGTCTAACCCAATTAGTCGAGCCACAGGCTACGATGCCTTGCGCTGGAGTTCGCGTGTACAAAGACCTAGCTACCTTCTATGACAATGCCATTCGCGACCACTTCAGTGAGCTGATGGTGCATCACATCTGTGACGCGTTGCTAGACCACGCCCTTGTTGCGCCGGCTCGCTTGCTCGATCTTGGCTGTGGAACTGGACTACTGGCAATGGGGCTGCACAAGCGGGGCTACCAGGTGACGGGCCTGGACCAGTCGGACCGCATGCTGGACATTGCCCGGCGTCGAATTGAACGCGACTCGATGGACATTGATCTGCGCGTTGGCGACATTCGCGCCTTCGAGCTTGACGGAAGCTTCGATGTGGCGGTTTGCACTGGCGATACGGTCAATCATCTTCTCGAAGAGCAAGAGCTGGTGGACATGTTTAGCTGCGTCCATGACGCGCTGACGCGTGGTGGGGTCATGGTCTTCGATACCAACAACCTCGTCATCTACCGCTCCCAGCTGTGGAACTGCACAGACGCTCGGGCTGAAGGCTCCAACTACACCATGTCGTGTACGGCTCGGTTCAACGAGCGGTCGAACATTGGCCGTCTCTCGTTGAATGTGGAAGAAGAGACGCCCATGATCACACGGGACCTGCGCGGCAGCATCCGCCAGCGGTACTGGTCCGACGATGAGCTGAAGCACGCCTTGGGCGAGGCTGGACTTCACGTGGAGTCGGCACTCACATTTCACCCGTTGGGTGCACCCGCAGAGTACCCGTGGCTTGAGTCGGGCAAGACGTTGTGGGTCGTGTCGCGCGACTGACCCTGCGGTGTCTATAGAGGCGCTGACGGGGGAAGGCCCTGCGAAGACTCGCTACTGTGCGAGGACTTCGTGGGCGGCTTGATGTAGCCAAGCGTCGACTGCCATCTGCTCACCATCAGCGAGCTTGGCGATTCGTGTCTGGATGCGCTTGACCCGTTGGGTCACGGCTGCGCGAGACACGCCGGTCTCCCTTGCGTATGCGACCTTGCTTCCTGCGGCGAGCAGTCCACGAAGGTAGGCTTCATCAACGTCGCTTAGGGGAGAGTCGGGTACCAGACGCACGAGGTCTTCGGGCGAAGGCAACTCTGCGTGCCAAGCACGGACAACGCGTTCATCCTGACGAATGGCCTTGCGCTCACGCTGGACCTTACGGGCCGCACGCCACAGCGAACGGTCGGCAACGGTGCGGACAAAGGCCAGCATCTCGCCGATGGTCTCGCCACGGAAGCGCGCTAGAGCGCTGGTCATCAGCTGGAGCAGTACATCGCTCACAATTTCGTCCAGTTCGGACTCGCCGAACACGCCACGACAGCAGCGCCAAGCGGCACTCCGTACACGACGGTTCACGTATTTCAACAACAGCTCGAAGAGTGCGCGGGATTCCTGCGTATGCCGGTCCGCTAACAGATCCTGGAGCTGGAAAGTCAGCTCAGTCATTTTAGAATCCGTTCGAGATGTCGCCGAGACTTGTGTCCGACTTCGGGATTGCGGTTGGAGCTACATCTTCAACACACTCGTCGGCGTGGGCGTCGGCGAATTGTGGGTTGTCACAGGGGTCACCGCCAGAGATTGAGGCGAGTACCCAGACAAAGAAGAAAAACAACGCGTTCATGCGTCCTCCGTTCGCAAAAGAGCCAGATCGGGGTCTTGGTTCACCATCGCGGTGAGGTCCGTGACCAAAGCTTGTGGAAGTGTTGCGCGGATTTGCGCGAGTAGCGACCGTGCTTCGTCAATTTCGCCTAGGCGGACGAGTGAGCACAGGACATTGCCGAGATTCTCTGCACTTCGCTGACGCTCAAGGGCGCGAGAGAAGTGGTCGAGTGCGTTGTCGTAGTGACCCCGCAAGTAGGCGACGACACCGCGGTGACGGTCGACGGCAGCCAAGTTCGTCTGCTGGAACGGGCCACCGTGGTCGAGTGCCGCGAGCTCTTGCTCTCCGGCGAGCCGAGCGGCTTCCGCCCAGTCTTGCACGCGCGGACTGGCGGCCAGCACGTGAAGCGCCGACAGGTAGTGCACGCGGTCCAGCCGACCCTTGTCGTAGCTGCGTTGGATGTGGGTGCGGATGTGGTCCGGCGTAATCGTGGAGTCCTGAATCATGGCACCGACTTCGGTGAGAACACTGCGATGACGGGGGTCTACCTGCGCCGAGGGCGTGAGGTAGGCGACCGAGTCGACCTGTTCAATGATGCGCTCAAGTACGGAGCGGTAGTCCATGATGAATTCCCAAAAAGCGAGTGCGGCTGCACATCTGCAATAGTTGTATGTTCAGATGCCTGAGTGTTAACCATGGTGACGAAAACAGTCTTCGGTTGACGTGGTGTTGACGAACTGGAGCGCGCTGGATGAACCGTCAATGGTGGCTGGACCGGGTAGAACCTCGAATCGCTGATGCGGTGGAAGACCGCCTAGCAGCGGGTGGACGAGACGTCGGAGACGTCTTGGTGGAGCTGTGCAACGAAGGGATAGTCGCCCATGCACAGCTTCAGTCGTTGATGTCGGAGCTAGAGAGCGTCATCACGTTGTCGGAAGGACCGGTGCAAGACTCGTCAGACGTGCCGTTCCACGTTGTCAATGAGCTCGGCCGTGGGGCGATGGGGTTTGTGCACGCGGCTCGCGACAGTGCCTTGGGCCGAAATGTAGCCGTGAAGAAGATGGACCCGAAGGCCGCTCACAATGCGGTGATGCTTGGGCGGTTCAAGGCCGAAGCCCAGATCACGGCACAGCTCGACCATCCAGGCATTGTACCAGTGTATTCCTTGTCGACGGACCGCTCCGGAGTACCGTCGTATGCAATGAAGCTGATTCGTGGTCGCACCCTCACGGCGTGGCTGACCGCTTGTGGTGGACAGTACGGTGGTGGCAGCAAGCCCGATGATGACCATGACCTCAAGGCCCGGCTGGACGTGTTTGTACAGGTGTGCAACGCCGTCGCCTATGCCCACTCACGCGGGGTGCTGCACCGTGACTTGAAGCCGGACAACATCATGCTCGGTGCGTTTCACGAAGTCTTGGTTGTGGACTGGGGGGTGGCCAAGCTGATTGGTGCGACGGAAGACACCCTTGAAGGTCTGCCATCCAGCACTGCAGGCGAAGGTACCGAGATTGGTACGGTCATTGGAACTCCGCAGTACTGCTCACCGGAACAAGCACGCGGCGAGAACAATGAACTGGACGCGAGCAGCGACCAGTATGCCCTTGGTCTGATGTTGTTCGAGATGGTCTCGCTGACCCGGGCGCTTCGGGCGAAGACGTCGTATTTGGTGCTGATGAAGGCCAGTAATGGCGATGTCCCGCCGATGGTTCACGCCCATGGTGAGCGCATTCCGCGAGAGCTCGTCGCCATCGTACGCAGGGCTACGCAACTGGCGCCTAACGACCGGTATGAGTCGGTCGAGCAGCTTGCAGACGACGTGCGCCGCTACCAACGCGATGAACCTGTCTTGGCGAGCCCCGACTCTTGGGTGCAGACGTTTGGTCGGTGGATGGCCCAGCATCGTCAGGTCACGCTGAGCATCATGGGTTTGTTGCTGGCGTCTGTCTTTGCGGTGGCCCTGCTTGCGGTACTTGGAGCTATGGCGGCCTCAGAGGTCGCCGAACGGGCCGCTGAGGAGCGGGAACGTCAGGTGGTGGTTGCCTTGACCACGAGCAAGCAGCAAGCCAGCATCATTGACGCGGAGCTGTTCAAGACCGAAGCCCTAGTGACGGGCTTAGGAGCAGCGGCCGCCGAGGCGCTGACTCGTTCCGCGGACACGAGCCGTCCGTTGTTCCTGGCCACCACCTTCGGCCAGGATGATGGACCACCGGACCAGGTACAGAGCGATCACTATGACGCGGTCATTTCCATGGAACATCCGGACCTGCACGTCCCCGCGAGCGTGCCTCTTGCCTCTGTTCAGGAGCAGCTGTACCAGCTCGCTGGCTTGATGCCGCAGCTCCGTCTCGCGCTGTTGCGCTCTGAGAACCCCGCGCTGGCACGTCGACCCTGGCAAGACGTTCGTCAGCGGGTGGTAGATGAAGGCGTCATTGCGACATGGACGTATGTAGCGACCGAGCAGGGGGTGTTGGTCGGGTACCCCGGTGTTGGAGGATACTCGTCGGGTCTCGACCCGCGGGCGCGTCCCTGGTATCGCGTGGGGGCGGACTCGAATGGGCCTCAATGGAGTGCGCTGTCGGTCGAGGAGAGCGACCCAGGTCTGTTGCTCACGTGTACTTTGGCGATTCGCGATGCTCAGGGTGAGCGCCTTGGAGTCGCTGCGGCTGACTTGGCCTTTGGCGCCTTCATCGAGCGCTATCTGGACCCCGCTGACTTGTCCGTACCGGCGGAAGCGTGGCTCGTCGACTCCAACGACCGCGTAGTTGTGCGCTCTCAGCAGAAGGCGACGGCGCGGACAATGACGACGTACTCGCCAGAGCCGTTCCCGGTGTCCGAGGTTCTGTCACAGATGGACCGGCACCCAGCGGGGCAGGCCGTTGTGGACGTCGAGGGGGAGCCCACATTGTTTGTGTGGACGCCAATGTCGGCCGTTCCGTGGACCTATGTGCTGCAAATCCGAGAGACCGACTTGGCAGGGCTGTAGGGCGGTGTGAGACGCGTTGACAGTCCCGCGTCAGTGGTCTTGTGACGGGTCGCGGGTTTAAGACCCCGCATCGTCTTGAAGTTACTGCACCGATTCCCCGAGGTCCTGTATGCGCCGTTTACTCCCTGCGTTTGTTGCGCTGTTGCTTACCGTAGGTTGTGGAGGCCCCAAGGTCAGCAACTCACTGGTTCGCCAGCTTCCGCAGAGCTCCATGGTCACAGCGGACGCCCTTCAGGCGGAGATCGAGGCACTTGAGGGGGCTGTCGAACAGAAGGAACGTGAGGCACGGGATGCTCACGGAGATGCCGACGTGCTGGACCTTGAAATCCGCGCGCAGCGTGCCACGGTGCAAGCCGACAAAGCGGCCATCAAGTCGGCTCGGAAAGCGGGGGACAGTGAGCGGTTAGCGGAGTCGACGGACCGATTGGCGGCCAGTGAAGCATCGCTGGAGGCCCTACGCGAGCGGTCCGGCCTGGAGAACGAGCGTGTGTCACTGCTGGATGCCCAGCTGGCACAGGTACAGGCACAAGCAGACGTTCGCCGTGCAGAGCGGCAGCTAGCGTTGGGACGCGAAGTTGACGCTGAAGTGCAGGCCCTAAACGTGGCCCGTTTGCGTGAAGCGCGTGCGTCTGCTGAGCTCGACTTTCAACGGGCTCGGGAAGACGCTGCGAAGGCGGAGCGCAAGTACACGGCTGCGGGCGGTGACGACATTCCACCGAGTCTACTGATGGCCAGCTCCGTCGTTGTGCCGCTGGAGAGACCCGAGGTGGTTGAGGCTCCATCGGTCGTGGCTGCTGCTGTTGTCCCGGCTGTGGCCGAAGATGCGACGGATGCCGAGCGTGAAGCGGCGGCCGTGGCACGCGCAACGGAACGGGCCGAGCGTGAAACGACGCAAGCTGTGCGAACGACCGAGCGTGCTGAGTCACAAGCTACGCGCGAGACCGCACAGGCTGTACGCGAGACGGACCGGGCCGAAGAGGCGGTACAGCGTGCCGAAGACAGTGCAGAGCGCGAGACGGCGCAGGCCGTGCAGGCGGCTGAACGTACGAGCGACCGAGCTGAGCGTGAGACCGAGCAAGCGGAACAGACCGCGCAGCGCGCGCGAGAGCAAGGCGTGCGGGAGGCAGCGCAAGCCGAACAGGCTGCCGAACGCGAAGCGGAGCAGTCCCGTCAAACTGCGGCCCGCGCTGAGGAACGGGCCGAACAGACTGCGGCCGCAACCGAGCGTCAGGCCGAACAGGAACGTGAGCGTGCACGCACGGCTGGACAACGTGAGACAGAGGCGACCGCAGCAATCGCGCGCGCCGAAGCACAAGCGCGTGAAGTAGCCGCACAGGCCGCAGCGGCGCAGGCCGAAGAACAAGCGCGTGTGCGCGCGGAAGAAGCTGCTGCGACGGCCCTGGCTGCCGAGCAGGACCGCGTTCGTGCCGAGGAAGCCGCGGCGACAGCGCGTGCGGAAGAGCAAGCCCGAGAGGTTGCCGCCGAACGCGCTCAAACAACCCGGGCAGCACGTCGTGCTGAGCGTGAAGCAGCGTCGGCTCGTGAAGCCGCAGCGGCACAAGCCGCGGCAGCGCAAGAAGCGGCGTCGGCTCGCGAAGCCGCGGCGGCGCAGGCAGCTGAAGCGCAAGCAGCAGCGTCCGCTCGCGAAGTAGCGGTGGCGCAAGAAACGGCGTCGGCTCGCGAAGCCATAGCAGAGCAAGCAGCGGCCGAAGCTGAGGCTGCCCAGGTGGCAGAGTCCGCTCGGTCGACCCAGCGTGCGGAGGCGCAAGCTGCTGAACAAGCCACCAGCCGTGCCGCCACGGTTGCAGCGCGAGAGACGGAAGCGGTAGAGCAAGCACGAGCGGATGCACGCCAGCAAGAGACGCAGGAGCGTCGCATGGCGGAGGAACGCCGCCAGACTGCACAAGAGCCCGCCGGCGTCGTGGCGTTGTCGGAAGAACCGGGACAGGTGCAGGCAGCCGTTGAGGAGTCAGCGATTCAGCTGTCCGAGCCTGCGGAAGCGGTTGCTGCGTCAGTCACTGAACAGGGTGAACAAGTCCTGTCCGAACCCGCTGGCGAGCAGGTTGGACAGCTCCTGTCCGAAGGTGTTGGTGCACCTGAGGGGGCCGGGCTGCTGGCACTCCAGCCGACCCAGACGCTTCAGCCGTACTGGCTCAACGGAGAGCCGAGTCCCGAGCAGCTCAAGGCCTATTGGAAGACGTTGCGTCAGCTTCAGCTTCCGTAGCCGCCGGCTGTGTTTGAGAAGGTCCTCGGAGCTGACGGTGACGTCGGGTTCGGGGACTTTTTCTTTGCTGGGTTCGTTGTCGCGAAGCGCTGCCTAGTGACAACGTCGCTAGACCCGAGCCCTTAAGACCGACCGTCCGAACCGATGAGCTCTCCGTCAGGGCCGAGCAGGAATCCCGTCGCTGCCACGAACGATGAGCAGCTAATCGGGGCGGTCTGCGGCACCACGTGCATCCTCAACCGCCTGGTCCAGCCGCGCCTGTACCCCCTGCGACCAGCCCTTGAACGTGGCTACGACACGGCCATCTTTGCCAATCACGGCCATGGTGGGAAGCGAGCTCACGCCGTAGTTGCGCTTGGTTGCGCTGTCGGGGTCTCGCGCCACTGTGTAGGGCATCTCTGTGCGGCGACGGAAGCGCTCGACGGTACGAACATCTTCGTCGGTCACGCCGATGACCACTAGGTCGTCGCCGGCGTTCGCATGAAGTTCGGCCAGGTGTGGGATGGAGGCCCGGCACGGACCGCACCACGTCGCCCAGAAGTCGAGCACGATGACCTTGCCGGAGTGGTCGCTCAGACGGATTCGGTTGCCGTCCATGTCTTCAGCGTCAATCGCGGGCGCGTCGAGTCCAACCAGCTCTTGTTGGTTTGACGAGCCTCGGCTGCTGGGCAGGACGATGTCGCCACCGCGCTCGTGAAGGACGGGCAGCTCAATGTCCTGACCGCCGCGTCGCAAGATGCGAAGGTAGCCTGCGTGTACTTGGGCTTGGGTGGTGTTGCCTTCGGCAGCGTACAGATCTGCGAGCGCCTGTTGGACTTCCCAGTCGAAGGGGTTGAGGGCCACGGCGCGGGCGTAGCTCTTGCGGGACTCGGCCACGTTGTTGTCGAGCTTGTAGATCTCGCCCAGTGTCTTGTGGGTGAGGGTGAACTCTGGATAGTTCTCGAGGGACCGAGTCAGGGCCAAGCGCGCGGAGAGCGTGTCGCCCAGCTCGATATGTGCGCGAGCGATTCGATTTGCGGTGAGCGGCGACTCGGGGGCGTCAGGCGGAATGGCCTTGGCGTACTCGACGAGGGCGGCTTCAGGGCGTTCACGCTCCAGCAGCAGATCCCCAAGACGCACCCATCGGGCGAGGTCCTGGTTCTGCGACAGGATGGGGTCGCTCTCAATGTCGGACACGCCTTCGACGACAGTCGGCAGGGTCTCAATGTTGCGCTGAACGTAGGGCTGCGCGGCAAGCCAGGTTCGCCAGGCGGTCTCGAAGGATGGGAAGTCGCCGAATCCGGCTTCTGTTGCCAGCGCGACTCGCGGGTCTTCGCCAGCACCCACGCGTGGAAGGGCACGCAGAAGCAGCTCGTCGCCACCCTGTTGGAACGCGAACTTCAGCATGGTGGCGAGCTGAGCGTAGGCGAGGGCCGCGCGCTCTGCGGTGGGGAGCTTGGCGAGGGACGGGTGCATCTCGTCGAAGGTGACCAGGTCGTTCTCTGCAAGGGCGGTGTCGATGAGGCCTTGCTGATGGATGCTCGGCATGTAGTCGTCGGTCACGGTGCGGTAGCGACCATCGAGGTACTTGGCGATGCCCTCTTGCAGCCAGACCGGCGCCTTGTCGTTGGTGGCGCGGGCGATGACGAGGTGCAGGTATTCGTGGGACAGCGTCTCTTGCCAACCGTAGCCGCGGCCAAGAACGCGTGGCGACGTGACGAGCAGGCGAGACCACTTGGAGAGGCCCACAATGCCGGTCGTCCGTACGTCGTCTTCGGTCAGCGACGACGACGCGATGAAGCTCTTGGCGTCTGGGAAGAGCTCCACAACGGTGGAACCGGGCGGTTTTTCGCCAATTAGAGGTACCGTGTGCTCAACCGTAGCGGCGAGGGCGGACACAGCATCGTTCACCAAGACCGCATCTGCACCGGGCAGGTAGCGAATACGGAAGCCGTCTCGCTCGACCTCGGTCCAGCCAGCAGTGGTGAATAAGGTGCGTTCGTACAGCGCTAGGCGTTCGTAGCGGTCCTGCCAACCACCGTCTACAGCGACCTTGAGTGTGTCGTAAGCGGTGGGGTAGTCACCGGCGTAGAACGCGACCTCGGCGACCAACGCTTGGATGTTTGGATTGGTGTTGGAGCGCGCGTCCATGGCGTCTAGCTCGGCTTCCGCGCACACAACATCGTTGCGGTCTAGGCACTCGCGCACGTCTGCTGTACTGGCGTTGGCCACGGAGGCAAGGAGCAGCAGTAGGGGAGCAAGTAAGCGATTCATTATCTATCCGTTACCACCCGCCGGCCATTGTGACCGACCCTATGAACACCCAAGACAACCGATGACGTCAATCCTACGCGTCAGATTTCACGTCTGCTTGCCACGTCACGGCTTCAACCCGTTCGTGGCCCCTGGACTTCCAGCGGTCATCGAGGGCGTCTCGGGTGCCGAGCTGGATGGCCTCTGGGTAGTGTTGGGCGACGATGGAACCGTCGACCGCCCATGGTGGACCGTCCATTACAGCGGGGTCGTAGTTGAGCACGTTCATGAGCAGCTTGCCTTTTGGGGCCAAGCACGCCCGCAGGCGAGCGACGTACGATGCGCGTTGGCTTGGATGAAGTGCGATGAACGCGGCTCTGTCCCACACGCGGGTGATGGGGCCAATGGTGGCCGGCGAGATGTCGAAGAGATTGCCGCAGTACACCGTTAGGTTGCCGGCTTGAGCGCGTTCTGCGCCCGGAACGTCAGTCCAGGTGGGCGTCAGTCCAGCATCATTGAAGAGGGCGATGACCGCCTTCTTGGCAAGCTCGATGCCAATCACCTCATGCCCCTTCGCGGCTAGCCAGGCCAAGTCGACGGACTTGCCACACAGCGGAACCAAGATCTGGTGGGGACCACCGGCAAGCCAGGCGTCGACGTAGTCGTGAAGGTCGGTGTGAACGTCATCGCTGTGAAAGCCAATCTGCCCCGCGTCCCATTTTTCCTGCCAGAATTCAGGCTCCATGATGCCTCCTTGTGCCGCGGTTTTGTCGTGGTGTGGAACCGGGCAGTCCGGTGTGGTATCGCCATGGCCGATGTCCGACCCACGCCATGCGGTAGTCCTTGCAGTGTTTGACGCCTTTCGGGACGCCATTCGGGACAAGTCCGCCCCCCGCGCTGAAGCGCTGTCCACCCATGCGGGCTGGCGTGGCCGTGGACCAGCGGTCGGACGCTACTTTCGTCGAGCGTCTCGGTTGGGGCATGTCCCTGAAGCGTCCGAAGAGGTGGTGGTTCGGGATGATCGCGCTGCGGTCCGGTTCAGTGGTGCTGACGGTGTCGCACACGCGCTGTTTGCCTTGGACGAGGAGCAACAGTGGCGCTTGGTCGCGTTGCCCCAGGACTCGGTTCGCTCAGGGCTGCACCTTTCTGGCGGCCTGTCCTCTCTTGCCCGCGTAGCGGATCTGCCGACGAGTGAGCAAGGAGCTGCGTGGTCGCGCGAAGTGGTGAGCAGTGCTGGTGAGTGGCGACCGGCGGCGTGGCCCAAGGATGAGGAGCGGGTGGAGGCGGTTGAGAAGCTGCGGACCCTGACCGGTGAGCCCGGTGTGCGCATGGACCGTACGGGTGAGTGGGAGTTGGTCGGCCTCCATCGCGTGGTCTGTGGACTGCGGTTTACACGGCGTCGGTCGGATGTTGTCGATGAAATGTGGGTGGTTCTCGATACCCCAGATTCCGGCCATGGCCTCGCGATTCACCACCTGGCGTGGAGCGATGACGTCGACGAGTTTGTGGCTGGCTTTCCACTGGACTGGGACGGGGAAGCGGTCGCGACAGCCGAGCCGGTTGCCGTGGAGTCGGTGCAGACGGACGGCTTTACGCCGGCACAGCTGCTCAAGGCATTCGATGTCGCTCGGGCCAAGTTCCTCAAGGCTGGCGGCGGGTCGGTGTCCGACGCCGAAGCGGTTCTAGATGCCGTGCGTACCGCCTACGCCAAGCGTGTCTACCGTGGACGTGGTTCGGCGGAACGCGTGCTTCCAGCGCTCGATGTGAGCGAGACCCTGCGAAGCTACATGGCCGAGCAGGACCCCGATGCTGAGCCGGTCATCGACAGTGCGTTCGTCGCGAATCATGCGGCAGGTATGCTCAACGCAATGATTGGCGCGTTCGCAAAGGCGCTAGCGCCGGAGAGCGTGTCTGCTGTGGCCCGGACCGGAAAGACGGTCACGGTCGACGTGGTGGACCTGGTCGGCGGCCTGCTGCCTAGCGAAGACACAGACGACGACTAGCTCGGCGGCTTGCTGTAGTGAGCGAGTCGAAACGGCGAGATGAGGTGGTGAAGCACGTTGTGGGGCAGGTGAAGGTCCGGTAGGCCGACCTGTCGGCACTGCTCGTCTTGTGGCAGGTAGCGAGTACCAAACAGCTGGTCGAACAGAATGAGGTTGCTGCCGAAGTTGTGGTTTCCGGTGTCCGCGTCGGTGTGGTGATGCCAGCGGTGCAGGTCAGCAGTGGCGAAGATGTGGTTGAACAGGCCGTGTTTCATGTCGATATTTGCGTGTTGAAGCATGCCGTGCATGGACGTGAACAGGGCGACCAACGTCAGCACTTCGCCGCCGGCACCAAGAACCAGCAACGGGCCAATCTGGCAGGTGTAGGTCAGCACAACATTCATGGGGTGGTTGCGCCCGCTGGAGAGCACGTAGAGCTGCTCGGAGCTGTGATGCATGGCGTGAACCCGCCACAGTAGGGGGATTCGGTGTGCAGAGCGATGCACCCAGTACGCGCCGAAGTCACCCACGACAAGAGCGAGCGGAAGTTGAAGCAGGACTGGCCACGATGACGGCCACCAACCCAGACCGCCATGGTCCGCTGCCGAGAAGGTTGCCCAGACCAAGACACCGAGCACGACGGCGCGAGACAGCTCACCAGCAATGCCGGTGAGCAGCATGTGGACCAGATCCAAGCCGTAGGTCTTGGCCTCGCTTGCCCACGACCGCTCGTAGGGCATGAATCGTTGGGCCAGTGCAATGGGTACAACGCAGACGACAATCATTACGATGACGGTCCACGCTGGTGGAATGCCGGCTCTCAGCAACGCCAGTCCACCCAGGACCGCCGACGATAGAACCGCTGGAAACAACCCGTATGACACCCAACGCCTCATGCACTCCTCCCGTTGCGGCCGCAGCACCGCATCGTGTATCGGCAGCGTGCCGATAGTGAACTCGGGACCGCTGCTATCCGCTAAGGATGCATCGGCTTTTCAACCCGATACTGTAGTGTGACCTGTAAAAACGACGACGGGGTCAGTTTTTGAGTCAGGAGGTGTCAGTGCGGCGCTGGGCGGGCGAACTGTCTACGCGTCTTGCATGGGGTCGTAGGTCGTGAACAGGTCCAGCATCTCGCCAGTGTCGGTGAAGATGGCCTGGAACCAGGTCTCGTCGTCTTCGCCAATGAAGGTGACCTCGACCACACCGTTCGCGCTGAACTCGAGCTTGGTTGTGGTCCACTGTTGCGCCCGCCACAGCACTTGTGGGGACTCTGGGACAATCACGTAGGCGGGCGAGCGGAAGCTGCCTAGAGGGCCGGTGAAGACCTCCCAGGTGCGACTGCCGGCACCACTGGGGGTGAGGGTCGACACAACGGGCATGTGGTGGTCGCCGGTCAGAAAGAGCACGCCGGGAATGCCGTCGATTGCGGCGATGAAGGCCAGACGCTGCTCGTTGTAGGCATCTCCCTTCCAGGTGTCGTTTCGGGCCAGCTCCGCTTCGAGTAGGCCCGGAAGTCGCGACACAGGCACGGGTGCACAGACCAACTTCCATGTAGCGGTCGACTCGGTGATGCCCTGAACCAGCCACTCGAGCTGCGCCTGCGAGATGAACTCCAGCTCTTCGGGGCGGCGCTCGCTGCGCATGTCCATGATGAACAGGTCCACGGTCTCGCCCATGGACATCTTGCGCCACAGCCGGTCGGGATGGTCCGGGTCAATGGTGATGGGCAGCACTTCGCGCATGCGGTCGCGGCCCAAGTTCACCCGCGGTGTATTGGTGGGGTCGAAGTTGTTGTCGACTTCGTGGTCGTCCCAAGTGAACGCGGTCAGCGTGTTTGCGAACATGGCGCGGTAGGACGGGGACTGTAGGTTCTGCATCCACATGCGACGAAAGTCGTCCGACGTCTCGGCACGGTCTGCGTAGATGGTGTCACCAAGGCCAATGTACAGGTCCGGTGCACCACGCTCGACGGCGCGGGTGAGGCTGGGAAAGTCCACGTGTTGCTGGCTCGAGCAGCTTCCAGCTAGAAGAGTGACGCGCGTGCGCGCATCTGCGGCGGGGGGCATGCGGGCCTGAACGATGGTGGAGCTTGCGTCTGCGGTGGTGAGCTGGACGGCGATTGGGAGTCCAGCTGTCAGACCGGTCAGCGTGGTGCGGATGTAGCCGCCATCGTCGGCGACGAGTTCTTCGGAGTCCGGGCTTGCCCAAGTGCCGTCCCATTGTGACCAGTGGACAGTGACTGTCGCGTTCGCGTCGACCCGTCCAACCACAATTACAGAGGCCAGCGTTGGGTCACCAACAGCAATATGGGCGACGTCGCCACTTGGCGCTGAGACGCCCTGCCAAGGCTCATCCGCGCTGACTGGTGGACCCTGGTCGACCGGTTGTAGATCGGTAGTGCTTGGTTTGCAGGCAATACCCACACCGGCAGCGGTGAGGGAGGCGAGAAAGGCGCGACGGGTGGGCTTGGACATGCTGGGAAGGATAGCCGACCGAGCGATGTACTGACCACGGGTCGACCGCAGAATGTGTGGTGAGGTAGAACGGAGCACTGTCTATGTCTGCACCTCTGAAGTCTGCATCGAAGGGACGCTTCCAGATCTACGACCCCATCGGGGCCGGGGCGGTTGCAACTGTGTACCGCGCGTATGATCGCACGCGGAACGAGATGTGTGCGCTCAAGCTGATGAATGACGATTCCAGCAACAGTAAGAAGCGCCGGGCTCGTTTCTTGTCGGAAGCGGCTGCGCTCGAGTCATTGGAGCATCCAAACATTGTGCCTGTTCGCGCAGTTGGCGAGGACAAAGGCCGGTTGTGGATTGCCATGGAACTCATGGGTGGTGGCAGTGCGGGGCGTGCTCTGAAGAAACAGGGAGCGCTGTCGGCAGAGCAGGCCTTGGACATTGGCTACAAGGTCTTGTTGGGGCTTGAACAGGCCCATCAGGCCGGGATCATTCACCGTGATGTGAAGCCGCAAAACATTCTTTTGGGCGAGAATTCCGCGGTCAAGCTGTGCGATTTTGGCATTGCCCGCCAAGAGAAGGTGGAAGACCCCAACGCGAGCGCCGAAGCGCTCACGCAAATGTTCGATCGACTCGGCTCGATTATCTATATGGCACCAGAACAACGGGCAGATCCGCGGGACGTTGGGCGCGGAACAGACATCTATGCGATGGGGGCCACGCTGTACGCGCTGCTGACCAGCCGTCGTCCGCCAGATCTGTCCCGCGCGCCGATTCGGCCAAAGATGCTCGACCCAGTGCCGGCACCATTGCGTCCGATGATCCTGAAGGCGACCCACCTCGACCGCACCCAACGGTACGCGACGGCATGGGAGATGGCCGAAGAGGTCAAGCGACTGCGAGATGATGCTCGAATCAAGCCTGAGTGGTACCAACGCCCGGCAAAGCAGCGTCGCCAGGGAGCCAAGCAGGACGACTTTGCCCAGTGGCCGGAGCGCCACACGGCGACGCCAGCGCCGGCGGTCCGGGAGCAGGGACCCGACTCACTCGGCGGTCACTCTGAGTCGCCGCAGCCGGCGCCTGCGCGAAAGGCCACGCCACCTCCGGCCCCCAGTCCGCTGCAGCGGCGTCAGTCGTACTCTCCAATGGCCATGCCAACGAGCGCTCCGGTCAAGGATGTTCGCATTGTGGCTCCCATCGGTCAGACAGACCCAGGCCCCTCGTTCGTTGATGGGGTGAGTTCCTTCGTCAAGAAGGTGCCTGCATTCATCAACAGCGTGCCCATCTGGGTGTGGTTGGGGCTGGCGGCAGTCGCCGGCATGGTGCTGTTTGTCGTGGGGCTCGGCGGTACACTTCTTGTGATGAAGTTCCTTCTGTAGCGGGACTACTCGGGTTGGCAGGCCACAATCTGCGGTCCAAGGTCGAGTAGCTTGACCAGCGTACTGAACCCCGAGTGCACGCAGACCTCGTCTGCCAGCTCGTCTGCGCGGCTGAAGTCGGACACGTACTCGGTGTGGAAGATGGCCTTTCCAGCACGTCGGAATGGCGTGTAGGTGCCGCATTCTTCGAATTCGTGGCACTCTTCATTGAGCGCCCAGTCGAACCAAGGCTCGAGCTCTTCGAGCTGGTCGACGTCGTTCTTCAGCCCCACGGACAGCGAGCGCATGTGGGCTTGGTCGGCAATGAAGCGGTTGAACTGAAGCTGTTCAGCAGAGCTGATAGGGAAGCCGCTCCGGTTGCGGTAGCCGTCAACATTGTCAGGCTCCACGCCGTCGCACCCACGCTCCACGGCCAAGTCTAGGCGGCGCTCAATCATGTCAAATACGGCGGGGTTGCTGACGTCCAGCCAGCGTTCGTCCCCCCACCCTAAGAGTCGGTCGCCCACTGCCTCTTCGGGCATGCCGGTGGCGTCCTCACGAAAGCTCTCGACGGAGCCGGCGCTGAAGTAGCAGATGACGGTCTTGTCAGACAGGGCCTCGAACACGGCATCCGGTGTTTCGAACAGGTCTACGTCGTACATGTCCACGGCGAGAGTGGTGTTGATCTCTCCGGTGAGCTGCCACTGCCAGGTGGTCCCAGGAGCGGGGGTCCACACATCGGTCGTGACCGGCGCGACCTCGGTGTACACGGTGCACACCTGATCTTGGTGGTCGAAGGTCTCTCCGTCTGCGCAGGCCTCGCGTTGGGTGACACAGCCGGTGCTCAACACAAGGACGACGAAGAGGGCTGTGCGCATTGGGGCTCCTGGCTACCGCTTTCGTAGCATGGTCACGCCGTCGCCAACCGTGATGAGTACCCGGTCCACGCGCTCGTCGGTTGCTCTGGCTGCGTTGAAGGCGCGAATCGCTTGTGTCGCAGAGCGCTCGTCGTCCGCGCGCAGCACAGAGCCACCCCACAGCACGTTGTCCACGCAGATGAGCCCGCCTGGGCGCATGAGTGTGAGGCAGTGCTCATAGTAGGCGTCGTAGTTTTCTTTGTCTGCGTCAATGAACGCCATGTCGAAGGTGCCAGTGTGGCCGTCCTCGATGAGAGACGCCAGGGTCTCGGTTCCAGGCGCTATGCGCAGGTCGATGCGGTCGGTGACGCCGGCTTTGGCCCAGTACTCTTGGCCAATGTCGGTCCACTCACGGCTTACGTCGCACGCAATGAGGGTGCCGTCTTCCGGCAGGGCTAAGGCCATCGCAAGGGCCGAGTAGCCGGTAAAGGTTCCCACTTCGACAATCCGCTTGGCGCCTGTCAGACGAACGAGCATGGCCAAGAACGCGCCTTCGTCCGCGCTGACCTGCATGTTGGCTTCAGCCAGCACATCCGTGCGCTCCCGCAGGGCGGCCTGGGCGGGAATTTCGGGTACGCCAACACGAACGATGTAGTCGTATAGGGCTTTGTTTACAGGGGTCGGCTCTCTGGACACATGGCCTCCTTACTCGGCGAGGCCCTGTATCCATTCGTTGAAGGTGCGGAGCCCGTCGTCTTCGATGAACAGGCATCCGTGCGGGTCGTAGTCGGACTGGGGCTGACACTCGATGCGGTCGGCGTTGGGCGTGGCGGAAATGAGCCAGTCGGTGGTGACGTTCGGAACCTGCAGGTCGCCAATGCCTACAAGAAAGGTCTCGAGCACTGGCTGATGCGGCGCCAAGACGACTGGGTCGGAAGGGTCCATGATCATCTGGAACAGCACGAAGACCGGGTGCATGTCGTCTACTTGTTCCCAGTTCTCTTCGGGGATTCCCATGAGCGCACCGACGGCCTCGGAGCCGTTCGGGTCGGGTGGCAGGTCGGCCTCGACAAAGCCCTGGAGCAGCTGAACAACGTCATTGTCGGTGCCGAGCAGGCCGGTCTGAACAACATAGTTGGCCAAGAACCCGCCGCTTCCGGACTGGAACGCGACGTCAGCCCCTTCGCCTTCGACCATGGACAACGCGATGTGATTGGTGACCGAGCCCAGAGAGTGGCCGAAGGCGCCAACCGTTGTGGGGGTGACGTCGACCTGGGTGAGCGTGGGCAGCACTTCGGTTGTGAAGCGGTACAGCACGTGGTGGTCAATGCCTCCTTGGCGTTGGTTGTCGCGGAAGGCTGGTAGATTGGCGATGTTGTAGAAGCCCAAGGAGCCGTCGAATCCTTGGTCGATGAGCGGGTAGCGCTGGCCGTACAGGGGCTGGTCGTAGCTGACGATGGCGACGCCGGCAGCGGCGGCTGCATCACGAATTTCGGGGCTTCTGCGCGCAAGATTCACTTGTTGGACAGCGTGGTAGGCATGTCCGGCGGTACCGTGGTCCCAGGTCATGACGGCCGTTGCGGCGATGTCCCGTGGCACCTGGACCACGATGCGCATGGACTCAGGCTCACCGGGGAACGCGAGCGAGCCGTCGGCGTTGAAGGCGATTCTTCCGTCAGAACGACCAAAGTCGGACAGAAAGCCGATGCCGGGCGTCGCGTAGGGCAGCTCTGCGAGCGGACGCCATGCGACGGTCTGGATGCGTGCTTCGAAGACGTGCATGGTGTCGGTGCTTAGGTCGAAGGTCTCGGTGGTCTGCCCGGCACGGTTGGCAAGCCAGGTGACTTCGGTGTCGCCGCCAACGTAGGTCGCGGTGAACTGTGTGGCGTCGCGACCGGAAGGGGTCTGGGCGGGGGCGAAGCCGATGGACTCGACCTCTCGCCAGTCGGTGGGCTGTAGCCAGTCAGGGTTGGCGTCGAGCAGGGCATCTGTGGCGTCACGCAGGGTGTGAAGCTGGCCGATGCTGTCTTGGACTGTGAAGGTAGACGCGAACCCAACGCGCTTCTCATCACTGAGTTCTTCGGGGATTTCCACGCCCTCGGTCGCGTCTACGAGTTGCTTAGATAGCACCACTGCGTACCGTTCTCCGCTGCGAAGAGGGTTGCTCTGAAGGGGGGCGATGACCAACGTGTTGGGTGCGTAGAAGGGGTCGCCGTTGGGGTCTTCGACAAAGCGCAGGCGCAGTGGGGGGCGGTGTCCGCTATCGAGGGAGACCAGCCGGACGTCGTCCGTGTCGAGGCCGATGGTAGTCTCGGGGACGTCGATGGGTCCGGTGAGCTGCAGGTAGACGGGACCTAGGTGGGAGAAGCCGTGAACGCTCTCGCCGACCATGCGTGCCCAGCCGCCAACAATGGTGCTGCCGAGCTGTGCATCCGGCATGGGCCAGCCGGACAGGTCGACGGTGCCACGGTCGGTGAGCAGCTCGTCGCTCGGGAAGGGCCGGTCGAAGAAGAAGCCGTCACGGGACGCCTCAACGACAACACTTGGACGGTCCGCACAGCCAGCGAGCAGAAGAAGAAGCAACGGGCGCACAGACACTCCAGACGGGGCCGAGAGCGTAGCTCGGTAGTCGTCGCCCCTCTACCCGGGAGGTGCTGCGAAGGGAGGGTCCATGGCAATGTCGATGGACATGGTGCCGTCTCCACAGGCCAGGCCAATGGGGCCAGAGCGCGAGGTGCAGCCACCTGGACAGGTACCGTCATTGGCGCAGCCGTGGGCGGACTCTGGGCAGGTTCCGACAACAGCGGTCAGCTCGTATGCGCCAAGGGGCAGGTCGGTCCAGGTGAAGTCGCGGCCTGTCGTTGACTCGGCTGCGGGGGCGCCATCCAACAAGATCTGGACCGGCCAGGCTTGTGGCAGCTCGACCACATTGATGGCGAGGGTGCGTGAGCCGACATCTCCGAGGTCCGGTAGCGTGACCAAGGTCATGTCTGGCTCAAAACCGCCTTCAAGATTGTATTCCTGGAGGTGACAGGCGCAGCAGGCCGGACAGGTCTCGCCGTCAACACTCAAGAAGTCGCACTCGGCTCCGGCAGCAACCGACACCACCATGGGACCGGTGGGCATGTCTTCGAACCAGTACTCTTGGCCGGTGTACGACGTAGGCTGGTTACCGTTGACGGAGAGCATAACTGGAACGTCAGCGCTGATTCCGGCTACAACAATGATGGCATCTCGGATGTCAGGCGGCTGGTTGAGCAGGTATAGCCCGCCCATTGCGGCACCGAAAATGGAGAGGGTGCCGAGTCCTCCAATGGCCCATGCGGCGATGTTGCGACGACCGCGAGGTTTGGGCAAGGTCAGTGTGAAGGTGTCGCTCGCTACAGGAGCGAGTGTGACGCCGGCGTTGGAGCGCTCGAGAGCCGGGGGCAACGTCGCCCGAAGAGGAAGACGCGACAGGGTGCGTTTGGGAATGAAGGGCATCAACCCATCTCGGAGTGCAGCGGGGTCCGACAGGCGCTTTGCCGGACGCGGGTGGGTCGCTGCCTTGACCAAGTCGCGCACCACCTGTGGGAACTCGGCGCCTGGGTCCAATGGCTCGGAGCGCACCTTGCGGTGAATGAGGTGCACGATTTGCTGGCGCGGGGCCAGGTCCATGTTCTCGGGGAAGGCAAACTCGCCGGTAAGGGCTTCGTAGAGCACTTGGCCAAGTGAGTACACGTCCATGAGCGATGGGTCTGGACTGATCTCTTCAAAGACCTCGGGCGCCATGTACGCTGGGGTACCCGGCATCTTGCCTGCGGCGGTGAGTCGGGTCCGACCGCTCTCAACGGCAATGCCAAAGTCCACCAAGTGTGCGATGCCACTGCTGTCGATGAGGATGTTCGCGGGCTTGATGTCCCGGTGGCGAAAGCCCCGCTCGTGTGCGTATTGAAGGCCATCTGCGACGACACTAAAGGTGGTGGCGGCGGTTTGTAGTGACATGGGGCCGCGTTCGAGAACGTGGGCAACCTCCTCGCCTTCGACCAAGTCCATGGCCATCCACAGCAGGCCACGTTCTGGGTCTTCGCCCCAGCCTTTGACACCAACAATCGCTTCGTGGCGAAGGGAGTCTAAGGCTTCGACTTCGCGGGAGAAGCGCTCGCGTTCTTCGGCGTAGGCCCTGGGTTTGATGACCTTGACGGCAGCACGAATGCGCTCGGTCAACGAGTTGGTCGCCAGATACACGGCTCCCATGCCCCCTTCGCCGAGAGCGCGCTCAATGACCCAGTCTCCAATTCTGTCGCCTTCCGACAGCATTCCGCACTCTCCTGACCCGACGCACAGGCTACCACGGCGGTGCGATAAGCGCGTGGTTGGCGGGGATGTCGGTGCCAACTGTCACAGCGTGTGCGATTGCCAGTACACTGCCGACCTTGGAGGTCGTATGACAGTTGAAGAGATTCGTGAGAAGGCATGGCAGTTTGCGTTGATGGCTGAGAGCCTGAAGAATCATCGGGCTGCGGCGGAAGAGACCATGGAAGTGGCGACCACCTCGATTGCTATGTCCATGCTCTTGATCGAGCAGCAGCTCGACCAAATTCGCCAGCACCTGCAGGGAGACGACGCGGCGTGACAGCACGCAAGAGCTGGTGGTCGCTTCTTGGCCCGGGGCTGATCTGGGCCGGCACGGCAGTGGGCGTGTCGCACTTGGTTCAGTCCACTCGGGCCGGAGCGGGCTTCGGCTTGGCGCTATTGTGGGTCGTTGTAGCCGCGAACGTAGTGAAGTACCCGGCCTTCGAGGCGGGGCCTCGCTATGCGGCAGCAACTGGCAGTAGTTTATTGATGGGCTACCGCCGGCGTGGCTGGTGGATGGTAGCCATCTTCCTGGCTGTGACCGTGTCCACCATGTTCACGGTGGTCGCAGCGGTCACGATTGTGGCCGCCGGCATGACCGCCGCTCTTGCACCGGTGACCCTGCCGGTGGGCGTGTGGGCAGCGGGATTGTTGGCCTTGTCTAGCGGTATGCTCGCCATTGGGCGGTTCCGGCTGCTCCAAGCGTTCATGAAGACGATGATGCTTGTGTTGGCCGTGGCCACAGTTCTTGCCGTGGTGGTCTCACTGCCCGGAGTGGAGTGGTCCCAGGTCGGCCTTGCCCCTTGGGTGCCTACAGCAGACACCGCGACCCTGGCGTTTGTGGTCGCTCTTGTTGGCTGGATGCCGTCGGCTATCGACATCTCGGTCTGGCAGTCGCTGTGGTGCCTAGAGCGCGCCAGAGGTGCCGGGGAATCGCTCGATGCCAGCGAGGTTCGCTTTGACTTCAACGTGGGGTACATCGGAACGGCGCTGCTGGCGGTGTGCTTCGTGTTTCTCGGTGCGGCGATGCTGTTCGGCGCGTCCGAGGAGCTGCCCAAGAGTGCGGGGGCGTTCGCTGTCACCCTCATTGATGTATTCGCGGCTTCTCTGGGCAATTGGGCCCGTCCCATCCTGCTCGTTGCCGCGTTTGCGACGATGTTGTCCACGACAGTGGCGGTAGTGGACGGCTTTCCGCGTGCGATTGAGGGAGCGGTTCAGAGCGTTCGCCAAGACGGGCAACCGACCGAGCGGACGTGGGTGTATTGGACAGCGCTCGGCGTCATTGCATCGGGGGCGCTGCTCATCATTGTTCAGTTCACCGGTCAGCTCTTGGCGCTGGTTGACCTGGCTACAACGCTGACCGGTCTGACCGCTCCAGTGTTGGCGGCTATGAACCTCGCTGCGCTGCGTGGAGCAGAGGTACCCGAAGCCTTCCGCCCCCGAGGCGCATTCCTAGCGGCGCATGTGGCGGCAATTGTGGTGCTCGCCGGGCTGGCAGCCTTGTACGTCTGGGTACGGTTCGTCGCCGTCTAGCGGCGTCGTCGTCTCACGAGGACCAGGGCGAACAGCACCATCCACGTGGGAACCGGCGCAACGGAGCACGATGCGCCTCCGCCCAGACGGAACTGTGGGCCACAGGTGTCGATAATGCCGTCACCGTCTGTGTCTCGCCCGGGTTCCGTGTCGTCTGGACAGGCATCGCAGGCATCACCAAGCCCATCGCCGTCGGTGTCGGTCTGGTCGTCGCTTAGAGCGGAGCACACGTCGCAGTCGTCTGGTATGCCGTCACCATCGGCATCTGCGGTGCTCTCGTTTGGCACGGCAGGGCAGGGGTCACAAGCGTCCCCCCATCCGTCGCCGTCAGAGTCTTCGGTCTGAGTGGTGTCTTCCGGGCACACATCGCAGGCGTCACCAGCGCCGTCACAGTCGGTGTCTACTTGGTCGTCTGCGGTGCTCGGGCAGGCGTCGCAACGCAGGGTGACTTCAAGGTAGGGCCGTCCGTCGTCGTCTACGAGCTCCAGGCGTCCGTAGCCGAATCCGTCGGAATCGCTGTCGAGTTCCAGGACTGAGACGGTGCATCCAAGGGTGCTGTAGTCGAACCAGGCGTCGATACTTGCGGCGCGGGAGTCGGCAGCAATGGCGGTCGCGCAGAAGGACGAGCTGGTGTCGACGAGTCCTTCGTCTGCGGCGTCCACAAGGTTGCAGTTGAGGTCTTGCGACGCTTCAGGCATGCACTCATCTTGTGCAAGGGCTGTTGCCAGCAGGAGGAGCCAGCTCATGGGGCGTCCTGGCCTTCAACGGCGAACCACAAGTCAAAGCTCAAGGCGCCCGGCGTAATCTGTTCGCTGGTGAGGTCCATGACGTTGAGCGTGGTGTGGTCGAGTATCTGGCCGTTGATGACGACTTGATGTTCGCCAGAGTCGGCGTCGGGGGCGAGCATTCCCATCCCTTTGTAGCTGAGCTGGGCTCGGGGCACACCGGCGGTGACGAGGGCCTCGGCTACGGCTTGCGCGCGGCTGAGCGAGAGGCTGTAGTTCGCCGCGCTGGTGCCTTCGGAGCTGGCGTATGCAGCGATGAGTAGGTGTTCTACGTTGTCGGTGGCAATGAGCCACTCGGCCAGACTCACGATGTCTGGGTAGGACGACCAGCTGGGGGACGCGCTGTTGGAGACGAACGTGAGGGGTTTGCGCAGCTCGACGCGTCCGTCCCGTACACGCTGAGACTGGCCATCCTGCCAGGCGTCCGGCTCGAGCTCGGGCTCGGTCCGCACGATTTGAAGGTCGTCTGGCGTTCGTTCTGCGCGGGAGAGGCTGTAGGTGAGGGTTAGACGCCCGTGAACGGGGCCGGCTCCAGGTGCGGTGGCGAGTGCGCGTCCAACTCCCAGGTCCACCCGCAGCTCGGGGCTCAGGTCCACGGCGACTCCGACCGAGCCAACGATGGCAGGGGCACCACCGGTGAACCGGCTCTGTGCAACAGTCCACAACACCGTCTGTGAGCTGATGGCCACCATGACGCCCGCGTCAACCAGAACCGCGCTTCCTAGTCGAAAATCCCATGGATTCGTGTCTGCCGACCTGCGCATCCAGCCAGCGACATCGAGCAAGCCTGTGATGGGGCCCGAGGTCGCTGTCCCTACCGCGCCCAGATGCACAGTCGGCAGTGCGTCGGAGAACCAAGCGCCCTGCTTACCGAGAGGAAAGCTGGCTTCTCCATAGCCATCTAGGCTGATGGGACCGTCTATAAACCGGGTGCGCAGGCCAAGGCGCGGGTCACCCAACACCACGCCGTCTGGCGACAAGGTGTCGACTGAGCCTCCCCATTGGGCTGCTGCCGGCACGGTCGCTTCAATCCAGGTGCTTCGTGACAGCGCGACGCCCAGGGCAACAACCCCGACCACCCGGTCACCAATGACGGTGCCAACGACCTCGTCGCAGTCTTCAGGGTCAGTCGCTGAGCAGCGGTACTGGTCCATGGGACGGTGGGTGTAGTCCGCGGCCCATCCCACACGTACAGAGCCGGGTGTGGCAACCGAAGTCAGCTGTATGGGGCCCACAGACACGCCAGCAGCGCCCACTGGACTCATGGAGATGTCCGTGGACAGGCCGCTCGCTTGCGCCAGACCGGGCACGATGAGCATCAGTATGGAAACGAGGATTGGCACGTCGCCACCGTAGCGCGATTTGGCGCCCGTTACTGGGAAACTCGGTCGCCCAGGCCCCACTCGCGTTGGCTGTGGTGCCATACGCGGGGCGCGGTGCCGCCGAACCAGGGGGTTGCAAACTGACCATGCGCGCTGCAGCGACAGTTACCATCCGATGGGGTGGGGCAGGCGCGGGCGATGGGCAGTGTGCGTTTCCACCGCTTCGGGTCGACTTGGTAGCCCATGTGCTCGACCCAGGTATCCGTTGTCCACTCGGTGAGAACCGCGTAGAAACAGCACTCGCAGCCTTTGCAGCGCCACCACTGAGACGTGTGACGACGCGTCTGGTCGCGACTGATCGAGGCAATACTGGCGTGGCAGTGTAGCGGGTGCAGACTGCAATCGGGGCAGATCACTGTCGCTCCTGGCGCTCCCGGGGAGGGAACTGGAGCTGGAGGTGGAGGGGCGGAGGGACGAGGGGAAGGGCTGCTATTGTAGGAGATAGCGGGATCTCGCGCAAGTCCTGGGAGGCGGTTTACGAGACTGGGGTTGTCCTGAACGGTCTGCAGGTGCCGACATCACTTGCGGGGGGCGCGTTTGCCGTGTCTTCTGACGCTATGCGAAACTCTGTACTGATGATGTTGGTGTTGACGGGCTGCGAGTCTATTGGGTGCTGGGCTGCCGACGGAGACGTCACAGCAGGTGCCTGTGAGTGCCCCTCGGGAGATGTCTCTGCGGAGGCTTTGGTCGCGGTCAACGCGGCGCGAGTGGATGCGGGACTATCGCCCGTGGTGCGCGTGCCCGAACTCGATGCGGCTGCGGCGGGGCACATCGCCTACTTGCTCGCGAACTCGCCGGACGTTGCCGGGGTCTCGTCCCATGGTCAGTCTGCTTCGAACAGTGGCTTCACCGGAGAGACCCACTTTGACCGTGCAATCGCGGCTGGCTGGTCCGGAGAACGGCTGTACGAGGACATCAGTCGGTCTGGAGTGCCCGAACAGGCCGTGTTTGGCTGGCTGCGCACGGTCTACCATCGCGTTCCAATCCTGACCCCAGAGGTCGATGGCATGGGGTACGCGCAGACCTGTTCGGATGGCGTTCGCTTTGATGTGGCGCTGTTCGCCGAGTCCGGCGCTGCCACCTCCCCGGACATCACCGTTTGGCCTGCGGATGGAGACACGTTCGTTCCAGGACGCTGGGATGGCTTGGAGCGACCCGACCCCGTTCCGGACTTGGCGGATGACCACGGGTACCCATTGAGTGTTCAGTTTCGCCGAGATGCTGGCGGTGACGTGCAAGGGTTTCGCGTGTTTGACGAGGAAGGCGCCGAGGTCGCCACACGCTTCATCGACCCGAGCACGGATCCGGCAGAGTCCCTAGATGACGAGGTCTTCGCTGTGCCTCTCGAGCCGCTGGAGCCCGAGAGCACCTACCGAATCGAAGTGACCGGCAATGTTCGTGGAGCACCGTTTACGCGCGAGTGGACCATTGGCACTCGGTCGAACGCCGAGACACCCCAGTAGCCATCATGAGAGCGCTTTGAGTTCGCTCTCATCCTTACCCATCAACCGTAGCTGGCCGTGTAGCCACTCGCGGATGGGGGCAATGCCGATGGGGGAGTCGCTCAATGCAGGAAGCGGGTCGAAGGCTGCGGCTAAGAAAGCGTCTTCGGGAGCGTTGAGCTTGATGCGAGCGTCTGCCAGGTAGCGTTCGCGGTCGCGTTCTCGGAGCGTGTCGATCTTGTTGATGACGGCGAGCACCGGGCGTCCGCGAGAGACAACGTCGTCGTAGTCTGCTTTCTCTCGGGTCTGTACACCGCCTTGGGCGTTGACCACGTAGATGTAGACGTCGACCAGATCAAGAACCTGACGGGCTTCTTCGGTCACCGCTTCGATGACGTCTCCGAGGCCAGGGGTGTTGACCACGTAGAGTGCGGAAGCGTTGGGAAGCTTGGTGATTGCCACAGTGGACGTGGACCCAGCCACAGGGTCGATGTTTCCGCTGTCGATGCCGAACAGCGCGCGAATACCGGCGTCTTTGCCGCACGAGGGGCTTCCGACAACACCAATCGTGATGCGGTGTCGTGCGAGCTGGCGAAGTCGTGCGACCTCAAGGACTGCGGGCAGAAGTTGGTCGTCGCGTGGACGCCCCACGTACAGCAGGGTCCCAATGGGGCCCAGGAACGGTAAGAACGGTAGGGCAAAGACGGGGTTTATGTCGCCCATGTGCGCCATGAGTGTGCCGGTCGGAGCTTGGCTGAGGTCCAGGTCCGGCTCGCCGGCGTCTGACATGGGACGGGGCAGCCCAAGCTCGTCCCATGCGCTGTTCTGCTGTTCAGTGGTGAGGGAAGACCAGGTGGTTGTGACCCAGTGCTCCATCAGTCCGTGTTCCATGACTCCGATGTCATCGTTGCTTGCAACTCCGGCTTTACGGCACAGACGCATGACAATGTCCGACCAGGGCGGGCCCTCGCCGCCACGCGTCAAGATGTTGACGATGCCGTGTCCACCCATCTGACGAAGACGCTGATCAATGCGACGGGCAAGCTTGGACAGCCCAAGGTCTTGCTCCCGAATCTTGAGATGCGTTGCCAGTGCTTCGAGCTCTACGCGATGACAGCGCCTGAGCAACTCATACAGACTGTCGCTCATGGGGTGGCGACGCCGCCGTCTTGGTGCACGCGGTACGCCTGCGCGGCGGCCTCGAACACGGTACGGAACTGCTCAGGAGTCATGTCACCGCGCTGCATATAGGCGACAGCGGCCTTGCCGACGCCCCAGGTGGCTGCACTTGAGATGGTGGCGCCAAGGGTGCTGGTCGCAACGTGGACAATCTGACCGCCGGGAACCCAGCCGGCTGCCTTGAGTGCGTTGACGGCCCAGCGAACGAAGCCTTTGCTTCCACCGGCGAGCGCTTCTCCAACGAGGAAGAGCATGACGTCTCGGTCCAGATCACGGCCGAACACCGCGGCAATGTCTGCGATGAGCTTGACCTGGATGAGCGTGACCGCGGTTGCGTCTGCTCCAGGAACGGGAATGGCGCCGGCGACAGCTGCCCGCTTGGCGGCTTGATAGATGAGCGGCTCGCATGCGCTGGCCTTGTTCCGCATGTACTTGGCGAACAGCAGTTCTTTGCCGTCCTTCGCAAGAGTGCGGGCAATCCAAGAGATGACCTCGTCAACCCCAATGGGCTCGGGGGACAGGGCCGGCATGGGGTCAAACGCGGTGACGATGGCGTCTTTGGGGGCGACACCCAGCTGAAGCAGAGTGGCGGCAATGAACGCCTTGCGGTCGCTCTCACGGATGAGGTCGATCTTGTTGATGCAGACCAACACGGGACGCCCGAGGGCACGGACTCGGTCGAGGTCTCCGCGCTCGTCGATGGTCGCGCCACCGTCTGCATTGAGCACGTAGATGGCGACGTCGAGTGAGTCGAGTGCCTTGCTGGCTTCGGCGTCTACTTCGTCTCGTAGGTCACCAAACCCTGGGGCGTTGACCACAAGGAACTTCTGCTGGTGGTCGATAGCGGCGACACGCAGGCGGTCTGTCGAGCCTGGAATGGGGTCGATCTCACCGAAATCCACACCGAAGAGGGCTCGAATCGCGGCATCTTTGCCGGAGCTGGCAGAGCCCAAGAAGGCGACGACGAGAGTCTTGCTCAGCGCAGAGTCTGTCTCTTCGGCGGCCGCTTCCCAGCGAGCGCTCACGGCGGGAATGTTGGTGCTCATGCGTCGCTCACGGTTCGATGGTTTCGAGGCCAGGCCAGCTGAAGGTGGCCCACGTATCTTCCCCGACCGCGCCGCGAGCGAAGCTTCGCACGCGCAGGTTGTAGGGAAGGCCGGTGTGTAGGTCGACCTGTTGAGCGCCGCGAATCCGGCGGTTCTCGGGACCTTCATCCCCTGTGATGGGGTCGTCTTGACGGTGGGCATACCGAATCATGGCAACACCGTCTTTGACGGACGTCAAGGTGTAGCTGCGGTACCACTGAACGCCATCTTCGGTGGGCTCACCCACGGGCCGTCCCCATGTGTGACCCACAGGGATGCGACCTGCCGGCGCCCAGATCACCGGGTCCATCAGCACATCGATGTCGCTGCCGAGCGGGCTTTCACGCTCGATCTGAAGGCTGCGGTCCGTGGACACGGTCGCTATTCGGGGAGCATTTTCGTGTGCAAAGGCGGCCTGAAGGGTCTGTGGAATGTCGCCCGAGGTGGATAGAGTGAGAGTGTCGCCCATCGCCTGTCGCTTCATCTGAAGTCCGCGGTGAGTCGCTGTGAGGGCAATGGTGTCGTCTGCGAACGCGCCGGGGGCAATGGACAGGTCGAGTGACCCGGTCATTGTGGTCGACATCTCATGGCCGTTCAGGGCGATTAGCGCCTGTTCGAGTAGCGTAAATGTGGCTGTTCCCTCTGTTTTGTCGGCGCGGTCAGGCGTCAGGTCGAACGTGGGAGTGCACGCCCACAGGGCGAGGACCAGGGGCAGGATGCGTCGCACAGATGCGGCTCCAGAGCGAGGATGGGGCATGTTCAGTCCAGCAGCGCGTAGTACGCCAACACATCGAGGGCACGCGGCCAGCCTTCGGTCAGAACGCGAACAGCCTGGTCGCTGTCGGTCACTGTGTTGTGGTCGAGGTCGAGCAACTCGAAGACGCCGGTGGTGGCGGCCTGTGCCAGGAAGGCGATGATGTCAGCGGTGGACCGGGTGCCGTCCAGCAGTGGGAGCACGGTCACCATGTACGGGTCGAGCTGAACGCCTTGATGACGACGGTTGGTCACCCAAGTCTCGCCGCGCGCGACTTCGTCTCGGGCGATGGTGTACGCGACCGGGCGTGGGCTCGGCGGGGCTGCGACCATGGCGGAGGCCGACAGGTGCACACTGCCTTGGAGCAGCGCTGAGAACACGTGATTGGCTACGTCGTCGTGCAGTTCGGTCGCTGTGCCAGACGTTCGGTCTACAACCTGCTGAAGCAGATCAGTGAACGCTAGACCACTGGGCAGGCTGTGTTGCAGGACGTCCCATGTGGCCTCCGCGACGGTGTCCTGCTCGACATCATCCGTTGCATTGGGGGCGACGTTGGGCACAGTAGGGTCGGACGGCTGTGTGGCGAGTGCGCCACCGACGTACAATCGGTCAATTCGGTCGAGTGCGATGTCGCGGTCAATGGCGACGTCATCGTGAACGAGTAGGGTCCGTCGGAAGGTCCGGTGGCGTACGAAGTCGAGGTACTGCTCTAGGCGGAGCTGGTCGCTGCCAAGGGCTTCGACTTGGGTGCGAATGTCGGGTGGAAGGTCCACGGCGACCATGTCGCGAAGCTCGGCCTCTCCGAGAAACTGAAGCCCGGCAACGCCTGCACGTCGGACGAATTCGTGAAACCACAGCGCCTCGTTGTTTTCGCCAAGGTGCTCGTGAATGACGTACCAGTCGGGCATGGCTGAGAAGTGGCGGTGTTCGTGGTCTAGAACGGCACGCAGTGGATGGTCTTCCGGGGTGGCTTGCTGAACGAGCTGAACCAAGGCACGGGTCTGGCCGAGTCTGTCGCTGAGTGCTGGATGCTCACCCGCATGGAACAGGGCCATCTCGCGAAGGGCGCTGCGGTTGGCCCAGCCAGGCATGGTGTTGTAGCTGATGTAGGCAATGCCATGAGGTGTGAGGCGCTTCTTACAGGCGTCCAGCAAGGCCCGTTGAACCTGAGCGGGAACCCACGAATACACGCCGTGCGCCACAATGTAGTCGAACTGCCCAAGGTCCGGCAGGTCCAGTAGGTCGGCGGTATGCAGCGAGATGTTGGTCAGTCCAAGGTCGCGAATGCGTGCCTGTCCGACTTCGATTCCTTTTGCATTGCGGTCGATTCCAACGAACTGAGCGTCAGGGTTTCCGTGTGCCATGGGGATGAGGTTGCCGCCGGCAGCGCACCCCAGCTCCAACACTCTCGCCCTCTCTGGCGGTGTAGGCGTCAAACCAAAGAGCGTCCCCATGACCGCAAGTGAGGCTGGGTGGGTAGCCGCAAAAGCGCGACTCATGTAGGGGACTTCGTCGTAGGCGTCGTTCACGGTGGGTGTGTATCGCGGTGTCATTGTGATGGAAGAGGCGCCTGGAACACACAGTGTCTTGGCGTGTTGTTACGTCCCGCCCCAGCGCGTCTCCGAACGCGATAGATTGGGGCACAGGAGTTTTCATGTCGCGTTGGTTGCTGTTCGGATTGTTGGTGTCGTCATCTGCCAGCGCCGGTGAGGTGCTCACCAACTACGACACGTTGTGCGGGAATACCGGCGCCTTAGGCCCAGGCCCAGGTGAAGAAGGGCACATTGCCGCCACACGTTTGGCGACGGCAGATGTGCCGTTTGAGGTGACCTCTGTCCGTGCCCGTCTACATCATGGCTCAGTGGGTGGGGTGATGTGTGACGCGTCAATGCCGCGCCAACTGGTGGTGTGGAAGAGTACATCAGACACGCCAGATGTTCAGCCAACGAATGCGGCAACGCTGAGCTTCCCCATCGAAGAGACGCTCGGTGAAGAGCGGTTGATTGAGGCGGCGCTCGACACGCCGATTACTCTGAATGCGGGTGAGTACCTGTGGGCGGCCGTCGATTTTGGTGGAACTCAACCGAATGTCGGCTGCATCAAGACCTGCCGCTCGAACGCTGAGGAAGGCTTGAACTTCTGGAGCAATGCGTCAGAGGCGCCCTACGACTGGGCAGACTTGGCGACCATTGGTGCTAACGGCAACTTGTGGGTGGAAGTCGTCGGCAATCCGCCGGATGGTGTGTTGCCTGAGCCCATTCCAGAGCCCGAGGTTGAGGTCGATACGGAAGCCGACACCGAGGCGCCCACTCGCCGCGGCCGTCGCCGTCGGTAGGCATTGAGGGAAAAGTGAGCGCTCACAGGTTCGTACCGTGAACGCCCACCCCCAAGGTGTCTCTACTTGGCGCTCGCTGCCTCACTGGCTTCCGACATGAGTGTGCCGTCAACGGCTGCTGCGATGGCTAGGCACAGCTTAGGGTCGTCGTTCATACGCGCGCGTGTCTTCTCGCGTCCCTGACCAAGACTGTCGTCACCGAACTGGAACCACGCACCGCTCTTGGTGACGATGCCTTCGGCCTCGGCCCGCTTGAGCAGGTCCGCCACGCGGCAGAATCCCTTTCCGAAGAGAATCTCGGTCTCCACGATCTTGAACGGCGGTGCCAGCTTGTTCTTGACCACCTTGATCTTGGTCTTGGCGCCGATGACGTCCTTGCCATCGAGTACTGAGCCAATACGGCGAATCTCCAGGCGCACGGAGGAGTAGAACTTCAGCGCATTGCCGCCGGTCGTGACTTCACCGTTGCCAAAGGTCACGCCGATCTTGTGACGGATTTGATTGATGAAGACGACCATCGTGCCGCTTCGGTGGACGGTAGCGGTGATCTTGCGCAGTGCCTGGGACATCAGTCGTGCCTGTAGGCCGACGTGGTGGTCGCCCATGTCACCCTCGATCTCGGCGCGCGGAACAAGGGCCGCTACCGAGTCAATGATGAGCAGGTCGATGGCGCCGCTTCGCACTAGTGTCTCGGTAATTTCCAAGGCTTGCTCGCCGCAGTCGGGCTGGCTGACGAGCAGGCTGTCGACGTCGACGCCGAGCTGCTTGGCATACTCGACATCCAAGGCATGTTCGGCGTCGATAAACGCGGCTGTGCCTCCGCGCGCTTGGCACTCGGCGATGAGGTGAAGAGTGAGCGTGGTCTTGCCCGAAGCCTCGGGACCGTAGACCTCGACAACCCGCCCACGCGGCAGGCCGCCAATTCCGAGGGCCACGTCCAGTGGCCGACAGCCTGTTGGAATGGTGTCGACGGTGGCGCTTGGGCGTTCGCCTAGGCGCATGACTGAGCCGTCGCCGTAGGTCGCGTGAAGGGACTTGAGAGCGGCATTGAGCGCCTTGGCGCGCTGGACATCGGGGCTTGTGGTCATGATTGACTCCTGCGAATGGACCCTCTTCGGGTCCGGGTTGAAAACGGGTAGGGGCGGGACTGGCGCACGGGGGCGCTCATCCACACTTCGTCGTGCACGGCGTCTGTGGGACGCAGGTCACGGGCTCTGACACGCACTTGGATGCGGTCGCCTTCGCGCGTGTGCGCTGGAAGAATGTCGGTACAGACCGTGCCGAAGACGTTGGGGCCCCACTCGACGAGTGCTGTGGAGCCGTCCACTTGGTCTACGACCACAACGAGCCAGACGGCGAGGGCCAGGCGGCTCATGCCGACACGTCTTGGGTACGAAAGCCGAGCGCTTCGGCCAAGTGAATGGGCTCCACGCTGTCGCAGCTAGCGAGGTCCGCGATGGTTCGTGCCACGCGAAGGATACGGTGAACGCCGCGACCGGACATGCCGTGAAGCTGCATGGCCTGGAGCATCAGCGTTCGGGCGTGACCGGTGGGCTGGGGTAGCTGATGGACGGCAAGACGACCGTTAGTACAGCCTTGTCCGCGTGCGGCTTGGCGCTTTCGGGCTGCGATGACACGGGTGCGAACGTCTGCTGAGGACTCGCCTTTCTCCTGGCTCAGGAGGTCTACTGCACCGACCGGTTGAAGCGGGACGTGCAGGTCAATGCGGTCGAGAAGGGGACCCGAGAGGCGACGCTGGTAGCGCTGGACATCGTTGTCGGTACAGGTGCACGCCGCACTGGTGCCGCGCCGCCCGCAGGGACATGGATTGGCGGCCATGACCAGCATCATCTCGGCGGGGTATTCGACGGTTCCGGAGGCCCGCGTCAGTCGAACGCGTCCCTCTTCAACCGGCTCTCTCAACACGTCCAAGACAGACCGTGGGAACTCGGTGGCTTCGTCTAAGAACAGCACGCCATGATGGGCCAAGCTGACCTCGCCCGGGCGCAGCGTGCGGTCACCAATGAGTCCAGCAGCGCTGACCGAGTGGTGGGGAGCGCGAAAGGGGCGACGTCGCAGCAGGCCCTGGGCATCATCCAGCAGACCGGCTGCCGAATAGACACGTGTCACGTCCAGCGACTCGTCGAATGACATGGGCGGTAGAATGCTTGGAAAGCGCTTGGACAGCATGGTCTTTCCGCACCCGGGAGGGCCGGTGAACAGCACATGATGTCCGCCGGCGGCGGCGATTTCGATGGCGCGGCGAGCGACGGGTTGGCCGCGGACGTCGGCCATGTCGGCCTCAATAGGGGCGACCGTTGCGTCCGGTGGGGTGGCCGCTTGCAAGGGACGGATACCGCTCAGGTGGTCGAGCACGTCGAGCAGGGTGTCTGCGCACAACACAGTGACGTCCGGCACGAGGGCTGCTTGGGCGGCACAAGAACGGGGCAGGATGAGTGTTCGTCCGAGGTCCCGGGCAAGAAGGGCGAGCGGAAGTGCTCCACGAATCGGTCGCAATGCGCCGGCAAGAGACAGCTCTCCGACTGCCAGGATGTCCTCGAGCGAGTCAGGGTCGATGTCTCCGTCGGCAGCCAGGATGCCCAGCGCCATCGGTAGGTCGAACGCGGTGCCTTCCTTGCGAACGTCTGCTGGGGCGAGGTTGATGACCACACGCTTGCGTGGGAACTCGCGGTCGGAGGCGGCAATCGCGGAACGAACGCGCTCGGCACTCTCACGAACGGCGCTTGCAGGCAGGCCAACAATGCTGACGCTTGGGAGGCGTCGAAGCAAGTCGACTTCAACTTCAACGGGGTGCGCAGATGCCCCAAGCAATGTGGCTGCGAAGACGCGAACGGCCATGTGTCCCTCCTGATGTAGGGGGACAAAGCATGGAGCGTGCCAAGGGTGCGCTTCGCTGGGTTATGACGCTTGTTACTGCCGAAGTCTTGTTTCGGCCGAAGCGTGAATTACAGGTGCACTACGTGCCAACGACTTCCGGTCGCGTGGTGCAATCTCCCTTGTTCCTACTGACACAGGCCGCCGACAGGTGTCAGCAGCCGACGGCTAGGGGGTAGGTGCTGCTGTTGGTGGCGACAGCAAGACGCCGTTCGGCTTGGCTGCAGCAATGGTGCCCTTGGTCGACACAATCTGGCCGTTGACAATGACGAGGTCTGGCTTTGGCGCAGATTCACGACCCAAGTACGGGGACCAGCCTGCACCGGTGAGGATGCTGTTCGCGCGCACTTTGGTCAGCTCGCCTTCGCTGAACAACACGAGGTCTGCGTCTGCGCCCTTTTCGATACGACCCTTCTTTGGAAGCCCCAGTAGGGCAGCAGGCCCCTCACTGGTCAGCGCCACGAGCTGCTCGAGCGATAGGCGACCATGGCGCACTGCCGAGAGCAGAAGCGGGAACAGGAACTCGGCCCCTGGGATTCCCGGTCCCTCTGCTGGAGAGGTGTGGTGGTCCGAAGCCACACAGGTGACGCGGCCCCGGCGCAGGGCGGTCCATAGGGTACGGCGGTCTTGTTCCGGACGAACCGGAGGCAGTGAGACACCCGGATTGGAGTGGTCGGTCGACAAGAAGAGGTGGTGCGATGTCACCGAACAGCTGATTGGAAGCTCACCGAGCACGGGGTCGAGTGCTGAGAGCTCATCTGCTGTCGATAGATGAGCAATGTGGATGTTGCGGTTGTGCTCGCGAGCCACGGCCAGGATTTCGTTGATTCCGGTTGCGTCGCGACTGGTTCGACCCAAGCGAACCGCCAGGATGCCATCGACATCTACCAGCTCTGTGAGGCGGGCAGCGGCCTTGGCTTCGTTGTCTTGGGTGAGGTTGATGATGACGCCGAAGGCATTGCCTGCATCCATCACTTCGCGAACCGTCTGTGTAGAGGCAATGTCGCCGTCTACCCAAAAGCCGTAGTTGCACCACGAGTGCTTCTTCATCTTCTTGGCGCGGGCAATCGCGCTCTTACTGTCGATGACGGGCTTGTTTCCGTAGGGAAGACCGATGACCGTGGTGATGCCGCCGGAGACGGCCGCCTTGGACTCGTGCTCCCAGGCTGTGTTGCCTCCGTCACCGTCGAACAGGGCGCCGGTGTCGATCACACCGGGCATAGCGAACTTGCCGATTGCCGAGATGTCTTGGCGGCCAGCGCGGCGAGGCCGTGGGCCAACGTAGACAATTTCGCCATCACGAATGGCGATGTCGGCTACGAGACGACCGGTGCTGGTGACGATGGTGGCGTCGCGGAGAATAAGGTCGTACACGAAAAGCTCGCTCGATCGGGGAGTGATGGACCTCGGTAGGTAGCCTTTTGCTGTCCGCGTGACAACCGTAGGCCCTGACCGACAGGCCGCGACAGGAATGTCAGGGTTCAGAATGTTGTGAATAGACGGGGATTAGGGTCGCTAATGAGCCGTTAGGGTGGGATGGCGAGGGATTACTTGGTGACGTGCCTTGACCGGTAGGCGGGTTCTGGTTTAATGGCGTTTAAGGTTACTAATTCGGCCATGATGCCCCAGATTTGCTGTGAATATCCGTCGAACTGCGACATAGATGTCATGATTTGCGTCAGGTTTGAGGCGTACTCGTTTGAACTCGTTGTGTGGAATTGACGTTATTTCTCTGTTTTCAGCGATTTTCAGCATCTTGGTATGCATCGTGCAGGTGTAATTGTGGAGACACAAGAGCTGCCGATGCCGGTTCTCCGGCCCGTCGCTCAGTGGAAGGCCCGGTCCCTCAAGTAGGGACCGGGCTCTTTTGCGTTATGGGGGCGCATGTCTGACTGGGCCGTAGGCGACATCCCCAACAGCGCTGATGCGCTGGACCTTCGCGCAGCGTCCCGTGACCTGTGGCCGCGCGATACCCTTGCTTGGTGGCAGGGCACGCTACCGCCGACTCCTGAGCGGGTGTATTGGCCAGAGAGTGAAGCGCAGGTGCAAGCCTTGCTCGACCACGCCAACGACACCAGACAGCCGGTGGTTGTGTACGGAGCTGGCAGCGGAGTGGTCGGCGGTGCGCGTGGTGTGGAAGGCTCCATCGTTCTGGACACCAAGCGTCTTGACCAAATCGGCCCCTTAGATACGGAGCGTTGGACCGTTCGTGTTCAGGCCGGCGTGATTGGCCAGAACCTTGAAGACTGGCTTGCTGAGCGTGGTTTCACCCTCGGACACAGTCCCTCCTCCATTGTGTGCTCCACGGTTGGTGGGTGGGCTGCTGCTCGAAGCGCAGGGCAATTCAGTAGTCGGTACGGTGTGTTTGAAGACATGGTCCTGCAAATGCGCGTGGCAACGCCAGGCGAGGGGACTGTCAGTGTTGGCATGGACGGAGACGCGCCAGATGCGTGGATGCCCATTCTGTTCGGGAGTGAAGGCACCCTTGGTGTTGTGACCGAGATGACACTGCGGGTCATGCCAATCGCCAAGTCTCGATGGTTGCGTGGATACGCATTTCCCAGCGTAGATACAGCGTTGTCCGCAATGCGTAAGCTCATGCAGGCAGAGACATGGCCGGCGGTACTGCGTTTGTACGACCCTGTAGACACGCGCATTGGCGGTAAGACCAAGCCTAAGTCGGACAAGTCAGGGGTGTCTGCCCTGACCCGATTGCGCAAGGCGATTGCGAGTATCCCTGGTATGGAACACCGTATGTTGGCGTTGCCACTGTCGCTTCCTCGTCTGCTGAACACGTTGGCGGACATTGCGTCCGGCGAGGTGCTGTTGATTGTGGGGTGGGAAGGGGAGCCCGACGTTGTGGATGCACTTGTGAAGGCCGGCTGCCCGCTGCTTGAGACGGACGGACGCGACCTGGGCGCCACGCCAGGCGAGCGCTGGTTCAACTCGCGTCATGCTGTCTCCTACAAGCTGATGCCTGTCTTTGTCGGAGGCGCTTTCGCTGACACCATGGAAGTCGGGTGCCGCTGGTCGGACGTTCCCAAGGTCTACGCTGCAGTTCGCAAGGCGGTGCGCGGCCATGCGTTGGTCATGGCCCACATGAGTCACTTGTACCCGGAGGGAGGCAGTCTGTACTTCTCCTTCGCCGGCCATGGTGACCAGAAAACCTACGATGCTCTGTGGCAAAAAGCGCTGGATGCTGTGCTCGCTTCTGGAGCGACGACCACTCACCATCACGGAGTAGGACGGCTTAAGCAGCGTCATGCAATGGCCGAAGTGGGGGCCGCAGCGGTGGGGTGGCAACGGCTGAGAGACACTCTTGATCCAAACGATATCTTGGGAACGGGTTTGATGTTCTCCGAGACTGTGGTGGGCGAGGTTCCTCACTTCGCCCTTCACCAGGACGACGGACTGGTCGACGTGCCGGTTGCGTCGACTGTTGACGACCGCAGGGTGCTTGCACACCCGCACGACCTACGATGGCCGTGGGAGAAGACCTGTGGCCTGCCGCGATGGCAGCGTCTGGCGTGGCAGACCACCTGGATTGATGTGCGCGGTACGGTAGACGGTGAGCTCGTGCATTTGGGTCGAGGTCCGCGCAGTGCGGCTGGAAGTGACCTCCGGCCTACCATTGTTCAGGAAGATCCCATGTCCCGCGTCACGGTAGCAACGGTATCGACCGACGGACGATGGATGGGACGCGCCACCGTTGAACACCCATGGGTTGTGGCTCGCTCGTTGTTGCGTCATGACCTGCGTCCGAGCGTGCTGACGGTTGTAGAGGGCGACCTCCTTGTCGGATTCCATGGCCACGCCGGTAGCGCTCTCGGTGCTCTGGCTAGCACCCTTGTACCGGGTGGGCTCCTCCACACGGAGTGGGTGTCTACTACACTTCCTTCGGGGCCATTAGTGGCCTGTGAAGATGAAAATCCTTCAGCAGTTCATGTGACGCATCAATGCGCGTGGAGGCCTGCGGATGAGTGACGTGCAGACATGTTCGCTGTGTCCGAGGCTTTGTCGGCATGCCTGTCCGGTTTCTGTGGGAACAGGAAGAGAAGCGGCTACGCCAACAGCCATTGCTGGCGTACTGGTCGACCATGCTCGGGGTCAGGTATCCGATGAACTGGCGCGACAGGCAGCCACGCTGTGTGTCGACTGTGGTGCCTGTCAAGATGCCTGTCATCTGCATCAACCGCTTCCGGCCATGCTTCGCGAGGCTCGGGATGTACTGCTGTCTCCGTCCCCAGAACCAGACCTTCCGGCGGTCCCAGCTGGCGTCTCCGTACTGTTGTTGATTGCACAGTCCGCCGACTCCCTGCGACCGACTGCGCAGGTGCCCTCTGACGCGCATGTGGTGGTGTGTCCGGACCGTCTAGGCGTGGACCACGACTTCGGTTCGTCGCCAGCATTGGGCGCAGTCCTTGCTGCCTTTACGGGACTCGAGCTGTACACAATGGATGGCGGGATTTTTGACGTCCTGCACCGTGCTGGGCTTGAACCGAAGTGGGCGCTAGACGTCCCGCCAACGTCCGTAGGAAGTTGTGTCTGTGCGCTAGGGGAACGTCCACCTCTGGCCTGCTGTGGGGCGCGAGGACCTCTTCGGGAGCATCACCCAGAGTCAGCGGTTCACCTGGCCCAGGCATTTGCTCGCCGCCTAGCGCCCGGCAGTGTGTTGTTAGATACTCGGTGCGCTCAGCATCTTCGTAATTCTGGATGTGCGGTGGACCCACACGGGGTCGCTCGACAAGGAGAGACGGCATGAACTCGCGGCTTCGCCCGAACGAGAAGGACCGAACGCGGTTCATCGTCAATCCACACTCAGCCGGTGGGGCTACTGGCAAGCGCGTAGATGCGCTGCGTCAGAGCATCGACCGATACTTTACCCAAGCGGATATCGTCCTGACCGAAGGTCCGGGACACGCGACGCAGCTGGCGACCCAAGCCGTCGCAGATGGGATTGGCGTTGTGGTGGCTGTTGGTGGAGACGGTACGGCTAGTGAGGCCGTCGCTGGCCTATTCGACGGCAAAGAACCTCGTCGACAAGGCGTGGTCTTTACCGTTGTACCTGCTGGAACCGGCTCAGACCTCATCAAGAGTCTAGGCATGCCCAAGAACCTAGACGATGCCGTTCGCCTAGCAGCGTTTGGGCCTGACCGTGACGGCGATGCCGTTCATCATCAATTTGTGGACGCCTCAGGTGCGCTGACCGAACAGATTGGAATCAATGTCACTGGGTTCGGCATGAACGGGGACACCGTCGCTCGCGCTAACCGCAGCTCCAAGCGGCTGGGGGGCACCGTCACGTTCTTGGGTGCCACCCTGGGCTCTCTCGCTCGGTACGTTGCCCCAATGGTCGACATGAACTGGACGACCGCTGATGGTGCGCAAGGCGAGTGGAGCGGCAAGCTCCTGTCGTGTTTCATTGCAAATGGTGCGTGGTGTGGTGGTGGTATGTGTGTCGGGCCACAAGGCTCAATGACGGATGGTGCCCTGGACCTCACGATAATTGAGGATCGATCGTTGCGTCGGACACTTGCACTGACGCCACACTTGTACCGAGGCACGTTGGCATCGGTCTCTGGGGTCGAAACGGCACGCATCACGGCGTTGCATGCGGTTGCACGCGAAGGCGGTCGGGCCGCCATCGACATTGATGGAGAGCAGCCCGGAACCTTACCTCTTGATGTCACCATTTTGGCAAAAGCGGTCAGACTACGCGGAGTTTGGTGAGATCGATTTGGTTTCTCGCCGCTCGATAATGTAGTTTCAATCAACAGACCCGTAGAATTTGGGGTATCTGTTTAGGGACCCGTGCGGAATTGTGAGACAAAAAAGTTAGCATATGGGCTTGCGCGGTCCCTCGTAAACGGCGTAGATAGTCCGCGTCAGGGAAACAAGGTCTCGGACATTCAGTTTTCGAACATCGGCACCGAAGCTCTGCAGAGGCGCCAATTTTCAATGAGCATTGAAAGTTCCGGTCCAGTGACCCTCCGACAGTCAAATCGAGCAAACCTTCCTACGCCTCAACACTAGAGGCATGGAGTTCTACAATGAACAAAGCAGACCTGACCGAAAAGCTCGCTGAGCGCGGCGGAATCCCCAAGGTTCGCGCAGCGAACTACATCAACATCATCACCGAAGCTATCCAAGAAGCTCTCGTCCGTGACGAGAAGGTGACCATCTCCGACTTCGGTACCTTCACGGTTTCCAAGCGTCGTCCATTCACGGGCCACAACCCTAAGAATGGTCAAGAGATGAAGGTTCCAGGCCGTCGCATTCCAGTGTTCCGCGCTGGTAAGGGTCTCAAGAACGCCTTGAACCCAAGCTAGGACTTCCGGGCTCATTGAGCTCGGAATCCCTGTAGTGAGGTTCGCCTCACTACACACAGATGGTCGGTTGGTTCGCCAGCCGGCCTTTTGTGCGTCTGCGACCCAGTGCCTTAAGCCTACTGAAGCGCTTGTGCGACAGCGATGGCAGCAGCTGTATCGGCCCTTAGAACCCAGGGCCCAAGCGAAATGGGATGAGCGCCAGCGGCTAGAACTTGGCTGACCTCGGCAGGGGTCCATCCACCTTCAGGCCCCACAAACACCGCCGCGTCATTTGTGCCGGATACGGGTTCGGTCGAGCCTGGAACGGCGATGTACAGCGTGGCTCCGTCTACCAATAGTAGAGCTTGCGTCAGCGTTGTAGGGGCGGCGATGGTAGGGGTGTCGCCCCGCCCAGACTGTTGGGCAGCAGACGTTGCAATGCGGGCCCAACGCTCAGTTCGGTCCCCTTTGGCGACGCTCCGCGAAGAGAGTACCGGAAGTATTCTTGCAACGCCGGCTTCAGTCGCCATTCGTACGGCTGCATCCATCGCTGGTCCTTTAATGACAGCCAAGACCAGGGTCACCGAGCGCGTGGTCGGTGTTGTACGAATCTCGTTGATGACCACTGTGACGACGCCATCATCAATGTCATTGACGGTTGCTAGGGCCGTATGCCCGTCACCGTCGAACAGTTCGATGGTCTGCCCGGCTTTTCCACGGAGGACGCGAACGAGGTGGTGGGCCGCATCCGATGGAAGGACAATGGATGCACCAACGTCGCCTACGTCTGCGACCTGAAAGCGACGCATGGGGCTATGCCTTCCGGTAGGTGAGGCCGACCCAGTCTTCGAGGGTGTCGCGCTTGACGAGCGTCAGGACGTCGTCGAAGACCTCTCGCACGAGGTGTTCGCGGTCTGCGAGAATTCCGCCGAGGACCAAGAGGTGGCCGGTTCGCGCCAACAGTGCTGGGGCCATTGTGACCAGAATCTCTGCGTGTACGTTGGCGACAACGATGTCCCAGACGCCAGGCACGTCTTCGACGCGTGTGGTGTCGAAGGGAACCTCAAGGGCATTCTTTTCAGCATTGCGGTGAGCGTCTGCCACGGCGTCTGGGTCAACGTCAATGCCGTAGGCTGTGCCGCCCAGCAATACCGCAGCGAGCGCTAGGATGCCCGAGCCAGCCCCGACGTCTAGCACCCGCACACCCGGCTTGACCGCGTCGTTGAGGACACGGAGGGCGAGCTCGGTCGTCGGGTGGTCACCTGTTCCGAAGCCCTGACCTGGCTCAATGATGAGGCAGCCTGGGCGAATGTCCCATGGGGGACAGATGACGAGGCGTTCGCTGATCACCAGTGGTTTGATGCTGTCGCGGTATTGGGCTTCGTAGTCCACCTCAACAACGTCTTCCCACTCGATGGGACCTGCCAGAGTGTCTACAGCAAGTAGCCGAGCCAACCCCGAGGCCACAGCGGCCTCATCGGCGTCTTCGAACCATGCGTGTACCAAGGCCCGCTCAGGAAGGGGAGCCGCCGGCCCGTCATCCCAAGGTTGGCGGGGGGGAGGGGCCTCTCCGGCTATCCAGTCTTCTTGTGTGCCCGATGCGCCTTGGGCGTGCAGAGATGCGCACACCAACTCTGCGCGAGTTCGCGAGACCACAACCGAGAGTTGGCGCCAGCTCATTGTTGGCTCAGTGGGACGGGGCGTCGCCGCCCGGGGGCAGCGTGCGTCCGGACTCAACCGCGTCGATCAGCGCTTCGATGTACTCCACGCGGCCATGAACAAAGATGGGCTCGGAGCGAACGCCGAAGAGGAACAGGCCAGGAGTGCCCTGGATACCGGCATCTCCGCCAGCTTGTCCGTCAGCCTCGATTCCCGCGCGGGTCTCGGGGTTGACCATACACATCTCGTACGCGGCCATGTCCAGCTCGGTTTCGGCTGCTTGGAAGGCGAGGCTGCCGTCGTCTAGGTAGCGCTGGTTCTTGAAGACCTTGCTTGTGAACTCCCAGAACTTGCCTTGCTGGTTGGCACATTCTGCGGCGATGGCTGCCTGGCAGGGCTCGGCGCGACCTTCACCACTGAGGGCCGGGTTGCACTCTGCGGACAGAGCGAACGCACGGAAGCGCAGTTGGATGTCTGGATTGGATGCCACAAGTGCCTTGAGGTCAGGTGCTGCTCGTGCGCAGTGTCCACAGCCGAAGTCCGCAAACTCCACCACCATGTACTTGGCGTTCGGGTCGCCAAGGATGGGCTCTGTGCCGTCAAGGTTTACAGGGCCCAAGGCGCGCGAGTACATGGAGCTCAACGCATCTTGCGGAATGGCCTGGTTGGTCTGAACAGCCTCTGCCACTACCGCGGCGGCGCCAGAGTTCTTCTTGCCTTGCCAGACCGATAGTCCAGCGATGACGCCAATGACGAAGACCGCCACGATAGACATCATGGAGCGACTTGTGAGCGCTGCAGCGGCGTTGAATGGCTCTTCATCCGGGTCGGACCGTTGTCCCCACATGGCTGCGACGAGCAGCCAGATGTTGGCGACGTAGATGCTGATGCAGAACATGCAGAACGCACCGATGGTCTTGCTGATGTACGCCAAGAATACGCTGTACGCCAGAGCGGGAATCATGAACGCAATCGTCACCGTGAACAGGTGCGGTGTGGACTCTTTCTTGAACATCGCGGCAACGGCGAGTCCAATGTAGAAGGCCACGCCGAAAAGCGTGATGGGAATGCCAAACGCCTCTGAGTACACCGAGTCATTCACGGCACTGCAGTTGATGACTTCGTTGACCGAGCACAAGCTTGAGGCGTCTTCTGCTGCCCATTTAAGGGTGAACAGGTAGCCGTTAGCGAAGGCGGCCGCGGCCGCGGTGACCGCGATGCCGAGGCGACGGTCAATCGCGATGAAGCCGAAGGTACCGGCCCATGCTGCGACGCACATGCCGATAAGCAAGGCACCAGGGGTACTCTGCAGGGCAAAGGCAGCGCCGGCGGCAATGACAGCAACCGCAAAAGGGGCAATCTTAAGGGGACTCATGAGCATTCTCCACACACGGTGGGCCAGCTATCCGAATGCGCGGCGTTCGTCCGCTTCTGGCGACGACCCGTTGCATGCCGATCAGCGTCGGCGGCTAACGTCCCGCTTCTGGTCTTTGGCCTTGAGCGTCTCACGCTTGTCGTACATGTTCTTGCCCTTGGCCAGAGCGATTTCAAGCTTGATCAGGGAGCCCTTTAGGTACAGGCGCAGTGGCACGACGGTCATGCCTTTCTGCTGCATGCCCTTGCGGAGCTTCTCGAGCTCGGGGCGCTTGAGCAGCAGCTGGCGGTCTCGGACGGCCTCATGGTTGTTGCGATTCGCCTGTTCGTAAGGCGAGATGTGACAGCCGACTAGGAACGCGCTTCCCTTCTTGAGGCGGATAAAAGCCTGGGCAAGGTTGGCTTGCCCTGCACGCATGCTCTTGACCTCGCTGCCGAGCAAAGAGATGCCGGCTTCGAAGGACTGGTGCAGCGTGTACTCGTACTTGGCGCGTCTGTGTTCGACCAGGTTGCGTTCTTTGACGGGTTTCACAACGTCTCCATGACCCGACTTGTAACCGCCCCACCTTGAAAGGGGATCGGTGGGGAAAAGTGGGGCCGCTGTGCCCGGGGACCCTGCGGGGGGCGAAGACAGGGGCGGCGATCGATAGCGCAGCTTGGCAGGGCATGGCTGGGGTGGCGAGTTTTGTGGACGATGTGGGTGAAAGTGGAGGGAAATGGATCCAAAGTGGGAGAGAATGGGATACAGTCGCAGCCTACAGCGCGCGGTTTGTCATGCTCCGAGTCCATTGCCAGTCGAATTCGACGGTCGACACCAAGGGTCGATTGGCACTGCCTCGCCCGCTGCGGACCGCATTGGAAGAAGCTGGAATTGACCGACTTGTAGTTACCTTTTCAGGAGATTCGCTGTGGGCATTCACCCCAGACGACTTCTACGAACGTGTTGAGCAGCCTCTCGAAGAGGGTGACTTGTGGGACGAAGATGTCCAAGAGTGGGTCCACGCTGTCCTCGCACCCGCGCAAGATGTGACGATCGACAAGGCTGGACGAATCTTGCTTCCGCCCCTGTTGCGTGAGCTTGGTGACCTAGATCGCGAAGTCACCATCAACAGCGTGCAGCGTCGCCTGGAGATCTGGGACCGTTCGGCGTGGACCGAACACTTCACGTCCGTCATGAAGAACCGTCCAAAGCGCATGCGCGGACTCCCCAAGCGCCAACCGCGCGAGACCATCCCGTTCCCGGAGCGTCGCTGACATGGGCTTTCACCACGTCTCAGTACTGCTGAACGAGACCACCGATGCCATGCATCCAGTGGACGGGGGCACGTACGTCGACTGCACATTGGGTGGCGGTGGTCACACTGAACGCCTGTTGTCCATGGCCGACTGTACGGTCATTGGCTTGGACCGAGACCCAGACGCGATTGCTGCGGCATCCGAGCGTCTCGCTCGCTTTGGCGACCGCTTTCGGCCCGTACGCACCACGTTTGCTGAACTACCTGCGGCCCTCGCCAGCCTTGGATTGGCACAGGTGGACGGTATTCTTGCCGACTTTGGCGTCAGCTCTCACCAGCTCGACATTGATGAGCGCGGCTTCTCCTTTCGCAGGGAGGGGCCGATCGACATGCGCATGGACGGTGACGCGGAGTTGTCAGCGGCTACGCTAGTCAATGAGGCGTCGGAAGAGGAACTCGGCCGTATTGTTCGGGACTACGGCGAAGAACGTCGCTGGCGTAGAGTCGCACGGACCCTCGTTGACGGGCGTCCTTGGTCGAACACTCTGGAGCTGGCCGCGGCCATCGAAAAGGCCGTTGGCGGAAAGCACGAACGTATCCACAAGGCCACACGTTCCTTCCAAGGCCTCCGGATTGCGGTCAACGATGAGCTGGGCCAAGTCGAGCGGTTGCTTCCTGCTGCTGTGCAGGCCGTCCGCCCCGGTGGGCGTTTGGCCTTCATTGCCTTTCATTCGCTTGAAGACCGTCTCGTCAAGCGCTTCTTCTATGCGGAAGCAGGCCGGACCGGCCCCAAAGATGCCTATGGCAATCCGACCGCCCCGGTTCGATTGCAAGACCTTCGACTCATTCGTCCCACGGATGACGACCCCAATCCTCGCGCCCGCTCCGCTCGCCTACGCACCGCCATGAGATGCCCATGACTACTCGCTCCGTGACATCGCAGATTCCGAGTGCCGACGTTGAGCTCATTGCGAGTGCCAATCCTTGGTTTGGGTTGTTGGCCCTGTGGCGCCACGCCGTGTGGTTCGGGCTTGTCTTCGTCATGCTGGCTGGGGCTGTCTCTGTGCGCCTTGCGGTGCGTCAGTCTGTCTTGGACCTTGAGCGCAACACACACCTGATGCGCGAAGCGACGGTGCAACAAGAGCGTCTACGCTTGGAAGTGCAGACCCGTCGGCGTGCTGTTGCCATGGAAGAACTGGCGAAGGCGTTGGAGCTGTCGGCTGATGTCCCCATGGTGACCCCATGATTTCGTCGCTGCTGCAACAGCTTGCCCTGACGTTTGGGCGTCCTAAGAATGCGAAGGACGCTCGTGGACAGGCCATTCTGCGTACGAAGGGCATTGCTCTGGCGTTTGGCTTGATCCTAAGCGGCGTTGGTGTGCGCGGTGCCGCGCTGTGTATGAGTCCTCACGAGAAGGTGGTGGACGCCAATGACCTGCAACGCTGGGGACGGGTTCGTTTGACCGCACCCCGCGGCGACATTCTCGACCGAGACGGTCGGGCACTGGCGACCACAGTTGTGACGCCGAGCATTGTCATTGATCCCGCAAGCATCGATGATGACGAGCGCGCTACCGTTGCTGCTGACCTCGCCGAGATCTTGGGTCGGGATATTGAGTCGGTCTTGGCGCAGCTCGAACAGCCGACGCGCTACGCTCGCCTTGGCCGCGACGTGCATCCCACTGTCGCAGACGCGATTCGTCGCTACCCTCACCGAGCCGTTTGGGTTGAGCGAACGCGCAAGCGGTTCTACCCTGAAGAGAACCTCGCCGCGCAGATCTTGGGCTTTGTTGATGCAGATGGCAACGGTCGCAGTGGCCTGGAGTCCTCGCTCAATGACGAACTTGCCGGTGGCACGGTCATCCTTCAGCGCCGTCGTGACCGAAGGGGCCGGGGAGTAGATGCGTCTGAGTTTGACCCGGACACCAGCGCTGGGCACATCGTCTCCACGACCATTGACCGTGACATTCAACGGGCTGCCGAGCGTGCGCTGGCCCACGTGGTCGAGCGTAGCGCGCCAAAGAGCGCCACGGCAGTGGTTATCGATGTTCAGACGGGTGACATTCTAGCGCTAGCCAACGCGCCAGTGTTCAATCCGAACGCCGTGAGTCGCAATCCACAGTCCCGTCGCAACCATGCGGTGCAGGACTGGTTTGAGCCTGGCTCGGTCATGAAGCCGTTCACGATTGCAGCAGCCGTGGAAGCGGGTGCAGTGACCGAAGACTCCATGGTCAACTGTGAAGCGGGCTACTGGCGTACTGGTGGCAGTCGTATCCGCGATGACCATCCGAAGGGCATTATCACCGTGACTCAGGTGATGAAGTACAGCTCGAACATCGGCAGCGCGAAGCTCGCCCTCGAGCTTGGGCCAGAAGCGTTCATCGATAGCCTACGGGCGTTCGGCTTTGGACAGCGAACTGGTGTGCCGTTGCCCGGTGAGCTGGCCGGACAGATCCGTCATCCGGACCGTATTCGAACCATCGAGTTGGCGAACACCGCGTTCGGTCAGGGCATGACGGCGACGGCTATGCAGCTGGCGATGGGCATCGCTGCTATCGCGAATGACGGCGTCCTCATGAAGCCACGTCTCATCACTGCGGTTACCGATAACGACGGTCTACCCGAGTGGACCCAGGAGCCGACGGAGGTCCGTCAGGCCGTCTCGCCCGACACGGCCGCCCAGGTCAGTCGCATGATGCAGGCCGTCATGGAAGAGGGCGGAACGGGCAGGGCAGGGCGCATTGCGGGGTACCGCGTAGCTGCAAAGACCGGAACGGCTCAAAAGGCACATCAGGGCGGCTACGGTGAAGCTCGAGTGAGCTCCTTTGTCGGATTTCTTCCAGCAGAGGCCCCCGAAGTGGCGATTGTGGTCATGGTCGATGAGCCATCCAAGGGCTCTCGATACGGCGGCACGGTTGCCGGGCCGGCGTTCTCCGAGTTGGGGGCTGCCACCATGCGGGCCTTGGGCATTGCTCCTGACCTGGAGCTGCTCGACGACTCCGTTGAGGAGCCGATCGACGTTGCTGCCGTTGCCGATCTCGACGGCATCTCTATGGAGTGGGCGGGTGAGGGCTGGCGAGTGCCGGACTTGTCTGGCTACGCCCTGCGCGATGTCCTGGTCGGCGTTCAAGGCGCTGGCCTGTCGCTGGAACTAGATGGAAGCGGCCATGTCGTCTCTCAAGTGCCTGCTGCTGGGACCATCATTGAGCCCGGCCAGTCAGTCTCGGTCGTGCTGCGATGACCGCTCCACTCTCTCTTCATTTTGTATCCTCTCACCGGTGTTTCATCGGTGCCGGGCCCTCTTTTGGGTCCACCTGCGTCTTCCTAGGCTCCTGCGAGCCCGCCTGTCCCGTGCCCAGTTCTCTGTGGTGGTTTCGGAACACTGTTCAACATCCCCCAGTCAGTCCCAGACCCGCGTTCGCACGGTCCCGACTGCGTTGTTCACTGCCGAATACCCGTACATCCGCCTCCCGGTTGTGCATCCATGAGTCGCTGGTGCGCGGGGCGGCGTCCGCAGCCTAGGAAACAGACTGCCTTCAGCAGTTGCGCAGCGGGGGCCTCGGTTGCTATGACGGGCTCCCCCCTCCTCCTCCCTTCCTGCCCCCGGCCACCCCGGCCATGATGCTGCACTCACTCATTGCCAATGTGTCCGTCGTGCGTCTCGACGGTACCGACCAGCGTCCGGTGTCCACAGTGACCCGGGACAGTCGTGACGTGCGTCCGAACGGTGTGTTCGTGGCGATACGTGGCGCTAACGTCGATGGCCACGACCTTGTAGCGTCATTGTCGCATGCGGCTGCGGTCGTTGTGGAGCGTGATGTGGTGGCTCCTGAAGGAGTCACGGTGGTGCTCGTCGCGGACACACGCATGGCGTTTGCGCTGCTTGCGGCCGCTCAGTACGGCTACCCGAGTCGCTCCCTCAAGGTGATTGGCGTCACTGGAACCAATGGCAAGACCACAAGCACTACGCTGGTAGATGAAGCGTTGCGCCGCTTGGAAATCGGCTCGGGGCGAATTGGTACGACTGGAGTCGTTCTTGATGGCACACCGGTTCCGTCATCGTTGACCACACCAGAAGCGCCAGCACTTCAGCGCACGTTGGCACAGGCCCGTGACCTCGGACTGCTGTCCGTCTCTATGGAAGTGTCTTCGATTGGACTGGATCAGCATCGGGTGGACGGCATTGAGTTTCACACCGCGGTCTTTACCAATCTGTCGCGCGACCACTTGGACTACCACGGCACCATGGAGCGGTACGCAGCCTGCAAAGCTCGTCTGTTCAAGGACTTGTTGCGGCCGTCGGGCGGCTGGCCGAGGGCACTCGCTTTTGAGGGCGACGAGAACCGCGGCGCCATGCACCTTCCGGCGGACTGCTGGACGTACGGCACCCAGACTGCAGATCTACGCCTGACTCACGCACGGACCACAGGCGAGGGGACAGCACTGAGTGTCGAGACTCCGTTGGGGCCGGTGTCGTGGACCTCACAGATGGTCGGGCATCACAACGCCCAGAACATGGTGGCCGCTCTGGGGTGCCTGCTCACGCTGGACGTGCCGTTGGAGCGAGCGGGCTGGGCGCTTGCACAGGTCAGCGGTGTGGCCGGACGCTTTGAGACCGTGAGCAACCCACAGGGTGCCCTGTTGCTGGTCGACTATGCACACTCGCCTGATGCCCTCGCGTCTGCGTTGCAGGCGGCACGCCCACTGTGTACCGGACGGCTCTTCGTTGTCTTTGGCTGTGGCGGAGACCGGGACCGGGGCAAGCGCCCACAGATGGGAACGGTCGCAGGCGAGCTTGCCGATGTCGTTGTTGTCACGTCGGACAACCCACGGTCGGAGTCGCCGCAACGAATCGTGGACGACATTCTTGTAGGAGTTGCACAGCCCGGCCACGTGGACGTGGACCGCGCAGCTGCGATTGCCTGGACGGTCGCTCAGTCGGCTGCTGGGGACGTTGTGCTTGTCGCTGGCAAGGGCCATGAGACGTACCAAGAAATTGCCGGTACTCGCGTTGATTTTGATGACCGGGTTGCGCTGAGTCGCGCCTTGGAGATGCGATGAACTTCACTGCTGAACAGATTGCCGAAGCGACTGGCGGAACCGTTGTGACAGACGCGGGCGCTGGTCGTATTCATACCGACTCACGGACCTGCAAAGCCGGTGACTGGTTCCTTGCCATTGTTGGTGAACGCTTCGACGGTCACGATGTTCTGGACTCCCTCGTTGAGCCGGCTGGCGTCATTGTGGACCGCGATGTTGACGTGACGTGCGGCGTCGTACGTGTTGAGGACACCACCAAGGCGTTCCAAGACCTGGGCCGTGCAGCGCGGGACCGCCTGAAGGGGCCCGTCGTTGGACTGACCGGAAGTGCAGGAAAGACCACAACTCGTGCGTTGATTGCCTGTGCGCTGTCTCCTTTGGGGGACATCCATCAGACGGTCGGCAACCTGAACAACCACTTCGGTGTGCCCATGACCTTGGTCGCGGCGCCTGAGCGGGCATCGGCCAATGTTGTGGAGATGGGAACGTCCGGACCGGGCGAGATTGCGCTTCTGTCGAGCATTGGACGACCAGACATTCGCCTCATCGTCAACATTGGGGCATCGCATCTCGAAGAACTTGGCGGACTGCCCGGTGTTGCGGAGGAGAAAGGTGCGCTGTTCCGTGATTCTCGCCCGGGTGACATCTGCTGTGTCAACGTGGACGACCCGTACATTCGCGAGATGACGATTCCCGACCATGCGACCGTCATCACGTACGGAACGGCGGAGAATGCGCGCGTTCGGCTGTTAGAAGCAAGGATTGATCCCGTTGCGCTGTCTACACAGATGGCCTTTGAGATCGACGGCAAGTCCCATTTCTGTGAACTGCCCACTCCTGGGCTTCACATGGCTCACAACGCGGCTGGCGCGCTGGCTGTTGCCCTGGCTGCTGGCGTTGACCTCGGCCAAGCTTGTGAAGCGATGACTGCCTACCAACCCGTGGGCATGCGAATGGCCATCGAGTCGCTCCCAAAGGGCATCACCGCATTCAATGACGCCTACAACGCCAACCCCACGTCTATGGAAGCATCACTGCGCATGTTTGCGTCGCTCCCAGGTCGGAAGGTGGCGGTTCTTGGCGACATGCTTGAGCTGGGCGACGACGAAGCTCGCTTCCACGACGAGATTGCTGAGCTTGCGGTTCGGCTGCGTCTGGACCGTGTCCTGCTCGTCGGGCCGCGGATGTCTCTTGCCCTTCAGGGCGTCGATGCAGGCCGTGTTGAACGCGCTGTAGACGGCACCTTGCTCGCCGGACCACTCGCTGATTGGCTGCGTGCCGGTGACCGGGTGCTGTTCAAAGGCAGCCGTGGAGCAAAGGTGGAACGCATTCTGCAGGCGCTGTCTCACGCACTCGCATCTTCCTCTGAGGTCTCCTGATGTTGTACTGGTTGTTCACGCTCTCCGAGAGCATTCCTGGCGCGAACGTGTTTCGATACACGTCGTTTCGTGCCGCGTGGGGACTCATCACAGCACTCGGGTTCGCCTACATGCTGTTCCCCGGGTTCATTCGTTGGATGAATCGGCGCAAAGTGGACCAGATCATCCGCAGTGATGGCCCAGAGAGCCACCTCCTCAACAAGGTGGGCACTCCGACCATGGGCGGAGTGTGCTTGCTTGCGGGCGTCGTCGTCTCGTCTTTGCTGTGGGCCCGACTCGACAATCCCTACACCTTGATGACGCTCACGGTTCTCTTGGGCTACGGACTCATTGGCTTTGTAGATGACTGGAAGAAGGTCATGCACAAGTCGTCGGATGGTCTTGCCGGTCGGTGGAAGCTGATCTGGCAGGTGCTCATTGGCGTGGGCACGATTGGTGTCGGTTGGTGGTTCGGCTGGTTGACCCCGGACATCACTCTGCCGTTCGTCAAGGACGTCACCATTGACTTTGCTGAGCTGTGGACCGGAGCGCCCGACCTCGGGGTGTTCTACGTGCTCGGCGCGGCGTTCATCTTGGTGGCGATGTCCAACGGGGTGAACTTGACCGACGGTCTCGATGGCCTTGCGATTGGTCCGGTCATGACCACTGCCGCCACCTACGCGCTGTTGGCCTACTTGGCGGGTCGTGTAGACTTCTCGGCGTATCTTGGCATTGCCCATGTTGAGCAAGCGGGTGAGCTGACCATCATCTGCGTGGCGCTGGTCGGCGCAGGTCTTGGCTTCCTTTGGTACAACGCGTACCCCGCTCAGATCTTTATGGGCGACGTCGGCTCGCTGTCTCTGGGCGGCACGCTCGGCATCATTGCCGTGTGTACCAAGCACGAGATTCTGCTCGCGGTTGTTGGCGGCATCTTCGTCCTAGAGACCCTTTCGGTCATTCTTCAGGTCGGAAGCTTCAAGCTCCGTGGCAAGCGCATCTTCGCGATGGCGCCGATTCACCATCACTATGAGAAGATTGGCTGGTCCGAGCCGAAGATTATCGTTCGCTTTTGGATTGTCAGCATTGTGCTTGCCATGATTGCGCTGTCCACGCTGAAGCTGCGATGACCGAGCTGCGTGACAAGACCGTTGTGGTTGTTGGGCTCGGGGTCTCCGGGCGTGCTGCAGCGACACTCGCTCTGTCCAAGGGGGCGCAGGTAGTTGGACTCGACCAGTCTGCTGCGTGCACGCCCATGGACGGTGTGCGTCTTGTCACCGGCGACCTAGATGTTGCGGAGCTGCTAGCAGCGGACCTCGTGTTGGTGTCTCCTGGAATTGCTGCAGCACACCCGGCTTTGGTGCAAGCCCGACAAGCCGGTGTGCCGATGGTTGGTGAGCTGGCGTTTGCAGCGCGATTTGCGACGGTTCCAATCGTCGCTATCTCCGGAACGAACGGCAAATCCACGGTCACCTGGTTCACCCAGCAGCTCCTGACTGCCGCCGGCTACAACCCGTTTGTGGGCGGTAATCTTGGCCGCGCAGCGTGTGAGGCCGTGGGTTCCGAGCACGACGTGTGGGTATTGGAGGTCTCAAGCTACCAGCTTGAGTTGGCAGAGGGCTTCCAACCGTCTGTCGCAGTGGTCCTAAATCTGACCCCAGACCACCTTGGACGCCACGGCGACATGGATGGCTACGCCCATGCGAAGACGGACATTTTCCGGTCGCAAAATTCCGAAAACGTCGCTATTTTGCCAGTGGACGACGCTTTTCTCATGGCGGCGGCGCGTCGTTACCCGTTGAAGCGCCTTGCTCATCTTGGTGGACTGCCAGGTGTTCGGCGGATAGGTGTGACGGCAACGGTAGAGTGGGGAGACGTTCGTGGGCAGGTCGACCTGTCTGGACTCACCGTGCCTGGCGAACACAACAAGGACAACGCTGCGACCGCCGTTCTATTGGCGGTTGCTCTCGGAGCCTCCCTGAACGCCGTCGCTGCTGCAGTGCCGTCTCTGACTGGACTTTCCCACCGGATGGAAATCGTTGCAGAGGCCGACGGTGTGCTCGTCATCAACGACTCGAAGGCCACCAATATCGATGCCGCTCGCACCGGAATTGTTGGCCTCGACCGCCCGGCAGTGGTGCTTGTCGGCGGGGAGTCTAAAGGACCAGGATTTGCCGAGCTTGCACCGCTCCTCACCAAGCAGCGAGCCGTCATTGCGTTTGGCCAGGACGGTCCTGCGATTGCTGACGAGCTTGTCGCTGCAGGTGTGTCCGTCGTTCGCGTCTCCTCCATGGAAGAAGCCCTCGACCGTGCACTCTCCTTGGCTAAATCCGGAGATGCCATTCTGTTGTCGCCCGGCTGTGCCAGCTTCGACGCCTACCGAAACTTCGCTCATCGCGGTGATGTGTTTCGCTCTCTGGTCCACGACCGATTCTCAGTGGAGGTACTGCCATGAGCAGCATCACGTCCGACATCACCGCTGCTGCCCCTCAGAGCCGAACGGGCTCATGGGACTGGTGGCTGCTTGGTGTGACCTTTGGCCTGTGTGGTCTGGGCCTGCTGATGATCTTGTCCGCCAGCTCGGTCATGGCTGACCAGAACTACGGGGACGCCCTGCGCTTTGTGACGCGTCAGATCATGGGCTTGGGAATCGGACTGGCCGCTGCTGTGACGGCATTGGTCGTGCCGTGGCGTTGGTACCGGACCCGTGCTCACTACGTCTTGGGGGCCTCTGCGCTCATGCTGGCTCTGGTGTGGACGCCGCTTGGTCATGGTGCCAAGGGTGCACGCCGCTGGTTGGACCTTGGGCCGCTGAACATTCAGCCCAGTGAGGTTGCCAAGGTCGCTGTCATCTTGTTCGCTAGCCACTACCTGGCCAAGAACGCGCACAAGCTCAAGGACTTGGTCGGTGGTGTGCTGCCGCTGCTCGGGCTGTGCGGCATTCCCATCTTTCTGACCTTCATCCAGCCGGACTTCGGTAGTACCGTCATCTTGTGCGGCCTGGTCGGCTACCTGCTGATTGTGGCGGGCATGCGTACACTCTGGGTCATGATTGGCGGCACGGTTGCGGTCGCCGGGCTTGCGTCCCTGGCTGTTCTAGCGCCGTACCGCATCCGCCGGCTCGCCAGCTTCACGGACCCCCTCGAGAACGCCAGCGGAGACGGCTATCAGGTGGTTCAGGGCTGGATTGCGCTGGCCCAAGGTGGCTTGTTTGGGCAAGGGCTTGGAAACGGAATCGCGCAGCGCGGCTTTCTTCCCGAACCGCACACCGACTTCATTGGTGCGGTCATTGGCGAAGAGCTTGGAGCGATTGGCTGGCTCGTCATGGTGGCTTGCTACGGCATTGTGCTGTGGCGGGGCACGGTCTTGGCCTCCCGCGCTGGCGGACTGTACGGCAACCTGCTCGCTGGAGGAGTGACCACGCTCCTCGCGGTGCAGGCCATCATTAATCTTGGCGTCATTGTTGGCTGGGTTCCGCCCAAAGGCCTGGTGTTGCCCTTCGTGTCCTACGGCGCCTCGGCGGTCGTTGTACACGTGCTTTGTATCGGGCTGTTGTTGCGGGTAGGCCTTGAGTCTCCCGCCCGGAGGACTGTTTAATGTTTCGTGGAAAAGTGAACACCATCCATTTTGTCGGCATTGGCGGCATTGGAATGAGCGGCATTGCCGAGGTCCTGTTGACGCAAGGGTTCGACGTCACCGGAAGTGACCTCAAGGCCGGAGAGAGTGTTCTGCGTCTGCGTCAGCTGGGCGCGGTGGTTCACATTGGTCACACCGAAGACAATCTGGGCCAAGCCGACGTCTTGGTGCGCAGCACCGCGGTCAACAACGAAAACCTAGAAGTTGCCGAGGCGCTTCGGCGCGGTGTGCCGGTGATTCGTCGTGCAGAGATGCTCGCCGAGCTCATGCGTCTCAAGTACGGCATCGCTGTCGCGGGTACTCACGGCAAGACGACCACCACCTCCATGCTCGCTGACGTCATGGCGGCCGGAGGTCTCGACCCCACCGTCGTCATCGGCGGACGAGTCAACTCTCTCGGGGGGGCCAATGCCCGTCTTGGAGCGGGGGAGTACTTGGTCGCAGAAGCGGACGAATCCGACGGGACCTTCTTGCTGCTCAGTCCGACAGTGGCACTGGTTACCAACATCGACCCAGAGCACATGGAGCACTACGGCGACGAGAGCGTTCTTGAGCAGAGCTTCGTCGACTTTGCCAATCGCGTGCCGTTCTACGGGTTCAGCGTGTTGTGCCTAGACCACCCGACCGTCCAGAAGCTCATTCCAGAAGTCCGCCGACGCATGGTCACCTACGGTTTCGCCCGCCATGCGGACTACCGTGCGGAAAACCTGGTCACTGACGGACTCATCAGCCGCTTTGACATCTACCACCAGTCGGACAAGCTCGGTGCAGTCGAGCTCGCCATGCCGGGTGCGCACAACGTATCGAACGCCGTTGGGGCCATTGCAACGGCGGTTGAGCTGAACATCCCGTTTGACGTCGTCGCCAAGGCGATAGGCGAGTTCAGCGGCGTGCAGCGGCGCTTTACGGTCCATGCTGACGTCGCGGGTGTGCGCATTATCGACGACTATGCCCACCATCCCGTCGAGCTACGCGCAACGCTAGACGCAGCGCGCAAGGGCTTTCCAGAACGGCGGCTCATCGCTGTCTTCCAGCCTCACCGCTACTCCCGTGTCCGCGACCTGTGGGACGACTTCTGCAACGCCTTCAACGACGCCGACCAGGTGTTGGTCTGTCCTGTCTACGCCGCCGGTGAACAGCCGCTTGATGGCGTAGATCACGAGCGTTTGGCCCAGGAGATTGCCCGACGTGGGCACCGTGGAGTTGTTGTGGTGGAGGACCTGGACGACGCCGTTGCCCAGCTCGCTCGCGACCACAAGGACGGTGACCTCGTGATCACGCTTGGGGCTGGCAACGTCAACCTCGTGTGCGCCGGGTTGGCCGCCGCATTGACCGGTCAGGCGCCCGCATGAACGTCTCGGGCGTCAGCATGCGTTCGGACGAGGTTCTCGCACGGCATACGTCGCTGCGGGTTGGCGGCACCTGCGAAAAGTGGGTGGTGGTACATGACGAGGACGCGCTGTTGCCCACCTTCTCCGGGCTGCGCAGCGAGGGCCTAAAGATCACGTTGATGGGGCAGGGCACGCGCTTTGTGCCCCGTGACGGCGGCTTATCGGGAGCCGTTGTCCGACTGGGGACTGGCTACTCGAACATTCATGTGGAGGGTACGGACATTCATGTGGGAGCTGCGGTTCCTGTGTGTCTGGTCGCATTGGCTGCGGCGAACGCGGGGCTGTCCGGCCTGGAGTCGTTGGCGAACCACGGCGGCAGCATTGGTGCGTCGGTAGCGCTGGACTCGGGACCGGAAGGTGGCTGGGACGCCCTCATTCGTCAAGCGAGCTGGTTTGCCCGTGGTGGCGTACGCACCGGTGATATCGAGAAGGCTCGCAAGCTGAAGACACCGTTGTTTCTTGGCGTCACCCTCGCTCTAAAACACCGCGATGCGGCTGCGATTGACAAGGCCATGGAGTCGGCGTGGAAAAAGAGCCACGTTGGGTTGTGGTGGAAGCCGCTGTCACGCGGGTCCATGCGCAATGGCATTGTCCGAGCCAACTTGGCGGGTGTGCGCGTGCGTGAGTTGATGATTCCCGAGGGAAACCCTGACATGCTGGTCAACCTGGGTGGTGCTACCGCCAAGGAACTAGCGTTTTTTGAACGAATGGTCGTGGACCGCGTCCGTCGCGAGCGCGGCATCGAATTGGCCACCCGAATGGTGTGGGCCGGAAGTCACGGAGGCGACAAATGAAGCGTCGAGTCGGTGTGTTGATGGGAGGGCTGTCGTCTGAACGCCCGATTTCTCTGAAGACGGGGACCGCGGTTGCCCGCGCCCTGCGTGAGCGCGGCCATGATGTCGTCGAGATTGATGTTGGGCAGAACCTGGCAGGCGAGCTGCTTGCCGGTGGCGTCCAGGTGGCGTGGATTGCTCTGCATGGCCGGTTTGGAGAGGACGGCTGCGTTCAAGGACTGCTCGAAGTCATGGGCATTCCGTACACCCATTCGGGGGTCTTGGCCTCTGCAATGGCCATGGACAAGGTGGCGACAAAGCGGGCGTTGATGCACGACTCCCGTGTCAGTCTTGCCGGTGATGCCGTCATTGAGAAGGGCATGGAGACGCCCGAAGGTTTAGTCTTCCCGGTGGTGGTCAAGCCCAATGTTGGCGGGTCAACTCTCGGCATGCACCTCGCGAAAGACCATGGCGAGCTGTCGATAGCCCTCGGTGCGGCCTTTGAGCTGGACACGCGTGTGTTGGTTGAAGAGTTCGTCGCTGGCGAGGAGATTACCGTCACCGTTCTAGATGGTGAGGCCTTTCCCGCTGTCCACATTCAACCAGACCAAGGCTTCTTCGACTTTGCGTCCAAGTACACGAAGGGCCGAACCACCTACACCTGTCCCGCCGATCTCCCGGCCAGCACGCTGTCTGAGGCGTCGGTTGCTGCGGTGGCTGCGTATGAGACGCTGGGGTGCCGAGGCGTGGCGCGTGCCGACTTCATCGTGCGTGCGGATGGAACGCCCATTTTTCTAGAGATCAACACCATTCCCGGCATGACGGAGACCAGCCTAGTGCCCATGTCTGTGGGGGCTGCCGGGATGTCGTTTGGCGAGTTGTGTGAACGTATTCTAAACACCGCTCGTCGTATGCAAGCGGAGCCGCCGGGCACGCTGTAAGGTGCTGGCATGTGGCTTCTACTGTCGTCGATAGCGTTGAGTGCGGATGTTGCCTGGTACAGAGATGCCGACGGCGATGGCTTTGGCGATGGTGGTGACTTCATCATCACCGACCAAGCCGCCTCGCCGATTGGGTATGTGCTGTCCGACACCGACTGCAATGACAATTCGGATGACATCTCGCCGTCGGAGCAAGAGTCGTGCAACGGCCTAGATGACGACTGCGACGGCATCATCGACGGTGATGCGGGATGCTCGGGTTGTTCGTATGGGATGTTCGAGGACCATCAGTACGCGGTGTGTGGAGTGGGAACGTTCCAGGCACTTTTCTGGCGGAACGCCCGTGACTTTTGCAGAAGCGTCTCGAACGACTTCGGCATTTCGTACGATTTAGCCAGTATCACAAGCGCCCAGGAAGATGCGTACGTCCTGGGCCGTGTCCGCGCCGTTAATCCAAATCTACAGTACTGGATTGGTCTGAACGACCGGGATGATGAAGGAGACTTTTCGTGGTCTGATGGCAGCGGGTTTGCGGACGATATCTACGAGAATTGGGCAAACAACGAGCCGAACAACCGCAACAATGAAGACTGCGCCACCATCAACTACAACAGCGCCGGCCAGTGGAATGACAACGGATGTTTCTCAATCGCACCGTTCGTCTGCGAAGCCGTAGGCGACCCCCGACTGTGGTGGCCAGACTCGGATGGTGACGGGTTCGGAGACGCTGAGGGCCAGGTCATTGAGGCCCACGCCCAGCCCGTTGGCTACGCAGCCAACGCCGCCGACTGTGACGACGACAGCTCCGAAACCAGACCGGGTGCAACGGAGCTGTGCAACGGCATCGACGACAACTGCAACGCAATCATCGACCAGGACAGCGGGCAGTTCGTCACCGTCTACAACGACTCGGACGGAGATGGTTTTGGCTCCGGAGCGTCGTTTGAGACCTGCGTCGTTACACCCGGCCTAAGCGCTGTCGGCACCGACTGTCTGGAAGGCGACGCTCTGACCTACCCGGGTGCGGATGAGTTCTGCAACGGGATCGATAATGACTGTGATGGCACAGTAGACAACAACGCCCTGGATCAGAGCGAGTGGTACGCAGACCAGGATGGCGATGGCTATGGCGCCGGCGAAGTCCGCCTGGCATGCCAACAGCCCGTGGGGGCGGTCATACTGGACGGGGACTGCGACGACTTCAACGCGACCCGTACGCCAAACGCGGATGAGGTCTGTGACGGCGTGGACAACGACTGCGACGACATCCCAGACAACGACCCAATCGACCTGGGAACGTGGTTTGTCGATGCAGATGGGGACGGATTCGGCAACGACGACGCAACCGTGTCCGCCTGTGAACAACCTGACGGCTCCGCAACCCCCGGAGGGGACTGCAACGACCAAGATGCCTCGACCTACCCTGGCGCCCCAGAGCTCGAAGATGGCCTCGACAACGACTGCGACGGCTTTCCAGAGGACATTGACCCGGACACGGATACGGACGACCCGGATACCGATACGAGCGATTCGGACACGGATACTGGTGACCCTGACACGGACGAAACCGTCACCAGCTCACGCCAGTTCGACCCTGAACAGACCAATGCTGTTGTGCCATCGGGCTGCTCTTGTTCGGCTGGGCCGCAGGGCGCACCCTGGTGGGCCGCTGTAGGACTTGTTGGACTACTCGCTGGCGTCCGACGTCGTACCCATGACCGGGATTGACGGGCAGCTCTCGCCGTCTGCGTTCGCGCCAATGAGGGTGTACCAAAACGTGGTGGCTGGGCCCAGTCCAGTGTCGACGAACTCGGTATTGATAGTACGGCCAATCTCGGCTGGCTCAGCGTCCTCCTGCTCCGCACGGAACACGATGTAGCCAGCGGTTCCAGTTGGAGCCGCCCAAGAAAGGCTGATCTGCAGCGGCTCATCTTGGCTAGCTGAGACCTCATTCGGGGCGCTGGGGCCGGCATCCATGCACGAGACCTCAGAGCCGAGGGTGTCGGTCTCGGGCTCATCTGCGGCGTCTGTGCACCCAATAGCGAGCACAGCGAGAAGTGAGAACGTTCGTACAGTCATGCGGTGTCTCCCTAAGAGTGAGTGTACATCACGCGGTTGTTCCGGGTAGGACGCCGCTGTGCGCGCCAGAGGGGACCGTTCTGGGCGACCCTGATCTTGGATTGTGCAACGATGAAAGGCGTTCTTTCGAACAATGTGTCAGAAAGGTTGAAACTCCCCCTCGGAACCGGTAGAAAGGGACACCTTCCTCCGGAGCCCCCTGCGCTTCGGACTTCTCTGGCACCCCGCCACCCTTCCTGCCCCGTTGAACACCGTGTCCGTGTTGACCTCCGTCATCCAGCGCTTGCGTGCGCTCGCACCCCACTCGACGACTACTGCACTGTGGTCGGCGTCTACGGTGTTGCTGGCTTTGGCATTGGCCGGAACGTGGTTCACGAGTCCTCGGGCTCTCATGGTCCAGGAAGTACGGTTTGAAGGCAATCAGCGGGCTTCTGCTGTTGAACTTCGCCACCTCGTGGACGTTCCAAACGGAACCACGCACTTGGGTGTGTCCGATGACGCGGTAGCAGATGGCGCAGAGCAGCACCCTTGGGTTCGCGAAGCCTTCGTCCGTCGCACGTGGCACGGACTGGTCGTCGTCGTTGACGAGCACCGGCCAGTGGCGCTTGCGCAGCTGGGTGAGGAACTGTTTTACGTCGACCAGCACGGCATGGCCTTCCTTCCTGCCCGCTCAGATGACCTCGACTACCCAATCATTGCGGGCCTTGACGCTGACGTTAGCGCTCTGCACCCGTCGCTCAGTCAAGTCGTCTTGCGGGACTCCGTGGCTCTGCTCCAACTGGCAGATGAGCGCGGTCTTGTGTCGCTCGATTCAATCAGTGAAGTTGTGTTCACGCCGAGCCGTGGATTCACACTCCATCTACGGCGGGGCAGTGAAGTGCTCTTTGGCCTCTCTGGCCACGATGCCCAGCTTGACCGCCTGTCCACGTTGATGGACTCGGGCGTTGACCTCTCTACAGCCACCTATGTCGACCTTGCACCCGCTCGCGTCGCTATCGTGCGCCCCATTGCCTCTCTCGGTGAGGGCTGACCTGCCCTCGCTACTCTTCCTCGCTTCCCCTCAAATACTTCGACTCGCTCCCTCCGGAGGACCCCCATGATTGAACTCGTTCAAGAAGAAGCCACTAGCGGCGCCAAAATTAAGGTGATTGGTGTCGGTGGTGCCGGCGGCAATGCCGTCAACACTATGATTGCTTCCGGCCTTACCGGCGTTGAGTTCATTGCCATGAACACAGACGGCCAAGACCTCAAGCGCTCACTCGCTCCCAAGCGTTTCCAGCTTGGTACACAGCTCACCAAGGGCCTCGGCGCTGGTGCAGACCCAGAGATGGGCCGCGAAGCTGCTCTGGAAGACCGCGACAGAATCGCAGAACTCATCGTCGGTGCTGACATGGTCTTCGTGACCGCAGGCATGGGCGGCGGTACCGGTACCGGTGCGGCTCCCGTGATTGCACAAGTCGCTCGCGAATGTGGTGCTCTGACTGTCGCAGTCGTCACTCGTCCGTTCTTCTTCGAAGGCCGCAAGCGTCGTCGCTTTGCTGACGAAGGCGTCGAAGCACTGACCGCCAATGTCGACACGCTCATCACCATTCCGAACCAGCGCTTGGTGACGATGGCCAGTGAACGTACGACCATGAAGGAAGCGTTCCGCATGGCAGACGAGGTCCTCCTCCAAGCCGTGAAGGGTGTCTCTGACCTCATCAACCACCAGGGCATCGTCAACGTTGACTTCGCCGACGTTCGCACCATCATGGGCGACAAGGGTGTGGCACTGATGGGCGTTGGCTCAGCTTCGGGTGAGCACAAGACTGTCGAAGCTGCACAGCGCGCCATCAGCAGCCCGCTGCTCGATGACGTCAGCATTGTTGGCGCCACTTCGGTCATGATCAACATCACCGGCAACAGCAACCTGACCATGTACGAGATGCACGAAGCATCGACTCTCATCCAAGAAGAAGCCCACGAAGACTGCGAAGTCATCTGGGGTTGGGTCGTGGACGAGACCATGGAAGACGAAGCACGCGTCACCGTCATCGCTACTGGCTTCGATCAGTCGCGTCAGATGCTCCAGCCACAATCGGTTGAGCGTCGCGTCAACGAGCGCGTTGTACGCAACTCGGGTCCGCGTACCCGTCAGCCACGTGAGCTTCACAGCGGAATCGACCGCATGTACGAAGATTACGACATCCCGACCTTCCTCCGCAGCGCGGACTGAGAAGGTACCGTCGCTCGCCCGGCCACTGGTTGGATGCGAGCTGACGGCCTCCCTTTTGGGAGACGCAGGAGCACGGCCGGTAACTGACTCTCTTCGGAGAGTGAGTTGCCGGCCGTCAATCGTTTGAGGCCAGGCTAACGAAGTGAGCCGTCGGTTGGGTCGATCCGAACGACGAAGCCGGCAGTTGTTGCGGTGGAAGCAACCTGCTCGCCAAGGAACTCGTGCCCTTCAACGTGGCTGGACGGACTGAGCCAGCCTGCAATGACGTAGTCGCCAGCTGTGTTTACAGCCGCCTGCGGACGAACCAGGTTCAACCCGTTGCCGAAGGTCGTGGTCCAGCGCTCAATGCCGTCGGTGGTGTACGAAGCTGCAAATCCCGTCGATACGGTGCCGGTGTAGCCGGTCGCACCCGAGACGTAGATGTGACCATCGGGCCCAATGGTGATGGACTCGATGAATGCGTCGCCAGGTTCCACGATTTGCACCCCCCATTGCTCTTCCAGGTCGCCGTTGTAGCGAGTAAGGAAAGCGTCTCGCCCATTGCCGCTGTCCCCGAACAGCACGCCGCGTGTAGAGCCAGACACATACAGGTCTGTGCCATCGCTGATGACGCGGGCTGCCATGTCATCCTCTGACGTCGACAAGACCGTAGAGATGCCGTCCTCTGGGTCTCCGTCGATGGTGCCTCTGAAGAGGATCATGTCGAGCCCGTCCGTGCCCGCGACTGTGGAGGCGGCGCCGAAGATGTTCCCGTTGTCGGCAATATCGATCGAGGTCATGTAGTCACGAGCCGTTCCGCCACCGACGATGCCACCACCGTTGGTACCCCCGTCGATGCCAAGCCGCCGGATGAACAGCCAGCGCTCTCGTTGTAGGCCTCCGGCTTGTGCGAAGGCGCCGAAGCCGGTGTAGATGATGTCGCCGTCTGTGGTCTCGCGCATCTGGCGAATCTGGCTGTAGTCAACGATGCCGCCAATATCGTCTTCGATGGAGTACTCCTCAACGAGCGTCATGCCCGTAGGGGTGAGGCGGTGGATGGTCGCGACTTGCTCGTTGGACCCCATCTTGGTGGACGAGGACAAGTAGACGCTGCCGTCATCCGAGACGAGGGCTGCGAAGCCACGCCCGTAATCAAGCCCGCCATCGTGGACGAATGTGACCTCTCGCACTGCGGCAACGTCCTCGTCAAAGGACCACAACCGTGAGGCTGTTCCACCAGAATCGCTGGTGTCACCAACCAGGATTAGTTCACCGTCGGCCCCGACAGTGAGGTCACGAAAGGTGGTGTTGTCGGCATTGTCGAAGACCTGGACTGTGCCCCATGCCGTCAAGTCGGCCACGTGGGCCGTGTCGGCATCTGTGTCGTCTTCGATGGTCGTGTCTGTGTCTGTGTCCGTGCCGGTATCTACGCTGATGTCGGTGTCGACTCCGGCGTCGCTGTCCGAAGCGTCGTCCCCCGAGCAGGCCGCCACGAAGGAAGAGAGTATGAGTATGGTCAACACTGGTGAAATGGGTCGCATGGAGTCTCCTAATGATGGAACAACGTACGCAATCACCCCAGTGGAAGCATCCAACGCCTGTCTGACATGGGCCAACCACCCGCAACGCAGAGGCGACTGGGCCTGGCAGCACGCTTCAGTCCGACCCACATTGCGCCTAGCGCCGGCTGGCATACGTCCGGTGTTCGACCAGGGTCCCAGGGAGAGAAGATGCGTTGTGTCGTGCTGCTTTTGGCAGCAACAGGGTGTGTCGCCGAGCCCGATGAACCCACTCCAGCACCGTTGCCCGATGCAGAGGCATGGTCAGGTCCGGATACCGCTGGTCCTTACGCGGTTGGTGCTCGTACCCATGAGTATGTTGATGCTCGGGGAGTCGAGATGACCGTGGAGCTCTGGTACCCGGCGCTTCCGGAGGACGGAGCGGTTCCAGAAGACTACGGACAGCTCTCCATCGTGCGCAATGCCTATCGAGACGCCCCGATGGACCTGCGCAGTGAGCCATTCCCACTCGTCGCCTTCTCGCATGGTTTTGGCGGCATTCGCTACCAGTCCACCTTCTTGACGGAGCACTTGGCAAGCCATGGGTTTGTTGTCGTCGCCCCTGACCATCCCAACAACACCCTGTTCGACTTGGACTCCGACATCACCGACCAAGTGGCTCTGGCTAGGCCAGGTGACGTGTCCTCTGCTGTGGATGAAGTCGCACGGCTGTCTGCCACCGGTGACGAGTGGGACGGTTTCGTGGACGCGACCCGGTTCGGCATGGTCGGGCATTCCTTCGGTGGGTGGACAACCCTCGCCGTGGGTGGGGGAGTTGTCGACCTCGAAGCGACCGCGGCGTACTGCGAGGCCACACCGACAGCGAGCTGCGACTTCTTAGATTTGTCCGCCCTCACGGAAGTCGGCGATACCTCACCCGATCCGCGCGTTGTTGCGAGTGCAGCTCTCGCCCCCGGAGGTGCCTTCACGTTTGTCGAAGGTAGCCTACTGACCCTCGAGAACGCACTCGTGATGGGTGGCCAGCGAGACGGTGACATGCCTTATGATAGCGAGATTCGACCTGCCTTCGACCGGTTGGGTTCGGGGGCAACACTTGTGACGTTGGCCCGGTCTGGCCATTGGGCGTTTACCGACCTGTGCGAGCTGTTGGATGTGTTCGACGACTGTCAGGGTGAGGACTCCAACTACATGGACGCCGGCGTGGTTCAATTCACAACGAACACGCTGGTCACGGCACACTTGAGGTCTACAATGCTGGATTCTACGGACGACGAACCGTTCCTCGCCGATTCATTCTGGCAAGACATGGCTGACGTCACCGTGACGGTAGCGCCATGAGTGAAGCACCGCGTCGCACGCTGTCCATGCGCTCCCTCGATGTTGTGGAGTGGGTCGGAAACAGGCTTCCGCATCCGTTCTGGTTGTTCTGCTACCTGTTCGTTGGCGTTGTGTTGCTGTCGGCCGTCTTGGCCCAGCTAGGCGTCTCCGTCACCACCCTGCCCATTGGCGACAGGCCAGGGGAGGTCATTGCGGTCCGTTCCTTGCTGTCTGCCGAGGGGCTGCAGTGGTTCGTTCTCAACATGGTCGAGAACTTCGCGCACTTCGAGCCCTTGGGGCTGGTCCTTGTCATGTTGATGGGTGTTGCGATTGCGGAGGGTAGCGGCCTCATTCCGACCGCCATGCGCTTCACCGCGCTGTCAGTGCCACGCTGGCTCATCATTCCAGTGCTCTTTGCCCTAGGAGCCTGCGGCAACATTGGCTCAGATGCTGGAATTGTAGTCATTCCACCGCTCGCCGCTGCGGTCTTCAAGCAGATGGGACGCAATCCCATTGCGGGATTGATCGTTGGCTATGTGGGTGCTACCGCTGGATTCACGGCGAACTTCCTGCCTGCGGGAACAGACGTTCTCGCCATGGCTCTGACCAATGAAGCGAGCGGCGGAGTCCCCGAAGTCAACGTGTTTAGCAACTGGTACTTCATGTCGGTATCCGTGGTGTTCCTCGCTGTCGTCGGTACCTGGGTGACTCTGCGGTACACGTTGCCGCGCCTAGGTGACACCGGTGGGAATGCCCAGCCCGTGGACCTTCCGGACATTCAACCCATTGAGAAGCGCGCCCTCCTGATTGCTATTGGTGCGGTTGTGGCTGTCTCGGCCTTGTGGCTGCTGACCATTGTTCCTGCCGATGGACTGCTTCGAAACGCGGACCCCAATCCGGCCTTGGTCTGGCGTTCCCCGTTCTTCAAGGGCTTGGTTCCGATTCTGTTCACGCTGTTTGCGGCGGGTGGCTTGGCCTACGGGCGGGTTGCCGGGACCATCACCAAAGCAGACGACATTGTGGGCTGGATGGCCGATGCCATGCGTCGAATGGGGCCGTACATCGTGCTGATTCTGGTGATCAGCCAATTCATTCGCGCGTTTACCTGGGCAAAGCTCGACAAGCTCATCGCGGCCGGCGGTGCTGACGCGCTCAAGGCACTCGGTATGCAAGAGATGCCCATTCCGTTCTTCATCGCATTCATCATCATTGTTGCTGTTGCGAACTTGTTTATGGGCAGTGCCAGTGCAAAGTGGGCCATCTTCGCGCCCATCTTTGTGCCCATGTTTATGGGGCTCGACATTCACCCAGCGTTCACGCAGTTGTTGTACCGAATCGGCGACTCCATCACGAACTGCGTGAGTCCACTCTACCCGTTCTTCCCCATCTTGCTCGGCTGGATTGCCGAAGTGGACGGGGAAAAAGCGAAGGTTGGAACCGTGTTGTCCTTCCTGGTCCCGTACGCATCCTTCCTGATGGTCGGCTGGGTCTTGATGCTCGTTGGCTGGTATCTGTTGGGACTACCCATTGGCCCCGACAGCCCGCTGATGCTCGCTCCGTAGGGGCGACTTAGGGCGCTAGCCAGGTGCTTTCCCAATGGTCGCCGCTCCAGTTGAACCGTGCGCGCCGGTTGCCATCGGGGCGTTTGTACAGCACATCGATTTCCTGAACTTCCGTCAACAGGGCTGTGAACGGGTCCCGCGCTGGCTCCGTCTCGACGGTGTCTGGGATACGACCCTCCGCTAGAACGCCAGAAAACCCACTTGTGAACGTCTTGACGGGGACACCCGGGCCCGGTTCGGCCAGGTAGCGTTTGCGCGCTGTTTGGATGAGCGCGTATCGCTACAGGGGTGCGCACTGGCCTTGATGTTGTACTCGACGTTATGGCACGCCCAGTTCCGGCGCTTCCCTCCTCGTAGTAACCAGTTACAACGTTGTCAGTCAGCGCCGGCCCTGAACGCACCCTACCGCCGATTCCTGCCATCAGTCTCAGTGCTCACCCCTGTATGGAAAGCGAGTGTGCGTGTCTTCCTATTTGCTACACGCAGATAGACCGTGCGGCCAGAATGGCGCCCTTGTTGAATCGTGCTGACCGTTGCCACATGGAAGCCATGCTTTGGGTCCTTGACACCACGTTCAAGCTGGGTCCAGGCATCCGCGAGGATGTCGTCGACGGATGCAGCAGGTGGATTCGTTGAGGACTCCGGAGTCTCGGCGTCATCGTACCGGAGCGTTCGGTGATGACTGGCTGGTGACATGGGCCGGTCATTAGTAAGACATGGCCACACCTGACTCTCGGTTTTCCCTCGGTCTCTTCAAAGAGCCCATCAGCGCCGTGACCCATTTTCTTGGGTTCTGTGCAGCACTCGTAGGCCTTGGCTTCCTGGTGTGGAGAAGCGACGGAAGCGCTGCGAAAGTGGCCAGCATGTGGATCTATGGCATGTCCCTGGTGCTGCTCTTCCTCGCATCTGCGACCTACCACTTCTTTGATGCGGGTGAACGCGGCAATGCGTGGCTTCGCCGCATCGATCATGTCGCAATCTTTGCACTCATTGCCGGCAGCTACACGCCAATGCTTGTGCATCTACTGGATGGCTCTTGGCGCATCGCAATGTTGGTAACGGTCGGGACTTTGGCGACCATTGGCACAGTCTTCAAGCTTCTGTGGGTGGACGCGCCGGTCTGGTTGTCCACGTCGTCGTACCTACTGCTTGGCTGGGTTGTGCTCATTCCAGCGCCGCTCATACTGCCGCAACTTAATAATTGGGCCGGAGTATGGCTCGTGCTGGGGGGACTGATCTATTCGGTAGGAGCGATTGTCTATGCGCGCCGATGGCCAGATCCGTGGCCCGAGACGATGGGCCATCACGAGGTGTGGCACCTGTTCGTTCTCGGTGGTGCCGCAGCTCACTTTGCCTTCGTTGTATGCCTACTAGACGTTCCAACACCCCCGTTTGGCTAGCGGCTACTGTGCGTCTAGCTCTTCGATGTGTGCGTCGAGTTTGGCCTTGGCTACGTCCAGCTGTTCGACGCGACGCGACTGCCAGCCCAACCGGGCGGCCAGATCAATGCCCGACCCGTATGCTCGCGAGCCCTTCGTGAGCACGACCATCGCATGTTGGTCCATCAGGGCGTCGTACTCGGTGAGCTGCCCGTCTGTGAGCCTCTTGGGGCGGCTGCTGTCGATCAGTGCGGCGCCAATACCGGCGTACGCTTCCCCAAGAATGAGTAGTCCCTCCAACACCCACTCGGGTTCCTGGAGTTGGGCGGCTGCGGTGACTTGACCTTCCACGTCCGCCAGCAGCTGAGCTCGTGCTTGCAGCTCGGCAACAACCTTCTTTTCTCGCCCGCGCATGTCTAGCTTCAGGGCCTGATCCGCGAGAACACGTGCCCAGGCCATGCGGGCTTTGGCTTGGTAGAAGGTCACTTGCTCGGCCGAAGCTTGCTCCAAAGTAGGGGTCAGAATGTCCGTGCCACGCCGCTCCCGCCCGGCTTCAAGCCAGGCGATTCCACGGACCAACTCGAGCTTGACACGGTCGTCCCCGTCGAAGCTGTCTTCGTTCAGCTGCCGTAGGATTCGCAGCGCGCGCCTGGGTCTGCCTACCGTGGCGGTCGCTTCGGCAAGACGGAAGATGCGGTCGTCATGCAGGGTACTGTCTGGCCACCGTTCGAGGCCGTCGTTGTACAGCGGAATGGCCTGCTCTGGGCTGCCGTTGAGCTCGATGGTCACCGCGCGTAGGTAGGACAGACGGTCTGGGTCGGCGTCGGCGGACGTCGCTGCGGTGTCTATGAGGATGAGCGCGCCAGCGTAGTCGCCGGTCTCGATGCGGCCAATAGCCTGATCAGCAAGAACGTCGGCGGAGGTCTGGGCGGAGGCGAGAGCCAAGAGAAGTGTAAGCATGTGGAGTGGACCTCGACTCGTGGCGGCGGTTCCCGAAAACAAAGAACCGGCTCCCCCTAACGGAGGAGCCGGATGCCAATCGGGCGTTGGAGAGCTTGTCGGAACCCCTGCAGTTCAGCAGGTGGGTTTCTGGTATCGCCGCTTTCGACTTCCCTTTCAGAAGGGCATGTACAGCCACGACGAGGTTTGAATCCCGGATTCAACAATTAGAGGGGAACATGTGACGACTCTCAACCACGCACCGCGCAGCATGATCAGTGTACAGCGGCTACCAGGGGCCGCCAAGTCTTTGTGACTACAAGCGATGAACGGCCGTAGTGGCCTGCGGAGGATTGCCGGTGACAAGCCTACAGACAGTCATTCTCGTAGCGTACTTGTGCTGCTTGGCGCCGTTGGCGATCTGGGGACTACACCGGGGCTACCTTGTCTTCGGGTTCGCCACTGGCCGAGCGCGTAGCGAGCCCATGGATATAGCGGACTGGCCGATGGTCACCGTGCAGCTGCCGTTGTTCAACGAGCGGTATGTCGCGGAGCGTCTACTTGTTGCGACTGCGGCGCTCGACTACCCAAGGGATCGGCTGCACATTCAGGTGTTGGACGATTCCACGGATGACACCACAGACATTGTGCGGTCTGAAGTGGAGCGCCTGGCGGCAACCGGCGTGGACATTGTCTTGCTGCACCGTACCGACCGTACCGGGTTCAAGGCGGGGGCCCTCGAAGCTGGCCTTGAGGTGGCGAAAGGCGACTTCGTGGCCGTGTTCGACGCGGACTTCGTGCCGGAGACCAACTATCTAAAGACGATGATGCCGCACTTTCGAGACGGAGTCGGCATGGTCCAGGCGCGTTGGGGCCATCTCAATGCCCGCGAGTCTTGGCTCACCGAGTGCCAGGCCACGCTGCTAGACGGACATTTTGTGGTTGAGCACTCGGCACGCTTCCGAAACGGGCGCTGGTTCAACTTCAATGGTACCGCTGGTATTTGGCGTACGAAAGCGATTATGGATGCCGGTGGCTGGCAACACGACACCCTGACCGAAGACATGGACCTGTCCTACCGGTCCCAGCTCGCCGGGTGGCGGTTCATCTTCTTGGTCGACGTTGTGGCTCCCGCCGAGCTCCCCGACACCATGGCGGCCTTCAAGACTCAGCAACACCGCTGGGCCAAGGGCTCTCTTCAGGTGGCCAAGAAGCTTCTGATGATGTTGATGCGAGCCGACCTTCCGCTCGGCCACAAGGTCGAGGCGCTGTTTCACCTGCTGGGCAACCTGGCACATCCGCTGGTTGTTGGGCTCTCAGTCATGCTTCCGCTGGCCGTTTGGGCACGCGGCACTGAGGTATCCTCGCCGTTGCTGGTCATCGACCTCGTGTTTTTCTTGGCGTCGATAGGCAGCATCAGTCTGTTTTATGGCGTGTCCATTGTGCGGTCTGGCTCCGGACATGTGGGACGTCGTCTACTGTTCCTACCCATCGTCTTTTCGCTAGGCCTAGGCATTGCGCTGTCGCAGACCCGTGCGGTGTTCAGCGGTCTGTTTGGCGAGGTTGGTGTCTTTGTGCGCACGCCCAAGCGGGGCGATGCTGCAACGACCTACCGGAGCAAGGTGCACTGGGGTGTGATTGGCGAGCTAGCGATTGCAGCATGGCTGTGGGTTGGATTGGCGGGGGCGGCAGCGGCTGGTTGGTTGGCGTCGATTCCGTTCCTCGCAATGTTTGCGACAGGATGGGCGTTGGTAGGCCTGCATTCCCTGCGTGACGCGCTTGGAAAAGGAGTCACTCCCCAGGCGAAGGCACCGGCTGGTGACTCTGTCGTGTCCGTCGCCAAGTAGCGACAGTCAGTATCGCGACGGCCGGGCCCCAGGTGAGTGGGAGTAGCCACGGCTGTTCTGTCCACGTCCCACCGTTGTGCAGGCTGAGCAGAACAGCGTAGCTGCACATCAGCGGTATGGCGGCCGCTACCCAGGCCCATTGGCGGGTCAAGAGCGAAGGAATCACGACCCACATCAGGTACCAAGGGTGTGCGGTCGGCGTGATGAGCAGGAACGCAGCACCCACAATGAGCCAGGCTCCGTGCAGCGTTGATGACTTCCATGTGGCCCATGCCACTGCGCCCACGCCGACCAAACCAAGCACGGGGCGCATCATCCCTGAGGGTAGGGGGGAGACTAGCCAGAGGCCCAGGCCGTTGAAGGACCATGATTGACCGTAGGTCTGAAGGGTCGTGAAGAGTCCGAAGCCGGCGTCGAGGACGGGAATGAGGGCGAAGAGGACGATGGCCGTGCCCATCGCGGTGCCTAGCAGGACCGGTCGCCAGCCATAGCGCTTTGCTGCGATGGGAATCAACGCGGCTGGAAGCAGCTTTACGCCAGCGCCCATGGCTAACAGAGCGCCTGCCCAGAAAGGACGTTTGCGTACGAACACGGCAGCCCAGGCCACAAGAGCCACGGCCAAGGTGTCGATGTGTGCGCCCATTGCGGCTTCAAGTGGGCCTAAGGGGTGAACTGCGTAGAGCAATGCCCACCGTCGGCCTGCCAGTTTGTAGATGGCTGCCACCGTGAAGCCATCGGCCACCGCCGATAGCGCTTGAGCCACCGCGACAGAACCGCCAAGCACATCGATGAGGCGAAACCACGCCAGCGCGATGGCGGGGTACAACGTCGTCAACTCCGCATGGTTGACCTGCTGGCGGAGCGACTCTGAGAGGGAGGTCGCCATACTCGGTGGAGTCAGGAAGGGATTCTCGCCGGCGTTGAGCGCGTGTCCCTCGGCAAGGTAGCGATACACGTCGTCCGACAGCCACGGCGGCGCTCCAATGAACACACAGCGGGCAAGGATGGCGGCCACCGCAATTCCCCAGAGTGGAGGTATTCGACCTCTCAAGGTTAGCAGTGCAACAACGCCCCACGGGATCAGAAGCACAGGAAGATTGCCAGCATCCGAGCGGTCAGTCAACGTGTGAAAGTATCCGCTGGTCATAAAGGCGAGCACGATTGCGACGAGTGCGGGAATGAACCAAGGCACTCGTGATGTTGGGACAGATGTATCAGACACTCATGTTGCCGATTCCAAGGCCGTTGACAGCAGGATGATGGGCCCTTAAGGCCGCATTGTTCCTTCCCACCGCGACTCTACCCTGGGGTCTCCTATGTACTCTAAGTTCCTCTACCGGCATCGTTATATGCCGGCTGCCTTTGGTGTGTTTCTCCTTGTCGGCGCTGACGGCAAAGGCTGTAAGTGCAAGAAAGACGTAGACATTCCACCCGAAGTTATTCAGACCCCTGTTGCCGCACCGGCTGTGGCCTTGCAGGTTGTTTCGGTGAATCCGTCCCGTGTTGAAGCGGGTCAAGCGACCTCCGCGACCGTCTACGGCTCTGCTTTTGTCCAAGGAGCGACCGTCAATATTGGCACTGTCGCTGCGAACGGCGTGCGCGTCTCGGATGCTGGCACACTGTCCATGACGGTGCCCGCACTCGCTGAGGGTCGCTACGACGTTCAGGTTCGACTGCCAAATGGCGACACCGCTACCCTCCGAAACGGCCTGACCAGCGCTGTTAGCGCGCCGTCTTGCTCCACCACAAGCGTGTTCTTCGACACTGCCCGTGACGGTCTGACCTCGGCGGCGAAAGCTACCTTGGACGCTGACATGGCGTGCTACACGGGGCGTTCGGATACCATGCGCCTTGAAGGCCACGCAGATGAGCGTGGAACGACCGACTACAACCTGGCCCTCGGTCAGCGTCGTGCCGAGTCGGTCAAGCGCTACATGACGAGCGAAGGCGTCCCCGCTGCTCGCTTGCAGACGTTGTCGTACGGCGAAGAGCGTCCGGCTGACCGTGGTCACACCGAAGCCGCATGGTCGAAGAACCGCCGGGTGCAGATCAATGTGGGCCAGTAGCGCGCTCTCGGCGTTGTTCCTGTTGTCGGGTGTGGCTTGGGCCGGAAGCGGTGTCAGTGCCGACTACGCACGGCAGGTAGATACCGCACAGCTCCGTCTTGCACAGATTGAGGCCGCACAGGTGGACCTTGATGCGACGGTTCGTCGTTTGGACGAGGCCCAGCGGGCGTCGGTCAGCTCTCCTTCCGAGGGGAGCGAAGCGGTGGATTCTGGCTCTGTACGCGCATTGCGTGGCGACATTGAGGTCCTTCAGTTCGAGCTTCGTGCGTTGAAAGAGTCTGTCGAAGCCTTAGCGTTGGACATGGACACCCGTCTTCTTTGGCAGGAGCAGCGGTCTGCTCAGCTTGAGCAAGCGTTGGGGCTGACGCCTCCGCCCATGCCTGTAGCGGGCGCTCCGATTGGTCCGCAGCTCATGCCCGAAGGCACAGGAGCTGACCCGGTTGACGTATCGGCTGTCCCTTCCGCTCCATTGGATGCGAATGCGTTGATGGAGCTGGCGGTCGGTCACATGACTGAGGCCAGGCAACCCGCAGCACGTGCAGTGTTGGAACGTCTGTTGCGGGAGTTTCCAGAAGACGAACGACGCGCAGAAGCGACCTACCGCATTGCTGAGACCTACTTCAATGAAGAGCAGTGGATTCAGGCGGTAACTGAGTTTCAGAAGGTCGTTGACCGGTATCCTCGTCACGAACTGGCCAGCTGGGCCATGCTTCGCCAAGGCGAGGCGTTTGAGCGCCGTGGTGCCCGCAGTGACGCCGTGTTGTTCTGGGAAGGCGTGATTCAGCGCTATCCACGGACTGCGGCTGCACAGGAAGCCCAGGGTTTCCTTGAATAGGCGCCTTTCGGTAGTGGGTTGTTGGCTTGCCGCGCGGTCAGCTCTGCGCTAAGGCGGTCGCCACAGTCGCAACCGGTATTTCGGGAGCGGTCCTTTACGGGCTGGTCCCGTTTTTTTTGCCTCGGAAACAACACGTGGATCTGCTTTCTCTCCGTATAGATGTTCGCAAAGCCATCGAGCCCACCGTGGCTCGCTTGGGCTTCGATCTTGTTGCTGTTGAGTGGACCGGGAACCGCGTTCTCCGGTTGTCCGTCGACAAATCCGGTGGGATTAACGGCGACGATTGTGCAGTGGTGACCCAGAATGTGTCGCCGCTGTTGGACGCATCGGACCCGATCGAAGGCAAGTACACCCTCGAGGTGAGCAGCCCCGGCATCGACCGTCCCGTTGAGCGCCGAGACGACTTCCGTCGCTTTCAGGGCTTCCGCGCCAAGGTGAAGCTCGGACCTGGTGCTCCCCGTAGGCGATTTACAGGTGAGTTGGCAGGCGTGGACGAAGATGAGTTGCTCATCGTCGTTGACGGCCAGACCCACCGACTCTTTCTCGACAACATCGAGCAATGCCATTTGGTGCTCGACCTCGAACAGTATGAACAGCTTGGCAAGAGCGTTCCCGCTCTGCCCCAAGCTGAGGAGACGACCCCATGATCAGTGATCTCGCACGCCTGGTGGACACGCTTCAGCGTGAAAAGAACATCCCGCGCGATGTGGTCATCGAGATTCTCGAGAGCGCCATGGTTGCCGCTGGCCGCAAGCGCTACGGAATGACCCGGGACATCGAAGCTCAGTACAATGACGAACTCGGCGAAGTTGAGCTTTTTGAGTTCCGTACCGTTGTTGAAGCGGAAGAACTCGAAGACGAAGACATCGAGATCGCCTACGAAGAAGCGCAGGACCTAGACCCCGATTGCCTGCTGGGCGACTCGTTGGGCATGGCTGTAGACGTTCAGGAACTGGGCCGAATTGCTGCACAGACTGCCAAGCAAGTCATCATCCAAAAGATCCGTGACGCCGAGCGTGAGCTGACGTTCAACGAGTTCAAGGATCGCAAGGGCGAGCTCATCACCGGAATCGTTCGTCGGTTCGAGAAAGGCAACATCATCGTTGACCTCAATCGTGCCGAAGCGATCCTGCCGCGTCGCGAGCAAGTTCAGCTTGAGACGTACCGCCCCGGTGATCGCATCCAGGCGTTCGTGCTGGACATCACCCGCGCTACCCGCCAGCCCCAAGTCGTGCTGACCCGTACCCATCCCGGCCTTCTCATGAAGCTGTTCGAGATCGAGGTTCCGGAGATCTACGAAGGCATCGTTCGTATCGAAGCCTGTGCTCGTGAGCCTGGCCATCGTGCCAAAATTGCCGTGTCATCAACCGACCCTGATGTCGATCCCGTCGGTGCCTGCGTTGGTCTGAAGGGCTCGCGCGTCCAAGCGGTCGTGGCTGAGCTTCGCGGCGAAGCCATTGACATCATCCCTTGGCACCCGGATCCGGCCCGTTTCATCGTTTACGCGATTGCTCCGGCCACCGTTTCCCGCGTCTACATCGACGATTCCACCCACACCATGGAACTCATTGTTCCTGATGATCAGCTGGCCAAGGCCATTGGTCGTCGTGGACAGAACGTTCGGTTGGCGGCTCAGCTTACGGGTTGGCGCATCGACATCTTCTCGGAGACCAAGCACTCCGGAATGCTCGACGTTGCCCGTGCAGAGATCGGACGCATCGCATCCGTGACCGAAGAGCAGGTAGATGACTTGGTCCGCAACGGATTCCAGTCCGCTCAAGAGATTGCTGATGTTGAAGGTGGCGAACTTGCCGCGATTCTTGGTGTGTCCCTCGAAGACGCCACCGCAATCGTTGATGGCGCTGACGAAGTGGTCACAGCACTGATCATGGAAGAAGCTGAGCGCCGCAAGGCTCCAGCCGATGATGAGCAACCCGCCAGCGAGTAGCTAATAGTGTTGGGGCCTCGCTTTGCGGGGCCCTTTCTGTTTGTGTTCAGAGGAGAGGCATCCCATGGCCCGTGAACGCACCTGTGTCGCATGTCGACAGAAGGGTGACGATGACTCTCTGATCCGGTTGGTTGCATCTCCTAGTGGAGATGTGGTCGTCGACCTTCGTGGTCGTCTGCCAGGTCGTGGAGCTTGGCTCCATGTGACGAACGATTGCCTGTCTCGGTTGACGAAGCGTCCTGATTCCTTGCGCAGACCTCTACGGGCACCGGTGTCTTCGGATGGGCTGCGAGAGCAAGTCATGGATGCGATTGGACGTGCCGCGATGGATGGCTTGTCGCTTGCGTCCGCTGCTGGCGCGCTTGTTGGTGGGCACGACGCGCTTGAGCGCGAGCTGACATGTCACCGTATTGCAGCTGTGGTTGTTGCGGAAGACGCATCCGATCGGACGATTGCGAGCCTTAAAGAGGCCGCCGACCCTGATGTATCGTTTGTCGTGTTGCCACTCGACAGGGACGCTCTGGGCCACAACGTAGGGCGTGGACCACGTGCTGCCCTGGGGGTGACAAGTTCCCGGTCTGCCAGCCATCTACGACAGCAGTTGCGCCGGCTGCGCCAACTGCGTTAGTGGCCCGCTCCGAGAGCAGTTGCTCTTGGTGGGCGGCAACTTACAGCGTGGCGGCGAAATACTTCGCGCTACAACTTGTGGCCTTCACCGCGCGATGCACGCGGCGGTGACTCTCGCCCGTAATCGGGGAGAAGGGAATTGATGTCGAAAAAGGACCTGCTAGACCGAATCGCCAGATCACCGTCGGACGGCGCGCCTCCGCGCCGCGTTGAGCCGGTGACTGCTGACGAGGACGTAGTCCAGAAGCGCGTCAGCCGGAAGGTTGTGCGCCGTCGTCGCGCCCCCGTGTCGGACGACACCGCTGTTGCCGCTGCACAGCCCAAAACGATCATTCGTCGGCGCACTGTGGAGGCCCCAGAGGCTCCCGTCGTGCAAGCCGCGGAAGTAACTGCCCCAGTGGTAGAAGCTGTTGTTGCTCCTGTCGAAGCCGCGCCTACGGCGCCGGCGCCAGAGCCTGCGGCACCGCCAGCACCTGTTGTAGAGGCCGCGCCCGTTGAGGCGGTCGTCGCTGCACCAGAGACACCCGCCGCACCGGTAGTCGAGGCGGCTCCTGTTGCCGCTGCCGTTCCTGCGGAGGTCACGCCCGAGCCGGCTGCAGCCGCCGCTCCGGTGGAGGCTGCGGTCGCTGTCGAGAGTGCTCCTGCTGCTGCAGAGCCTGTTGCCGCTGCGGAGTCGAAGACTCCTGCTGCTGCTCCCGTCCCGGCCCCTCCCGCTCCACCGGCTCCGAACGAGCGTGGACGTTTCGCGGCCATGGGGTTGAGCCCAGCTGTCGTCGCCCTGCCACCAGGGTACGACCCAGCGAACCCACACGCATGGCGTCGGCGCCAAGCGACTCCGGCAACGCCGAATCCCGCGTCCCCCAAGACCACCGCTGCTGCCGCACCAGGCACACGTCGGCGTCGCGTCGACAACCGCGGCTCGGCTGGTGGACCTCCACCGCGCGGTCGCGTCGGTGCCGGAGGATTCTCTGGTGGTGGCCGTCGCAAGGGCCGCCGGAAGTCCAGTGGTCCGAAGACTGCCTCTCCGGCTCCGAAGGGCATGAAGCGAAAGATTCGTATCGACAACGTCGTGTCGGTTGCCGAGCTCGCCCACGCCATGGGCCAGAAGTCCTCCGTTGTTATGAAGGAGCTCATTGGCCTCGGTCAAATGGTCACCGTCAACGACATGCTGGACATTGATACGGCTGAGCTGGTGGCGAACGAGTTCGACTACACGGTCGAGAACGTCGGCTACCAGGAAGACCTCCTGCTTCAGCAAGTCGAGGAAGCGGAAGAAGAAGCGAACCTGTCGCCTCGTCCGCCAGTCGTCACCGTCATGGGTCACGTCGACCACGGTAAGACGACTCTGCTCGATGGCATTCGGAAAGCTCGTGTTGCTCAAGGTGAGGCCGGCGGCATCACCCAGCACATTGGCGCTTACCAAGTCAAGACGGCCACAGGTCTCATCACCTTCATTGATACCCCCGGTCACCAGGCATTCAGTGCCATGCGTGCCCGTGGTGCACAACTGACCGACATCGTCGTTCTGGTTGTCGCGGCCGATGATGGTGTTCAGCCACAGACTGCAGAGGCTATCGTTCACGCGAAGGCCGCTGGTGTGCCGATTGTGGTCGCCATCAACAAGATGGACAAGATCGGCGTCAACCCGGACAACATCAAGACCCAGCTCACCGAGCACGGATTGGTTCCGGAAGAGTGGGGTGGTGACACCTTGTTTGTGCCGATCTCCGCCCTCAAGGGTGACGGCATTGATGAGTTGCTGGAGACCTTGGCTCTGCAGACAGAGGTCATGGAACTCCGTGCGAACTCGGACCGCTTTGCGGAAGGCGTCGTTATCGAAGCCAAGATGCAGCGCGGACGCGGAGCGGTTGCTTCCGTCCTGGTCCAGAAGGGGACACTCAAGGCCGGCGACTACGTCGTGTTGGGTACGACCTACGGCAAGGTCAAGGCCATGTTCGACCACACGGGTAAGAAGCTGAAGAAGGCTCCACCGTCCACGCCTGTCGAAATCTTTGGACTCTCCGAGCTCCCAAGCACCGGCGATGACTTCTCGGTTGTCAAAACTGAGAAGAACGCCAAGCTGCTTGCTGAGACCCGCGCAACGCAGCGTAAGCGTGAGAAGATGTCACGTATGCATCGCAAGACTGCAGAAGATCTGTATGCAGCGGCGCAGGGTGCGAACAAAGAAGTTCTCAACCTTGTCATCAAGGCAGACGTTCAAGGCTCCCTCGAAGCACTCAAGGGCGCTCTCGACGGAATCGTTATCGACGGCACTGAAGTCCGTATGCTGCACACTGGTGTAGGCGACCTCACTGAGTCGGACGTCAACCTTGCGATGGCCAGTGAAGCCCTGATGATCGGTTTCAACATCAAGATGGATGCCAAGGCTCGAAGCCTTGCCGACCAGAACGGTGTTGAGGCGGAGTACTACTCTGTCATCTACGGCGTGATTGACCGGGTCTCGGCACTGCTGACTGGAATGCTGGCTCCCGAGTACGAACTCGTTCGACGCGGTTCAGCCGAAGTCCGCACCGTCTTCTCCATCTCCCGTATTGGTAAGATTGCTGGTAGCTACGTCCTTGATGGCAAGATCGCTCGCAACAACCAAGCCAAGGTTCTGCGTGACGGTGAAGTCATCTACGAAGGCAAGATTACCGGTCTGAAGCGCTTCAAGGACGACGTCCGCGAAGTCAGCACCGGGTACGAGTGCGGTATCTCCATGGATGGCTTCCTCGGAATTGAGGAAGGCGACGTGGTTGAGGCCTACGCACTCGAGGAAATCGAGCGCGTCTGATGGCGGTCCATGTCGGTGTCTTGCAGATGATGCTCGAAGTGCCTGGTGCGCGGTCCGCTAAGGACCGGCGTCGGGCGCTCAAGAGTCTGCAGGATCGGGTCCGGCATCGGTTCGACATCACGTGGAACGAGGTTCAAGACCTGGACGGCGAGCATGACCGCCGTCGCGTCGTGTGCACTTCGGCTACAAGCGACCCGCAGTTACTTCGCTCGACCTTCGATAAGGTGCGAGCGTTTGTCGAGCAGAGTGGTCGTGCTTGGCCCCTGGCGGTCGACGTAGATGTCTTCCCGTGGCATCCTGCCGAACCCAGATGGGAGAATAACGATGAGTGAGCTGTCTCGACGCCGTCGTTCGCGTGAGCTTTGGGTGTCCCGTGGCCACCTCTGGGCAGCAGCAGCCGGTGTGCTGATGGTCGCCTTGTTGTCGTTTCTTCTCGGGAACGCCGTGGGTAGGCAGTCTACAAGCCCATCTGTCGGAGCTGATAGTTCAGCTAACGGCGAAGACTTGGTTGAGCTGTTGGCCAGGGTTGAGGCGGCATCATCGGCAGGCGGAGGTGCCGATCGGCTTACCTACCCAGACGCACTTACGGGTCATCCCGCGGAAGTGGGCATGCCTGAAGCACCGTCGCTGCCTGGCAGGGTCATCGTTCAGGCGCCTCCATTTGCCGCTCTGCCAGGCGTTGGTACTCCACCGGTCGATGGCTTTGGTTTTCGGGTGGTTCGAACGGCGAATGCGTCTGTCGCGAGAACGCATTTGGAGACCCTCGTCGCGTCAGATTTGCCCGTTTGGGTTCGAACAACTCGGTCCAACGGAGTCGACGCTTATGAAGTAGGCGTCGGGCCGTGGGAAACGGAAGACGATGGCCGCCTCGCAGCAGTTGGCGCCCGCGGTAGCCTTCCCGTTGACTACGAGTGGGAATTCTATGGGACCGAGGCCACGATTGACGGCGGTGCCGAATAGCAGCTACTCGTTGACGTGCCACTGCGCCGCCTAGACTACCGACCGGCCCGTCATGTCCGCTGTACATCTGTCTCCAAGGAGGTCGGATGGCTTGGATTTCAGGGTTCTGGGTGGGTGCAATGACTTTTGGCCGCGGTCAGTCTGTTTGGGAGCTGGCACAGAAGGTCGGTGGGGTGAGTGAGCTGGAGCGCGGTGGTGAAGATGCCCTCGTTGCGGCTGGTCTGCGGCCAGATGTTGCCCGTGCCTGGGACCGTTCGTTGCCCGTCACAACGAGCGGCGAGCCGCTGACCATGGCTGATCCACGATATCCTGCGCGGCTGTTGGGACTCACGGAAGCACCGCCAGTCTTGATTGTTGAAGGCGACCTGAGGTGTCTCGAAGGTCCTGCATGGGCCGTGGTCGGTACTCGGGCCTGCACGGCGTACGGCGCTTCCATCACCCGACACCTGGCTGGTCGTTTGGCTGCCAGCGGGGCTGTCGTGGTGAGTGGACTGGCGCGAGGCATCGACGGACACGCTCATCGCGCGGCCATGGCAGTCGGTCGGACTATCGCCGTGCTTGGGCATGGCTTAGGAAGTACATCGCCGGCCAGCCACCGAACACTGCGCAGCCAAATTGTTCGCAATGGTGGCGCGGTTGTTACCGGATTCCTTGATGATCTTCACCCGCGTCCTCATACGTTTCCACAGCGAAACCCGTGGATTTCGGGGCTGTCAGATGGTGTGGTTGTTGTGGAGGCGGGCCATCGGAGCGGAGCGTCAATCACGGCTCGAGCCGCAGCGGACCAAGGCCGTGACGTGGTTGTCGTCCCCGGTCAGATTGGTGCGCCGCAGAGCGTGGGGTGCCTGCGATTGCTTCGTGACGGTGCTCGTGTCTTGTGGGATGTGGAGGAGTTCGTCTATGACATCCTCGGAGAGCGACCCAGGCCGAGAGCGCAGTGGTTGGCCGCACTGTTTGCGGGGTCCACCCTGGACGATGTCTCGACCATGGCACGGCGACCGTCTTCGGTACTTCTTGCTGAGTTGTCGGTCATGGAGCTCGACGGAACGGTGACTCGGCTGCCGGGGCACCGTTTTGCTCCTGGGCCTCGGTTCGTGACCGCCGGGGACGCGGCGGGTTAGCCACAAGCAGGAGTGTTGAATGACTGGACCTAGACAGATTCGCTTGACGGGTCGTGCTGCACGACTGCTACAGATGCTGACCGACTTTGGGCATATGGATGCAAGCGCGGCAGATTCAGTGCTTGTGGCACTCGCCAATCAGTATGGCTCGGAAGGTGCGGCGACTGTCGTTGACCTGCCACAAGTGCGGGTAGTGGTTGCGTCCTTGCTCTCAGATAGTCCTGCAATGGACGGCGGCAGCCTCCAGGAAGACTGGGGCCCACTGTTCCACTGAACGTGCAGGACGCCGAGTTGGCAGAGGCCTTCGTCGCCGCAAAGCGGGCGGAGTTAGCTTGGTCTGATCACACGGTTCGTGCCTACCGTCACACACTGCGCCGTCTGCAATCGCACCTGGCATCAAAGGAGACGGACACACGAGCGTGTACGGCCATGCACCTTAGAGGTTTCCTGTTCACCGTTGGCTCGGGTCGCTCATCGGCTACCGTCGCAAGGCATGTGGCGGCATTGCGGTGCTTCTTTGACTGGATGCAGCGCGAAGAGCATCGAGCCGATTCACCTGCTACGGCACTGCGTCCGCCTCGTGTCGGCCGACGGCTGCCCACCGTCCTGGGTCACGAAGATGCCGACCGTGTCATGCAGGCATCACCGCACTCCGATGAACGCGGAGACCGGACGACGGCTATTGTTGAGCTGCTGTACGGTGGGGGACTTCGTATCAGCGAGGTCGTTGGGCTCAACGTGTTGGATGTCTCCTTCGATGAACGAGTCGTTTGGGTGCGAGGGGGAAAGGGAAGAAAGGACCGTGTCGTTCCAGTCGGCCCTCCGGCTATTGACGCGGTTCGACAGTGGTTGGCCGCGTCGGGCGTGATCGAAGGTCCCTTGTTTCCTGGACGTGCGAAGGGGAGGCTCTCGGTTCGCACGGCACGGCGTGTGGTTGCTACGGCCTCGACGTCCGTTGGAGTCGGACATGTACACCCACACGCGCTTCGTCACTCAGCTGCCACACACATGTTGGAGGGAGGGGCGGATTTGCGGAGTATCCAAGAGTTGTTGGGGCACTCGAGTCTGTCGACCACCCAGCGGTACACCCATGTTGCGCTTGATGCTTTGCAAGAGGTGTACCGAGACGCACATCCACATGCACGGAATGAAGAGGATTAATGTCTGGAATCGCGATTGTTTGGGTGTGCTGGGGCGATGAAGGCAAGGGTAAGGTTGTCGAACTCTTGGCCGAGCATTGCACCTTTGCTGGACGGTTTTAGGGCTGGAACAACATGGGACATCCGGTTTTTGTCGATGGTGAGCAGCTCGTTGTTCACCTGTTGGCCAGTGGCGTTTGTGGGAAGAACTGCACACCGGTGATTGGAGCGGATTTAGTCATCGACCCAGAGGTACTCCTGCGGGAGGTCGAGTTGCTCTCTGCACACAAATAGATCAGCCGGCCACCTGTTGTGGACTCACTGGCTGCGTTCATCCTGCCGCACCACCGTTTGCTTGACCACGAACGCCAGCGGGTGGGGGGGGGATTGGGCGCGCGGGCTGTGGAATCCGACCCTGCCATGAAGATGTTCAGGTTCGCCTTGGAATACCGTCTGGTCGACTGGATGGCGAGGCCCGTTTTCATGCGGCTGCGGACGCCCTACTTTTGGAGACGTAGGCGCTACTTGGGTGGTTCGGTTCGGACCTGCCCGACCCATCCGGGCGACATGCCTGCAGTCATTCTGGTCAGCGACTGTCCGAGTACCAAGGGGACGTTGCGTCTTTGGCATTCGAGCATGGAAACACGGGTCGGGTCATCTTTGAGGGAGCACAAGGGACACTGCTTGACGCTCGCCACAAGACTTGGCCGTATGTCACCTCCGACCATACAACTGTCGGTGCAGCCTGTACCGGCGTTGGCGTCGGAGCCAAAGCCATCGGGCATGTGGTTGGCGTTATCAAAGCCTACACCACACGTGTTGGCGCTGGGCCGTTCCCGACCGCGGAACTTGAAGAAGGTGGGGTGTTTTTGCAGTGAGTGGGCTCCGAGTCTGGTGCGACAACCGGCCGTAAACGTCTTTGCGATTGGTTTGACGGGCCAGCTTTGAAGCGCGCTGTACAACTGAACGGTGTGGGTGCGCTTGCGCTGATGAAACTCGATGTCCTGACCGGCTTGGCCGAGATTCCGAACTGTGTCGCCAACGATGCATCCGCAGCGGCTGTGTACGAGCGGCTCTCAGGGTGGCAGCAAGACCTTCGAAATGGTCGGACTCGCGAGGGGCCAGCGGTAGCCTGCAGGGCCTACGTAGATTGTTTAGAACAATTGGCTGGTGCGCCAATCGACCTCATTGCAGTAGGACCCGACCGAATCGAGGCCATCGGTCCAAAAATGATGAAGAGACGCCTTCAGCTTTATTGACAGTCCATGAGAGCCTGTTAAATGGCGGCGGCGAGCTACTCTCGGATTCGGGTCGTTAGCTCAGTTGGTAGAGCACCGGCCTTTTAAGCCGAGGGTCACAGGTTCGAGTCCTGTACGACCCACTTTCACTCCTTCGTCTAGTCTGGTCAGGACACCGGGTTTTCATCCCGGCAACACGGGTTCGAATCCCGTAGGAGTGACTCTTTTTCTCGCTGAGGTAGTTCGGAATGACATCACCAGTCTTCCGTCGCCATCAGCCGTACGTGCCCCCGGGGAAACCCGGTGAGGCCGTCGCGGCGTTTGCTGAACGATGTGTCCTCCGACGTACTGTCCGTGAGTTCGATACTCGTCCAGTTGACCGTAGTCTCATTGAAAGCGCTCTGCGAGCAGCTGGAAGCGCACCAAGCGGAGCGAATAAGCAGCCATGGCGCTTTATCTGCGTAGGTTCGCCTACGCTGAAGCACAAGATTCGAATGGCTGCCGAAGAAGAAGAGCGACGTTTCTACAACGAACGAGCTCCGAAGCGCTGGTTGGACGACTTGATTCCGTTCGGAACGAACGCCGACAAGTCATTCTTGGAAGATGCTCCATGGCTTATTGCTGTGTTCGCGGTCACACGCGAAGAAGACGGTGGGCAGACCTACTACATCAACGAGTCTGTAGGCATTGCTGTAGGCATTCTGTTGGCGGCGCTGAACGAAGCGGGGTTGGCGACTCTGACCCACACGCCGAGTCCCATGCGGTTTCTTCGGGAAGTGCTTGATCGTCCAGAGACTGAACGACCCTACCTGTTGATCCCGGTCGGATGGCCTAAATCACCGTGCATGGTGCCAGACATTACTCGGAAGTCTCTGCAGGAAATCGCAGTTTTCCACGAAGACTGACTGCAAGACTGTTCTGCGCCGGCGTTTCGGGCCATGATGCTGCAGGAGTACTTATGTTCACGTTGACGAGTCTGGCCGACCTGAGCCCTGGGGTTCTTGACGAACTGCTGGAGTCTGCGCAGACCGTTCGTCGTCACCCGCCCGCATACTCCAATGCGTGTAGCGGGCGAATCGTGGCGTTCATTGGGTACGGAAAGTCGTTCCACCTGTCGATGCCGGCGGAAGTTGCCGTAACGGCTCTCGGCGGCACGATTAAGCTGTATGACGGCGGCCAAGTTGGGGAACGGTGGATGTCTGCCCCGGAAGATTTGGGCCGGATTCTCTCGACAACCGTTCACTGCATCTCGGTTGTTGCGCCGGTAGACTGGGTTGGTCGAATGGTTTCAACTGCTACCGTGCCTTTGGTCTCCATCTGTTCGGGGCACCACAGTCCAATGGACGCGTTGGCCATGTTGTACACCATCCGCCGTTCGCGAGGCACCCTACGCGGTCAGCGCCTGGCGGTGGTCGGGGACGGTGCTTCCGTTGCAAGCGGTGCGCTACTTGCTGGTGCGCTTGCGGGCATGACGGTTGCCCTGGCTCACCCACGCGGCTTCGCACCGGACCCAGACACCACCACTATGGCTCGAGACATCGCTGCGCGGAACGGGGGAGCGGTTCTCATTACCGAGGAGCCTGCTGAAGCGGTCGACGGCGCGGACGTTGTCGTGATCGACCCTTGGTCGGCGAAGGGGGGAGGGCGCGACCCGGAGCAACGTCGTTCGCATTTTGAGCGCTTTCAGGTCAATCGCGCGTTGATGGCCAACGCAAGGCCAGGCGCAATGATCCTTCACCAAGGACCGATAGCAACTCCGCATGAGATCGAAGAGGACTTGGCTGTCGAACACATGGCAGCGCACGTCGACTGGGCCGCCAATCGAGTCCACATGAGCAAAGCGCTTTTTCTTCATGCCATCGGACGGAAAGCTTGACCCCGAATCTGTCGAACAACGTATGGTCCCGTTAAGGGGTTGGTGGAGGTGTGAATGCAGTCCGTTCGTCTACATGAGGTGGCTCTTCGAGATGGGCTCCAGAATGAGGCGAAGGTGCTCAGTGTCGCTCAAAAACGGTCGATTCTGGATTCATTGATCGCAGCCGGTTTTCGCGACATCGAGGTCACTTCCTTCGTTCGCCCGCGCATGATTCCACAGCTGTCCGATGCGTCGGAAATGGTCGCCGCCCTTCCACAAGTCGAAGGTGTGCGTTTCTGGGCCCTGGTTCCCAATCAAGTTGGGCTGGAACGTTCCCTCGATGCTGGCGTGCAGAACATTGCCACCTTCATGTCGTCGAGCGAGACTCACAACAAAAAGAACGTCAACCGCACAATTGTGGAGTCTCTAGCCTCACTGGAGGCTGTGACCCGTACGGCTGTGGCGCATGGCCAGCGTGTACGAGCGTACATCTCTACAGTCTTCGGTTGCCCCTACGAAGGCGATGTTGACCCGGCCTCCACCTTGCGCATTGCGCGGGCATTGCTGGATGCGGGGGCCTCCGAGCTGTCTCTCGGGGATACGACCGGAGTTGCAAACCCGCTTCAAGTACAATCGGTTCTTCGGTACCTAGAAGCTGAAGGCATTCCAATGGACGTCATTGCCGCGCACTTCCACGATACGCGCGGAACCGCCCTAGCCAATGTCCTAGCGGCTTGGCAGTGCGGTGTTCGCGTCTTTGATGGTGCGGTGGCTGGCGTCGGCGGGTGCCCATATGCACCTGGGGCTGCCGGTAATGTCGGGTCTGAAGACCTGGTCAATCTCTTTGAACAGATGGGTGTTGAAACCGGCGTCTCGCTTGAAGGGGCCTGCCACGCGGGTCAAGTTGTCGAGACTCATCTGGGCCGTCCTCTGCCGAGTCGCTACCATCAGTTCTGGCAGACCAGCCAGCAAGCAGAAGACACTCTGCTAGAGGCGAAGGGCGCCTGACTGTGGCGAACGCTTTCCTCCAAATTGTCAGTGGTGCACGTCAAGGCTTGACCGTGCCACTAACCACGAGCGCTCCCTTGGTCGTAGGCCGAAAGCGGGGTGACTTCATCCTAGACGACCCGCTCGTCAGTAGTACTCACTGTCGGATTATCCCTCGCGACGGAAAATGGGTCATACAGGACTTAGGCAGCACCAACGGTACGATGGTGGATGGCCGTCTCGTTCGAGAGACAACACTCCGCGCCGGCGTGGAAATCACCATCGGCGCGAGCCGGATGATGCTCTACATTGGCGAGGATGTACCAGAGGACTTGGTCGGCGACCGACCCGTTTTGAGTCAGCTCGACATCGCTTGGCTGTTGGATGAGGAACTGGTCGAACTCCGCGGCAGCTCCGAGCGTACACGTGCCCCTGCAGACATCATTAGCCAGGACCTACGTCTGCCGCCGGGCCTCAACGCCGTGATGGATGTTGTTGCCGGGGAAGACGTCGGCAAAGTGTTTCGGTTTACCCGAGGTAACGTCACCGTTGGCCGTCGTATTGGTGAGGTTCCGCTGTCCGATGTCGAAGTCAGTCGACACCACGCGGTCATTGAGGTCTTTGGCCGCGATATGATCTTCCTACGCGACCTTGGCAGCACGAATGGCACCTACCACAACGGGCGGCGAATCGGGGTTGTCCGCTTACAGGATGGGGACACCATCGGGTGTGGGAAGACCGTGATGAAGTTGCAAGTCACACGTTGAGCGTGACGGCCTTTCGGGCGGACTTAGACAGCCCGCCTAGAAGACCTCATTGAGGCCGGCACGTACGTCGCCTCCGTAGGCATCTTCGAGTGCTTCGGCAGCACGAATCGCGTCACTGTCCGGGTTGGTTGGAACCACGGGGGTGAGAACTAGGTACAGGTCTCCTGGTCGCGCGGGTCTTTGGACCCCCCGACCGCGAAGTCGCAGGCGCTGCCCTGGCTTGCACCCAGCAGGAACGGTCACTCGGACGTTGCCAGTGGGAGTTGGGACCGTAACCTTGGCGCCTCGCATAGCCTCCAGGATGGTGACTGGGACGTCCATCTCTAGGTCGTCTTCATCACGCCGCAGAGTGGTGTGCAGGGGAATCTTAAGACGGACCACGAGGTCGCCGCATGGGCCACCTCCGGAGGGAGGCAGTCCCTGGCCCTTCAATCGAAGCTTCCCTCCGTCGCGTGCGCCTGGTGGGATGCGCACGCTCACTCTGTCTGTGCGCCCAGTGGGACGGCGAACATCAACGGTCGTCTCTCCGCCCCGTATGGCTGCCATGGGAGAGACTACCAAATTGACGACTTGGTCTTCACCCTTGCGACCAGCATTTCGTGCACGAGCGTCGTCTCCGAACAAGCTTCCAAGGATGTCGTCCATGGAGAAGCCTTGGCCGAAGTCGTAGGGGTTGCTACCCGCTCGACGGCCGCCATCACCGCTAGACCAGTACCGAGCCTGTTCGGCGTCGAAACCGGGCTTGAACGCAACCTCACCGAACTCGTCATACAGAGCACGGCGTTCATCGTCTCCAACGATGTGGTACGCACCATTGATCTCTTTGAACTGTTGCTCAGCACCAGGAGATCGATTTCGATCTGGATGGAACTGACGCGCCAGGCGCTTGTATTCGCGCTTGATCGTCTCTGGGTCGGCGTTCCGTGACACACCGAGCACTTCGTAGGGATTGGCCATCCACTCCTCGCGGCGGTACACCCTATGCCCTGCGGTCCAACGAGCAAGGGTCATCGTGCGACATGACGGTCCATCGCTAGGTCAAGCGCCGACTTCTTCCGGTCGGCAACCGCGATTGGCCGTGTTTGCTTTTGCGGCAACTTGCGTCTGCGTGTTCATCGTAAACCTACCAAGGTGGGGCGCTGGACCTCTGCTGTCCCCAGATTCGCTGTGGCACTCCTTTGTGTTTACGGTTCTTCTGATGAGCATCCTGGTGACTCACGAGCTCGGCCATTTGTGGGTTGCCCGCCTTCACCGTCTGCGTTTGAGCGTTCCGTGGTTTGTTCCCTTTCCATGGCTGGTGGGTACAATGGGAGCGGTGATTGTTCCTTTGGACACGCCACGGGATCGGTCTTCCCTGACCGAGATGGCAGCCGGTGGGCCCTTGGCAGGCGCCGCTGTTGTAGTCATTGCACTCGTGGGGCGTGCGATTGCCGGCGTGCCGGTCCCCGAGTCATCGGTAGACCTAGGTGTGCCTCTCGTGTGGCATGCAGTGAATTTTGCTTCGCTGGGAAGGCTTGGCGCTCCTTCGACCGCTGACCCCGTGGGGTTTGCATGTTGGATTGGTTGTTTGGTCACGGCCATGAACTTGCTGCCGTTCGGCCAGCTGGATGGGGGACACCTGTTTTCGAGCCTCTTCCCCAAATACGCAAAGCGCGCGACATGGGCGGTCACGGCCGGACTCATTGTGATGGGAGCAGCGTGGTGGGGCTGGCTACTCTGGTGCGTGGCCCTGCACCTCTTCGGCAGTCGCGAGCCGATGGACGTGCGAAATGAGTCAGCAGTACCTAGCGCTCGTGCGCGCCGTCTTGTGTGGGCCTGCTGGGTGGTGTTCGTCTTGTTCGCGATGCCGATTCCGATTGGCTAAAATCAACGACGGTCGACCCTAGATAAGGATGGGCTTCATGCCTCGTCTTGGTGCCAACCATCCGGCATGCATGCCTCTCGAACGATGTGCAGGACATTCTCGCTATGCACGGTGACTCGACCATGTGCATCTCCAGGAATGGCCCGGACGTTCTTTACCTGGGTGTACTGGACGTCTACTGAGTCTCCGACTCCGACCTTGCTCTTCCAGGCCGCCAACTGGGCCCCCGCCAACAGCCATTCTAGGTGAGGGGGCTTTCCGGAGCGAACTGGCACAACCACGTGGGCTCCAGGGCGGCCACGCACGTGCATCCACCAGTCACGTCCACGTGCTTTCTGGAATGTCAGCTTGCGATTGTTGAGCGCGTTCTTACCCACCCACAACTGCTGACCCGCAGGGCCCGACCAGCGCTCTATGCCCTCTCCCCCAGCTGGAGCCTGTCGTCGCTTCGGGGCTTCACGCACGAGTTGGACGGCAAGGTCACTGTTCCCACCTTCCAGCTCAGTCAGGGCATTCTCTACCTGCTTGCGTTTGGCCCCGGCTCGTACCAATCGGTCCGTCGCAGCAAGTGTTCGCGCCTCGGTCCGCTTCAATCTCTCGTATAGGCGGGACAGGTTCTCACCAGGGGACATCGAACTATCGAGTTGAATGGTATGTACGATGTCCGGATCTTCCAGGTCTATCACTGTCGCACTCTTACTGCCTGACGCGATTGTGTAGAGCGCCCCAGCGAGCGCGTCAGCCTGCCGTCGCTTTCGCTCCAGCTTTTCTCCGCTCTGCACGTCCCTGTGTAGGTTCTTCTCCAGTCGCGACAATCGCCGATGCTCGTCACGAAGTGCACGCATCCATGTTTGGTGCTGGGACCGCTTGCGTTCAGCGCCTTCCAGCCGAGCGAAGTACCGCTCTGCTGCTGCGGCCCAGCCAAGCGCTTCAGATGCGAACCTTGGCATTCGCTCGGAAGGGGTCGCTGTTGGTAGTTCGGGGAGGACCGCCGCAGGGCCGTCATACGCGGCAATCACGTTGTCCCCGTTCAAGAGCCACAATCCACCCCCTCGACCTGTAAGGCGCAGCCGAAGACTGCCCCTACTAAAGGCCATGTGCACTTCTCGGTCGCCGCCGAGCAGTTCTATGGACTCAAGCCGCCCTGCGAGGTGCTTTCGGCATGCACCCTGAAAGCTGAACGGCCGCTGTGGGTTCTTAGGCTTGCTCCTCGCTGTGCCGAGCCGAGCGTATGGGCCGCGTGGAACCAGCGAAAGAAGTCCGCCCGCGAGTCCAATCACCAAGCGGTCCCGCTTTGGCTGCCAGACGTTTGAGAGGGGTGAACCAACAAGCGCCTGTAAGTCCTCCACGACTGGAATCATTTCGCTTAGGTACATGTTGCCTCGTGGTGTGGATTGACCGTTAGTGGCATATGCGGGGAGCGCCCCAAAGGAGTGACATCATGACGTGGCTACTAGCGCTGTTCCTAAGCACTGCCTTCGCAGGAGCGTCGGACTTCTATGTAGAGGGACCCGCAGTGGATGCCCGCAGGGAAGCTACTGACATGTCACGCGCCGCAACTGATTTGGGCTATCAATCCAGAGTGGTGCGGAGATTCGCTCAGGGGGAGGGCTGGCGGTTCGTCTTGGTCGTCGAAGGGTTCGAGGAACAGAGTGCAGCAACAGAGGCTGCGACCGCAGTGGCCACTTCCGTTGGCCGTCCTCTGGTGGTGTTCGGACAAAGCGGGGGCCAAGCAACGCGGATCGAAGAGGTAACTCCGACGGTCGATGCGCCTGCCGCCGACGCGAGTGAGCACGGGGCCTTTGACGGGGACCTTGGCGATGTCCTCACGAGAGCGGTAGTGGCCCACGGAGGAACGGCACACCCTGTCCGAGTAGCCGAGAGTCTCCTCTTCCGCTTTCGAAGGACGCTACCGTCTGGGCTTGTTGCCCTGCACACCGTCGCGCGGTCTGCGGGAAATCTCTACGTCCAGGTCGACATCGAAGCTGGACAAGGCCAGAGCAGCCGGGCCTGGATTATTGGTGACGAGGCTTGGCTGTCCGTGGGGGAGGGGGCAGCCGAATCTCAGGACGTTGTTTGGAGTCGCGAACAACTTGAACAATTCTTGCCTGAACGGGTCCTCGCACTCCCTCTTGGTTTTGGACAAGCGGTAGAGGAGCGGCGTGAGTTTCAGGACATGTATGCAGATGGCCAAGCCCGTAGTGGACGCACCCGCTGCCTTGTCCTGAAATACGACGGTGACCAAGTCAGCGCGCCGCTAGCTTTGTATTTGGAAGAGGGAACTTTGCTGACAAGGCGGGTAGTCTCTGGGACTGATGCTCGGGAGTACGATGACTACCGAGACGTCGCCACGGGCGCTAAAGCCCCATTCCACCTCACGGTTTCGCGTGAAGGGGGAGCGGTTGATGAGATTGAAGTCCTTGATCTCGACCTAGATCCACGCATGGAACAAGCTTGGTTTACGTCGCCGGAGTGATTCGTTGCAGAAAGGCGTGCACAGAAGCCTTGACACGCCGCCCCATAGGACATATTTGCAGCGCGCCTCGCAAGGGGCATTTGTGATGCTGGCGTAGCTCAATTGGTAGAGCAGCTGATTTGTAATCAGCAGGTTGCGGGTTCAAGTCCCTTCGCCAGCTCTCGATTGTTGGTCTTGACATTGTTGAGACCGATCTGGGGAGGATGCCCGAGTGGTTAAAGGGAACGGGCTGTAAACCCGTCGACGTCGTCTACGAAGGTTCGAATCCTTCTCCTCCCACCACTTTTTGATCGTTAGAGCCCGGCTTGCCGGGACATGCGGGAATAGCTCAATTGGTAGAGCACCAGCCTTCCAAGCTGGATGTTGCGAGTTCGATTCTCGTTTCCCGCTCCATACCCCGCCCATGTAGCTCAGTGGTAGAGCACTTCCTTGGTAAGGAAGAGGTCACCGGTTCAAATCCGGTCATGGGCTCCATCCTGTTTCTCTTGATTCTGGAGTCATTCATGGCCAAGGAAAAATTCGACCGTAGCAAGCCCCACGTCAACATCGGCACCATTGGCCACGTTGACCATGGCAAGACTACGTTGACCGCCGCAATCACCCGTGTCCTCGCCGATGCGAATGGTGGAACCTTCCAGGACTACGCCGACATCGACAAGGCACCGGAAGAGAAGGCTCGCGGCATCACTATCAACACAGCGCACGTCGAGTACGAGACGGCCAACCGTCACTACGCCCACGTGGACTGTCCCGGTCATGCCGACTACATCAAGAACATGATCACTGGAGCCGCCCAAATGGACGGCGCTATCTTGGTCGTAAGCGCGGCAGATGGCCCGATGCCACAGACTCGCGAGCACGTTCTGCTCGCCCGTCAGGTCCAGGTTCCATACATCGTCGTCTTCCTGAACAAGGTCGACATGCTGGACGACCCAGAGCTCCTTGAGTTGGTCGAGATGGAAGTTCGCGAATTGCTCGACGCATACGAGTTCCCGGGAGATGACACACCAGTCATCCAGGGTTCGGCGCTGAAAGCCCTTCAGGGTGATACTTCCGAGATTGGTTCGCAAGCTGTCCTGAAGCTCATGGAAGCAGTGGATACCTTCATCCCCACTCCAGAGCGTCTTATTGACCGCCCGTTCCTTATGCCGATTGAGGACGTGTTCACGATCTCTGGTCGTGGAACGGTTGCGACGGGCCGCGTCGAGCGTGGAATCGTCAAGGTTGGCGAGTCACTCGAGATCGTTGGCATCAAGCCGACCACCACCACGACCTGTACAGGTGTGGAAATGTTCCGCAAGCTGCTCGACGAAGGTCGTGCAGGCGACAACATCGGTGCGTTGTTGCGCGGCGTCAAGCGTGAAGACATTGAGCGTGGCCAAGTCTTGGCCAAGCCCAAGTCTGTCAACCCGCACAGCAAGTTCTCTGCTGAAGTCTACGTCCTGAAGAAAGAAGAGGGAGGCCGTCACAAGCCTTTCTTCGCAGGCTACCGCCCGCAGTTCTACTTCCGTACCACTGACGTGACTGGCGCCATTACCCTCCCAGAGGGCGTGGACATGGTCATGCCAGGTGACAACGTCTCCATCGAAGTCGAGCTCATCATGCCGATTGCTATGGAAGATCAGCTTCGCTTCGCGATCCGCGAAGGTAGCCGCACTGTTGGCGCTGGCGTCGTTGCCAAGATTCTCGACTAGACTCACCGCCTTCGGGCAGCGAATCTAAGAGGCGTGGGTAACCGCGCCTCTTTCGTTGGTGGGTAGTGTTGCGAAAAGAGTTGCCTTGTGCTAGTTGGCATGGGCTTTGCTGTGTGCACATTCGGGCCACAGTACGAGAGGGTTTAGATGCGTCATCAACGCTGGATTGTGCTCGCCTTTGTTGGCGCTGCTGTGGTGGTCGGAGGGATGAGTCTCGCTGCCTCGTCATCGCTGTTCGCACAGTTCGCATGGCCTGACCAACGGTTGGGACCAATCACCTCCACAACGGCAATCGCCGTGGTTCTGGGGGCGGTGACGTTTTTTGGCCTGCTTCGTAATAAGCGAGCTGTGACCTTCTCTGATGAAGTCATTGATGAACTTAGCAAGGTCACCTGGCCTTCGAAGGATGAGACGTTGCGAGCGACCACTACGGTGGTCGTCACAACGCTGCTGGTGGCCGCTTTGTTGGGAGTCTACGACTTCCTCTGGGCCAACCTCATGGCGCTTCAGTTCTGGCAGGATCTCGCCAAGTTCATCCTGTAGCGTTCAGGGCATTTGCCCCGAAACCTTTCCTTTTGCTGCTCACGTGCTAGTGAGCGGCCCTTGTTGCCCTCTCGGAGAAAAGTACTGATGAGCATGCAGTGGTACGCAGTGCACACCCTTTCGGGTTCCGAAGATCGCGCAATGAAGGCGTTGGGACAGCGAGTACAGATGTACGAGCTGGATGACCGTTTTGGCCGCGTCCTTGTGCCGTCCGAGACCGTCTATGACGCCAAGACGAAGCGCACGATCACTCGTCGCTTCTACCCGGGCTACATGCTCGTCGAGATGGTTCTCGACAATGAGACATGGCACCTTGTGAAGAACACTCCGAAGGTAACGGGCTTTGTCGGTGGTTCTCGCAACCCCCCGCCCGTTCCCGCAGCTGAAGTTCGCAAGATTACGGCAATGTTGAGCGACGAAGAAGAACCGCGTCCAGTCATGAACTTCGACATTGGTGAAGAAGTTCGCTTGACGGAAGGCCGGTACGCTTCTATGCGCGGCACCATTGAAGAGATCAACGAGACTCGCGGCAAGCTGCGAGTCATCATCAATATTTTCGGTCGTCCAGTTCCGACGGAGCTCGGCTTTCATCAAGTCGAGAAACTGTCCTAGAGACGGTCATATGAATTTTCCCTGCTTGCGCAGGGAGCTTGGAGCATCTCATGGGTAAGAAGGTCATCAATCAGATCAAGCTGCAGATTCCAGCTGGACAGGCGCGCCCCGCGCCTCCCGTTGGACCCGCACTCGGCCAGGCCGGTGTGAACATCAAGCAGTTCTGTGATGAGTTCAACGGCCGCACGAAGGCGCAAGCTGGTGACGGCATGGTCGTTCCGGTCGTCATCACCGTTTTCGCTGACCGTTCCTTCTCGTTCGTCACTAAGACTCCTCCTGTTGCCGGCTTGCTTCTCAAAGCAGCTGGTCTCAAGAAGGGTTCTGGCGAACCGAACCGCAACAAGGTTGGGACAGTTACTGCCGACCAAGTTGCAGAAATCGCCAAGATCAAACTTCCGGACCTCAACTGCTCAAATCTGGAATCGGCAATTCGCCAGGTGGAAGGCACTGCTCGCTCGTCGGGCATTGTTGTTTCGGCTTAACCCCGACCTGACAACTGGGGGAGGGTTGCCGATACCCGTTTACCCCGGCCAGGTAGAGCACCGACTTCATCTCGAAAGTGATGGCGTACGGCGCTGAAGGAGAAACCGTGCCAGGACACGGAAAACGTTATCGCGAGGCCAGAGGCCTCGCAAAGCAGGGTGAGCGCGTTGCGCTCGACGAAGCCCTGCAGCTCGTCAAAAAGACGGGAACTGCGAAATTCGACGAATCCGTCGATATCGCTGTTCGTCTTGGCGTAAATCCTCGTCAAGCGGATCAGATGATTCGTGGCGCTCTAAGCCTGCCTCACGGCATTGGTAAAGACGTCCGCGTCATCGTATTCGCTGAGGGTGAAGCTGCTCGAGCTGCAGAAGAAGCTGGTGCTGATGTGGTTGGCGGCGACGACTTGATCGCTCGCGTCAACGGCGGATGGACCGACTTCGACAAGGCTGTGTCCGTACGTTCTTTGATGGCCAAAGTTGGTCGTCTTGGACGCGTGCTTGGACCACGTGGGCTGATGCCGAACCCGAAGACCGGAACGGTCGTCGGGCCGGAAGATGTCGCACGCGTTGTCAAGGAAGTGAAGGGTGGTCGCGTCGACTTTCGAGTCGAACGTGCTGGCATCGTTCACGCTCCGGTCGGCAAGGCGTCGATGTCGGAAGAAGCACTTCGCGAGAACGTGCTTGCCTTCGTCGAGCACCTGATCAAGCTCAAGCCATCGACAGCAAAGGGCCAATACATGCGTACCATCGGGCTTAGCACCACGATGGGCCCCGGTATTCGTCTGGACCCGAACGAGGTGGCTCGTCTCACTTCGGCCGAGAGGTAAGCGATGAATCGTGAACACAAGGTTCAGATTGTCGAAGACATGCGCGAACGGTTGCAGTCAGCTCCTTTTCTGGCGCTGACTGACTTCCAGGGCTCTACCGTTGCTCAGATGGACGGCCTTCGCCGTGCATGTGAATCAATCGGTGTTGAGTACCGCGTAGTCAAGAATACGCTCTCCAAGCGTGCCGTTGATGGGACAGACCTAGAGGCGCTCAATGAGCACTTCTCGGGCAATATCGGAGTGTTCATCTCCGGTGAAGACCCCATCGCTGCTGCAAAGCTTCTCAAGGCCCAACTCAAGGACAATCCGAAGCTCGAACTTCGTGCCGGATTCTTCGAGGGTGTGTTGCTCGACGAGAAGAATACGCTTGCGGTCGCCGACTTGCCGAGCCGCGAAGAGTTGCTCGTGTCGTTGCTTCGCACCATGCAGGAAGGCCCTCGCCAGATTCTCGGAGTTATCCGTGGACCCGCGCGCGACCTTCTTTACCTGCTCTCCAACTACGCCAACAAGCTGGAGGAGCAAGGCTAGACAGTCTGCTTCTTTCGCTTAAAATTACGTTCCATTTTCCAGTTTTTCGGAGGACGACATGTCCGTTTCTCAAGACCAAGTTGTTGACTACATCAAGAACCTTAAGCTCTCCGAGGTCAAAGACCTCATCACTACGCTCGAAGACGAGCTTGGTGTCGAGGCTTCCGCACCCATGGCCATGATGGCAGCCGGTCCAGCTGGCGGCGAAGCCGAAGCTGAGCAGACCGAGTTTGACGTCGTGCTCAAGAGCTTCGGCCAGAACAAGATCGCTGTCATCAAGGCAATCCGTGCCCTTACCGGTCTCGGCCTCAAGGAAGCTAAGGCTCTTGTTGAAGAAGCACCGACTAAGGTCAAGGAAGGCGCTTCCAAGGAGGACGCCGATGCCGCTGCCAAGACTCTCTCTGAGGCTGGCGCTGAGGTAGAGGTCGCGTAGTCGACTTCAAGCCGGCTCATTGAGCCGGCCCATTTAAGCCCGGTTGTAGTTCCCTTCGGCGGACTGCAGCACGGGCTTTCGGGGCAGAAGCCCCGGAGAATCTGCCAGTGGTGACACTGGCTTCGCCGGATACCCATCCATAGAGCCAAGATGCGTAAGGAAGCACTGTTTGCAGTGTGGGGATCACCCCGTCCAAACCGCTTGGTTTCGCCCTCATGAGGAGCGGCCCGATGTCCCAGTTGTTAGCCAACAACTACCGCTACCGTAGCTCTTACACCAAGACGCCCTCGGTACTCGATGTCCAGAACCTCATCGAAATTCAGAAGACGTCTTATGACGTCTTTCTGCAGCCCGAAACGTCCCCGGATGACCGTGAAGATCACGGACTCCAGGCGGTATTCAAGGGCGTCTTCCCGATTCAGGACTTCTCGAATCGTGCCTCCCTTCAGTTCGTGAACTACGAACTTGAGCCGCCGAAGTACGATGTCGAAGAGTGTCGTGAACGCGGCATGACCTTTCAGGCACCCATCAAGGTGACCGTTCGTCTAGTCGTATGGGACGTAGACGAAGAGTCAGGAACACGCAGCGTCTCGAACATCAAGCAGCATGCGGTTTACTTCGGCGAGATTCCGTTGATGACGGAGAACGGTACGTTCATCGTCAACGGCACTGAACGCGTCATCGTGTCCCAGCTGCACCGAAGCCCTGGCATCTTCTTCGATAGCCAGCGGAGCAAGACTGGAGCTCGCAAAGAGATCTTCTCTGCTCGAATCATCCCGAATCGCGGTTCGTGGATCGATTTTGAGTTCGATACAAAGGACATTCTGTACGTCCGTATCGACCGTCGTCGTAAGCTGCCTGCGACCGTTCTCTTGCGTGCGCTTGGTTACGACACCGAATCATTGCTCAACTACTTCTACGATAGTGAGCGTGTGTTCCGGACGCCGGAAGGTTGGTTCAAGGAAACCACCGCCGATTTGCTGTTTCAGCAGAAGGCGACCGTCGACATCCTCGCTCCAGATGGTTCTGTCATCTGCCGCAAGGACAAGAAGTTCCTGAAGAACATCATCCGAAAGATGAAGAAGAACGGCATGCTCCAGACCAAGACCATTGTGGTCGAAGGTCGCGAGCACGAAGTCGACATGGGCGTCATTCCGATCACTGACGAGGACCTCGTTGGTAAGGTCAGTGCTTACGACCTCGTCGACATGAACACCGGCCGAATTCTCGTTGAGTGTAATGAGGCGATTACCATAGAGTCGGTCGAGACTCTTATCGCTCACGGCATTGACGAAATTCAAGCCCTGTTCATCGACAATCTGCTGGTTGGTTCTTTCCTCCGCGACACTCTCTTGGTGGACAAGATTGAGTCGACCGAAGAGGCCGTCGTTGAGATCTACCGTCGTCTACGGAGCGGTGACCCGCCCACCTACGACACTGCACTCCAACACTTTGAGAATCTGTTCTTCAACGGTGACCGCTATGACCTGTCCCGTGTCGGCCGTCACAAGCTGAACCACAAGCTGGGCCTCGATGTTCCGCTTGAGCAGACCACTCTTACTCGCGAAGACATTCTGCAGGTTGTGAAGTACCTGATTGACCTCAAGAACAACAAGGGTCAAGTCGACGACATTGACCACTTGGGGAACCGTCGCGTTCGCGCTGTTGGAGAGCTTCTTGAGAACCAATACCGTGTTGGACTTGACCGCATGGGCAAGGCAATCAAGGAACGGATGAGTCTGACCGAAATTGAGTCTCTCATTCCCAATGACTTGATCAACAGCAAGCCCGTATCTGCCGTCGTCAAAGAGTTCTTCGGTAGCAGCCAGCTGTCGCAATTCATGGACCAAACCAACCCCCTCTCCGAGATTACCCACAAGCGTCGCTTGTCGGCCCTAGGACCGGGTGGTTTGACTCGCGAGCGCGCTGGATTTGATGTTCGTGACGTTCATACGACTCACTACGGTCGTATTTGTCCGATTGAAACACCAGAGGGGCCGAACATTGGCCTTATCGCTTCGCTGTCGACCTTTGCTCGCGTGAATGAGTTCGGTTTCATTGAGACACCGTACCTTGAAGTAACGAACGGCTCGGTTGAGAAAGCCAAGCTGAAGTACTTCGATGCACTCGAAGAAGAAATCGGACTTGAAGGCGGTAATCACATCATCGCCCAGGCCCGCGTACCTCTCTCGGCCGCTGGCGCGTTCACGGGTGATGTCGTTCCAGCTCGGAAGGGCGGCGAGTTCGTCATGGCGGACCCAAGCGAGATTAGCCTGATGGATGTGTCGCCGAACCAGTTGGTCTCGGTTGCAGCATCCCTCGTGCCCTTCCTTGAGAACGATGATGCGAACCGTGCCCTAATGGGCGCGAATATGCAGCGTCAGGCTGTTCCAGTTCTCCGCACCGAAGCACCGCTAGTTGGCACCGGTATTGAGCGCATTGTCGCTCGGGACTCCGGTGTAACGGTCACCGCTCGTCGTAGCGGGATTGTGGAATCGGTGGATGCTTCACGCATCGTTATCAAGACCGACGATGGCGGAGATGATGAAATCGGCGCTGACGTCGACATCTACAATCTGACCAAGTTCCAGCGTAGCAACCAGAACACCTGCATCAATCAGCGACCCGTTGTGCGGCTGGGTGATGAAGTGCGTGCCGGCGAGGTCATTGCTGATGGCCCTGCCACGGACGCCGGTGAGTTGGCCTTGGGCCAGAACATGATCATCGCGTTCATGCCTTGGGGTGGCTACAACTTCGAAGACTCCATCCTTCTTAGTGAGCGTCTCACCAAGGAAGACCTGTACACCACGGTGCACATTGAAGAGTTTGAGGTTGCAGCTCGGGACACTAAGCTTGGCAAGGAAGAGATTACTCGCGACATCCCCAATGTAGGGGAGGAAGCGCTCGGAAATCTTGACGAAGCTGGTATCGTTCGCATCGGTGCTGAAGTCGCCCCGGGTGACATTCTCGTTGGCAAGATCACGCCAAAGGGTGAAACGCAGCTCTCTCCAGAAGAGAAGCTCTTGCGCGCTATCTTTGGTGAGAAGGCTGGCGACGTCCGGGACACCTCATTGCGTGTTCCGCCAGGTGTCGGTGGTACGGTGATTGGCGCACAGGTCTTTAGTCGTGAAGGTGTCGAAAAAGACATTCGCGCGGTTGAAATCGAAGTTCTGCAGGTCCGACGCATTGAGCGCGACCGCGACGAGAAGGTACGGACTCTCCGTGAGTCAGCACTTCGTCAGCTCGCCCGTGTTCTCAAGGGCCAATCGGCCAGCTCCGCAATTGTCGACTCCGAGAGTGGAGACGAAATTGTAGCCGCTGGTGCTGTCTACACTGTCGACGCGCTTCGTAAGCTCGGTGTTGACCAGTACGACCGTATTGGTGTCGAAGACCATGCCGTCGAAGAAGAGGTGTGGAAGGTCACAGACCAGATTCGCGCCAAGATTGATGAGATTCACGAGCGCTACCGTTCGAAGATCGAACGCTTGAAGAAGGGTGACGAACTCCCTCCTGGCGTCATCAAGATGGTCAAGATCTACGTCGCCATTAAGCGTAAGCTTTCCGTGGGCGACAAGATGGCTGGTCGACACGGAAACAAGGGTGTCATCAGTAAGATCATGGCCGTCGAAGACATGCCATACTTGGCAGATGGCACTCCAGTTGACATCGTCCTGAACCCACTTGGCGTTCCGTCACGTATGAACGTCGGTCAGGTGCTCGAGACGCACCTTGGCTGGGCCGCTCGTGGCATGGGGCTCAAAATTGGTCGTATGCTCGACGAGCACTACAACGAAGATTCCCTGCGTGACTACCTGAACAAGGTGTTCGAGCGTGATGCTTCCGTCGTCGAGTTCCTCAAGGATGCTGACGAAGAAGCTCTGAAGCGATTTGCGAACAAGTACCGCTCAGGCGTGACTGTCGCTACTCCTGTGTTCTCGGGTGCTGACGAGTTTGAGATTAAGGACGCTCTGGAACTTGCGGGCGTTCACCGTGATGGTCAGACTCTTCTGTTTGACGGTCGAACCGGAGAGGCGTTTCATCAACGCGTCACGGTCGGCATCATGTACATGTTGAAGCTTCATCACTTGGTTGATGACAAGATTCATGCTCGTTCTATTGGGCCATACTCGCTCGTTACTCAGCAGCCGCTGGGTGGTAAAGCACAGTTTGGTGGTCAGCGTTTGGGCGAGATGGAAGTCTGGGCACTCGAGGCGTATGGCGCCGCGTATGGCCTCCAAGAGTTCCTTACCGTCAAATCAGATGATGTCGCCGGTAGAACCCGGATGTACGAGTCCATCGTCAAGGGCGAGAATGTCCTTGAAGCTGGACTGCCTGAGTCCTTCAACGTTCTCGTGAAGGAAATGCAGGCGCTCGCCTTGGATGTCGAGCTCATCGAGGACAAGGAAGTCCTACGTCGCTAAGGCGATAGGCCCGGGAGAGCCGGGCCACTTCAACGTTTTTTCGCTTCGTGTCGGGTTCTGCCCGCGCCGCCTTCGGGCAACACACCGTTTCTTAAGGAGATCGCCGTGAAGGAGATCTACAACCTCTACGAAAAGCCGAAGAACCCGCTCAACTATGTGGCGGTCCGAATCAGTCTGGCATCCCCAGAGAAGATTCGTAGCTGGTCACACGGCGAGGTCAAGAAGCCCGAAACCATCAATTACCGGACATTTAAGCCGGAACGTGATGGCCTTTTCTGCGCACGCATTTTTGGACCCATCAAGGACTACGAGTGTCTGTGCGGAAAGTACAAGCGGATGAAATACCGCGGCATCACTTGTGAAAAGTGTGGAGTTGAGGTCATCCAGGCTCGCGTTCGTCGTGAGCGGATGGGCCACATCAACCTTGCGACGCCAGTCGCCCACATCTGGTTCCTGAAGAGTCTTCCGTCCCGTATCGGAAACCTCCTGGACATCTCACTGAAGAACCTCGAGAAGGTTCTGTACTGCGAAAGCTACATCATCACCGATTCGGGCGAGACCCCGCTCGAACGTGGTTCGATTCTGTCCGAAGAGGACTACCAAGAGATGATTCGTGCCTTTGGGTACGGTTCTTTCGAAGTGGGTATGGGCGGAGAGGTCGTGCGCGACCTGTTGGCTGAACTTGACGTTGTTGCACTGGCCGATCAACTCCGTACGGAGATGAAGGAAACCAGTTCTTCTGCGCAGCGTCGTCGCTATGCGAAGCGCCTCAAGATTGTTGAGGCCTTCCGAGATTCCGGCAACAGCCCAGAGCATATGATGCTTGAAGTGGTTCCGGTTCTTCCTCCGGATTTGCGTCCGTTGGTTCCTCTTGACGGTGGTCGATTCGCAACAAGCGACTTGAACGACCTCTACCGTCGGGTGATCAACCGCAACAATCGCTTGAAGCGTCTTCAAGACTTGAATGCTCCTGAAATCATCATCCGCAACGAGAAGCGTATGCTTCAAGAGTCGGTTGATGCGTTGTTCGACAATGGTCGTCGCGGCAAGGTCTTTACAGGCCCGAACAAGCGTCCACTGCGGTCCTTGTCAGACATGCTGAAGGGTAAGCAGGGTAGATTCCGCCAGAACCTCCTTGGCAAGCGCGTTGACTACTCCGGGCGTTCCGTCATTGTAGTTGGTCCCAACTTGCGACTTCACCAATGTGGTCTGCCCAAGAAGATGGCCTTGGAGCTCTTCAAGCCCTTCATCTACAACAAGCTTGAGGAGCGTGGCTTCGTCACGACCATCAAGGCTGCGAAGAAGATGGTCGAGAAGGAAAGGGACGAAGTCTGGGACATCCTGGACGAGGTTATCAAGGAACATCCCGTCCTTTTGAACCGTGCTCCCACCCTCCACCGCTTGGGGGTTCAGGCCTTTGAACCAGTCTTGATTGAAGGTCGTGCTATCCGTCTGCACCCCCTCGTATGTACGGCTTTTAACGCCGACTTCGATGGTGACCAGATGGCCGTTCACGTCCCTCTATCCATCGAAGCGCAGATTGAGGCACGCGTCCTCATGATGTCGACGAACAACATCCTGAGCCCGGCTAATGGTCGTCCGATCATCCAGCCGTCACAGGATATTGTCCTTGGCTCCTACTACATGACCCGCGAACGTGCTCTGTCACGTGGCGAAGGTCGCGTATTCAGCAGCCCGGATGAGGTCGAACGTGCGTACGATGCTGGTGAAGTCGAACTTCATGCTCGCGTCAAGGTACGCATGCGGAGCCGTCCTCTGGAAGAGCGTCTGGTTGAGCACCTCGGAGATCTGCAGGATGCCCATCTTGTCCTCGGTGTTGACCATCCTGGCCAACGCGAGGTGTGGCACGTTCATCGTGGACACATCGAACGTTACGCCGAGTCCGAAGAGGGCGTGAACCTTGGCGAGTTCGCAATGCTTGGTGGCGATGCCATCACGGTGTTCTCGGATGAGGGCCGCACGTTCACTCCTGATTTGAATAGCGATGCTGCTGTCTTCATCGACCTTGGTCGTGTGGATGACCCCAGTGGGAAGGCCGAAGATTACGCTGGCCGTAATGGCGGGGTTTCGGACCTGGAAGCCATTCGGGAAGGCAAGAAGCTTGCATTCCTGTCCGCCAACCGGACCGAGAGTGTGGACGGATGGGCATCTGCCATGGGCGCCGTTCCTGCTGGTTCCGCTGTCACGGAAGTCGAGATTGCCGGCGCCAAGGTTTACTTGTACGAGTTGCCGGAAATCCGTGGTGCTAACCGAGTTGTTGCCACCATTCAGCCGCTTGTGCCGACGGACAATGGTTCCGTCGTAGTCGACCGTCGACTGAACGTGCGTACGCGCATCGCTCAATTGGTTGAAATCGTTTCGACCTTGCGTGCCGATTACCGCGACACACTGAGTATCGTGGTCGCACCAGCAGGATTCTTCGGCTGGGAAGGTCGTCTGCCGGTTTGGACTAGCGATAGCGACGAGAATGTCGTTGAGGCTCGTAGCGAACTGATCGACACCACAGTTGGACGGGTGTTGTTCTACAACATCGTGCCATCGGCCTTGCCGTTCGCGCTGGTTGACCGTGCGATGTCGAAGAAGGCCCTCGGTGAACTCATCGACCGTTGTTACCGTGTCTGTGGACCAAAGCGTACTGTATTGCTCGCCGACCACATGATGCAGCTCGGCTTCCGCATGGCAGCCGAGTCGGGAATTTCGATCTGCATTGATGACATGGCCATTCCAGAGTCCAAGCAGGACATTCTGGATGCTGCCAAGGTGCTTGTTCGTGAGACGGAGTCCCAGTACAACGAAGGGCTCATTACTCCTCGCGAGAAGTACAATAAGGTCGTCGACATCTGGTCGAAGGTGACGTCGGATATCTCGGATGCTCTCCTTAAGAACATCAGTTTCGATACTGTTGTGGCGCTAGACGGAACCACTTCCGAGCAGCCCAGTTTCAACAGTATCTACATGATGCAAGACAGCGGTGCGCGTGGTTCTGCTACGCAGATTCGCCAACTGGCGGGTATGCGTGGGCTGATGGCCAAGCCCTCTGGCGAAATCATCGAGACTCCAATCACGTCGAACTTCCGAGAGGGGCTGACGGTACTTGAGTACTTTACGTCGACACATGGTGCCCGAAAGGGTCTTGCCGATACGGCCCTTAAGACGGCCAACTCCGGCTACTTGACCCGACGTCTGGTCGATGTTGTCCAAGACACCATTATTACCGCAATCGATTGTGGTACCGCTGATGGAATGGACATGGCCTCCCTCATCGAGGGTGGGGAAGTCATTGAGCACCTCGGAGAACGTATTCTCGGGCGTGTTGCTGCAGAAGATATCTTGGACCCTTACAGTGATGAAATTCTGGTCTCGACCGGTGGATTGCTGGGCGAACAAGAGGTCGAGCGGGTCGTACAGGCCGGCGTCGAGAGCGTAAAGATTCGCTCGGTGCTCACTTGTGAGATGCGCTGGGGTGTTTGCTCCAGTTGCTACGGTCGCGACTTGTCTCGAGGCAACTTGGTAAACATCGGCGAGGCCGTTGGTGTCATTGCGGCACAGTCTATTGGCGAGCCTGGAACTCAGCTCACCATGCGTACTTTCCACATTGGTGGAGCTGCATCCTCGAAGGTTGCCCAGAGTTACCTTGAGCTGCGTACTTCCGGTGTGATCCGGTACTCTGAGAACCTCATGACTTCGGTCAATCGGGACAACGCCATCATCGTGATGTCTCGCAATGGCGAGGTCACGGTGGTTGACGCTAAGGGTCGGGAACGTGAACGCTACGCGGTTCCGTACGGTGCTCAGCTGGTCGTTACGAACGGTCAGAAGGCAGCGGCTAAGACGCGCATCGCGCAGTGGGACCCCTTCAACCTCCCAATTCTCGCGACGAATCGCGGGTCGGCCAAGTTCGAGGACCTTCAGGACGGACGCTCCATGAAGGAAGAAATTGACGTCACTGGCCTGTCCCGTATGGTTGTCGTCGAGTTCAAGGACACCGATCTTAAGCCACGCATCGTGCTCCGAGATGAGTCTGGCAAGACTGCTGCTCGTTACTTCTTGCCAACTTCGGCCTACATTATGGTGCAGGACGGTCAAGACATTCAGGATGCTGACGTACTCGCTAAGATTCCTCGGGAAACTACGAAAACGAAGGACATCACCGGTGGTTTGCCACGGGTTGCGGAACTCTTCGAAGCGCGTAAGCCGAAAGAGGTTGCCGTTATTGCCGAACTTGATGGAACCATCACATTCGGAAAGGACACCAAGGGTAAGCGTCGGATTGTCATTACGAGCGAAGATGGCACTACGGAGGAATACCTGATTCCGAAGGGCAAGAACATCACCGTGAACGAGGGCGACTACGTTCGCGCCGGTGAATCCCTGATGGACGGAGCCGCCAACCCTCACGACATTCTGAAGATTCAGGGTGAGGAGGCTTTGGCCCGCTACATGGTCGATGAAATCCAAGAGGTCTACCGACTTCAGGGCGTCAAGATCAACGACAAACACATCGAAGTGATTGTCCGGCAGATGTTGCGGCGTGTTCGCATTCGGAATGTTGGTGACACTGACTTCCTCGTGGACGAAGTCGTAGAAAAGCATCGTTTTGATGAGGTCAACCGTCAGGTAATGTCGATGGGTGGTCTACCAGCAAGCGCTGAGTCCCTACTGTTGGGCATCACCAAGGCGAGCCTCTCGACGGATTCGTTCCTGTCTGCTGCTTCGTTCCAGGAGACGACTCGCGTCCTGACGGAGGCGTCCATCAAGGGCTCCACCGACCAGCTCCGTGGTTGCAAGGAGAACGTCATCATGGGCCGTCTAATCCCTGCCGGAACGGGCTTCGCAGCCTACTCCAAGCTGGGCATGTCTTTCCGTGACGAGTCTGAACTTGGCTTTGACGTCGCCTAGTCGATCATTGTGACACGAAATCCGAGCGGGAGGGCCTGTGACCCTGCCGCATCGCTTGACAAGCGGGTCCTGCATCCATAAGCCGGCCCGGCCGCTGGACTCCGATTCAGCTCACCATTCAGAGGACACCATGCCTACCATCAACCAGCTCATCCGAAAGGGTCGCAAGCAAGTTCGGCGTAAGTCGACCGCACCGGCTCTCAAGGGCAACCCGCAAAAGCGCGGCGTTTGTACCCGCGTGTACGCCACTACTCCAAAGAAGCCAAACTCTGCCCTGCGCAAGGTTGCTCGCGTTCGTTTGACGAACGGTATGGAAGTCACGGCTTACATCCCGGGCGAGGGCCACAACCTCCAGGAGCACAACTCTGTGCTCGTTCGCGGCGGTCGTGTGAAGGACTTGCCCGGTGTTCGTTACCACATTGTTCGTGGAACTCTCGACTGTGCCGAGGTCTCTGGCCGTCGTCAACGTCGTTCAAAGTACGGCGCTAAGCGCCCGAAGAAGTAGGGAGACAGTATGCCTCGCCGCCGCGTCGTGCAAAAGCGCGACATTCTGCCGGACCCCCGTTTTAACGACTTGCTCGTTGCGAAGTTCACAAACAATCTGATGCGTGATGGCAAGAAGTCCATTGCTGAGAAGATTGTGAACGACGCTTTCGATCTGGTTGCAGAGCGTACACGTGAAGACCCGCTGCAGGTTTTCCAGAAGGCTCTGGAAAATTCTGAGCCGATGGTCGAAGTTAAATCTCGACGCGTCGGTGGTTCGACCTACCAGGTGCCTATTGAAGTGCGTCCAGAGCGTCGTACTGCGTTGTCGATGCGCTGGCTGATCGAGTACGCTCGTAAGCGTGGCGGTCGGACTATGTCCGAGAAGCTCGCTAACGAGTTGATCGAGGCCTCCCACAACCGTGGTGGCAGCGTCAAGAAGCGCGATGATGTTCATCGCATGGCAGAAGCCAACAAGGCTTTCGCTCACTACCGCTGGTAGTAGTTGCGTCCATGGTTCGTCGCACGCCCGAGCGACGAACCCTCCTAGTGGACGGGTCCCTACGGACCGAATATGCGGGCGGCCCTCGGCGGGCATAGCCGCCCATCGGTTCTGTCTGGCTTCCGCCAGAGACTGGCCGATACACATTCCTGGCAAGCTAGTCGCTTGCACCCATCTTGCCGTTTCTCGGCGCAACGTTCCTGGAGTCTGTCATGGCTAAGGAAAAATTTGACCGTAGTAAGCCCCACGTAAACATCGGCACGATTGGCCATGTTGACCACGGCAAGACTACTTTGACCGCCGCAATCACTCGCGTCCTTGCTGATGCAAACGGCGGTACCTTCCAAGACTACGCTGACATCGACAAGGCGCCGGAAGAAAAGGCCCGCGGTATTACGATTAATACCGCTCACGTCGAGTATGAGACGGCGAACCGTCACTACGCTCACGTTGATTGCCCCGGACATGCCGACTACATCAAGAACATGATCACTGGAGCCGCCCAGATGGACGGCGCCATCTTGGTCGTGAGCGCCGCTGACGGCCCGATGCCGCAGACCCGTGAGCACGTGTTGCTCGCTCGTCAGGTGCAGGTGCCGTACATCGTCGTGTTCCTGAACAAGGTCGACATGCTGGACGACCCAGAGCTCCTTGAGCTGGTCGAGATGGAAGTACGCGAACTGTTGGACGCGTATGAGTTCCCTGGAGATGACACACCGGTCATCCAGGGCTCTGCGCTCAAGGCTCTGCAAGGCGATACTTCTGAGATTGGTTCACAGGCAGTCTTGAAGCTCATGGAGGCGGTCGATACTTTCATTCCGACTCCAGAGCGCTTGATTGACCGTCCATTCCTTATGCCCATTGAGGACGTTTTCACGATCTCTGGTCGTGGAACGGTTGCAACTGGTCGTGTCGAACGTGGAATCGTCAAGGTTGGCGAGTCTTTGGAAATCGTTGGCATCAAGCCCACGACTACAACGACCTGCACAGGCGTCGAGATGTTCCGCAAGTTGCTCGACGAAGGTCGGGCAGGAGACAACATTGGTGCGCTGCTTCGCGGCGTCAAGCGTGAAGACATTGAGCGCGGTCAGGTCCTGGCCAAGCCCAAGTCGGTCAACCCGCACAGCAAGTTTGCGGCAGAAGTCTACGTCCTGAAGAAGGAAGAGGGTGGTCGTCACAAGCCATTCTTCGCAGGCTACCGCCCACAGTTCTACTTCCGCACTACCGACGTGACTGGCGCCATTACTCTCCCAGAGGGTGTGGACATGGTCATGCCTGGTGACAACGTTTCCATCGAAGTCGAGCTCATCATGCCGATTGCTATGGAAGATCAGCTACGATTCGCTATTCGCGAAGGTAGCCGTACTGTTGGCGCCGGCGTCGTCGCTAAGATCATCGAATAGTCGCTTCGCGACGGAGAACGTAATGGCTACTGGAAACAAGATTCGCATCCGCCTCAAGGCGTACGACCACAAGCTGCTTGATAAGTCAGCTCGTGAAATCGTCGAAACTGCCCGTCGTAGCGGTGTCGATGTTCGGGGACCATTCCCCCTACCAACACGCATCAACAAGTGGACCGTACTTCGCGGACCGCACGTTGATAAAAAGGCGCGCGAGCAATTTGAACGGCGCACCCACCTTCGACTCTTGGATATCCTTGAGCCGACTCAGCAGACCGTCGACGCACTCATGAAGTTGGACCTTTCGTCCGGCGTGCATGTCGAGATCAAGCTCACCTGAGATTGCTGGCGTTCGCCAGACTGACGAGATTTAAATGGCCACTTTCGATGTATACAATTGGGACTGTAAAAAAGTCTCTACAGTCGACCTCAGTGACGGGGTGTTCGGTACGGATGTGAAGGATCACCTTCTCTATTCTGTCGTACGCTACCAGATGGCACGCCGCCGTCAGGGAACCCACGCTGTCAAGGGTCGCTCTATGGTGAGCGGCGGTGGTCGCAAGCCTTTCAAGCAGAAGGGAACCGGCCGTGCACGTGCCGGTACTACCCGTGCACCACATTGGCGCGGTGGTGGCGTGGTCTTCGGACCCGTTACTCGCGACCACGGCTTCAAGCTGAACAAAAAGGTCCGCGCCGCAGCTTTGCGCTCGGCACTTTCTCGTCGCAGCCAAGAATCAGCCGTTTTCGTCTTGGACGCGTTCGACGTACCGGGCGCCAAGACCGCGCAGGTTGCTGCCCTGCTTAGTCGACTTGACCTCACGGACGCGTTGATCGTGCTCGAGAGTGACAACGAGGCTGGGCGTCGTTCCGCGCGCAACCTTCCAGGAGTGACCGTAGTTCCTCCGGAAGGCTTGAACGTTTACGATATTCTAAACCGTAAAGCAATCGTGATGACGAAGGCCGCAGCTGTGGCCATCGACGCGCGTCTCGGGAGCTAGAGATGGAACTGAAAGACATCTTGGTTCGCCCTCTCATCACTGAGAAGACGACTACCAACCTCGGTAGCGATCAAACATACGCCTTTGAAGTCGGTTTGACCGCCAACAAGGGCCAAATTGCTAAGGCAATTGCTAGCTTCTACGGCGTAGAAGTAGCTGCTGTTCGCACCTCTATTGTTCGCGGGAAGACAAAGCGCTTCGGACGCTACTTCGGTAAGCGCTCCAACTGGAAGAAGGCTTACGTCACGCTTGCGGATGGCCACTCTATTCCTCTCTACGAGGCCTAGGAAGTACCATGGGCATTAAGAAATTTAAGCCGACCTCTGCTGGTCGGCGCGACATGTCGGGTGCAGACTTCGCTGAAGTCACCGCCGCTCGTCCTGCCAAAGGCCTGACCACAGGTAGCTCGAAGAGTGCTGGTCGTAATAACCGTGGACGCATTACCGTTCGTCGTCGTGGTGGTGGACATAAGCGTCGCTACCGTGTCATTGACTTTCGTCGTGACAAGGATGGCATTCCGGGCAAGGTCGCAACGGTAGAGTACGACCCAAATCGGTCTGCTCGCATTGCGCTGATCTTCTTCGCTGATGGCGAAAAACGGTACATTCTCCAGCCTAAGGGCCTGAGTGTTGGTGATACCGTCATCACGTCTGACACAGCTGACATTACGCCTGGCAACTGCATGACTCTTGCAGCTATTCCGCTAGGTACGTGGGTTCACAACATTGAACTCTCGTACGGCCGCGGTGGCCAGATGTGTCGTTCGGCAGGCACCTACGCTCAAGTCATGGCTAAGGACGGCGCTTACGTGCTGCTTCGTTTGCCATCAAGTGAGCTCCGACAGGTTCTCGGTCGTAACCGCGCAACTATCGGCCAGGTCGGAAACTTGACCCATGAGAACATGGTGATTGGTAAAGCTGGTCGTAGCCGCTGGATGGGCAAGCGTCCGAAGGTTCGTGGCACTGCGATGAACCCAGTCGACCATCCGCATGGTGGTGGTGAGGGGCGTTCTAAGGGACGTCATCCCGTTACTCCGTGGGGCAAGCCGACTAAGGGCTTCCGCACTAGGGCTCCAAAGAAGGGCTCATCTAAGTTCATCGTTAAGCGCCGCAATAGCCGGTAACCGAGGTATAAATTGGCACGTTCAGTAAAGAAAGGCCCGTTTCTCGACGGTCACCTGCGTGATAAGGTTCACGCCGCCCGTGAGGGTGGAAGCAACCGTGTGATCAAGACTTGGAGTCGTCGTTCAACGATTGTTCCAGAGATGATTGGTCTCACACTTGCGGTTCACAATGGTCGTCAGTTCATTCCTGTCTACGTGACAGAACAGATGATCGGTCACAAGCTCGGGGAGTTTTCCCCCACACGTACCTTCCGGGGCCATGCGGCCGACCGGAAGGGCAAGGTTAGGTAGGATATGAGCACCGCAAAGTTGCGTAATGTCCGTGTCACCCCGCAAAAGGCTCGCCTAGTCGCGAACCTAGTCCGCGGTCGTGACGTCCCTGAGGCTATTGAGATTCTGTCTTTCACGAATAAGAAGACAGCTCCAATTCTCAAAAAGCTCATCGAATCTGCTGTCGCCAACGCGGAGCAGGGGAGTGATAGCTTTGACCCTGATGAGGCTTACATTGAGACACTGTTTGTCGATGCGGGTCCAAAGCTGCGTCGCTGGCGTCCAAGAGCTCAAGGGCGAGCGACAAAGATTGAGAAGAAGACCAGTCACATCACCGTCATCCTTGCGAACCGGTAGGAGCCAAAAATGGGCCAAAAAGTAAATCCGACCGGTTTCCGTGTTGGCATCACCCAGCCCTGGGAGTCCACTTGGTACGCAGGCAAGGACTACGGTCGTCTGCTGGCTGAGGACATCAAGATCCGGGCTCACGCCCAGAAGAAGCTTGCTTCTGCTGGCGTGTCGAAGATCATCATTGAGCGCGCTGCCAACAAGGCAAAGGTGTTCATCCATGCTGCGAAGCCTGGCATCATCCTTGGCAAGCGAGCCACAGGGCTTGATTCATTGCGCAATGAGCTTCAGAAGTTCTCGGAGACTGAAGTCTTCGTCAACATCATCGAAGTGCGTAAGGTAGAGACGGACGCACAGCTCGTGGCAGAAAATATTGCTGCCCAGCTTGTCAAGCGTGTGAGCTTTCGTCGCGCCATGAAGAAGTCAATCCAGCAGGCCCAGCGCGCTGGTGCAAAGGGCATTAAGGTCATGTGTGCCGGTCGTCTCGGCGGTGCTGAGATGTCTCGTCGCGAATGGTACCACGAGGGTCGGGTGCCATTGCACACGCTCCGCGCAGACATTCACTACGGGTTCGCCGAGGCCAAGACTACCTACGGTATCATTGGCATCAAGGTATGGATTTTCAAGGGTGAGTTGTTGCCTGGCGGCGAAAGCCAGGCCAACTAGCCTAGGAGTTGAATTATGCTTTCTCCAAAGCGTGTACGCCACCGCAAGGTGCAAAAAGGTAAAAATCGCGGTTTCGCATACCGTGGTTCGGAGGTCTCTTTTGGAGACTTTGGACTACAGGCGACTACCCGCGGACGTTTGACGGCCCGGCAAATCGAAGCTGGTCGTATTGCTATGACTCGCTATGTGAAGCGTGGTGGAAAGGTTTGGATTCGGGTCTTCCCGGACAAGCCAATTTCCAAGAAGCCCGCAGAAACTCGGATGGGTAAAGGTAAATCGGGACCAGACCACTGGGTAGCAGTGATCAAGCCCGGTCGCGTCCTGTATGAACTTGATGGTGTTCCAGAGGACGTCGCCCGTGAGGCGTTCCGTCTTGCTGGGCACAAGCTGTCCGTTGGCACTCGGTTCGTGTCACGTGACGCAGAGGTGCTCTAATGGCAACGACTGATGTTCGAGAATTTGCTGACCAAGAGCTTGTGCACTTCCTGTTGAGTCAGGAACGTGAACTTGTGGACCGCCGTTTCAAGCATAGCTTGAACCGGCTGGAGAACACCTCCAGTCTACGCGACGTTCGCCGCAGCATTGCGCGTGTTCGCACGGAGCTTCGTGCTCGTGAAATCGCGACTGGTGTTGGCCCGAATACGCTGACTCGTCAGTACCGAGGCTCGTTCTCGCATGAGGCTGGTGCTTCGGCGTCAGCTGAGAAGGGCGGGTTCCTTTCCAACGTTGTTGACAAGCTCTCGTCCGACGATTAGTCGGCGAGTCCTTGAAGGGGCTGCACGCCCCGCGGCGGGTTTCCCGTCCAGTGTTCGTTGAGTCCCATCTTGGGAGACCTTCGGACCAAGCAACTCACACCTGTTGTGCCGTCAGATGTCGGCAGAGAGGCGTTTATGTCTGAAGAAGCAAAGACTACTTCCCGCCGGGTTCTCCGCGGCAAGGTCGTGTCCAACAAGATGGACAAGACTGTAACTGTCGAAGTCACCCGTACCGTCAAGGACACTCGTGTTCGTAAGTACGTCCGTCGTCGTAAGACCTACAAGGCACACGACGAAGACAACAAGTACAACGTGGGCGATGTCGTTTCGATTGAAGAGTCTCGCCCGCTATCTCGCCTGAAGCGCTGGGTCGTTCTCGACCAAGCCGCGGCTGAGTAGCCAAACACTTCCGTTTTAGAGGTCAGCTATGATTCAAATGGAATCAGTATTGGATGTTGCAGACAACTCGGGCGCTAAGCGTGTTCGTTGTCTCAAGGTCCTAGGTGGAAGCAAGCGTAAGTACGCTTCCATTGGCGATGTAATCGTCGTTAGTGTCAAGGATGCCGCCCCGAATGGCAAGGTCAAGAAAGGCCAGGTCGCAAAGGCTGTCATCGTCCGCACCCGGAAAGAAATCCGGCGTCGCGATGGCACATACATCCGATTTGATAACAACAGCGCAGTGTTGCTGAACAAAGACAATGAACCTCTGGGAAGCCGCATCTTCGGCCCTGTAGCTCGCGAATTGCGTGCAAAGCAGTTTATGAAGATCGTGTCGCTCGCACCCGAAGTTCTCTAGGAGTTTCGCATGTCTGCAAAGAAGTTCCGTATCAAGACTGATGACACCGTTCGCTTGGTTGCTGGTCGTGACAAAGGTCACATCGGCCGAGTGATTCGCATCATCAAGGATACAGACCGTGTCGTGGTTGAGGGTGCTGCCCTCGTCAAGCGTCATCAGAAGCCCGTTGGCGACAAGCCAGGCGGGATTGTTCAAAAGGAAGCTGCAATTCACGTTTCTAACGTGCAGCTCTGGAACACAGAAGACAGTCGTCCAGTGCGCGTTGCGTACACGGTGGACGCCGACGGCAACAAAGTGCGCACCGATCGTAAGACCGGCGCCACGATTGACTGAGGGTGAATATGTCTGACACCTACCAGCCTCGGCTGAAGACCAAGTATAACGAGACTGTCGCTGGTAAACTCCGTGAGGAATTTGCATACGACAACGCCATGATGGTGCCCCGTCTTCAGAAAATCGTGCTCAACACGTCTCTGAAAGATGGAACGCAAAACATCAAGGTGCTTGAGGCAGCTGCGGAGGAGCTAACGCTCATCGCTGGTCAGCGTGCTGTGATTACACATGCACGTCGGTCCATTGCGAACTTCAAGTTGCGCGAAGGCATGCCTATTGGCGCACGCGTCACCCTTCGTGGTGCTCAAATGTGGGAGTTTATGGACCGTCTTGTGACGACTGCCATGCCCCGCATCCGTGATTTCCGCGGTGTGAACCCTAAAGCATTCGATGGTCGTGGAAACTATTCGCTTGGCATGACCGAGCAGATCATTTTCCCCGAGCTTGAGTACGATAAGGTCAACCGTATTTACGGAATGAACATCGCCTTCGTAACGAGTGCCAAGACCGATGAGGAAGGACGGGCTTTGCTACGTCACCTCGGAATGCCTTTCGCTCGCTGATTTTCTGGTCGGGTCCAACTGTGACCCTTCCGCCGCAACCCCATGGGGGAGCCTCCATGCCAGTATCCGATCCAATTGCCGACTTGCTGACTCGCATTCGTAATGCGCAGAAAGCACAGCACGCTTCCGTGGTCATTCCACATTCCAAGATTAAGCTTGATGTCGTAAAGATTCTCAAGTTCGAGGGATTTGTGGAAGGCTACGTTGAAAAGGCTGACCGCGTTCGTGGGACCATTAAGGTCTTTTTGAAGTACGACGAGTCTCAAGCCGGTATCATCCGCGGCATCAAGCGCATTAGTAAGCCTGGTCGCCGTTTCTACGTTGGTAAAGCCGACATTCCGCGTGTTCGGAATGGTCTTGGCGTTGCCATTCTCACGACCCCTCGCGGCGTACTCACTGATCGACAGGCGCGTGACGCTGGTGTCGGCGGTGAAGTCCTCTGCCACGTCTGGTAGGGAGTACTAATGTCTCGTATTGGAAATCAACCGATTTCGGTTCCGGCCGGTGTCGAGTTCAAGCAGAGCGAAGGCGCAGTGACTGTGAAGGGGCCTAAGGGTTCGCTTGGCATGAACCTGGTTGCTCACGTATCTGTTGCGCTCGACGGCGACACCATCGTCGTAAGCCGTGCTTCCGAAAACCGTGTCGCTCGCGCCAACCATGGACTGATGCGTTCGCTCATCGCCAATATGGTTGAGGGTGTTTCGACCGGCTTTCAAAAGAAGCTTCAGATCATTGGCATTGGATACCGGGCAGACGTCCGTGGTTCACAGCTCGTGATGCAACTTGGCTACTCCCACCCAATTGATTACGCTATTCCTAGCGGCATTTCGATTGAGGTTGACAAGCAGAACAATGTCACTATCAGTGGTATTGATAAGCAGGTCGTTGGGCAGGTTGCTGCTGAGTTGCGTGCGTATCGCAAGCCTGACCACTACAAGGGTAAGGGCGTTCGCTACGCTGATGAGTACATCCGCATTAAGGCCGGTAAGTCCGCTTAAGCGGCTCTTTGGGAGTGTAAAATGGCAGGCATCAAGACTCGTGACGAAGCACGTCACCGTCGTAAGAAGCACATTCGCAAGTCAATTTCTGGGACTGCGGCTCGTCCGCGTCTCTCCGTGTTTCGCAGTGCGAAGCACATCTACGCCCAGTTAATCGACGACGATTCGGGGCAGACCATTGCGTCTGCATCGAGCCTCGGTGGTTCGGTTAGCGGCGGCAATCGCGATGGTGCGACAGTGGTCGGTAAGTTGGTTGCGGAACGCGCCAAGGCTGCCAATGTCACCGAAGTCGTGTTTGACCGCAATGGATTCTTGTACCACGGACGCATCGCTGCGTTGGCTGACGCAGCCCGCGAAGGCGGCCTTCAGTTCTGATAGGCCGATGCGTCGGCTAGAGGAAGTATTATGAGCAGGATGAACAGACGTCGCCAAGATGATGATGCATCTAACCTTATTGAAAAGGTTATTTACATCAACCGCGTTGCCAAGGTCGTCAAGGGCGGCCGTCGTTTTAGCTTCTCCGCCATTGTTGTGGTCGGTGATGGTGAAGGCAAGGTTGGCGTCGGATTTGGTAAGGCCAACGAAGTTCCCGAAGCGATTCGTAAGGGAATGGAAAAGGCGAAGGGTCAGATGAAGAGCTACCCGCTCGTCACTGGCACAATTTCGCATGAGGTGCTTGGACACTTCGGAGCCGGTCGGGTTCTGTTGAAGCCAGCATCACCTGGTACTGGCGTTATCGCTGGTGCCAACGTGCGCGCCATCATGGAAGCGCTCGGTGTGCACAACGTTCTGACGAAGTCCTTGGGCTCGTCGAATCCGCACAACTGCGTTCGCGCAGTGTTTGACGCATTGGGTCAACTCGAGTCGGCCGAGCAGTACGCTCACCGCTTGGGACGCCCAGTCGATGAAATTCTTCCCAACTACACCGTGCAGGCCGTCACCGGCGCTTAGTCGCACAGTGCAGGAGGATTACAATGTCTAAACTCAAGGTCACCTTGAAGCACAGTGCTATCGGTCGTCCGGCCAAGCAAGTTGCTACCATCAAGGGTCTAGGATTGCGTAAGCTCGGTCGGAGCCGCATCTTGGAAAATACCCCAGCTGTGCGTGGCATGGTCAAAAAAGTCTTGCACCTTGTGCAGGTCGAGGAAATCGCTGACTAACGGGTCGGCGTTGGAGTTCTTATGTCCAATGAGCTTTCAAACTTGAGTCCACTTCCTGGCGAGCGCCGCAAGCGCAAGCGTCTGGGTCGTGGTGAGGGTTCGGGAACCGGTAAGACCGCAGGTAAGGGAACCAAGGGGCAACAAGCTCGCTCTGGTTACTCGAACCGCGGTGGATTCGAGGGCGGTCAAATGCCTTTGCATCGTCGTCTTCCTAAGAAGGGTTTTACAAATATCTTCGCTAAGCAGTTCACAGAGGTCGCTCTCGAGCGTCTTTCCGTGTTCGAAACAGGCACTACGGTGACTGCGGAGCTGCTGCTTGAGCGTGGAATCATCAGCCGAATTCGCAAGCATGGTGTCAAAGTGCTTGGGAATGGCGATATTGGGGTTGCGTTGAATGTCCGCGTGGCCAAGTTGACGGGCAGCGCCGCGGCCAAAGTGGTTGCGGCCGGCGGAACGGTCGAAGACGCGTAGGCTTTTCGGCCTCGCGGGACCCCCCAGAAAAGGTAGAGCACCGTGGCGAACGTCTTCACTCAGATTTGGGAGATGCAGGACTTGCGAAAGCGAGTCCTGTTCACCTTGGGTATGCTCGGTATCTACCGGCTTGGCATCTTTATTGCTGCCCCGGGTATTGATGGCGCATTGTTGAAGGAATTCTTCAACAGTCAAAACAATACCCTGTTTGGCTTGTACGACATGTTTACGGGTGGGGCACTGGAGCAATTCAGTGTCTTCGTACTCGGAATCATGCCATACATCACGGCATCCATTATCATGCAGCTTGCTGCAGTCATGGTGCCCGCCCTGGACCGAATCCGTAAGGAAGGTCAGCAGGGCCAAAATCGTATCACCCAGTACACTCGCTATCTGACCATAGCTATTGCTATTGCCCAGTCTTTCGGCATGGCAATGGGAATGGAACAGATGAAGGTGGGAACGGGCAGTATCGTTATTGACCCCGGCTGGACTTTCCGGCTGATGACGGTCTTGACGATGACTGGTGGCTCATGCTTCGTCATGTGGCTCGGTGAGCAGATGACGGACCGCGGTATTGGTAATGGAGCTTCCATTATCATCACCGCTGGAATCGTTGCGAGCATCCCGGCGGCTGCCAAACAGCTGGTCGACTTGATCATGCTCAATGAGATCAACCTGCTTCAGGCTTCGTTGATGATGGTCTTCATGTTCGCTGTCATGGCAGCGATTGTGTTCATCGAACGCGGTCAGCGTAGGGTGCCGATACAATACGCCAAGCGAGTACTTGGCCGACAGGTGTACGAGGGGGCGAGCACGCACCTTCCACTGAAGGTCAATACGGCTGGTGTCATCCCTCCCATCTTTGCATCGTCAGTCCTGATGGCGCCGGCGACGATTGGAACGCTCTGGGACAACCAGATTTTTGACTGGCTGACTGGTGCGTTGGCTCCGGGGGCTTGGCTCTACAACCTTGTGTTCCTGGTCATGGTCATTTTCTTCTCCTTCTTCTACACGGCGGTCACGTTTAACCCCGTAGATGTTGCGGAGAACCTCAAGAAGCAGGGGGGGTACATTCCACGTGTGCGCCCTGGGGCCGAGACGGCCGAGTACATCGACCGGCTGCTCACTCGGCTAACAGCAGGTGGCTCCATCTATCTGGCTGGTATCTGTCTGCTCCCCATGCTGTTGAACTCGGCGATGCCGTTCAACTTTGGTGGAACTGGTTTGCTCATTCTCGTTGCCGTCACTCTCGATACGGTGGCCCAGATTGAGTCCCATCTGATGACCCGACACTACGATGGTGCAACGGGACCAGCCGGTGGTGGGCGTTCGCGCCGTCGTCGGCTTGGCGAAAGCAGCTTCTAGTACAATGGCTCTTATCAAAGAAGGGTGGGAGCTCGCCGTCATGCGGCAGAGCGGTCAGCGGCTTGCGGAAGTGTCCGCTGTGCTGCGGGAAGCCGTTCGTGTCGGTGTCAGCACTATGGAGCTTGATGCGATTGCCGAGAAGGCTATTCGCGATCGGGGCGGGGTGCCGTCTTTCAAGGGCTACGTTGTTGGTTCTGCTGGGCCGTTCCCCTTTACCATTTGCGCGTCTGTCAATGAACAGGTCGTCCACGGTTTTCCCAGCGAAACCCCACTTCGGGACGGCGACGTCATCTCGATCGACATGGGGTTGGTCTATGGCGGCTACCACTCGGACTGCGCTTTCACCCTGGCTGTGGGTGACGTTTCAGAGGACGTTCAACGCCTCCTTGACGTAACGGAGCGAAGTCTATACTTGGGCGTGGCTCAGGCTAAGCCTGGCAATCGGATCGGTGACATTGGTCACGCTGTCCAGTCCTTCGTTAAACCGCACAAGTTTGGAATCGTCCGCGAGTATGTTGGTCATGGAATTGGAAGGCTCCTCCACGAGCCGCCATCTGTGCCGAACTACGGAAAACCCCGCAAAGGTCTCTTGATCAAGCCGGGGTGGGTGATTGCAATTGAGCCGATGATTACCATCGGTTCTGCGAAGACGGAGGTACTGGATGACGGATGGACTGTCGTTACTCGGGACCGTAGCCTCGCAGCCCACTTTGAACATACCGTTGCGGTTACGCCGCGCGGACCCGAGATACTCACAGCCCTACCGGGCACCGTGCCAGACTATGCATCAGCATTTGTCGGCGCTTAGAGACTTTAGAAAGGACGGTAACTGATGGCTCGCATCGAAGGTGTTGACCTCCCCCGAAACAAGCCGGTTTGGATTGCGTTGACGTACATCTACGGCATCGGTCAAAAGACTGCTCGCGATATCTGTGTAAGTGCAGGTGTCGAGGGTGCTACCCGCGTCTTCCAGCTGACCGACCACGAATCCGCTCGGATTCGCGAAGTCATCCAGAAGCAGTACCGGGTTGAAGGTGACCTCCGCAAGGAAGTCGCAATGAACATCAAGCGCCTTACGGACTTGGGAGTCTACCGGGGCCTGCGGCACCGTCGCGGCCTGCCTGTTCGTGGGCAACGCACACACACCAATGCTCGTACCCGCAAGGGACCGCGTCGCGCCATCGCTGGCAAGCGCAAGTAAGGACGGAGACTCATCATGGCAGCGCCAAAGAAGACGCAAAAGCGTCGCGTCAAGAAGAACATCCCGATGGGCGTCGCCCACATTCAGGCGACGTTCAACAACACCATCGTTACAATCACCGACCCGGCTGGAAACGCCGTGTCGTGGAGTTCTGCGGGCGTTTTGCGCTTCAAGGGGTCTCGCAAGAGCACTCCTTTCGCAGCCCAGTTGGTTGCTGAAGATGCAGCTCGCAAGGCCATGGACCACGGCATGAAGGCTGTGGGCGTGTTTGTGAAGGGTCCAGGAACCGGTCGTGAGTCGGCGCTTCGCGCCATCGCGAACTCCGGCTTGAAGATCACGCACATCAAAGATGTGACGCCGATTCCGCACAACGGATGCCGTCCGCCTAAGAAGCGTCGCGTCTAGTTTTACACGGTGGTTTGTCAAACTACCGTTCCCAATACTGGGAATCATCGCGGGGCTTAGGCCCCGTTTCTGCGTACGCGTAGAGTAGTGGGTGACACCACGGACTGAAGCGTACATGGAGTTATCATGGAAGAAGTCACTTACGGCAACTGGCGGAATCTCATCCGTCCACGCCGTATCGAACGCGACGTCAAGTCGTCGGGCACTTACGGCAAGTTTGTCGTCCGGCCGCTAGAGCGTGGGTTTGGAACAACCATCGGCAATGCGATTCGTCGCATCTTGCTTTCTTCACTTCAGGGAGCTTCGGTTACCTCTGTGAAGATTGAGGGCGTTCTCCACGAGTTCTCAAGCATTCCTGGCGTTGTTGAAGACGTCACGGACATCGTACTCAATGTGAAGGGCATTCTGCTGAAGACCTCTTCGGTTGACGCTGTTCATGCATCCGTTTCTCGCAAGGGTGAGCCCGGTAAGACCATCGTCGTTACTGCGGCCGACCTTACGTTTGACGCTGACTGCCAGGTTCTCAATCCTGACCACGCGCTGTGCACCTTGACTGAAGATGGCGAATTCCAAGCGGAATTCACTATCGAGATGGGCAAGGGCTACGTTCCGGCTCCGAAGAACAGTGCGGAAGAACATCCAATCGGCACAATCCCGGTTGATGCTATCTTCTCCCCAATCAAGCGTGTTCGCTACATGGTCACCAACGCTCGCGTTGGCAACCGTACTGACTACGACCGGTTGGCCCTGGAAATCTGGACTGATGGTTCAGTGACCCCGGAAGATTCGTTGGCCTATTCGGCCAAGATTCTCAAGGAACAACTCCAGATCTTCATCAACTTCGCAGAAGAGGAAGAACCGGAACTTGAAGAAGAAGACTCGCAAGAGCAAGAGTGGAACGACGCTCTGTTCAAGCGCGTTGACGAACTCGAGTTGTCTGTGCGTTCGCAGAACTGTCTGCAGAACGCTGGCATCGAGTACATCTGGCAATTGGTTGAGCGTAGCGAAGCCGAAATGCTGAAGACCAAGAACTTCGGTCGCAAGTCACTGAACGAGATCAAGGAAATCCTCTCTGATCTTGAACTGTCACTCGGCATGAAGTTGCACAACTTTCCCAAGAATCGAGTGGGCTAGCCCTTCTCGGGCTTGAGGAGTACAAATGCGACATCGTAAGGCAGGCCGCAAGTTCAATATGGACGGTTCCCAACGTAAGGCTATGTTTCGCAACATGGTCACATCGTTGATGGTTCACGGCCAGATTCGTACCACCAAGGAACGCGCCAAGGAGCTTCGTGGCTATGCAGAGCGTCTAATCACGCTTGGCAAGCGTGCGCCGAATGACGCGGACATTGACGGACTGAGTGGGGACGCTGCGCAGGCAGCTCGCGCAGCTCGGGTGCATTGCATCCGTCAGGCACGTCTATGGATCAACAACGACGAAGCGATGGCTAAGTTGTTTGGTGAGTACTCGGAGCGTTTTGCGACGCGTCCGGGTGGGTACACTCGCGTTGTGAAGGCTGGCGTTCGTCCAGGCGACAATGCTGACATGGCTATCATTCAGCTCGTTGAAGCCATGGAGCCTGCGGCCGCTTAGGTCAGGGCTCACGCTTCAACTGGTATTGACGAGGCCGCGTGTCCCTTTGGGGACCGCGGCTTTTGTCGTTTGTTAGGGAAGTGGCGCAGGTGGATTGACGAGCTACACCGGTAGGGCCTGAAGACGGGCATTCGGAACATTCGGGAGTACGATGCCAACGGACACGGCCCAACAACTACAACGGTTTCATGCGTTCTTGTCGGGTGAAGGTCTCAAGGTCACTCGCCAACGGCAAGCCATTGCCGAGGCGTTCTACGGCAGTGGTGGGCACCTGTCGCTGCGAGACTTGCTGGACCTAGCTCGTGAATCAGAGCCTTCGATTGGCTACGCTACTGTGTACCGAACGATGAGGTTGCTGGCGGACGGCGGGCTGGCAACGGAGCACCAGTTTGCGGACGGTCATGCCCGCTTTGAACCAGCAGAGGAGGGGGAACACCATGACCACCTCATTTGCCTGACGTGTGGGCACATTCTGGAGTTCGAGAGCGATGCAATTGAACAGATTCAGGATCGAATCGCAGCTGACTACAAGATGAAAGTGAAGTCGCACAGGCACGAGATTTACGCGGAGTGCTTGCGCACCGATTGTGTAAACAGGCCGTCGGCCTAATCCGGATGTTGTCGCCGTATTGCCTGCACAGTGCCGCTGTGAGGGCACAGCTGGGGTTCACCTCCGTGACTAGGTTCGCTTGACTGACTGGTCTTGGCTGCGGATAGGGAAGTTGCTGTGTTGTTAGACAGCTGCCGGTTGGAACTAATGTTCGTACGCGGCGGCCTCTGACAACCACTGCCCCTTGCGTTGAGCCTACGGGGTGGCTATGTCCGCGCGATACTGAGGGCTTCATGGAACTATTTGTTACCGCATTGCACGTCGTCTTGTGCATTCTCATGGTGCTCATCATCTTGCTTCAGCCCGGAAAGGGTGGTGATATCGGTGCTGCTTTCGGCGGCGGTGGTGGAAGCACGGTTTTTGGACCTCGGGGCTCTGCGGGCTTGCTGGCCCGTGCCACGACTGTCGTCGCTGTGATGTTCATGGTGACGTCTGTCCTGCTGTCGGCGCACTCCAGCCGCAGTGAAGAGGTCATGACCAGTCGTACAGAGGAGCAACAGCTATTGGATGCTGCTCTGAGTGGTCAGCCAGTGGGGGAGCCTGCCGAACAAGCCGCTCCGGATGAGTCTGGCGACAGTGTTCCTGAACTAGTTCCGGCTCCTTTGGAAGAAGACGCGGAATAGTGTTGACGATGAGCCCGTGGTTCGATAAACGGGCGGCTCTGCGCGAGTGGCGGAATTGGTAGACGCGCTAGGTTGAGGGCCTAGTGACAGCAATGTCGTGGGGGTTCGATTCCCCCCTTGCGCACCACCTCAAGACGGCCGGCAACTTAGTTGTCGGCCGTTTTTTTGTTCACGCTCGGTGGAACGAAACGTGTCGCTACGCGAGAATGATGGCACTGAACGATTCGGCTTTCAAGGCAGCGCCACCGACCAGTCCGCCATCGATGTCGGGGCAGGAGAGTAGTGCGGCGGCATTGGCAGGCTTCATGCTTCCGCCGTACTGAATACAGACGTCGTCCGCGACCCAGTCCGGGTAGGCTTGGCGCAGCCAGGCGCGAACGAAGGCATGAGCCTCTTGGGCCATCTCGGGGGACGCTGTCCGGCCGGTGCCGATGGCCCAGACGGGCTCGTAAGCGAGCGTTACGGTGGCAACGCGGTCCGGCGGTAGTTCGCCAAAGCCCGACTTCAATTGTTCGGCGAGGACGGCCTCGGTCTGAGCCGAATCGCGCTGCTCGAGAGTCTCGCCGATACACAAGGTCGTCAACAGTCCCGCGTCGAGACACTGGATGAGCTTGCGATGAACGGTCGCATCTGAATCACCGAAAACATGGCGGCGTTCGGAGTGTCCTACCAGAGCCGCAGTAGCGCCGGCGCTGCGGGCAAGGGTCGCGGAGTTGGCGCCGGTGTACGCGCCAGAGTCGGCCGTGTGGACGTCTTGGATGCCCACATGGATGCCCGAGCCACGCACAGCCTCAAGGACGGCGGTGAGGCTGATTGCTGTGGGGAATAGGGTGACCCGTGTGTCACCACGATCTACGACAGCAGCCACAAGTTCTGTGGCCACCTTGGATGCTTCCGCAGGGCCAAGATTTAGCTTCCAGTTTCCACCTATTGTACGTACACGAGACATCGACGCTCCCTAGCGTTTGAGATGTCCCAGTGTATGTCAGTGGAGCCTACGGTTCAGCCTAACGACGCAATGCGGCTAGGCCTGGCAGTTCACCTTTCTCGATGTACTCAAGTGCGGCACCGCCGCCCGTGCAGATATGGTCGATTCGATCGGCCATTCCAAGGCGGCTCACGGCGGCAGCACTATCGCCGCCACCTACGACGGTGTAGCCATCAACCTTTGCGAGGGCTTCGGCGATACCGCGTGTGCCGCCGGCAAAGGAGTCCCACTCCACCACTCCAACGGGGCCGTTCCAGAACACTGTCGCACAGCTGCCGAGGGTACGTGACCAGTCGGACACGGTCTCTGGGCCGATATCCATGCCCATGCTGTCTTTGGGGATGTCTGTCGTGACGGTTGCTTCTGCGTCTTCTGCAAAGGTCTTAGTGACCACGTGGTCCACTGGAAGATGCAGAGTGACGCCCTTGCCTTGGCAGGCTTCCATGAGCTCTCGGGCCAAGTCCGTACGGTCGGTCTCGACCATGGACAGACCCGTTTCTTGGTCTTTGGCGGCCAAGAACGTGTAGGCCATTGCGCCGCCGATGAACAAGTGGTCCACCTTGCCGAGAAGGGCATCGATGACCCCCATCTTGTCGCTGACCTTGGCGCCGCCAAGGATGGCAGCGACGGGGCGAGTAGGCCGGCCGATAAGGCGGTCGAGTGCTTTGACTTCGCTGTCGACCAGAAGGCCGCAGGCATGGGGCAGGTGTGCAGGAACACCAGTCACAGACGCATGCGAACGGTGCAGAGTCCCGAATGCGTCATTCACAAAGACGTCTGCCAAGCCTGCGAGTTCGCGTGCGAAGTCGCCATCGCCGGTAGTCTCGCGCTTGTCGAAGCGGAGGTTCTCCAGCACCATGATGCCGCCAGTGGGGAGCTCGTTGATGACGGGAAGCACGTCCTCGCTCGGCGGATCATGCGAGAACAGGACCTCACTGTCGAGCAGCTCCGCAAGGCGAGCAGCCACGGGTAGGAGCGACATGTCCAGTCGCGTCTTCCCACGTGGTCGCCCTAAATGCGAGCAGAGAATGATGGCCTTTGCTCCACTCTTTTGAAGCGCACGAATCGTTGGAATGGCACCTCGGATTCGCGTATCGTCGGCGACGGCGCCTTTGCTGAGTGGCGTGTTGAAGTCCACGCGGCACAGGACAACTTTGCCCTGCACGTCGAGGGTGTCCAAAGTCAGGAGAGGGGAGTGACTCATCTTTCAGCTCGCGTTGTGAAGGATGCGTGCGAGATCGATCATGCGGTTGCTGAAGCCCCACTCGTTGTCGTACCAGGTGAGCATCTTCACCATGCGTCCACCCATGACCTTGGTCAGCGGGAGGTCGACGATGGAGCTTAGCGGATTTCCGACGATGTCCGATGACACGGTGTGTGCACGAGCAATACCGAGAATACCCTTGAGGGGGCCTTCTGCGGCCTTCACAACTGCAGCATTGAGCTCTTCAACGGTGGTGTCACGACCCGCTCGGAAGCAGAGGTCGACAAGGGAGCCGTCTGGAGTGGGCACGCGGATGGCCATGCCGTCCAGCTTTCCAACCAAGGCTGGGTAGACCAAGCCAATGGCTGTTGCAGCACCGGTACTGGTAGGGACCATGTTGATGGCTGCTGCGCGCGCACGACGGAACTTGCCACCGGAGTGTGGAGCATCCAGAAGGTTCTGGTCCATGGTGTAGGCGTGTACAGTGGTCATCGTTCCGTGTTCGATGCCGACCGTTTCGTGCAGGACCTTGGCAAGTGGTGCCAGGCAGTTTGTGGTGCACGACGCGTTGCTGACGATTGTCTCACCAGGCTGAAGCTCATGGTCGTTCACTCCGACGACGTAGGTGCCATCAACGTTCTTGCCAGGAGCGGAGATGATGACCTTCTTGGCGCCGGCATTGATGTGAGCCCTGGCCTTGTTGCCGTCAGTGAAGGCGCCGGTGCATTCGAGGACGATGTCCACGTTGCGTTCGGCCCAAGGCAGGTTGGCTGGGTCTCGCTCAGAGGTGGTTGGGATGACTTTGCCGTCAACGAGAATGCCGCCGTCAACGGCCTTTGCGTCTTTCCAGATTCCGTGGACCGAGTCGTTGCTCAGCAAGTATGCAAGCATGTCGTCTGACGTCAGGTCATTGATGTGAACGAACTCAATGTCGGCGCTGTCCCAGGTGGCGCGCAAGACGTTGCGTCCAATTCGTCCGAAGCCGTTGATCGCGATGCGGATGGCCATAAAAACCTCGTGTGCAGATGGGAGCCCGCCCTATCGCTAGGCCCACCTTGGGGCAATGGACTAGGGCGCTACCAACGACAATCTGGTTGTTGGTGCGGCCAACGGGTACACGATGTGTGGAGGCGTTTGCGATGACCCTGTGTGTATGGAATGTGGATTGGCCAGGTGAGGGCGTAGACCCTGCCGATGCTATTGCTCAAATCCTCGGCATCGGGCCATCGCGAGTTCAAGCGGTCCGTCTGCTGAAAAAGAGCTTGGACGCCAGAAAACGGCGTCAGGTCTGGAAAGCAACGTACCGGGTGGAGGCGCTTGATGAAGCGGACATCCTAGAGCGGAACAAGCACGGGGTTCGCGATTGGACGAAACGAGATGCACTTCGTCATGGGGACATTGACCCCATTCCGCCTTCACGGACCTTTCCGGATGGGTTTCGTGTGGTCGTCGTCGGTGCGGGACCCGCAGGGTTGTATGCGTCTTTGTACCTGGCCGAGAGTGGCGCGGACGTTCTTCTGCTCGAGCGCGGCGAGCCTGTCGAGGACCGCGTGGGCACGGTCAACGGCCATTGGCGAGGAAAGCGAGAACTCAATCCGGAGAGTAATGTCGTCTTTGGAGAGGGAGGGTCTGGAACGTTCTCCGATGGCAAGATCTACACCCGCCGGCGTGACGGTGACCTCGGCTACATTTTCCGTCGCTTGGTCGACTTTGGCGCTGACCGTGAGGTTCTGCAGGATGCCTGGGCCCACCTGGGAACAGACAAAGTCCGAGCCATATTGCCGGTATTCCGGGCTCGCTTACTTGAGCTTGGCGTTGAGTTCAGACACAATTGTCGGGCGACTGAACTTCAGGTCGACGAACAGGGAGTGACGGGCGTTGTCACTGGAGAGGGGCATGTCGAGCCCTGTTCCGCCGTGGTCATTGCCGGTGGCCATTCCGCGCGGGACACGGCCAAGATGATGCTGGTTGCTGGAGCGTCAGCCGAAGCCAGACCTATCGCTATCGGCGTCCGTGTTGAGCACCCACAGAGCATGGTGGACGTGGCGCGGTACCATGGGGAGCGCAATGAGCTGCCCGCGGCGTCATACCGACTGGCCGAAGAGCTTCCAGACGGGACCAAGGTGCGCACCTTCTGCATGTGTCCGGGAGGGATGGTCGTGCCGGCGAGCAATCACCCCGGTCGGGCTGTGGTCAATGGCATGAGCTTTGCTGCACGTCGGTCGCACTGGGCCAACTCCGCTGTTGTCGTGGAAGTGGAGCCCTCACACTACGCTTCGACCGGGCCATTGGCTGGGTACGACTACCAAGATGCCATCGAGCGTGCCTGTTTCGACGCCGCTGGTGGTCACGACAAGGCTCCCGCACAGCGAGTGGACGACTTCATTGCTGGCAGGCCGAGCGAGGAGCTGCCACGGACCAGCTATCCACGCGGTGTTCACCCCGTAGACCTCTCGACTGTCCTGCCACCGCACTTGGTCAATGGCATCAAAGCCGGTCTGCAAGCCTTTGAACGCACAGTGCCAGGGTTTGCGAGCTCGTCGGGTGTGTTGATTGCACCAGAGACTCGGACCACATCGCCTGTTCGCTTCCTGCGAGATGACGACTACGTGAGCACTACGCTGGCCGGACTCTACCCATCAGGCGAAGGTGCTGGGTACGGCGGTGGAATCGTGTCCTGCGCACTCGATGGGATGCGTGTGGGGCGAGCCATTGCGCAGCACTTTGGGGTTGAAGTCGACCCAGAGTAGCTACTCGGTCGACTTGCCAATGCTGGTGGTTGCTCTGACGCGCTTTCCGAGCAGGCCTATGAGCCTGAATAGGGCAGGGAGAGAGCCTTTGGAGCGGTCCACAAGCGCTAGGCTGAAGGCATCCATGTTGTCGTCGAATGGATACCAAAACGGCTCTGCTTTGGTCCCTTTGTCCACCATGACAACCTTGGGGCGGGCGAACGTGGTGTAGGAGTGGCGGCTCGCCGCGATTCCGGGTCCTGTTAGCTTGGTCCCAGTCCATGGGATGTGGGCCTGACTGCCGGTCCACCCATGGCCATTTACGTGCGCAATGCCTACGTCGAGCTGTCGTGCAATGCGCTCGCCCTTTGCCAGGTCACCCGTCCAGACGGAACCGTTGAGGCCGTATCGACTTTGGTTAGCCAATGTGATGGCGTCAGCTTCGGTTGCGACTCGCACGATTGCGACGACGGGACCAAAGGTCTCCTCGGTGACGGCGAGCATGGTGTCGTTGCAGTTGTCCAACACGGTCGGTTCGTAGCCGAAGCCCGTTCCTACGCGTTTTCCGCCTGCAACCAATGTGGCTCCCTTCGCCAAGGCGTCGGTGACGTGCGCCTCTACAGTAGACAGCTGGTGGGCGTTCTGAAGTGGAGCGACTTCACTCTGCGGTTCGTTACCGACTCGCAACACGGAGGCCGCATGTGCCAACCCGGAGACCAAGACCTCGGCAACGTCCTGCACGACATACACAACCTCGATTGCTGCGCAGTCTTGTCCGGCATTGTGGAATGCGGAGTAGGTGATTCCAGAGACGGTTCGGTCGAGTACGCCATCGTCCAAGACCAAGGCCGCATCTTTCCCGCCGAGCTCTACTGAACACGGAATGAGGCGCTCCGCCGCTGCAGCAGCGACCCGGCGCCCAGTAGCTACCGAGCCTGTGAAAGTGAGCGCGTCAATGCCGCTATCAATGAGCGCCGCACCGATTTCACCATCACCTTGGACGACGGTAACAACACCAGTTCCAAGGATTTCATCACACAGAGCGCCGAGCCATGCCGCGCTGTGTGGCGTGTGTTCCGACGGTTTGATGACGACGCTGTTTCCGGCCAGCAGTGCTGGAAACAGGGGCTTGTACAGCTGGAGTAGAGGGTAGTTCCATGGGGCAATGATGCCGACCACTCCACGGGGCACTTGCTCAATGACGCCGCGTTTGCCTGGCATGTCAATGGAGGAGAGCTTGATCTTCTCCGGAGCGAGGGCAACCGCAGCAACCTTCGTGGCCATACGTGCGTAGTCAGTTGCAATAGCGACTTCAGGGAATCGCGCGGCTAGAATTGAACGACCGGTTTCTCGTGCGAGAATCTCACTAATGGCGTCTGCACGGTTCATCAGAGTTGAAGCAATGGCACGGACGCGGAGGGTTCGCTCAGCAAGCGACAGGGCCGCCCAGACCTTCTGCGCCGCACGCGCGCGCAACACAATGGGCTTGATGTCCGCCGGCGAGGCAAAACTCACAGTTGGAAGGTCTGTGCCGTCAGCGGGGGAGACAGCTCCGGGCTTGGCTTGCAATGTCGACATTCAACCTCCAGGCGGAGCGCAGTCTAACGTGTCTCTGTCTTTGATGGACGCGGACCCATCTTTGACAAGCCGACGCGGCAATATCGCCGTATGATTGCCACCTCGTACACTCGGAGTCCGTCATCCAATCCAAGCTTTTAGTTCCTGTTTTGATCAGCGCTCTCGCCATCCTCCCTGGTTGTCTCTTCAGCGGCGACGATGATGATGATGGTTTGTCCAACGCTAAGGAGCGCCGAATTGGCTCTGACCCGAACAACCCCGACTCAGATGAAGACGGTATGTTGGATGGTGAGGAAGACGACTTCGGTAGTGATCCGACTCTGCGTGACACGGACGGAGACGGCTACTCGGACTTCTCGGAGTTCCAAGAGAACACAGATCCGAACGACGACACCAGCGTAGTGTTCGAGAGTGGCTGGCCGCACAATCCTTTCAAGGATGACATTGCAGACCCGGGCATGGGTGCAAGCGCACGCGTTGGTGACCTTGTCGGCAACCTCACAACCGAGGACCAGTTTGGCAACCCAACTGAGCTGTACAACTGGGGCGGCCAGGGCAAGTACATTTTGGTGGACGTCTCTGCTGAGTGGTGTGGTCCGTGCCGAGAGATGTCTTCGTGGTTGTCCGGTGACAACGGGACCTACTACTCGGACTACGACGGCCTCCGTGACGCCGTCAACAACGGCGACATCCTCTGGGTCACCGTTCTGTCGGAGAACAACGCCGGTAATCCTGCGGTGTTGCGTACCCTTGAGAACTGGGACGGCAGCTACCCCAACGAGAACATCGCCGTCATCCGTGACGACAACTACCAGTTCCTGCAGCAGGTTGGCTTGTCGGCCTACCCATCTGTCTACCTTCTGGACGAGAACATGGAAGTTGTTGAACGTGCTCGTAGCGTCAACAACATCAAGGCCATGGACGAAGCTATGGACCTTCTCGGTTTGTAGTCGGGATGGGGCGCCCGGACTGCGGGGCATGCCTGGATGAAACGAGTCGTACTCCCTGTGAGTTCGGCTCGTTTGTCGTTGCGGCTCTTAGGAGCGCGCTGCAACCCATTCTCGAATCTGGTCTGGCGTGAAGTACGTGCGTTCTTTGTCTTCGACAGCGTCGGCGGGGATGTTGTCGTACAGCCACACGCGGTAGTCGATGAGTCCGTCGGCACATCCGAGCCACAGGGCCGATTCGTCGGTCTGCCTTTCGTACTCTGCCGTATCGCCCGTGGCGTACCAGATGCCGAACTCCACCAACTCGGGACTCTCCATCTCGGTGTAGTCCAAGATGTGGGTCAGTTCGTGCGCAAGGATGGCAGCGATGGCCGGCTGACTGGGCCCGTTGTCGAACAACTGGGGATTGTATAGAACTCGGTAGTCCCGCTCCATTGGGGACTCGCCTACGGTTCCAAAGTCCAAGTTCGCTTGGAAGTAGTCGGTTTCACTGTCCAACTCCACAAGGGCCAGTGGCACCGTAGTGAGCTGGGGGAAGAGCTCGCGGCGGACCTCCAGCATGAGTGCTTCGAGCTCGGCCGCGTTGGCAGGGGGAGCGGTCCCGGGTCTCATTGGGGAGCACGCACCGATGGTCCGAGCCGGTGTCTCGGTTCCGAGGTCCGTTTCGGTGCTGGCGTCGGGGGCTTCGCAAGCCATGCACAGAACAAGGAGGGCTGGTCCACGCATTAGTCTCGCTCCACGTACTCTGGGTGGCTGAGCGCGTACCCGAGCTGACGCGGTAGAACACGCTGAACGTTGCTTCCGTAGCCTCGGTCTTGCACCAACACTTCCCCGACTTGGTTGACGATGAACAGGTGCGGGATGTTGCGTGTGTCGCCTAGCCAGGCGCGCTGCAGGGCTTCATCGGCGAGGATGATGGGGGCGTCGAGCCCAGCTTCTTGAACGGCTCTGACTTCCGCACGCAACCCGGCCTCACCGTCGTCGATCGAGACAATCAACACCAGCAGTTCTTCTCCATGCTGCTCTTTGAGCTCTGCGAGCTGCGGCAGAGAGGCTCGGCAGGGACCGCACCAGGACGCTGAGAACGAGACGATGGCTGCCTTGGTTGGGTGGATACGGGAGTCGCCAAGAAACTCGGAGAGCGCGAACGCAGAGTCGTCCCGAGCGTCGGTTCCGATCACTTGAGGTGCGTAGGCACCGTTCGCCACCCCGGCCACAGCGAACGGAACGTCGGCGGGCTCAGGTAGTGAAGATGCAGGTGTCACGCTTGGAGGCTGGGTCGGAGGAGCCCTTTCGACGGGCGGGTCGGCGGAGCAAGCAACGAGCGATAGAAGTACGGCGGTACGAATCATGTCGGACAGGTATCCTACTTGGGTTCGGAGAACGCATTGCGATGAACACAGTTGTTCGATTGAAGATCACGTCATTGCGTGGAACAGGGCCGTGGACGGTTGAGCTGGATGACCTGCGGGGTCCACCGACTCAAGCCGTCATCGACGCGCAAGAGGCCGGTCGTCTGATGGGCCAGGTACGCAAGGCCCTGCAGCCCACCCCAGGACGCCGCGGGCCAGACCCAGCAGTCGGCCAGGCCCTAGCCAAGATTGTTGGATGTGGTCCCATGCTGGCGAATCAACTTCCGTTCTTGCTCGGACCCGTCACAGGCAGAGCTGGACGACCCTCCTTGGTTGTCGATGCTCAAGGTGAAGTTGCGCAGTGGCCGTGGGAGTTGTTGAGCGGAAGTCCCGAACAGGCCCCGCTTGAGCACACCCGCCGTGCAAACATTGTCCGACTAACGGCCGGACCGGTCCAAAAGGAGCTGCCGGACCCCGCGCATCGCCTACGGGTGATCTACTGGTGCGGCGTGCCAAGTGATGGCTCGAATGCTGAACGAGTGGACGCGCTCGAGGCGTGCTTGACGAAGCTGTCAGACGCCGACGTCCTAGAGTTTGGCTCCGCCGTGGATGCACCGGGACCGTCCGACCGTCCGGTCTCAACGATTCTCCATATTGTTGCGGGTTCTAACGACGATGTGATTGGGCACATTGTAGGAGCGGATTCGTCGCAAGGTGGCGGCTATGTGGCGTCGTCTTGGCTTCGTGGCGTGGACCTAGTGGTGCTTGACATTGCTGACGGCTCACCCGTCGCTGGTGTGGACTGGGCCCGCCGGGTTGTCGCTGCGGGTGGACCTGCTTGTGTCGCACCTACCGGAACAGTGAGTGGGGCATCGTGCAAGATCTTTGCGGCATCTCTCTACGAGCGTCTGCTGGAGCAGGACTCCTTGGCAGACGCGGTTGCATCGGCTCGTGCGCAGCAGACCAGGCGAGAGGGCAGCGATGCTTGGCACGCCTTGTATGTGGGAGACCCGCGTGTGTTGCTTCGACCGTCGTTGGTCGAGCGCCGCTGGCGACCGGAAGGCTGGCCGGAGTCGTCGCCCAGTGCCGCTGAATATCTTCATACAGCCTACCTTTTGGCGCAACAGGCTGGCGTTGGATTTGTCGGCCTCGAACATCTGGCATTGGCGCTGGAGACCGAAGAGGAACCTCCGCCGAATGCGGCAGCGATGAAGGAGATCTTCGCAAAGCGTGGAGACGACCTTCGGACCCGCCTAGCAGGATTGGTTCCCGCTCCGGACCGAGTCGCAAACTGGTCCGGTACAGCCCGTCTTCGGGCCTACGGTGGTTTGTTGACGCCGGGCTTTGATGTGGATGACGTGTGGGAGTTGATTGCTGCGGACAACGCCAATGGGCTGCATGAGGTCGCTGGACGACCACTGTCGACCTTGCTCGCATCGCATTCTGCCGTGAGCCTACGGCCGATTGTCTGGGGACCGACGGTTCCGGATGTCGACCGCAACACCCCGGTGGCCTTACAGATTGTCGGCGGTCCCCAGGATGGTGAGATTCTTCAGCCGAAAGTGGGGGATGTGGTGGGTCGCTCCAGCGAGAGTGACCGCATTCCGTTTCCGCTGTACGCCAATACGGTGCTTAGCGACCGTCGCCTGTCCCGGCGACACCTCAAGTGGTTGGGAGACGGCAGGGTGACGTTGGCACGCCGCGCCCGGGTACGTCGTGGACCGTCTGAGCTCGTGCTTCAAGCGGGTGACTACGACTTGAATCCCGGCGACTTGCTCCGTCTGACACGGGCGACCCGTCTGCGAGTGCTGTCGAGAGACGATTGACCGCTTAATGCTCCGCTTGCATGCGCCGACGGACAAGACATGGTCATCCGTCTGCTGTCACTGTTGCTCGCTTCCACACAGGTGGCCGCTGCGCAGGAGCCGGCGCGCAAGCCAGTGCGTCATGTTGGGGTCACCTTTGATCTTGGGGCTCCAGACGGGCTAAACCTAGGAATCGCGTGGCGACCCGTCGACCCCGTTCGCTTCAGCGTGACTGCGGCGACGAACGGCATCGGCGGCGGAGGCAGAGTGGGTGTGGCTCTGAAGGCACCCTGGGATGTTGCACCGGTCATTGCTGTTGAGGGCGGTCACTTCTTGGAGGCTGACGCCAACTGGGTTGTAGGCGCCCTGGGTGGAGAGCAGGACGGAATCTCCGTGTTGGAGCGGGTTGGCTACACTTTTGCCAATGCCCACGGTGGGCTGGAGTTCGGGAATCCGAAGGCGACGTTCTACATCCACGGGGGAATGAGCGGAATCTGGACCAAAGTGCGCGGGCTGCAAGCCTTCGTGGACAAAGAGGCGGACGAGGGCACCTTGCGCATCGACGATGCCAACATTCGCGCGTTCGTCCCATCGGCGCGATTCGGTTTCATCATCTACTTCAAGGGGCGTTCGCCATGAACCGACTCTGTGTATTGGCGTTGCTTTCAGGCGGGTGCATCGATCTCCAGGTCGACATCCCGATGATTTGCGCACAAGCGATGGACGTCCGCCTACAGAACCCGGCGGCGGGATTTTTAGGCGAGTTCGACGATGAACCCATTCAGGTCGATGGTGAAGTGGTGCAGGAGCAGGTCGATGGCCTCCCCGATGGCCTGTCTACGGAAGTCCTGTTCTTCGAGGGACATCTGACCCCGGTCGATGGGCATGATCTCGCTTTCGTTGAGAAGGTTAGAATCCACCTGGCTCCTCTGGTCCAGGCAGATGAACTGCCAGATGTGGACCTCTTCTCGTTCTACCGAGACCCGGAATCACGGGATTCGGACATTGCTGTTCAGGCAACGCCGGACGCGGTTGACCTGGCTGCCTACCTGTCGGGAGGCGGCGCGGTGTTCGGTTTTGAACTGTCCGGTTTAGCCGAAGACTTTCCGGAGGAAGTGGCCTTCGACGCAGAGATGTGCTTTTCAGCCGGCGCACATTTTCGGCAGGACTTGATTCCCGCACCATGAGCGACCCCGCTCGGTGAACTACACTGTGCCCGGGGGAGTGAATGCACGCATCCTGGGTCGATGCAGCGATGGTATGCGTGCTCGCTGCGGTTGGACTGCGGTGGGGGCTCTTCCTGCTGTGCGCGGTGGTCGACCACATCGCACAGCGCAAGCGTCTGCCCCAGTTGACCGCCCGCATGCAGGGTGAACGTCCCGAGGTAGTCGTACTGATTCCGGCCTTTCGGGAAGAGGCGGTCATCGTTCAGACCGTTGAGCAAGTACTCGCGAGCGACTACCCCAACCTCTCGGTCATCGTTATTGATGACGGCTCACCCGATGACACTGCGGCTCGTGCCCGCTCAATTCGCGACACCCGTGTTCGGGTTGTGTGTCAGATTCCGAATCAGGGAAAGTCAGAAGCCCTGAATCGTGGGATTGCAGAGTCGACCGCTCCGTTTGTTGTCACGGTGGACGCAGATACGTGGTTGGCTCCGGACGCCATCTCGTACATGGTCGCGTCACTCGTAGAGCGAGATGCCTCCGCCGTAGCCACCAATGTCGCGGTGGGGAACCGGGTGAATCTCTGGACACGTTGGCAGTCTCTTGAGTACGTCAGCGGTCTCAACATCGACCGGCGTGCCCAGGCTGTTTTGGGGGTCATTACAACGGTTCCCGGAGCTGCGAGTGGTTGGCGCCGTTCAGCTCTCGCATCATGTGGTGGATTCCAGAGTCGTACCTTGGCAGAGGACACCGACCTTACCCTCACCATGCTGCGCGCTGGCCACCGAGTGGTCTTTGAGAGTCGGGCGCGGTCGCGAACCGAAGCGCCGATTGGCGCGGGTGCGCTGTTCCGCCAGCGACTCCGTTGGCTACACGGCAACTTGCAGTGCGCCTGGCTGCACAGCTCTGCATGGTGGCGTCCGGCTCCTTGGCGGGTGCGTTTGCTCGCGCTGCCGAACTTGTGGTTTGCCCACTTGGGCGTCTACCTGCTCCTTCCACTGACCCTCGGCTTTGCCCTTGTAGAGCACTCGGCGGCCGCCGTTGCCGTTCTCGCTTGGCTGTTTACGGCGTTGTTCACCGTTGACATTGCGGCCATGGCCGTAGCCTATGGCCTCGATGAGACCGACTGGAGAGACTTGCCCTGGGCACCGAGCCAGCGCATTGGCTACCCGCTGTTCTTGTGGGGCGTCTTCGCCGTGGTGATGTGGCGAGTGCTTCGGGGGGCGTCAACGGCGTGGAACAAGCTTGAGAGAACTGGCCTGACCTAGCAGCCTGTTCTTTGCGATTACTGCGCTGCGGCGTCTGGCCCCAACATCACTTGCAGGGCGTGCTGACCACCTTCAGGGGTGTAGCGAAGCAGCGGGGTAACACCCGTCTCGGCCTTCAAGCGTTCCCCGATCTGGCTTGCCAAGTACACATCCCGTGGGTGAGCGTAGCGAACTTCAATGCCCGGACGGTCTACGGCCTGGGCCAGAGTAATGTTCAACTCGGTGCCGAACACATCTACGACGGGTGCTGACGCCTCTTCGATAGCTTCGCGCAGCTCGCGCACGCGCCGTTGGTCGAGGCCACGGGCGGCACTGATCTGAAGTTCGACGGGTCCCTGCAGCAATCGTTGACGATGGCCCGTTTCGTAGACGTTTGGCGGGTAGGTCGCCAGGGAGCCGTCGAGTACAAAGCCGAACTCCTTGCAGCCACCACGGTCGACATCGCATGGAGCAATCTTCTCGTCCCACAAGCCCACTAGGACGTGGTCGACGAGGTCATCGAGCTCTGCCGTGAATAAGACGCTACCAATTTCGCCGCCGGGAATCATCTCTTGGACGAGCAAGTCAATCTCGGTGCCAGAGGGGGTGACTGCAGTGACGCCTACGTAGATGGGCGCGGTACGTGGAACGTCGATATCACCGACGCTTCCTTCGGTGTAGGTCGGAGTCAGCTCGACAAAGAGCGTGTGCTCGTCAAACCGGATGGTCTTGACGCCAGCTGTGATGGTCGGGTCCGTTTGTACGCAGGAGGTGGCCATACAGGCGGCTACGTCTACGACACCACCGCAGTGCATCTCTTGGCACTGTGCGACTGCCGGGTCGGCAACCACCGCCTCTGGGACTGGCTCCACGGGAGGCTCTGCCTCCGTTCCCGCACACCCCATGACCATGCAGCTGGCCAACGTCAGCAAACGCATTGTGCCTCCATGCGTGGCGAGTAACGCGGCAACACCGTCTTGGAGCTACGAGGCCATGGCCAGTTGTCGTTCGCTCCACTCCGCGAACAACCGGATCTCGAACCGAGTAGTTGCCGCAGGTGTTGCGCGTCCCCTCTGCTCCCAGCGCAGGCCTCGCTCATTTAGGAAGAGCGCGAGGACGTCTTCTGCATACAGTGCGCGGAGGAGATTCTCCGTGGTCTCGAAGGCGTTGTCGTACATCTGGTTGAAGGTCACGGCACGAGTTGACAGCCCGAACACCGCGCAGCTGGCAACAAACAGAAGCGTGTCCGTGTCTTGGGCGACGTGCCAGACAATGTCGCTGGTCACCTCAATGGTCCCCATGTCGTGTCTCCATACCTAGTGGTTGCAGGTGCTTCGGATCAAGGAGACCTACATTCAAGCGCTTTGTGTGCTGTAGGGTGCGTTTGCGGAGGCTGGTGTGGACGTTTGGGAACAGAGCTGGCTTGTCACAGCTCTTGCAATGGCAGGGTGCTTCTTCGTTGCCGAAGCGTGTCGGCGCCTGTTGCCTCCGCTACGCGCTTTGGGGTTGCCCGGGAGCATCCTGGCCGGCGTTTTGGGCCTACTTGTTGGGCCACAGGTTCTTGGCTTCTTGCCTGTAGATACTGCTGTTTTGACGACGCTCGTGTACCACGGACTCGCCGTGGTCTTCATAGCCATTGCGCTGACTCCACCCGACACTAAAAGCTCGAGTGGGTCAACAACGGCGGACGCAACCTCCATGGCGTTCGCAATTGTTGTGATGATATCTCTGCAAACAGCCGTTGGAATCGCTGTAGTCATTGGGGTCGGAGCACTTTGGGAACCGACACACCCAGGCTTTGGTTTGATGCTCGCGTTGGGCTTCGAACAGGGGCCTGGACAGGCTATGTCCATGGGTAAAGCTTGGGAAGCGAGCGGGGGACTGGTCGACGGTGAGCAACTCGGATTGATTGTTGCGGCGACTGGCTTTGCGTGGTCCATTTTGGTCGGTGTGCCGCTCGTCGCATTCGGCCGCTGGCGTGGGTGGACGTCTTCCGATGCGGCCGGTGTGGTCGCCTCTGAGCCGGTTGAGTCTGTCCGCGGGCAGCCTGGCGCCGTTGATGTGTTGACCCAGCAGCTTGTTGTCATTGCGCTGTGCTACCTGGCGACTCTCGGCATTTGCTCTGCTTTGTACGCGTTGCTCATGCCGATAGCTGCCGACGTCGCGCCAATGGTGTGGGGATTTCACTTCATCATCGGTGCCTTGGTGGCGAGCGCAGTCCGTGCGGCCATGTTTCGACTGGGAGCCCGCGACGTGCTCTCGAGGGCGTTGTTACCGCGCATCTCAGGTACGGCGGTCGACGTCACCACAGTGTGCGCTATCGCTGCAGTTCAGCTGTCGGTGCTGGCCAGCAATTGGGTACCCATCGCTGTTCTGACCACCATCGGTGGGCTGGTGACGCTGTTCTTCTGCTTGTGGGCAGCACCGCGTGCATTCAACGAGGCGAGATTCGAGCACATGATTGTGTGGTTCGGCATGTCCACCGGTACGCTTCCCATGGGATTGGCGCTGCTGCGAATCATTGATCCGGACCTACGAACGTCGGCGCCCATCAGTGCTGTGGCGGGCTCCGCTGGCGCTACCCTCGGAGCCATCCCTGTGGTGTTGCTCTTGCACCCGGCCATGGTGGCGACGTGGCCAAGCGGCGTAGGACTGTGGTGGCTCCTGTTCGGCACGGTTGCGTATGCGCTCGTGGTGGCGGCTGTGTGGTGGGGGACTGGTCGGCTCCGCATTGGCCGAGGCACGACTTGGGTCACGTAGCTGCTCGTTCCGTCAGTGCGTGTCACAAGGACTGTGGCGCTCGGTGATGCCGGGTATGACCTGGGTCCTGAAACGGAGTTGATGATGCGTGTACTTGGTTTGTTGGCATTCACGGCGTGTTCGGCTGGGGCCTCAACAGAATTGGCGGACCTTGCCCCGGGACAAGCGGCGCCTGCGTTTAGTCTTCCGGCGATTGATGGTTCCACCGTCTCGTTGGCTGACTTCGCGGGCAAGACTGTCGTGCTCGAGTGGTTCAACCCGGGCTGTCCATACGTTGTACACGCCCACGGCGAAGGCGCATTGACGGACCAAGCGCGACGCGTGGTTTCGGAGGACACGGTCTGGCTTGCCATCAACTCCGGTGCGTCTGGCAAGCAGGGGCACGGCCTTCAGGCCAATCAGACCGCAGCCGCAGAGTGGAACATGACCCATCCGGTACTGCTCGATGAGACCGGCGACACTGGCCGTGCGTACGGCGCGCGCACTACGCCTGCGATGGTGGTGGTCGATGCCAGCGGCAATGTGGCCTACGTGGGAGCGCTCGACAATGCCCCAAACGGAACAGACCCCGGTGACGGATACACCAACTACGTCGACCAGGCTCTGACCGACCTGGGCGCTGGGCAAGAAGTACGCACTGCACGCACACGTTCCTACGGATGCAGCGTCAAGTACGGCTCGTAGAGGGCTCGCGGCTGACCAGAACGTAGGGGCTACTGCTGCTGCGTCATCATGGTGAACTGAGCGATAGACTGGTCGGCTAGCTGGCCAAACATCCAAGTCAATGGCGTGTACGGGTAGGCGACGGTCACGGTCACGAACTGGCGGCCGTCACTTGGATAGACGTCAACGATGACGCTGCATCCGGCATTGCACGGTTTTGTGGACGACTCCAACACGTCAATGGCTTGTTGAGCTGCGGCGGCCTGGATCAGCGAACCGTCTCCGTCTGGACCTTCGAGGGTCACCGAGCCGACTCGTGCGCCATCGCGCGCGGCGCGTTGCACGTGATGAAAGTTGCTGATGAAGTTGGACAGCTCAACTGTGCCCAGCACGGCCAGTAGGAAGACGGGCAGGGTGAGGGCGAACTCTACGGCTGCGACGCCACTGCGTTTGCGTTGTGGATTCAATCGGCCCATCGTTGCCACTCCATACGAACTGCGATGGATGACTCTAGTGTCATCGGGGAAACGGTCATGCCAATGAGAGGCTCGAAATCCCGCCCAATGACGCAGATCATGCTGCGACCTGGAGGCTCACCGTACGGAATGAGGTCGACGTAGCAGTCGCTTGTGTCGCAGACCCCGCCGCCTGCAGCGAAGAGTTGGTCGGCCATGCCTTCGAACGCGACGTCTTCCACTCGGCCCATGTTGCTGTCACCGATACCCGGATCGATCAGGGTTGCGGCCCGACATCCGGCGGTCGCGGCCATGTCTAGGGTGGCTCGCTGGAAGAACAACCAGCCGAAGTCCATCACGGACATCAACAGCAGGACAAAGGTGGGCAGGATGAGCGCGAACTCAAGAGCAGTGGCTCCGCTACGGTACTTGCGCATGGCTACTCCACGAGTGCGAGAGGAAGGGAATTGGCGATGTCACGAAAGATAGGTACCAAGGCACTCGAGTTGTCTGTGCGAATGAAGTAGCCCTGTCCCTGTGCCATGGAGCGCATGAACGCTTCGTCCTTCTTGAAAGACACTACGTAGGTATGAACGTCGAGGTCGGCCCACATTTCTTGGGAAACCGCGACGCTCTCCGTTCGGATGTTGTTGCCGGACCGTGGTGCGGGCCCGAGGTATTCCCGCCAGCGAGTCTCGGTGTAGCCGTCTAGAGCACGGGCGGTGCCGGGGGCGCCGAGGCCATTCGGCTCTCCATCCGTCAGGACCAGCATGACGCGGAAAGCTGTCGGGTCGAAGTTGTCGTCGAACATGGTGTAGGCCATCTGCATGCCTGTCGAATGGTCGGTACCAGGCTCATCTCGGTACTCGCGCGGCATGTTGGGGAAGCAACCACCGACCGACGGGTCCTCGAAGTTGTTCTTTTCGGAGCCGCCATTGGTGCTACAGCGTGCCGGCCAGCTGGATCGCATTTCGCCAGCCTTGCTCGCTGTGCGCAAGCCATCCCAGTCCGAACGCATGCCGGCAACCGTAGCGTCGTTGTCGAATTCGGTGAGGGGAGTGAACTCCCATCCGAATCGGTTGGTGAACACTGTCATTCCAATCTGATCGTCTGGCCCGTGCGAATCGGAGATCGTGTCGAAGAACTCGACAGAGGCGAGTCGCGCATTGTCGAAGTTGCCTGGGCTCCATGAGTTGGTGATGTCCATTACCAGAATCACTTGAAGCTTGCGAGATGCGGAGGTCGCGTTGCGCTCGACGGTGAAGGTGTTGTAGCCCCAGATCTTGGCGAGGAACAACGGAATGGCCTGTGAGCCTTCGCGGGCCACCGTGGCGCGAACGGCGTTGGGAATCTCTGCGGCCAGAAGTCGCTCGCCGTCAGGATCTCCATTTTCGTCCCAGGCTCCAAACTCCAAGTGCTTTAGCGTGCCAGCACCACCAGCGATGACATTCAGATCGACGACGGCTTCTGCTGCTTCCCGAGCGAGTGCGGTGCTTCCGGTGCGTCGCAGCTCCAAGAGCGCTGCCTGGCTGGCGGCATCTGCGACGTCTTGCGTCTGGCTCTGGGCCAGCCGGATGAAGCTGGTGTCCACGGCCAGTGCACCGAAGCCGAGCACCACAGGAATCGACAACACGAACAGGATGGCGTAGTTGCCTCGTCTGTTGCGTTGCGGTCGTTGGGGGTTGGTCATGAAGGCTCCATGGATAGCAAATCGTAGCCCATCATTGGCCTATGCGTTGAAAATTTTTCGGTCGTCGTCGGGCGCTACGTGGACCGACCCGCACCGAGGCGTCTCTGAAGCGAATGAACGACGTCCGCTATGCTGCTAAATGTCCCAATCGGCTCGCCGATTAAGAACAGATCGACGTGCCTTGGGCGAACGTTGGGGTCGGGAGGCTTGACGATACCCGTTGCTCGTGTTGCCCTAGTCACGCCGTACAGTGCGGAGTCAAGGTCGTACATGATGAACAGTACTGACGTTGTGTGGGTGCTAGGAAAGCACTCTGCCACGCGTGGCGCCGTCATGCATTTGGAAAGCGACGGGTCGTAGGCTGGCGCCTCGAACATTGCGTAGTCGCGAACGGTGGTAGGGATTCCACACGCAACGAGTGCTTGCGTGACGGCCTGGAGGGCTTCTGTCAACGCGCGCTCTGGGGTTTGGTCAGGGTTGAATGACTCCCATGGATGCCATTGACCTGTCGTATCCAGCCATTGCATATCGCCGGCGCGGAGTTTGTAATCCATCGCCGGCTCTCCGGGCATGATGTACCCGCTGTAGTGATAGTGGTAGCCGTGGTTCAGCCCCCATTCGAGCTCCAACAGCATAGAAGCGTAGCCGAGGCCCCATCGTTGCTCCTCTGGTAGAAATGCACCTAGGAGGCTCTGCAGGGTCGATTCACCGACATCGAACCAGCTGAAGGCGACAAGTACGCCATCACGCCAGATGCTGACCTCTCGAGTGTCGAACAGGTCGCGGTCGGTCTCTTCGTAGAGAAAGTGGTCCAGGGTTGGGCTGCGTTCGCCACGTGCAGTGGCTCGATAGGCTTGGTAGACGGACTCTCGCTCTGCGTCGACGACCAGGGGGCCAATCCTGACGTCAAACTCGCGCCGGATGCGTGCGAGCTGCTTGCGCTGTCCCTTTCGAAGCGCATGTTGGCGTAGGTCAAGTCGTGTCCAGATGGTGGAGCGCAGCACGTCCTCGAACACCAAGAATCGGCACGTCATCAACGTCTGGCCGATGCGGTACCACCCTCGTGCGAGGTAGTCATCGAGCTGCTCTGGAGTCAGCTGGTTGGGGCGCTCAATGCGTGTGTAAGACGCCATGCGATTACACGGGTGTTGGCGAGTGAACAACGAAACAGGGGACCGGCAATGAGTGCCGATCCCCTGTCATAGAGATGGTGCTGGGGTGTGTGACGTGGTCACCGTACCGAGCACCACCGTACGAATGCTGGTGACTAGCGGTCCCAGCCGCCGCGACCACCGCCGCCGCCGCCGTATCCACCGCCGCCGCCACGACCACCACCGCCGCCGCCGTAGCCGCCGCGACCACCGCCGCCGCCGCCGCCGCCGCGCGAGCGCTCTTGGGCTTCGTTGACGCGGATTGCGCGTCCGTCAAGATCGGCACCGTCCATCTTCTCGATAGCGGCGTCTGCTGCAGCGCCATCGGTGAAGGTGACGAAGCCGAAGCCACGGGAACGACCGGTGTCACGGTCCAGAATTACTTTGGCATCGGTAACTTCACCAAATGCGGAAAACGCTTCGCGCATTGACTCATCACTCGTGGCCCAGGCCAGACCACCGACGAACAACTTCTTCGACATCACTCACTTCCTTCTCAAACAGACGGGTTTCGGACTATCCCGAGGTGACTCCGACATGAGGTCCCTCGCGTCCGCTACTCAAACTCCCGGCTGCGGCAGGGACATAAGACATGCGTCGTAAAACCGCTCGTTTTCGTCCGTTTTTGAGCGGCCTAGACCGGTTGCGATCCCCTAGGTGTGCGGCGTTGCATGAATTCAACGGTGGAACTCACCTGGGAGTCACTACGCATGTCCACCCGCATCAGTGGACCACCGGTGGCTCTGATGATGGGACGGCCTTTCTTTTCGGGCAGAGCGCGAAGGCTTGGGTGTCCGTTGCATAGGAGCCAAAGGCACAGCTGTGCGTGAACTACCCAGCTACGACGTCCATGGGCGTCCGAAAAGTTGGCGGCGGATGATGGGAGTCGGTCCAGCATTCGGACCAACCCGTAGTTCGACGAATAACAACGGTTGTTCGTGTGTAACGAGAGTGGCCGGCACGACGGCCCGCGACACCAAACGACAGGTTCCGCCGCACTCGTGTGGGCACATAGTGGGCACGGCGGCCGGAGTGGAGAACCTGCGGCCCGTTGCTGGAGTCGAACCGGCGACACACGGATTAGCAGGCAGTGGTTGCAAGGGAACTAAGCGCATGAGAGCGCGGTTTTGTCTTGCTAGAAGGTTGAGTCGGAGCACGGCCGAACGTCCTCTATTTCCTGCATTCGTGGACATGCGGGGACGGCTCCGTAGTGACCGCCAACGGACCGCATTGGGCAGCTGTCATGACTGAACCCATGCTGCAGTGGTTCAAATACGAGCACCTGCCCAAGTACCACAGAGCAGTGTCCCGTCCGCTCTGTGAGCTCGCAGCGGATGTCGTCGACACGCTGCCCAGGACACCGGAGCGGACAGTTGCGTTGCGCAAGCTCCTTGAGGCCAAGGACGCTGCTGTCCGCTGCGCGGTCGCCGCGACAGCGGCGCCAAACCAGCCCGGAGCTGAAGCGAGACGACCCATGAGCCACCCCGTGCCTGAACAGAAGGATTTACCTTGAGTCACAATATCGAATCAGTCAACTACCTCTGCGGAAGCCTCACGATGACCGTTGAGGACTTCAATCTGCTGCGCGAGAAGCATGGATATGAAGCCCCGGAGAGCAGCTTCTTTGAGGACGGCCTAGCACCCGATGGTGTTTTGCCTATGGTCTGGCATGGCGGGGGCTCTGGTCGAAGCTACGACTCTCTCATCGATTGCCTTTGCCACACCAAGGGGAACGCTGACCTCCTTTTGGTCTGGAACCAGGGCGACACCTTCCAAGGCATCCGCGTTGTTGACGGCGTGGTCACCGAACACACAGTGAAACACAGGCTGGCTAGCCAGGCTGGCGAGACCACTGACGGCCCGGGGCCTGTGGAGAGAGCCAACCAATGGGAGAAACACGTAGCGCTCATCTTGGAGTACCAGCGTCGACTGCGCGAAGGCAGCAAGATTCGTCAGAGTCGTGAGGCCAAGACGGGCTCGATTGGGAAGCGACTCGCCATCAGCGCTGCCTACATCGTTTCGGTGGCCGCCAACAAGGCGCGCCAGCTGAGCGCACTCGCAGCACTTGAGGAGCTTGCGAAGACGTCCGCAGATTTGCCGGATGTCATTCGCGACGCGCTGACCAAAGGTGTGTCGTCCGGACACTGGACAGCTCCAGACGCTTGAGACCGAATTCTGTCCCTGCGGCGAGAGCGAACGTCATGAGCAACGAATCTCGTGTTTTGGAAACGTTTCCGTAGCCCATCAATTTGCCTAGGTCCTTTGCGGCCATTTACTGGGAGCCACCATGGCTGAAGTTGTTCGAATTGCAGACAAGACCTGGAAAAAGACCTTTCCTTCCTGCGCCGAGTGCGAGGAGGCGGTCGCGGCCGGAGAAGAGTTTCGCCTCAAGACGGTGAAAGTAGACGGTCGCCTCATGTTCGAAGGGGCGCACGTCGGGTGCGTTGAGGCCGATGGTGCCTGGGACTCGTTTGAGCTCACGCCTGCAGACGAGGGGTTGCGGTTCGCTCGCGAGGCGCGAGGCCACCGTTTCCGCGCAAATGCGGCTGTTGTCTACCTGGGTCTACCGGCGACCATCACGGGAGGCTCTGGTGGTCGGGTCGACGTCATTCAGAATGGCGTGACGCGCTCCGTGGATGTGTGGTCGTTGGTGGTGGCATGAGCCGGCTTCTCCAAGACGGCGTGCCGACACTGCTGGCGCTACGCCTAGATGGACTGGGTTTCCAGTTGGCATTGCATGGTGAGGTCCCAGATTTCGAACATGCTTGGCAGCATGTGGGCGACAGCTTCCGGGACCTGGTCGGCACTTGGCCGCGGCCGTCCTGCTTGAAGGCCATATTGCTATCGGCCGTTACATGGCCTAACGAGGCACGTATGATGACATGCACCTGCAGCTCATCAAGCTGCAGGCCGCCGACCACATGACACGGTCGGCCGTGGTCGCGGCCGTACTCGAGGAACTGCGCGACACATGCCAAGAATGATGATGGGCGGGACCCGTCGGTGGACTTCCACAAGCGCACCACGACCTTCCCACACGGAGAAGCTTGGTCGTTCAACGCGCTTCGTCAATACCCTTAGCCAAGGAGCGCCGGCGAAGCGAATCGCGTGTTGAAGCGGTTGTTGAGCGGACCGAAGGCGCGGGCTCGAATGGCTATCGGAACCCACCTGCTCACACCTAGTGAGGCGTGGTGAGTTCTCCAGGGATGCCGAGACGGTGTGACCCCCAACCCGGGGGAACGGCCTACACCTGCGAACAGGTCGAATGCGACCGAACTGTTTGGACTGATTCTGAATCACTCGACGCCTGGTGGCTCGATTTGAACATTCCTCACGACGTCGCGTTCTGTCCGGACCACGATCAGGCGCATGCCTTGTGGAGGCGTCGTGATGCTTGGAGAGCTGAATGCCACGCATCGTCAGAAGTCGATTTCCGAGCATGGAGGTTGTGTAACCCGTACCCGGTGTTCGTCGGCCAGGTGTGCGAAGCATGACCGCCCTCGATCTGACAATACGCTAGGCCTCTTTCGCGTTCCGGTTTGCTTGAGCGTTCAGGATTGCCCGATGGGGCCGCGTGACCTTCACCTCCGTTTGGGAGGTGAATTTCCACTGGTTAGCTTTGTGGGTGCTAGAACGATTGATGAGTTTCTGCTTGAATCGCGGCGTCAGGCTGTGGACGACTACGTCCTCACAAACCACCTGGTAGTTCGATGTGGTTTGCGATTTTACGTCGCGTTGGTGGTCGAACCTGGCTTTTTCATCGAAATCGGCAGGGAATTCTTTCGTGATTTGAGCTTCTACGTTGTGCTTTGCAACGAACCGATAACATGGCTTATCGCAGTATTTTACGATGCCTCGTGCCAGAGGAAGTGGATGGCGAGAGGACCCCACAACGGTCAGTCCTTCTATGGACGTGTCGCACTGAGTCAGTTTCGCCAGCTTGTCCTGGCTACCACTCACAATGCGCTCTGGTGGTCTTCGCCGTGAATAGCCATCAGTAGTCGTTCAACGTCGTGCAATCGCACGTTGAACACTTCAGATAGAGTCTCCGCGTCCAACGCGACGGATGATGTCCGTGCCAACGTGGTGATCATCTGACGCACGTCACCAGAAATAGCTTGTTCCTTCGTGCTCAGGTGATGGTCGCAGGCAAACCGGAAGTCCTCCTCCGGCACATTACCCCAGGCGTGACTGAGTTGTAGTCCTAGGAAGTCCCGATTGGACGAGAACCCAGCCAGCGCATGGTCGTATGCATGGCGTCGTTTCTGATGGCGGAGTTTCGTGGCTTCAACTTCGGATGCGACGCCGAACAACAGCCAGCCAATCCCTCTAAGCAGTCCAGGAATACTCGCTGTACCGAAGTCGCCATGCTTGACGGCCGTGACGCTAGCCTCTGTGCGATGCCCCAGCGAAACCGGAGTATCGTTCCACTCAAACGAATTTCCGAGTTCCATGGGCACTCGGAACGCCGACTTCCGCTCAGTGAATGGGGCTTCTTCGTGGACGACGCGAGGCAATTCGACAACTTTGTCCTTGGAACTCACTCTCCCTCCACGTAATTGCTAAGGGCTTCCCGCAAAGCGTCGGTTGTTGCCCAGCGAAACAATCTACCTGATTGCTTGTTAAAGTCAACTAGGAGTCCTCGGACTTGATTACGGTCAAGATTTAGACCTCCAACCGCACATGTGGAGTCAATGACGAACACATTCGTGTCCGTGCCAGCGTATCCGTACTTCAGCGTCATGTTCCCTTGACACGTGAGGTCGATGTTCAACTCCCCGGCGTACTTAGTGATCGCAGTACCCAGCGTGTCGTGGGTCAACGGCCCTGACAGCTCTGGATTGATAAGCTCTGTCATCGACTGAATGGGCGGTTCAAAACCGTTTTTTGGAATGAAATTCAGGTAGCGCAGCTTGGCGCCTTTGAAGTAAGGAATCTCGTATTCTTCTTGGAACGCGTCTAGCACTGCCCAAAGCTGGCTTGAGAACGCCGGCCATGAGGTGTAGTTGGTTGAACGAAAGGCCAGGGACGTCGAAGCAAGCGTGACGGAGCCAAACCCATCCGCAGTTAAGAACCGATGTTGGACCTTTAGATGAGGGGCCGACGTCATTGCCGCCAGAAATTGCTTCATGACGTCTGAGGTGCCGGAGGCCATGTTGGGTGTCACCTCTTCGTACTCTGGAAAATCTTTCTGTACTCGACGCTGAAATCCAGCGGGGAGCTTGGCCTCTAATTCCAGGTTCTTCGGAAATTCCAGCGTACATTCGACGCGAACCAAGGGGTTGACTGAGTACTCAAATCGCTCGGTTTGCGGGAAAGGCATCAGAGTTCCAAGTTTGGCAAGGTGGGACGGCGCGTCCATAGTCCACTCTACTGGAACATCCAGCGTGTTGTTACTAGAGGTGTATCCAGTCTGTGTCTCGTCAATACTATCGGATGAATATCAGGGGCGGTTGAGCGGTTGAACCAAGAGAAAAAGATTTAACCGCAACGAAACGCTGTCTTTAGTCGACACCGTAGAGCTCACTGTACACGCTTTGTAGTGGGCCGTATGGGTCCGGATGGATGAACTTGATACGTCCCTCTTTTGGCGTGGACATTCTGGATGTTTTTGGTCGTGCGCCCATAGGTGAATGGATGGGGATCCACCGGCGCTGGCTCCTTCACGCGGCACACGACCTTGCCCTTCCGCGCGACTGCTCCAGCTCCGCCGCGATGACGTTGACGCTGGAAGACGTAGAAATGAACGGCGTCAACGCGGAGCGGTTCTCGCTCACCCTACTCGAAGAGACTCGAAACGGGCCGTACTAGAGCCGAGGGTATCGTCGTGCGGTCGTCCCCCTATGTGGACGCAGTGGGCATCTGCGAGGCTCGGCACTTCCCTTAAATGTGGAGTCGCTGTCGGTTTGGCTCCACGGCAAAGGAGGATTCCGGCAAGCCGTTTCGCATCCACCAATCGCATAAATCTTCGAGGTATGACACTCTGTTACAGGTCTTTCGGCTCGTCGCCAATGCATGCCGCCGCGAAATCCATCCCGTAATCCGTAATGTTCAGCTGGCAGCTTTCTGAAGTGTGGACGAATGCACCTGACACTGGCGCCTGAAAGAGGGCCGGTTCATGCGATAGCGCGGTAGAACGTGACCAATCCAATCGGACCAATCGCAACCTACGAAGATTGTCCAGTGCTGCATTTGTTTGGGGCAGTTCAATACCCACGGAATGGCAGAGAGCATCGAAAACCCTCGACATATCGTACTCTGCTCCGTCCGTAGACGCCGCCTGCCCTTCCGCCACAACCACCTGGCCTTGGCGAGTAATGAGCTTGAATAATCGTGCCTCATGCGGCGACAGCTGTTCAATAATGTACGGGAATGATGGGTGAACGACATCCGCTCTGCCATTATCCATCGCAGCCACCAACAAGTGAGTGTACATCTCGCGAAGGTCGATTTCGTCATAGACCAGGGGGGCACGCTCCAAAACGGCCATTGTGAGGGCGAGTGGTGGCTCTTGCAGGCGATCTTCTGGAATCCCAGCAAGCTTCTGCAGCAAATGGCTCTCCAACCAGTCTTGGTACTCCTTCTCTTTGACGGCCACCCGCTTGAACAATGGAAACAGCACAGAACGAAGGAACCGTGGGGGCAACGCAACGATCTCGCCTATTACCTTAGCGGACGGGCCGAGCGAGTCTTCATAGGACTCTTTGGTCAATGTTGTCACCGCTGCGGTGATTGCGACGGCGACTGTATTGGGGTCTGAGGGCATGGTCTCTCCAAGGCTCGTTCGAGTGACGTGTAATGGGCGCTTACAGCTGCCTAGAGTCGAAGGTATCGTCGTGCGGTCGACTCCGAGACGCTCACTTCCTTGGCCGCCTGGCGCACACTGATGCCGGAATTGACGAGGCTCTTCACGGTGATGACTCTCGGGTCCGACGACGTTTTCTTGGGTCGACCGAATTTCACGCCGCGAGCTCGCGCTGCAGCTTGGCCGCTCTTCGTCCTGTCAATGATGACGTCACGCTCAAACTCAGCGTACGCCGAGGTGAGCGTGAAAAACAAGCGCCCTTGAGGCGTACCTGTGTCGAGGCGCTCACGGAGACTGCGAAGGTGGACGCCTTGAGCGGTCCAGTTTTCCGCCAGCTCGAGTAGGCCACGGACCCGTCGCCCCAAACGGTCCAGACGACAGACCACCACGGTATCGCCTTCCACAAGGTCGGCGATGAGTGCAGCGAGCTCCGGGCGGTCCTCCGATGCTCCGGACATGACGTCGACGTAGATCATGCTGCAGCCCGCTGCAGACAGCTCACGTCGCTGACGGTCGACCTCTTGCTCGGCCGTGGATACCCGCGCGTACCCCAACAAGCGGCCGGGGTTTATGACAGCACTTTTTGACACGGCATCCTCCAGTTGGAAGCCTATCCGGGCGGCCCGTCATAAAGTGAACACTTTCTGAAGGGCTGATGGTTCCATACTACTCGCGTCCAAGACTCCGACACCATCGACAACAGCCTACACACCGCGCCACTCGGCGGCTTCACAACCCACCGCATGTCGGTCGGACAACACGCACCACTTCCGAACTCAACGGCTGGTCGCTTCGACCTCCGGAACTGATGCATCTACCGCACCAGAGAGTCTCGGTCTCCGTCGGGCACTCTGCTGACGGTCATGGTGTAGTCGCGCATGGACTGACGGGGAGCAGACGAGCAGGCGACTCGGCCACTGGATGGTCGTCGCCACACCTGGCGTTGTGCTTCAGGGGCCCAACGGTTTTGCACTTGAGTGCCTAGGTGAAGTCGTCCTTGCGTCTCAACGTGGACCCACCAACACAGGATTTGAACTCGCAGGGACCGCTTGTAGATTGCGAGCATGGTACCTCCTGACTGCGAGTAGCTAGAGTGGGTTGCGTTGCGGAAACCAATAGCGAGTGGAGGGTAAATGAACCTTGGCATCTTGGAGCCCCTCCCGCTGCGCTACGTTGTAGTGCCGTCCCGAGACAAGAACCGAGAGCTAAGCAGAGACGAAAGGAGCAAGTGGGCCATCAGGACCACAATCACCGACGACACGACGCTTGAGCCAACGACCCTCGCCCACCACCAGCCAACGCCAGGCCAGTTGGCTGCGCCCCAAATCAGTCCTTCTCGGACCATCGGCAGAATGAGCCCTGGAGCAAGCGCAGTAATGAACACAAGAACGGTGGACATCGAAGCGCAATATACGAGGAGACGCATGAAAAAGGCGCGCCTAGTCATAGGCTGACCGTTCCCAGGGTTTGGGATGCCCCCAGGCATCTGACCGTCCAGCCAGCCCTTTGAAGTCGCTCCGAAGACACCGGCCAGACCGAAGTAGATGCCAACCATGACAGATAGCAGGGTCTGGATGCTGTCTAAGGCGCCTCCCAAATGGAAGAAATTCATGGTGGCGCCAAGCAACCACACATGGAGCGCTTGCCCGCCAAGCCACATGAGACCAATGGCCAGTGCCATCATCTTGTAGGCTCGCAGTTCGTTGTGGCGGAGCCACAAGTATTCGAACGGGACAAGAAGGTTCATTATTCCTCTAGTAACTCGATCATACGCGCTCGCACAGCGGAGTCGATGGAGGTGTGGTGCTGCTCAAGCGGAGGGCTGAAGGTGATGGAGGCAGTCCGCGTAAGGCGCAACTCTTGGATGTCTCGAGACAGGTCTTGAAAGTCACCCTGGAATGATTGACCGTCCTGAGTCGACCTGATTCTCACCCGTTCAGCTCCCCGACCCATGGCTCCAATCATGATCTTTTGGAAGGTCCCACGAAGCATGTTGGTGTCCGTGGTCTTGCTATACGACACATCGAACACCTCATCGACACTAGAATCCAGCCGACCGTCACTGATTACTACTTGCAGTTCGGTGGGAATCCCTGGCGTCGCGAGGAATTCAGCTAGTGGGTACGTGGTCTTACTCGTCATTTCAGGGCGAAAATAGATGTGGTATCCATCCTGCTCTCGCTGACACTCGATGCGGCGGCACAGCAAATGACCGAGAAAATTCTGGATGTCGGTTCGGGACAAGAAGTGAACGTGCTCTATGACCACCGAATGAGTACCGTTCAACTCTGGCTTATGGTTGATTACTACGTGAGTGCTCCAAGACTGCATCTTGCCCTCAGCGATTTCAACATGCTCCGCTTCATCAAATTGTGTGGCGTTGTCGAGCATCGGCGCGGTCCGGCGGGTGCTTCCCCGGCCAATCAGTAGCGTTGTACTATCTGCGCTTCGATAGATGTCTCGAATCTTGGTGTAGGCGAAGAGTTCCTTCGTTTCCTTGGCGTGGTGCTCTTGATTCCAGCCTTTCTCCAGACCGAAAAGCGCCTCACGAAACGAAAAATTGTGGTCCTCTTGGAATCGCTTGGAGCGCGAGGCCTGGTGAGGACGCAGCGCGAAAAAGTGTACCAGCCGCTCAGTTAAAGGCATTCGCGTTCCTGTTGTTCTAGCTAGCCCATCATTCGGCGAGGCAGCCGACAACAGCGAACCAAACCATGCGTGGGAGATTGTCGCCAGAGCCCCTAGTCTAGTTGACCAGGGCCCGTTTGGGCGGGCGCTCTGAGTAGCTAACTTTCATCGATCGTGTCGACGAGGATCACAATCATCTTGACTCGAATTGGACGGCTAGGCTGTTCTCGGCACGCAGAGGAACTCCAACGCCGGCAATGGCCTCGGAACCCCAGGGATGGCGGTGTCGTGACCTAGCTCTTGACCTTGGTCTGTACCGTCCGACTCAAAGCCGGGGGGACCGGCGCTGGCCTTGGCACCCGTCGAGGCGCACGAACTGCTGCAGTCGTCGCCACACCCAGGCTGCCCTCAAGAGCGTGGACGGAGACGGAGCCAACGACGGCGTCTCCGAGCAGCCAGACGAGAGCCACATCAACGAAGACCATCGCAGCCAGCTTTGGGTATTCCTTTGCGACCATGGCCTACCTGGGGCGACGGACGTCCGCTCGAAGGGCAGCTGCCAAAACGGTATTGTCGGCCTAGTGGTGTGGGTTTGGCGGCGGGCTACAACTCGGCGGAGGTGATTGCGAGCATACCGTCGGACGGCTTGAACTCGTGCGCGATGCGCAATAGCGGTGGACCTCCTCCGTGTGTAGATGAATGGGGAAACACCAACTCCCAAATGCGTCCATCGGCGGGGTCTAGATACCGAGCCGTCCAGCCGTCATCTGAGGTCGACACCAACTCCAAGTACTGCGTGCGTAACCATCGAATTCGTTGGGTAGCGGCATCGGGGACTATTCGGTTTCCGACTTCTTGCACTCCGCCGCGAATCTCCACCTCGTCTGGCTCTGGTTTCTTGTTGTCCACTATTGCACCACCGATGTTGTTGAATTGGGCGGCAAAGGGCCATTCGGAATCACGAATTCGCGGGCTCCCCCTGCCGTCGTGCCACCTCCGGTGAAGCCCGGATTAGTCCGATTGATGGGAGATGCCAGGCCGGATTTTGGGGTGTCGAACTCGATTACATGGAAAGATTTCGCTTCGGGAATGCTGAGTCTTTCCGCTATTTCGGAAGCACCCATGCTGGCGATGTCGTCCGCGGCGGTGACGAACACATCGTCAGCACCAGGTGCTCCAAGGGTTCTCGGCGTCCCAGGCACATCGTCTCCAGAGACAATCCGAGCGAGCCGGCTTGGTACTGGGTTTGTGATCGAGTTGTGAACAAGCACACCGGCCGCATCCGACCCTTCGCTCCGCACATAGAAGTTGTGCAGCCCCTCGACTTCGAAGTCGAAGACCTCGAACTCACCCTGCCGCCACGTCTTGCTGACGAGGATGGCCTCGCCACCACCCTGCACATGCAGGACGGTCCCTACCTCCAGCTCCCCGAGCGGCACGTAGTCCCGCACCGCATCCACCCAGAACGGGTGGTTCGCCGTTCCGGTGAGCGTTTCAGTCTGCCCTTCACTATAGACAATTTCAGCGCCGATGACATCGGGAGCCATGCGCGCAAAGGTGTTCACAACCTTACCGAGTACGTCACCCGACCACCTGACCTCCAAACGGCCATCGCCGTCGACATCGGCCGTATCGAACAACCTGCCTTGGAACGCGAAACGTTTTCCTGCCTCCACGTCATCAAGTAGCCAGTGGCCAGCGTCGTCCGCATCTCCCAGTACGATGACCCAGTCGTCTCCGCTCGGGGTTCGACGCTCCTCCTCGGCTACCAGGGTAGCAGGCTCCGCCAAGTCCTCGACTGTGGCAGTTCCTCGAACCTCCACCCCCTCAGTGGTCATCCGGAGCACTCGCTCGCCTTGGACGATAGTGTCGCCGGCGTGCACGTCGACGCCAATGCTCTCGACCCAACGACCGGTGCGCGTCTCATAGACCTGCACCACCGCGTCGGGCGCGATGGCCGCCGGGGCCTCACTCGTCGACATCACGGCGATGGGGATGGCCGCAGCCTGCGCCCAGCGCCTCACGCGGTCGAAAATCCCACGCGGAGCCCACGCGGGCTGCTCCTCGACAGGCGCATCCTGCACCTCGACCCAAGCCTCCTCACTTACATCCGTGGAGGCGGCGGGATTCAGGAACGAGGGCAGGTTCCAGCGCATCACCGCATCGTAGCGCACATTTCGTGTGGCGAACGGGCCGGGGTGAGCGACGCCGGCGGGCGCAAGAATGCCACAGAGACGGAGCCGTCTTGCCCGCGGAGACCACGCGGCTCGGCCACGATGGAAGCATCACTATTCACGCGCCGATGGACGTCGGTGGTCGTGGCTTGTGAGGAGATGGTGAAGGCTCCGACCTAGAAACACCGCATTTCGCCAGTTTTTCCGGGGGATTTGGTGATCGGCCCCACGGATACGGTGCTGTTGCGCGGTGGCCACCTCGCTTCATCCGACCCGCGAGGAATCTCATGTCCGCATCCCACGAAGGCGGCGACGACCGCCGTGCGCCCGCCGATCACCCTTCCACCCCCATCACGCCGGAGCCCGGCACGCCCGAACCCATCACACCAACCGCGGCGACCGAAAGCCCACCGCCTGGGCACGCGACAGCACCCCCAGCCCCGAGCCCACCGGCACCCGTCGGGCACGCAGGGGCGGCCATCCCGGCATCGGGCGGACCCACGCCCGCGACGACGCCTCGGCTCGCCAGCGCGACGCGGGAGGACGCCATCGACGTGCTCCGGCACGTTCATCCAGAGCTGTGGCGCAACGACTTCGACGGGGACGTCTACCTCGGCGACCGACCCGTCGATGACGCCCTCATCATCGACATCGCGGTGGAACTCTCGCGCTTCGCCGGGGTGTCGTTCCGCCGCACCCTGGTCCAGGAGGCGATCACCTACGTCGCCGGGCGCCACCATCGCCATCCGCTGGCCGACTGGCTCCGGTCGCTCACCTGGGATGGCGTGGAACGCCTCGACCGCCTCCTGCCCGACTACCTCGGGACCCGCGACGACGCGCTCCACCGCCAGCTCGGGCTGATGTGGGCCGTTGGGGCGGTGTCGCGGCCCCTCGACCCCGGCGGGAAGCTCGACAACACGCTGGTGTTGATCGGCGATCAGGGGACCGGGAAGAGCACCGCGGTCGCCACGCTGGCCATGCGCCCCGAGTGGTTCAACGACACGCCAGCCGACCTGCGCTCGAAGGACGCGCGGCTCGCACTCCGGGGCACCTGGCTCATGGAGTTGGCCGGGCTGGACAGCCTCAAGCGCAGCGAGCTGTCGGCGATGAAGGCGTTCCTCACCGACGCGGTCGACCGCTTCCGGCCCCCGTACGGGCGCCACGACGTCCGCTACAAGCGCTCCACGGTGTTCGTCGGGACCTCGAACGAGCAGGACATCCTCCGGGACCCGACGGGCGACCGGCGCTTCTGGCCCGTCGAGACCACGATCATCGACCTGGCCGCGCTGAAACGAGACCGGGAGCCGCTGTGGGCCGAAGCCGTCGAGCGATACCAGGACGGCTGCCAGTTCTGGCCGACGCCCGCGTTCGAGACGACGCTCACCCGCCACCGGCAGCAGTTCCAGGTCGGCGACGCCTGGCTTGCCCCGCTGGCCACCTTGCTCGACGACGCTCCCGACGAGTTCACGACCTACGACGCCATCGTGTACGGCGTCGGGCTCTCGGTCGCGCACACCAACAGCCGAAGCGCCGAGATGCGGGTCAGCGCCCTGCTCCGCAAGCTCGGGTGCCGGCGGGGACCGAGGCGGGGGAGTGGGACCAAGCGCATCCGCACCTGGACCAAGCCGAGCGTGTAGAGGGGGGCGCGTCCGACCTCGCGTCCGACTTCGGGAAGAGGTCGGACGCGGAGAGTGTAGATTCGTCGAATCATATTACGAGGACGTCCGACCTCCCCGCTTGAAAGGGGGAAACTCTAGAGAGTCATCCGGGGCCCGCCGGGAGAGTGTTCTGAAGTAGGTCGGACGTGGCCTGGTTTCGCTGGTTGCTCTGGCGTCGGAGCGCTCGAAGCGCTGGGGGAGGTCGGGCGTAGGTCGGGTCCCGGGGGTGGCGCTGCGCGCCACGCCCCGGTCGCACCGCACCCGCTTCGCGGGCTGGGTGCGAGGATAGTTCTCGGTTCGAGAAGGACAGGGTGGAGAGGGGAAGCGCCTCGAACGAACCCTAGTCATCGCGGCGCCGGAGGCGGCGCGAGCCGAACCGCGGTGGCCGCAGGCCACCCGGGAGGCCGTAGCGTCCATCATGGCGTAGCGCCGACGCCGACCCCTACCGCGGCCCTTCCCGACGCCCAGCAGGACCGACAGACCCGCGTGATGAAGGTGGTGGCGGCCTGATCGCTTCACCCCTGCTCGTCGGCCCCCTCCTCGCCGTCGGTGCGCACCACGATGGAGAGACCTCGACCCGGCACCGTCGGACTGGAGAGCGCCACAAGCGCTGGACGGCTGCCGTCCCTGCGGGAGCGCGCCAGAACGCTTCCACCATCGAGACGATGGATACCCCCCACTGGGGCGCAGATCAGGCGGCCCACCCCGGTCCCCGGGGACCCGCTGTGTGGGGGGCCGAACCTGCACGCCCCATCGCCGAATACCTCCAAGCTCATCACCCTGGAGTGCCGGCGCCCCGCGTGGAGCCACTCTGGCGTGCGCCCGGAACCGGGATTCTTCGCGGCTCGGTCGAGACACATCGGATGGCGTTCTACCTGGGACGCGCCCGTCTCGTCGTAAAACGACGTTTTACGGCTCCCATCGCCTGGTCGTATTCCTCCTCCCTTCCCAGGAGGCCAAGATGGAACCGACCTCGACCCGACCGCGCACCGTCGCCTATCTCCGGGTCTCGACCGACAAGCAGGCCGAACACGGCATCTCGATGGACGCCCAGCGTGCCAAGGTGGAGGCGTACGCGAAGCTCTACGACCTCGACATCATCGAGGTGATCGCAGACGCGGGCCACAGCGCCAAGAGCTTGGAGCGCCCTGGGCTTGAGCGAGCGCTCGGGCTCCTTCGGGACGGCGATGCCGACGCCCTGCTGGTGGTGAAGCTCGACCGCCTCACCCGGTCGGTCCGGGACCTCGGTGAGCTCCTCGAACGGTACTTCCACGATGGGCGCTGGGCCTTGATGTCGGTGTCCGAGAACATCGATACCCGCTCGGCGGCGGGGCGCCTCGTCCTCAACGTCCTGGCCAGCGTGAGCCAGTGGGAGCGCGAGATCATCGGCGAGCGGACAAAGGCCGCCCTCGCACACAAGCGGTCCCGCCGCGAGTACACCGGCGGTCGCGTGCCGTACGGCTGGCGTCTGGGCACCGACGGTCGCACCCTGGACCCAGACCCAGCCGAGCAAGCAACCGTGGCGAGAGCCTGTGCCCTACGCGACGAGGGCCTGTCGCTGCGCGAGGTCGTCCTCACCCTCGACCGCGACGGGCACCGAAGCCGCGTCGGCACGCCCCTGGCGCTCTCGGTCGTCTCCCGCCTCGTCCGCGAGGCCCACCGATGAGCCGCCGACCGAAGGTCCACGTTGGAGCCCGTCTCCCCGCCAAGCTCGTCGAGCGAATCGACGCCCGGGTGCAGGAGTGGAGGGCTGCCCTTCCGGGAATGAAGGTCACGAGGACCGACCTCCTCACCATCCTCCTGGAAGCAGGGCTTCGCGACGGGTCGACCCGCGCTCCGAGACTCGACGGCCTGGCGGACTGATGGCCTACGTCACCCGCCGGCCGTCCGGCCGCTTCCAAGTGAGGTGGAGCGCCCCCGATGGCCGGGAGAGAGGCCGGACCTTCCCGACCCGAAAGCACGCCAATCTCTTCAAGGTCGAGGTGGAAGCCTGCGTCGCCGCCGGCCGGCCCTGGGTCCCCGAGGCGTTCCGCGACGTGCCCGACATCGAGGAGATGATCGCCAAGTACCTGGAGCACCGGCGCCACCGCCTCCGCGGCACGACCGTCCGCCGCTACACCGAGAACCTCGGCCTGTTCGTCCGCTTCTTGCGCTCGAAGCGGCCGGCCGGAGCGCTTCCGGCGACGCTACTCACGCGGCCGTTGCTGGAAGACGTCTACGTGTGGCTGATGCGCCCCGAGACGAGCCACATCGGTCGGCCTCGGAGCAAGGACACCGCCCGCAAGGTGGTCGAGTTCATCCAGCTGATGTGGCGCTGGGCCGAGGAGAGCGACCGTTGGCCAGGACGGGTGCCGAGGCCGCGGCGCATCGAGATGACGCGGGAGCCGCCGAAGCCGGCGACGGCGCCCACCTGGGGCGAGATGGACGCCTGCATCGCGGCGACGGGGACGCCGTGGATAGCGTGCTTGTTGACGTTTCTGCGCTTCACCGGGCTGCGCGTCGGCGAGACCATGATGTTGCGGTGGAGCGACCTCGACGTGGAGCGCCGGCTGCTCACCATCGAGCCGGGGATCACGAAGAACAAGCGTGGGCGGATCATCCCGGTGAGCGCTCATCTGATCGAAGCGCTCGCGGCGTGGCCGAGGGTGGGCGCCTACGTGATCCCGTCGCCGCCTGGGTCGGGCGACCGGACCCGGCAGCCCCGGCCGCGAGAGGTGGCACGAGCGTGGCGGGATGGGGGTGTCCCGGAGAGAGCGTGGAAGGGGGCGCCACACCACGCCTTCCGCAAGGGGTTCAAGTCCGGCCTGCTGCGAGCCGGGGCAGCCCCCGACGCCGTCGACCACCTGCAAGGGCACGTGATCTCGGGCAGCCGGGGGCGGTACATCGACCCCTTGGTGGCCTACGACTTGGTGGAGGTGGTGGGGAGGGTTCCGAGGTCAGGAATCCTCCGACATCTCGTCCAGCCACCCCAAGGCTCGCCCATCGAGGCCCCACCTAGCAGCCAACTTCCGAAGGAGCGCAACCTCGGCCTCGGAGACTGACAACTCGAACTCGTACAAGTTCTCGATGACCATGTGAACGGCCAACGACTGTTCGCCGTTCTCCATCATTAGGCGGAGTTCGTCGCCCCGGCCGTAGGGTAGCCGGGCCATAAGCGCGCGAATATCGGTCATGGGTTCCTCGGAACGTTCGTCGGGTAGCCAGTAATGATTTCCCCGGTCGAATCGGAGATCACTCGAATGTCGACGCCATCACGAGTTCCCTCTGTCGCGTACCTGACGGGGTCGCCCGCCCTTGTAGTTGTGGCCCCTGGGCGGCCCGTCAACTGGGTGTGCCTGGCAGCCGGGTCGGTGACCACATCCGAGATGTGCTCCATCACGTCCGCGTCCGACCACCTTGAAGGGAACTCGGACTTGTCGGAGATGCCGCGCCCTGGGCCGTGACCTCCACCGGTGGCGTCGCCATCGAGAATGTGTCTGGTCCTGGACGGGCTGGCGAGGTTGACCCGACCCGTCGAGTTGTGGACCAGCACCCCGGCCGCATCACTACCCGAGCCACGCACGTAGAAGTTGTGCAGCCCCTCCACCTCGAAGTCGAAGACCTCGAACTCGCCCTGACGCCAGGTCTTGCTGACAAGGATGGCCTCGCCCCCACCCTGCACATGCAGGACAGTTCCGACCTCCAGCTCGCCGAGCGGCACGTAGTCCCGCACCGCAGGTACCCAGAACGGATGGTTCGGCGTGCCGGTCAGTGTGTCGGTCTCGCCATCGGCGTACGCAATCTCGGCGTCGATGACCTCGGGGGCCATGCGCACGAAGGTGTTCACCACCTTCCCGAGTACGTCACCCGACCACCGCACCTCCAAGCGCCCGTCACCATCGGCGTCGGCGGTGTCGAACACCCGGCCCTGGAAGGCGAACCGGTAGCCCACGTCCACCTCGGAGAGGCGCCAGTGGCCGGCGTCACCGGCATCCCCGAGCACGAGGACCCAGTCATCGGCGGCAGGAACCCCGTGCGCCGCCTCCGCGACCCAGGTGGCATCGGCCTCAGCGAGCTCGCCGCTGGTAGCCGCTCCGCGGATGTGGACGCCCTCCGAGGTCACCCGAAGCACCCGCCCCTCGTCCATGCCGGTGGCTCCAGCCTCGACCGAACCGCCGACCCCCTCGGACCAAGCTCCCGTCCGTGCGTCGTAGACCTCCACCACCGCGTCTGGCGCGATGGCAGCCGGCGCCTCTCTCGTCGACATCACGGCGATTGGGATGGCCGCGGCCCTCGCCCAGCGCGTCACCCGCTCGAACACTCCACGCGGAGCCCACGCGGCCTGTCGCTCAACCTGCGCGTCCTCCACCTCGACCCAGGGTTGCTCACCCACATCCGTGGAGGCGGCGGCGATAACGAGGTCCGCTACACGTAGAGATGCAATAGGTACTGAATCGCGAGGTGTTGGTACTTGTGTCTCCTCTACGAAACACGAGCCAGCAAATTTCCCCACTGCGCCCATTACCCCTGTTCCATATTGGGCCGCTCTAACGAATACATGATTGACCGCTCGACCCACATGCCAACCCGTCATGAATCTCCCTTGTAGTGATTGCGATCCATGCTGCTGTTGAGAGGAGTGGATATCGTCTACTAAGCGTACCCCCTCCATCACTGACGATGCAATTGGGTCAATTTCTGAATGGTCGAACCTTGTAAAGGTTTGAACTGGGTGTGCTGCAGCGTTCACTAGCCCGATGGGGGCTTCAAGAATTTCAATTGACCCATTTGATAGGAATCCAGCTTGGATACCTACGGTCTCCGGGCTCACCCAAGGCATGGTGATAATCGGTGTAAATCCGCTAGTGTCGCTAGAGGATACCGGATTCCCCCTGGCATAAACGCCAGTGCTTGACCGAGGAATCCACGTATCAGTATTGCTAATCCCAAGATACAACAACGGCTCCGGCTGCAGCCACACCCCGACATCCTTCAACGTATGCCTCACCCCAAACGGCACTACGCCATTCGACGTATCGGCATCAGCCCCATGGAACCCATCGATAGGCATGGGCTTGCCTTCCTGCGCCAACGTCCGGCCATAAGCCCCCAGAATCTGGTAGCTCAGCTCTTGCCCAGGCTGTTGGCCAACCCCCGCGACTGTCTGCAGGGCATGCCCATCGGGCTCTAGGAAGACCCAACGCTCTTGTGTGGCACCACCCTGGCGCTCAATGGCAATCTGAGGAACGGGTTTGACGATAATCATCTTCTCGGATTCTTCGTATCTGTACGTTCCGAACCGCCAAATCCGACCGTTCTTGCGCTCTTCATAGATGAGGTTGTCGTCTACGTCGTAGCCGTAGATGGTCTCGCCTACATCCCCCTCAATGCTTTGTAGACGGCCTGCACCGTCGTAGTAGTATTTGCTGGCAGACTTGCCATGGGATCGTGACGCAAGCCTTCCTTGCGTGTCCCAGGTCATGATGGAATCGATGACATCGCCATGGCCAAGGGTGTACTCGGGCTGGCTGAATGGCGCGTCTGAGTCCCAGGTGATGATGGTGCCATCTACGTTGGTTTCAGTGAAGTTCCCGAGCAGGTCATAGGAAAAGTGTTCCTGACGACTGACGCTGGAGTTGCCCTTTTCCCGAAGGTACGTGCTGCTGACGCGCTTGAGGAAGTCGTAATCATAGGCCTGGCTGTAGCGCTCATCGCCGGCCCAACCGAAGACCTTTTCCTTCAGCAGTCCGTCTGCCCGGTACGTGTAGTCTGCGGTTCCTCCGGTGTAGTTGAGGTCCATGCTGTAGCCACGAATGCGGCCTGGCCGGTCGTACAGCAGATGCATTGCGGCGTCGGACCCGCTGCTCCATCCTGCGGGTTGGCCCCATTGCGCCTCATATTCAGGGAAGACGTACTCAACACCTTCGCCCCAGTCTACGCGTTGGCGTTCGGGAAGCCCTGTTTGCGAGTCGATGGTTGTCTGAACGGTACTGCCATCCGGATGCTCTTCCGAGACGGTTCGACCCATGAGGTCGTACGTTGCAGAGTGTTTGAGGGCTCCGAATTGGTCGGCCCAAACTCGTTCGGTTCGGGTCGGTTGGCCGATGGTTCCGTACGCACCTGGCGAGTACTCATAGTAGGTTGTTCCCCAAGGGTCTTGAGTCGACGAACGGGCACCATACCACTCCTCATCCCAGTTCCATTCGTACATCTGGTCGGGTGAACCATTGGGACCTGTGATTCGCTTGGCGACTGTTCGGCCTAGTCCGTCGTACCACCATTGGCTGGAAGGTTGTCCTTCTGCCGCGCCTTCCCACATGGCCTCAGGCTCAGGACCGTACCAGGCGAAGCTGTACCAGAGCTGTTCGCTACCTCCATTCGGCGTTCGGTACACCTCGTTGGGCCGTCCAGCACCGTCGAGAACGTATCCGTAACGGTTGTCCTCCCCGTCGAGGAAGCTGAGAATGCGGCCATTGCCATCATAGCCGTAGGTGCCTGTACGAAGGAGGGAGCCCTTTTCTCCCTCGAACACGCTCACGAGCCGGCCACGTGTGTCGGAGTAGGTCTGCTTGACGTAGTCGATTCCCGATCCGTCTAGAATTGAGGCTAGTCCGGGTCCAAGAAGCGTTGTGGTGACGCTTTCCTCGCCTTTGAGCTCGCTCTCAGTCGCTGTGCATTCGGTGAATGCCTGACGTGTCCGACCGAAAGCGTCCGTGGCACCACAGGATGCGTAGGATGTGTGCTGACGGAGGTCTCGGAATGCATCGAAGCTCAACTCGCCATGGCGCTTGGGCCGACTAGTCCGTACGACAGTTCCAGCCACGTTGCGCACGGTGTCCGTAACATAGTAGCCGCCTTGAAAGTCAGGGGCGGATGGGTCGGTGATTGCGGTGAATGGACTGGGTGACCATTGCTGAATCGCTTCGCCGCCTCCGCTGTACAGCGTTCGGGTGCCGTGAACGCCTGCGTAGACGCCGGGAGCCGAGTACTCGAAAGTGGCCGTAGACGACCATGCGTCGCCAAACAACGCATCATCGTAGTGGGTAAATGAGATGTGGTGTTCATTACCGCCTGCTGGGGTGAGGAAGGTAGAAACAACGCGTCCAAATCCATCCAGTTCTGACCGCTCAATCACTCCATTGGGGTCGACTGTTTGAACGGCTCGGCCCATCGCGTCGTACGTTGTGAACGTCTCACCGCGGGGGAGGGAGGAGCCTGGTAGAGCGATGGGGTCTTGCACCGAGAGCCGTAGAGCATCCCCGAAGGTCAACGTAAAGTCGTATTGACGGGTGTCGTCCGGTGGACCAGTGAGTTGGGTGATTGCGCCTCGGTTGTTGCGCTTGAATCGCCACACCAAGTCGTGGCCGCTGGAACCCTCCTTCACGCGGACCACCGACTGGGTCATGAGGCCTTGGGTGAGGGGGTCGCAGACAAGACCATCATCGTAGGCATACTCGGCGAGTTCCGAACGAATCCATTCCCAGGTGAGAGGGTCGCGATGGGACGTTGTTACTCGGCACGGGCGCCAGATTGTCTCGTTGTCGCTGGTCCACTCGACTTCCGTTCGAACATCATCGGTATGTTTTGAGCAGCCAGATGCCTGTCCTCCTTGGCAGCCTGCGATGAAGTCGCTTGGGACTTGCGTCTGACCATTGGCCGCGCTGAGTGCCCGGTGAGTGGCTTGGACGAGACGGCCTTCATCGTACTCGTAAGACGTGCCCGTTGTTCGAGTGTATTGCTCGAATTGGTCGTTGCCTTCGGTGCCTGTGGTCAGGTGTACACGGGGAACATCGACACCATTTTGTCCGGTTGCAGCGATGGTCTGAACTACAGGATAAAGCTCCGCACCTGGCGAGAGAGTGGGAAGGTAGCTTGTGGTGTATAGAGCTTCAGACTCGAGTTGGCTGGCGGGAGCTCCTGGAGCCACCGTTGGCTCATCTCGCGATGTAAATAGCTCTTCTGTAAGCGTGTAGTTTCCGTATCGAGTGAGTGCGCGAGTCACTTTAGACTTCGACATGTCTTGGAACAATCCTGCGCCATGCAGGTCGGCATCATGTTCGGCGTGCATGGTGGTCACTCTGGCGAAACCGCGACAATCGCCAGGAACGCAGTACCCCTCTGACCATTCATACGTGGTGCGAGCGGCCATGTCCGTAGTCAGGTCGGTGATCTCGACGGCGTCCACAACCATGCGGTGTTGTGATTGGGTGTGCTCGGACCATCCAGAGCCGGATTCGTCGAAGCCGCTGGGGTGGAGTCGAGTGCTGGGAGTGTACGCAAAATCCTGTTGCATGCCTGGAGCGGTGACCACGCTCACAAGGGCGCCAGGCCTGGCGCGTTCGCCTTCCGCACTCTGTGCGGCTGGGCCGTACAAAATCCCGCTGGAGGTCAGATAGCCTCCATGTGGAAGTTCGATGCGGTCGAGTGACCCGTCTTGGTCCAAGTCCAAAACCATGACGGTTGTGTACCGTTTGGACGTACTGTTCGTTGGCGTGACTGTGAATTGGTCATCTTCCACAGAGCCGAGGCGCTCGACGTATGCACCGCTCACCGTATCCGTGTAGGCCTGATTGAGGCCCTCATCCAGAACTTCAGGCGTCAGGAATCCGTCCTGAGTGGTTGGGTCGTTCTCAAACCCGGCACCATTGTTTCGCCACCAGCGTCCTCTGGCTGCGTCCACGAGGTCGGGTAAACCGTCACCGTTGACGTCGATAAGGCCCGAGAGCTGAATCGCCGGCACGCCAGGGCCGCCGCCGCGAATACGTCCACCTATGCCCAGTGAATTGATGTCTACGTTCTGTGGAGTGGCCGACCGAATGCCGTCGAAGTGGTTGACGAAACCGGTGGCCCCTATCATCCCGGCAGCGTTTACTGGCGCCATAGGGAAGGTATCGATGTCGTAGCCGAAACAGTTGCCGGTCGCGTAGCCATGCTCGTCCTCTTCGTCGTCCATACTGGTCGGTAGAGCTGACCCGCCGCCAATACTGCCGCTGGGACTTCCTGTGTCCCAAAGTCCCTCAGGTGAGAGCGGCTCGCCATTCATCCATCCTTCAACGGCCGGAGGGTCGAATACAATGCTATCAGCGCTGGCTCCAACGGCCAGGCTCGTGATTCCAGGGCGGCCTTCGTCCGTTCGAGCGATGCCTGCACCTGGGGCGGAGAGCGTCTGGTAGGAGGCCCGTCCTTGGTAGATGGAAGGTTCGATTATGGCGAGTTCCGCCTGTCCGTCGTAAACCGTGGTGGGAATGCGCCAATGGACAGCAGGCAAGAATGCAACGTCGTTTGTAGAACCGCCAAACGTGTCGCGGGCACCCGTGCCGAACCAGACCAACCAATCGTTTTGGGATTCCCCCGGAACCGCTGACTCGCTTGCGTCCACGTAGTCGAGAAGTCCATCTCCATTGAGGTCGATGAATTGCCGAACAATGGTCGAGCTTACGGGCTGAGCGACCGCGCGGGTTAGGTCGACCCCGTCGTCGTCCAGTTCAGCGTGGTTGAGTTCCTCTAAAGTGAGGATTGGACCGATCAGACGGTTCTGCAGCGCCGGAAGACCTGACGAACCGACGTTGGTCATGAGCTGCTGGGCACTGCCCCATCCGCCTTCTCGTTTTCCGGAGTGGTAGCGAACTGTGGTGCTCTCGCTTCCGCCAGGTGTGGGCAACTCGAGCCATCGTCGTTCGAGGTGAATGTCGTCGGAGAACTCGACGATGTCCTTCCAGCCGTCACCGTCAATGTCCATCATCTGTACGCGCTGGCCGCTTCGCCAGCGAGCCTCCGGCATATGGGTAGAAATGGGAGGGGTTACGGTCGATGTTACTTTGCCAATGCCTATCTGTGGAAATGCCACCGGAGCTGAAATGATCTCCGGAGTGCTGAATCCGGACCGGGTGCCGTACCGGATTTCCCAGTCGGCAGTTGTGGCGCTGATCAGTCCAACGAGGGGCTCGCAGGTGTTGGTGTTGTAGACCCCATCCCATTGTTCTGGAATAGCAGAGAGTGATTCAACACTGTCAACAAGGCCGTCTCCATCAATGTCGATGGAAACACGGGCGCCCAGGCTGTAGACGTCGTCTTGAGTGCAGCGGACGCTGTAGGTGCGTGTGGCCCCATGAGCGCTGGGGGCCCCGCCGTCATTAGGGGATTGACTAGTGTCGTTCCAGCGTTCGGGGTCGCTTGCGAATGGCTCACGCGGAATTCCTAGTAAGCCTGCGGTATCTGGTGCCCACAGCCCGCCCAGGTCATCGGGGTCCGTCCAATTGACAGGGTGCATTGACCACAAGAACGGACGAAAGAGTGGGCCGTGAATTGATGCTTCGGTGGACCATTGGTCGGGGAGGCCGTCACCCGTTGCATCACCAAATGTGGTTTGGTCCTCGCTGTAGGACGTGAAGATGTGTTCCGCCTCGGCATCTGTGAGTGCGCGGGCGGGCCAGTGCCGTGTATTGGTGAACGTCGTTAGGGGTATCGGAGCGAAGACGGCCGAACTTGAATCTGGCAAGTAGAGGACGTTCGGTTCCGTGTAGCCATCGGCATCGGGCAGATCTGCGTAGTCTAGCCTTGCAATGTCTTGCTGCTGACCTGCAATCGCCCGAATGCCAGTCACTCGTGCCACACCATCGATTGTGTCTTGCTCAAGTACTGTTTCGCGTTCTGTCGTCCAACTGCCAACCTGTTGATGTCCGGCATACCGAGAACGAACTCGAACCCCTGTGAGTATGCGGTCGAACTCGTCGACGTTGCCATTGTGGAGGCGACGGGGAACGGGCAAGTTGGGGTCTATAAAGTCGTAGTCGAGCCACACCCCGACGATGTGGGGCTCAACGGTCCCGTTCTTTAGATCTATTGCCGTTCCGCCATATTCGACCCGCTGTAGGGCGATGCCTTGCCATGCGTAGTCGACGGTGTTTCCGCTAGCATCCATGCTCCTGACTGTGTGCCAGGCGTCTGCTGCGGAGGCGCCGACGACGTCGCTGCGATGTGGCTGGAGGAGCGTCTCAACGCCGTCGATAATGACGCTCCAACTATCATCGGAGTGGTGAGTGTACTCTGGCGTTTTGTCGTCGCCGGCGATGTACTCTTTGACGCCATTTCGGCGTGCGAAAATGCCGTTCAGGCCGCCACCCGTGACGCGGTACATCTCTGTCAGGACCGGCGTGCTTCCGCCGGGGCCCGGTATCGCTTCGGGCCACGAGGTCAATTCACGGCCGGTCATCCGTTGGATGCTCATGCCTCCGTTGATGGACCATCCCGGCGCGACCAAGGAAGCGAGGCTGCCGCCTCCGCTATAGCCGACCGAAAACTCGGGCATGTGCAAGGCTGGAGGCAGCTCAACGGGCAGTGTGTAGCTGACTTGGCCACTATCCCCGACCGTCGCTGCGCCTGTCGCAACCTGTAGTTGCTGGCGTTGTGCGGTGAACAGCTGCGAAGACGTCGGTGTGACGCCATCTCCGACCACCGAGATGTTGTTGTAGGACCCCGTTGATTGGGCAGAAGCTGCAGCAATCAAGATGAGTTGGGATACGGTACACGCGAGAAGGGACTTGGCGTAGGACATGGCACACACCTCCACCCACATTGTGGAACGCGCATCGAGAAAAGTGCCTCTACGGATTCAGCAGTATTTGATCGGTGTTTCTTATTTTCACTATTCAAAGACCTTTTTCCATGATGATCTCCGGCATGGAAGTGCCTCTGAATCAGCTCGGTAACGCCAACCAAGCGGCGCGACGTTGCGGAATTGGCATGTCTGGCGATGCTCAATCTGATTGAATTTTGGTAGCTCTACGACGTCTCGAAAGGCCAGATGTGTAGGTTGGGACCAGGGGCGGTTTTCAATCTGTGGAGGACGCAGTCCCTCTAAGGCTACGGCTGCAGAACTCCCGGCATGTTGGTGTCCGTGTATGCCGCTTCTGCGTAGTCCGTCCCGTCCGACTCGATGCTGGCTTCAATCGGCACTTCCGACCCAGCCTCCCCATTGACATTCACCCGCAAGTCCTTGAACTGCGTATCGAGACTCCGCACATCCATCCGGGTTGCGATGTCCCGTGCCAGCAACAGCACCCCAAGAAAGACCACTGTCGTGCAGAGGATAGCCACCACCCCCAGCGAAACCCTCGACCGCTTCCGGATGGCCGTCAACAGCTCTTTGTGCTGGCTATCCATGTGTATTTGGATGCCCCCGACCACCTCTTTACCCTCTTCGATGCTCGCCTCCGCCACGTCTAGTCGCCCCTCGAATCCATCCAATCGAGTCGTGTGCGTGTGCAACTGCACGGCGTGAGCCTCTTGCCCGGCGTGCAGTAAATCGAGCGTACCTGGCTTGTAGCTGGCCGCCGCGTGGATGACTGCTCCGCAGAGCTTGGGCAACCATTCTCCTTCGGCATCCTTTTCGTAGTCGGCCACCTCTGGGCTGCGAGACACCGTAAAAACGGGGATGCTGGCGAACTGCGAGTCGGCCCGTATGTCTCGTGTCAGGGAATGCCCATCGGCGTCCGCGACCCCCAAGTTTAGGTCTACGATGACGACGTGGGGAAGTGGAAAGGACTTCCGAAGCACCTCCATACCTGCATAGGCTGATGGCGCTTCTTGGAGCCTCAGCGCTCCGCCCATCATGGACCGGGCGTGAAGCTCGAAGAGTTTTCGATGGTCTGAGTTGTCGTCCACGAAGAGGACGCGGATTTGTTTCACGTCGCCATCCGGGCTGGTTGCGGAGCGTTGATGATGGAGATGGTTACGTACGGCCCCAACCCCTCTTCGTTCTGCCGCTCGCAGAGCTGCATGAACTCCACGAAGTCTTCGTCGAGCTCCGCAGCCATACAGGCCACTGACCACGGTCCAATGCGCTTGCGTGCCTTGCCTAGGAGCTTGTACGGGTCGTTGGAGCTGGCGTGGCAGTTGATGCGGGAGAGCGCCGGAGCCATGACCGTGGGGATGTCGGTGTTCAGAACCAAGTCGCGGTTGTCGTCGCGATGCACACGGATGGGCTTGCACTGGACCAAGGCGCGGTACCCGGGCCTGCCACCACTCACGCCGTGTTGTCCGAGCCTCCATGCGCCTCGGTATTGTCCCTCGGCGATGATTCCGGTGCCGCGTCGGTTTACGGGCTTGAGCAGGCCGCTACGTCCGGAGTCGAGGGTCCAGGCGTATGAGCGGTGGAACCACCGGTCGTTGTCGTCGAGACCGATGACGTTCATGACGTCATCGTAGGTGCCTGCGGTCCGATTCGGATGCCGCGTGCCGATGACGTTGAGGTTCCATCGACCCCGGTCGAACACCGCGAAACCTTTGGATTCAGCGATGTGCAGGAGGTGAGGCCTGGCGGCGTGCACGGTCATCCAGACACCTCGGACCAACGAGGATTGGCGTTCGTATTGCTGACCAGACGCCCTTGGGCGAACTCCGGAAAGAGCTGGCCAACAACTGCTAGTGAACCCGCACCTAGGCCGAACAGCAGAACGTCCATGGTGAGCGGCTGGCCGGCGAGGGTCTTCACGGTCACGACGAGACCGGAGGTCAGAGCCAGCGCCAGGCCACTTGCAAACTTGGGAAGCTGCTTTCGCCACTCGTCTGGGATGATTGTGCCCACGTAGGTGGTCAGCGCCCAGGAGACGAATGCGGAGATGACCATGTACAAGTAGCCACTTGTCAGAACGGTGGATTCAACGGTCTCAGCGTCCATCACGCCTCCAGGAGATGCAGGTTTACGGCCGACTGAATGGCGTCCTTCAGCTCGCCGGGTTCAGGAATGTCGACGGCCCGGCCCAGAAGCCAGCCAATGTCATTGCGCTTGAACTCCCGACCGTTCGACTGAATCAGAACCTTGGCGGCGTGGGAAACCTGCGCATTGGCGCCGTTTTCGGCGAGGTAGGTGAGGAGGAGGGCGGCGGCCTTACCTTCCCGCTTTGAGAGTCCAGCAGCCTGGCGCAGTGCCCGCTGTCGCACCTTCACTGGGTCTTTGGAGAGGTCCACCGTCCGGGCGAGAGTGACGAGCGCTTCGTAGGCCCACTCGGCGGCCGCGGCGTCCCACTGCTCAAAGGGCTGTGGCCACTCCTTCAACCCGTCGATGAGCTCGCCGAACTGTTCGGGCGTGACGGTCTCCACCAAGAATTCCAAGGCATCGTGTGCGATGTCTTCGGGGGTGTCTCGCATGTCAGCGTACAGAGCGAGAAGGGAGGGCAGGCTTATCTGGATGTTCATGGGCTTTCCCTTGGCGGACAAACCGCGGTCAAAGTGTCGTTGTCGAAGGTCGCCGTGCAGTCCTCGCGGAAGTCGTCGCGCCGTCCGTCGTCATTGCTGTCGAACGTGACCATCGCCGGCATCGGGACCGGGCGAGGGGCCTCCTCTGCTGTCACGACGGTGGCACGGAAGCGCACACCCACCACGTACGGCTCCGAGGCATCGGTCAGCGGAGTTGCTGAGATGCAGAACAGAGCCGTGATGGTGAGTAGGGCGCGCATCTAGGCGGGAGGTGCAGCGACTGCAGGCGGGGCTGGAACCAGGTTCTCGCCGTTGGTCATTCCTGCACACGAGGCATTGCCTCCGGAGCCCGTGTTGACGATGCCGATAGCGAGGTTGCTGTCGGACTTCGGGTTCCATTCGCCGGCGCCGGGGTCGACAGCTTGTGCGGCCGCCAGCAGCTCGGCCGTCGTGTTGGCGGAGTCGATGGCGTCGCACTGCGCGTCGGCTGCGCGGGCCTTCATGTTGGCCGCTCCGAGCACGGTGATTCCGTATGCAACCTCGCTTCCGCGGTCGTTTCCCTCGCGGGAGGGCCGCGCTAGCCCTCCCAACCGCCCGTTACCCGAGTTGACAGAAGGCACGCCGTTCACGCCGTTCACGCGCAAGGAGCCCATGCGGCGACCGAAGCGAATGTCTTCTGAACGTGCGTGGATGAAGCACTCGACCCCGCTCTGCACGGTGCCGGCTGGCCATGACACGCTGGAATCGTTGCCGACGTTCGAGATGACGAATTCTGCGTCGATTGCCCCGTTGGGGAGGACGCGAATCAGCCAGAATCCCTGGCCCGAGTCTGTGTCACCGATGACGTAGTGGATACCAGCTTCGACACTATCAATCACGAATCGCCGGCTGATTGTATATGGTTCGACTGCCTCGCGTGCGTGGGTAGTGGTGTGGTGTCCGGTGAAAAACGCCGGTGTGTCGAACTTGTCGTCGGCCGACAGAATCTTCACCGCGAAGGCAGATGCGACTTCAACATCACCATCGGACGGGCTGCTATCGGTTCCCGTCCCGTTTAGGATTCCAGACAAACCAAGCTCAAACGGTAGCACTCCGGCCTCCACTGACAACAACTCTTCAATTCGATGGGCATCCGCGCCGGTGATGCCTGCATCGACCAGGCCGGCGAGCAGGTCCGCTTCGTGTCCGGCGACGTAGGCCCGCTGCGCGTCCGCCAGGTTGGTCATGACGTCTGGGAACACCTGGGCAATTGCGTGGACGATGTAGGCGCGAGCGACCTGCAGGAACCACTCTGACTGCGCCTGTACTGGAAACGTTTCCGGCAGGGGCTCGATACCGACGGCCCACAGCGGCACGGGCGCTGCTTTGGTTGAGGGGCACTCCGGACCTGACAGCAGGAAGCTCTCGATGAGCTCGGTTCCTTGGGAGGTCAGGAGGCTCGTTGCGGTGACTAGTTCTTCGCCTTCGAGACCGAGAACTGGCAGGGTCTGCACGATGTCGAGGGCACCGGTCACGAGGTACTGCTGAATGTCCTCGGTGTGTCCCATGATGTTCGGGTAGTGAAGAGAGAGGGCGTGAATTGCCGCGATGCGTAGGTTCATGTGGAACTCCGGGTGGGTTGAGTGGGTCTAGAGAAGAGTGCGGACGAAGCGAATGAGGCACTTCTCCGTGTCCGCGGTGAATGCCTCTGCAGCCTGGAGAAACACGACCGGGCGGCGGAGCTTGGTGCCGACGTCGGGGGCATCGGTGGGCGACAGGGACACGACGTGCCAGGTGTCGGCGGAGAAGGGTGCGCCAGTGGGCGACACCGCATCGGCTAGAGCGGGTGCAGCGATGTTCTCGCCGTCGAGGTTCTGCACAGCGACGTTGGCGGTCTCGTCGGCGACCTGGACCCGGACGTCGACCGTGCTCCTTCGAATGAGCAGTGCGAGGGTTCCCGGGGGGGCTCGGAAGCCCGTTGCCGTCAATCCAAGTGCGACTGAGAGGTATTGGGTGTTGTCGACGTCCGTGATGGCCATCAGGCCCCCGATTCCGGCATACATGCCGGGTGATGTTCAGTTTGTGAGCGGGTGTTTCTCGCTTGATGTGTTGAGTGCAGAGTCATGTGGCCCTACCGAATCGTCGCGCGAGGACGCGTGATGTGGATGGGTGTGTGGAGCCCCCAGTTGCCCGCATCGATGAGCCGTAGAAAGGCATCCATGCGGTACACGGTCGCGTGCAGAGCGGTCTTTTCGTGCGTTGCGAGCCAGCGACGGCGTGCGAGGACGTACTGGCGAACCCACTCGCGCTCATCGCCACCTTCGCGTGGTGGCTTGACTGCGAAGCGTCTGCGGACCCAGCCGATGGCCGCAGGACTTCCGGAGTGAATGCTGGTGTCGAACACAACAGCGAGTGCAAGGGGTGAGCGAAGGCCGAGCTCCTGCCAGGCTTGAACAGCTGGACGCCAGAACAGACGGTCGAACACTCGGTTCTGCACCGTGTGCATGACCGGGTCCTCACCGGCGGCAACGAGAAGCTGCTTGAGGTTGTGCATCCATCCGGGCCATGTGGTGGGATCTGGGTCCAACACCACGGTCTCGTTCGCCTGCAACCGAGGGAGGTATGGACGAAGCTGCGAAGCGTATCGACCATTCGCCTGGATGTAGCCGCTTACGATGGCGTCGAGCGTGCCTGACTCGTCGGTGCCCTGTTTGCGGCCGTACGAGATGCCGGCGCCATCCCGGAGCACTGCGAATGCGCTGTATTGGCCGTCTGGGTTGCCAGATTCGAAGACCGACAGAATGGCCCAAGACACGCGCCGTGCCTCGGCCATTGATACCCGACCGGGTTGGGCTGCACCCGGGGATGCTTCGCGAGTTGGTGGTCGTGTGACTGTTGGGTTCGCGCGGTCGTTGACGGGTGAAGGCACACCCGCAGGAACCGGCGCCTGAGCGGCCGAGGCGGTCGCCGCAACGGCCACCAGGCCCACAAGCCCGAGGAATCCAGCCCCAACACCGATAGCTACAGCGTCGTTCATGATGCCTCCACAGTCGCGTCTCGGCGGTTTGTAGGGGGACTGCGTCCCCACCAGTGTCGGGCGAGCAAGCGTCCGGCGCGTCGCTGTTCGGCAGACAGTGTGTTGAACAGTTCAGAGAACCGAGCCCAGCCGGCCTTCGTCGGTGGAAGCACCTGGTCGAAGTCGATTCCAGCGGCGCCGTAGCTGGGGATGGTTGCGGCCCGGAGTACGCCGTTTCGCACGCCAGGAACGTAGCTAAACCGTGCCTTCCCGACCGCTTCGATGACCGCACTGGCATGGTTGGCCCAAAAAGTGGTGAGCCAGGCGTCGCAAGCTGCACCGGCCATGGAATAGGTCAGGTACGGACTGTCCCAACCGCCTCCGGCGATGTCTTTCATCGCACCGACGATGGTTTGGTGCTCATCAACCGTCATCGTCGCGGCGTACTCGACGTCCCGGCTGGAAAGCAGCTCGTCGAAGGCCGACAGGTCCATTTTCTGCCAGCGCGTCCAGCCATGCGCGCCTCCGACCAATCGGCCGACCTGGCGGGCTTCTACGCGACCGATGAGCACCGGAGGGACGTTCTCGTCACGCGGACGCAGGAGCAGGCCTTCGTACAGCGGGACTCCTGCAGGAGTGACGACGATGTCCGTGTGACGGACCCGCTTGGCCGCCTCGAAGTAGGGCCAGGCGGCCGGGTCCACGTCTTCGAGCTCGGCGAGGACCGACTCGGCTTCTTCTCGCTCTTGCGCGGCGTCCTCATCGACGGCCTGACGCTCGGCACCCCGGAAGCGCGCTGCCGCTGTCCGCAAGCGTCGGCCCGCGGCCTCGGCGACCTTGCGCATGTTCTCGGCGATGGCGGCCTGCTCCATGGCCTCCAGCTGCTTTCGGGTGGCCTCGGGGTCTCGGCTGATCATCATCAAGATGTCTTTCTTGCCGAGGTTGAGCGTAGCTCCAGGATTCGTGGTCGCTCGGTCCGTGGACTTGATGAGCTGCTTCATCCACCCCAGCTTTCCAGAGATGAGGTTGAACCGAAGCCCGTCCAATGAGCGAGCGGCGAAGTAGTAGTAGATTGCGATGGTGGAAAGCGTGTTTCCTTGACGGACTCCGCGGCCATTCCGCTGCTGCAGCGTTGCCGGCTCCCACGGCAAGTCTGCGTGGTGGATGCTGCAGGTGCGGCGCTGCAGATCAATACCTTCGTAGGCGACTTGGTTGCAGATCACGACGTCGTACAGGGGCGCTTGTTCGTCTGACCCGTTGAACTCGTTGGCAATGCGGAGACGGTCGGCGGGCGCTTTCGCGGTCTCTGCGGAGAGCACTGCGATTCGGTCCGCGGCAATGCCGTAGGCAATGAGGGTTTGCTTGAGCCAGGCGTGCCCTGCCGTGTTGTCCAGGAACACGATGTGGCCGCAGCGCGGAACCCTTGCGATGCGCTCGGCGATGGCGTCGAACTTCGGGGAGTGCGGGTCGACGCCTGAGGCCAAGGCTGTCTTCCACTTGTAGCCACCGTCTAGGCGGGCGTGGATGCAGACCAGAGACATGCGAGCCAGGATTCCGAGCACCTGTCCGGCCTTTTCCCGGTCGTTCAGGGCATCTTCCATTTCGGTCACAAGGTCGGCGTAGCGGTCCTCTTGTTCAGCGGACATGTCCAGTTCGATGAACTCAACAGTCGCTTCGGGCAGTACCAGGCCGACGTCTTCGCCCGTCAGGATTTCGCCGTACCTGAAGATGACACTGCGCAGCTCATCAAGACCCATGAACCCGACAACGGCGGACCGCTTGACCATCGCCATGCGACTGTTGAGGGTCTGCTCGAGTTCGATTTCCAAGAAGCGACTGATGAACGCTTCGCTGTCGTAGATGCCAAGCCGTTCCCAGGCTTCTCCGTCGATGTACTGAATCATCGAGTAGAACTCAAGGGGGCTGTTCTTCGCCGGCGTTGCCGACAGCAGCACCACGCCACCGCCAGCTGAGCGTTCACGAACGGATGCGGCTCGGAAGTCGAGCTGCCAAGCGCGTTGGGAGCCTTTGCCAGCGTTGCCCATGAACCGAGGAACGCCGCCTTCACGGGATTCAGGCAGGTAGAGGTTCTTGAAGTTTTGCGCTTCATCGACGATGAGCAGGTCGATGCCAAGGTCGTCCCAAGCGATGCCGGGGTCTGGAAGGTGACCGGCGGGCAGCTCTAGACGCTCCGCGACCCAGGCCCGTGCACCCTCCTTCACAATGGCTTCCTGACGCTCGGTCCTCTTCTTCTTGCCCTCTGCGTTGCGGCGCTCAATCTCGATCATGCGTTTGACGGCGGGATTTCCGTCGACGTACTGCTCCACCCACTCGACGTTCAGCGACGTGCGACCGAACACGGAGTACGTGCACAGCACGACGTCTGCCTCGCCGGACTGGAAACGTGTCCACTTTTCGGCGCGTTCATCGGGGGTGTCTGTCCGTGACGTCCACTGACCCTTGCGAGCCCCCGACTTGACCTGTCGACGCTCGGAGCCAACGACCAAGACTTCGTAGTCCGGCAGTACTTTGGCAATGTCGGCTGCCCACTTCCAGATGATGCTGTTCGGCACCAGAATGACGGGGCGCTTGCGGCCGAGCTCGCGCATTCTGGCCAGGATGGCGCATGCGGTGAACGTCTTGCCGACTCCGACGTCGTACCCGAGCAGTCCGCCGTTGTTGGCGACGACCCGTCGTGTTCCTGCATTCTGATGCGGGTGCAGAGCAATGGCCTTTGGACCGACTGCCCAGCGCGCCAAACCAAGGGGGCCGTCCGCGTACTTGGGCGTGACGAAACCGCGCATGGTCCGGTTGTACAGGCGCTCGATGCGGTGCACCCGAGTCCGGTCGGCCCGGACCCAAGATTCCCAGGACATCGTCCACTCTTTGCCGTACTCGAGCCGTACATCGTCCAGCGTCTTCTTCTCATGCTGTCCCGGCCGAGGGGGGGAGAACAGCGTGAAGTCGTGGTTGCAGTAGCCGATGAACCAGGCGGCACTTCCGGTGACGGTACCGATGGTGCCTTTGCGCGTGTCCGTCACGTAGTCGACGTCGACGGGTTGAAGCATCCCGCCAACGCGTGTGAGCGTGACGTTCGCGCCGAACTCGGACGCTATCCATGCGGAGAGCATGTCCGTGGGTAGCCACTGCGCACGCGGCTCGATGACACCGATGTCTTCGAGGGGCATGGGCTCGATTGCGGCCATCAGCTCATCATGCATCGACTGCAGCGTGGCTTCGTCCGTCCAACGAGGCTCGTCGCCCAGTAGTGCCCCATCAATGACGTCGAGCCTTGGCCACAACTCGCCTGTGGCGAAGTCGTCGGGGTGCATCCACAGGTCTGGATTGACGGGACGCCAACCATTGCGCTCCAGGTCGTCTGTCTTGTCGCCCAACGCCCTGTGAGCGGTCATCAACGACACTTGCGATGCAGATGCCCATGCCTGGACCAGGGCGCTGCGCGTCACGTCCGCTCGGGTGCTTCGAAGCCATTCCGCCAGCTTGGTGATGTTGCCTTGTGCGTGCGCCAGTGGTGAGCCGCCCTCTGGCGTCTTTGCGATTCCGCTGATGAGGCTGCCGTTGCTGTCGAACGCAGTGAGGAAGCGGCCAACTTCAGGAATATCGTGGCGTTTTCCCACGAGATCAGCATGTCGCTTGGGGACGCCATGGACCGATACCCAACTCTGCAGTGCTTCGACCAAGTCGGCATGCAGAGCGGCTGCGACAGAGCCCTTCCCAGCCCCCACCGCAGCCAGGTATCGGTCCACCCGAGCGCCCAAGGCCACCGCGCGCTGAACGGCGTGCGGGAGGCCCGACGTGTCGGCCGTGCCCAGCTTGCGCACAACGTTGGACGCCTTCTTCAGTTTCGCGCCACTTGCGGGGCGGAACGGCGTGAGGATGCCGCACCCGACGCACAGAGCCCGAGGCTGCCAAGCCGGCAGCTTCGTGAAAGTGCCGCGCACTTGGTAGCCCCACCGGGGGAGTGCCGTCACATCGCTGTCCGTGCTGACCTTTCCGACTTCTACGCCCAAGATGTTGTCGGGGTACAGCTCGTAGTACAGGCCGTCCAAGATCTGGCGGTCCTCCTGCGCAACCTCGGCGAGCTCGCCACCCCGCGCTCGGAAGAACAGCAGGTCTGTGACGAGCTGCGCCCCCGGGAACAGTCCACTGGGCAACCGGTAGGAAGCCATGAGATGGTGACGACGAAGCACCTGTTCACGGAGCTTCTTGGCCTTCTTGCCCGTACCCGACATGAATCCTGCAGGAATGACGAAGACGCCCATGCCGTCCTTCGCGAGCATGTCCAACGCCCGGCGAAGGAAGTAGGCATACGCCCGACTGTCTCGGTAGCTACGGTCCGGGTCCTCTGTCTTTGACGCACCACGCGGACCGTACGGAGGGTTTGCGACCACGAGGCCTAGGGTGCCGTGCAGCTCCGGGTTGTTGACGACGAACGACTCGAACGTCTGCTTGTACAAGTCAATGGAGGGGTGAAGCGCCTGGAGGATTCTGGCGCTACCGTCCGAGACCTCGACTGCATGGACATGAATGTCTTTCGCCGGGACACCCTTGAGGATGGAGTCTACGAAGCGGCCAATGCCGGCGGATGGTTCCAGCATGTCTACGTGGTCGCCGTGACGAGGAAGCCCCGGCAGGACACGCGCTACAATGCTGGCCACTGCATCAGTGACCTGGGTCGGCGTGTAGTACTCGTGAATCAGAGCGGAGGAGTCGGGAACGGGCATCCCGCCCGTGAACTGGCCGCGAATCTTGTCAATCGACAGCCCACCCCAACCTGTGTAGGCGCGGAGTCGCTCCGAGTCGCCATTGTTCTGCTGACCTGTCTCCACGCGAAGCAGAGCCTGTAGGGCCGCAAGGTTCGCTCGGGTTCGCTTTGCCACGGTTGTGGGAGGCGACTGACCGGAGGTGCCAGACGGTGCTTGCGCATTCGAAGCAGACTGCAGCTCTGTTTCGATGAGCTTGGTAATGACCGACTGATGGCGTTCAAAGAACGACTTGACGTCGGCCTCAACAATGCCGTCGGGCAGGTCGTAGCCCAGCAGGATGGACTCAACGCTTCGTGTGAGCGTCAATGCGAGACTTGCAACCATTACCGGCTCCCGTCTTGGCGAAGCGCGTCTTTGACGGCTTTCGCGACCAACTTCATGAGGGTGGCGTCCTTGGCCGCTTGCGTGTGACCTGGACGTCTCCGCGGCGTGGCGGATGCCCTGCGGTCCGTGCGGGACGTCGATGACTTCGCCAAGGTGCTGAGCTTGATGGCCCCCGAAGGGAGGGACACGGCTGCTGCATGTTGCGAGGTGCCCGAGCGGCCCCGGGAAGCGGAGAGTGCGGCCAGCAAGCGACCCTCGGGCAAGAATTGCCGTGCCGGACTGTTTCTGTCGGTGGGCACCCGTACGCGGAGTGGGGCTGGTCGCGTGCGGTTGCTGTGGGTCTCGGTGACGCTTCGCATCATGCGGTACATGGCGTTGGCGGCAGCTGCTCGGCCGCGTGGTCCAGTCCGGTCCACTTCGATGATGTTCCCGTTCGCGGCCCTCGCCCGCTGGACGACGCGAAACTCCGCGTCTCCGGCTTCAGACATGTGGTCAAAGAACACCGTCAGTAGGCTACGCTCCTTCGGCGTCGCGTCGGACTCTCGTAGGTCGAAGACCACGTTGGCATCCAAGGTGCCCGGGGGGACCTCTTCGACGTAGTTCCAGGCTTGAAGAGACGTGGCTCTCCCGTCTGCCGTTCGCGGGACCACAGAGGGAGTGCCGGCCGAATCCTGGGCAACGGACGCCGACTTTGCAGGCTCCGCCTTCGGTGCCGCCTTGGCCTTCGGTGCTGCTGTGGCCTTCGGTGCTGCTTTGGCCTTCGGTGCTACCTTGGCCTTCTTGGCCGGGGCCTTCCCCACGGCCAATCGGTCCACCGGGTTCGATGGCGTGGCTGACCACTTGACCGGTCGCTTCGCGGCATATCCAGCGTCGTGCGCTTGACGGCGGTCGCTCTCCCCATGCAAACGCTTGGTCACCTTCCGGACTTCGTCCCGTGCGAGCTCGAATGCGTCCAAAACGTGGTTCTTCGAAGTGGAGGAGACGTTGTGGACCTTCGGCTTGGCCGGTCCGCCTTTCCAGGTCTCGGTCATCTGTGTGGACACGAGCCACGAGCTACACCCTTGCGCCATGTTGGGGACCGCCACCTTGGCGGTCGCTTGGCCCACCTTTCGCTGCAGGGTCACGACCGGGTGTCCGGAGGTGCCGTGCTCTACAGTTCCGGTCCAGCGGCCGCGCAAGGTCGCGTCTTTCGGCGTTCCCTTGGGTTGGGACAGCTTTTTGAGGGCGGTGACGGCGTCGGCTGCCTTCTGGGGCTTCATGGATGCGTACGACGGAATGCGACCGTCTGTGCGCGTCGCAACGAGACCCATCGCCTCTCGCTTGAACGACGCTAGCATCACCATTCCCGTGAGCGGCTGAATGACCAACGCGTAGGACCGCCCGCCCTTGCGCCAGGTGGCGCGTAGGGCTTGAGGGACGTCCTCGGTCTTGTTGTCGATGGAGAGGCGAATCACGGCCTACTTGTCCTTTGTGGCGGACCAGGCGAGCCATGCGACGCCGGCGACGGACGCAACCCCGAGAACACCAATTCCGACCTTCGCTCCAGTGGAGAAGCCCGCGTTGTCGAGTGGACCGGGCTGAACCGGTGGGAACTCCAGCGTGGAGGGCTGCAGCTGTGTGCCTCGGTGTGATGACTCCACGCGGGCGAGCAGTTCGGTCTCCATGAGGGTCGTCTGTTGCTCCAGGACCTGTGCGTTGCGCCACGCGACAACAGCCCACACCACACCCACGATGGTGAATCCCAACACGCCAATGATGATGACGACCGGGATGAGGGCACCACCGACCACCGACGAGGAATCGGACTGGTACGCCTCGCTGAACAGACCTGAGGCGACAATCTCGTATTGTCGGACCAACCGGTCGTAGGCGGCTTTGTCACCGTGTCCGGCGTCGATGTACGGCTTCATCCGCTCCAAGCGGGCGTAGCTGTCCGTTACCGACTTCAGGAAGCGGTTGACGTCGTCACGGTAGTGACTGGGATTGGCGGCCACTGCGCGACGATGTGCGTTCATTCCGGAGCGTAGGTCCGCGACTGCAGCACCAGGCCACTGCGCGACGATGCGCTTCCACGCCTGTCGTGTGGAGGGGGTCATTGGCAACCCCTCCGGCACGACCGACCGCGACAGCCGAACTCGGCATCGTCGTTCATGTCTTCAAACTCGGCGTCGATGACCTGCGTAGCGCGACGCCGCCTACGACCGAACAACTTGTTTAGGACGGCCGGGTCCAGGTCGTCGGATGCACTCCCAGGTGCAAGAGCGCTGGCCGCTGCTTTGATGAGCAAGGGTCCCAGCAAGAGAGGGATGAACCCGACCTTGGGCTCGGCATCCTTTGGAGTGTTGAACTCCTCCAGGGCTGCCTCATCGATGTCGCCGACTAGCCACAGTCCGTCGCGGACCGGCACGATGGCGGCACGTCGACCTGAACGGGCTTGGATACGAACATCTTCGCTCACATAGGTGGGCTCCGACCACCCGCGTTGGCGGCGACGACGTCGTGTTCGCGGCTTGTCGCGCTCGCCACGAGACGGCAACGTTTCCACCTGGCGAAGCGCGGGTTGCTCCTCCGTGGGACGACGTCCCTGACGGCGACGCCGTCGACGGCCTCCGCGGGATTCACCACGGGCGCGGCCAGGTCCCCGACGGGTACGACCGCGGCGACTTGCGACGTCACTACCAATGATGGGCTGGCCGCCCAGAGAGAGGGATTCAACGAGTACGAGGCGCATGACGTCTCCGGGTGGGAAGGGATTGGCGAAGGCCAGCACGACGTCCGAGGACTGCTGGGTCGAATCGGCCGTTCATGCCGAGCCGTTCGGAGGGGTCATCGCGGTACCAACGGTTGCCGATCTTGTACCGAACGATGCAGTGAAACAGGCCGCGCTCACCTGGCTTGGTGCGGGTTGTGAGCATGGGCTCGGCCTGGATGGACCGAAGGCGGCGCTTGCGAGCGGCACTGAATCCAGGCTCCCCACGGAAGAGGGCGGCTGCACCCCGGGCCACGAGCTCACCGGCCCGGTACGCCGCGAGTGCATCGCAGTCTTCGTGCCCGGCAAGCAGGGTGTGGGTCACGTCGCTGAAGACTTCGCCGCGTTCTGGCGCATAGACGATGTTGGATTCGTACAACAGCGGGAGGGAGGCGTTCGAGCGCAGAATGCGTGCATTCTCGCTCGCCAGCCATCCGAGGAGCCGAAGAACGCGACCTTCATCGAAGGTGGTTTTGACAAGGATGTCCACGGCACTCTCAGAATGGAAGGGTGTAGACAAGCCGACCAGTGGCGCCGGCGGGAAGGTAGGCAAGGACGTTGGGGCAGTCCGCGAGGTCTGCCTCAACCACTTCGCCGGGGCCGCCAGCGCGCATGACCCGCGGGTTGCCGTAGGCATCCACGAGGGTCAGTTCGACGCTCGCGGTGCTGTTGCCGCACTCCAGCCGCACCGACCGCGCAAGCGGCGGGGCAACCGAGGTGAGACGCGTGGCGTCGGCGGGGCCGGTGACCGGCTCAATCCACACGTTCTGAGTGTCTGTGCGACCGTCGTAGATGCCGACGGACACGGTCAGTGTGCCGGACGTTCTAGCGGTTGCGAGGACGTGAACGGTGGTTGCGAACAGGCTCACCGACCCACCGCGCGCCATCGTGACCGTTGCCGAGAACTGGGTCGCGGCGACGGTCCACTGCAGAATCAGGTCGACTGGACCGTCGGATTCTACGAGCAAGGTGCGCCATTCAGCGCACGAGCCCTCCGCATGGAGGACAGTCTCGGGCGTCGTTGGGTCTCCCGCCTTGGCGGGTCCGGTGACCGTAATAGCCTCCGAACGGACCGACATGGACTGGAACGACACAACGACTCCCTAGGACTAGCAGCCGCCGAGGTTGGGCTTCTTGCCGGTGATGACGCACGTCACCTCGTCGCCAGCAGAAGCCGTGGTGACGTTGATGGTGATGGTGAGACCGGCCTTGATGCTGGTGTTGTTCAGATGCTTTCGAATCTGAGCACCGGAGGCAAAGACCGCCACGGGGATGCCCGAGGACGACGAGAACACCGGACGTTCGCCGAAGAAGATGGAGGTCACCTTCGCGCCGGCGGCACTACCCTCGAAGGTCATGTCTTCAGCGATGAAGTCGTGCTGAGGGATGATCTTGATGGCACCAGGACCGGCCGCTGCAGTGACGACGCTGTCACCGAGAATGGTGGAGGACCAATTGCCCTCTGCGCCCATCACAGACGTGTCCGCAGCTTCGGGTGACGGCCCACGGCCACGGTTGCCCGCGCGCTGGTCTTGTCGCGTGCGACGGCGTCCGCGGCGTTGGTCTTGCCGGGTGCGACGTCCACCACGACGCTGAGCCCGGGTGCGACGTGCACCGAACTCGACATCGTCGTCGTAGTCGTCATCGTCGTAGTCACCAGCGATGTCGTAGTCGTCATCGTCGTAGTCGCCAGCGAAGTCGACGCTGTCGTCTTCGAGGCTGTCCTCGTCGATGACGACGCGGCCGTCGGGGGTCTGGTACGCGAGGGCGGAGCCCAGGAGAACGAGGTTTGTGAGGCCCATGCGGGTCATAGGAATCTCCTTCCCGCTCATCGCGGGACAGGGCTCCCAGTAGGGAGCGTGAGTGTGTGCTCCCGAAATGGGAGCGAGAACGAGCGGGCTCACCCCGCTACGAAAAGGGGCGTTCGCCTAGCGAACCTCGACAGCATCGACGTAGGCAAAGCCGCTAGGCAGCTCGTCGCGAACGCGGTCGCCACTGATGGCGGG
>CAJXTB010000007.1 GCA_913061235.1 uncultured Pseudomonadota bacterium | reverse complement strand
CCTCTCTATTCGTCGGCAGCGTCAGATGTGTATAAGAGACAGCTCCATCTCAATGTTGCCCCACATCGCCACGCCGATCGCGCCGCGATCATGGACCACTCGGTGCACAAGCAGCTTGTTCTGCCCAGGGTGGCGGGCACCACTCGCCAATCCACCAATCTTGGAGGCCTTGGGCCACGCCCGGTCCATGCTCTCGCTCAGCTTCTCACCGTCGCAACTGAACGGCTCCGGGAACAATAGAAAGCACGGGTCGGCGTCGTCAGGAATCGGCAGCTTCTTGTGCCAGTACGCCGGGTGGGTGGACAGGTATTGAACCTCGGCGGCAGTGACGTGGAAGGGGCGAAGTTCCACACCGGGGAGAACAGCAGCAACCATGCTTACAGCTGGTTCACCCTCGACTTCAATGCCGTCCGCAATGACTCCAGCGCCGGTCACCGCCATGAGTACAGCACGGTCAAATCGCCGTAGCAAGTAGGCCGCAGTCGCCTCAAGATGAGCGGCATGATGGTGCGACAAGAACACCAGCACAAGGTCCGGCTCCACACCATCGAGCTTTTGTTCGAGACTACGCGCAGCAGCTTCCACGTCCAGACCGAACGAGCGACGCGTAGAGATGACCGAGTACCAGCGCATAGACCCCCGCATGAGTGTACTCGCCGGGGAGACTCGGATGTCTACCTCGCCGGGCGTTGAACGGATTAGACCGCGGTATCCGGAACTTGGGAGAACTAGAATGCGACTCGCTACCGTTGCGCTCATTGGCATGCTCTGCACAACGGCTGCAGCTGACGAACCTCTACCGCCAGAGGAACAGGCTCTCGCGTCTACCGAACCCGGTCAGGTCAAACCAGACAATCTGCACTGGGACTTGGAGCTGCTGTACTTCCACAGCCAGTGGCAGGAAGGCCTAGACCTGAGTCGCGCCCGACTGGCTGAAAACCCCGATGATGCCGACTTGTACTGGCATGTGGCTCGCTTCCTATTCGAGATGGGCGAGCAAGTGGACCGCAACGACCCCACCGTGGACAAGGTCGACCTGTACCGGCAGATGATCGAAGTCAGTGAGGCCGGTCTCGAGCGGTTTCCTGACCACGCCCACCTGCAGTTTGCTGTGGGCATTGGCAAGGGCCGTCTCGGCACCACACGGGGTGTCCTGAAGTCCCTGTCGCTCCTCAAGGATGTAGAAGCTGCGTGGAGCCATGCGGCCTCTAGCGACTACGTCTACCGCTCCATTGACGGCGGGGAGCAGCTGCCCTGTGATGCCCAGCTGACTCTTGGGATTTTCTACCGCCTGGTCCCAGACTCGTGGATTGTGAAGGTTCTCGCAGGAACCCGGGGCGACCTGCAGCGGTCTCAACGCAGTCTTGAGGCGGCGAACGCCTGCAGCCCTGGGGACATCGGTATTCTCAAGGAGCTCGGTGTGACCCACCTGTGCATCGCTGACCGCGAAGATGACGCCGTCCACCTTGGGCTGGGCCGGCAATTCCTCGAACAATCCCTACGTCAGCCAGCCCGCGGAGACAGCACAGACATGGTGGACCACCAGCACATCGGCATGCTGCTGGAGGACCCCTCTCTTGCCTGCGGGTACAGTCGCGACGGCCAGCAAGAGACAGACGCCAAGGCGTTGCGCCGGCTAGAGGACGCCCAGTGATTTTCCTATGAGCGTCGCCTACCTGCTGCTGACCTACTTGTTCGCGGCCATTCCGTTCGGTCTCATTCTGACCACGGTGTGGGGCAACGACGTGGACCTGCGCATGGCGGGCAGCGGCAATATCGGCACAACCAACGTGGCGCGTGTCTTCGGATGGCGAATCGCCGGGGCCACCCTGCTGTTGGACATGAGCAAGGGCCTGTTGCCAGTTTTGTTGGCCCCGTTCTTTGGCTTGGATGGCATGTTCTGGGCAACGGTCGTGGCGCTGACCGCTTTCCTTGGCCACTGTTACCCGGTGTATCTGGAGTTTCGCGGAGGTAAAGGCGTGGCCACAGGTGCGGGAGGAATGCTGGGTATTGCCCCCATCCCAACCGCCATTGCCGCGGGTATTTGGGGACTCATCCTCGCCATCTCCGGGCGAGGCTCCGTGGCGAGTCTGGTTGCGACCATCGGCCTAGTCGTGGCGTGCGTCTTGCTCAATCGCCCCGCACTCACCGCCACTTTGTTCTTGGCCGTCGGCATCACCCTGACTCACACGCCCAACATCCGCCGGCTGTTGCGCGGCGAAGAGCATGAGGTCGTGCGGCCTGTCCGTCTCGGCAAGCCAGGGTCCAACGAGCTCACAGCCGAAGAAGCCCTGTCGCAGGGACCTGGTGGCGGCGCTTCCGGCGACTGGTAATCGAGCTGGGAGCTGGCGAAGCGGAAATCTCATCGGCCCAGGTGGTCAGCCTTCAGCTATCAGAACCCGCTTTGCGGGCATGTAGCAGCACCAAGACCGTAGCTGGTCGTCGGTGTCGGCACTACGATGATTTCTTGCGTCTGCTGGCGGCGAAGCCGTCTGTTCTGACGGCTGATAGCTGACAGCTGACCTCCCGAATCACGGAAGTCTCGACATCCAAACTCTCACAGCTCACAGCCGAACCAGCTCACAACCACTACTGCTCGAGGATGACGAACTCGACGCGACGGTTGCGCTGACGGCCTTCCGGCGTGCGGTTGGTGTCGAGCGGCACGGTCTCGCCGTAGCCTTCAGACTCCAGGCGCTCGGGCGCAATGCCCTTGGCGCGAAGGTACATCATCACGGCGCGGGCACGCTCTTGTGACAGCTCTAGGTTGAACTGTTCGGCACCCTGTGAGTCGGTGTGTCCCTCAACGCGAACGCGCATGGAGGGGACATCGTTCAACACCCGTGAGACGTCGTCGATGGTGGGACCGGACCCGGGCAAGAGGCGGGCGCGACCGGTCTCAAACAAGATGCTGTCGGTGATCTCAATCCGGCGGCGGGTCACGGTGACTCGCGCAGGAGCGGCATCCGGGCAGCCGTCGTCGTCCAAGTAGCCGTTGGGGATCTCGGCCTGCGTCGGGCACTTGTCGTTCTCGTCCGCAATGCCGTCTTGGTCAGCATCGTTCGTCGGACAGCCGTTCAACTCACGATCACCCGGTTCGTTCGGACACTCATCGTCGTCATCCGGAATGCCGTCAGCATCGTTGTCCGGGTCTGGACAGCCGTCGTCGTCATCCCAGCCGTCTTGGTCTTCTGGAATGCGGCGGCAGTGGTCGAGAAGGTCGGTGATGCCGTCCAAGTCGTCGTCTGGATCTGGACAGCCGTCTTGGTCGTTGAAGTCGTCTTTGTCTTCCGGATCGTCCGGGCACTGATCAACCGCATCAATGAGGCCGTCACCGTCGCGGTCCAAGGAGGTTTCGGGGCAACCATCCTCATCTGCGTCTTGGTCGTAGTCTTCAGGCTCGAACATACAGGCGTCGTCGATGTTGCGAATCGCATCACCGTCTTCGTCACCGTTCGGGTCGATGTCGCGGCAACCGTCGCTGTCATCCACACCATCAAGGTCTTCGGGTTCATCCGGACACTGGTCGAGGATGTCCACGACAAGGTCTCCGTCGCGGTCAGCGGTACCGCACGGGCCAGCCTTGGCCAGAGCAAGATCCGCCCACTCCACACTCTCTAGAGCATGTTCACGGGCACGGGGGAGGTCGCCGTTCTCGAACTCCACCTTCGTGAAAGCCGCGCTAGCTTCGGCGTTCGCGAGCTCCACGGGAGCACAGACCTTGCCGTACACCGCATGGGTGTCGCGGATGGTCTCTTCAGCCGAAAACAGGCTTCGTTTGATAGTTGAGGGTTGTACACAGCCCACCAACAGCGCCACGACGCATAGAGTAGAAATCCTCACAGCTCGTCGTCTCCAGGGGTCAGGTCTTGCCAGCCCTCATCAGGTGAAGGCTCAGGTGGCGGCGCCACAGGTGCCTCATCGCTCGGGACTACGCCCGGTGTTGGGATCGCCGGCTCTGTAGGGTCGGCTCCATCCGTTGGAGTTCCGTCCGGAGTCGGTGTCCCGTCCGGAGTCGGTGTCCCGTCCGGAGTTGGTGTTCCGGGGGGAGGTGTGCCACCACCAGGCGCTCCGCCTGGCCCCTCAAGGGCCTCGCCTTCGCTGTTCATGCTGTCCACCCCAGCCCGTCCGAACATGGCTTCCACCTCTTCATCGGTGATCACGTCGTCCGCGCTCATGGGCATTTCGCTGTCCGGCAGGTCCACGTAGTCGATTTGAACTTCGACAGCGTCTGTCAGATCGGTACCGATACGGTCTGGCAGGGAGTCGAGAGAAGATTCGTCGATCTCCAGATCCCGCCCCTGCGATTCCAGCGCGATGATCGACTGGTCGGCGTAGGTCGCCGCAGAGTCTGCCAAGCGTTCAGCGGCACCAAAGTGATTCTGACGAACCTCTTCTTGCGCTTTCGCCATGAACCGCTCTGCGAGCGTCCACTCGTACAGAGCACCCGTGTTCGCGCCACGCTCTCGCGCGCTCGACAGGGCCGACTCGGCTTTCTCAATATGAAGCTGCGCATTGACGGCTGTACAACCGGCAGAGGATGCAGCAAGGGCGACAACAGCGATGAGTGTGCGATTCAGCATGCGTTCTTCCGAGGGCATTTCGCCACGAGGGGCGGTCGCCGTCAAGGGAACGACACGCATCAGCGGACGTGGTGAGTGTACGTCAGCAGGTTTTCTTGTCTACCCCATCCCCTCAAGGCGTCCATGAGCGGTATTGTCTGCCCCACTCCGCCCGACCACTCGCACCTTACGGAACACCGTTGACCGAACCTCGCCTACCGCTGATCGCCCGATTGTCCCTGGTTGCGCTTGGAACCATCGAAGGCGGTCGCGTGACCGAACCTGTCGACCCGGTGGCGCAATGGATGCTCAAGGCACGTCCAGACCTCAAACCATCGGGCATTGCCCCAGACGCCTACTCCACGATTCGCGCGCGCACCGCGATTGTCGACCGAATGATTGCGGAGGAAGTTCACCACGCGCGGGAGTTGGGGCGTCGGGTGTGTCTCATCGCCGTTGGGCCAGGACTCGACGCGCGCTGGAACCGCGTTCTGCCCGAACACTCGGACGTCATCAACGGCTACCGAGAGCTGGACACCGGCGACATCATCCGCTTCAAGGATTCCCTGCTCGCGAGCTCGCCGTATGCCCAGGCACACAACAACGTGGTTCGTCGGCAGTTCGACTTTGACGACTGGGACATCTTGCCGACTCCAGGTGCTTTCCCGCTAGTGGTCCTCGAAGGACTCGCCGGACGTCTGACCCCAGATGCCCTGCGCGCCCTGCTCAGCCGTATCCGCATGACTACTCCGGATGCTCGCTTGATCATGGCGCTGCCCGGCTACGGCGCGAGCGACCCCATTCGTTGGTCCAACGGCACGTTGCGCAGCTTGGGATGGGACCCAGAAGAGGACATTCTGCTTGGGCCGCGTCACCGTCTCGCCAGCATTGCGGGCGACGGTGTCTGCCCAGGCATGTATCCACAGCGTGTACTGCGGCTACGCGCCGGCCTCATTCCGATTCGGCGCCGCTCGTAGCCTCGAAGATCACGCGACCGTCCACGACGGTGGCAACAGGTGTCCAAGGAACGTCGCTAGCCGGTGACCACAACGTCAGGTCCGCCGGCGCGCCGGCACGAACGACTCCCAGCTCGTCATTTCCGACGGCTACGGCTGCCCCACGCGTAAAGGCAAGAATGGCTTCGTCTTCACTGACGCGCTCACCCGGAGTCCAGCCGCCTTCGGGAAGACCGGCAAGGTCCGTCCGATGCGTTGCAGACCACAATCCCAATGCGGGACGGTGCGATTCAACCGGAAAATCACTGCCAAATGCCATGGGGATGCCCGCATCCAGAACGGTGCGCCACGTGTAGGCCCACTGCAAGCGCTCGGCCCCGACGCGATCGACGGCCCAAGGCATGTCGGAGGTCGCGTGGGTCGGCTGCATAGAGGCGATGAACCCATGTTCGGCCATCAAGGCGCGGTCTTCCGGGCGCAGCAACTGAGCGTGCTCAACGCGCAGAGTGCCCTGTGAGTCGGCATGCGCCGCATGGGCTGCGACGAAGGACTCCACCGTGTGGTGGACCGCTCGGTCACCGATGCTGTGTACGGCCATCGACGCACCGGTCGCGTGGAGTGCTGTGGCCCACTGTTGAATGTCAGCCGGGGCATGAATCGGAGTCCCAAAGTGGCCGGGGTCATCCGCGTAGGCGTCCGTCAGCCACGCGCCGCGCGACCCTAGAGCCCCGTCTGCGAATGCTTTGACACCCACAACGTCTAGGTGGCCAACCGACCAGGGTCCCGTCGCCATCAGGCGTTCAGCGGCTTGGGACTCTGGCTCCACATAGGCCCAGATACGAACCGGCATCTCGCCCGATTCAGCGAGTTCCGTGTACACCGCAAGCGACGCGTCCGACAGGCCCATGGCGTGGGCACCGGTGAGTCCGGCCTCCGACATGAGTTCGAATGCCCGAATCATCCACAACCGGCGGTCCGGTAGCGCATCTTCGGGGGGATGGACCAGCGACATGGCCTCGTCGATAAGTACACCTGTCGGTACACCCGAAGCATCCCGAACGATACGCCCGCCCGCAGGGTCTGCAGTGTCCTTCGTGATTCCGCTCAGGTCCAAGGCCGCGGTGTTTAGCCACACTGCGTGACCATCTACGCGCCGAACGGCTGCTGGTCGGTCGCCAGAGTGTGCGTCCAGATCAGTCGCGAGCGGCCATCCGCCTTCTGGGGCGTCGGACCAGTCGTTTTGGTCCCATCCGCGACCCACAATCCAGCCCGTTCCAGGTGCGTTCTCAGCCGCCAATAACGTTGCTGCGTAGGTGTCAATGCCGGTCAGCACAAGCTGGCTGTCGAGGCGTCCGAGCCCGTAGGGATGCGCATGGGCATCCACAAATCCCGCAGTAATAACGGGAACTTCCACGGTCTTTTGTGCTGAATACTGCATCTGCGTGAGGCCTGGACGCAGGACAGAAACAATCCGACCGTCGTTCACCACGACATCGACTGTGCTGCCGTCTCCTGGACGGAGCTCCCCCCGCACGATCAGGTCGACCGGGGTTGGTGCGATGCCCGCAGATTCGTCTTCCGGTGGTGTTGTCCGAGAAGCGCACCCCACCAGTGCCAGAGCCAAGAGCGACCGCATCATGTGCGCAGCCGAATGGTCAGAACCCCGCGAATCTCTTTGCCCGAGAAATCGGGGCCGAGAGGCACTTCCACACCGAAGTCGACAGCACCGGCAGCGTTGTCCGCACCAATGCCACCGGTAACCGCGGCTTGACGTTCCGGACCATCATACGAAAAGCCGAGGCGCGGACGCGCAATGCCCACAGCCCCTTCGGCGCCCACTCGGGTGATGAGACCCAAGCCATTGGGATCTTCAAACTGCCAGCCGACATCCAGGCCCACGGATGGGCCCTCTTCCAGTCCGTAGCGAGCGCCTAAGACCGTGCTCACCGGAATCCTCTCGGGACTTTCGATGGGGAGGAGTCCGTGTGCAACGATGCCAAAGGTCGCCGTCTCCGACGGTCGCAGGCCCACGCCCGCACTAAGGTCGCCGGTCAGCTGCTTGCCAAGACGATCGTGACTGACCGTCCCCATGGTGCCGCTGATGCCGAAGGAGATGAGGCGGTCTTTGGCTGCGACCGATGCAGCAACGTGAAAGATACTGGTCTTTCGTCGATTTGTTGGGGTGACGCCTGGAGTTGTCCAACCCGGCAAGTCCACATCTGTCAGCGGAGGATTGACGATGACCCGCTCCCAGCCTGCACCAAACGCAAAGATTCCCTTGCTGGAATCCACCGCATTGAGATTCCAGCCAAGATCGCCATCTAACTGGCCAAACAGCGTTCCGGACAAGTCATACCGAGGCTTCAGCGCCAACATTGCCGGATTGGCAGCAATGCCCACATTGTCTTCATGGTTGGCGACAGATGCTCCACCCATGGCCACAGTATTAGCGCCTTGAAGGCCTTCATTGGCGGACGCGGAACCGACCAGCCCCAAAAGTACAGAAGCGGTCAGCGTGAATTTGCGGGTGTTCATTGGATCGGGTACTAGTCGCGGCCCTTGATGCGGGCAAATTGCGGAGGCAATCGTGGACGAAGAGCGGATCCAGTTTTTCAAGAAGTTGCTCAACGAACGCCTCACAGCCCTCCTTCAGGAAGCGGGCGCCAATCTTGGTAAGTTGACGGACGAACGTGAAATGTTGTCGGATACCTTGGACATTGCCAGCATGGAGTCGAGCCGCGACTTCACTCTGCGTCTCCAAGACCGTGAGCGTCGCTTGGTTCACAAGCTACGCCAGGCCCTTCAGCGTATTGATGATGACGAGTACGGCGTGTGCATCGCATGCGGAGACGACATCAGCGCAAAGCGTCTGATGGCCCGACCCGTCGCAACGCACTGCATCGACTGCAAGACCGAAGCCGAGCAGCAAGAGCGACGCGTCTTCTAGGCTCCGCCTTCTGTTTCGCCAAGGCGGACATCCGTTGGCAGCACGCGCTTGTCGATAGCGCTAGTCTGGTTGCCCGGAGGTTCGGTTGGCTGACAACCTCGACTACTGGCGCCGCATTCTTGCGGTGCTTGACCCACAGCGCTCACTTCGTGAAGACGAAATTGAAGCGCTGTACGCTCCACGACCAGAGGCTCCATCCGAGCAGCTGCGCAACCAGCTTCGTCTGGCCGCGGTCGGATTTGGTGGCCCTGAGAAAGTGCTCATGTGTGGCGCACGAGGCAGTGGCAAGACCACTGAGCTCGTCCGTCTAGGGCGGCTAATGCGGGACGACTACGTGCCCATTCGCGTAGACCTCGCAGCGGCGTTGCCCTCAGGCTCAGGCACCGTGCCGTTGCTGGCGGTGTTTGCCATTGCCGGCCTGCACGCGCTGCACGCATGGAAAGCCCCAGATGCTGACCTTGTGGAGCCGAGAAAGCGTCTAGACGGCGCACTATCGGCGCTGTCGTCCGTTGGTGAAGTTGCGAGCGGTCTCGGTGAGTTGGTCAGCGGCGTGGCCCCACTCGTGACGGTATTCGGCGTTCCAGCCGCCGCTTCAGTGGGGGTTACCGGGGTCGCCATGGGGCAGATGGGACTTCAGCTTCAGAAGCTGCGAGATTTCGCTCGCACCCTGCGCGGAGCCGAGCTGGATCCGGCGAATATTGAGCAGACCCGAGACCTTGTAGAGACGGTCAATGGCCTGTTCCGGCAGCTACAGGCCCTCACTGGTCGCCCTGCGCTGTTGCTGGCAGACGGTCTAGACAAACAAGATGAGCTGGAAGATGTCTTCGCGGCGCTCGAGAGCCCCGACCTCATCCAGCGCATCGAAGTCCCAGTTGTTCTGACCGGCCCGGTGAACCTGCGCCACGACCCTCGCTTTCGCGGCCTGCGCAACCACTTCCGCAACGAGATTCTGTTCAACGTTGCAGTGCGTAAGCCACCGGGAGACGCACACGCAGAAGGCGAGCAGGTTCTGATGGACCTGTACGAACGGCGCCGTGCCGCCGCGGCACTCCCCAAAGACCTGTTCCAAGACAGTGACCTACGCCATGCGGCCAGCATGAGTGCGGGAATCGTCAGAGACTTCCTAAGTATTCTGTATGACGCCGGTCTGGAGGCGTTCTCCGAAGGACGGGACATCGTCACCAGCGGAGACCTTGCGACTGGCGTTCGCAAGCTGCGGCAGATGATGCAGATGGCGCTCAATAGCGACCGAATCGTGCTCCTTGGGCGGGTGCTGAAGAAGCGCGTGCTGCCTCCAGGCATGGAAGCGTCGCGTCTGCTGTATGAAAACTACGTGGCCTGCTACCCGAACGGAGATGTCTGGTACCGGCCGCATGAGGTGCTGGTCGACTACGTGACGCGGAACCAAGAGTCCCGTGGCTGACGCTGTCCTAGGCCCCATTGACCGTGTGGTCGCTGCCATTGCTCGACGAGAGGCAGTCACCCAGCACCGCGCGCTGACCGTGCAGGTGGTGGTGCCTCCGCCACTGCGCCAGGCATTCACTGACGCGTTGACCCTCGCCATTGATGGCCCCGTGTCCCTCGAACCCATCCCGGCAAACGCAGGGGGGCGAGAGCGAGTGCGGTCGCTGAACCGAGAGCGAGACCTTGCCCGCCCCTACCGCGTACTCTGCTTAGTCCTAGATGACGCCGCGGACCTACGCTTTGTCCGCCAACACGCGCCAGATCTGGCCTCGTTCATGGACTTGTCCGCAGAGGTACGCCAAGAAGACGTTGGCGAGTGGGAGGTGGTGGCCGAGCACATCTGCGCGCTGATGACCGACCGCCACCGTGCGATTCGACTCACCGGCATTGCTCCAGACGCCAGCGAGCCACGGTCCATCGCGTTGGCAGATGTCTACATTCCCCTCGTAGACCTTCCCAAAGGCCGAGACGACCGCCCCTACTTACTGCTTGGGCACCCCGGTTCCGGCAAGACCACCGCACTACGGCACGTCGCTGGCGCCACCTGTTCAGGACACGACCCACTCGATGTTGGGGCGCGTGTCGCCGTACTCATCCCACTGGCCGACTTAGCGGCGGACCGGTCGCGCGTCGTCCGTCCGCTGGGCGACTTCCTGGTGGACTGGCTTGGGCGCCAAGGCATTGAAGGGGCCGGTGTTGTACGGCAACACTGGGGAGAGACCACGCTGTTGTGGGACGGCCTAGACGAAGTCGTCGTCCGAGAAGAACGGCTGGCAATCCTACGCGAGCTCGCCGCCTTTCACCGCAAGTTCAAGCCCGCAGCATCCCTCATTACGGGCCGCTCGCTGTTGGTCGACGAGCTTCGCACCGAAGAGGCCAAGCTCGTTCGCATTTCCCCAGCCGAAGCCGTTCGTCCAGTAGATGATGCCTCGTTGCGCTGGTTCGTCGTTCGGTTCCTGAAGGCGTGGGATGCAACGGCAACAGATGCCGAGAGCACAGACGCAGACACACTCGTGGACCGTATTCAAGCAGACCCAGCCCTGCTGGCCCTGTGCAGGACTCCACTGCTGCTGCTGTTCATGGTGCTGCTGTACCAGATCGACGGACGCCTACCGGACCAGCGCACGGCCATCTACCACCGCCTTGCTCAGGTCCTCGTAGACCGCTGGGGTGCTGCCCGTAGCCTTTCGCGAAACAGCCATACCCGCATGCGCAGCGGAGATGCCTGGCGGGTCTTAGGGCCACTCGCCTTCTCGCTTCTAGAGAGCGGAGGCGCACGCATGCACCGGGCCGATCTGCGCGCTGAGCTCGTCCGTATTGCCGTTCACCGCGGTGAAGATGAAGACGATGCCGCCGACCGTGCAGATGCCTTGCTCGCCCTGCTTCAGCGCGAGACGGCACTGTTGGTTCCTCACGGAAGCGGGGAGTGGTCCTTCGTTCATCCCACGGTGGCCGAGTACTTCGCGGGAGTTGAGGTCAGCCGGGACAGTGGGCGACGACGAGACATCCTAGATGACCCCTTCCGCGCCGACTACCACGAGATTCTCGTGTTCTGTACCGGTGAGCTGGGTATGCGCGCAGACGACGAACGACTGACCGAGCTCGTCACTGAGCTGGTCGCCCGTTCACGCAGCAAAGGTCGGTACACCGCCGCACACCCGTCCCTACTGGCGCACATTCTTCAAGAAGAACCTGGTCTTCCCATCTCTGTGGAGCGCGTTCTCGTGGACCGACTGATGGAGTTCTGGTGGGTGCGAAGCTTCTACAACTACCCGAGCCTGCGCGTGCGCAGCGAGGCACGCGACCTGCTGTGGGACGGCGTTGACCGCAGCTACTCCGGTGTGCTCAAGACCGAGCTTCGCAACCGCTTCACCCCCTCACCGACTTGGGTGCGCTGGGACCGGCTCGTGGCCAATGTGCGCGATGGCCGCCAGATGACCTCGCTACTCGCATGGACCCTTCCACTTCTCACTCGCTACGGCATCGACTGGCGCCCCACCTTCGAGGTCATGTGCCGGCACCACGACCCCGTGGTCCGCTGGGCTGCATGGTGGGGACGATGGCAGCAAGCGGGAGCCGACCGCGACGAGGTCCAAGCCGACTTGCTGCGCCGAGAACCGGACCTACAGAGACTGTATGCGGAGGCAGTGCCGAGCAGCATGACGGTGCCGTCGTTGGGAAAGTGAGATTTCATTAGGACGGGCGATGAGATTTTCGCGACGAGGGTGGTCAGTTGTCAGCTGTCGGCTTTCAGAGCCGGCTTCACCGGCATGCGGGATGCTGCAGTCTTCCGCTATGCGGTCAGCGTGGTGCCTTGTCAGATTCCAGCCTGCGCACCTGCCCGCTCCGCGGGATCTGATGGCTGAAAGCTGAAAGCTCGCCACTCCGACAATCGTCGCCAAACCAGATTGTCGAAACTCCAAGCCTGTCGATCATCCCTCGAACTCCAACTGCGATACCCCGCCCCATGTACTGCCTCGTTGCCATTGCCAAGCCCGTTGGCGGTCCGTTTAGCTACGCCATCCCTGCGCATCTGGATGGACAGATCAGCCTAGGAAGCGTTGTTCTGGTCCCGTTCGGGCGACGGGGTTCGGAGACTGGCTACGTGACGGGGCTGTCGAAGACGGTCGACTTTAACCCTGCGAAGGTGAAGCCGGTATCGCGCCTGTTGGACCCCATTCCTGCCTTCGATGCGGAGCAGTTGGCGTTCTTTGAGTGGGTCGCGAACTACTACCTGGCGCAGCTCGGTCAGGTCATCCACACAGCCTTGCCATCGCGCATGTCGGCCAAGGTCCTGACCGTTCTCGAGCCGACCGATGACGGCGTTCAGGCCCTAGCCGACGGAACGGTAGACGGTGACCCCGCCCAGGTGTTGCGCGAAGCCATCTCGCGTCCTGGCCTCACTCGTCGTGGATTGGTTCGTCGCACCCATCCGCTGCTCACAGCAGAGGCGGCAGACAAGGCCGTAGCCGCGTGCCTTCGCCATGAGTGGTTGGCATGGGGCGAGCGCGAGGTGAACGAGAGCCGGGCGCGCATGACGACGGTGACCCTCGCACTGCCGCTGGCACAAGCCAAGGCTCTGTTTCCACGCCTTGGGTCACGCATGAACGCAATCCTAGAGGCACTGGACCGCGCCGACGGTCCTGTCGACCTTCCGGTCCTCGTCGCTGAGCAGGGCTCTACCGTACGTTCTGCCGTAAAGCGTATGAATGAAGCCGGGGCTCTGACCCTCGGAGAACGCGAGCGCCGGGACGCCATCGCAGAAGCACCCGCCCTAGGCCCGAGTACGGCTCCTGTCCTCAACGACGACCAAGCTGCTGCTCTTGCCGCGCTGACGGGACCGAACCGCGCCAAAGCATGGCTGCTGTTCGGGGTGACGGGCTCTGGAAAGACCGAAGTCTTCCTGGGAGCTGCCGCTGACTGCTTGCGCCAAGACCGCCAGGTGCTGGTGTTGGTGCCCGAGATTGGCCTCACTCCTCAGCTTGTCGGGCGCTTCAAGGCACGCTTCGGAGACGAGGTTGCGGTGTTGCATTCTGGGCTCACCGGTGCGGAACGATTGGCCGAGTGGCGCCGCATTCGCGCAGGCGAAGCACGCATTGCGGTTGGCGCCCGTTCCGCGCTGTTCGCTCCCTTCACCAACCTGGGCTTGGTGGTCGTAGACGAAGAGCATGACGACTCCTACAAGCAAGACGACGGTGTTCGCTACAACGCCCGCGACCTCGCTGTGGTGCTCGGTCATCGACACAACGGGGCCACTATCCTGGCCTCAGCGACCCCGTCCATGGAGAGCTGGGCCAACGCACAGTCGGGCAAATACGGACTGTTGTCCTTGCCCAAGCGGGCCACACCGCGCCCCGTGCCCAAGGTCGAGGTCGTCGACCTGACATCCATGGACACGCCGAAGGGCCAAGAGAAGCCGATGTTCCACCCGGACGTCATCGCTGCTCTTCGCCAGACCTTTGATGCCGGCGGCAAGGCCATTGTCTTGTACAACCGGCGTGGCTACGCGACCATGGTGCGCTGCGACAGCTGTGGCGGGTCGTACGGCTGCCCAAACTGCGGCATTACCCTCACTCTCCACCAAAAGGCCCGGTCGCTGGCCTGCCACTACTGCGGCTTCAAGGTCCCGGTTCAGAAGGCCTGCCCATCCTGCGGCAAGCCGGACCTCAAAGAGGTTGGCAAAGGCACCGAGCGTGTCGAGGAAACCCTCGCAGGCCTGTTCCCAGACATCCCACAAGCACGCATGGATGCCGACACTACCGCGGTTCGCGGGTCTCATCACCGCATCTTGCAGGGGTTCCGCGATGGTGAGTCCCGGTTGCTCGTCGGCACTCAGATCGTCGCCAAAGGCCATGACTTTCCTGACGTTCACACCGCAGTGGTCGTCAGCGCGGACAGCGGCTTTCGCATGCCGGACTTTCGAGCCGCCGAACGTACTTGGGCGCTGCTGGTTCAGGTCGCCGGGCGCGCAGGCCGTGGCGACGTTCCCGGGCGTGTATTCGTTCAGACCTGGGACCCCGAGCACTACGTCTTGGCCACCCTGTCTGACAGTGATGCCTTCTACGCCATGGAGACCCGCCTTCGAAAGACACTGAAGTACCCACCGGTTGGCCGCTTGGTGCTGATTCGTTTCGAAGGTGCACACCGGCAAGCAACCGTAGACATCGCTCGTGCGCTGGCCAACGACCTACGTCAAGACGCCCGAAACGCTCCCGGCGTGGACGTCCTAGGCCCTGCTCCCGCTGCGCTGGCACGCTTGGTTGGACGGTGGCGCTTTCAGCTCATCCTTCGGGGAATGGACGCCGGCGTCTTCCGCAGGTTCTTAGCCGCATGGCGTGACCGCTTGACCAAGGCGTCCGGCAAAGGCGTTCGCGTCATTATCGACGTTGACCCACGCAACTTGATGTAGTTGGGAAGTGAATCTCTCCGCAACGACAGTGGTCGTAAGCGGTCCACTGACGCTGGAGAACTACAGCACCACTGGAGGTGAGTGTGGTCCGGACTGTGTCGTTGGTGTCGTTACTCGCGTGCGCGGGCTGCCCGGAATTGAACCACAATGTAACTGCCGTATGGTCAGACGATGGACTTCGGACGGCCTCACTGCACAGTCGCAGTTGGTGTTTTCAGAGCGTGATGACCTACGAGTGCGACCCGGCCAACTACTCACTCCGCGTCTCTGGCAGCCGACTTCCACTCAATTGCCCACCGCAATTGGCAGCAGACCTGTACTACATGCGCAGCGCAGGCGTTGTCATGTACGGCTGCTGGAATATTCGGGATGGTCTAAGCGGAACAATGGTCGTGGACAGCGAGAGCGGCGACGAGCTCTGGGTCGCCTCACCTAGCGCGCTACCTTCGCCCGACGGGGTGTTTACCGCGACCCCATTGGGCGACTATTCCCTGGGTTTGGCAGGAATTCTCGTCCAAGACCTCACTACCGGAGAAGAGGTCGACCGTGTGCTTTTCCAGGCAGACGAGCCAGGAATCCCGGGCAATACCATGCCTATCGTGTGGTTCGACAAGCTCACGTGGCTCGACAACGAGTCTGTGGCCCTCGCTACCACCGGAGGAGAGTATCGGCTCTGGCTGGACGGGCGGGTCGAGCGCATCACCATGGACTGTTGGTGGCCTCGAACATCATCAAGTGCATGGAATGATGATGGCGCAAACGCCAGGTCTTGGCATCCCAACGACAACACTGCCGGCGACGGCGAAGGGGACCTCGACGCCGGTTGGTGTCCCCACAGCGACTCCTACTGAATCCCCACTACACGACCCGTCTCAATCACAATGCCGTCAGTGACGTCGCTATGCACCTCGCACCCGTCCCACACCACCGCGTTGCGCAGTGTGACTCCAGGCGCAACGACAGCACCGGCACCAACAATGCAGTCGTGAAGCACCGCTCCTAGGCCAATCGCCGCACCCGCGCCGACCCACACAGCACCGGTCACCTCGGCGCCGTCTACCAAGGAGGCGTCTCCCTGACTGTCCGAGGACCGCTGAGCAAAGGCGGCACGTTCCATGGGGTCGAGGGGCAGGTCCACTCCCCCGCGCAAGACTTGTAGGTTGGCGTCTAAGTAGGCTGCGGGATTTCCGACGTCGAGCCAGGTTCCGTCGTGTCGAATGGAGCGTACGAGTCGCTTGGGAACGGTGTGGGCGTAGCTGTCGGTAATGATGCTGCTGAACGCATCTGGCACCTTGTCCAACGCGCCGACATGCATGGCGTGAATGCCCGAGAAATGCGTGTCAACCATCACGGCGCCCTGTGGTTCTGCGCTGGCCACGGTCACGAGCTGCACCACCGTCTCGGTCTCGTCTGCCGCTACAACCCCGTAGACTTCGGCATCCTCTGACGGTCGAAGCGCCATGGTCGCCCCACCATCCGGCACACGCTCAACGAGCGCGGACAGGTCGACGTCGCACAGAATGTCTGCGTTCACAATCGCGAACCGCTCAGCGAGCTCGTCGCGGACATGACGCAGTCCGCCACCGGTGCCAAGGATGTCCGGCGTCTCAATCGACAGCGTCACCTGGACGCCCTCATGCTCACCGGCCCAGGGCCCGAGCTGCTCGGACAGATAGTGCCCGTTCAACAGCACATGACGGTGCCCATGCAGATGGCACAGAGCCAGTGCATACGACAGCATGGGAACGCCACAGACGGGAACCAGCGGTTTGGGCACCACCTCGGTCAAGGGTCGCAGCCGCGTTCCGAATCCAGCCGCCAACACAAAAGCCGTGTGCTTACCCGCCATCTTTGTGGCCTCCTGATCGTTCTTCCATACAGTTCAACAATGCAATGGGGTCGCCACTGGCGGCATCGCTCGCTGCCAAGATGAACCGGCCATGCGCCATCTCCAAGACCGCAAAGCGACCAATACGACGAACCCGCTTGACGTCTGTCCACTTGATTAGTGCGGATGCTCGGGGGGAATCCATGCGAAGATGTTCCTGGTACGCCGTCCAAACCGTCACGCTGCCACGCTTTCCAAGTGCATCTCTACTGCTCAACGCAATGCGAATGGCGGGGGTAAACAGAAGCAGTACGAGCGACGCACTCAACGCCAACAACGGCCAGACCAGCATCTGGGAGACCTGCCAAGGCATGGCCGCAAAGGCCGCGACGAGGGCCACCGCCGCAAACACAACCAGCAACAAAAACAACGGCGAGCGCAGCGCCACCGCATAGTTTCGAGCGATGTGCAGCAGGCGGGACGGAGGCCGAAATGCGGCTTGAGCCAGACCGTCGTCGGCAATGGCTTGAACATCTGGCGGCTGGTCAGCAACCGCACGCAGCGTCTTCAAGAAAGACTCGACATCACCAATCCGGGGGCTCTTGGACACAAAGATGGCCAAGCGCTTCTCGAACAACAGCCAGTACACATCTGGGCGTTCGCGGATGTTGGTCAGCTGAGACAACGGGATGGATAGCCGGTTCGAGCTCTCCAACACCACACAGCCGGCATCCAAGGTCAAGCGGCTCTCGGTGCGTCCCAGGCGTCTCTTCGCCATGCGGGAAGCGAGGCGGTGTGGACGAATGAGGAACACGAACAGCAGCATCAAGACGAGCGAGACCATCAGGTTCGTGGGCAGCGCCAACGGAAGGGAGAGCGCCCAGAACAACGTGACAGCCGGCAACAGCATCCCGGCTGCTAGCAACAGCGGTGGCCAAGCAGACCAACGCGTAGCGACCAACCAAGCACGCGCTTCCCGACGAAACATGCTGTCTGGCATGTCGTACACAAGCTCACGACCATCTCCGACAACCGGGAGGTCTGGCTTTGGATTGGGCGGGGCCCACACGTCCGAGTCGTCAGCCGAGTGCATGGCACAGGCCCTATCCGACCTACGGGATGGCGACGGCCGCTTCTGCTACGACAGCCGCTGAGCTGAACGAGCCGAAAAGCGCGCCAATGACCAACAAGGCCATGGAGAGAATGAGAAAACCAGTCAACAGGGGGGTCGTTGACGCGGTTTCTTCTTGATGAATTGTCAGGGTGCGGGCCATGAGACTCCTTGGGGGTAGGAGTGGAAGGGAGCGAGTCGAGCACCTATTGTACGGAACTCGAAGACCCGCCACAGGCCAACTCAGGAATGAGTAAGCGAACGAACCGCATCACCGGCGGATAGTTTACTTTGCTCTCCCGAATCCAAGTTTCTGACAGTGACCTCACCTCGTTCCGATTCGTCCGGTCCGATAATCACAATGTTCGGATAGCCACGCGCATTGGCGTATTTTAGCTGCTTCTTCAGGTTTCCCTCACCCAAGTACAGATCCGTCTTGACCCCAGCGCTGCGCAAGCGAGTCGCGAAAGACAAGCTCGTGTTGCGTTGTTCATCCGAGAACACCGTGACCAACACGTCCGCCGTCGTACGTTGTGAGGACAGCTTGCCTTGTTCTTCGAGCACCATGATGATGCGCTCGATGCCCAGAGCAATGCCCACTGCTGGGACATCGCGGCCGGAGAACATGCCAACGAGGCCGTCGTAGCGACCGCCTCCCCCCACCGAGCCAATGTCGCCGGCGGGTAGGGAAATCTCGAACACCGGTCCAGTGTAGTAGTCGAGACCACGTGCCAGGGTCGGGTCGATCTGCACTCGATCCAGTGCCACACCCATGCGCCCCACGGCGTCCAAGACCGCACGCAGCGTGTCGACACCTTCGCGACCCGCGTCGTCTAGTGCCGCTTCTAGGCTGTCCAGCGCGGGGTCGTGGCCATCCGGCACGGTGAGAACATCCCACACACCCGCAACGGCGGCGTCATCGAGTCCCAAGCGACCGAACTCGGCTGACACCTTGTCGCGACCGATCTTGTCCAGCTTGTCCAAGCAGATCAGGAACGGAATCTCCTTGTCTGCAGCACCGGCAGCAACAGCAATGCTGCGCAAAATCCGACGGTCATTCAACCGAATGACTGCACCTGGAAGCCCCAGTGCGTCCAACGCAGCAAGAGCAACTGCAATGCACTCGGCCTCGGCCAGCGGCGACTTGGTGCCGACAACATCGCAATCACACTGCCAGAACTCACGGAATCGACCGCGCTGTGGGCGATCAGCGCGCCACACCGGCTGGGTCTGGTAGCGCTTGAACGGCATGCGCAGGTCGGGGTTCATGGCGACCACGCGCGCCAGCGGCACAGTCAGGTCGTAGCGCAAGGCTTGGTCGCACTCTCCCCGTTCAGCACCCGCTCCGCGCTTCAAGATCTTGTAAATGAGCTTGTCGCCCTCATCACCGTACTTGCCGGTGAGGGTCTCGATTCGCTCGAAAGCCGGTGTCTCTAGGGGCTCAAAGCCAAACCGTGAGAACACGGAACGCACCGTATCCAGCACGAACAGACGCGTTCGCATCTGCTCTGGAAGGAAGTCTCGGGTCCCTTTCGGAAGGTAAACAGCCATGGTGCACTCCTGCGGCGGGCGCTCCCTAACCACGACTGGGCTAGGATGGGGGCGCACCACACGGTGCGTCGGAGGAGTCGGGTGAGTCAGTTCCACTACGTGCGTACGACTGGGGTCGATGGAGGCGTCGATGCTGTCGATGGTCCAGCCATTGGCATTGGCCTGGACGAGCTGCTTGTCGCGGGACTCCCCCCGTTCAAGCAAGTTCTCGAAATTGTAGCCGCACTCTGCGAAATCCTCGACATCGCTGAAGAAGATGGCGAACATCACAATGCGATCGGCCTGCACTGCGTCTTCCTGGACGACACCGGCGCTGTCTCTCTAGAGTACGGTGGCGAAGGCCGTTCACGCGCACCGGAACGGGTTCCGAAGGGCGCACCGACCGACCGATACGGCATGGGCTACGTCGCCTACCGCCTGTTCGCAGGTACCGACCTTCCCGAACTGCCGAATGACGACCCAGATGCTCATGATGACGGCGTTATCGACGCGATCATCAGCATTGACCTGGATTCTCTCCCCGAGGCAATCGTTGGCGATATTCAGTGGTTCTTGGGCAAGTTCTTGTCCTACGAAGCCGAGGAACGGCCGCCTGCACTCGACGCATGGCGCTCCTTCATCGCCTTCGCCGATACGGTCAGCGGAGACGCCCTAGAGGATTGGAGTCGCGTTGCTGTCGACGGCGGCGGCGAGCGGCGAACGGCTGCCGAACGTGTCGAGATGCCTGCGGAAGAGCCGGAAGACCTTCCACCGTCCGAAGACCTCGGCGGTGTGCAGCGCAGCGCCGGCCCCCTCTCCCGCGGTGCCATCGACTTCTCCGGTGGCAAGTCCAGCGGTCAAGCCACCGCTTTCTGGTCGCGAGACGCCATGAAAGCCGCTCTGGAAGGTGACGACGACGAGGATGATGGCTTCCGCCCGGCAGTCGGTGGTGGCTCGTCTACCGCTTTCTGGAGCCGCGACGAGATGGCCGCCATGGCCGCCGGCGGCTCGGAAGCCCCACGCCCGAAACGCGGCGCTGGCAAAGCTGCTGAACGAAAAGTTCGAACTGCAGCACCGGCACCGGCACCGGCACCGGCACCGGCACCGGCACCGGCACAGCGTTCAAGTCCCCCCCCCGCTCCGCCGCCGTCAAGTCAGCAGAAGCCAAGCAAATACCACGCGCCAACCCGTCCTCCAACGATTGACGAAGACGACCATGTCGTTGCGCAGCCAGGCGGTGGCTGGCGTCCTGGCCAGTCAGCCGAAGCACCGAGTCGCTTGCCGAATACGGGTCGCGCCAGCACAACATTCATGACACCACCACAGCGGGCCCCCGCCCCGGGAACGGCGCCACTTCCGCCACCACCGGGCCCCGCCGTCGGCAATCCCATCATTGGCGGTCCGGTCGCTGGCGGCCCCGTCATTGGCGGCCCCATCGCTGGTGGACCCGTCACCAACGAACCTGGCATGCCTAGCGGAATGCCGCAGCCCATGCCCATCTATGAGGATGATGAACTGGATGCTGGCGGCAGCAACATGCCGCTCATCATCGGCGCAATTGTTCTTCTAGGTGCTCTGTTGTGCGGCGGTCTGTCGATTGCCGGTGGTGGATACTACTTCGTGTTTGGCGGTGGCAGCGGCTCCGTTACCGAGCTTGACCCCGTTGTGCCCGCGGGCAGCATCGACACTGCTGTTCCCGCAGGTGCAGTCCCTGCACCGGCTGCACTCGTAGAGCCCCAAGTGGCGCCGGAGCCCGTCCCGGAAGCCGCTCCTGCACCTCGTCCTGCACCCGTGACGCGTCCAAGTCCAAGTCCAGCGCCACGCCCCGCCCCGACCACACGTCCCAGTCCCGCTCCCAGCTTGGTCAGGCCAAGTCCAAGACCCGCTCCAGCGCCAGCCCCGGTCGTAGAGCCGGAGCCCGCGTTTGCCGGCCCTGTCACAGTGGTGTTCCGTTCACGCAGCCGCGCGACAATCGCTTGTGGTGATGGTCAGTCGGAAGTGGTGGATGGCTCACGGACCATGACATTCGACGGCGCTCTCATGCCCGTTTCCTGTGTCATTCAAGAGTCCGAGACCGGTCGTGCAGCCGTCTACATCCCGAACGGCGGCACGGTGGCGTGCTCAGGTCGCGGAAACGGCTTTGCCTGTAGTGGGCCCTAGCCAATGCGGGCGGTGATTCAGCGTGTGCAGAACGCCCAGGTTCATGTAGACGGAAAAGAGGTGGGCTCCTGCGGCAAGGGCTTGGTCATCTTGCTCGGTGTGGCCCCAGAGGACACGGACAGCCAAGTGACCTGGCTCGTGGACAAGATCTCTGGACTGCGCATCTTTGCAGACGACGACGGCAAGATGAACGATTCGATGCTGGATCAGCGACTCTCAGCACTCGTGGTGAGTCAGTTCACACTGTACGGCGACACACGCCGAGGCCGACGCCCAGGATTCTCCAGGGCCGCGCCACCTGCCATTGCAGAGCCGCTGTATGAGCGGTTCTGTGAAGTACTGGCCGCGAAAGGCGTAGCCGTGGGTCGAGGCGTCTTTGGCGCCGACATGGCCGTGTCTTTAGTGAACGACGGCCCTGTGACCCTGATTCTCGACACCCCGTAGCTAGCCGATTCGGTCGCCGTCTAGGTACCAGCCACCCGCCGGGAAGCGTGTGCGGTTCTCATTCCACCAAGAGCCCCAGCCACGAAGGTGTGACCGCTGGGCGCGCCAGGGGCCTTCGGCGTCGAACGGCAGGCGCGCTCCTGTCGTAATGACCAGCTCGTCGTAGGCGGTACGCCGCGTCCACGGCAGGTCATTGTCCATACGCGTCAGCAACAAGCTGCCGTCCATCGGCCGACCCGAACGGTGACGCAGTCCTTCACGGAACTGGTCCGCATGGGTCTGCCACCACTGCGCCCAGCGATTGCGGGCGCCTGGGTCATCCAAGTCTTCTACGTGACCAGTGAGGATGGTGAGTGCGTCGTTGGCGACCTCGGACACCGCACGGGGCCGACCGCTCAAGGCGCCAAGCAGGACAGGCACCGCACGGGGGTCCCCCATCAGTCCCAGCCCTTGAAGCGCTCCCAAGCCCGTCGCATCGTTCTCTTGAGCGACGTTGCGCAGGAGCAGCAAGTAGCTAGGCCCGCCGTAGCGCCCTACGATTTCACCGGGTGAACCCGTCATGTCTGCACGGTCACCTGAGAGAGCGCGCCCGTGAAAGTCGATTCCGCGACGGTCCCCGAGCATCAACAGCGACAGCGCGGCTGGCTCGGCCAATGCGGGCTCATCCAGGGCGCTCGCCAGGGCATCCACCACAGAGCGTTCGCCAATGCGACCCAGTGCCGTGACCGCAGCCTTGCGAATTACGGGGTGAGCCGTAGCGCCAATGAGCTTGGTGAGAACCTCAACAGCCGCTGTTTCACGGCGTAGGCCCAAGATCTCAGCAGCTTCCGCCACCGACTGAGCCGGGTGCTTTGGGTGCTCTTCGACGACCACCAACAAGCGGTCGACCAAGGCCATGTTCGGCGACCGCGCAATGGCCCCCTGAAGAGACCGATGCGCGGGCCCCTCAACAAAGCGCGCCATCAGCTGGTCCAACAAGACCCGAGCGGCTTCGTACGAGCGATGTGCGCTGAGCAGGTCAGCAGCGGCAACGTAGCGCATGACTGGCGGGTCGAGGGTGCGTGCGCGTCCGCTGCGCATGGCACGAACACAGGCGTCCATCTCACGCGCAATCGCGCCGACGACTCCGGGCCCACAGGCAGCGAGTGCGGTCCGGTGAGCACCAAGACGACGTTCCGGACGCTCAGCATCCGCACGGGTCCATGGTGGCCGGTTGCGCTGGGCATCATGACGTGAACGTGCATGCCGGGTGGCACGCTCGAGGTGCCACGCCAGGTTGTGCCCGGGAATCCCCATTGCCACGTCAACGGCAGCCATGCCAGACGCCAAGTCGGCGGTGGCAAAACGGTCTCGCGCAGCCTGAAGAAGCTGAGCATCTTTGCTGTGCAGACGGGACAGGCGAACCAAGGTCCACGCCTCTCGCAGCGGTAGTTCGGCGCCTACGAACAGGTCCAGGGCCTGACGGTAGTGCTCGTGTGCGGCATCTGGGTCAGTCGGTAGAATGTGGTCACCAAGACGCAGGTGCAAGCGTCCCTTGATCTCTGGATTCGGCCGCGCCTCCAAGATGGCCTTGCGCCACAAGTCCGCAGCCTCGTTGCCGTGCCCACCAAGCCGGCGCACTTCGCCTTCCGCCAGCAAACGCACCGCATCAAACCGTGTGCCAAACGCCTCAACCAAGACATGGACGCGTTCGAGCCAGCGGCGTGCCACGTCTTCGCGCTCGGTACGGACAGCGCGTTCGGTCGCGAGCAGCGCATGTTCAATGGCATCTGTGCGGTCCAGTCCAGCCGCCTGTGCTTCCGCGAGCAGCTCTTCGGCCCACGGCTCATGGCGAACGGTCGCAATGCCTGCGGTGAGAAGCAAGGCGCGTCCACGCAACGTCTCCGGTCCCTCTGCAATCACGCGACGAAGCAAGGCTTCTGCCTCATCATGATTGCCAAGGTCCATCTCCAAGCGCGCCACTTCAAGGTGGGTCTTCCACGCCGGGTCGCTCCAAGTGAACAGCGGCTGACGACTCAGCAGTCCGCGGTAGGCATCCCGCGCAGCAGCGCGTCGCCCACGCTTGAGCTGCGCCTTGGCCAAGTGGTGAACCACCGCTTCCACCAGCATCGCACCTTCATGGGTCGTGACGTCTTTGACGCGGTCCCCGAGGAATCGCTCGAGCTCACGGACCCAGGCTTCGGGCTCCTTGTAAGCGTCTGCGAGGGGGGACAGAATGTCTGCGTCCAAGCATGGGGCACCTGGCCAAGCCAGAGGCAGGGAGCACCGACGAAACGCTTCCCGCCATGCGAGTCGTGCTGCACTTCGGTCGGACCCAATCAGAGCGTCGCCCAGTAAGTGCCAAGCCCCCACCTGGGAGTCGTCGTGGTCAAGCGCCTTCTGCAGCAGCGGGACCGCTTCATCCGGGCGCCCGGTTCGTAGTGCACGCTCACCGGCACGCATCAGCTGGAACACGTCTTCGTCATCCGCCGCAAACGACAGCAGCTCCCGGTCGCGCTCAGTGGTGACACGGGTGTCGAGAATGTCGACCGTCGCCGCAAACCATCCGGCAAAGCTTGTGTGTAGCGGCGTGAGACGCTTTCCATCCCACGTGCCTAGGACCATGTTTCCGTTGGCTTCGCGAGTGAAAGCTGCCGGCATGGGGCCGTCCGCAAACAGCACGATGTTGCGATGCGACTCGGACGCCGGAGCAATGTCAGCCACGCTGCGAATGCGCAAGGCACCACGAAACAGACTGGCGCCATTGTGAACAAGCAAGAACGAGCGCAAACCCGACGGCAGGCATTGTCCTAGGTGCGCTTCGAGCACACCGACCGACTCAGCAGGGGCGGCGTTCGAGAGTTGATGCACGTCACGACGGTACTTCGCGACGACCCGCTGGAGCGGGGCGAGGGCAGCTTCGGGGGGCATAGCAGGACCAGGGGCGGTGGCCGCAACGGAAGTGCAGCCGGGGGGACCGCCACTATAGCAAGGTTCGGGGGGGTTCGGCCAGTTGGGTGACTTGGAGGACGATGCCCCGACACGTTTCGCCCCAAAGTGCGGCTCGATTCAATGAAGAAGTGCGCCTGTCGTACCGGTCCCGTCTGGCGTTCACAATGCCGTGCCAGAGGTCCAACGCTGACGATGCGAGCACCATGAGTAGGAGCGGACTCTCTCGACCGACAGCGGCACCACCCGACGTGCTCAGCAAGTGCCAGCCCAACGACCCTCCATCGGTTGCGAATACTGCGCAAACCCCGATGCTACGGGCTTGTACGGACGGCACTCTACCCGGGTAGAACACCTCACCAGCCGTTCCTTGACGTGCCTGGAAGGTCCTCTATAATCGGGCCAACTCTGGGGAGATCTTATGTCATTGGTCCTGCTGTCACTCATTGCATCCATCGCAGCCGCAGCCGATTCGGACGGTGACGGGTGTGAAGACTCCTACTTTGACGCCAACGGCGCCTGCGTTTCTCTCACTGCAACGGTCGGAGCTGGAGCGACTCTGGCGACGGATGTCGTGGTTGGCGACTACGCGAGCATTGGGGCGGACACCGCTCTGGGTGCGACAGTCTACGTTGGCAGCCGAGCCACCCTGGTCGGCCGGGTCAGCGAGGCCACCGCCCGTCCGGTCGGTAGCGGAACCGTCATCGGTCGCCAGACCTTCATCGATGCAGACCATGACATTGGGGTGGACAACGCCATTGGTCGTTCCGTCACTGCTGGGGAACGCCTACTGACGGAGGCCAATGTCTCCATCGGCTACGCGTCTACCCTCGGTGATGACGTCGTCATCAGCTCGGGTGCCGTCATCGGAAACTTGGCGGGCGTTGGCGACAAGAACACGGTCGATGCCAGTGCGGTGGTCGGTCGCGGAACCACCATTCTCAACTCAACCACCGCCGGACTCATCGGCGGTAACATTGGCCCAGACGTCACCATTGGCGGGGACAACGACATTGACCCCTCGGCGCGTATTCGCAAGGGTGCCGTCCTGGGAAGTGATGTCACCGTACTAGACGGTGCGCGCATTGCCCGACGCGCCATCATTGGAGACGGCGCCACCATCGGCGCCAATGCGCGTATTGGAATGGGCGCAGAGGTCGCGGCATCCACTATTATCGACCCTGGAACCGTGGTTCCCAGGGGTGAGTACGTAGGCGACCCGCCCTGCTCAAACCTAGATCCCATGATCATCACTGCGGTCCAGAAGACCGTTGTGACCGTGCCAACAGGCTGCGGGAGCGTAACCATTAAGGCGTGGGCCGGTGGCGGGGCTGCCGCCAGCTCCGGATCCGTAGCGACTGGCGGTTCCGGCGGCTTCGTCGAGGCCACGTACAGTGTGCTTGAGAATGCGCAGCTCAATGTCTACGTTGGCGGAAGCGGTGACGGCGGCTACGATTCCGGCAACACCGGCGGCGGGTTTGGCGGTGGCGGCGGCGGCGCCCATATCGGCGGAAGCGGTGGAGGCCGCAGCGTCGTCGCGCTCGCAACCGACGCGGCAGACCCGCTCGTAGTTGCCGGTGGCGGTGGTGGTGGAGGCCACTCTGGCTGTAGGGGTGGTGGCGGTGGCGGGGGTCCATCGACAGGCGACGGTCAGACCGGCAGCTGCGGCGCCGGACACCCCGGTGGGTATGCCGATGGTACCGGCGGCCAGCGACAAACCGGTGCCAGCTACATTGGCGGCGGCGGAGGTAGCTGGGGTGGCGGCGTGGCCGACGCGGGCGGTCGAGGCTCATCCAGCATCGGTGGCAGCGGTGGAACCCCCTCAAGTCAGGGAGCCACAGGAAGTAACGGATTTGGCGGCGGACATGGCGCCGACTACGGTGGCGGTGGCGGCGGTGGTGACAGCAGCGGCAGTCTTAACACTGCAGGCCTCGGCCCCGGGGGCGGCCAGATCACCGCCAATGGCTCCTACTTCGGCGGTGGTGGTGGGTCTGCCGGCGGCGGTGGTGGTGGCTCTGTACACGCCGGAGGCGGCGGCGGAGGCTACGGTGGTGGTGCAGGCGGTGGCTATTCCAGCCATAGCGGCGGAGGCGGGGGCTCTTCCTACAGTCGCGCGACCGATCGGATTGGCTCCGCAAGTCTGTTGGGCGCCAGCTACAGCACCACTCCCAATACGTCAGACTCCTTCTACGTCAGCCCGACTGGACAGGGCGGCGCTGGAGCCAGCGACCCCGGAGACTCCGGCCGAGTTGTGCTCATCTTCGGCGAGTAGTAGCGACACGGAACCCGTCGGCCGTGTTGCACGGCCGATGGAGCAACCGCCCCCATCGAGAGCAATGGGAATCACGGTCTCCGAGACAAGTACGGTACATCTTCATCGTGCGATTAGGCCAGTCGCTCGCCACCAAACTGGGCCTTTCTCGCCAGCTGCACATCGAGTACCATGACCGGACCGAAAGGAGTCGGCCATGAAGTGGTTTGCGCTATCCCTCGTTTTCCTGAACTTCTGCGGACCCCAGTCTCGCCGCGTGGACTGCAGCCAGGCGGACAGCTGTGCGGACATCGCGTGCAACTGCCTCGAAGACTGCGACAACGGCATCGATGACGACGCGGACGGGTTCATCGACTGTGACGACAACTCCTGCGAGGCTGAGTGTGTCGAGGTCTGTGATGACAACGCAGACAACGACCAAGACCGCCTCGTTGACTGCGAAGACGATGACTGCTTTGGCCCCAGTTGCACCGAGGTCTGCGACGACGGTGCCGACAATGATGATGACGGCGATGTGGACTGCGAAGACGCCGACTGCTTCGGTACATCCTGTGAAGAAGTCTGCGACGACGGGGAAGACAACGACGACGACGGTTTCACAGACTGTGCCGACCCCGACTGTTTTGGTGAGCTGTGCGCAGAGGACTGCACCGACGGCCAAGACAACGATGCCAACGGCCTCGCCGACTGCTTTGACCCGTCCTGCTACAGCACCAACTGCGAAGAAGTGTGCTCGGACGGCGGTGACAACGACATGGACGGACTCACCGACTGCGAGGACGACGATTGCCCCGCTTGTGCTGAGGTGTGCGGAGATGGCGTCGACAACGACCGTGACGAGCTCGTGGACTGCCAAGACTCCGACTGTCCCACTTGTGTAGAGATCTGTGGAGATGGCATCGACAACGACGGCAACAGCCTGACCGACTGCCAAGACGACGCCTGTTCCTGTGACGAAGACTGTGAGTCCGACGTCGACAATGACGGAGACGGCCTCGTGGGCTGCGCAGACCCTGACTGCTTTGACGACGCCTGTGCCGAGGACTGCGGAGACGGCCTCGACAACGACCTGGACCTCGTCGCCGACTGCTGGGACACCGACTGTTTTGGCTCCGACTGCGCTGAGATCTGCGTAGATGGCCGCGACAACGACCTAGACGGAGACGCGGACTGCGCCGACTCCGACTGTGCAGACCTGCCGGGCTGCGCCGAGATCTGTGACGACGGAATCGACAACGACGCGGACGGACGCGGCGATTGCCTGGACGACGACTGTGCAAGCGTGTGCATTGAAGTGTGCGACGACGGGGAAGACAACAACGCGAACGGTCTCATTGACTGCGAAGAGGCGAGCTGTGCCGATGTCTGCATCGAGGACTGTGCAGATGGCGACGATAACGACGGAGACGGCGCTATCGACTGCGCCGATGATGACTGCCTGATCCCCGAGTGTGCCGCACAGCAGACCCGCGCGCGCGTCACCGGAGGCAGTGGACAGCTGGCTCGCAACAACTGGTGGGTCAGCGTTGTCCGCCCCAGCAGCAGCACGTCGTACGCATCGGGCTCCGTCGGCTGCGGCGAGTACCCCAACAACTCCCACGAGCTGTGGCGAGACGACATTACCGGCGTCATCAGCGGAGAGGTGGAAGCGACCACTGTCTCGGGCGCTGTCGAGACCTGCACGTGGCGGGCGCAGATCGACTTTGCTGGGCGTCACGACCTCAATGAAGACGTGCAGTTCGACAGTGTAGAGGTAGACAGCGCAGCGAGATGCGGCATCATCGGCACCAGCTTCCTACCCCGTCAGCTACGGGCCTACAGCTCCGACCGAATCAACCTCCCCGGCTCCGGCTCCGGCTACACGAACTGGATGGTCTTCGACTACGGCAGCCAGCTTCCCCGAACACCCGCGTCAAACAGCACTCGCACCCAGACGTACATCAACGGCTGCGTGCTCTCAGTAGACGCGAGTCGCGGTGAGCGACGCATCTGGCCAGTAGACTTCAATCCCGCCTACAGCGGCGCCTACACCCACAGCGACTAGCGGCTCTTCCGCCCAGTGGGCGCAGTCATCCACAGACTCGTAGCGGGCGAAGTCATCCGCCTACGCGCAGCGAGCATGCTCATGAGAGGGCGCCGCCCAGACCAGAGGGTCTAGTGGCGGACGAACACCGGCTTCCACTTCCAGTGAACGCCAACCGAACCGAGTGGGCCGCGCCAAAGGCGCAACACCACGAACTCGAGCCTGAAGGGACTTCCACCCCTTAGCTGTTGACTCCAACTGTGCGTCGGTCCAGGGAAGTACGGCCACACCTAAGGTAGTAGCAACCAAACTCACAAGGCAAAATAGCACGGTCATCGATGTCATAAGAGTCCTCCTGGCGGGGGCGACATGTGCAGCTTACTGTACAGCCGTTCAGTGGTCAAGTGTTCACTGTTCATATGTTCAGGCGTTCTCGCTCTTTCGTCCTGTCTCGGGTAGTGTGACTCGTGGACGTACCAGAAACTGTCCGCCTTCACTTGCACTGCTATTTTTTCCTCCCTCGCTCCTGCCGGAGACCGGTCATGCCGCCACTCAATAAAGCCCAGAAGCTCGTCAAGATTCTGGAGTTGATGACCCGCAGAGGCGGCATTCGCGCCAGTGAGTTGATGGAGCGCTTCGACTTAGATGCACGCACGCTGCGTCGCTACTTGTCCGACCTCAAAGAGCTCGACCTGCCCCTGTTGGATGACGGCCGGGGAGACGAGCGCACGGTAGCCATTGATGCCCGCTGGCGCCGATCCGGTGTTCAGCTGACGCTGACCGAGGTCCTGTCGCTGCACTTTGGGCGCAAGCTGTTCAACTTCCTCGAAGGCACGCCGTTCGCCGAAGACATGGATGGCGCTATCGAGCGGCTTGCCCCTGCAATCACTCGGACCCACGCCGACATTGCAAAGGAGCTCGACAAGAAGTTCCTAGCCGTGCCCGAGAGCCACAAAGACTACCGAGAGCACGCAGATGTCATCGACGACGTCATCACATCTCTGGTCTACAACAACCCGCTGGAAGCCCGATATCGCAAGATCAACGGTGCTCCATCTCGTTACCGCTTGCACCCGTTCACCTTGGCCACGTTCCGCCAGGGTCTGTACTTGTTCGCCCTAGATACGGCAGTGAACCAGGTGAAGTCTTTCGCCATTGAGCGCTTCATCGATGTACAGCGCATCTCGTCCGAGAAGTTCGACTACCCGCACACCTGGAATCCAGAGGTCCACCTGGCATCCGCCTTCGGCATCATTGGCTCGACCCCAGTAGACGTTCGCATTGCGTTCTCAGACCGTGTTGCGGCCTACATTCGTGAGCGCACCTGGCACCCCACTCAGACCTGCCACACACGCGGAGATGGCCGCATGGAGCTGCGCTTGTCGGTCGGCAACACCGTGGAGCTACGGACGTGGATTCTAAGCTTTGGAGACGACTCCCAGGTCGTTCACCCGCCAGAACTTGTGAGCGACATTGCCGAGAGTCTAAAGCGGGCCTCTGCTCGCTATGAAGCGGCAGCAGTCGGATGAAGAACCCGGCAATCTGGCCGCAAGACTGCGCTACGGACGACCCCTTCGACACCGCCACGGCGCTCTCCAGAGCGGCCGAGCACGGCATTGATGCACCAACCTTCACGGTACTGTTGACCCGACTGCTCACCGGCGACCAGGCCGCCGCAGAGCGCTTGGGCGTTCACCGTCCCCTCACCCATGACCTTGATCAGCCGCGCATCACTGACAACTTGGCCACCGTTGCCGAGTGCGCCCAGCTGGCGACCGACATGGCGCCGCATCTCGGTGGCGAGGGTGTGGCTCGGCTGCTGGGGAATGCCTGGCTAGAGCTCAACGGCCACAACCGCCGCGACCACTATGCGCTGATGACCGCCATCGCTGCGGCCGGCTTCATCCCCGAAGAAGACGACAAGCACATGCGCTCGCCGTTCATCCAGTGGACCCGGCGCAAGCCCATCGCCAGCGTGGAGGAGAGGCACCGCTTTCGCGCCGTAGACCGAGAACCCCACCGTCTGTGTCGCATCGTCAGTCGCGGCCCACAGTGGACCTTTGAAGACGTCCTAGACGGCCAGGTCATCACCGCAGACCCAACCCCCCTCGCCTACTTATTGTGCGACGACGGTCCCGCTGCCCTGACCCGCATCGCCCACACGACGGCCGGCCGAGTGGCGACCGTTGGCTGGGTCTTGCCCACCCTGCCAAATGTCGAAGAACTACGTCAGTGGAGGCTTCGTAGAGTGTGGCTGCACCGTCTGGTCGGACGCCGCGCCACCGTTGAGCAGGTCATGAAGGACAGCCCGTGGGTACGCGAGGTCATCCGGGCGGCGACCGAGGTCTTACAGAGCGGACAGTAGCGGTGACAGGTCAGCGCCGAGGGGCTCGACCGCCAGACACCCTGTACCCAGTCGTGCACAGCTGCTTACGAGTCCCGACGGCGTGCACTCGCGGTAGGGGCATTGCCCAGTACGCGAGCGATGCCATCGTGCAAAGGCAGATGCCTACAAGGGCTCTAGCGCGCCTTCGGCGAGTGCCTGTTCCCATTGCGCGCCCTCGTGAGCGACTAGCAACCGCAACTCGGGATGGGCTTGGTGGATGTCGTGCAAGAACCGCACGTTGCGTGCATCCGCTTCGGCGTCCTCACCCCCAACCAACATCGGTAGCCACGGCTTGGGAGCGAGATTGGTAATGGCGGCCATGCTCCAGACGCTGTCGCCGACCAACAACCACTCGGTTCCGCTCGCTTGGCGAATGTACACCCACAAGCTGCCCGTAGTGTGACCCGGAGCGGGAATGAGGACCACGCCAGGTGCTAGGCGGTACATCGCGCCAAGGTCCAGTGGCTCGACCTCTCGGGTCAGCTGTTCGTTCGAGACCGTCATCATCCCGGTCCCGTCCAACTGGCCTGGGGGCATGCGCACTTTGTCGACCAACACGTCCAGGTGGGGGGAGCGCGCCAATCCACACAGATGGTCGAAGTGCTCGTGAGTGGCCACGATGTGGTCGGCGCGCAGCATGGCTTGTTGCATGCGCTCGTAGGCGTCAGCGTCGAACGTATGGACTGGGAGGAACTCTTCGGCACAGGTGTCGTCGGTGGCCGGCTCAATCAGCACGCTCGAGCCCTCCGGCCAGACCAACTCAAGGGCGTACACCGGCATCGCTTGCTGTTCCCAGGGCAAGCCCACGCTCAACAGCCCCTGCCACTGAAGTCCTGCAACCACCTCAACTGCGCGCAGCTCGCTTGGGCCGCCGGTTCCAGCCAGGGTCCGGGCGTGCTCGAGGTCGAAGGCGGGCTCCACTTGGTCGGGAATGCTCGGCCCGCTGAGGACCAAGCCACCGCACCAGCCGGCTGCGACAACAGGACCTACCGCCAAGAGTCCGAAAACATGGCGGTACCGACGTCCAGTGCGGGTGCCCGGTTGCCCGGGGTGTGCAGGTGCGCCCCCGGCGGTGACCCAAAGTCCTGCGGCAAGGCCGACCATCAAGGTGGCTACCGCCCACATACCCAGCGGTTCGGCCATGCCGTAGATGGGTACCGCTGCGAGCGACACGTTGAAAGCGGCGTGGGTCAGCGACACGATGAACACGCTGCGCCCGGCTCGTTCGTACATCCACACCATCAAGAAGCGCAGAGCGACCACCGTGGTGGCTTGCGCCAGGATGGCGGCCGGTCCTGGGAATGTGACGACATAGAACGGCAGGTGCCATGCGACCCACAGCAGCGCCAGCAGGACAGTGCCACCGGTTCGACCCCACCGAGCCGTCATTGGCTCGTAGGCCACGCCCATCCATCCGAGCTCCTCGCCAATCGCTGCGAAGAGGAAGCTGACGGCTAACAGCGGCAACATAAAGACCGCAGCTCGCCCGTCTGCGATGGGGACACCGACCGCCCACAACAACAACATGGCAATCACTAGGACGGCCGGAACCAATACCGTGGCGGAAAGGAACCACCCGCGGTGTGGCAGGACTGTCCAATCCACGGCGCGGCGAAGTAGGCGACCTCGCTGGCCGCGCGGCGTGACGGCGAGTGCGGCGAGCAACGGCGGCAGTGGGCTTGCCGTGACCAAAGGGAGCGCGATGTCCGCTGAAAGCGCACCTAGTCCAATGAGAAGGAAGCAGAAATACAACGGAAGACTGAACAATAGCGTCATCGCAAAGAAACGGCCTGCGACCGAAAGACGAGCGTGGACCACGGGAACTCCAATGGATGACTAGTGGATAGTTTAAGTATCCACTTTTAGATAGTTATACTATCCGTACAAGTCGCGCAAGGGGGGTGCCTATGAAAGTCAGCCAGTTGGCGGAGCGGTCCGGAGTGCCCATCTCAACCATCAAGTTCTACATTCGCGAGGGGTTGCTCCCCCGAGGAGAACGGACGACGGCATCCAACCAAGTCGTCTACGAAACGCTCCACCTAGAGAGGCTCATGCTCATCGGCGCGCTCAAGGACGTGGCTGGGTTGGGCACGGACACACTGCGGTCGGTCTTCGCCGCCTTGCAGCCCTTGGGAGAGTCCGACGCCGACCCCATCAACCAAGCGCTTGTAGCGGTGTACCCAAAGCCGACCGAAGTATCCGTTGAGATGCAGCCGGTGCACGACGAGGTCCGAGCCTTCCTGCGGAGCCTCCCGTGGACCACTGAGGACGAGCGCTACTTCTGGGTGGACGAGATTGCAGGTCCATTAGTGCAAATTCGTCGCCATCTCGACCCGGATTTCGGCGCGGATCAGCTGCGCCAGCTCGCGGACTGGGTGTGGAAGCTGTCTGAGGTGGAGTTCAAGCTCGCGCCGGGTGACCCCATTCCGGCCATGGGCGACGATATGACCTTTACGGTCAAGCGCTCCGTACTTGGGATTCTTCTATTCGAGCCCGTGCTGCTCGCATTGCGTCGCTGCGCCAACGCCGCTCGCGGCCGACGCATGGTGTTGGGCATGCCCCTGCCCGACACCTACACTCAGGAGCCGAGCGAGCTTTGAGGAGCCCAGTTGTCGCACGACTGAGCCTGTCTGCGGGTCGTCGGGTGAGTGTTGACCGGTCGCTGCACACGCTTACGCACGGTGGGCCTCGGACAGTACGCCATCTACGACGCAACCGGAATGCAAGTCATCCGTGAGGCGGTTCGACAGGTCGAAGGTGTCGCCCGGTGAGAGGCGACAGACCCGGAAGTTTCGGCAGCTCCGCTGCTTGTCGCGCCCGCGTTCGAGTCCCTCTACTTGGGCCATCCTCGGTGCTCTTTGTAGGCGTCACCACCCGTACGACACCACGAGCCGGGACAGGCAGATGACAGAATGACAAGGACATGTCAACCGCGGTCACGCGCACGACAGCCCGTCCATGACACCCGCTCGGACCACCAACAAAACTCCACAATGGATTGGCACGCGGATTGAACTGCACTGGACGAACCCCAGTCCGGAGCCGTCATGCGCATCCTCCTCTTGTCCTTCGTCCTCGCCCTTCCCCTCGCCTCATTGGCCTCGGCAAGCGACCTGCCCCAAGACACTCCAGGAGGCGTCTTGGCCCAGAGAACCATTGGGCTCGGAATCGGCCAGGACCTCCGATACGTGGGGCTTGGTGACGGTGCCTCGCTGGTCGACGAGACAAGCCTACGCTGGCAAGCCTCTCGGCGTTTCGCTCTCGAGCCCAACGTGCGATTCGGAGCCAGCAACAGTGAGAATCAGCAGAGCAGTTCGCAGAACCAGGCCGCCTACCTGGGCACACGTCTTCGCGTCACAGCCGCATCATCCGACAAGATGCACTTGGTCGGCCTTCTCGGGTTCTCCGGCTCCCTCTCCCGAACCAAGAACACGGCCTTCGGAGAAGAAGAGCAGTACGACTACGTGTTCGCGTCGGTCAGCTCAGGACTAGGTATCGAGTACGCTCCCAAGCGGTGGTGGGGCTTGGGTGTCGACTACCGCGTTGCCCTCGCTGAAGGAAGCCGATTTAGCGTCCCCACAGACACGAACCAGGACCCACAGACGGACTGGCGATTCGGACCGACCGATTCAGGCCGCCTCGTGGCCACAGCACACGTGTACTTCTAGCGCGATACTAGCTCCGGCATGCACTACCGGGTCGAGCACACCATCCCCTGGCCTATAGACGAGGTCTCTGACGTCATGCTGCACCGCATGAAGCGTCTCGCGGCCTACCTGCATGGCGTCGATTCTGTCGAGCAGCTCGCGTCTGCACCCACCGTTCGACGGCACCGCTGGAGTCTGGAGCGCAGCGCCTTTCCGCCGGGTATCAGCGGTCTCATTTCCGACGAGGCCCTGGGGTTCATTGACGAGCTCATCTGGACAGGACATCGCGCCACATTCGCGGTGACGCCGCTGGTCCACCCCGAGGCCGTCTCGTTCACGGGTTGGGTCCAGCTGCACAACGACGGGTGGGACACTCAGGTCGAGGTCGAAGGTGATTTTTCACTGACTGAAGCCGCCCGCGCGCGCATGCCAGAGATGTTGCGCAGCCGCGGACTCTCAACGCTTGAGAGCACGGTAGTTGGCCGAGTCCGCTCCCACGTAGGCATTGCGTGTCACGCGGTCGACCGCCTGTTGAACGACGAGACGTAGCCGACGGCTAGACGGAGGCGTCCAAGGGTCCTTCTACACGTTGGGCTACTGATTGCAGACGAAGCCGGGGTAGTTCGTATGTCCACAGCCGTTAGTACAGCCATTGCTGACCACACCCGGACTGCAGTGGGATGGGTACATACGAGCCGAGCTACTGCACTGGTCCGAGCCGTACGGGGCCGAGTAGCTGCTGTAGCCAAACTCCTGACAGATGGCGGTGAGGTAGCTGGTGTTGCCGTAGGCCACCTCGATGTACTGAATGCTGGGGGAGCTGACGCCGAGCGAACCGAGGCAGGAGTTGAGCTCCGCCACGGAAATGGACCCGATAGCCCCACCGTCGAGGCCGCAACAACCTCCTGCACACGACAGGCACTCCCCGTCATGGCAGGTCAAGCCATCCGCACACTGGTCGCCGGCGTACCCACAGTCGTTGCCGCAGTCATCCGCGACAGAGTCCCCGCATGTGATGGCCGATGCGGGGTCACACTGCGCAGAATTGGCCCCTGAACCTGCATAGCCGCAGTCATTGCCGCACGAGTCCGCAATCGCCTCTCCGCACTCCACCGAGCTTCCGAGCGTACATTCGCTCTGGTCAATGCCCGTTCCCACACCCGTACAGGTCTCGCCACAGCCGGTCGTAGCCGTGTCTCCACAGGCCACTTCATCAAGCGGAAGACAGCTGTCCGAGCAGGCATTGACCCGAAGAAACTCCGTGCCGTCACAGATTCGAACGTCACTTGTGACGGTGTCAAAGTACAGCCGACCGGTCGATGAACCGTCACACTCGGGAGCGACCGTCGCAATGGCCTCAGTCATTCGCGCGAAGGGTACGGACGACAGCGGCTGCCTTCCGCCAATGGGCGCGCCACTATCAACGCGGGTCTCAATCCACGCTGAGTTCGACAGGGCATCCAGGTCCAACGGATTGCCAGGGGTCATGCCCAGGCGAACGGCGAAGATGCCGTCACTTAGGGTGAGATCGACGGAATCAGACCACTCGGGACTACCGCCCGTCTCGGACGCGTACAGCCGAAATGTGAACTCGTGAACGCCGTTGACGGCACCGCCATCTACGTCGGCAATGCGGCCTTGAAAGTTGACTTCACTAGGCGCAGCCAGTGCAGTAGACAACGCGGCCAACAAAAATCCGAGCATGTTCACTCTCCCTCAAAGACCACCAGTCTACGTCATGCGCCCAAACAGACAACCCCCTTCACAGGACGGGAGTCCAGGTCGTGGAGTGCGCAGCAAGCCGAAGGTGAACCTTCAAGACAGCGCTTCGAGAGTGATCAACAATAGGCACGCCCGACGGAGACCTCCCATGCTCACTTGGATGCTCACCCTTGCCCTCGCCGCCGACGTCGTCCCATACGACGCCCGCCTGACGCAGATGGACTACCCGCACCCCGTCGCCATGACTGCGGTGACCATGCAGGGTCAGGACCTACAGATGGCCTACATGGACGTGGCGCCGACCAACGCTGCAAGCGGGCAGACCGTCCTGCTTCTGCACGGAAAGAACTTCTCCGGGGCCTACTGGGAGGCCACCATCACGGCACTCACTGCCGCCGGGCATCGCGTCATTGTTCCGGACCAAATAGGCTTCGGAAAGTCGAGCAAGCCCACAAACGTCCAGTACAGCTTCCATGAGCTTGTTCGCCACACGACCGCCCTGCTCGACCAGCTCGACGTGGGTCCCGTCACGGTGGTCGGACACTCAATGGGCGGAATGCTGGCCAGTCGGTTCGCCATCAACCACCCCGAGCGCACAGCCAAGCTGGTCCTGCTCAACCCCATTGGTCTTGAAGACTACCAACGGTTCGCCCCCTACAAGACGGTGGACGACTGGCACGAGGCGGAACGTGGCAAGACGCCCGAGCGAATTCGCGCGTACATGCAGGAGAGCTACTTCGACGGTCAATGGACCCCTGCGTATGACGCACTCGTGGCGTTACAGGCGGGCTTCGTCACCGGACCTGACGCCGACCAGCTCGCCCGCATCTCCGCCTTGACCTACGACATGATCTACACCCAGCCAGTGGCCTACGAGTGGGACCGCATCACCAGTCCAACCCTGTTGGTGATTGGCGAGCGCGACCGCACGGCACTGCTCAAAGGTGCAGTGACGGACGACGTCCGCGCGACAATGGGCCGCTACGACACTCTCGGTGAGCGCACCTCAGCGGCGATTGATGGGTCCATTCTCGTGGAGTTCCCGAGCACCGGCCACCTGCCGCAGTTCGAACGACGCGCCGACACCCATGCCGCGATGTTGGCGTTCATTACAGGCCTGCCCGTGGCTGGGACACACTCACCATGAAGCTGATGACGCTGGTGAGAATGGTCCTGCCGTTCGTCAATGGATGCAGCCTCTGCAATGCCATGCCGATCCCCGAAGACACTCCTCCCGAAAACGCGCAACAAACTACGGATTGCGCCGCGAACGAACGTGTTGTGGCGAAGGTACGCATTGACGAAGGCCGGCGCCTGCAAGCCGAAGATGTTCGGTGCCAGATGTTCCCGTCAAATCTCATTGCCGACTTCCAAGTCACCACGATGGCAGACGCGATTGGGACCATTGCGGTGCGTCCGATCTATGAGGGCTCCCCGGTTCGCACCTGCGACCTCATCCTGCCCACCAATGCGTGGTCCACTGGGCACAATCCCGACAATAGTGAGCGCGTTGAGGTCCGCGTCGTGGTCTCCACACCGAATGAGTGGTTGGTGCCTGGAGACCGTGTCGACCTGTGGCGAGTGGCACCCAGTCCGGGGCCGGCATGTGTGGTGGCCTCCAACATGTCCCTCACCCAGGTGTCCGAAACGGACGACGGCTACCTGCTGGTCGCACAGACAGACCCAAAGACCGCACAAGCACTACGACAGTCGAGCGACGCCACGCTTCATCCGGCGTTGCGCGGAAAGCGGGACTACGGAACAACGCCGGAGGGAACGCTATGCGTTGGGCTGTAGGGGTACTGCTTGCCTCTTTGTCGTGGGACGCTGTCGCGGCCCCGTGCGGTCCAGGAGACGCCGAGGCACCCGTCATTGTAGCCATCGACTACATACCCGAGGGACATCTGGTCACCGAAGACGACCTGTACGCCGTCATGTGGCCCTGCTCGATGTACGGTTCTGGTTTCTTCAACAACCCGGCCCTTGCCGTCGGTCACCGCATCGAGGTCTTCGCGCACCAGGACACCGTACTCACCGTCAACCACTTCAAGGGCGACGGACGCTACACGATGTCTATGGAGCTGCCCAACAACGCTCGGGGGATGGAAGTCACCTTGTCGGCCGACTCCACCATCCCAGCCGCGGGAATCGATGTCGACATTGTGTCGCTGACACCCCAGGGCGAGCCGAAGTGCGCGCTACAGCGAGAGATCCGAGTTCTCCGGTCAGACCCGTCCGCCACTCCAGCGGTCCTCCTGCTGTCCGTCTGGCTGGAGCAGGTCCCACTGTTCATGGCGGACTACGGCAATCCCAAGGCGGTCGCACTGTATGAGGGTCAGACATCCACGCTGCCCTCAACTGTGCCGGACTGTACGCCCTAGAAGCTGCCTACAGCGTACCCATGGCCCGACGCAGCTCAATGGCCGCCAGGTCACGCGTCATGCGCTCTTGCAGGTCGCTCAAGCGTGTCTGACGTAGCAGAATGCGTGCTTGCTCGACGTCTAGCCACGTTGCTGTACCGGCAGACAACCCGGTCTCAGCAAGGCGCAGCGACTCGGTCGCTAGCTCTACTTCACGCTCGACCAGCTCGGCATTGTCTTGCGCGCGGTCAAAGGCTTCCCACGACACGCGAAGGTCTTCAGCGACCTCCATCTCAGCGCTCCGCAAGGCGAACTCGGCGGTGCGTCGCTGGCTGGCAGCTTCGCGGGTCTGGGCCAAGCGAAGTCCGCCGTCCCACAACGTCCACCGACCGGTCACGCCTGCCTGCCAGAAGGTGTTCTGACCGGCAAAGCCGGCAGCTTGCTGGTAGACGTAGCTGAAGTTCGCGTCGACCGTGGGCATCCAGCCCCACTTCTTCGAGTTCACTTGGTACTGAGCGACATCTACACGCAGACGAGCCGCTTGTAGGTCCAAGCGCTCGGACATCGCGAGTGTAGCGGCGTCATCTAGAGACGTTGGCGCCATGTCGAGAGTGGGCATCTCTAGCGAGACGTCCCGCTCCAGCCCCGTCAAGCGATGGAACGCCTCTTGGGCACGGACGAGCTGCTCGGCCGCAGAATCGACATCCCGACGAGCTTGGCTGGCACCGAGCTGAGCCTGGATGACACTGCGAAGTGGCTCCACACCGGCGTCTTTGCGACGCGTCGCCAAGACCAGCTGCGAATCGGCCAATAGCTTGGCTTCTTCGGCCAGCTCAAGCGCCTCACGGGCGGTGGCCAGTGCATAGAAGGACGACGCCACACCAGCGCGGACCTGCTGACCCACGCCCAGTTCGTCTGCCTCGGCAGCACGACGCATGCCGTACGCACCGCGAATGGCGGGAAGGGCCTCACCGTTGAACAGCGACTGGCTGAGCGTGATGTTGCCGGCCCACTGTGTCTTCTCCTGAATGACAATCTCGCCACCCACACCCGGAGGCAACACTTCAGCAGGAATGCCCTCGGTGGGGTCGAACTTGATCTCAAGCTCATTGATGGTGAGTCCAAGCTGACCGGTCAATCGCGGCTGAACCGCAGACCACGCCTGACCAACGACGGCGCGTGCCTGCTCGGTCTGTTCACCCACAATGGCCAGGTCCACGTTGTTGTCTTCGGCGGCCGCAAAGGCTTCTTCCAACGTGACGCCCTGCGCCGTGCTGGCTCCAACCCCGACAACAGCGCCGACGACAAGCAACTTGGCGAGCACTTCGCCCGTCGTCACAATCGACTGCTTGCGACCGAAGATGCTGTTCCACACTCGGCTACGCAGACGGCTGATGTCGTCCATGATGGTGTAGAGCGTAGGCACCATCACCAAGGTCAGCAGGGTGGCGAAGGCCAGTCCGAAGATGACCGCGATGGCCATGGGAGCCCACCACTGCTGGCTTGCCCCGCCAACCAAGAAGCGGAAGCGCGTGAAGTCCCAGCTGATGCCGACGGCCATGGGCACGAGTCCCAGAATGGTCGTTGCAGCGGTCAACATGACAGGACGGAAGCGAGTCATGCCGGCGCGAACCAGAGCCTTCTCCATGGGAACCCCCTCGCTACGCAGCTGCCCCACGTAGTCGAGCAGCACAATGGCGTTGTTCACCACAACACCGGCCAATGAGATGACGCCGATGCCCGTCATGATGATGCCAAAGGGCGTCTGCGTGATGATGAGGCCCCACAACACACCAATCATGGACAGGAACACTGTCGCAATGATGATGAACGGGGTCATCAGGCTGTCGAACTGGGCGACCAGAACCAGGATGATGAGGACCAATGCAATGAGAAGCGCCCGGGCCAAGAAGGCCATGGTCTCTTCTTGCTCGGCATTGGAGCCCACGAAGTCGAGGTGAAAGCCCTCTTCCTGAAGCGTGGGGATCAGCGCTGCGACCTGCTGTTGGATGTCGTACTCGGAGAATCCGTCGAGCACTTCACCGGTGATGGTCACGACCAAATCTTGGTCCACGTGACGAACCGAGCCCGTACCACCCGCCAAGCTGTAGCCAGCAACGGACGACAGCGGCACCGGGAAGGTGTCGGGCGATGTGTCGAGACGGCCAGCAATGCGCAGGGCAAGAACGCCTTGGATGTCTCCGCGGAATTCAGGTGCGAGCTGAACAACAATGTCGTACTCGTCTTCCCCATCGCGCAGCGTGGAGGCGGTAGCACCGGCGACTGCGGTACGAACCGTGTTTCCAATCTCACCGGTGCTCACACCAATGCGCTTGGCAGCACCGCGGTCTACGCGCAGCTGAAGCTCTGGACGTCCAACTCGGTAGTCGTCGGTCAGCTCGGTCGTGCCATCGATCTGGGCGAGCTCACGACGGACACGCTGGGCAAAGGCGCCCACCTCATGCACGTTGTCGCCAGACACCTGGACCTTGATGGGCTTTTCAACCGGCGGTCCCATCTCGCGCTTCTCAACGCTGATGGCAGCCCCCGGAATCTCGCGCATCTGGTCGCGAAGTCGAGCGATAGTCAGCTGGGTATTCTCAACGCGAACCTGCTCACCGGGAGCGGCTTGGTTGCGGTCTTTGAGGAAGTCGATGCTGATACGCGCCTGGTTGGGAGCGGCTTGCGTACCGGTCAAGTTGCTGCCGCCACCGGCAACACCAACCTCGGTCACGAAGACAGCGACGTTCTCTTCGGCGGCCAACACCGCTTCAATGCGCCGGGCAATGCGGTCGGTCGTCATGACGTCCGTGCCGTCCGGAGCGCGAACATTGATGGTCGCTTGGTCGGGGTCCGTCTCTGGGAAGAACTCCATACCCGCGCCCAGAACGGCGTAGGCACCAATGCTGAAGACGAACATCAGCGCCATGGCAACGGCCGCAAGGTAGCGATGTGCGACGCTGAAGCGCAGCAGGCCTCGGTAGGCCCCCATGATGCGGCCAACCTCGGCGTCATCGTCGTCTTCGTCCACAACCGCTCGGCCCGACTTCTTCATGAAGACAGCGGAGAACATGGGCAGGAAGAACACAGCGACGAACAGGGAGCACAGCAGAACAATGATGACGGTCTTGGGCAAGAAGCTCATGAACTCGCCCATGATTCCGCCCCAGAACACCAGAGGCAGGAATGCTGCAACAGTGGTCATGGTAGATGCGAACACGGCAATCGCGACTTCGCTGGCGCCCTTGGCAGCCGCTTCGCGCAGAGGCAGCCCTTCTTCGACGTGCCTATAGATATTCTCGACCACAACAATCGCGTTGTCGACCAACATCCCCAGAGCGAGGATGAGCGAGAACAACACCATCATGTTCAGGGTGAAGCCCAACAAGTCGAGCACCATCATGCTGATGAACAGCGAGAATGGAATCGCGAGCGCTACGAGCAGGCTGTTGCGCCCACCCATGAAGAAGAAGATGACGCCGACCACAAGAATCAAGGCGGTCATGATGTTGTTCTGTAGCGAAGCAACCTGGTCCCGAATGTAAAAGGACTCGTCGCTCAGCACGCGGTACTCAACACCCTGGGGCCAGCTCTCGCTCTGGGAGGCCACCAGCTCTTTGACGGTGTCGGCAATCTCAATGATGTTGCTACCGGGACGCTTGGTCACGGACAGCGACACACTCGACTCGCCATTCATCCGCGCCAGGCTGGTTCGGTCAGCAAACGTGTCTTGCACGCTAGCGACGTCGCGCACGAAGACCGGCCGGTCCCCTACCCGCTTGATGGGCACCGCTTCCAGGTCGCGTGGATTCTCAAAATCGCCCGGTGTACGCACCAAGAAAGTGCTCGAGCCGGCATCGACCTCGCCACCGGGGATGTTGACGTCTTCGTTGCCAATCGCAGCGATGACATCCGTGAACGACAATCCGTAGTGAGACAGACGCAAGGGGTCGACGTTGACCTGAATCTCGCGCTCTTGGCCACCCGACAGGTTGGCTTCAAGGACGCCCGGAATACGCTTGACTTCGTCTTCGAGACGCTCGCCAAGGCGCTTGAGCACCTCTTCATCCACCGGGCCGGCAATGTTGACCAGCATGATGGGGATGTCCGAGAAGTTGATCTCGGTAATTCCAGGCTCTTCCACGTCTTCGGGCAAGTCAGCCTTGGCGCGACTCACACGGTCACGCACGTTCGTCAGCGCTTCTTCAATGTTCACCGCAGGGTCGAACTCAATGCTGACAATGCTGACGCCTTCGGCAGACGTACTGGCGAGCTCCTTGATGTCTTGAAGCCCAGCCAGCTCATTCTCGAGCGGAATGGTGACGAGCTTCTCCACATCTTGTGGCGACACCCCAATGTAGGGAGTGGTGACCAGGACGATGGGAATGGTGATGTCCGGCGACGACTCACGCGGAAGCGTGACGTACGAAATCATGCCGAAAATCAACACCGCGAGAGCCACCACGAACACCGTGGTGGGGTGATTGACCAACCAACGAATCACAACTGGCCTCCAAACACGGCGCGGCCGCCCTCGCAGCACACGCCTTCACGCACAACCAACAGCTCGTCTCCATCTGCCAGCTCACGATGGCCATTCATGATGAGACGCTCTTCAACAGACAGTCCACCGAGCACGATGACTTGGTCGCGAATGACAGCACCAAGCTCCAAATCGCGCCATTGAGCAACATTGTCGACGTCCACAAACACGCCCGGTCCTTCCATCTTGGTGACAACCCAATCCTGGGGAATGACCAAGGCACCCTCGCCCACTTGGCTGCGAACGCGGACGGAGGCAATCATGCCGGGAAGCAGCACGCCTTCAGGGTTGTCGACCGAGACTTCCACCGGAAACGACCGTGTGCGGAGGTCGGCCGCGGGGCCAATGTGCTGGACGACGCCTTGGTAGATGGCGCCGGTTCCACTCGCGCTGACAGCGACCATGTCACCGACGCTCAGTGCCGAGCGGTCTCGGTCGGAGACGGTCAGATCAATCATCACCGGGTCGAGCTGGACCACGCGGACCAGCGGTGTTCCCGGTGCCGCAAACTCGCCAGGCTCAAGGTCGAGCTGGCCAATCGTTCCGGAGAACGGTGCCGTGACGTTGGCCTGCCGAAGCTGGGACATGACGCCGCGACGCTGCCCTTGAAGGACGGCAACCTGGGTCTCGGCCTGCTCCACCTGTTGGGGGGTGGCCAAGTCACCGAGCTGTCGCATGCGCTCGAGGTCGGAGGTTGCCAGGCGAAGCTGTGCCTCGACTTGGTCTCGCTGTGCAGCGTACGCTTCGCTGTCCACCTGAATGAGAATCTGTCCAGCCGTGACGGTGTCTCCTTCAGAGACGCGCACACGCTCGACGATACCGCCGAGCCCAGAGGCCAGCACAGCATCACGGCCGCCCATCACCTCACCCGGAAGGGTCAGGTCAATGTTGGCGTCGGTCTGGTTAATCTCCACAATCTCCACCCGCGTTGCGGTGGCGGAGGCGACGGAGGCAGGAACAGTAGACGGGTCGATACCGTCCGCGCCTGCTCCACATCCGACGCTCAACGCCAGCGTCATAAGTGGAAGTGAAATCAGTGCGAAACGGTGCATAGCGGCGGTCATCCGGAGACTCCCCGGTAGAAAAGGTCAAGGATACGAACGGCGTAGTCATCATCGGCTGGCAAGCCGTGGACCATGGCCATGGTGTGAAGGTCGACCATGCCGACGAAGCCGCGAACGGCGTAGTCGACGTCGATGTCTGTTCGGAGCTCACCAGAGGCAATGCCTTCTGCGAACAACGCACTCATATGAGCGATTTTGCGGAGGTGCATGGACATCAAGTCGATCTGTGGCTGCTTGCTGTCCGTTGGGTGCTGGCAGGTCCACATGAGACGGACGACGTCTTGGTTCTGAAGAGCGCCGTCTGCGTAGGAGCGAATGAAGCTGCGCAGGCGCTCGCGAACCGAGCCCTGACCGGTGAGCGAGCTGCGAATCAGGTCGTCAAGCCCGTCCATGTGCATGTTCACGAGCTCTACGAACAGCGCCTCTTTGTTGGCAAAGTAGTAGTACAGTGTGGGCTTCGTCACGCCCGCCGCTTCCACCACTTCACGCACCGAAGTCGAGCCAAAGCCCTTCTCAGCAAAGAGGGTGGTTGCGACGTCTAGAATGCGCTTCTTTACGTCTTTTTCGTCTGTTGTGCTCAACGGCACTCCACGAAGCGAGGCAGGGTTACCGACCGGTAGGTAGCCTCAGGTTACCGCCCGGTAAGTTGGTGCATCGGACCTGTCTAGGACAACAGATGTCTCGTCCTGTTACCGAACGGTAGGTTGGCCGGAACGCCGGTCACAATGTGCGGCTTAAGGAGTTGTCATGAGGGTCTCTTCCGTCCCCAGCATCGGGATCCTGCTCATCCTCAGTGCCTGTGGCTACGTCGTAGAGGTGCACGACCGCGGCGAAGTGTGCATAAACGACGACGAAATCCAGGTAAACCTGATGGAAGCCATCTGTGTGTCTCCGAGCTGTGACGTCTGGCTAGACGCACGCTGCTCGGCCACCATCGAGGGCGATGTATTGGTCATCTCCACCTACGCACAGGCACGAAAGCGCGACAAACCCAATGGGTGCGACGACAGCTGTGTTGGCAAGACCGTCGAGTGCGACCTACCCGACGGCGACTACAGCCGTGTGGAGCTAGGCGGGCAACCAGTGGACAGGCTGTGTGATGAGTAGCGCTGGAGCGATTCAGCCCACCCGCGCAACACCACCGTGGACAGTCCCTAGCTAAAGCCGAGCGCCAAACCGCCTTGGTAGACAGCCAGACTCGCCACGTACGCAAGCACCGTCATCCAGACGAACAGAAACGCAGGCCACCGCCAGGTCTTCGTCTCACGCTTCAACACTGCCAAGGTGCTCGTGCACTGCGCTCCCAACGCAATGAACACCATGACAGACAGGCCGACCAGCGGGCTCCAAACAGGCTTGCCGTCGGCTTTGATCTCCGCCTTCATGTGCTCGCGCAGTGTGACGTCCGCCTCGTCGACATCTCCACCGAGGGCGTAGACTTCGCCCAGAGTGCTGATGAACACTTCACGGGCTGCAAAGGCGCCAATCATGCCCACACCAATCTTCCAGTCCCAGCCCACCGGCCGAATGACGGGCTCAATGGCGTGGCCCATGCGACCGGCGATGGACTGCTCGAGCTGGGCGGCTGCAACAGCATCCTCCCCCAATCCCACAACTTCGGTCGGGTCAATGCGCGGGAAGGTCAGCGCTCCCCACATGACAACCGCGGCCAATAAGATGATGCCGCCAGCGTCTTTGAGGAAGTGCTGGGTGCCGCGCCAGGTTTGTCGCCACACATCGATGAGGCGAGGAAGCCGATACGGCGGCAGCTCAAGCACCAGCGGAGACGGTGGAGCTGGCAGGAGCGTACGACTCATGACGAAGCCGGCAATCAACGCAATGACCACGCTGAATAGGTACATGCCGGTCATCATCAAGCCGCGTGTGGGGAAGATGCCCAGAACTCGGCCCGCCGGGAACAACGCGGCGATGATGAGCGTGTACACCGGAAGCCGAGCAGAGCACGTCATCAGCGGGATGATCATCATGGTGAGGAACCGGTCGCGCTTCCGCTCCATGGTGCGTGTGGCCATGATGGCTGGCACCGCACAGGCAAAGCCCGACAGCATGGGAACAAAGGCGCGGCCGTGAAGTCCGAGCGGCTTCATCACGCGGTCCATCAGATACGCCACACGCGCCATGTACCCGGTGTCTTCCATCAGCGAAAGCAACAGGAAGAGCAGCATAATCTGCGGCAGGAACACCAGAACACTGCCAACGCCCCCCACGAGACCGTCTGCTAGGAAGCTCCCCAGCAATGTGGGACCGGTCACCGACAGAACGGTACCGGCAAGCCAGCCGAATCCAGATTCGATGAGGCCAATGAACGGGTCTGACCAGGTAAAGAGGCCCTGGAAGAGCACAGTCATCAGTGCGAGGAAGATGCCAAAGCCCAGGACCGGGTGCAGAAGAATCCGGTCGAGGCGGTCGGTCGACGCGTGAACCTCGTCGCTGGCGTCATCCGCAAGCAGAGGCGCGATGTTGGCATCTAGCCAGCGGTATCGGCCTTCAACAACCTCGTCGTCAAAGCGGTCCGTGACCCGCGCCGCTACGGCACGCCCTTCGTCGGAGATCCCCTCAAGGTCGTCGTCTCCAACAGACAGCAGCGCCCACAGTGCAGCCCCTCGGCCGAACCCTGTGGCCTCTTGCATGTCGGTCATGGCCACCTGAAGGTCAGGACTCGGCTCAAACCGCCAAAGAGGCTCCGGTCTCGGCTGGTCGATGGCTTGTTCAATGGCAGTCTTGAGCGCCTCCACCCCCTCACCCGTACGCGGATTCACCGGCAGTACGCGGCATCCGAGGGCACCGCGCAGAGCGACGGCATCCGGGGCGGCCCCCCCCGCTTCGTCGAGCATGGTCAGCGCCACAATGACGTTGCGGCCAAACTCTTGCACCTGAAGCAGCACGTACAGGTTGCGAACCAAGTTGGTGGCATCTGCGCACAGCACGACCAAGTCGGGCACGCTGTGATCACCACGACCATCGATCACGTCGACAGCAAGCTGCTCTTCGAGGGATCGCGCGGTCAGCGAATACGTGCCGGGCAGGTCCACCAATGTGGCCTCACCAGACGGCAATACCAGCTTGCCTTCGTATGGCGAAACCGTGATTCCTGGGTAGTTTCCGACCCGTGCAGAACCACCCGTCAGCCGGTTGAACAACGTGCTCTTGCCGGTGTTCGGATTTCCGGCGAGCACAATGCGTCTCACTGGGACACCTCGATGGCACGCGCTTCATGGCGACGCACAGACAGACGCCCGGACCGCACGCGTAGCTCCACTGGGTCTCCCAGCGGAGCAACACGAAGCTTGTCGATCTGTGTTCCAGGAACCAAGCCCATTTCCATCAGGCGCAAGCGCAGGGCACGGGTGCCGCCAATCGCAGTCACTGTCGCAGATTCAGACACAGGTAGGTCGTCGAGGGTCATGCCCGCCTGCTATCCCAAATGAAAACGACTTTCAATAGGCGAAGACACTCGTGTGCAGTCCGCAGGTTGTGGAGTACAGGTCCGCACCCCTCTCGGAGTTCTCCATCGCCGTCAACAACCCCTTCGACGCTCCCGAAGCATCGGTCGGCGGGCCACCAAGGCGTATTGATGTAGGTCCGCCTACATCACTGACAATCGCTGGAATCGTCGGACGCATGTGGCAGCACACGCGCGAACAACCCGCCACCATATTGGGTACAGCATTCGCCTTGAGCGCTGCCCAATTGGTCTTGTTGATCCCTGCACTCTTGGTCCCATGGGTTCTTCAACAGCACTGGCTGGGTGCGAATCCCACCGTCGTCATCACCATACATTGGGCCGTGATGGCGGCGATGTCGACGGCATTCCTCTTCGTCAGTCTTGGTGCAACGCGCATTTTCCTGAACATCGTCAGCGGACGAGCAAGCGCGGTGTCCTTGATCTTCACACAGGGTGAGAGCTGGGTTCCCGCCGCCATTGCCAGTGTCATCGCGGGCGTGCTCGTATTGTTGGGTGCCCTGATGATGGTCGTGCCCGGGTTCATCCTAGGCATAGCCCTGCAGTTCTTCCCGTTCATTATCGTTGAGAAACGCCGTGGACCGCTAGATGCGTTGGCTCGCAGTTCGGAACTCACAGACGGCTACAAGATGCAGCTCATCCCCATCACCCTGTTTGTCGTTGTTGGAGGCTTGCTGGCGAACCTGGTGATGGGTCCGGCTTGGCTAGCCGTTGGCGTTCCCATCATTCTGCTCGGGCAGGCGGTGGTGTACCGATCACTCTGGGAACGACACGCCTACAACGCCCTGATCAAAGCCGAAGCCTAGGCACCTTTCGCGCCATCCCACTGGCTGGGTGGATCGGTAGACTGGGCGAAACGCCAGGATACCTCATGAAGGGGTCACGAAAGCTGTAGTACCGATGGTTCGCTGTAAGTACGGAACCGCTCACCCGTTCACGAGTCCTGTTCAGCAGGCACCTGGGACCGTTCAGTCCGAGTGCAATGGAATGCCGGTGTGCTTCGTCTTAGTGTGCGGCACCGGCCACCCCGGAGAATCCTCATGTCCCATCCCATCAAGAAGGCCATCGGTCAGCGCATACGTGCTGCTCGGCGCATCCTTCGGCGCCGTCGCATCAAGCTTGGTGTGGCCACCGGCGCGTGGTGTTCGGTCGCGTGTGTCCTGGGTATTGCTGGTCTTTCGCGGTTTTGGTGGCTTGGACCGGTGCCAGCCTACGTGGTTGCCCCAATCGTCGCCGTCATTCCGCCCGTCATTGGCGCCATGCTGGGTGCGTTGTGGTCTGGTCTGACCGACCGCGAGATGACCTACCTGCTCGACCGTCTGCACGGTACGGACGAGCTGCTCATCACGTCGGCCCATGTTCTTGACCAGCCCCAGAGTGGCTCGCGTGAGCAGATCCTCGAGGCGGCCGTCACTGCAGAGGCGTCGCTGCAGCCAGAGCGACGTGTCCTGTTCGCCCGTTGGCCACGACGTACCGGCTGGATTCCCGTCACCGCACTCATCGCCATGCTGGCCTTCTTGCTGCCGACCCGAATCAATCAGACCCGAATTGGAGAGGTCTCAACGGTGCAGGAAGAGGGCGAACGCCTCGAAGAGCGGCTTGAGGAGCTAAAAGATGAAGGCGTCGAGCTTCCCGAAGACGTCGCCCTGTCCCTCGAAGAGCTCGTCGAAGACATGCTTGGAGACGAGATTGACGAGATCGAAGCCCAGGACCGTCTAGAAGAGCTTCAAGAGCAGCTCGCTGACGCCCAAGAAGAGATGGCAGAGTCGGAAGACCTGCTGGACGAAATCGAGCAGGCAGCCGAGCAACTTGCCGAGTCCGAAGCGCTGCAGCCCCTCGCCGACGCTCTGGTAGACCTAGACATGGGTGCGGCAGCCGAAGCGGCCAGTGAGCTGGAGGAAGCGCTGCAGAACGCAACTCCCGAAGAGCGTCGCGAAGCCGGCGAAGCACTCGAGCAAGCCGGTGAGACCCTGTCCGGCTCAGACAGCGAGCAGCTGTCGCAAGCGGGAGAGGCCATGGAACGCATGGGTGAGCAGCTGCAAGACGAAGCGGACCAGCAAGAGGGCTCGGGCGAAGAAGGCGAACAAGGTTCTGAGTCCGGTGAAGAAGGCGGACAGGGCACGGAACCGGGTCAGGAAGGCGCGCCATCTGGCGAACAAGGCTCACAGAGCGGCGAACAAGGCTCACAGAGCGGCGACCAATCGGGCGAACAAGGCTCACAGTCCGGCGAACAGGGCTCAGAGTCCGGTGAACAGGGGTCACAGTCGAGCAGTCAGTCCGGCTCACCCGGTAGCCAAGCACTCGCTCAAGAGCTGCGTCGTCAACAAGGTCTCGCCCAGCAACTCAGCGAAGACCGCGAGGCAATGGCTGCGTCTCAGCAAGCCAACGGCGCCATGGAAGCCTCCCGCCAGAGCATGGGCGGCGAAGGACAAGTGGCCCAGGGTCAGTCGAGCCAGCCCGGCCAAGGCCAAGGCCAAGGCCAAGGCCAAGGCCAAGGCCAAGGCCAAGGCCAGGGTCAAGGCCAAGGACAGGGCCTCGGGGACCCCGGCGCTGGTTGGGGTACGGGTCACACCTGGGAAGACCAGGGCAATGGCGGTGCCGGCCCAGCGGGTGGTCAACATCAAGACGCCGACCGTAGCCAGTCCGACCGCACAGCAGGCGCCGAGGCCGACGACTTCCAAGCGCTGTACGACCCACTCCGCATGCAAGGCGCCAACGGCTTGTTGACCAGCATCAGCGGTCAACTGGACGAGAACGGTCACATCGACACCCTTCCCACACGCCTCACCGGCGGCAACGAAGACGCGTCCCAGCCCATGCTCACCCTTCCCGACCAGTACCGGGATGCACGCGACGAGGCCCTGGCCAGCGAACGCATTCCACCCGGCTACAGAGATGCTGTCCGGCAGTACTTCGACGCGACCGAATAGCCGAAAGCTAACGGTCCAACACCCTTTTTAAATTCGTTGGAGACATCCATGGAACATGAACTCGCCTTCTTCGCTGAGCGCATTCAGCGCTTGCGTGATGAAGTGGCCAAGGTCCTTGTGGGTCAGGAAGAAGTCGTCAGCGGCGTCATCATCGCGCTTGTCGCAGACGGCCATGTGCTGCTCGAAGGCGTACCGGGTCTCGGCAAGACCATGCTGGTCCGTACGCTGTCGGAGGCGCTGTCGCTGTCCTACCAACGCATCCAGTTCACGCCTGACCTGATGCCCGCCGACATCATCGGAACGCACATCCTTGAAGAGGACGAATCAGGCAAACGAACCATGCAGTTCCGCGAAGGCCCTGTGTTCACCCAGCTGCTGCTGGCCGACGAAATCAACCGCGCCACGCCCAAGACCCAGTCCGCCATGCTCGAAGCCATGGCCGAGCGTCAGGTGACCATTGGCGGAAAGCAACGTTCGCTTCCCAAGCCATTCTTGGTGCTCGCCACACAGAACCCGCTGGAGATGGAGGGCACCTACCCTCTTCCAGAAGCCCAGCTGGACCGGTTCTTCTTCAAGGTAGACGTCCCGTTTCCTACCCTTGATGAGCTCGTCGAGATCATGGCCCGGACCACCGGCAACGCGACCCAGCGCGCAACGGCAGTGCTCACGCCAGAGGAGCTCTCTCAACTACGCCGCATCGTGCGTACCGTTGAGATTGCGCCGGAGGTGATGAACTACGCCATGCGCCTCATCCTAGCTACGCATCCCGACAGCGACCACGGCACCGAAGCCTCCCGCCAGTACCTGCGCTACGGCGCGAGTCCTCGTGCAGCCCAGGCCATCATTCTGGGTGCACGTGCCTACGCACTCTTGGCCGGACGCACCCACGTGGCGGTCGCGGACATTCGCAGCGTCGCCCATCACGCACTGCGGCACCGCTTGGGACTCAACTTCGAGGCAGACAGCGACGGCATCACCGCCGACAAGGTCATCGACCTCATCTTGGACCAGACCAGCGAAGTGGCCCCGCGTGTGGCCAAGGAACTCAGCGCCAAGTGACAGCTTCTGGGTCAGCTTTGATTTCCGTGAGCCTAGTCGGCCAGTGGGGAGGTGTGGATTCACGACTTGCCGAGCGGAGATTTTCGCGGGGCGGGAAGTCAGAGGTCAGAGGTCAGAAGTCAGAGCAACCGGCCTTCGCCGGGTGCGAAGGAGGACAGGTGCGCAGCTTTCGAAAGCTTGGGGTCTGGAGCAAGAGTCACCTGCTGACGTTGCGGGTGTACGAAGCGACTCGCGCATTCCCGAAGGATGAGCGCTTCGGGTTGACGTCCCAGCTGCGGCGTGCGGCGGCGTCTGTCCCCACAAACATCGCCGAGGGATGTGGAAGGAACACCCTTAGTGATTTCGCGCGCTTCCTCGACATCGCAGCAGGCTCGCTGTCCGAAGTCGAGTATCTACTTCTCCTTTCCCGGGATTTAACTTTCCTGCCGGACGAGGATTTCCAGCATCTAATCTCTCTAACTATCGAAACGCGGAAGATGCTGGCTAGCTACACAAAACGAATCCGCCAAACCGCTGGCGACGCAAGTCGCACGCTCTGACCTCTGACCTCTGACCTCTGACATCCTTCCCACTGCGCTCTCCGCAAAACCAGCTCACCCCGAGTCCAATGTCCCTAGTCCCCCCGAAATTGCTCCAGAAGCTCGCACGCCTTGGCTTGTCGACTCGCAAACGTGCAGCCGGTGCGCGTCAGGGTGAGCGGCGTTCGATACGTCGGGGTCAATCCCAAGAGTTTGCCGACCACCGCCAGTACGTTCCTGGGGACGACCTGCGGTTTTTGGACTGGCACCTGTATGGACGCCTGGACACGCTGTGGATCAAGCTGTTTGAAGAGGAAGAAGACCGCGTTGTTCAGCTGCTCCTAGACTGCTCGGAGTCGATGGAAGGTGACAAGCTTCAGTTCGCCCGCCAGCTCGCTGGGGCCCTGGCCTTCGTGGCCTTGGGACGAACGGACCGAGTCGCCGTAGCGGGACTATCGGATGGCTTGAGCCACTACGCACCGCCTCGTCGTGGACGCGCGTCGACCAATGCCATCTTCAACACCCTGGAGGCGGTCGTCGCCAGCAGTGGCACCGACCTTGGCAGAGCACTCGAGTCCTACCCACGTCAGCGTGGGGCCGGTATTGCGCTGCTATTCAGCGATTTGCTGTACGAAGAGCCGCTCGAAATCGTTCTCAAGCGCCTGCTCTCCCGCAACTCCGAAGTCCATATCTTCCACATCCTGTCGCCTGTAGACCTGCGCCCTGACATCTACGGAGACGTGGTCTTGGTAGACCAAGAGAGCGGCGAGGAGATGCACGTGAGCGTCAATGAGCGCACCTTGGACCGCTACGAAGCCACGGTACACGCCTGGGCCGAAGAGACCGAAGCCACCTGCCGACGCCTTGGCGCCAAGTACGTGCGCGTGCCCACAACGGCGAGCCTAGAAGACGTGATTCTACGCGACCTACGCCGACTCGGGATTGTCTCGTGATGCGACAAACAGAGAACAATGGTGGCGGACAGCGTCGTAGGTCGGATGTCAGAGGTCAGACGTCAGACGTCAGAGCGTGCGCCCTTCGGCGCCAGCGAGGAGATTGGGATTCCTACCCAAAGCTAGCGAGCTTACTTCTGCATGAACGCTGCGCTCTTCTGGCGGTCTCCACACGCACCCGGCGCAAGCCGGTTGCTCTGACCTCTGAAATCTGTCTTCTGACTTCTCAAATCGCCAAGAACATCTTCGACGAGAATGACGAAGAGCGAGGAACGCCATGAACTTCCTCGCACCCCTCGGCCTCGCCGCCGGCGCCCTCGCCATTCCATTGGTGGCGATGTACTTCCTGAAGCTTCGCCGCAAGAAGGTCAAGGTTCCGTCCCTTCTGCTGTGGCAGCAGTTCCAGAAGTCCGAACAGCTCGCGAGTCCCTTCGAGCGGTTCCGTCGCAACCTCATGCTGTTGCTCCAGCTGCTCGCGTTGCTGCTGCTGGTCTTGGCCCTGTCCCGACCGTACATGACCAGCGACGCCCCCCTGGCGCGCTCACTCGTGGTCGTCGTCGACACCTCGGCATCCATGGGCGCCGAAGACGTCTCTCCGACCCGCTTGGGCAACGCTGTTGAGCGCGCGCACGACCTTGTGAGCTCCATGAGTTCGTCCGACGAAGGCATGCTCATCGTTGCCGGTCCGCGGACCGAGGTCACCGTCCCGTTCACCCGCGACAAGTCAGCCCTGCATAGTGGGCTCGATGCGTTGGTAGCCTCCGAGGCACGCGGTGCACTGCGCGAAGGCGTGCAGCTGGCCGTCTCCATGGCTCGCTCCCGTCCCGGTGTTGAGGTTGTGGTCTTGTCCGACGGTGGTGCCGACTCCCTGGCAGATGTGCCTACTGGCGGTGCAGAAGTCACCTTCGTCCCTGTTGGACGCAGCGATGACAACGCCGCGATTGTGGCCGTGGACCTTCGCCGTTCGCCGTCGTCTGAGCTGGAGCGCCAGCTGTTCGTCACCGCCCAGAACTACGGTGGAGACGACCAAGAAGGAACCGTCGAAGTGTACTTAGACGGTGAGCTCATTGGCCTTCGCAGCGAGACCCTTCCACCCGACACGCCCGTCTCATTCGTCTTTGACGTCGGCGGCGACCGGTCCGGAACCATCAAGGTCACCCTCGCCGCAGACGACGACTACCTAGAGGCCGACAACACCGCCTGGTTGGCGCTGGCCCGCTTGTCGCAGCGTCGCATCACGCTCATTGGCGGCGATTCCCTGACCGCGCGTGCACTTCAGGCCGACCCACGGGTCACCCTCCGACGCTTCGCGCCCGGCCCCATTCCCGCCACAATCCTCGACAACTCGGACGCCATCGTCTTTGCAAACGGCAATGTTCCCGACGGCCTCGAAGGGCGCAACGTGCTCATCCTAGGCCCCCTTCCCGGCAGCAAGGTTGAGTTTGCAGACGAAGTCCGCAACCCTCTGGTACTCGGCTGGCGTCGCACCCATCCGGTCTTGCGCTTCGTAGAGTGGGACCAGATCATCATCTCCCGCAGCCAACAGGTGACCGACAACCGCAACCTCGTCGCCATCGTAGATTCCGACCAGGGCCCCTTGGTCTTGGCGGGTGAAGTCGCAGGAGGCCGCGTTGTTCAGCTGGCCTTCGACCCGCTGCGCAGCGACCTTCCCTTGCGTGTGGCCTGGCCAGTGACCCTACTCAACGCAGTGGGCTGGCTCACCGAGAACAGCTCGACCGGAGAAGCCGCACAGGCCATTCCGACCGGCTCCCCATTTGTCCGACGCTTACCCGACGACACACCACTCGAGAGCGTTCGGGTCATCGGTCCAGACGGCAACGACATCGATGTACAGGTGTCCGACAACCTTCTGCGCGTCCGCGACACCAGCAAGGTCGGTGTGTACGAGCTGCGCATTGGCGCTGTCCGTTCCGCCTTCGCAGCCAACCTGCTCTCACCCGACGAATCAGAGATTGGCCCGAGGCCTGACTTGGTCCTGGCCGACTCGGTCGTTCAGGCAAGCGTGGGAGCGACCGCCGGCCGACGTGAGCTGTGGCGCTGGCTTTTAGCGCTCGGCATTGTCGCACTGTTCATTGAGTGGTTCGCCTACAACCGCAGGCGGGCCGCATGATGTCGCTGTCCTTCGAACGCCCTGAGTTTCTGTTCCTGCTGCTGTTGGTGCTGCCAATCTTCGGCCTCGCCATCTACAGCAAGCGCAAAGCCGCCCTGGTCCGTCGCTTGTTCGCCGCAAGTGTACGCTCTTTCCTGCTGCTTCTCCTTGTGATGGCCCTCGCAGGTCTGACCCGCAACAAGCCGGTCGACGCCTTGGCGGTCATGTTTGTTGTCGACCAATCGGCCAGCATCGACATTGGCGGCCAGCGCCAGGCGCTCCAGTTCATGCGCGACTCGCTGCAACACCGCGAGGCCGACGACCTCGTGGGTGTCGTCGTGTTCGGTGCTGACGCACTCGTTGAGATGGAGCCACGCGAAGAGGTCGACCTTCAAGGTCTTGAGTCCGCACCGTCGCCACACCAAACCGACATTGCGGCCGGCGTACGCCTGGCATCCGCACTGCTTCCCGCCGACCGTGCACGCCGAATCGTGGTGCTGACGGACGGCGAAGAGACCCGTGGAGACGTCGGCACGCAAGCGCTGCTGACCGCAGGCGCAGACCTGGAGATTGCAGTCCTGCCGCTCACCACGACCGGCGGAGCAGACGCCCTGCTGGAGGACATCCTAGCGCCCGCACGAGTCGACGAAGGTGCAGCATACGACGTCCGCGTTGTCGCCCGCTCCTCCATTCCGACCACCGGCAAGCTCCGCATGTACCGCAACGACGAGTACATGGGCGAGGTGCCTGTAGAGCTCGGCGGCGAGCGTGCAGACGTCTTCACCTTCCGCCAAGAAGCCGACGAGAGCGGCCTGTACCGCTACCGCGCCACGCTGACCGTCGACGACCCTTCCGCAGATGTGGTCCCGCAGAACAACCAGGTCATCTCCACGGTCCAGGTCACCGGTCGCTCACGCGTTCTGTACGTCGAAGGCTACATTGGCCAGTCCAACCACTTGTCGACCGCTCTTCGTGGCGAGGGCCTGAACGTCGACGTCATCCCTCCCGAACAGCTACCCGCTGGACTGTCCGGTCTGCGCCCCTACGAAGCCGTCATCTTCAGTGATGTGCCAGCGTACATGCTCACCACGCGCCAGCAAGAAGCCATCCAGAGCTACGTGCGCGACTTGGGCCGCGGGTTCATCATGGTCGGCGGTGACCAGAGCTTCGGCCTCGGTGGCTACTACGACACGCCTATCGAAGAAGCGCTGCCGCTGAACATGGACATCAAAGACAAGACGCGCTTCCCGAAGATGGCAATGGCCATGGCTATCGACAAGAGCTGCTCCATGTCCGGCGCCCCAATGGAGATGGCCAAAGAAGCCGGTGTTCTCACGGCAGAGTTGTTGAGCGAGCGGGACATGCTCGGCGTTATCGGCTTCGACCACTCGGCCGCGTGGATTGTTCCGCTGACCGAGATGACCGAACGCCAGTCTGTCATTGACACAATCGGCACGCTGCGAGTCGGCGGCGGCACTGACATCTACCCTGCGCTGGACCGCTCCATCCGCGGCCTAAATGCGACAGATGCTGCCTTAAAGCACGCGATTATTCTGTCCGATGGCATGACCAGCCCTGCTGACTACCAGACTCTCATCGAAGGTGCCGTGGCATCAGGCGTGACCGTTAGTACCGTAGCTATCGGCGGATACGCCGACCGAGTGACCATGGAGAACTTCGCCCAGTGGGGAGGTGGCTCGTACTACTTGGTGACCGACCCGAACGCGATTCCGGCCATCTTTACGCGTGAGACCATGCTCGCGAGCCGGTCCTTCCTCATTGAAGAGCCTGTCCGCCCTCAATTCCGCTCGCCATCCGACCTACTTCGCGGCATCACCACCAACGACCTGCCGGTGTTTCAGGGCTACGTCGGCACCGAAGCCAAGCGTCGCGCGACCGTGGCACTCACTGTTCCTGATGACGAGCACGAAGCCCCGCTTCTCGCACACTGGCGCTACGGCCTAGGCCGCTCCGTCGCCTTCACAAGTGATGTGAAGCCACGCTGGTCGGGTCGCTGGGTCGCCACACCTGAGTACACCCGCTTCTGGACGCAGATTGTCCGATGGGCCGCCGGTACCGGAGACGACGCCAACCTCGACATGGTCTCTGAGATTCGCGACGGTGAGCTCATCATCACCATTGACGCCTTCGACGTGAACGGCAACTTCCGCAACTTCCTCACCGGCGAAGCCCGCATTGTGGCACCCGACCTCTCGGTTCGTCCGGTCGAACTCCGTCAGATTGCTCCCGGTCGCTACCAAGCCATCACAACGGTCGACCAAGACGGCTCTTGGTTGGTGGGTGTGCAGCTCGAGAGCGGCGACGAGGTTGTTGGACAGGCCGTCACCGAAGCCGTCCAGCCCTACTCCCCCGAGTACCGCCCACGGGGTGCGGGTCGTGCACTCGCCCAAGAGCTCGGACGCCTCGGTGGTGGCGGCGTACTGACAGATCCCGCATCCGTCTTCGCCCGGCCTCCGTCGCCACGCATGGTCCCCCATCCGCTGTGGCCATGGCTGCTGCTTCTCCTCCCGTTCGTCTTCCTGTTCGACGTCGCCGTACGCCGGCTCGGACTGACCCCTCGAGGTCCGGTGTCCGCCGTTGCCCGAGTCGTCACCCAGGGAGCCAAGGGTCAGCGACAATTCCGAAAGGTCAAGCGGGTCAAGAAGACGGAGCGCAGTGCAACGGGCGTTGCAGAGGTCGTAGAGGTCGAGCCAGAGGAGGCCTCGTTCCCAGAGCCAGAAATTGTCGACCCAACGAGCTACGCTGGTCGTCTGCTCGCGGCACGCAAGAAGGCGCGCGACAAGATGGATGACAAGTGATGATTACCGGAATGCCAGAGATTTCCGCCGTTCGGGAGGTCAGAGGTCAGACATCAGATGTCAGAGCGGACGCCTCGCGGCGCCAGCGATTCACGGCTAGGCTCGCCTGTTTCATCGGTGTAGAAGCTCCCGTGCAGAACCGAAAAAAGACGGCCAGCGAAGCACGCACCCGGCGCAAGCCGGTTGCTCTGACTTCTGACCTCTGTCCTCTGAACTCTCGAGCCACCGAACTCAATAGCTACGCCCAAAAGCGCGCCGAAAATGGCTAAAGAAAAGAGCGGAGCCTCCGCTGCCATCTTGTTCCGCGACGCCGCACGCGCCTCCCGCCGGTGGCAGACCTATGCGCTACGCACTGGGTTCTCGGCCGCGTTGCTCGCCATGGTGCTCGCGAGTATCTGGGCGGTCACGAACGTCGAACAGGCCGCGATGGACCCATCCAACCTCGGAGAGCTCGGACGCTACATGTTCGTGGCCTTCGCGGTCATTCAGGTGTTGCTGGCCACGCTGATTGCACCGTTCGCGGTGTCCCAGGCCATCATTGAAGAGCGCGAAGAGGCCACAATGGACCTGCTCGCGCTGACCTACTTGTCGCCCAAGCAGATTCTCGGTGCCAAGGTCACCGGACGCGTGCTGACCTTGCTGACCGTCATCTTGGGCGCCCTACCGGTGCTCGGCATGGTGGTGTCACTCGGCGGCGTGTCGGTGGTTGAGGTCATTGCTGTGACCTCACACGCCATGTTGACGGTAGTCTTGCTTGGAATGCTCGGCGGGTTCTTCGCCTTGTTCACCCGAAGTCCAGTGCTCGCAACCCTGGCATCCATTGGCTACGCCGCGACCGCGTACCTGCTCATGCCGCTGCTGTACGGATTGTTGGTCCTAGACTGGCGCGCATTCGCCCACTTCAGCCCGCTACTAGGCACCACAGCGCAGAACTGGTGGGCCATGCTGCCCATCCTGTCGTACATGCCAGTTGTGGCGGTCACGTTCGTTCTCGGCGCGCGCCTGTTCGCTCTGCGCATCGCGAGAGCGCGTCTACGGTCGTACTTCTCGCGTTCGCTGTGGGGCGCATGGCCGATTGGCATCTTGTGGGCGGCCATCGTCCTCGTCATGCTGGTCATCTTGCCGCCAGCCATCGGTGGCGCGTGGTTTGCCATGGCCTCAAACTCAAGCCCCAACGGCCTGCCCTGGTACGCCAACTTGGCCATCATGGGCGTCAGCCGTTCGGTCGTTTGGGTCTGGTGCGTCATGGTCCTCCTTGGCTGCACCTGGCTGTACCTGCGCGTGGGCATGGACCTGGTCATGATGGGCGACGACCTGTTGTCCGGTCGTACCAGCCAAGCGGACCGCAAGCGCCGCGGCAAGACAGTCCGCGTGTGGAACAACCCGGTGATGTGGCGCTCCATTCGCCCCGCGGCATGGAAGGTCATCCTGCCTGCCGTCACAATGTGGTTCCTGGCCCTGCTCGGCGTGTTCCAGACCGGCTTCTGGATTGTGCCCGGTGGCCTGCTGACCGTTGGCGCCTTGAACGCTGCTGCGGCGCTTGTGTTGACGTTGTGGATGGCGTCCAGCGCCATTGATGTCGAGCGTCGTTCCGGCACTCTACAGATCTTGCTGACCACCACACTGTCCACCTGGCGCATCATCCTGGGCAAGTTCGTGGGCATTGCCGCCCCGTCCTTCACCCTCCTCGCCGTCAGCTTTCCGCTCATCATCGTCGGCGTGCCGCACCTCCAGATGGTCACCAATGGCCGCACCATGACATCGGCAATGGTTGTGGCCTTCCTGGCCTGCTTCTGGGTGGTTGCCCAGTGGATGTGGGTCATTGCCATGACCATGTTCTTGGCCATGCGCTTGCGCAATCCACGCGCCGCTCAGCCAGTCGCGCTGGGCTTCATGAGCGCCACCCTGTTCATCCCCCCCGTTATCTGCCTACTCTTGACGCCATACCCTTGGTTGTCTGTCCCCTTCCGGCTGATCATCCCCGTTCTCGTTGCCACACCGACTTGGTGGGAAATGATTCTGTCGACGGGCGCGTGGTTCAGCATGGCGGTGATGTTGCTCTTGTTCATGGCCGTCCGGCTACGCAAGTGGGGAACGCTGTAATGACTCGTTGTACGAAGGTTGCTCACCCATGGCAATGAAGTGGTTCACAGCGTTGTTCCTTGGTCTATTCGCGCTCAATGCGCAGGCCCAAGACGACCCCGACGTCGACTCGGACACCGAAGAGACCGACAAGCCGGTTCTTGTGGTGCCCGGAGAAATCCGCATGGGCATTCACCCCATCGCCGACGGCATCATTCGCCAAGGCGAGTGGGCAACTATCCGCGTCACCCTCGCCAACGGTGCCGACTCGACAGACGCCACGGTCAGCATGACTGAACGCGAAAGCACCGACAGCGGAACCCAGTCGTACACGCGCCAGGTAGCCCTGCCACAGGGGTCACGTAAGGACATCCAGCTGTTGTGGCGCGCCGGCAGCAGCTCACGGGAGCGAACCGTCACGGTCAGCGTGGGCCCAGACTCTGTCGTGCGCAGTTTCCCCGTACGGTTGCTCGGTGACGATGACGTTGGCATTGGCGTCATTGGCGAAGACAGCCTGGGAACCGTTGTCCTGCAAGACGCGTGGAACGGCCCAGTGCCTGGTCTGTCTGCACGCCCCTTGGCCAACGGCAGCAGGACCGTCCGCAGTGGCCTCATTCCCGTTGCCGACATCCCCGAGAAGTCCGCCGGTTTGATGGCGCTGGACTGGATTATCTGGCCGCAAGCCAATCCCGCAGCATTGACTCCAGGCCAGCTCGACGCACTGCTCGCCTGGACCGCAGGCGGCGGAAACCTGCTCGTCACCGTGACCGATTCGTGGTCCGCAGTGAACGGCAGCGCCCTCGCAGACGTGCTGCCTATCGAGCTTATTGGCGAAGCCGATGGTTCGATTAGCCAGTGGCTGACAGATGTCTCAGACAGCCCGGCAAGCACGACAAACATCCCCATCGCGACCGCACTTCCGACCACCAACGCCGACCGCTCTCCACAAGTCTTGGCCCTGGCAGACGACGGACGTCCGGTGTGGACCGCTGGCGTCTACGGTCTTGGTAGCGTTCACGCACTTACCGTCGATCCGTCGATTGGCCCTATGATCACAGACGTTCGCCGAGAACAACTGTGGCGCAACCTCCTATGGCTCCCGCCAGACGGTGCGGCCGTTGACTGGTATGAGTTCGCCCCCTCCGACATGGCGTCGTGGTTCGCCTATTCGGGAGCCGCTCGGTACGACGACACCAAGAACGCAGACGCACTCGTCACAGGCGGCACACGCCTAGCCATTGGCCTGGGCCTCGTCTGCCCCACAGAGCGCTGTCAGCCCGTCGCTGGACTCAACAGCACTCAGTCGTCAAACATGGGCTTTGGCTACGGCTATGGCTATGGCACAACCACATCGGACAGCGACTCATTCCAGACCAAGATGCGCGAGCTACTCGCGGACATTCCTGGAGTGGCCCCCCTTCCATTGCCGTGGCTCGCGCTGTTCGCCGTTGTCTACTTGATGCTCATTGGACCCATCGACTACATCGCCTTGAAGCTCATCGGCAAACAACCCTGGACCTGGCTGACCTTCCCTTTGATGGTCGCGGTGTTCAGCGCCATTGCTTTGGTCGGTACATCCGTCGTCAAGGGCTCCCAGGCCATCGTCAACCGCTACGAAGTGGTCGATGTCCTGCCCGGCACCGGTCTGTGGCGAGGCCACACCTGGCTTGGAGTGTTCTCCACTAAGAAGACCGATCTGTCCCTCGCCTCCGGCTTCGACGACGCCGTTGTTCGGCCTGTCGGAGATGGCGGCTTCGTGCAAGACGCCCGCACCCGAAGCAATGAAGGCTCGGGCTTCTACGAGTGGCGCGCACAGACCTGGTCACTCGCCTACGTTCAGACCGAGTGGACCGCCCCCAACACGGGCTCGGTCACCGTCACCGTTCAAGACGCCACCACCGTGGTCATCACCAACCGACTGGGCATTGACCTAGACAGCGCCGAGATTCGCGCGCGCGGACGCTACATCAGTCTGGGCGCCCTCGACGACGGCGAGAGCGAGACGCTCAGTGTTCCATCCGCAGACCTTGAAGGCATTGCCACACAGGTCGGCCAGAGCGGCTCAAACCTCGCCAACTTGGAAGTCGGCGACCGCATTCCCTTGGGCATGCTCGCGACCTACCCAGAGACCCACGGCGGCACCTTGTCCCTCGAATCGCCAGTCGGCCTCGTCGGCATCGCCAGTCAGCCCTACGAGCAGTTCACGCTCACCGGACTGACGCCTGTTGAGCGCGTACATACCGTGCTCCGAACTCCACTCTACATGTCGCCCACTGTGGCGGAGGCCCCATGATTGAGACCACGGACCTCAAGAAGACCTACGGTTCGCTCAACGCGCTGCAGGGAATCAACCTAAAGGTGGAGAAGGGTGACATCTTCGGCTTTATCGGGCCAAATGGCGCTGGTAAAACCACTACCATTCGAATCTTGACCACCCTGCTGGAGCCCACGAGCGGAGACGCATTCGTAGACGGACACAGCGTGTGGAAAGACAAGGCCAAGATCCGTGGAGTCGTGGGCTACATGCCCGATAGTTTCGGTGTGTACCGAGACATGACCGTCACCGAGTACCTACACTTCTTCGCCGCTGCCTACGGCATCCCGAGCAAGACTCGTAGGGGCCTCGTCAGCAGTTTGCTCGACCTGACAGACCTGACGTACAAGAAAGACGCGCTGATCGACTCACTGTCTCGTGGCATGCAGCAGCGATTGAGCCTTGCCCGCACCCTCGTACACGACCCGAAAGTGCTGATTCTCGATGAACCGGCCAGCGGTCTCGACCCACGGGCGCGCATTGAGATTCGAGAGATTCTCAAAGAGCTTCAGAGCATGGGCAAGACCATCATGCTGTCGTCACACATCCTGTCCGAGCTTGCCGAAGTGTGTACCCGTGTCGCCATCATGGAGCGCGGCGAAATCGTGGCTCAGGGCGGTATCCAGGACATCATGGACATGGCCCGAGACGAGGCGGAAGTGTGGTTGCGGACCACAGACGACAAGCGCGCAACGACCGTGCTTCGCGAGCTTCCCGTGGTCGCCGACTCCGAGTTCAGCGACGACGCCAACCACATCACGGTCAAGCTGGCCACGGGCACAGACCTCGCCGTCTTGTCAGCCCATCTACACGACCGCGACATTCACGTACGCTACCTAGAACGCCAAGACCCCACTCTCGAAGAGGTCTTCATGACGCTGACGAAGGGCCTGGTGCAGTAGCCGAATGGCGGGACGTCCAGCCATTGGCGCGGTCTTCCTTCGGGAGGCCCGCCGCAGCGCACGGCGTTGGCAGACCTATGGCCTACGCTTTGGCATGGCGGCAGCGTTGTTTGCGCTGTTGTTCTTCATGGCGGGGGTCAACAATCCAAGCATTGACCCGGCTCGCAGCGGAGAGTTCGGACGCACTCTCTTTCTCATCTACGCCTCCACCCAGATGGGTATCGCCGCGGTTCTAGCCCCACTCTTGGTCGGACTCGGTGTCGCGGAAGAACGGGAAGAAGGCACGCTGCAGCTGCTGATCATCACCCAGCTCAGCACCTTTCAGATCCTGTGGGGCAAGGTGGTCAGCCGCCTGCTCATCTTGGCCTCCTTCATCATTGGTAGCCTTCCAGTGTTGGCCCTGATCGCCACGTTCGGCGGTGTGGGCATTGGCGAGGTCCTAAACGTCACACTGAACACCCTGCTGGTGTGCGTGGTCTTGGGCACCATTGGAGGCGTGGCCGCGCTGTTCAGTGGTGGAGGTGCTGTCGCCCTGGGTGCCGCCGCACTGTGGGCCATTGTGTCTTGGCTGTTGCTTCCCTTTCTGTACTGGGGATTTAGCGGGGCAAACAGCAGCCCCGAGCCCTACATTGCGCTGCTCTCACCGCCCGTCGCCATGTTCGAGCCCGGTGTGCGAGGCTTCGCTCCCCTCTTCACCAATATTCCGGTCGTCGTGTTCATCGCCCGCCTTGTCACACCGCTATTTTCGCTCGTCACGAGTCGCTCAACTCCGAACTTAGATGCACCACTTCAGAACGACCCAGAGCTGCTCGTCGTGAGCCGCCATCAGCGTCGTGTTGGCGTGATGGCCCTATTGGTTCCGTTGTTTGTCGCTGCCAGCATCGCGGTGTTCGCCGTCGAGATGAAGCGCCGGATGTCCTTTGGCTACGGCTACGGCTACGGCTATGGGGTGCCCGGCAAGGTCGGCCCTATCTCCACCCGACCCTGGCTTGATGCTGCACTCTACCAAGCGGCTCAGGTGCTCGACACCGGTCTCAGCGAAGGCATTGTCCTAGGCACTGCCGTGCTCATCATGACGCTATTCGCCGGCTTCATCGCCTTGGCGCAGCTTCGCATGACCGGCATTCTCAAACAGGCCTTTGGGGGGGGTACTGGCACAGGAATGGTAGCGACGGCACTGCGAGCGTACGACACCATCGTGCGACCGGTTCGCTTGCCGGTCTGGTGGAACCCCGTTGTGTGGCGAGAGGTCATGACACGCGGCCTTGGCGGGCCGGCAGTCTTCGTCCGCTGGATGCTCCTGCCGCTGCTCGGTGCCGCTACCTTCGCTATCTGCCTGGGCGCTGTCGCTGGCAGCGGCGAGTTCCTCTGGGTCCTTGGCCTGCTCATGTGGTTTGTCGCCATGGCCGTCACCATGCTGGTGGCCACAACAAGCATGACCTCCGAACGGCAAGCACGCACCCTGACACTGCTCGTGACGACCACGAACTCCGGTGTGTCCGTGGTCATCGGAAAGGTCGTAGCCGTCGGCTTGATGACGTTGCCGTGGATGCTGGTGGCCATTGTCCTAACCAGCCTCGGCTACGCATCCCAAGACCCCTACGGCGCGTACGGCGCGTACGGCCACTACGCGTCCACCCAGACGTGTACATTTCCAACCATCGCCGCCTACATGCCCCTGTACGACGTCCTCAGCTACACCACTTGGGCTCTCGCTATCTGGCTGTTGACCCTGATGCTGTCCCTCACCGTCGCCATGCGCGCGCGACCAGCAAGGCTGGCCTTCGGAATCTTGATTAGCATCGCTTTCATTGCACCCGTCGCCATAACCATCCTAGCGGAAACGCTGGATGTACCATGGATTTTCATTGAAGGCATGATGCCGATCTTCAAAGAGCCCAGCCGCTACAACGCCTGCCACGGAAACTGGATGTCGCTGGTGACTGCCGCTGGGCTGGTGGTGCTGGCCATGGTGCCCTTCGGCATTCTGATGATTCGCTTCCGAGCCTGGGTTTTGTCCGACCGGTGATTCTACTGACCGACTGAGACGTGCCACCACGGTCCTGGGGACTACACCCACCCCCGGAGGCCCGAATGACCAAAGACCCACGCACTCTGACCGCTACCGAGTGGAAAGCACTGCTAAGCCCTGACGAGTACCATGTGCTGCGCGAGAGCGGCACTGAGCGACCGGGTACCGGCAAATACTTGGATGACGAGTCTGACGGCGCCTACCACTGCGTTGGATGCGCCAACAAGCTGTACGACGCCGAACACAAGTTCCACTCCGGCTGTGGTTGGCCGTCCTTCTTCCAACAAGTCGAAGAGGGCGCCCTCACCACCCTGACGGACACCACCTTCGGCATGACGCGAACCGAGATGCGGTGCGCAGTATGCGACGGTCACCTAGGCCACATCTTCAACGATGCCCCTCATCAACCCGGTGGAATGCGCCACTGCGTCAACGGAACGGCACTGCTGTTCGTTCCTCGCGGCGATGACCCACAAGCCGTCCTAGACGCGCACCGGAAGAAATGAGGCAAACCGCTGGGTGACGCGGTAGTACGGGAGCCATGCCCGCCTCTGGAACACCCACCGAAGCCCGTCGTTACCGCATTCGTGGCGTGATTGGCCGTGGTGGATTCGGCACGGTCTACCTTGCCGACCTTATCGGGCAGAGTGGATTCACCCGCTCCGTCGCCCTGAAGGTGCTCAATCCAGACGTCAAAGACCTGCCGTCGATCGCAGAGCGCCTGCGCGACGAAGCCCGGCTACTCGGACTGCTACGCCACCGAAGCATCGTTCGGGTAGACGGTCTCGTTCGCTTAGACGGTCGCTGGACCATTGTCATGGAGTACGTCGAAGGCGTGCCCGTCTCAGTGCTCGCTGAGCAAGGCCGGGTACCTCTGGGCGTGGCCATCGAGATTGCCGGTGAGATTGCTGGAGCTCTGCACGTCGCGAACTCCACACCAGGCCCCACCGGCGAACCCCTCAACCTCTTGCACCGCGACATCAAGCCAGCCAACGTGCTTGTTGGCCTACACGGTGAGGTGAAGGTTCTCGACTTTGGCGTGGCCCGCGCCAACTTCGAGGCCCGCGAAGCCAAGACCCAAAACATGATGTTCGGCTCGATTGGGTACATGGCCCCCGAGCGCTACGACCTGCGCGAAGAGCACGCCTCAGACGTGTACGCTGTGGGCGTGGTGCTGTGGGAGCTCATCACTGGCGACACCTACGGTCGCGCATCGAGCAAGCCCGACCGCTACGCCACCCACAAAGCTGAAGGCATGGCCAAGCTGCCCACGGATGGAAGCATCCCGCCTGGAATGGTGGTCCTTCTCGACACCATGCTCGCGTACGAGCCCTCTGACCGCCCGTCGGCCCGCGACGTCGAGCGCATGTTGCGTGACCTACGCCTAGAAGCCCCCAGTCCTTGGCTACGTGACTGGGCGGAAGACTGCGTTCCAAAACTCGTCGGCACAATCGACCCCACCGAAGGGCACGACTTCACCAGCGACATCTTGTCCGAGGCACGAAGCCTCGGCTTGCCACCGCCGTCCCAAGAGGCCTCGGCGCCGTCAAATGCTGGGCCAGAGCCACTCACGGTCCCCGACTCCCCCCCTAGAGTCTTACCAAAGCGTTCATTGCCCACCTTCACAGACGACTTCTTGACGGAAGACCCGCCCCTGTCCGAAGACCCGCCGCTCGATGAACCAGCACCGTCAAAGTCACCGCCCGCCGCGACCCCGGTTGTGGACAGCTGGTCGAACGACCTGTCGGCGATTGCCTCCAAACGAGAGCGGCCACCGAAGAAAGAACGCCCATCCAAGCCCGGGCGTCAATCGGGTAAGCGCCCTCGACCACGGCGTCGTGGGCCGAGCGGAAACATGGTCATCCTTCAGGCTTTTGGTGGCGTGTCCATCGTTGCCGCAGTCGCAGCTGCCATCTGTGTGGTCGGCTTCTTCATGCTGTGCTGTATGTGCGGGGCCATGGGCAACTAGCCGACCGGAGTGCTCCAACTAGGGGTGAGCTTGCACTGGCGCTAAGGACCGTTTCGCTGGGACAAAGCGAGACATAGCCCGCAGAATCTGTCGCGATGCGTCACATACCCCTTTGCATTCGGAGAAGCGGACCGACATGGCTGTCACCTTGGAGACGCTATGTGGCTTCGTTTTGCATTGTCGACCGGATTGTGGGCAGCCACCGCAGCACTGCCTGCAGCGGCACTTGAACTCCACTTAGACCCCCCTGTCGCGGCGGCGGCATCCAGCTTGGTCGTCTCGCTGCCAGACGCAGCGGCGGAGTCCAGAGTCTTGGCACAGCAAGTGACCGAGACCACTCAGCTTCTCGACCAGCTCAGCATTGACGGCATCATCACCTCTCGCCAAAAGTCGCCGTACAGCGTGTGGATGAAGATGAATCGCAAGAGCCTCAGCATGGACCAGGTGCTCGACCGCCTGGCAATGCGTGTCCGCGTGGACACCGTGGACGAGTGCTACGCGCTGATCGAAGCGCTGCACGACCGCTACGACACCGTTCCAGGCGAGTTTGACGACTACATCGCCATGCCGAAAGCCAACGGCTACGCCTCACTGCACACTGTGCTGCAGCTGCAAGAGGGCCCTGTCGAAGTCCAAGTACGAACCCACGCGATGCATGACCTAGCCGAGTACGGGGACGCCTCGCACGCGGCCTACAAGCGCGGCCAAGGTTTCGACATCGCCGCCTAGACCCTACATCAACACGCCATTCGAGTCTTCAACGACCGCTGGCGGTAGGTCTGTATGGGCCAGACGCTCGCGGATGTTGCGCTCAATCTTGATGGACAACGCGAAGAGGGGCAGCCCGTTGTAGAAGTCGTTGAACGGGTCCTCCAACACTCGGCCGGCCTCACTGATGAGCGCAAATGACAGGCAGACCAGGGCATTCACGGGAATGGCCATCGCGCCAAGGTCATGTACAAGGGCGAAGGGCAGCAGAACCGCAAAGGAGTTGATCAACGACTCCACGATGAAGCTGTAGCCACGGGGTAGCGGCGTTCCCTTGATGCGCTCGCACCCCCCCTGAATGTTGAGAAAGTCCATCAGTGTGCGGTCCATCGACTCCAGCCGACGCTCGTCCAGCTCGCCAGAATCGGCAAGGGCCACAACCGCAGTGAACTGCTGGTGAAGCAACGCGTGGGTCAGGTTCGTACTGCCTTCGAGTGCTCGGTCACTGTCGCGAACGGTTCGAGAGAAAGACGTGTCGTCGAACGGCTTACGCGACCGCAACAGCGTGCGAAGCGAATGCACGTAGCTGACATGCCGCATCACCAACTCTTCAGCCAGCTCCGGGTCTTTGACGTAGGTGATGACTTGGCTCGACCAATGCCGGGAGCTGTTGATCATGCGTCCCCACAGCTTTCGGCCTTCCCACCAGCGGTCGTACGCTTGGTTCGACCGAAAGGATGCGAAGATACCAATAGCCGCACCAATGACGCTAAGTGGGAGGACCGGCAGCTCTAGGTAACGTTGGTCCAGGACCACAATGAGCAACCAAGCCACCGCTCCAACCGCCATGTACAGCAGAATATGGCGCTGCTGCCACCGAATCAGATTCAGTGGATTCGAGCGGAAGTTCTGGGTCATCATAGGCGGTCTCCATACACGGCCGGCCCCCTAACGGGTCCCTAGTCTCGTGTGGTGGACCACGGAAAGGACCGCGAGCGCTGACGAGCCGTGTAGGTTCCGCCCAGCTGACCGTTCCGTAGCGCCCCAACGAAGCGGAAGGCCCCGCTGGCATCCAACGTGACACGCTCACCGCTGACTGTGCCAATCACAGGAACCGAACGCTGAGTTGTCCCCAGAGTAAAGGTCAACTCGCCGTTGATAGTGCCGTCAATGCCTTGGCGAAGACTCAAGACTAGCGGACGACCATCTGCCGTACCCACCCAGCGGCCTTCGACATTCACCCTTTGCACTTCTGGCTCAGGATTCGCATCCGTGACAGCCACCACGGATGTCAGCGGTTCGGGTACCGCGACGGTCACGACGGGCTGGACAACCGCATCCGCAGCCACTTCCGAATCCTCTTCAACAACCTCGACATCCGGGGCTGGTTCCACCGCCATCACCACTGGAGTCGGGGCTGGTTCCACCGCTGCAGGCGCTGGTGCTGCCGTCGTCGGCGCTGGTGGCTCCGTGTTGGCACCGGGGTCTTCCGGTTCGGGCTGTACGCGTTGCTCTTCTACATCAGGCTCCGCCACCACAGGCGGCTCGGAGACATTGGTGTCCGCCTCAACAGTCGCTTCGATGACTGGAGCGGGTGGCAAGCTTGGCGCGACCACGTCCGTCACCGGTGCGTACATAGGGCCGTCGGACACCGCCGGGTTCTGTGCCATCCACCACCACAACAGTCCTACAACACCCACCAACAATACAGCGGCGAGCAGCAGCGGCGCCTTCGACCGCCGTAGTGCCGGCGGGTTGAACGGCGCAGACACCATTGGCGTCAGAGTTGGAGACGGCGTCCCTCGGCCCGGTTCGTTCCCGCGTGCCACCGGAGACCCCGCCGTAAACGCCTGTGGGTCCAGTCCACCGGAAGCCTCGGCGGCCTCACCCACGACTTCCAACAGTGCCGGATAGTCTTTGAACAGGGCCTGGGCAAAGTCGCGTGCATGCGGGTACCGGTCGGACGGTTCACTGGACATGGCCACCCGAATCGCGGCGTGAACCGAGTCCGGCAAACCGCTCGGAAGCGGTTTGGGCTGGCGCATCAACAGTTCCACGAGAGGTCGGTCGGCACTCGACGGTTCGAAAGCCCCGACTCCGGTCAGGCAGAACTGAATCATCACCCCGAGCGCGAAAACATCCACAGCAGGTGTGGCAAGGCCGGCGTCGAGAAACTGCTCCGGCGCCATGTATTCGGGAGTGCCTAAGATGGCGTTGGGACGGGTACTTGCGGCGTCCCCACTATCCGCCAGCGCCTTTGCAATCCCAAAATCCATCACCTTGGGATTGAGCGCAGCCCCACGCCTCTCCAGCAGCACATTGGCTGGCTTCAGGTCACGGTGCAGAACCTTCGCATCGTGGGCAACAGCTACCGCCCCGAGAATCGGTGCCATCAAGCACAACAGGGCATCTACGTCCATGGCGCCGTGCTCGTGAACGTGCTGTTCGAGCGTCTGGCCTTCGACGTACTCCATCAGCAGAGCGACTAGGCTGCCGTCGCGCAGTACATCGGTCACACGGACCAAGTGTGCATGCCGAAGTTGGGCCTGTATGCGGCCTTCTTGCAGCATTCGAGCAGCGAGTGCGGGTGTGTCCCAGGCCAAGACCTTCAGCGCATGTGCCGAACCCAACTCAATGTGGCGAACGCGATACACATGGGCCAAGCCTCCAGAACCGATGAGCGCCTCAACGACGTACCGTCCCGCAACCCGGTGTCCAACCTCAAGCACTAGCGTTCCTTCAGAGCAAAGGGCACTTGGGCACCCAAGTTAAAGACAAAGACGTCCGATGGATTGTTGACCGTCCACACTGTACCGAATGCGCTCGCTGAGACGCTAATTCCGCCTTTCGATCGTAGGATGACTTGACCACCTGCGCGCATATTGAACACGCGAAGCGCAGATAGACGGTCGGGATCCGTCAAGTCGACCTCTCCCCAATCGAGACCTTGCGGACGCCACAACACGCTGACCGCCGGCCCCACCCCAAAGAAGGGATTGGGCGACACAAGGCCGGCAAGACGCCCCTCGAACTCGCTACCGGGCACACGAAGGTTGCCGGTGAAGTTCGGGAAGGTGGTGGTCTTGGGGAAGCGGTACCGGTACCCGAGATCTCCGTACGCACTGTAGGATCCGATCGAACCCAGTGCGCCGGTTCGTCCGACCGAAAGCCAGGTACCCAGGTCAAACGTTCCCTCACCAACGTTGGTAATGCGCGCCCGAGTGGACTCAGTAAAGTCTCCGAACCGAGCCTCTCCACCGATCGACGCGGACACCGGAGCACCCAGAAGTTCATCCAAGACCAAGTATTTGCCAGACAATCGGATCAACCCGACGGATGCCGTCGTCGCACAGGCGTTCAGACCCAGAGCGGCACAAAGCGGCGAATCTGACCGGTTCGCATGCACTCGATACCACGGAACCTCGCCTTCAAGCTCGATCCGATTGGTGAGCCCCCAGGACGCAATCGCTTTGACGCCAAAGGACGACAAGCCCTCGCCAACTTCGATGACCGACCGCTCGTCGTCCACGGTGATGGCCAGCTCGGTGAGACGCTGAGCCTCCATCCCGGCGTAGACCGTGCCATTACCCTCACCCACCACCCAAGGCCCGGACCCGGCCGACGCTGTGGCTGAACACAAAAACGCAACACTCAACATTGCTCTGATCACAGACAACCTCTTTTGAAGCCGGGGTGGACACCGTTAACTTCCCAGATGGCGGGCCGATGAACCAGTCACAGGACCGAATGTGACCCAACGACTCCCCATCCCTCCAACCCAAGCGTGACTCGATGACGCAGCTAGACATAGGCTACGAGTTCGACCGCTATCGGGTGGAGCGCGTTCTCGGACAGGGTGGAGCAGCGGTTGTCTATGCCGTTCGCCACTTGCGCCTCGACTCGTTGCAAGCGCTCAAGGTGATGCGCGTCACGACCCTGTCGTTCCAAAACCGACTCCTACAGGAGGGGCGCGGGCAGGCCGGACTACGCAACCCAAATGTAGTCAGCGTTTTCGACGTGCTGGACATCGACGGCGCGCCAGCCCTACTCATGGAGTACGTCGGCGGTCCAACCTTAGGCGCACTCATCAAACATCGTCGCTTTGCGGTGCCCGAAGCCTTGTGGTTATTCCGCGGCATTGTCCTCGGCGTCGGCGCCGCCCACAGGCGGGGCTTGGTCCATCGGGACCTCAAGCCCGACAACGTACTGCTCGCTCCCACCAACGACGGTCTCGTGCCAAAGGTCACGGACTTCGGCCTCGTGAAGTTCGCGGACCACGACGTGTCCGCAAGCCAGCTCGGACGAGCCATTGGCACCGCTCCCTACATGGCGCCAGAGCAGGTCAGCGGTGCACCTGACATCGACCAGCGCACAGACCTGTGGGCGCTCGGCTGCATTCTGTACGAGCTCATTTCGGGACGCCGCGCGTTCACCGGGGCCAACCCTCTGGAGACGTTCAACCGCATTCAGCAAGGCGACTACGTCCCATTGCAACAGCGCTGTCCGGACACACCACAGGTTGTATTGGACAGCGTCGCCCAGCTTCTTGCACCCTCCCGCGAAGAGCGAATCCGTAGTACGGACCACTTGTTTGAGCTGTTGTACGACGGCGGCCTAACGACCCAACGCGTAGACTTGAGTGACGACATGCGTGAGGAGCCCAGCTTCATCGGCTCCCAAGAGCTGACCGCCGATACGGACGTAGAGCCGCGTCTACCGGTCAAGACCAGCGAAATGCGCATCGCCCCTCTCGGACCCGATCCAACCGAGTCCTTGAACGTGATCCCCAAACACCTGAGACGCGCGGCGCGGCCTGTAGTGGCTCCTCAGAAAGAACCCGGCCAACGCACTCAGAAACAGGTTCCGCTACAGCGTAAGCTGTGGATTCCGATAACGACGACGACGGTTGCAATAGCCGCAGCCATCACCGTGTTCGCCCTTCTCTTTCGTGGGGCGGCCCTCTCGTCGCCAACCAACTCCCCAGCATCGATGCCGCCGCACGGAGACTCGCCATGAGCGCTGTCCAGACCAGCCCGAACAACTCCGGTCCCCAAGCCACGGAAGATCGAAACCTGCGCATCCTCATCGTCGATGACAACCACATGATTCATGAGGACATCCGCAAGATTCTCGCGCCCGAAGCGCAAGATGACGAGTTGTCCGCTCTTGAGGCCGACCTCTTTGGAGCTCCAGCCCCGACAGTCGAGCGCTTCGAGTTCAAGATCGACTCGGCCATGCAGGGACAAGAAGGCCTTGCAATGGTCGAAAAGGCCACCGCCGAGGGGCGGCCCTACGCGCTCGCCTTCGTTGACCTTCGTATGCCACCCGGTTGGGACGGCGTAGAGACTATCGGACATTTATGGCGGGTAGACCCCGATATTCAGGTGGTCATCTGTACCGCCTACTCAGACTACACCTGGGCCGAGACGATCGAGAGGCTCGGACGCCGCGACAACCTGCTCATCCTCAAGAAACCCTTCGACGTCACCGAAGTCGAGCAGCTTGCTCACGCGCTTACTGAGCGCTGGGAACTGGTCCGTCGCACACGCACGAACCTCAACGACCTGTCGCGTATTACCAATGAACAAGGCCGAAACCTCGAAGTCGCCAACGCACAGCTGCAACGAGCTCGCGACCAAGTCGTCGAAGTGGAACGCCTGCTGTGTGCCGCACATCAGCGTGAGTCCGCTGGACGGGTGCTGTCGCTCGCCATGCCCGACATTGACGAAGCCACGCAAAACCGGGATTGGTCCGCACTACAGAGCGCTCTAGAGCCCATTCAGCAAGCGGCTATGTGCGTCACCGAGCCCGTTGGAAGCGCGGATGTCAACGCCGCTGTCGCCAGTGCTGTGACCTATGCCACCAGGCATCTCGGCCTGACTGATGTCTCCACAGACTTCGGCTCCAGCGCCATTCTCCGCTGCCCTGTCGGCGACCTTCATCACGCCATCGTCGCGCTCATGGACGGCTTTCGAGCCGGTGGCGGATCCATCTTGGTGCAGACGCATCGCGAACCGGCAGCAGCCATCATCCGCGTCGTCTCAACCGCTCCGGTTCCTGCAGAATCGTTTACCTTGGGACGACTCTTGGCCGAACAGGTCGTGGCCAGCGCCGGCGGCGACGTACGCGTTGCGCAAGATGGTCCACGTTGCAGTGTCGAGATGCGCTTCAGCATCTAGGGCCTTACGGCGTGGCAGTCATCCGAATCGAGCGCAGGTCCTTGCTCTCAATGCTGTAGTTGCCGAACGGGGCGACACCGTAGAGTAGCAGGTCATCCTCCACCAAGATTCGCGCGGTGTGCCCGTCTTTCAGGGTCGCGAACAACACGACCTTTCCTTGAGATTGCGACGGCTCAAAGCGCACGGTGTCCACGTTGCGGAACGGAACCGTCACCATTCCAGCGCCAAGCGACCCATAGAAAAAGACTTCGCCGTTGTAGGTGACGCGCGTCAGGGTCACATCCACGCCAGCGCTGTCACTGATAGTCGCGGTGAACTCTGCTGCGGGAACAGGCACACGTGCTGGTGCATCGGTTCCGGTAATGCCGCCCGCAAGCGCTGTTGCGCCGCCAACCGTCATTAAGACCACGCTTCCAATAAGGACCCAACGTGAGATTGCGCTCATGCACCCTCCAGGTGCGGGGGGTATCCGACTTGCCCGCTCATCGCGATGCACGTTAGCCACGCGTCCGAGGAGAGAGCCGTGTCCGAGCCCATCGTCGTGCCCGGTTCAAACGCTTACCGGTCCCCAAATGACCATCCCGTCGTCACGATTGGGAACTTTGACGGGGTCCATCGCGGACACCGCGCTCTCGTTTCTGCAGCCGTCACCCAGGCAAATGACCTGGGTGTTCCAGCGTGTGTATACACGTTTGACCCTGCACCACGGGATGTTCTGCGCCCAGGAAACCCGGTGCCACGAATCCAATCCCTTGAGGACAAGATCCGTCTACTCGGCACCCTCGGCGTCGACTGCGTGATTGTGGAACCGTTCACGCTTGATTTTGGACGCCATGGCGGCCAGTGGTTCGCCAAAGAAGTGCTGACCCGCCGTCTGGGAGCATCGGCGGTGGTGGTCGGCTGGGATTTCCGCTTCGGAGCGGGTCGCGAAGGTACGGTTGAGGCCCTGCGAGACTGGGTAAACGTCCCAGTAACCCAGGTAAACGCCTTACAATCCGACGACGGCGTCATCAGTAGTTCTCGGATTCGTGGCGCGCTGGCCGAAGGGCGCGTGGAAGAGGCCACAGCCCTACTCGCTCGCCCGCACTCGGTCCGAGGCACCGTTGTTCACGGACAAGCACGCGGACGAACACTCGGAATCCGAACCGCCAACCTCGAAAAGCTGATCGGCCTTGTACCCGGGGACGGTGTGTACGCAGTGACCGCAGTGGTCGGCCCTGTCGAGTACAAAGCTGTCGCCAATATCGGCTCGCGTCCTAGCTTTCCTGGCGCTGGTCGGTCCGTAGAAGTTCACCTCTTAGACGTAGAAACGAACGTCTACGGCACCCACATGACCGTGCACTGGCACCACAGACTTCGAGACGAACAGACCTTCGCGAGCCCAGCGGCCCTCGTCGCCCAGATCGGCAATGACATTGTGGCTGCCCGAACCCTTCTGTCATGAAGCCGATCACCGGTCACACCTCAGTCTACGCCGTCGTCGGCCGCCCTATTGCCCACTCCGGCTCACCAGCCCTGCACAATGGTTGGTTTGCCGACCTGGATATCGACGCCACCTACGTCGCTCTTGATGTGGCTCCTGAAGACGGTGAGCGGTTGATGGACGCCCTGCGGGTTCTGCGCCTGTCCGGTGTCAATCTCACCGTGCCCCACAAACGGGCCGTCGTTGCACACCTAGACGTGATCAGCGACGATGTGAAGATACTCGGAGCCGCCAACACCGCCGTACGACGCGGAGACAAGTGGTACGGCTACAACACTGACGTTCAGGGCTTCACAGACGGATTCATCTCTTCGCAAGGTGAGACCCTCGCAGGCCGAGATGTCGTCTTGTTGGGAGCCGGCGGTGCTGCAGTGGCAGTGGCCAAAGGGCTGTGCGACGCCGGCGTCAAACACATCGCCGTGTGCAATCGAACAGAGGCCCGCGCCGCAGACGTCGCACAACGTTTGGATCGGACCCAAACCACCTTCTCGGCGCACTCCCTCCGCGAGCTCGCCGACGTTGCGACCGGACGAACACTAGTCGTCAATGCTTTGGCCGGCAAAGGCATCCATGCGGCCACACAAATCAACCCGGAGGCACTTGGAGAAGGCGCCGTTTGGTGTGATTTAAACTACTGGATGGCCACACCGCCCGGCCTGGTTGAGTGCCAACGAGTTGGGGTTGCATTCGTGGACGGTTCAGCCATGCTCCGTCATCAGGCGGCACTTGCTTTCAAGCACTTCACAGGCAAGTCGCCCCCACTAGTGCCCAACACGCGCTCAGTAGAGTAGAGTGTCCGCCTTGGAGGTCGATGTGGCGGACGTCCCGGTGCTTGTTTGCACCGCGGGATCCATTCAAGGGCAAAAAATCCCAGTTCCTGACGGGGGACTGAAGATTGGTCGCGCACCCGAAAATGACCTGATTCTCGAAGGAGATGGTGTTTCTCGGTTCCACGCACGGCTCCTCTTGGACGATGGCTCCCTATGGCTGCAAGACGCAGGCTCACGAAACGGCGTTTTCGTGAACGGCGTACGCGTGACCGGTCACCAGGCGCTGCGCGTGGAAGACGCGATTACTGTGGGTTCGCACGAATTCACGGTGCGTTGGGCCCTTGGCGACGACGAATCCGGTGTTTACCCAATGCCTAAGATTGAAGATGAAAAGAAGGCCTGGTGGTGGCCTTTCGGACGGCGGAACGAATGACAGGGTCGGTTGAGGTCATCGTCAAGCAGTCAGGGCGCCCAGACAGGGTCGTTCCTCTGCGCGAAGGTACGTCTCGAATGGGACGCGCAGACGACAGCGAGATCGTCCTGTCTGACGTCGGTGTGTCCCGGAGACACTCACGCATCATCGTCAACAATGGCACTGTTCGGGTCGAAGATCTCGGCTCCGGAAACGGAACATTCGTGCGTGGACAACGCGTCGATCGCCAGCCCCTGACCGACGGCGACGAGATTGTCATCGACCCGTTCGTCATCCAAGTGCGCATGATCGGCCGCCACATTGGCGACCACACACCGCAGGTGCCTCTGCGCGCGCGACTAGACGTGGTCACCGGCCCTGCACTGGCCCAATCGACCTACCCCATCCCAGCGCGGGGCCTGACCGTCGGACGAAGCGACACCCGGGACGTCGTCCTCCCAGATCCCGCCGGCTCACGACACCATTGCTCCATCTTCCTACAACAGCGCGTCCACGTGCTGCGCGACATGGGAAGCGCCAACGGCGTGTATGTGAATGGGCAGCGCGTCGACGAGTGCACGCTGAATGACGGCGACGTCATTACCATCGGCAACACCGAGCTGAAGTACGTCTCCGACCAAGCCGCTCGGCAGTCCACGGCTCGCGGCCGCCAACCTGCAACCGCTTCAATGCCGGCCCGCCCGCGCAACAACGACGCCATGTCTTGGGTCTTTGTAGCCGCCACCATCTTCACCGTTGGTGTCCTGGCACTCGTCGCAGCACTGTCCGTATTCATCTTCCGAAGCGACGGAATTCCGCAGCCCACCACGCTGTCCAGCGGCCCGCCCTCATGGTCGCTCACGCTGTCCGAAGAGCCTGAGACAGACGACCCCGTCGAGCTGTCACGCCAAGGCGTGGCCCTGGTCTCAGCCAATGACGACCGCGCAGCGCTTGAACGCTTCTGGCTCTTGCTGCGCGCACGGCCTGGATACGAGTCTGGCGAAGTCTTTGCGTACGCTGCCGGTGAGCACCTGGTCATCAACGGAATGCGCCCCGAGCTGTACGCCGCTGTAGAAGCTCGCGAGAGCCATGAAGCTGCACGTGACGCACTCATCGCCGACAACTCCCGTGCTTCGCGCCGCACCCTCGAACGCGACTACAGCGCGGACCCCGTTGTGCGCACAGCACTGGGCCTCGGCCCAAGTAGCGTTCATGTCGAGCTACAATCGCGGTTGGCCCAAGCCTCCGAGATGGCCGCCAACCGTCGCTGCGCAGACGCCATTGCTGCCTACAACGAAGTTCTCGTCGCCACTCTAGACGACACACTGCGTCAGTCCGCACGCACCGGACGCGTGGTCTGCCAGCGAGAGCTCGCGCGCCAAGTTCAGGTCGACTGGGCCATTGGCGTTCGTGCACAGGCACAAGGCGACACCCCGGCCGCGCGAGAAGCCTTCGAGCGCGTCCTGGCGATCGACCCCACAAATCCAAGTGCGCGCTTCCGCCTGCCGCTCCTTCAGTGAAGTGCGTCCTGTCAGTGAAGTGGGTCATCTTCGCCGCTTTGCTGAGCGGGTGCCCAAAACAGGCAACGTTCGACCTCTCGATTCCTGACGCCCCAAGTGTGATCAGCGCCCAACCTGCGGACCAGGTCTTGGTCGACGCAAGCCAAGGTAGCGGCCCTTCCATTCGCAGCCGTGCCATTGCCCTGGGCATCGCGGTGCATGAAGCAGACCGGGCAACCTGGGCCGGACGTGGCAGCTATGACCCCGATGGATGGGTTCAGAGTCAGACCGTTGATGCCATGGCGCCATACGCCGAAGAGCCCGCTATGCGCGGGGTTCTTGCACAGCTCGCAACCCGCGACAGCGCAGATGCCTACGCTCGCAGCCACGCCGCTGTTGTCCTGGCACAGACGGGTGGAGATGACACCGTGCGAGATGCGCTATCCGCCGCCGTCACCCAGAGCCGTGACCCGTGGAACCGTAGCGCACTGGCACTTGGAGCCATGGCTCTTGGCGACACCACCCACACCGGTTCCCTCACCGATGCCGTCGCACGCGGAGACATTGCGCTCGAGCTGACGTTCATCCAAGACCTGGGTCACACCGGAAACCCGAGCGTGCTCGAGGCCTTGGTCGCCGCCTCTGACCGAGTAGAAGAAGAGCTGGTCCTTGCAGTCGCTGCCGCCCGCATGCTCCTTGGAGACGACGCCGGAAGAAGCCTTCTGATCACAGCCACCAACGACGACGACCCTCTTGTACAGCTGGCGGTCATTGATACCGTGCTCGACATTCCGGGAAACAAGCCCGTCCTCAAGGCCGCCATGCGCTCACGAGACGCAATCGCCGGCGAATACGCAGCACTCGCCTGGGACGCCGTTCGCGACCGCGTAAGCGACCGCTTCCCGCGTGCCCTTGAGAGCGACGACCCGGAACTCAGGCTCGCCGCATTGGACCTTCTCGGCCGTACCTCAAGCAATCCTGACCTCGCACGAGACCTGGCACGACGCGCCTTGCTCGACGACGTTCCCCGTGTCCGCGCAGCAGCCGCACGTCGCCTTGGCGAGCTGGGTCTTCAGGCCGCAGCCGGCGACACCGAGCGTCTACAGGTCCTGCTCTCAGACGAAGACATCTTGGTTCGTGTTGAAGCCGCCGGCGCTCTGCTGCGCTGACGCTACGGCAACGAGGGCACGCCAAGGCTCGTTGTCAGCAGTCGCACCGTCTCGCGCCCTACCGCCAGGGGGTCGACATCCCAGTCGGTCGCCAGCACGTCGTAGAACATCTTCTCTACAGCACCCATGACCACCCGACTCGCGACCTCTGGCATTGGCGCATCGATCAGGCCGCGGTCTGCAGCGAGTGCGGTCAGCGTCACAATGACGTTCAACAACTGTTGCTGGCGTACCCGCACGCGGTCTCCCGCTTCTCCCGGACTGCGTCCTTCCTGAAAGGCCAACAGCAAGGGCTCACCATGCTCAATGGCCAGCATGGCCGCACGTCCACCAATGTCCTCGTAAATGGTCCGACTTTCTTCACGGGTCGTCGCCTCTTCCAGGCGCTCATGTTCTTCAGCGAGAAGGTCTAACAGCGGAGAAAACCACGCATCCAGCAGCGAATCAAACAGCGACGCGCGGTCGGCAAAGTACAGGTAGAACGTGCCACGAGCCACACCAGCAGCCGACACAATGTGCTCGATAGACGTGCGGTCATACCCTTGCTCACGAAACAATCGCAACGCCTCGGTCGTCAACCGGCGGAGCTTGTCGGCTTTGTTCGCTTCACGTCGTCCCATGGTGGTGGGCGTAATGCGATAGGCTCGGCCGCACTACGGAGATGCCCGATGTCCCAATCCAAGCTGCCCGACTGGGCCAACCAACTTCGCGCCCGCTACGTGTCCGGAGAAGCCAGCCTCTTCCTGCTTCACGGCAACGTCCGCGACCTGCATCCCTGGTACGAGGACGACGGCTCGGTTCGCTGGCTCGACCTTCGCACGTTCCTCGAGACATTCCTCAAGCGCACCCGCGATGTGGTTGCCTACTACAACGTCTCCCAGGGCCTGTGCTTCACCGACCGCGCCCACGAGCGCGCCTTTCAGAGCACCGTTGACGCCTCGCGAATGATGCGTGGCGAAGGCAAGCTGGAGGCCATGCCGCGCTACCCGTCCACGGCAATTCCAGTCATTGAAGACCTCATCCAGAACCCCACCGCCAGCAGCGGCGTCATCATCGACTTCTTCGAGATGGTCGCGCCCAACGGTGACGTGAACTTCATGTCCCATGAGGACCGGGCGAACTTGGTCTCACTACAGCGCTGGTCAAGTGACCCCGCTTTCCTGGCCACGGACAACTTGGTCATCCTCGTCGCTGAGCACCTGTCCGAGGTCAATCGCCGCGTGGTCGCCAGTCCATCGCTCGCCACAATTCAGGTGGCCTTTCCAGGACTGCCCGAACGTGAGGCGTTCCTTGAGTCCCAGGACATGGCCGCTGTGCCCAACGACATGGACATGGCGGTACTCAGCAAGGTCACCGCGGGCCTGTCGCGCACTCAGATCCGCGCCATCCTCAAGGGCGCCAAGCAGTCTGGTGAGGCCATCACCTACCGCTCGGTGTCCCTGCGCAAGAAAGCCATAATTGAGCAGGAGTGCCACGGCCTTGTAGAGTTCATCGCCCCCAAGCACAACTTCAGCCATGTTGGTGGCATGGAACGGGTCAAGCAAGACCTCATGCGCGTAGCCGACGCCGTGAAAGCGGGCCGCCGCGCCGCAGTCCCTATGGGCATGATTTTTGTGGGCCCAATGGGTACCGGCAAGACCTTCGTCGCCGAAGCGTTCGCTGCTGAGAGCGGGCTGACCGCCCTCAAGTTCAAGAACTTCCGCGAAAAGTGGGTCGGAAGCACCGAAGGCAACCTCGAGAAGATTCTCGACCTAGTAGACGCCCTTGGGTACGTCCTCCTCATCATTGACGAGGCTGACCGGTCACTCTCGTCCGGTGACTCAGACGGCGGCACAAGCTCCCGCGTCATCGCCCGTCTCAAAGAGTTCATGAGCGACACCTCGCACCGTGGACGCGTGGTCATTGTCATGATGACCAACCGCCCGGACAAGCTTGACGTCGACCTCAAGCGTCCCGGCCGCTTTGACATGAAGATTCCCTTCTTCTTCCCCGAAGAAGACTCCGAGCGCTTGCTCATCTTTCAGGCCTTGGTCCGCAAGAACAAGCTGCAGGTTGCCGAGAGCATTGATTGGGAATCCGCGGTGGACGGAACCGAAGGCTACTCGGGAGCGGAACTGGAGAGCGTGCTGCTCGCCGCACAGAACAACGCGTCCGTCGGGGAGCGCAACGTCATCGAGCAATCCGACCTCGACCAAGCCGTGGACGACGTGATTCCAAGTCGCGACACACGCATGCTCGAGTACATGGAGTTGTTGGCGGTCTTCGAAGCCTCCGCACGCCGCATGCTGCCCGAACGCTACAAGGACATGGACACCAACCAGATCCAGGACCGCCTAGACGAGCTGCGCACCGTGCTTGGACGGCGCGCGCTGTAGTCGGCTCTACTGCGCCGTCAGCGAGACAGCTCCGAAGTCGTCGAGGACCGGCCTGCTGGTATCGCTGTCGTCGAGGTCATCGAACCATATGACGGACAAGTCGGTGGTAGAGGTGTTGCTCACGCTGAACAACAACCAGGGATTGGCAGCGGTCGCCAAATCGAAGGTTCTGGGTTCCAGGTCTCCTGTGACGTCCTCGTCCCACAGCCCGGCGTAGACCGTCGACCAGTCGTCATCCCGGTTCCCACTGCCAGTCGTGAGGATGGCTTCATCGAGAGAGGTGCCGGACTGAATTGTCAGCGCAATGTCGACCTCGTATTGGTCGAAACAGGCGTCGTCATCGGGGCCTTGGGTCGTGAAGTCGTCATGGTAGACCACAAACTCAAGGCTGCCCGGGTCTGCCTCTAGGGTCACGGTAATGGCCTCGGGGTCGCCAACACCGCTGTCGAAGAGACCGGTGTAGACACCATCGAGGCTGTCTAGGTGGACCTGTCCGGCGACCGTTGCGCCCGGAGCCGGTACCGATGGGTCGGTGACAAGAACCCGGCTAATCTCGGTGCACACCAAGATGTCCTCGCTGCCGGACTGTCCGCCGAACATCGACTCTACGCCTTCGCCAGGGACATTCTCGCCGCCATCAGTACCCGGCTCAATGCCGGTGTTGTCGATGGCATCCGGGTTGCAGCCGACGGTGGCCAATACGGTGATGAGTGCTGCGAAACGGGTCATGCTTCCTCCTATGCCCACCCTCACTATGTCCCAACATGGGTGAGGCGTCACTGCCAAACCCACACAGAACCGTACAAAATGCCTCGCATTTTCAGGCTATTGCGTGCAATACTGTCAGGGTGTGGAAGACCATCAGCCAAGAACTATTGAGGGCCATTCGGGGTTCGCGCTCGCAAGAGGCCTTCTCCCGAAAGGTAGGCATCTCCGTGGCCACCGTTGCCGCCTGGGAGAACGGACGACGCTTCCCCACCCTACCGCGCGCGCTCGCCGCCTCCACCGCAGTGGGACTCGACCCCCACGCCGCACTCCTGGCCTTTCACGCCGAGCCCATGGCCCCCGATGACACCGCTGCGTGGCTACGCTCGCTTCAGGGCGACCAACGCCGCGAAGACATCGCGACAGAGAGCGGTGCCAGCATTCACCAGGTGGGCCGTTGGTTGAGCGGACGCGCTGAGCCCCGACTGCCCGACCTGCTCACCCTGGTCCACGCGATGACCGGACGCGGGGAAGACCTGGTTGCTGAGTGGGTAGGAAACGACCATGTCCCGAGCATTCAAGCCGCTTGGCGTGCCCGCGACGCCGCCCGCCGCGTGGCCTGGCAGCACCCATGGAGCGAGGCCATCTTGCAGGTCCTCACTGTCCATCCTGGCCCCATGGACACAGTCGCCATTGCACAGTCCCTAAACGCCGAGAACACCGCTATTGACCAGGCTCTAGGGGCACTACGAACGGCCCATTTGGTGCGACGACGCAGCGGTCGCTACCGAGCAACGCAGACGCAGACCGTCGACACCAGCACGCAGCCGGAACGGGTGAACGACGTCAAGCGCCACTGGGCGGGCATTGCAGCCCAGAGCATTGGCTCGTCCGACCCCCTTCACCTAAGCGCCTACAACGTGTTCTCGTGCTCGGAGGACGACTTGGTCATTGTCCGAGAGGAGCTGCTGGACGCGTTTCGACGTGCGAGAGCAAGGATTGCATCGTCTTCGCCAACCGAGCGGGCGGGGCTGTTGATGGTGCAGCTCGTTCCCTTTGCTGACCCTCGCTGATGTTGGACATCCCAAGCAAGATGGGCACCCTGGCCGAAGCCAAGATGCCCACTCATTGACTCTAGAGGACGTCGTCTAGCGCTTGAACGCTGCCTCTAAGTGTCGATTACCTCCGGCAGAACTCTCCCAAGTAATGGCAGCTTCTCCAGATGGTAGCATGTAAGGGATAGGTTCCTGCACGGACGGGTCGTTGCTGATGATTGACGTATCCAAAACCCAGGATCCGGATGCACCATCGCGTTCATACACTTGAACGTAGGGAAAGACAGTGGTTTCGTGAGTGAGGATGGCCGAACCGTCCGATGCGAGTGCCGGCACGCCCCGCACCGTCGCATAAAACCCAGTCTCCACCAATGCACCTTCAATGAGCGACACCTGCCAGCCTGTTTCGGTGTCGAAGTCAGCAGCATGCAGCGCACTCACCGTTTGTGGTTCACCGCCGCCACCTTCGCCGCCTTCGCCTTCACCGCCTCCGCCAGAGATAAGGGTGGGCCAATGCACCAAGAACCGTCCACCCGGTGCGCTTGTCACATTGGGCGAGCAAGTCTCGACGCCCGTCGGGCTGAGCGCTTCAGTCGACCAGCCACCAAAGAAGCCAGTGCGAGTCGCCGCCCAAACGTTGGTGCACGAGTCAGCGCCGTCCATCCAAATCAGGGCCGTTGTCTCCCCGCTCTGCAACATTTCCGCGCCCCAATGGATGCCAGAGCCGGTCGGGTCCAGCTCGACAAAGCCACCAAAGGAACCCGAACCGCCGATGGGATCTATCGCGCCACTCGCGACATAATTCGAGGGAGGGTAGTCGTATTGCGGATTCAGTACGGCCGTCACATTGATTGGTGCTTCGCCCCCGAAAGAGTGAGCCACAATCCCTTGGAGCCGAAACTGGTTCGGAAGACCACCTAGGCTAGGTCCTACCGAGTTGTCCTGGCGAATAACACGCATCTCAGTTCGATTTGCAGGCTGCGGAGACGCGCTGGTATTAACCGGGTCTACCGCAACGATGGTGTTGCCGTCGTCCGTTACGGCCATCATCGCTTGGCCCATGTTGTCACCGGAGAAAATCGTTACCGGCGAACTCCAACCAATCGCAGGGTCCAAGATAGTCAGACGACTCAAGTCACCATCTTCGTAGACTCCGACGACCGTATTGTCGGGCCGTTTCGCCAACGTGATGTTGCGCTCGGAGCTAGCGCTGAACGGAAACTGATGGATGGTTGCCCCACCCGAGTCGGGGTCGTAATGCCGAGCATAGAGCTGACCAGGGTGCACGTACCAGGTGCTCACAATTGAGCCATCGTCGAGAAGCACACTGCTTCCTGCCTGAACGTTGCCCGGCACGCTGCCATCCGCGTGGCTGATTCGCAGTTCATCGCCCCACGCAATCTCTCCCGTTCCCCCTCCCTCGTCCGGCTCACACGACTGCGCATCCGCCTCAATGACTGCGCCATCACCGATGAAACACCCAGGAAGGCTTGCCCCCGCGCCAATCGTGACGTCTTCGCCGATCTCGGAATCTCGACCGATCTTCACATTGTCAGAAAGCGTGGTCCGAGCACCGATTTCGGAGTTCTTCCGTATACGGATGTCATTACCTAGAACCGCATCTTCGCCAATTGTGGTGTTCGGCCCTACAACAACGTCCGAGCCAATCTCCGCACGCAAGCCGAGCACGCTGCTTCGAGCAAGCACCGAGGCAAAGCCAAGAGTGGCTTCGTCTTCCACACGGGCCAGGTTTCCGACGACAGCATTGTCGAGCACTTGAGCGTTCTCGCCAACGAACGCGCCGTACCCCACGAACGCATTGGCTACGGAGGCTCCCTCGCCAACGGTCGCTGAACGACCAATCACCGAGCCGCTCGTGTTGGAGCCCGGATGCAGCGTCGCACCACGGTGAATGACAGAGTCGGACCCCACAACCACGCCGGTATCCGAAATCGGGGCGTCCATGACGATGGCGCGCGCACCAACCGTAGAGCCGACACCCACCGTCGCGTAGTCGCCAATGTAGGCGCCTCGCCCGACCATGCTGCTCGCCCCCACATACGCATCAACGCCCAGGACAGCGTCCGCGTGCACCGTCGCGGTCGGATGCACACAGGCATCGCCCCAACCGTCACCGTCCGTGTCTGTCTGCTCGTCCACTGTGTTCGGACAGACATCTATGGAGTCGTCATACGAGTCTCCATCGCTGTCTGCGGCCATCGCCAATGCCGGCAAGGCCAACGTTACGATCAATGAAAGTCTACCGACTCGTGCACCCAAAATATTCATGTGTTCTCCCTAAAAATAGCTAAGGTCCTAGGGAAAGCGACGCTACTCCGTATACCCGGCGTATACCCGAGAGAGGAAATCGCTTCACTGGAGTGGCGAGGTACGACGAGCCAACGGTGTTCGGAACGAACGTTTGAGGCTCGTGGGCCCAACCTCATGCCCCCAAAGCCACAACCCCTCTCTGTGCTGTCGGCTCGGGTCAGGCGGAGCCCCCCAATACGGCCACGCAGGCGCCTAGACGCTCGTGTTTAGACGACGAGGTGGCTATCGCCTGAGAGGCACTGCTCAACACGTTTCGACGAGCAAGAGCGCGAACGGCGTCGTTCCCCCTCCAGGGAGCGACGCTGTGGGGCTTGGGCCAGCGTCAGGGAGCGCTCGACGTGTCCGTATCTGTGTCTGTGTCTGTGTCCGAATCATCATCCGGGTCTTCGAGCCATGTTTCCGGATCAATGGTGGTTGGCAGTGGTGTTGCGGTGCCCAGTGCCGTGTCCACCGCAACCATGTAGCTCTCGCTATCCGAACCGGAAATGCGAACGATGCCTTCAAACACCACCATCTCGTCTAGGTACACCCGAACCGTCGCCTGATTGAGGTCGGTGCTTGCGTTTGGGTAGTCGTGAATCATCACGAAATAGGTATCGTCTACAGGCGCTTCCACTTCGATAAACTCATACGACTCGTTCGGAATATCACCTGTTAGAACCGGATTATCGTCAAGCGAATCCGGGTCTCCCCATTCGAGCCCACCAGCAATGCGACAGTTCGCGTGGTGACAATCGCCCGGCCCGAGCGCGGGTTCTCCAGCCCGAATTAGGTGCAAGTCCAAGTCATCTGCCTCAAGCTGCCACTCGAGCTCCACATGCAGGGCCGCCTCAGGCCACAGGCCCTCGACAAGTGCACACGGCTCAGACTCCACACCATGGATGTCGGTGACCACGAGATTCGCCGTATAGGAGCCAAAGACGTCGATCGAAACGAGTGCAGTGGCTTCGGTATCGGTCTCGAGAGCCGCTGACGACGATTGGGGCAGTTCGTCTAGACTCCACTGGTAAAGCAGGGGTCCATCGCCGGTGCTCCCCGAGCCGACCAATATCCAGACGCCGTTCTCAACCAGTCCCGTACACTGCGCAATGGGGCGGACGACAGCGTCCGTGTCCGGCTCAGTGTCTACTTCTGTATCAGCGGAGGTGTCTGCAGAGGTGTCAGTGTCAGTGTCAGAATCACTTCCATCACTGCATGCAGTCAGAAGCCCGAGCACCATGAACGAAAAACCCTTCCGAACGCCCCGAAGTAGCTGGGGAGCCCGTTCGGTAGAAAGGACAGACACGGAACCGATGGCTTCGCAAGAGAAAGAAAATGGCATTTATGGATCCGATTTGAGCGATGTTTTCATGTGAGGGCGCTTCATAGAAGGACTTGTACGCCCAGGATGCCCATCACCATCCGACCGACAAACCGGACCTGAATTTGGGTAAGGACGGCAGACGTAAGTCGAGAGACAGAAAACGGCAACCGCCGACATAACGGTATGCAACTATATTTTCACCAAAACATGTGCGGATTGAGTCGCCCAGACAGCGTAGACGTCCGCTCCGCCGGCCTCCAGGGCTAGTGCACCCAACTTCATGGACCAAAGCCACAAACCCGCTGAATGCTGTCGGGCCGGGTCAGGCGGAGACCCCACGTACGCCACGCAGGTGCCTAGACTCTCGTGCTCGGAGGACGACTTGGCCATCGTCCGGGAGTCGCTGCTAGACGCGTTTCGACAAGCAAGAGCGCGAACGGCGTCGTCCACACCCACCGAGCGCTCGGAACCGTGGAGGGTGCCACTGGTTCCAGTGTCGGATGTGCCGTTCCGCATTGACGTGGACGCGCGCGTCTACTTACCGTTCTCAGAGGACGTACATCACGGGACAACGACGAGACAACAGTGCTCTACATGAGGTCGACCGTAAGGAGCTGCCTAGAAGACGTATGCGACCCCGACGGCCAAACGTGGGACGACAAGTGCGCGCTGTCGCTGGTCTGGCCTGAACTCCCCTATCTCACGCCAAATCTGGCTGACCCCGCGGTGGTGAACACCAACGTCTGCGGTGAGCGCCACGGGTCCTACCTGCCCCAGTGCCTCCAACCAAACGTCCGTCTGGGGTGCCGTTACTTCCCGCAAGGTGGCTTCGACCTCGGCATCTTGTTGTCCCCAAGCGGGTAGTCGGTAGGTCCCCATGACAAACAGACCGAATGAATCCGTCTGGTAGCCGGCGCCAAGCTCGGGGCCGATCAGCGTTCGAGACCGATAGTCGAGCATGAAGCCGTACTCGGCCAAGAGCTCCCGAATGCCGCGGGTCAAGTGCTGGCGTCCGCGAAGGCCAAGGCCAACCCGCAGCCACTCTGTGGGTTGCCCCAAGATCTCCACTTCATTGATCATCGCCGCACCAGCGCCCGGCCTGGGCACATTGCGGGCGTCGGCAAACTCATCAAAACTATCGGTACCGCCGTCGTAGACGGATGTACGAAGGCGACCCAAGACCCACTTCTGACTCACCGCGAGTTCGAGTCCAACAACCGCATCGGCACCGGTCAGGTCCCTCCGATCAAACAACGCCTGTACTCGCAATCCCGCGCGCACATCCACATCACCAAGGTCTGGACCGGCTCGTTTGGCAGGATCCAGCCCTTCTTCGTCACGTGTTTCCCATCGCCCTCGTCCAACAAGTGCAACGACAAGACCACTAATCGCGAGAGCTCCACCGCCAACGAACTCTGGCGCACGGGACCGAGTTTCGGAACCAGAACTCGGCACCAATCCAGCAGTGATGGCTGCGCCACCCGCAACGCCGAGGCCGAGGCCAGCCCATCGAGTCCACGGCAATGACATACGGGAGTTGAACGACAGACTCTGACCGTCACGCAGCGACAAGGCTCTGGGCGGCAGAGTCGACGCACCATCCATGGCGAACAACACATGCCGACCCGGTACAAATCGCGCCGTGCACGGCATGATGCAGACCTCTTCATACCGATCGAGCCGGCCGCGCGTGCCGTCTCGTAGTGAGAAGTCTATGGACTCCTTTAGGTGGTAGACTTGGGTGCCAGGGCGGTCCGAGGCGAACGTGACAGAGGATGCCGGCGAGTTGTCTTCCTGCTGCTCAACATCGGGTTGACGAACAGGTGGCGGGGGCTCGATGTCCACGTCATCTGGCGCGTCCATCCACGTTCGGACCACCTCAGCGGGTACACCAAAACCGAGGCCTTCAACCCCCAAGCCTCTCATCTTCGCACTCACTACGCCAATCACTTCACCGGCAGTGTTTAGGAGGGGGCCTCCGCTGTTTCCTGGGTTGAGGCTCGCATCTGTTTGGAGCATCGGTCCACCGTCTAGGACCGGGTACCCACTCACAACCCCCTTCGACACGCTGTACGCCAGTTGACGTAAGAGGGGGGCCCCCACCGCAAAGACGTCTTCTCCGGTGCCAGTCCGCTCCCCCGCCAGAGCAAGGCACGGAAAGCGCACACCAGGCAGCTGAAGCAGCGCCAAATCGAGCTCGTCGTTCCGGTGCACGACCTCGGCATCGATCTGGAAGCCCGCCAGAAAACTCGCCGACACTGTCGTCTGCCCCCGTACCAAGTGGGCTGCTGTCACCACGAGTCCCGACTCGCTGACCACCACGCCACTTCCAAGCCCATCCTCATGCTCGATCACAAGGACCGCATTCTTCAGCTCATCCAGGTCACGAGGAAGCTCGAGTTCGCCGGAGAGACAGTCTGCGGCCGCCACCGATAGAAGGCTCAAAATTACCGCAAGCATCATGACTCCGTGACTGAGACGAACGCCATAACGCCATCGGGTTGAGCAGTCGTAGCCCTCGGGCATTGGTGTTAGCAATGCGCCCCTGCGCCGCCGGTCAGCCAACGATTCCTGTCACACTCTCGTGATCATCTGGGCCAAGTGACCTCGACGTCTTGGCCCCAAGGCCACAAACCCGCTATGTGCCGCCGGCTCGGATCAGGCTGAGAGCCCGCGTACCCTACGCAGGCGCCTAGAATCTGGCAGAACGGAGTTCGCATGTACGCGATCGTAGCAACAAGCGGCAAGCAATACCGCGTTGCAGCCGGCGACGTCATTACCGTCGACCGCATCCAAGACGAAGAAGGCTCAACAATCTCCCTCGACAGCGTCCTGCTCGTCGGCGGCGACAGCCCTAAGTTTGGCGCACCCACCGTTGAAGGTGCCAAGGTTACCGCTACAGTCAAGGCACACGTTCTTGGCGACAAGCGCGTCACCTTCAAGTACAAGGCGCGCAAGCGCAACCGTCGTCACGTTGGCTACCGCCCGCGCTTCACGACGCTCGAAATCAACTCCATCGATCTCTAGGAGACTGCACCATGGCACATAAAAAGGGTCAAGGTAGCTCCCGTAACGGGCGCGATTCCAATCCACAGTACCGCGGCGTCAAGCGCTACGACGGCCAGTTCGTCGAGCCAGGTGGCATCATCGTTCGTCAGCTTGGAACTAAGTTCCACCCTGGCAAGAACGTTGGCTGCGGCCGCGACTTCACGTTGTTCTCCAAGGTTCCGGGTGTGGTCAAGTTCCACGTCCGCAACAACCGCAAGCTCATCAGCGTCATTCCGCTTGAGCTGAGCGCAGAATAGCGCGGTCTCCACGTTAAGTGGCGCCCTCCGCACACCTGTGAGTTCGCCACCATGCGCTTTATCGACCGAATAGACATAGCCGTCGCCCCTGGAAACGGGGGAGACGGCCGTTCTTCGTTTAGGCGAGAGAAATTTCTCCCACGCGGTGGTCCTGATGGTGGAGATGGTGGCCGAGGCGGCAACATCATCTTCGAAGCCACCCGCAGTCGAAACACACTGCAGGACTACTACACCAACAAGACCTACAGGGCCCAAGCCGGAGACCCGGGTGGCGCTAACCAGCGCACCGGAAGAGACGGCGACGACATGGTCTTGTTCGTGCCCATTGGCACGCAGCTGATCAATCTGGAGACCAGCGAAATCATCGCAGATTTGGTTGAAGCTGGTCAGACCTTCGAGTTTCGCGGCGGGCGCGGCGGCCACGGCAACGTGCACTTCAAGACCGCGGGCAACCGGACTCCCATGAGGGCCATTCCTGGAATGGTGATCGACGACATCATGGTGCGACTCGAGCTCAAGCTCATCGCCGATGTCGGCCTACTTGGCTTTCCGAACGCTGGTAAGTCCACGCTCATCTCACGCATCTCGGCCGCCAAGCCAGAAGTCGCCGACTACCCGTTCACCACCCTGGTTCCGAACCTGGGCGTTGTGGCAGTTGGCCCCGGCAAGAGCTTCGTGATGGCCGACATCCCAGGCCTCATCGAAGGTGCTGCAGACGGCAAGGGTCTAGGCCTGCGCTTCCTACGTCATGTGGAACGCTGTCGCATGCTCCTGCACATGGTGAGCACCGAAGACTGGGACGGAGACGTCAAGAGCCGCTTTATTGCTCTGCAAGGCGAACTTGCCAAGTACGACAGCGCCATGACCAAGGTGCCGCAGCTGGCCGTTCTCACCAAGACCGACCTAGTCGATGACGAGACTCGTGACCGCATGCTCGCAGAGCTGCGCGAAGTCTGTGGCCACAAGCCCTTTGCTATTAGCGCAGTCACCGGAGAAGGACTGATGCCGCTCGTGCGGCGCACCTTCAAGGTCATTGAGCACATCAAGGCCCTACAAAACGAAGAAGACGACGCACAACAAGCCACAGACTGACCCGTCACTCACCGGTCATCTTGGAACCGTGCATTGAACTTGCATCGACCATCTGTTCCGGCGCAATATAGCGCCGTCCCCAACACGGAGGCTCCCATTCAATCCGAAGCCCTAGCCACCTACCTCGCCACTAAAGTCCTCGAGAAGAAGGCCACCAATGTGGTCATTCTGGACATGCGAAAGTTGGCGTCGTACACCGACTTTTTCATCATTGCCAGCGCGTCCAACCGTCGCCAGGTGCAAGCCATTGCCAACTCGTTGCGCAAAATGGATGCTGAGGAAGCTGGATATTCAGCCAACGGAACGGAAGGACTTGAGGCCGCACGCTGGGTCCTCGTCGACTTCTCCGACGCTGTTGTGCACATCTTCGATGAGCAACTTCGCGGCTTCTACGACCTCGATGGCCTGTGGAGTGATGCTCCACGCATCGAGACTCCCAATGTGGACCCGATCGAAGAGGAAGAAGAAGAGGAAGACGACGACGACGACGACTTGGGTTCCCTCTTCACCCTGTGAAGCTAGTTGTTCTCACGGTCGGGCGCGGCGGGTTCAAGTGGGCTGAAGCCGCCGTCGCCGAATACGACAAGCGACTGCGGCGATGGGGCGGACTCGGGTCCGAACACGTCGCCGTGCAGAAGTTTCGCGGTGATATAGACGCTGTCCGGCGTGCGGAGAGCGAGCGGTTGTTGGCGACTATAGGCCACCGCGACGTCCTGGTTGTGATGGACGAACGGGGTAAAGACCTCGACACCCACGCGTTCGTAGACTTGGTTCGGTCTGGCAGGCACTCTGGCGTCAAGCGAATGGTGTTCGCTCTAGGCGGTGCTTACGGCCATGATGCACTGCTTCGAAAGCGGGCCAACCACGTCATCCGGCTCTCTTCAGCGGTCATGAATCACGACATTGCGCGTGTGGTGCTCGCCGAGCAGCTGTACCGCGTGATGACGCTGTGTGAGGGCGTGCCCTACCACCACTAGCGGGCTCCGTACGAACGGCGGGCAGGCGCACTAGACAGGTCGGATAGGCCGTTGAGAAACACGCCGGCGACGGCCCGAACGGGTTCGCTTCTGCTGCGCATACCATCACGTCGCGCGGTGAACTCAGCCACGGCCTCTAGGGCGGCAACGATGCCCGCCGCAACAACGGTCGGGTCGTCTACGCGGAGCTGGCCCTGCGCACGCCCCAGACGAAGGATGCGGCTGCAGACGTTGTCCAAGTGAATGCGGGTGACCATCAAGCGAGCGCGGGTGTCCGCGGGCAAGACGCCGCGGTCGGTAATGACCGTGCGGGGCAGATCTTCACAGAAAGCCGCATACGCATCTACAAACCGTTCGAACTCAACCGGTGCCGGGGAGGACGCATCCTGGGCAATGCGCAGGTACTGTCCATCGACACGGGTGCAGATCTCGCCCACCAACATGTTGACGACCGCTTCCTTGGAAACAAAGCAGCGATACAGCGTGGACTTGCTCATCTTTAGGTACTGAGCCAGCGAGTCCACGGTGAACCCGCCCCACGACCCGGTCTCCAAAATGTGCGAAGCACCGTCCAAGATGCGCCGCTGATTCACCAAACGACGATTAGCCATACAATATCGTGACGCATTCGGATGAGCACCACCACCAAAACCCGCCACTACTGCCACATATCGCACTCTACAGCCGGAATTTCAAGAGTATCAAGGCACCGAATGCTGCAATTGCAGCATATGCCATTTGGGTAGATCGCCTTCTGACTTGTCAAGGCTTGAAGCGAGCAACCGAACGCCTTGACCGGTCGGCCTGCGGGCTTTACCCAGCCGCATGAACACACTTGTACTCGCCGCTGCCGCCGAAGAGCTTGGCACTCTTCCAGGAGCTGTCGTGGGCGTCGGCCCCATCGCTGCCGCTACAACCGCGGCACGCATCATCGCCGAACGGCGTCCCAAGGCTGTCATCCTGATCGGAACGGCCGGTGCCTATGTCGGTGGCCCTGCCATTGGCACGGTGATCGCTTCAGAAACGCTCGGGTGGTCCTACGGCGTGGCGGCCATGGGCCTTGGCTACGTCCCCCGACCGCCACAGCCCATTCGCGGGGCGGCCTCCCTTCTTGATCAGCTGGACCTGCCACGCCACGCCGTGCTCACAACCGGCGCTGTGACAACGGACCCAACCCTCGCAGATCGCCTGTCTGACGGCTTCTCAGTCGAACACCTCGAAGCCTACAGCGTGGCCATGGCCTGCCACGACGTCGGCATTCCATTCGTGGCCATCCTCGGCATCGCCAACGTGGTCGGACCGGGCGCGCATGTGGAGTGGCTGGCGCACCGCGACGAAGCACAAGACGCGGCCCGCGAAGCCGCACGGACGCTTGTCGAGGCGGGTTAACAAAGCACATGAAGTGGAAGAACCGCCGAATCGTCGCTTTCGACACCGAGACCACCGGGCTTTCGCCATTCCTGGACGACCGCGTCATCGAGTTCGCCGCCGTCGTCTTCCAGCTCGACGAGTCGGGTGGCATCGCTCGGACCACCGAACACGCATGGCTGATCAATCCCGGCATTCCAATTCCGCGAACGGTCACTCAGATCACCGGCATCACCAATGATGATGTGCAGGACAAGCCACCGTTCACTGAGTACGCAGAGCAGATTCGCGACCTGTTTGTAGACTCGGTCGCCGTCGCCCATAACTTCCCTTTCGACCTGGCTTTCCTAAAGAAGGAACTGGTGATGGCGGGTATTGCGTGGCGGGAGCCTCTTGCCGCGGTGGACACAATCGATGTCTCCATGCGCGTGTACAAGGAAGTCCGTGGTCACAAGCTCTCCGACCTCTGCAAGCGCCTAGACATCACCTTGGACGGGGCTCACCGTGCGGTAAACGACGCCGAAGCAACGGGGAAGTGTTTCATTGAGCTCGTGCGCCGGCATGAGGTCGAAGACGAGCTGCAGTCCATGCTCGACTGGGCACGGGCCATTGGTCGACCACCACCGGGAGGCCCTCTGGGGGTCGACGGAAACGGGGCAGTGGTTTTTGCAACCGGCAAGCACCAAGGCGAGTACGCAGAGGAGTATCCACTGTACTTGGCCTGGATGGAAAAGGCCCGCGAACGCCACGATGGCCAGTGGCGTTGGCGTTTTCCCGAGAGTACCCGCTCATGGATTCGGCGCTGGCTAGACGTGCGCGGCTCCGGCCGTTCCCGAGGCAACAGCAAGGGCTTCCGCATAGACGACTGGGCGCTGGATTCATGCATCGCCGAACGCCGCGTTCGCCCCTAGGGACATCACATGCTGACCAGTGACCTCGTTCGCGTCCGCCTGCCTCGTGGCGGCGCCATTGCCCCCACGTTCATCAAGCCGAACTCGAAAGATCTCTTGGAGACTGCGGAGACGCTGGTAGCTCTGCTCAACGACGGCCTCGCAGAGCGGTGGACCAAGGGACAGGTCGACCAAGCCATCCTAGAGGCTATCGGAGACCGGCGCGACCAAAAGCTGATTCGCGGTGTGGCTAAGATAATCCTGGATCGGTGCACCTTCGAGGTCGCCACCCCCTTGCCCCCCACCGAGCTCAGAGAGGCTGTCTTTCTGGCCGCACACGCGGCTGGAGGGGTCTCGCTGACGTCCGGTCCGCTTGGCCATGCGACCTGCGACACCGTGATGCTGGATGTGGCCCAGTCCATGGGCATGGACCCCAATGACCTGGCGTCGGCACTGTACGGAGACCTACCAGACGAGCAGCGACTCACGGCCTTTGATGCCAAAGAGCCTACATGGTTGTTGAACCGCTACAACGTCAGCTTGGTCCAATCGGTGCTACTGCACGCGACACAAGTCCGTATTGTTTTGGACGAACCTACGGTGCCGCGAATCCGCCAGCTCATGCGCTGGGCGAAGTTCTACCAGCTCGTGCACAGCGCCACCCGTGACGGCAAGGCACTCGTGCTCACCTTGGATGGTCCGGGAAGCATCTTCCACCAGTCCAGCCGCTACGGTATGCAGCTGGCCAGCTTCTTCCCGGCCTTGCTTCTACAAGATGGCCCCTGGACAGCCACCGCATCCGTGCGGTGGAAGCGCACGGACAAAGAGCTCACCATCGACCCATCCAGCGCCTTGGTCAGTCACTACCGCGACACCGGCAACTACGAGACCCAAGTCCACGAGTGGTTTGTGGAACGCTTCAAGGCCAACAAACAGACCGCGTGGAAGCTAGACCGCAGAGTCCGACCTATGGATTTAGGAGGACGGTCCGTTATTCTCCCAGACTATCGCCTGACCAATGGCGACCGCACAGCGTACATCGAAATCCTAGGCTACTGGAAGAAAGACTACCTGAATCGACGGCTCGAGGCGCTGCGTCGTCATGGTCCTGGCAACCTCATCTTGGCGGTCAGCAAAAAGATGGGAGACGTCGCCCAGCTGGCCAGCGAGGCCGCTGAAGTGGTGCCCTTCGCCAAGATTGTCCCGGTCAAGGACGTGCTTGCCGCAGCAGAGAAAGTAGCCAAGTGAGCGAACATCTGACCTGTGCGGGGGATGTGTTTCGCAATCCAGACGGGTCGTTACGGCTACCCCTTCCAGGCCTGGATGACGAAGAAGGTGCGCGGGTACCTGACGGGCTGCCGCCGGTGATTGACGCCCATGTCCACCTGTTTCCCGACCGCCTCTTTGATGCCATCTTCGCTTGGTTCCACACCAACGGCTGGCCGATTCGCTACCCGCTGTACAGCGAAGACATCATCCAGTTCCTCGCCGAGCACGGCGTTGAGCACATTGTTGCACTGCACTATGCTCACAAGCCAGGCATCGCGCGTGGCCTGAACGACTACGTTGCCACACTGGCGTCTGCCTCCCCCACTGTGACGGGCCTCGCGACAGTCCACCCCCAAGACGAAGACGCCGGAGACATCCTGCACGATGCCTTCGCTAAGGGCCTGCAAGGGGTCAAGCTGCACTGTCATGTCCAAGGCATGCCCGTAGACGACCCGCGCCTCGATGACGCCTACCGAGCCGCAGCAGACGCCGGTAAGCCCATGGTGATTCACGCGGGCCGCGAGCCTAAGTCACCGGCATACCGCGTCGACCCATACACCATCTGCTCGGTCGACCGAGTGGCTCGGGTGCTCAACAAGCACCCTCGCCTGACCCTGTGTGTGCCGCACCTCGGTGCGGATGAGTTTGAGGGCTACGCCGCTCTGGTGCGTCGTTCGGACCGCCTATGGGTCGATACAACCATGGCGATTGGTAACTACCTTCCCCTCAAAGAGGCCGACCCACTCAACCTCTTCGGTGCACGAATGGAGCGCGTCCTGTACGGCAGCGACTTCCCCATTCTACCGTATGCCTGGGACCGAGAGCTGAAGGTGTTGAGAGATGCAAACCTTCCCGAGGCCGCGCTGGAGGCGGTCTGCGCCAACAATGCGCGCACGCTGTTCGGTCTGTAGCAAATGGCTCGGATGAACCAAGAGCACCCGTGTGTTTTGGCGACCGCACCTCATCGGGCTAAACGCGCGCCATGCTAATTGTACTTCTCTCCCTCGTCTTCGCTCCCGTCGCCCATGCTGGCGACCGAGACGACGACGGCATCAACAACCGTGATGACCAATGCCTCGAAGAGCCTGAGGTTCACAACGGCTACAAGGACCTCGACGGGTGTCCAGACGAGCTTGGGACAGTGACAGTCAAGGTGCTCGACCTCAACGGGGAGCCCGTCGCAGGCGGACGCGTCCAGCTCGGCAGTGAACGCGGCACGGCAGACGCTCAGGGGTCCGTCACCTTCACCGACCGAACCCCCACCACCGTCGTGGAAATCGCGGCCGGCGCTGAAGGATACGTCACCAACACCCTCACAGACTGGGAAATCCCAGAGGGTGCCGTCACCGAAGTGGTGGTTCTCGACTGGCAGTCCACACCGGTCGTCATTCACGTTGTAGACGCTGACTCGCGCAAGCCCATCGCCGCCAACGTTCGCTGGGACGGCCCGGGTCACATTCCGACCGAGCAGACAGACCCAACCACCGGACAGGTCGTCTTCCAGGCGCGTCCCGGTACGTGGCGACTCCAAGCACAGACCGACCACTACCAGATGAGCCAGCGCAGCATTGAGGTCGTTCGCACAGACAACGCCGACCAACGATTTGCCCTGGTGCCCAACTGGATGCAGATCGAGAGCCTGTGGGTGCCCTTCGAGCCAGATACCGCCGAGCTTTCTCAGGAGCAAAAGGAGGCGCTAGACGCGCTCGCAGCCGACCTCTTCGGCTTTCCCGACACAGCGATCAGCATCGAAGGCCACGCCGATGACGCCGAGGACCAGCTGTCTGCAGACCGCGCTGCTGCTGTACGTGATGCCCTCGTCGCCGCCGGCATTGCCGCTTCCCAGCTCACCGTTCAAGACCTCAAGGCAACAACGCCGGTAGAGTCGCCATGGACCCCTGAAGGCCGCGCTGAGAACCGCTCGGTGCGCGTGCGCTGGACTGGGGAAGACGACGAAACCACCGAAATCCGAATTCCCTTCGAGCCGGACAGCACCACGCTGCCAGCAGACCTTGCCGAACGCATCGCCCCAGTCGTGCAGGCAATGGCCGAAGGTTCCTTCCAGCTCGAAGTCTCAGGCCACCGAGACCGCAGTGAAGGCGCCCTGTCACAGCAACGTGCAGACGCCGTTCGCGACCATCTGCTGTTCAGAGATGTGACCGAGGACCGGTTGTTCGCCATGGGCCGCAGAGCTGTTGACGACTTGGACGGTGGTGTCGGCTTCCGCCTGAGAAGCGGCGGCGAGACCGTAGAACTTCCGCACCAGATCTTCTTTGAACACGGCACAGAACAAGTCGAAGGCGTATCCGTTCAGCCTCTTCGCGAAGCGGCCGCCCTCGCCAGCAGTCACCCGGTCATGCGCGTTGCGATTCGCGGCCACGCGGTAGACGAAGACCTATCGGCAGCGGGTGAACTAGCGAGCAGACGAGCAGAAGTCGTTGCGCGTTTCTTCCGAGACAACGGAGTGGACCCGGACCGAATCACAAAACGGGGATTTCCTGATGTTGGGGTGGAGGACACCGTAGCCCACCGTATGGTCGATTTTGTCGTGCTGCCGCCACCGCTTCTGTCGAGTGAACGCATTCGATATGAGCCTGGTGTGGATGCCCCAGGCAACCTCGCTGAGCCTGTGTTGCGACGGGTGGCCGAGGCAATGGCAACCCATCCGGTGCGTGTCGAAATCTCTGGGACAGGCGTAGAGGCCGACCAAGCTCCGGAATCGGTCCTGGGCCGACTTCGTGCGAGCAAAGTGCAGGACGCCCTGATTGCCTTAGGAGTCGAGCGTGGCCGGCTGAGCACATCTGGCTCGGCAAGCACTACTGAGGAAGGGGCGGTCACCTTCCGCGTATCGAGTGTTTCTGCTGCCGAGGCCGTCGGGTTCCATGCGCGCTCAAGTGAGCTAGACGCCGACGCACGCGGCAAGCTTCTGGCCCTCGTCCCGTCGCTTCTGCTCACCCACATGCCCGTTCAAGTGACCGGTACCGCGTGTGGCGCTGACGGCCGCGTCATCCTTGCTGACCTTGCCGAAGAACGCGCTGCGGTCGTTGCAGAATTCCTAGAGTACGCCGGTATCGAAGCGGAACGTCTGCGCACACGCATTGTCGTCAATCCGACAGGTGGCCCGTCAGACCGTCGCGTTGTGGTCCACTTGGAAAGTCCCTAGCGCTAGTTGGCACAGTCCAGGTGGTCGCGAGAGGGGTCGCCCTCTGCACAGTCGCGAAGGTCCGGGAAGTGACGTGGGTAGTCTCCGTCACCGTCCTCGTCGACACCAAGGTCGAATGCCCACAGGTGGTACCAACTCGTCGAGCCCGTGAGGGTGATGTAGTAGGTCACCGGTGCGTCCGTCTCGTTGACCATCGCGTCTTCGACCAGAGGCAGCTCGGTGACACCGTCCGTGCCAAAGTAGCCAATGGTCGCAGGGCCATAGGAAAGGATGGATGCAACCACGGCGCTGTTGGCCGGGACAACCACACTAAACCAATCCGTGTCTAGTGCATCGCCACGACGGCTGCTGCCAAAGGCACCCGTCACAGGGGCAATAGAGCTGTCTAGAAGCTGCTCGCGCGGATTGGCTTGAAGGAACGGAATCGGCGTCGCATTCGCGCGGTCATCATTCGGCTCGTGGGGGTCCACGGTGATGCCGTCGCCTCCGACACAGTCCTCATCTAGGCCATTGTCCGCAATATCGAATCCGAACGGCGTGACGTCTGCGTTGTTGTCGTCGCAATCCAAGACCGCCGGGATGATATCGGCATCTTCATCGATATGGTTGAGCACACCTACAAAATAGTCCGCAACACCATAGGCCTCGCTTCCGGTGTCATCTCCCTCGTACGACTCAACGCGGAAGGTGAGCTGACCCGTGACTTCTGCGGTGTGGGTGTACAGGGAGTTCCGTGCCGCCGCCGCATCATCGTTCGTCTCGATGAGGGTAGTGCCGTCGGCTTCGTACACGCGAATGACGGTGTCACACTGATTACACAGGCCTAACGTCAGGAAATCATAGGTCTCACCCTCGACCACGTTCACGCGGAAGTAGTCGCGGTCGCCACCATCGCCAACACCGACCGGGGATTTCCACAGGGTGTGATTCTGAAAGACATCCACAGTGATGGGGCCGCCGTTGCCAGGCACGCTGTTCGGCTCAAAGGCGTCTGGGCCCGTGGGATAAGCGCCGCGGGTAATGACGAGGTCTTGCCTGGCAGTCCCCATGCCGGGTACCGTGACGGTCTGCGCAACGTCACCAGAGCGGTCCGCGTTGTCGAACACAGGAACCACGGTGTACTCGCCCGCCGGAAGGCCATCGAAGACGTACTCGCCGTCTTCGTTGGTCGTCGCGCGCTCTGTCACCGGGCCAGTGAGTGCCACCTCGACACCCGCCACTGGGTAGCCGACAACACTCACCTCGCCCTCAAGCTCAGCGGAGCCCACATTCGCCCTGACCGAGACGTCCATGTTTTGGTAGCTGACCTCAACGGAGGACGAACCCGGTCCTAAGCCCGTCACCAGCCCCGTCTGAGACACGGCCAACACGGAAGCGTTGACCACACGGTAGTCCGCAGCAGACGTCACGTCTTGCGTAGTACCGTCGTCATACTCGGCCAGAATAGTGAGCTGCTCTGTCTGGCCGACACCAAGCGCCAGCGAGGCCGGCATGGCACTGATGCCCGTGAACTCACGCTCATCGACCGAGGTTCCAGGGTCGTCTGAGTCGCCGGTCTTATCCGTGCATGCCGCAAGCGGCAGAGCAAGAACGAGGGTCAACAGTGAGATGCGCATCAACTACTCCGGCTGTCCGAGGATGTGGAACTCTACACGACGGTTGGCAGCCTTGCCTTCTCGGGTGGTGTTCGGCTCAATGGGCATGCCCTCACCGAATCCACGCGAGATAAGCCTGGAGCTGTCGATACCGTGCTGGATGAGGTACTCGCGTACTGCATCAGCCCGACGCTGGGACAGGTCCAGGTTGTACTGCTCTCCGCCGTCACTATCGGTGTGACCTTGGATTTCGACCAACGCAACCTCGAGGTGACTGTCGAGCACACTGTGGACCGCGTCCAGAATCTCGAAGCTGATTGGCTTGATGGTGGAGCGGTTGGTGTCGAAGTACACCTTGTCCAGAATGATGATCTGGGTTCCCACAATTTGGGCCAGCAGGGTGTCGGGGCAACCGTCGTCATCTTCGAATTCGTTAACGGTCTCCGGCTCATTCGGACACGTGTCATCCACGTCTAGGAAGCCGTCGTTGTCGTTGTCTTCGTCTGGGCAGCCGTCTGTGTCTTCCCATCCGTCAAAGTCTTCCGGCATGTCCGGGCAGATGTCGTTGACGTCTAGGAAGCCGTCTTGGTCATTGTCGGTGTCCGGACAGCCGTCTTCGTCTTCGAAGTTATCGAAGTCTTCAGGGTTGGTCGGGCACTGATCAATGACGTCGTAGATGCCATCTCCGTCTTGGTCGTCTTCGGGGCAGCCGTCTTCGTCGTCTACGCCGTTGAAGACTTCTGGGACCAGCGGACAGTCATCCACGACATCGAAGATACCGTCGGCATCGTTGTCGTCGTCTGGGCAACCGTCTAGGTCTTCGAATCCATCAGGGTCTTCCTTGACCATCGGACAGCGGTCATCTACGTCTTGGATGCCGTCGCCGTCATTATCAAGGTCGGGACAGCCGTCTTCGTCTTCCCAACCGTCAAAGTCTTCCGGCTCTTCAGGGCAGGCATCTACACTATCGAAGAGGCCGTCACCATCGGTGTCGATGTCGTTGCGAGCGTTGCTGACGCGAACCAAGCCGTAGCCACGAACCACCGGGGTACCGAATCCAGGCGACAAGCCAGGACCGCCACCGGCATTGACCTTGACCAGGCCATTGCTACGCGGGCGGATGCCGAAGTTGAGCTCTAGCGGTGAGTGACGACCACTGAACATGCGGGCGCCGACTTCTTCGAAGAGGAAGGGGCTGACGCTGGTGCGGCCAGTGAGCTCGACATCAAAGGTCCACCCACTCTTGCCGAGGGGCAGTCCAACACCCAGTCCGACACCCAGCTCATCGTCCGGGTGCAGGTTGAGGATGGAGCTACTGGACAGGTTGACCTGATAGTCGACGTTGAGGGCAAAGCGTGCGCCCTGGTCACCGAGATGACGACCAATCGAGGCCATGCCACCGAGTCCGAAGGTATCGATTCCAATGAACTGCCCGCTGGCTCCCGAAGGAATGACCGCACGCGGCGCTAGGATGACGCCAATGCCGTGGGAGTCTTGGTTCAGGACGGCCAGCTGGCCATACACCGAGATGTCACCGAAGCCGATGGACTCGCCAGAGCCGCCAAGCGCTTCGCCGAAGCCTTCGTCTGCGGCGGGACCCCCCTGCCACTGAAGGAAGGGCACGTTCACACCGAGCTGCAGTCCGCGGGCGGGAACGATGCTCGCCTGAAGGTCAGCGCCGACCATGTGGTCAACGATACCTTGGGTTCGCTTGCCGTTCTGATCACTCAACTGGAAGGGACGCAGACCGTAGTTTGCTGCCAACCCGAAGTTCCAGGTGCCAGCACCGTACAGGTTCGGCTCCATGATGCGCACGAAGCCGTCTGGCTGCGGGATGGGGTCGAAGCGTTGAACATCAATACGTGGGCCGGTGTCGTCTTGTGCTGACGCTGTCGAGCTTCCAACCACCGCTGTGGCGCTAACCGCAGCGACTAGAAAGCTCGCATTCCGCCGTCGGCGTACCCCCGCAAGAGCGAGGAGGATGAGACCGAAGCCGACGGGAGTTCCGCTAGGAACGCTAGAGCAAGCACCACCGGTCGCGAAGTCTGCGACGTCTGGGTCGGTCTCACCTGGGTCAACCGTTCCGTTTCCGTTGCGGTCTTCGCTGCCGTCTGGCATGCCGTCGTTGTCGCTGTCGGTGTCTAGGGCGTCGATGAGGCCGTCACCGTCGCTGTCGTTGAGACCATCGATCGGGTCAGGGATGCCGTCGCCGTCGGTGTCGGGGTCGCACGGGTCGGTTCCAGCCGCTTCTTCTTCCGCGTCCGTCAGACCGTCTTGGTCACAGTCTGGGTCGTTCGCCAAGTCGTCGCTGGCGTCGTTCGGGTCGGTCTCGAAGGGGTCGATACGACCGTTCTGGTTCGCATCTTCCACGCCGTCGGCAACGGTGCCGTCATCGGTGTCAATGTCGTTGGGGTCCGTGGTCGTGGACGGGTCGGCGTCTGCCACGAAGCTACCCGGTGCGGTGTCGTCGCCCTGGGGCTCGGTCAGACCGACTTCAATGCCATCATCAATGCCATCGCTGTCGGTGTCGCGGTTGAGGGGGTCGGCGCCGAAAGCAGCCTCGTTACCGTCGATGATGCCGTCGTTGTCGGTGTCATCGTCGTTCGCGTCTGTCTCGCCTTGGTCCTGACGACCATCGCGGTCGGCGTCTTCTTCGCCGTCTTCCAGACCATCTTCGTCCGTGTCATCGTTGCGCGGATTGGTCGTGGTGGACGGGTCGGAGTCTGCGACAAAGTCGCCCATGTCGGTGTCCGAACCCTGTGGAGTGGTCAGGCCAACTTCCGCACCGTCTGGGATGCCGTCATTGTCTGTGTCTGCGTCCAGTGGATCGGTACCGTTGGCAACTTCCCAGCCGTCAAGCAAGCCATCATCGTCCGAGTCATCGTCGTTCGGGTCGGTACCCAAGTCGGCTTCGGCGTCGTCTGACAGGCCGTCGTTGTCTGCGTCTGTGCAGGTCGCGTCGTCCAGTGGGTTGTTCGGGTCGCACTCACCAGGGTCGATACGCCCGTTGCGGTTGGAGTCCTCAATGCCGTCACGTGTTCCGCCAACATCCGTGTCCGGGACGTTGGGGTTGGTGGTGGTGTTCACGTCAGCGTCTGGCACGAACACGCCGAGGTCGGTGTCCGACGTCACATCAGAGGTCCGAACACCAGTCTCGGTACCGTCTTGGATACCGTCGCCGTCCGTGTCCGGGTTTGCCGGGTCGGTATTGGTGGTGTCGACTTCGGCGCGGTCCGAGATTCCGTCATCGTCGCTATCGCGGTCGTTGTCGGAGGTTCCGAGGTCATCTTCTTCGTCTGCACACAGGCCGTCGAGGTCGGCATCAATGCAGGAGTCGACGTCAATGGGTACCGATGGCGAGTCGACGTCTCCGCTCAATGTGGTGTCACCGCAGGCCGCCCAGCGGTAGCGCCACTGGAAGCGGGTATCAATGACGGATGGCTCGGTATCGTCTACTTCAACAACATACGTGACGGTAACGGTATCGCCGGGTGACAAGCTCGGCAGACTTACGCCGTTCCCAAGCGCAGACAGTGACACACTCTGAGAGTTGGTCGAGCCATTGTTCAGGCGAGTCGAAAAGCTGACCACTCGGGAGACGTTCCCTGGGAAGTCATGTTCGAACTCAAGGTTCGTCGCAGTGACTACACCAGTGTTGGTGAGCGGCACGGTAAAGGTAGCGGTATCGAAGTCGCCGCGGCCTGGATTGATGGTGACGGTGTCGTCATAGTTGAAGCTACTGTCCAACGAGACGGACGCACTCACGCTTGGAAGCGCAAGACCAACGGATAGAATCCGGTAGGCATCACCTGTGGTGACCGGCTGGATGAAGGCCGATTCGTCACCGCCAAGCAGCACGTTCGGATTCCAAGTCGAGTCATTGATGGGGATATTGGTGACGTCCCATCCCTGCCGTGCGCCTACCTTCAGGCAGTCCGGGTCAATGCCGTCGTTGACGTCGTCAAAGTTGTCTTCCAAGAAGCAGTCCGTCGACAACCAAGGGTTGTGGTCGGGGTAGGTTCCGTTGACCTCGCCATCAATGATGAGGCCATTGATGTCGTTGAGCTGGCTTCCAAAGAAGTTGCGCGGATGGTTGCCAACACCGGACATATTGTCGTCAGCATCTAGCGTGCTGCTGCGACCGAATCGGAGCGAGTCACCGAAGATAATGGCGTCTCCTTCGGCACTAGACGCAAGCAATCGGCCCGACTGAAGCACACCAGCGTCTGGGTAGCAGAAGCCCTCGACCTCGGTCACCAAGCCAGAGTCGACGTTGTTGGTGGGGGTCCATCCCTTGTAGATGGAGATTTGGCTGGGTTCCGAGAACGTATCGGGGTCATCCACCACTGCGATGAGCGTCCAGCCGGCGAAGCTGACCGGGCCGAGGTTCTGCGTAGCAGGCACTGAGCCTACGCCGTACATGCCGCTTTCCCACTCGGCAACGACGTCTGTGACGTCTGCGAAGGCCAAGTAGCCGTCTGGGGAGTCGCCGCAGTGGTCTTCCACCGAGTCTGGTGAGACGAATACCGAACTGGTACCACTACCGGACGGGAATGTGAAACTAACAGCGTCTTCAATGAACGCGCTGACGTTCTCATCATCCGACGTAATGCGAGGATCAGCCTCGTTAATACAGCTTCCCGACCACATCAGGTACATCTTGACCGCACGGCCACCCTCGAGGTCCAACTCCGACCATGAGAAGTTCTGCGCCCACTGACTCGTGGTGAAGGGGCCCCAGCCTGGAGCAGTGCGTACTGGCGTATAGTCCGCCATGAAAGCATTGACCGAATGGTAAGGACCGGGACGGTCAAACAATTGGTCAAAGGTTGGGCTGACATTCAGTACGTCATTGATGTCACCGGAGAGCCCGAGCGTGTTGCCAGTCATGATGACCGTGCCGTTCAAGACCCGTTGGTCAACCAGCTCTAGGGACTGCGCAGATGCTGTGTTCGCCAGAAAAGATAGCGACAAAGCGGCACAAATAACAAGGGGAGTTCGCAACATAAACACCTTCCAAAGGGACCCGGACCCCTGTGGGTCCGGAAAGCCGGCACGATTACCCTTTCCGCACCCGGATCGCCAGGAAACCAGCGTTTCGTAGTTGATGTCGAAAATTTTTTTGCGAACGGGAAAACTTCTGCTATACTGTATTCATGTCCAACCGACCGACCGCCGATTCCAGTACTCTTCTCTCACGCATCTTGATGGGGGGCGCTGCGTTAGCCACCGTCTTCATCGGCATCGGCGCAGCGGACTACATTCGGTTCATCGACCAAGGTGAGGCGACATCTGCTGCGGCGTGGGCTGGTGCTCGGAGCATAGTGATGGCTCAGCCCGGTGGCGACCGGGAAGAGTTGGCTCGCGAAGCCGCGCTTGCTGTCCTTGGGGAGGACCAGAGCACCGATACAACCCACGTCGTAGTCAGCGTCTTCGAGAATCGTGAGCGGGCAACCCTCACAGTGATGGTCAGCCGGCCATTTGATGACTGGGCCTGGTTCTTCCCTAAGCCAGACTCAACCACGGCATACAGCTCGTGGCCATTGCCTCGGTCCGTCGTCACCCAACTGTAGAATGACGCCGGGTTGCGAGCAACCCGCCAATCAAGAGCAACGGAAGCCACCCGAATGTGGTGGGTGTTGTCGAGCAGTTGCATCCATCTGGATTTGTAGCGACGTCTGAGTCTGCGTCACTGTCCACGTCAGTTCCAGGGCCCGGTTCGGTGTCCGTGTCCGGTGACGTGTCAACGTCCGGCTCGGTGTCGGAGTCCGCCTCGGTACCGGGGTCATCGTCGGTGTCGACGTCAGTGCCTAGCTCTGTGTCGCTGTCCGGTTCGGTATCGGCGTCGCCATTCGTGTCGCTGTCCGGCCCCGTATCGCTGTCTGGCTCCGTATCAGCGTCGCTATCCGGCTCCGTATCGACGTCGCTATCCGTGTCGACGTCAGTGTCGGGGTCACTGTCCGGCTCGGTATCGGTGTCGGTGTCGGTGTCGGTGTCCACGTCAGTGTCACTGTCCGGCTCGGTATCGACGTCGGTGTCACTGTCCGGCTCTGTGTCGACGTCGGTGTCACTGTCCGTGTCCGTATCGACGTCAGTGTCCGTATCGACGTCAGTGTCCGTGTCTACATCGATGTCATCCGAGGGCAGGCCGTCCAACATCAGCAGGCCGTAGCCGTACTGATTGTCTGGCCCCACAGGTCCCAAGTCCAAGGTGTTGTCGAGCATCCACTCACGAATCTCGACCGGATTCCATAGGTGCGCGGTGTCTTCCACCATCAACGTGGCAACACCCGCGACATGGGGTGCGGCGGCACTCGTGCCCCCGAAGAAGCCGTAGGTGCCACTAATGACGTTGGTGGGTGCGAGCAGATCTGGCTTTATTCGCCCGTCTTGGGTGGGACCTTCGGAGCGGGACTGCGGAAGGTTGGTGGTGTTGACAATGATTGAGCCTACCGCCAATCCGTCACGCATGTCCGCTGGAATGTTCAGGCTGCCGGCCGTGCGTTGGGTGGCTGCGGGCATGTTGTAGTTGGACCACACCCAAAAGCGCCTTCCGACGCCTGCGCCTGCACTCACAGAGCTCAACTGGAGGGTGGAGGCGCCGGGCGTTCCTCGACATACCACCTGTTCCCACGGGGTGATGGTTCCGTCTTGTACGCGCTCGGACGTCGCGCACAGCTCTCCGTCGACCATCACAGCCGCATCGACGTTTTCGCTTGCACCGGTAAAGGGTTCGTCCCATCGAATGCGAAGAAGCGTCGTGCCACCGGCAGAGCCAACGGGCAGATCCTCAAGCCCGTCCATCTCCAGAATACCGTCGCCGTCTACGTCTGTGGCAACGCCGCTCCACCACTTCTTCAGCGAGTTTCCAACAGCGACCGTCCACACCGTACCGTCGGCCATCGAGTCTTCAATGGCAGACGTCCACCGACTCGACCCGTCATCTGCCCAGGCATTGGGCAGTCCAACAGAGGCGTTGACCACGTCTGCGCCGTCTTCCCGAATCTGTTGAATGGAGGCCAAGAACTGGGGGTCTGTCTGGGCACAGTACAGCAAGAAAGTAGCGTTGGGCGCCATCTCATAGATGACCTCAGCCACCGCCGAGCCATGACGGTCACTGCCCATACACTCGGAGGTTCCCCTCATAATGACCGCATCTGCGGGTAGTTCCCCCTCCGCCACCAGCAGATCCCAGTTCTGAAAGCCAACATCCACAATAGCGACTGTGACGCCCTCGCCGGTCAGGCCAAGGTCGAGCCACGCATCCGCACCAATGTGCGCGGGTCCCTGCGAATCATCGGTGGCGGCTTGCAGCGCCATGGAAGGTCGAACGTCGACAACCGCCGGGGCCGTGCGCAACAACGGCACAACACCGTCGTCTGCACGAATCTCGATGAGAGGGTCGACAGTCAACAAGACCTCAACCCCAGGCACCAGACGCAGCAGCTTGGCCACGTCTTGTGCTGTCCCGGGTTCGACCACGACAACCCGCCGGCCCTCCAACGCGAGGTCAACGTCATTGGGCGGAGAAGCAGCAGCGAACAGTGCGGTGACAAGCCAGATCATGCGGCACTGTACCCCGGCCCCAGCCGGCTCTAGGGCAATTCCCGTCGGCGGGCGCGAATGACCTGGAGTTCCTCGTCTTCTTCGACCGTGTACACGCCAACATCTATGTCTACAAAGCCCATATCGGAGAGCATTGCTGCAAAGAGATCCGCCGAGAAGCTGCCGTACTTCTCTTCGAAACAGACGAGCAAGCGCCCGCCTGGAGCCACGACACGGCGAAGCTCATCCAAGCCCTCCCCCACATCATCCCAGTGATGCACGGTATGGACGGCCAAGAACAGCGTGACCGAGTGGTCCGCTACAGGAAGAGCGTTGGCCGCACCCTCCAAAAATTCTAAGCGGTCCTGTGCGGGATGACCGACGGAGCGCGCGACAGCCTGGCGAATCATCTCAGGCGACGGGTCCACACCGACCAAACGTCCGGTGGTCACGGTCTTCGACAACAAGCGCAGCACGGAGCCTGTGCCGCAGCCGACGTCCACAACGACATCGTCTGGCAGGGCTTCTGCGAGGCCCACTGCAATCGGGTGCGACGCATGTTCGCCGTAGGTTTCGGCGTAGTGGCGCGCGACATCATCTGTCCATTCCGACCTCATCGACCCTCCGGTCACGTTCTACCACTCACACCCGCTGTAGGTGCGTGTCGCGTTAGCCAAGGCTCACACTTTCGAGGGCGAACCCCATGGCGGACTGGCCAGACATTTCCGGTGTGACCGCAGTCGAAGGGCGCCCAAGGCTTCCTCGCAGACCTGCCGTTGTGGTGCGGACGCTCGCCGCTGCCATCACCATGAGCAACAACCATACTGGCGCCAGCGCGTTGACAGATGCTGCGGCGGGCAACGGAGACGCGACCCGAGTAGCAGGTCTCGTTGGCTGGCTGCCCCTGTCTCATGTGCTGGCTTGGCACCCGGAGACCGGCCACCTGATGGCTCGAACGGACACATCGCTCGAAGACCTGGCGCTACGCTACGCCGCCTGGGTGGGCAGCATTGTCGTGCCTGACGACCTGCGTGTGCGACGAGACACCTACGCACAAGCAGTCGTAGACGGCGCGCGTGAGCAGGGGTCGGAGGTGCCGCCAGCAGGCGCATTCCAACAAGTGAGTCCCAACCAGGCATCCGCAGAGCAGGTGCATACGACTCCAGCGACGACCCAGAAAATCACCGCACTGCTCGACGTCCTAGACGGCGCATTTCTCGAGCGTGGTGCAGTCGTACGTGCGAGCCTACTGGCACTGTTGGGCGGACGTCATGTGCTGCTGCTCGGGCCACCGGGAACGGCAAAGTCCATGCTCGCACGAAGTCTGTGCGATTGCTTCAGCAATGAGACCTACTTTGAGTACCTGCTGTCCCGGTTCACCAACCCCGATGAGCTGTTCGGTCCGGTCTCCATTCCTGGGCTCAAGGAGGAGGACTACCGGCGATTGACCACGGGGTACCTGCCACAAGCCAGCGTCGCCTTCCTCGATGAAATCTTCAAGGCAAACAGCGCCATTCTCAACAGCCTGCTCACCCTCGTCAACGAGCGCGTGTTCCATCACGGTCGACACCGAGACCCCGTTCCGCTGATTGGCCTGATTGGCGCGTCGAACGAGCTGCCCGCCGACGACAGCCTCGGCGCACTCTTCGACCGCTTCCTTGTACGACTAAGCGTGCCTCCCCTCGCAGGGCGTGAGTCCTTCTTGGCCGTGGCCACCGGCACCGTCAAAGCACCCGTGATTCCAGAAGAACTTCGCCTGACTGCAGACGAGCGCGAGGGCATCCGCCAGGCAGCCGCCAACGTCACCGTGCCTCAGTCCATGCAAGATGCGCTCGTGACCTTGTGGACGACGGCCCAGGAGCGTGAGTGGCCCGTCAGCGACCGCCGATGGCGTCATGCCATTGACGTGCTCAAAGTGGCCGCCGCGACAGCCGGACGAACCGAGCTCGACCCGTTGGACTTGCTGCTTCTCGAGCCCATGCTCGCCCCGACTCCAGTGCTCGCAAGCCAAGTCCGAGAGGTCTTGGTGACCCTTCTGGGCACTCGAAGCGTGCCGAGCCACGACCTATACGTTCAGTGGACACTTCTGGGCTCAGACCGGGTCGCTCCACTGGGCGACGACACCGTATCCATCGGGCACAGCGGCACGGACTGGGAGAGCCAACGCATTCGACGCCACGCCAGCGCGACCCGCTTTCTCGCCCACCACACCGCCGCCGTGAGACGTCTTGCGGCGGACAGAAGCCGCCTGGATCGCGCCGCCGACGCGCATCCATGGCTTCAGGCGCTCCCCCACCGACTTCTCGCCGCACACATTCGCGCCGCACGAGAGCTAGTCGATATTCTTGAGGTGGCAGAGACCTACGAGCGCGGTCTGGCCAGCCAAGATGCCCTAGCCAAGATGCTCATCGAAGCGCTGCCCAAGCGGCCTATGCGGTTCTTCGGCAACGACGTCGCCTGTGTCATCTCCTTAAAAGACGGTCAGATTCGCACCGGACTGACCCTGGCTGGCGAGCGAGTTGGCGTAGATCCCGCAAGCGACGACGTTGCGGTTATCCCTTCAGACACCACCGCTTTCCTCAACTGGGTAGACGGTGCCATCACCACCGCAAAGTTTGCCGACAAAGCGCCCACGTGGGCTGCTCGCAGCGCCACTACGGCTCTCGACTCGGTCCGACGCCAGCTTGGACGTCAAGCGGTACCTCGTCCCAAAACTCTGCCCCGCGCCCCCCTGGAGACCTCATGAAACACGCCATTATCGGAACCGGAATGATTGGAACCGGAATTGGACTCGCCGCTCTAGAGCGCGAAGATGCAGTCACCGCGTACAACCGGACCTTGGCGAGGACTCAGACCCTCGCAGATGCGGGCGCCACCATTGCCCACACCATTCCTGAGGCCGTGGCCAAGGCACAGTTCGTGCATCTGGCACTCACCGCAGACGACGCCGTTGACGCCGTCTTGGCCCAGATGCTCGGCCACCTTCGCGAAGACGCCATTGTCATTGACCACAGCACAACGCTTCCCGAGCGAACCCGAACACGCGCAGCGGACCTCGCCGCCAAGGGCATCCGCTTCCTACACGCTCCGGTGTTCATGTCGCCGGTCGCCGCCAAGAATGCCACGGGCATCATCATGGTCAGCGGCCCGAAAGGCCTCTACAACGAAGCCACGGACGCGCTCGGTCGTATGACCGGTCACGTCTGGTACATCGGCGAAGACCCCGGTGCTGCTGCCACCCTAAAGCTCTGCGGAAACGCCATGATTCTGGCTATGATGGGGGGCCTGGCAGATGGTCACAGCATTGCGTCAGAGAACGGCCTGAAGCCCAGCGACGTGACCAAGCTGTTCAAGATCTTCAACCCAGCCAACACCCTTGCCGGCCGCGGCGAGCGCATGGCAGACGGAGACTACAAGACCCAGTGGTCGCTCAAGATGGCGCGGAAAGACCTCGGCCTCATGGTCAAAGCCGCTGGCGACCGTCCGCTCGCTGTCCTTCCGGGACTTGGCGAGCGCATGGACACGCTCATTGGCGACGGCCAGGGCGAACGCGACCTCGCCGTGATTGGCCGAAGCGGACGATAGTCGGGTGAACGCGACTGACATCGTCCAACACCACCCCTTGGTCCGCGACCTTGGGGGGGACGATTCCGAACAGCGGCGTATCGGCCGGTTCGCCCAAGACCTGGCGCGATGGCTCGTAGGAGACGACGCCTGGCTGTCTCCTCTGGCGCGCGTTGTCGTACTCGTTGCCGACCGAGAACTCAGTGACGCACGCCGCCTGTGCCACAACCGTCCGCTGCTCGCTGTCGAAGCCGCCGCTCGCGCCGTCGCCGCTCTGTGGCCGCTACTGCGCATCTCTTGGGAGGTGGGTGACAGCAGCGACTCAGACGACACCGAAGACGTAGACGCATGGCTTGAGAACGTAGGAGCCGGCGGCGAAGACGACCCAGAACTGCGTGAGCTGGCCCTGCGCTTGACCCAACCAGGAGACGACGCCGTCCAGTCTGCAGCAGACGCCGGACGCCCCCTGGCAGAAGCCGCACGCGCCGCAGAAGACGGCGCTATCGACGGCAATGACTTGGTCGAACGCCTAGAGTCCTTCCTGCCAGGAGTGGGCTGGTCTACGGCACCCGGCTCGCTAGAACCGGCACTCGTTGCAGACCTCGACCGCTTGGCCACCCTGCTTCAGAGCCTGGATGCCCTGCAAGACATCGCCGAGCGCCTCGGACGCATGGATGGCGAGACCAATCTGGGGGATGGCGGCTCCGAAGAAGTCGCTGGCGTCACGCTGTCCGGAGACGTCTCCCGCGCGCTACCGGCCGAGCTGGCCATGCTCGCAGACCCCGACACAGAAGACCTCTTCTACCAGCGACTCACAGAGCATCGTCTGCTGACGCTGGAGCTGTCCGGCCAAGGAATCAACGGCGTTGGCGATGGTGACAAGCGCGGTCCGGTCATTGCCTGCGTCGACACCTCCGGCAGTATGCGCGGGCGCCCTGAACACATCGCAAAAGCCCTGGTGCTCGCTGTCTGCCGGCAAGCCCTGCCGCAAGGACGCGCCATTCACCTGCTCCTGTTCAGCGGACCCGATGACCGCACCGAAGCCCGTATCCGCGCTGGACGGGGCGGTCTTGAAGCGCTGCTGTCGTTCTTGACCCAGAGCTTTGGCGGCGGCACCGACTTTGACGCACCCCTCATTCGCGCACTGGAGCTGTTGGAGGAACAAGCCCTAGAACGCGCCGACATTCTGGTCGTCACAGACGGACTGGCCCGCGCCGAAGACGACGTCATTGCCCGTGTCGCCCAAGCCCGTGAGTCACGTGGCGTGCGCGTGGTGTCGGTGGTGATTGGTCGAGACACAGCGGGTGTGGAGGCCTTCTCAGACGAGGTCCGATTGCTCTCTCCAGATGCCCTTGGCGACCACCCGCCAAGATAATCCGAAGCCCTACGCCTGGCCCAACAACGGCCTCAGCGAGCCGTCGCCACAAAAACCTTTAAGAGTTTTGCCGGTTTTGTAGACCGACTCGCGTTCCCCGGATGCACACCAACCACGAGGTGCTTCATGCGTGTCATCCTACTCTCCACCCTCTTCGCCGCCGCTACCCCAGCCCTCGCGAACAACCCGTTTGTGGTTGGCGGTGCGGTGACCTCTGACTTCCAGTCGACGGTGGCTCTGTACTGGGACGGCGAGTTCGGCTGCACCGGAACCATTGTGGCTGCCGACCGAGTGATGACCGCCGCACACTGCCTCGAAGGTGGCGACACGCCGAGCCACATCATGATCGGAGACACCCTCGGTAGCGGCCACATGGTCGCCGTTCGTGACGGCTGGATGCACCCTGACTACGACTTCAACGCCGAGTTCGCCGCAGACATCGCTGTGTTGCTGTTGGACGAAGACGTCAGCGCCGTGGTCATCCCCATCGACCGCACGCCGGCCGCCCAGTTGGTCAACACGTCGTTCATCTACGCCGGCTACGGCGACACCCAAGGCACCGGTGGCGACGGAAAGCGCAAGGCTGCGAACGCCCATGTGACGGAGCTTGAGGGCGACGTCTTGGTCGCAGAGACCGACAACGGTGGCGCCTGCTTTGGCGACTCGGGGGGCCCCCTGTACCGCAACGTGGACGGCCAGCTGCACGTCATGGGCGTGGTCTCGTTCGGCTACACCGACGACTGCATGGATGCCGGCGGCAACACACGCACCGACATCTACGCCGACTGGGTTCTGACGAGCACCAACGGCGGCGGAGCGGTCGCTGACAACGGCGGCGATGGCGGCGGAAACGACGACAGCTGGGACACCGCCTCGTGGGACACAGGCGACTGGGACGACGAAGGCTGGGAGGAAGGAGGACGACGTGGCGTTGGCTGCAGCTCGGTGTCCACCGTCGCCATCCCGTGGAGTATCGCTGGCCTTGGCCTGTTGTTTCTCATGGGACGTCGTCGCTCACAGCGCCAGGGTTAGGACGCCACCATGCGCTCTGCCCTCCCTCTCCTGTGCCTGATGCTCGCCGCCTGCGGCTCCCTTGTGGGAAGCCAAGGACTGCGACGCATCGACACGCTCGAAATCCCGCGCAACTTGGCGTGGGAGCTGCGGTGGCTCCAGGACGGCGGACTGACTGGGCAGTGCGCGCTGCTGCCCCTATCGAGCGATGGTGTCGACCTGTCCTTCCTGCCCTTTGCGCAGCTGGACATGCTCGCACCCCAGCCCGCAGAACCGGTTGCCTGGCAGACCTCGGGCGGCTCGGTCATCAGCTTAGCCGTACCGATTGCCGTGACGCGCGGCTCAGACGACGTCGTCATTCGCACGGCCACCGAACAATCCCCACTCCAGAGTGCGTTCGGTGTACCGGACTTCGTCTACGTACATGTAGAGGGCTCCGCCGCAGACGCCTCCAACGCGGTTGGTATCTCCCTTATTGAGGGTGGCCAGTGGCTCGGACTGGATGATGCACGCTCCCTGACCGAGGGTGACCTAGTGGCAGCCTTGGGGCCCGACAGCCCCGACGAACTGCCGTGGCTGTCGGTGTTTGTTCTGGAAGACGGCGACCCACTCCTGCGCGAGGTCCTCACCGAGAGCACCCTGCCAGCCTGCCCCGAGGGTTGATGGATGCGACGGCTTTCAACGCGCTGTACACGCGCTACGCACGCTTCGTCTTGGCGCGCTGTCGGGCGGTCTGCGGTAACGCCACAGACGCCGAAGAGGCCCTACAAGACACCTTTATCCGCGCCTGGAACAACCGGGACCGCTTCGACGGACGCTCACCACTCGGGTGGCTACACACCCTCGCACGCAGCGCCTCTATCGACCTGCTCCGCAAGCGCCGGCCGTGGAACACGTCTCCCGAGGCGTGGGACTTTGACCGCCTACTCGGTGCCGATGGCGCGGATGGTGGCGCCCGTGTGGACATCACCCGACTGCTCGAATCACTCGACCCTATCGAGGCCGCCATGCTGCGACTCAGACACATTGAAGACTGGCGATTCATTGAGATTGCCGAGCACTTTGACATGAGCGAGCGCAGCGTACGTCGGCAGCTTGCAGCCCTCGAAGAGCGCGCCCGCGTGCGACTGGCGGACGCATGAGCATCACCCGATTCGACCTAGAGTTGTACCTGCTGGACGAGCTGGACCCGCAACGTCGCGGCGAGGTCCAGGCCGCGCTGGACGCCGACCCAGACCTGGCCGAGCGCCTCGAACGCTTGCGTGCAGACGTCGACATTCCCGTTCCCGCCTTCGTGCCTCCACCACTCCAGATCCCCGAGCCGGCGAACCGCCCCTGGCGCTGGGCAATGGGCCTCGCTGTTGCCGCTGCTGTCGGCATCACAGCACTGGTTGTCCTGCGTCCGCAAGGCCCGCAGATGACCTACAGAGGAGCCATGGAGCTCGACGTACAGGTCGTGCGCAACGGCGTCATCACCGCCGCCGGCAGCGTCATTCAGACCCATCCGGGTGACTTGCTTCAGTGGCGCGTGTTGAGCGACACCGACGGCCACCTGACTGTCGTAGACCAGCAAGATGACGGCGTGTGGGCGGTGTGGAAGTCCGCCCCCGTCACCGCCGGCTTGTCTGTCGAAGGAACCGTTCAGCTGGATGGCTACCAAGGTGCAGAGCGTGTGTGGTTCGTTGTGAGCGACGCCCCACTGCAGGTAGACGCCGCCATGCTTCCTGCCGGCGTAGACGTCGCCACAACCGACCGCTTGACCGTTGACGGAACCCAGCGAACCCTGCTGTTGACGGGCGCGCCATGACACGCTGGTGGCTGGCTCTCATCGCACTGTTCGTTGCGCTTCCAGCGTTCGCCGACACCGTTCGTCTGGGCCTGTTCATCGGCAACAACGTCGGTCTCGGGCCGGATGTCCCTCTGCGCTACGCTGAGAAAGAAGCTCAGGACCTCTCCCACTTATTCATCGACATGGGCGGCCTTCGACGAGAGCGGTCCACGGTTCTCATTGGCCAACGCGCAGAGGTCGTTCGCGACGCATTGAGCAGTACCGAAGGCCAGATCGCAGAGCTACACGCCGCAGGACACGAAGTTCTCGTGGTCTTGTACTACTCGGGCCACGCAAGCACAGACGGCCTGCACCTGTCCGGTAGTGTTCTGCCCATGGGCGTTGTGGAGCGCTGGCTCGAGCGCAGCCAAGCGGACGTTCGCGTGGCCTTTGTAGACGCCTGCGCATCGGGCACCTTGGCACGAACCCGAGGTGGAACGCCGGTCGACGGAATCGAGCTCGCGGTGAATGACGCACTTGGTAGCACTGGTCTGGCGGTGTTGACGTCTACTGGGCCGCTGTCCGTCGCGCGCGAGTCTGAGCAGTTCGGTGGCGGCGTGTTCAGCAGTGCCTTGTTCACCGGCCTTCGTGGTGCCGCCGACGACAACGTCGATGGCGCCGTCAGCTTAGACGAAGCCTACCGATACGCCTTCGAGCAGACCGTCGTACAGTCCGCGAGGGGTGGGGACTCCGGCGTGCAGCGTCCCGAGTACCGCACCGAGCTTGAGGGGGTCGGCGACGTCATCCTGACACGTCAGGCAGCGTCTGCAGCCGGCATGGTGTTGGGTGAGGAGCTGGAGGGCACGTACACCGTTGTGTCGGTCGCCTCCGGCCAGGTCGTTGCCCGCGTGGACAAAGAACCCGGTATTCAGCGACGCGTCGCGCTGTCCCCCGGTCGCTACGTCGTACGAAAAGTGCGCACAAGCGATGTGCTGGTCGGTGAGCTGGACCTGGCCTGGGGTGGGGACCGCTGGGTCGTCGAACGGCAGATGCAGGTCGTTCCCGTAGGCGACCCGCTCGCAAGAAGCGGGGTACCGGAGACCCGATGGACCGTTGGATTGGCCGGGTTGGTGCGGACATCCATCGCCAATGGCAACCCGTCTGGAGGGGGCGCTCATGTGGCACTCGGCCGACGGGTCCGCCCTGGGCTGTGGCTGGAGTTGTCGACGGCATGGTCGGCGGGCACCCGGTATTCGTGGACCTCACAGCTATGGAGCGAGAGCCGCAGTGCGAGTCTCGTGATGCTGACGGTTCGCCGCACACCCCGCTTTGACCCCTACATTGGCGGTGGTGTGCAAGCGCTGTGGCTGGTGCAGAACCTCAAGGTACAGAACCCCGACGTGCCCAATGCCGACCTGCCGTTTCGCCTAGAAGCAGTGGCTCCCGGTCTGACCGCGATTGCGGGACTGCGCATGCCTCTCGGACGTCGGGTGTCGCTGGACTCGCGCCTGGGTGCGGTTGTCTACCCAGTCCAGGTCGACCGCACGCTCGGCATACACGCGACCGTCACCGCAAGTGCCGGCCTGACGATTCACCTAGGGCGCTAGCCCACGAATAGACGTTACAGCGGCGCTCAATCGGAGAGTCCATGTTTAAGTCGGTAGATGTACAGAGCGCGTTTCAGCAGATGAAGGACGGCGCGGCCTACGTGGACGTTCGCAGCGTTGCAGAGTTCAAGGCGGGCCACCCCGAAGGTGCCGTCAACATCCCGCTTCTCGACCACAATGCCATGGGCATCATGGTGCCAAATCCCGAGTTCATCACTCAGATGCAGGCACAGTTTCCACCGTCCACACCACTGTTGATGGGGTGCAAGGTGGGAGGTCGCTCGGCACACGCCTGCCAAGGGCTCGCACAGCACGGGTACACTGACCTATCCAATGTCGAGGGTGGCTTTCTCGCGGCAGGCGGCTGGATGGACCACGGACTACCCTCAGCAACAGGGGAATAGGCATGCATCCCGGCGCACGGTTTAGTGACCCCGCAGAGCTGTACGACCTCATCTACGGCTTCAAAGACTACGCCGGAGATGCCGAGCGGGTGCGCACCTTGCTCAACGGCGCAGGCATTGCCGATGGCAGCACGCTGCTCGAGGGCGCGTGCGGTACTGGGACCTACTTGGCTTACCTACAGCAGCACTTCACGGTCAGCGGGTTCGACCTCGACCCCGGCATGGTTGCTGTTGCGCGTCGTCGGCTTCCGAACGCCGACCTGTTCGTCGCAAACCTACAGACCGTCACCGTCAAAGAGCCCGTAGATGCCGCTATCGTGCTGTTCGGCGGCCTTGCCTACGTACATCCAGAGCCCAACCTCGCCCAGGCCTGCCAAGCCCTCTTCGACTCCCTCCGACCCGGCGGCGTCGCCCTTGTCGAGCCGTGGCTGACACCTGGCGACCACCAAGACCACAGCGTTCAGATGGCCGTCGTCGACCTTGCCTACTTGAAGGTGGCGAGACAGTGCGTGCCCGTGCGCACCGGAGACCTGCTGACCCTCGAGTTCCACTACCTTGTGGCTCGGCCGGGACTGCCGGTGGAGCACATCACCGAGCACAACGCACTGTACTTGTACGAACAAGCCGCCTGGGAGCGGTGCTTGACCGCTGCCGGCTTCCAGATCGAGCTGACAGACCAAGGGTTCATGCCCGAGAAGCGCCTGTTCATCTGCCGGCGTCCCTGACCGTCAACCGGTTCAGCCGCCGAAGGCGCGGTCCACCACGTTCGGACACACCACCAACGGATTGGCGAAGGCCTGCTCTTCGCCAATGTCCAAGCTGCGGTCCCGCTCAGCGGCGTCTACCGGGTCTTGGGCATTCCACGCCACGAACAGGTCTACTTGGTCGGCAGGAAGTGACCAATCGTACTCCATAGACATGTACAGCATGGCCCGTGCAACGTTGCCTTTGTGCTCATCTCGTGGCTCAAAGACCCGGTCGCCGGAGCGGTCATTGCCGAGCTCACTGCCGCCCTCGCTCCATTGTGTCCCACTTACAACCTCGCCAAATGGATAGGCGCCACGTTCCTGATTGGCGTCCGAATCCGTGGGGAAGAGGTGATGAAGGTCACACTTCATCGGTAGGTCGCCGGCCCCTTCGCTCTGCGGCCAGGTGTGCTCAACATTCATGTCCGTCTGGTCCGGCCGCTGACCATTGATGATGGTCGTGCGCCCGGTATACACACACTCAACAGCGGAATCCACGACGTCTAGCCGAGTGAACATCCAAGCTCCGGTGGCCGTATAGTTACAGCGCAATCCCACCATTGCTTCGGAAAAGGCGCTTTCCAGCTGCGCATCTGCCGTATCGCGGCTCATCTCCCAGTACCCCGCGGTCTCGCACGACGCACAGGTCGGATTGCCGTCGGCGTCCGTCTCCAGCTCGTCTTCGTGGAGGTCGCCGTCGCAGTCGTCGTCTACACCGTTACAGCGCTCGGGCGCTCCGGGGAACACGCCAGCATCGGTGTCATCACAGTCGTCACAGGCGTTGATGCCGTCATCGTCTGCGTCACGCTCCTCGCAGCCAACGTCCGACGAGCCCGAGTCGGGGTCTCCCGAGTCTCCGGTGTCAGGTCCAGGGCAGGCAGCGAGCAGCAAAAATGGTAGAAAACGCATGGCGCTAGGATGCCTTACTCGCGGGCACTTCGCCACTCGCAACCGCCCGGGTACAGGCTTCTGACACAAACGGAAGGCCACTACAGGGGACGTCTGGAGGCAACGTCACCACCCACCGCCACGCCGTCTGACGCCACAAAAACCCACCGCGACGCCTCGCACGCAGCCGCCAGCGCTGAAACAAACGATGCAGGCCCATAATCGCGTCGCGTTCTGTGGCGAAGGGCCCCAACTCCACACGTGTCTCACCGCAGACAGCCGTCCGCCACCCCAACGGGTGCTGGCTGGGGGGTGTGACTACAAACAGATGGTCGCGCAGAGGCATGACCTGTAGTCATCCGCGCAACAGCCCAAAAATGGTCGCCGGACAACGGATGTCCGACTCGTTCGATCACGCGTCTGGAGGACTCACAGACTCCAGCTCTTCCCATTCGGCGTACAGCGCTTCGAGCTTCTGGTCGACTGCACCGCGTTCTTCACCGAGCTTACTCGCCTTCGAGAAGTCGGTCGCGCACTCAAACAGCGCGGCATCCAGGCGTTCCCCTTCTGCGTCCAACGCCTCAATGGTCTCTTCGATCTCTTTGATGCGCCGGGTGGCTCGCTCGGCTTCCCGCTGAAGACGCTTTCTCTCGGCGTACTCCTCGGCACCACCGGTGTCTGCCTTGGCTTGCTTGGTACGAGCGGTGAGCAAGAAGTCTTCGGGTCGTACACCCTCTTCAATGGTCAGCTTGCCCTCGATGACCCGCCCGACATGCGTCGCACAGCGCTCCACCAAAGCCCGGTCATGGGTGACAACAAGCATGGCGCCGTCAAACTCTGCCAGGGCGTCTGCCAACACGTCTACAGTCTCGACGTCCAGGTGGTTGGTAGGCTCATCCAACAGCAGCACATTGTGTGCGCGTGCGGTCAGTCCTGCCAGCGCAACACGGGCCTTCTCGCCGCCAGACAGGTCGCCTACGCGGCGCAATCCAGCACCACCCGACAAGCCTAGGGCTCCAAGCACCGAGCGAACCTTCTCAGGCGTTGCGAGAGGGGCAACTTGCATGACCGCCGCCATGGCCGACACATCCATTGGAAGCTCAGCGGCCAAGTCCTGCGTGAACACACCAATGCGCGCCCGGTCACCGACCTTCAGCAATCCACTAGTCAGAGCAAGACGCCCGGCCAACGCATGCAACAAGGTCGACTTGCCACAGCCATTGGTTCCCAGGACCGCCAACCGCATGCCACGGACCAGCTCCAGGTCCACACCATTGAGAATCGCAGGACCACCAGGCCAGCCAATGACCGCATCCTTGAGAGTCAACGCCACATTAGCTGACGGCGGCGACTCGGGAAGCTGAATGCTCGGCAGCCCCTCATGTCGAACCTGTTCCACCCGGTCCATCTTGTCGATGCGCTTCTGACGCGACTGGGCCTGCGCTGCCTTGGTCGCCTTGGCCCGGAAACGGTCCACAAATCCCTGAAGGCGCTCTAGCTCGGCCTGCTGCCGTACATAGGCGGTCTGCTGCTGGTCAATCTGGAGCTGACGCTGCAACAGGAAGCTCGTGTAGTTGCCGGCGAAGCGATGCACACGCTTGTTGCGGACCTCTAGGACCTCGTTGACGACGGCATCCAACAGGTAGCGGTCATGGCTAACGATGATGGTTGCGAAAGGCGCATTGGCAAGGAAACGCCCCAACCAACCACGGGCCAACAGGTCGAGGTGGTTGGTGGGCTCATCCAGAATGGCCACGTCTGGGTCCGACAACAGCAGCCGAGCCAGGGCAATACGCATCTGCCAGCCACCACTGAAGGTGTCACAGGTGCGGTGCCACTCGTCTGGGCGGAATCCAAGTCCGTGAAGGACCTCGCCAATCAGCTCATCTTCGCGGAATCCACCCGCCGTTCGGAACGCTTCGAGTGCGGTGTCCAGCTTCTCGACCGCACCCTCTTCGTGGGCGGCGACCGCAACCTCAGCACGCTCAAGAGCCTCGCGCTTGCGGTTGAGGCCAGTGAGCGCTTTTCGGCACTCCTCCCACACTGTCAGCGTGGAGCCAGACACAGCCTGCTGAGGCAGATAGCCCACGGACAGGTTTGGACGACGCACCACTTGGCCGTACTCAGGCTCCGATTCTCCGGCTAGAACGCGGACAAGCGTAGTCTTACCGGTACCGTTTCGACCCACAAGGCCTACACGTGAACCAGGATGAAGCTCCCAGGAGGCATCCTGGAGCAGATTGTGACCGCCAGGCGCAAGACCTACGGCATCCAAGCGAATCATGGACCTACCGGAGCAGCTGCTCGAACAGGGAGAGAATCTCGACCTCTTCGGAGTCCACCCGACCATCTGCCGAGATCATCTGAACGCAGGCGTTCAAGAATACTTGGCGGAGCGACGGGTCAATGTCTGTGGGGTCCACATCTTCAGCAGGAGGCGGCACTTTGAGCCATTCCTCGACCAATGCTACCTCTTCGTCATCCGCGCCGAGCTTACGAGCCAGACTGGTGACGAAGCTACGCTCGGTGTCTGCAATCTCCAGATCTGCCCAAGCAAACGCACATGCGAATCTCAGCAGGGACAAGCGGTCTTCGCTCGTGAGTTCAGGAGTTTCAGAGTCCATGGAAGCCTCCGACGCGCCGGAGGACGCGTTCGTGGGACGTGCATTCTCTACCCTAGGACCCATTTCGTAAAGCCTCAATCCAACGCCCAACCCCTGCTACGTCCCGGTTGATGCAGGAAGGCACGACCGACCGGCTGGATTGTCACCTCGTGTTGCCGCACAATCTGCGCATGATCACATGGCTTGCACTGTGGAGCGTCGCCGCTGCGGCGCCCGAGACCATCACCCTGGACAACGGGGTTCGAGTTGTTGTCGACGCGACCGCAGATGGCAGCGGCGTCGTGGATGCTGGTTGGTTCAGCGGCGTGGGTACCGCACACACCGCACCTGGAGCGACGGCAACGGCACTCATGAGCCTTCACCTCGGAACCACGAGCGTACCGACAGAAGCGGTCGTGACCACGTGGGTCAGTACGCTTGGCACCGTGCCTAATGCCCATCTGTGCGCACTGGATGCGGGAGGTACCAGCACCATTGCCGCCGACGGCCTTGCCGCCTGGGCATGGCTCACATCGGACAGTCTCGCGGACCCCACGAGTGATGACGTCGCCCGCTCCCACTCCATGGCCCTCCAGAACTTCCCAACAGCCCCGCCCAGCGGAATCGACCGCGCCCCCTCCCCTTGGGCGTGGCCAGCCGTGGCAGGCGCGCCAGTCATCGACGTTGCCACCCTACAGATGCAGCGCGCCCGACTAGCAGACCCTCGCCATTTGGTCGTCGTTGTGCGTGGAGACACGACCGTGGAGCAAGTACGGACGGCGGTGAGCACGTCCTACTCACGACTCCCGGTCACCGACCTCATCACCGCAACCGTTGAGCCGGCGCCACGTACGCAACGGGTCGTGGCCACATTCACCGGAGAGCCCACAGTGGTCATCCGTGCAGACATTGCTCCCTCCATCGCAGCCAGAACCCTCGCGGCCGCGCTGAACGACCGGGTCAAGACCGCTCTGGACCGCGATGCCTTCAACGCGTCGGTTCACCTCGATGAGACCGGGCAGATGTGGACGCTGACCCTGCACGCCACCCCGAGTGTCGGACGCGCATCGAGCATTGAGCCCGCCTGGCAAGCGTGGCTCCAGCAGGTCGTTGGCGACGGCCTGGCACCGCGACCAGAGCCGTCCGTGCCAACACCACTCGCCGCTCTCGCCCACGATGTTCTACGCCCAACGCCCCTGGTCGCAGGAGACCTACCCACGGCGCTAACAGGGCTTCTGGCCGCGCCACGAACCGTCTACCTGGGCGCCGCCGCGCCAGAAGATGCCGACCTGGACCGCATACGCGAACAACACGGCGAGCTCACCGCCGAGCTCGTTCGCATTCGACTGCGAACAGTGGCCGAGACGCCGGTGCGAGACCTGCCCGACCTTATCCAGCGGCTTCGTGCCGAGCGGGAGGCCGTTGCAGCGCGCCTACGACCAGCACTCGACCTTGTGATTGCCAAAGCGGAGGCCCGACAATGATGCGGCACACCTGGATGTTCAGTCTCGTCTTGGCCGGGTGCGCACAGACCAGCACAGGTCCGCTGCTTCCGAGCGACGCCGGCCTACCCGCAGACATCCAAACCCTCGCCGTAGCCCCGCTTCGCGCAACGGCACTACCCACGGTCGAAGACGTCGCTGGAGTCGCGTTCGTTCCCACGACAGCAGCGAGTACTTGGGCCGCAATCGCCATGCCCATGGACACACCCGCACTCACCCAGACCCTGTGGGTACGTCAGGTCACTCGTGCCCTTCCTGACCTGTCCGTTGACGGTGTCACCATCACGGTCGAGGACACAGCGGGGTTGGTGGTCTGGACACTCAACGGCACGCAAGACACCCGTGCAGCCGCCGTCCCGACACTGCTGAACGCCATTGCGACCCCCCTTCTGACGGACGACGGCCTGGCCGGTGCCTTGTCCACGCGGCCGCACTCATCAGACCCCGCAGACCCCGTCACCCTGCGAGCGCTGCACGAACAGACTGCGGTGAAGCAACGGCTGTGGTTGAGCACCGATTCGGCCGGACGACAACGCATAGAGTCAGGTACCCAAGCCTGGCCAGAGGGCGTGCCCTTGGCTGACGGAGACGAATGGCTGAGTGCACGAGCCCGCGGCTACACGGCCCTTGCGTACTGCCAGACCAACAATGTGGGAGAGGCCTCACCCGACACTGTTCGCAGCGTCGCAAAAGGAATCGTCGCACAGCGCACCGCCCGAACGACCGCTGTGCCCGTCGCTGCTGAGGCGTGGAGAGCCGCTCAGCCCGACTTCATCGGTACCCTAGAGCAACGCATTGATCAGACCGACCTACCGGATACCGCCACAGCCAGTGACTGCGCGTTCCGATAGACCCGTTCTAGCCAATGCCCACTTCTGGGGACCCCTTCGGCACCTGGACCGGAGGCGCGGGTGACCAGGTGGTGTTCAGCCCGACCGCTAGACACGCTCGACCCAGCTCAAGAGCGGCTGGAGCATCCGTTGAGGAATCCGCACGGCTCCACGCGACCAAGGCCAAACCAAGCGCGCGACGCCGCAGGCTCGACAGTTCTGGGTCACAGGCATCTGCCGTAGACAGAACCTCGACAAGCGGGCTCTTGGCCACCTTGGACAGGTCGACCTCAAGCAGCTGCGCTGCCAGGCGCTCCACATGCTCGAGTACCGGTGGTGCCGACTGCTCAAGCCACGCCGTGTACTTCATCACCGCCACGCGAGCGGCATCTGACGGAGACAAGCCCGAAGGTTCAGGAGCGGTGGCCTCCGTCTTCTTCCGCGAGGGCCTCCAGCCAAACGCAACGGCCACCATGACGAACGGCACGGAGAGCAGCATGACTAAGGTTCGGAAGAAACGACGAGCCAAGGCTCCCCCAGGGACAGGAGTTCAAGATGTCCTCCTCACCGGTATTCCGCAAGCCAGGAATCGCTAAACGCCACTCCTTGACGCACCGATGTTCACGACCAATCCCCCAGGAGGCTGCCGTGGTCGCGACCGAGACACGCTTGGACGCCGCTCTCCGTGAAGCAGGCGAGCTCGGAATCATGCCGGCCGCCGTCACCGAAATCGACAGAGTTGCGAAAGATCCCAGATCTTCTCTAAAAAACCTAGAGACCGCTGTCGCACTGGACCCCATGCTCGCAGCGCGCATCTTGAAGTTCGCGAACACGGCTCACTATGGACGCAGACGCACAATCACAGACCTCCGGCAGGCCGTTCTCACACTGGGAATGCGGACTGTGCGCGACGTGGCCATCGGCATGGCGGTAGCGGCGCGGGCCAATGAGGTCATGGATGCAAAGGCCGAGCAGTTCATCCAGCACTCTGTGTACACGGCCGTCATCGGCACCGTGATGGAGGTGTCAGGTAGCCAAGCCGCGAACGACGCCTTCGTGAGCGGCCTACTCCACAATATGGGCGGGCTCATCATGGTGAACCTCGACTCCGACAAGTACGCCAGGCTCGAAGCGCACCATCCAAAGGGGAATACCGCGCGCTGTATGATGGAACAGGTCGCCTACGGCTTTAACCATGCCGACCTTGCCGCGGAGTGCTTGGACCGGTGGGGTCTACCTGGACGCGTGGTACACGCCATCCGCCATCACCACGACCCAACGCCACGCGACAAGGCAACGGCGCTGCTTGCTCTCGGTGACCAGGCTGCACAGCAGTTCCTGGAAGGCGACCGAATCGGGGAAATCATTCGGGTAGCAATCGACTCGGATGCCAACCGAGTTCTAGGCATTGGCAAAGAGAAACTCAACGCCCGCTTTCGCCAGGTGCCATCCCTCTTTCGGGCCTTCATGCCCTTCGACTAGACCCAGGCGGTCTCTGGATGCTCAGGCACCTGGGTGATGACACGCGAGATCTCACTCGGAATCGGCGCAATCGCTGCGCCTGAGGCATCGCGTTCGGGGTACTTCGGAAACAACAACCGACCGGTCAATGGTGCCGTAAACACCGGTGTTCCAGGTGCAGACAGCACCTCCCCGGCCTGAACAGGTGTGAAGTTCACCAGGCCATCGCGCAGGCACATGGCCGGGTCAACAAACGACTCGCGATGGTCGGTCTGCCAGAACACCAGCTCTGGGCACTGCCCTGCCTCATCATCAAGAGTAGTGGTGCCACGGGCAATACGGTCCGCCGCCGCCAGTAGATTGCACACCGCCTTGAACGCCAGGTCTTCCGCTTCTTGACTGAACCCCTTCTGACTGAGTTCCAAGGTGAACCCAGGCTTGCCGAGGTCGCGTACGTACTCATCGGCGCAGATCTGACCGCCGAGCGCGAAGCCCTGGTTGGCGGGCCGTGTCACACACGCAGATGCCGCGTTGAGCACGCGTGCCCACTTCCAACAGTCGGCGTGCCACGGGAAGATTGTGAAGGGCTCTTCTGTGGCCAGAATGGTCTGGTGCAGGTCCAAGTACACCTCTGCCGTGGCCAGAATGGGCGCCAGCTCAGCGGCACGGCGGCACTCATGGGCGTCTCCGTCCAGATTGCCGAACATGCGGTTGAGGTCCTGCTCCAGGAAGCGACGGTCTGCAAGGCCGGCTTCTGGGTTCGCAATCACCACGGTGAAGGTTCCGCCGTAGGACAGCTCACCCGACCGGAGCGCCGTGAGAACACGATTGATGCCGGGCAGTGAGCCGACTTCGTTGCCGTGTACTAGGCAGCTGACAACCACGTGAAATGCGTGGTCACCGCCACGATGTGTCGCTTGCCAACGGTAGGATGCCGCGGAGTCGTCCCGCAGCGCGTCGAAGGCGTCCAGGTGCTCTTGTAGGGTGCTCATGGGACCTCGATAGTATCGCGCAGAACCAGCATATATGCGGAGGGCCTGGCTGGAATGTGTGCGGTGGCCTCGTTCAGAGCCTCCCGACTCTCGTGCGTGCCGGTAAACAGATCAAACTGATACATGTTCGGCTGAAAAGCACCGCCGGTGTCGGCGAGTACAACGAGGCGTAGCGTCCCGTTATCACCTTCCAACGCATACAGACCGCCGTAGCCTAGATTGTTTACGTCTCCGGCCACGGCAACAAACGGGCGAAGTGCAATGCCGTTGTTCACGCCGCCCTGGTCATCACTCTCGGTCTCGCGAAAGTACCAAAACCGGTCTTGCTCTTCAGCCGTGCGACCATGGCGAAACGACCGGCCATTGTTCCGGTGCACGCTAAATGTACTCCGAGTGCCGTCAGGCAATGCCACCTGAACGGTGCCCTGTAGCAACGCTTCGTGCACGTGTTGTCGACTCATGTACACAAGCGGCTCAGCGGCGCCTTCGTGTCGACCACCGTCCTCAAAGGCACCATCTAAGACTTGCTTGCGAGTCAGAAGGCTACGAATCAGCCCCACCGTACTGCCGGCAGCCACCGATGACAGACCGGACTCATCTTCGGGCAAGCTGTACAGCGCCGTGTCGAACTCGGCAGTCGGCTCGTAGCTACCTTGGAAGCGGTAAGCCAAGTAGCGGGTCAGACGAATCTGCCCGTCTGTGAGACGCACCCGGTGATTGCCTGCACCTTCTAGGTCCGCGTGCCAGCGCAGCACCCGAAAATGCGCCGCAATCCACTCGGGGTCTGACAGGCGCTGGTAGCTCTCTCCACGGTCTTCGCGGGCAACATCGGCCACGAACTGGAGAGTGGCCCGAACCTCTTCCTTCGAAATGCCGAGCTGGTCCAGCATGCCGTGTGGGGCAGGACGTCCCTGACGTTCTTGGCGGTCCAGCCGTTGACCGGTGGCGCGTGCCATTGCTGCCAAGTCCCGCGTTGACGAGACCGCATCATGGTCTCCCCAAAAGACCTCAACGTCCTCGAACAGGTCGGTAGGCTCTACCTGCCGTGAGGTCTCTCGCCCACCCTCCCCAATCACAGGCCAGCCAGCCTGAGCGGCTCCGGCCCAAAGGAGGGCTGCCAACAGCGTCCACCGCATAAAGCTACTGCTCTTCAAAGGTGAAGGTTGCCGCAGCATCGGTCGCTGCCCCAATGGTGATGCTCTGCGAGAGCTGTCCCAATTCTTCGTGCCACACGTTCAACGTGTAGGTTCCAGGGGGTACATCAGCAATCACGAAACTCCCGTCGTCCGCCGTGGTCGCAAACCATGGATGCGGAACCACGCCCACATAGCCCGCCATCCACGGGTGGATATCGCACTTGGCTTGCACCATAACTTCTGGGCGTCGGAACACCTTTTCAACCGGTTCTGCACCCTGGAGCATCATCTCGTTGAAGGTAGAGTTGCTCTCGGACAACGTGCGCACATTGTGTGGCAAGGCATCGCTGTTCAAGTAGCGAACGGTTTGGCCAACACGCACACCCGTGACATGCGGGGAGTAAATGCACTGCCGTTGGTCAATGTCGACGGCGCCTTCCGGAACCGCGGGAAGCGTCCACTGTTGCCAGCCGTCTTCAATCCACACGAAGGCGTTCTGGACGCCGCCTTGATCATTGACCAAGAACGTATCGGCGTAGACAGTCTCTGTGACGCCATTCTCGCAGCCGTTGAACAACCGAAGCTCTTCCAAGGGAGGCACGACGCCTGCGAACTGAACGGTGCCCGCGAGCTCGCCGGTCTGCGACGCATCAATCGCCTGGGTCTCACCGGTGATGAGAGGTGCAATGGGCTCTTCTTCACCCTGTGGCATGCGATTGTAGCCAGTCAGGACGAAGGCTCCCAAAACCGCCGCAAACAGCGCCAGACGCGGCCCCATGCCGTCGCCGCGAACATTCATCACATGCTTGACGGAGGCACCGAGAAGGGCCACCAGAGCCAACAGCACCCATGCGTGAGGGTGCCCGTAGATGCTTGGGAAATGGTTGCTCAGCATCAAGAAGATGACCGGGTAGACAAAGTAGTTGTTGTGAAGCGAGCGCTGCTTGGCCTGGTAGGACAGCGCAACGTCAAGCATTCCCGACTTCTTCGCGTCAGCGACCATTCGCTTCATGCGCGGAATGATGACCATCCACACATTCGCACCCATCACCGTGGCAATCATGGCGCCCACATGAAGGAAGGCGGCACGGCCGGACAGCAGGTTCGTCAGAGCCCAGCCCATGAAGACAATGAAGGATCCGTACAGAAGGCCGAACGGGAGCGGCTTTCCGAGCAGTGACGTCCGACACAAGAGCGAGTACACAACCCAGCCCAGAGTGAGCGTTCCCACACTGATGGAGATGGCTTGCCAAAGCGCTAAATCAGCGACCGTTGGGTCGATGAGGTAGATACCGCCACCCGACCAAAAGATGAGGATGAGCAGGGCAACACCGCTCAGCCAGGTCATCGCCGCTTCCCACTTGAACCAAGTCAGCTCACCGCGAAGGTGTTTGGGCCAGGCAAAGCTCTTTTCAACCTTGAAGAAGCCGCCACCGTGCACCATCCACATCTCGCCGACCAAGCCCTTACGCGGGTCGTCCTTCTCTGGCGGAACAAGGGCATGCTCGAGCTCGTTGAACAGGAACGCATGTCCAATCCAAGCAATGGCCGCAACAACGTGCGTCCAACGGGCAATTAGGTGCAGCCATTCGCTAACATTGGCGTCCACAGGTACTCCGGGCGGGCGGGAGCATAGCTCGGTACGCGACATACGGGAATCGCAGGCCCTTAGGGCGACGGAACCATCGCGGCGAACACGTCATCTGCGCTGACCGCATTGTCCTTCCACTCAGCGATCTGGCGTCCTGAAGGGTCGAGCAGAGCCAGCTTAATCGTATGGTCCAACGTCCCATCTGCGTCCGGCAAGGACAACACGTTGAACAGGGACGGCAGGCCATCTGTCATGAGTGCCGGCTCCCCCGTCGCAAAGGTCCATGTCTGCAGATCGGCGCCATGGGTCTGCGCGTAGGCCGTCAGGGTCTCGGGCGTGTCTCGACCCGGGTCGAGGGTGAGCGACAGTAGGTGAAGGGGTGCGGGTGACTCGGACAAGCGCTGCTGAATGCTCACCATTCGCGCAGTGGTCATGGGACAGGCCGCCGCATCCGGGCACGCCGTGTAGATGAAGCCGACCAGCAGGTGCTGCCCTCGGAACTGCGCCAGCGAGCGAGCCGTACCGGTGTGGTCGACCAGAGGCACGTCAGGTAGGGGGTCTTCGTAGTGCCACTGTGCAATAGCCGTCTGCCAGCCTGGCGTTTCGGCAGTGGTCGTAGCGGGCTGGACAGGCGACGGCGCACTGCATGCCATGAGCAAGACCAGCCACATCACCCTGAGATGGCCTGATGCACGGTCATGGCCATGCGCAATGCCGACGCGTCGTGGGTACGCAGCCAATCCACGCCCAGGCTCACCGCCGACAGCTCTGCTGCCAGCGTTGCCGGCGCCATGGTCTGAACCGACGTGTCCGCCAGCCGCCGTAGAAAGGACTTGCGCGAGACACTGACCAACACCGGCAGTCCGTAGCGCTCGCGGAGCATAGGAATTGCCCGAAGAACGGCGATACTCGGCTCGGGTCCAGCTCCCAAGAAGAACCCCATGCCTGGGTCCAGAATGATCTGGGAGCGGTCCACACCATCCCGCTCTAGCTCGGCAATCCGCTCGTCGAAAAAGTCAGTCACTCGCTTCACAATGGATGATGCATCCGTTGCCACTCGGGTCGCGTTGCCGCGCTGCTGTACTGCAAACATGGCAATCAGGTCTACGTCTTGGTCGGCCAAAAAGCGACGGGTCTCGGCGTGGGGAAAGCCGTGAATGTCGTTGATCCAGCGTGCCCCCTGCGCACAGGCCCACCGTTGAACCTTGGGTTCAAAGGTGTCGATACTGAAGGGGATGTCCGTCTGGCGAAGCGCATCCAACACCGGTGCCAAGCGCCGCAGCTCACCAAGCGCGCCAACGACCGGGCTGTCTGGATGGCTGGATGCAGCACCAATGTCTAGACCGTCCGCATGTTCCATGAGCGCGTGAGCATGGGCGATGGCCGCGGCGGGCTCAAGGTACTTTCCACCGTCGGAGAAGCTGTCCGGGGTGATGTTGAGGATGCCGAGCACACGGGTCACGGGCGAGGACAGCTCGGATCTGTCGCAGATGCGACCATGGATGTCGTAAACGCGGTGATTCCAGCCGCATCACGCGAGCGCACTCGGATGAGGCGAGCGTGGGGGGCAGACACGAGACGTACCCACTCCGACCCGTCTGCATCTTGCTGCTCAGTGTGGGTCTGCCAGCCGCTACCCAACAGCGAATCTACCCACTGCTGCTGCACGACATGGGCGTCTGCCTCTGGGTCTGCAACATGGGTGGCAATGTTCTGGAAGTGATTGACGGCCACGCCGGTGTTCGGAACAAACGTCACCGAGAAGGTCGCACCCGTCACCACGCCACCGCAGTGTCGGACGGCCCAGGTTCCGGTGTGGCCCGAGACGCTTCCGCGCTTCTGACAAGAACTCTCACGGCACTCGAACGAGCTTAGATCCGCGTTTTGTCCCATGACAACGCCGCCCACTTCGTCGCCGTCCGCTGCAGCGGCAAGCGCTAGCAGCAGGACCATCACTCTTCTGCGCCCTCTTCGACCACCACTGTGAGGTAGCCGCGGTAGCTCACGACCACTTCGTCACGACCGGAGGGAATGCCTTCGGTAATGATGACGCTGTTGGAGTCGAGGTCGTAGGTCCACCCTTCCAAGCGGTCTTCGCTGTTCACCCGAATGCCAATGGTCTCAACGAAGGGCTCGTGCTGAAGCGGGAACGTGTCTTGCTGAATCGAGGCGTCAGCGAGAATCTCGATGTCGTCCGTCCAGTCTGAACAGATGGACAAGACTTCGCCGCCAGAGGCATTGACGGCGTCAATGTAGCCAAGGCCAGGGTCGGCATCTTGGCATGAGCCATTGCTCGGTCCAACGATGGCGGAGAAACGCACCTTTTCGGCATCTCCCTTCGCAGCGACAATGGCGGTCACGTAGTCCTGCCAGTACCGTCCACCGGCTTCGTAGCCGGGAGAGGTGTCTGCTTCGTCCGACAAGAAGATGACGTGAAGGTTGGCGCCAGGGCGCATGAAGCCTTCGTTGCACAAGCCCGGAGCCGACTTCAGCACAGCCTGGCGAACCATGAACAGGCCCCACTCGTCTGAGTTTCCGTCTTGTGGGCGGGTCAGGATGCCCTGGCCGAACAGGTCAACGACGTTCGGAGTGTCCTGCGCCAGCACGCCTGCAGTCGAGCAGCCATCGTCACCGGTCACGGTAATGATGCGCCAACGTGGGTTGGCGTCATTGATGTGGTCGAGGAAGGACTCGAAGGTCTGGCCAAGCTTCACAAGCTCACGCTGCATCGACGAACTGTTGTCGGCGAAGAAGACGATGTCTGTCTCGGCGCCGGCGATGTCGAAGATCTCAGTGAAATTCTGCTCACGAATATCGGTCAGGTAGCCGTTTTCGAGTGAGCATCCTGCCAGAGTCAGCAGGGGGACGAGAGACAGAGCAAGCGATAACGAGCGAACCAAGGGGGACCTCCGCGAGGTTAGGCGCATAACGTGTCGGGACAGGGGCAGTCGAGCACAAGTGTGCGTTGCCGGCTATACGCGCGGCCAAACCGCTGGAGGCACTATGCCCGTTGTCATCATGACTGTCACTGCCAAAGAACGTCTAGAAAAGGCAGACAACCTCACTCACTACACGTTCGCGAGCCCCGGTCAGGGAACCCTCGAGATCATCGCAAATGACACCAACAACTACGAGATCGGTGACACCGCCGGCGTAGCGATTGTGGGCACCAAGCTGCCGGGTCTTGAGATCAAGCCACGCAATGTCTTCGGTATCGCAAGCTCGGGAATGGCCTGCGGGCCGGTGGACGGCGCTGTCGACACAGATGTCAGCGCTCAGTTCGACGCTGACAAGCCCGAGCGCAAGTGGACCGTGACCATCGAAGTGGAAGTTGATGCTGCCTACGAAGAAGACGCCAAGAAGGCCGCTCTCAAGAAGGCACGCAGTGAAGGCAAGGTTGTTGGCGCTCAGTAGCAGTCGCCTTTCCACTCAGCACGGCTCGCGGGTCTGTTGAGTGGAGGCGTCCCAATGAGAGCTGTGCCGATAGTCCTCGCAACCGTCGGATTCGCGGTCCTCATCGGCTGCGACGTACAGACTGTGCCCAACGCCGCCGGTCTGGACATGCGCAGCGAACCGGTCATTGGCCGACTGGCCTTCCCCAACGGCACGGCGTCGGATCCGTCCGTCCTTGAGGTCCCAGGCGGCCTGCTCGTTGCCTACACCTGCCTGGATGACGCGGGGCAGACCACCGCCATCTGCATGGCACGCTCCGGAAACGGGGTCGAATGGCGCACTGCCCGAGCCACCGTCAATGACAGACGACGTGGAACGGTCATTGTGGCCTCCGGCGCAGACACCCACCTCGAGTCCCCCGCACTTGTGCTCGACGGCGATTCAGTGCTGGTCTACGCTTCAATGTACGGCGCGACCGCAGAACCAGCACCGGGCTTTCCCGCACGCTTGGTCCGTTTCCGAGCTGACCTCATCGACCTCGAGTTCAGCTCTGCGCAAGAGATCTTGGCACCTGCACCCGAGACTGCCTGGTGCGACGCGGTGTACAGCCCGTCGATTCGTCCATCCGATGCCGGCTTCGAGATGTTGTTCGTGGGTCACTGCTACAACGAAGTACAACCCGAAGAGGCGGTCAACGGGCTCACTGTCTTGCGCACAACCTCGACCGATGGCCTGTCCTGGGCCCCTGCCGAGCCCGCGCTGTCGTTCGACCCCAACACGGACCCACTGTTCGTCGGCGGGATCGCAGAGCCCTCTTTCATTGCCGGTGTCGACGACGTCATCCTGGTCAGCGCAGGCTTCGACGAGGCCAGCCAACAGCACACCTTGGTGGCACGTCTACAAGACGACGGAAGATACGCTGTAGACCCAACTCCCCTGCTCGCTCCACGGACCGGCTTCGATGGCTGCGGCGCCTTCGCCCCCGACGCACGCGTATGGAACGATGAGCTGTTCATTTGGTACCTGGCGCTGTCCTGTGAGGGCCAGTTCAACGTGGGCCTAGCGACCGGAGACCCAGCGATTCTAGACCCCGAGTAGCCACAACCCTGGTTGGACTCCGACTGGCTCTTTCCCCGACTTTTTTGCCGACAATTAAGGGTGCCGATAGTGCCAACGGACACCGGAGTGTCTCATGTTCAAGTTGTCGATAGTGCTCTGCTTGACCGTATTGGGCGCATGCGCCGACCCCTTTGGTCATGGCTCAAACCGAGTGACTCCGGAGGGCGTAGAGCTCACCGTGCACCTGTCTGACATCAGCGAGGCCACGCTTGCCGGGCAGACCATCCATGACGGCGACACCATCCTTGTCCCCCGTGATCAGCTGAAAGTGGGCGTCAACACATGGGATTTTTTGACTGCCAAGGGCGAAGCGTTCGGCGATATCGGCATGACCTGGGGCATTCAGGATGCCCTAAACCCAAGCTGTTCTGGCGGACAGGGCACCATCACCGGTGACGCCCAACCCTCGTACACCCAAGCGCTCCGAATTCAAGACTGCCCGTTGGTGAATGGTGCCATCGAAGTACAGATCCAGCCACTCGCCAACGCCGTGGTGACGGTAGACGGCGGCACCGTCGAGGGAAACACACTCCGCATGCCGGTCATGCACCTGGCTCTGGACCAATCTCTGAGCACCAGCTCGAGCTTCGGCGCCGGAATCATCCGCTTTGAGACCACCTTGAAGGTCGACTACCCTGGAGGTACGGACTGGGAACAGTCCCTGGCCGTCCGATACGACAAGAGCCCAGCAGCCCCCTTCTTGGACAACCTGCCGGCCAGTCTAGCGGTCCTGGATGGGCAGGTGTCCAACACCCCAACCGTCGCCGTCTTCAAGACCGGCTCCTACTATTGGGTGGCGGGAACACCCGGTGAGCGCACTCTGAAGGACGCGGACATCTTCATTGCTGTAGCGGAAGAAGGAAGCCCCTTCGATATGGGTCGGTGCGCATTCCGCGACCTCAACGGAGGTGGCGGTTTCTCGACGGCTATCCAGGGGCTCCCAACAACCTACATTGCCTACGACCGCAGCGGAACCGAGGTAGCACGAACCGTATTGCGCCCCGGAGGTTGCCCAACCAATGCCGTACGCAATGACGACGACATGATGACGCTCAGCCCTGGAAACGGACAAGTGCGTGCATGGGCTGAGTCGCTGTTGTCGCTGTAGGACCGATTCACGGTGCCTCATTGCGGCCCCATCGGCTAGGGTCCGGCATGCTCTGGCTCCTCCTCACCGCGTGTTCCCCCACCCCCGCTGACGACACCTCAGTGGACCTAGGACTGCTGTTTCGCCTGCCCTTGGCTACGCCATCGGACATCTCCGGGCTCATTGGCGTAGACCACGACCCCGTCGACCACTCGGACAGCACGCTCGGTGGCGCCATCTGCACCACCTACGACGACCGCCACTTCCCGCACTGCTACGACGGCCATGATGGCAGCGACTACCTGCTAGACGGCGGCTTCGACGGCATGGACGCCGGCTCTTCGGTCATTGTGGCCGCAGCGGACGGTGTGGTCGTAGACACTGACGACGGCCACTTCGACCGCTGCAGACCGGTCAACGGCGAGGTGTCTTGCGACGGCGGACCACTCAACGCCAACTACGTCATTGTGGAGCACGAAGATGGGATTCGCACGCTGTACTGGCACATGATGCGGGACTCGGTCGCAGTCAGCGTGGGAGATGACGTGCAGTGCGGCGACACGCTCGGAGTCATTGGTAGCAGCGGCAACAGCAGCATTCCCCACCTGCACTTTGAGGTGAACGACGCGGACGGAGTCGTCATCAATCCGTACGCCGGCGCGCTGTCGCAAGAGCGCTCGTGGTGGGTGGAACAGGGTGATGACCCCGAAGCGCTACCGGCAGACCGATGTGGGGGTTCCTGACCGCAGTAGGCCATTCCGACTTGATGGCTCCGCACCTGCTATGACAGGCCAGATTCGGAGGGTTTCTTGCTCATTGGCCTACTCATTGTCCTGTCTGGCTGTGGCACACAACCCCCTCAGATCGACACGCTGGAGTCCGCACGCCTAGCCGAGCGGGTGCGAATGCTGCCGGACATAGACGGGGACGGTTTCGACGACGCCGTTGGAGAATCCCGCCTGCTACTCGGCCGAGATTGGGGCCTCACCTACTCCGCGAACTCGCAATCCGTGTTCTTCCGCGGCGCCTTCGACGCGGGAGACTTCAACGGAGACGGGAACGTAGACATCTTGGTGGTCAACCCGTGGGTAGTCTTCCTGGACGACGCCTTGGAACACATCCGAACCGTAGACCCTGCAGTCAACGAGACCGGCGTCCGGCACCACGGACTCACCGCCGTTCCCGACATCAACGCAGACGGAAACGACGACTTGGTAGCCGGGTCACCGTCGTACCGTCCCGACCCTCTGGGGGCCCAACGAGGCGCAGTGGTGGTCTGGTACGGCGCCGACTGGATGACCGACCCCGTCGCTGACGTCATCATCCCTGGCATCGCTCCCCAGGTCGGCCTCGGTACCGAAGTCAAGGTGGCGGACATCAACTCTGACGGTCACATCGACATCATCACCAGCTGGGAACAAGGCGTGGCAGTCTTCTTTTCAGAAGATGGTGGGTTCAATGCCGTCCCCGACTGGCAGCAGACCACCGTCCGCCAGGCCCCAGAGTTCTTCATTGGAGACATTGACGGTGACGGCCATCTCGACATCACCATTCGCGAGTCGAACGCCATTGATGTGGTCCGCGGAGGCCCGACGCTGACAGCGTCCACAACACCAAGCTGGTCCAAAGTCATCACTGACCGCGAGGCCTTCAAACAAGGCTGGTACCTGCCTCACCCTCCCTTCCACCCGCTGTTCCCAACATCCGCGCCCGAGTCCGAAGACGAACCCCCGTTCCTAAGCCGACTGCTCGTCGAAAACGATGTCTTGACCACGGTCAATCTGCCCTTAGAGTACGGCTCAGGCATGAATGTTGCGGTCGGTGACTTCAACGGAGATGGCTACGCAGACGCCATTGACAGGTACTCACAAGTCCCGGGAAACGCCGACGGCCTTGGACTTCCAGAGTTCGCATTCGGGCCTGAACGACTGGCTGACTTTGAAATCCTCGCTGCGGAAGACCTCAACTCAGACGGCACCATGGACCTGATTCGACGCTCCGACAGTGGCGACGACATCGAGATGAACGGCACGACCGTCATTCCGCTCCAAGGTACTTACATGGGCGTCAGCGGTGACGTAGACAACGATGGCGACCTCGACATCCTCGTCCAGAACGTAGCGGGTCTGTGCTTCATTACCGAGTTCTCCGCGGCCTCCGCCATGCCGGACCACACCTGGTCCTGCGGCACTACGGTGATTGGCGACGTCAACGGTGATGGTCGTGTCGACACCCGCGGCATCCACAACGGTGAAGCCGGGCTGTACCTCACAGACAGCAGCGGACCTTCTGTTTGGGTAGACGCCCCATACCGCCGACCAGCCCTAAACGTCGGAGACATCAACGGCGACGGCGTGGACGACTTGTACCTCGAGCCCATTGGGAACTCTCCGGTGTTGGAAGGGTGGTTCGGTGACCCAGAGCTCACCGAGCTAGGCCCCTCCAACCAGACAATCCCGCTCCGCCGTCGCGAAGGCGCCGCCCCAGCTGGCGACATGAACGCAGATGGATTCGCCGACGTCTGGATTCGGACAGTCAGCCCCAGCGGCATGCTCTCACTGCATTTGGGCGGTCCGACCGGAGTGTCTACTTCGCCTGCAGACAGTCTCCAGCTTGCTGAATTCGCCGGAATCAACAACATAACTACGGCCCACATTCCAGGTTCCGACTTCCCTATCACAATTATTAGCAATGGGAATAACAGTGGCATTTGGCTGTTGCGAGCAGACGCGTCCGGTACGCTCAGCGTGGCCCTTCACATTCCCCAGCAGATAGCCGGGTCTCGTCCGGTCAACCCTGTCTTGGGGGTCCCCGTCGACAACGACCCCACCCTCACGCTGCTCTCGGGTGCCAACCGGCTGCTCCTGCTCGTGGATGAAGACGGTGACGGCGTGTACCGCGGAACAGACTGCGATGACCAAGACCCCAACGTCGTCCCAACCGTTGTGTACGCGGACCAGGATGCCGATGGATTCGGTGGCTTGATGATGCTTAGCTGTGCAGACAGCACCTACGCGCAGACCAGCCATTCTGACTGCAACGACGGAGATGACACGGTCTCGCCCAGCGCTCCCGAGCAATGTGACGACGACATCGACTACGACTGTGACGGCCTCGCGGGCGGACTCGACCCCGACAATGACGCCGAGATGTTCTACTTCGACAACGACCAAGACGGGTTCAACGGAATCGACAGCGGACGTCGGTGGTGCGACCCACCGTTCGGCTGGAACACCACACCGCCCACCGACTGCGAGGACGACAATCGCTTCGCCTACCCAGGTGCGGAGGAGACCTGCAACGGCCGCGACAGCGACTGCAATGGCATCATTGACGACGTCATCGTCCCCGATGCCATCGCGTATGTGGACGAAGATGGCGACGGATGGGGCACCACCCCAGAAGAGGCCTGTCCGAGCCAAGATGGCTTCGCTGAGTTCGACGGGGACTGCGCTCCGCAAGACGCAAGCGTCAACCCCGGCGCCGACGAGGTCTGGTACGACGGCATTGACCAGAACTGCGACGGCAATGACGACGACCAAGACTTCGATGGATTCGCTGTAGGCGAGGACTGCGATGACACCGATCTCAACGTCAATCCGGATGTCCGCGAGCGTTGGTACGACGGCATTGACCAAGACTGCGACGGAAACGACGATGACCAAGATGGGGACGGCTTCAGCGTTGACGTCGACTGCGACGACGAGGACCCGACCCTAGGCGACGACTGTGACGGTAGCTCGGGTGGATGCTCCGCCGTGAGGGCACCACACGGTCTTGCCGGCTTGCTCTTGCTCGCACTGGCGATGGCCCCAAGGCGCAGACAAGTCAACGCGCGATGAGGCGTGCTGAAGCCTGCCGGTGAGTTGGGGAGGAGGGATCCGACGAGGCACCACGCCACCGAGTCCATCTGACGGAGAAGTGCCGTCGGACGGTCACTGCGGTCAGGCGGCCGATCTCCCGTGTCACAACCTGTCCAGTAGTTGCAGGCCTGGATTGACCTTCCAGTAGATGGAGGGGCTAAAACGATGCGTAGGTCCCATGGCGCACCCCGCAACGCGACCGATTCTTCCCGTCTAACGCACGACTTTTGGTTCTTGTATCGACACCGTCACCATAATGTGACCGGCTACTCTCAACGACTCGACCCATCACTTGGAGACTTCATGACCCTGTTCACCGTTAGCGGCATGACCTGCGGAGGCTGCACAGGCAGCGTCACACGAGCCCTCACCAACGCAGGTTTCCAGGCCATCGTGGACTTGGAGAGCCACACTGCGACCGTGCAGGGAGACGTGGACCCGGCAAAAGTGATTCAGGTCATTGAAGATGCGGGCTTCGAAGCGTCGCTCGCCGAGGCACCGCAGTCGTGATTTCTTGGGGCGCCATCCTCCTGCTCGCGGTGAACACTGCCGCTGCAGAACCCCCGACTGCAGGCTCTCAGCGCGATGCCATCGCCTTGGCGGGGCAGTCGCAGCTCTCGGCGCCAGAGCTTGGTGACACGCTCGATGCCTACTTGGCCTACGCGCTCTCAAACAGTCCATCAGTGCGTGCTGCATTCGCACGGTGGCAAGCCGCAGTCCACCGTATCGCCCCCATAGGCGTGCTTCCCGACCCCACAGTCGGCTTCGGCGTGTTTGTGCGCTCTGTTGAGACACGTGTCGGTCCACAGCAGGCCCGCGTCTCCGTTCAACAGGCCTTTCCGTGGCCGACCGCCCTGACCGCCAGTCGGGGCGCCGCTACGGACGAAGCCTTGGCCGCACAGCACGCCTTCGACGCCGAGGTCCGAGGCGTGATGTCGGGTGTTGAGCAAGCCTACTGGGACCTGTGGGAGCTGCGCACCACGCGAGCGACCCACGTCCGGCACATCGACGTCTTGGACGGATTGTCCAGTACTCTCGGTGCGCGCCTTGAGGTCGGCACAGCAACCTTGGCAGACCTGCAGCAAATCGATCTGTCGAATGCGCGGCTGGCGGACCGTATCGCCAGTATGGATGCCAGAGAGCAGTCATTGGTAGCTGAACTGCGCCGCCAAGTCGGAATTGCCGACCGCGCACCCATGCCAACCTCGACAAATCCCGCCCCCACAGCACGACCGGAGGACAACCTCTCCGTTCTGACCGAGCGCGCTCTACAGCACCCCATGCAGTTGGCTGCTGTTGCGCGTACCGAGGCCGCACAGGATGTGACGCGGGCCGCACGCGCTCAACGCATGCCAGGACTGACCCTAGGCGCAGACTGGATGCTCACCGGCCCAGCGGTCATGCCGGGGGTAGCAGACAGCGGGAAAGACGCTGTTGCCGCCACTGTTGGGGTGCGCATCCCACTGTGGCAACGCGCTGGAGCCGAGCGCGTTCGTGCCGCCCAGGCCGTTGTTGGGGTCCGCGAAGCCGAACAAGACGCCGTCAATGTGCGCATCATCGCAGTGCTCGACCAAGTCCTCGCTCGCTTGAACGACAGCGCTCGGCGGGTGCAGATCAACGAAGGCACGTTGCTTCCGCAAGCGGAGGCCACCTACGACTCACTCCTGGGCTCCCTGGCCGTCAATCAGGGATCCGTCGCTCAGGTGCTGCTGACCCAGCGCGACCTGCTGGAACTTCGCGTCGACGCCGACATGGCCCGCGCCGACCACGCCCGCGCGTGGAGTGCACTGACTGATCTAGTAGGTACCGTCGTCCACTCCGTCCCCGAGACCTCCAATGACTGATCCGAGCCCTCGAATGCCGCGTTGGCTGCGCAATCTGTTGGCGGTGGCGGCTCTAATGGTCGCGTTCGCATCCGGTGCGGTGCTGTTCGGCGGCAACACCACAGCCCCTGTAGTCGTGGAAGGCATCAGCGATGTTGTGTGGACCTGCGCAATGCATCCCCAAATCCGCCGAACCGAGCCCGGCGAGTGCCCGCTGTGCCCCATGCAGCTCATCCCGGTGTCTCAAGGTGACCAGGGCACGCCCGAACAAGTGGTACTGTCTGAGCGCGCACGAGCTCTTGCCGAAGTCCGCACCTCGACAGTGCGCAGGCAGACAGACGCGTCGTCCGAAGTCCGCTTGCTCGGACGCATAGAGGCCGCCGAGACATCACGTCGCAACGTCACAACGTGGATTGGCGGTCGTATTGACCGACTGCGGGTGAATACGACGGGCGAGCAGGTGCGGCGCGGTCAGGTCATCGCGAACCTGTACAGCCCGGATGTGTACGGTGCCCACCAGGATTTGCTGGCGGCAACCGCCCAAATTGAGCGGCTGTCAACGAGTCCACCCGCCGCCCAGCAAGCGGCTGCCCGGGCGCTGGAAGCGGCTCGCGAGCGACTGCGCCTGCTCGGTGTTCCCGAAGACGAAGTGGAGCGCATGGCCAGCGCGGACCAGCCTACGCAGTCGGTCGCCATCCGGTCGCCGTTCGCCGGCACCGTCATCGACCGCGTAGCGACCGAGGGCTCCTATGTGGAGACCGGTGCCACGCTCTACCAAGTGGCAGACCTCGGAATGCTCTGGGTACAGCTAGATGCCTATGAGAGCGACCTCGCCAGCTTGTCTGTTGGCCAGAGCGTGACCCTGACTGTCGAGGCCTTCCCAGGCGAGACCTTCACTGGCCGTGTCGCCTTCATCGAGCCCATGGTGGATGCCCAGCGTCGGACGGCTCGCGTTCGCGTAGAAGTCGACAACACCGATGAACGCTTGAGCCCAGGCATGTTCGCCCAGGCCATCGTCGCCGCCACTCACACAGGCGGCGCCCCGCTCACCATTCCAGCGACCGCTCCGCTCTTCACGGGCCGTCGCTCGGTTGTGTATGTCGAAGTGCCCAGCGACAATGGCGTTGCCTACGAGCCTCGTTCGGTGCGCTTGGGACCACGCTTAGGCGACAGCTACCCTGTGGTTTCGGGCCTCTCGGAAGGCGACCGCGTGGTCAGCCGTGGAGCCTTTGCCCTAGACGCCGACCTCCAGATTCGTGGCGGCTCCTCCATGATGTCTGAGCCCGACGACAACGCACCGGCACCACCGCAGCCCATCCAGCTCACAGCTTCGCAGCGTGCACCCTTTGCCCCGATTGTGAGCGCCTACCTCACCGTTCAGCAAGCACTGGCCGACGACGACCTGACCGCCGCCCAAGCCGCAGCGGGGCGTCTCGTTCAGGCCAGTACCGCCCTGAGCCCACCAGGTCCCGCGTCAACCGCATGGCCCACCATTGCCACAGAGCTGCGCAACCACGGTGAGCACGTCCAGCAAGCCGGTGCACTCGAAGACGCGCGTGCTGGATTTGAGCCGCTGTCCGCGGCAATCGAGGTGCTGCTTGCACGTGTTGGCAACCCGCTCTCGCAGCCCCTTCAGGTCGCATTCTGCCCAATGGCCAACCGCAACAATGGTGCGCGATGGGTGCAGAGCGGCGACGTCGTAGACAATGCCTACTTTGGTGCCTCCATGCTCACCTGCGGTGACTTCGTGGAGACGGTGAGTCCAGGAACCACCCTCGACCTGCGTGCACCCACACAGCCGCTTCCTGCCCCGCACACAGGGCACAACCATTGAGTGCTGAACCGCGAAGAGGTGCGTGGGAGCACATCATTGGCTGGTTCATGGACCAATGGCTTGTGGTGCTACTGCTCGCCATTCTGGTCATCTTGGCCGGCATCACCGTGGCGCCATTTGAATGGGACACTGGCCCCATTCCCCGCGACCCTGTCCCTGTAGACGCCATTCCGGACATTGGGGAGAATCAGCAGATCGTCTTTACCGAGTGGCCGGGCCGGTCCCCGCGCGACGTCGAAGACCAGGTCACCTACCCGCTCACCACGGCACTGATGGGCATCCCCGGTGTGCGCACCGTGCGCAGCTCCTCTGCTCTGGGCTTCTCATCGATCTACATCCTGTTCGAGGACGACGTCGAGTTCTATTGGTCGCGGTCGCGCGTTCTCGAGAAACTCGCCAGCCTTCCACCCGGCACCGTGCCCGACGGCGTCAGCCCCACACTCGGTCCCGACGCTACCGCTCTGGGCCAGGTCTTCTGGTACACGCTCGAAGGACAAGACCCCAATGGCAACGTGGTCGGCGGCTGGGACCAAGACGAGCTGCGCGCCATCCAGGACTGGACCGTACGCTACGCGCTGCAGTCGGTCAGCGGCGTCAGCGAGGTGGCTTCGATTGGCGGCTTTGTCCGTGAATACCAAGTAGACGTCGACCCAGACGCGATGGCCGCTGCCGGCGTCACCATCACTCAGGTCGCCCAGGCGGTCAGTCGGTCGAACCTCGATGTGGGTGCGCGCACGCTCGAGCTTAACGGCGTCGAGTATGTCGTTCGTGGACTCGGCCTCGTGGAAGAAGTGGAGGACATCGAACAGGCCGTTGTGCTCGCTCGCGAGAACACCCCAGTGCGAGTCAGCGACGTCGCCAGTGTTCAGCTCGGTCCCGCCCTACGGCGCGGTGCTCTGGACGACGAGGGTGCACCCGCTGTTGGCGGCGTCGTCGTGTCCCGCTACCTTGAAAACCCGCTAGCCGTCATCACCCGGGTCAAGGAGCGCGTGGCCGAGATTCAGGCCGGCCTCCCCAAGCGCACCCTCGAAGACGGCACTGTGAGCCAGGTCACACTGGTGCCATTCTACGACCGCTCCGTGCTCATTGGCGAGACGCTGAGCACGCTATCTACGGCGTTGTACCAACAAATCCTGATCACGCTCATCGTGGTCTTGGTGATGCTGAGAAACCTGCGCAGCTCCATCCTCATCTCCGCCATGGTGCCCATGGGCGTGCTCGCTACCTTCGGGGTGATGAAGCTCGCTGGGGTGGACGCCAACGTCATGGCGCTTGGCGGGATTGCCATCGCCATTGGCACCATGGTGGACATTGGCATCGTGTTCGTTGAGAACATCGATCAGCACCTCAGTGACGGGCAGAGCGGCACGGAGCGTGTGGCTTCGGTACGGCGTGCGGCAGCCGAGGTCGCTCCTGCTGTGCTCACATCGGTCCTCACGACCGTTGTCAGCTTCATGCCCGTCTTCGGCCTCACCGCCTCTGAATATCGGTTGTTCTCCCCCCTGGCCTACACCAAGACCTTCGCAATGGGCACGGTCTTGATACTCGCCGTACTGGTCCTGCCTAGTCTGGCTCTGGCGGTCCTACGACGTCGTCCTACAGTGGTTCCTGATGGTCCCAAGCGGGTCCGACGGTCGGTGTTCCGCTCGACCCACGCCATCGACTGGCTGCTCATTGCCCTTGGCATTGTGGCTGCAGTGTACGTGACGGTGCCTGGCGGTCTGTTCGTCGTCCTTCTCGGCGTGTGGCGACTGATTCGGCCGTTCGTGTCCTCATCGACCTCCAAGACGGTCAGTCAGGTCGAGAATGCGGTGGCGATCGCCATTGTCGCCGTCCTCTTGGTCGTGAACTGGATGCCGCTAGGCGAACGCTCTGGCTACGTGCTCAACCTGCTATTTGCCGGCGCTCTGATTGCCGGTGTGCTCGTCATACTGCGCCTCTTCGAGCGCACCTACGCGCCGCTTCTTGGCTGGATTCTCGCGAACAAGGCCACCTTCCTTGCAGCGCCAGCCCTGATGGTTGCGTTCGGCGGTACCGCCTGGCTCGGGTTTGACACTGTCTTCGGCTTCCTACCGAACGCCGTTCGCACGACGGCCCCGGTCTCGGTGGTCGCAGACGCGCTTCCGGGCTTTGGACACGAGTACATGCCGCCCTTCGACGAAGGGTCGTTCTTGTACATGCCCACCACCATGCCCCACGCCTCCATTGGCGAGGTCACGGCCATGATGAGCGCACTCGACGCCGCCATCGCCCAGATTCCTGAGGTCGACCGCGTTGTCGGCAAGCTCGGTCGCGTAGACAGCGCGCTGGACCCCGCCCCCGTCTCCATGATTGAGACCGTCATCACCTACCTGCCCGAGTACTCCACGCACGACGACGGAACCCGGGTGCGCAACTGGCGCGACCACATCCACACCTCGCAGGACATCTGGGCTGAGATCACGAAGGCCGCGCAGATTCCTGGCCTCACCGGTGCGCCAACCCTCCAGCCCATCAACGCGCGCATTGTCATGCTCCAGAGCGGCATGCGGGCACCCATGGGCATCAAGGTCAAAGGACCGTCGCTCGAGGCCATTGAAGCGTTCGGCTTCGCCCTGGAAGGGGCGCTCAAAGACGTGCCATCGATTCGTGCGGAGACCGTGTTCGCAGACCGAGTCGTCGGCAAGCCCTACCTTGAGATCGACATCGACCGTCAGGCAATTGGTCGGTACGGCCTGACCATCGTCGACGTACAGGACGTCCTTCAGGTAGCGTTGGGAGGAAAGACTCTCACGCGAACTGTCGAAGGCCGCGAACGGTACCCAGTGCGTGTGCGGTACGCCCGCGAAGACCGCGACAGCCTCGAAGCGCTCGACCGCATCTTCATCCCAACGTCCGGCGGACGCCAGGTTCCACTCACCCAAGTGGCCGACATCCGCTACGTTCGCGGCCCGCAGATGATCAAGGCGGAAGACACCTTCCTAACTAGCTATGTTCTGTTCGACCGAGTGCCGGACATGGCCGAGGTCGAGGTGGTGGAACAAGCGCGTCAGCTCATTGAAGAACGCGTAACGAGCGGTGTCTTACAGGTACCCAGCGGCGTCAGCTACGCATTCGCCGGCTCGTACGAGAACCAAGTACGCAGCGAGCAGCGGCTCATGGTGCTCATCCCTATCGCTCTGATCTTCGTGTTCATTCTGCTCTACCTTCAGTTCAAGCGTGTGCTCACGACCGCCATCATCTACTCGGGCGTGCTCGTAGCGGTCAGCGGCGGATTCGGACTGCTGTGGCTGTATGGACAGCCTTGGTTCCTCGACTTCTCCCTGTTCGGCACCGACATGCGCGACCTGTTCCACGTTGGAACTGTCAATCTGTCCGTGGCAGTCTGGGTGGGCGTCATCGCTCTTGTTGGCCTGGCGACAGACGACGGTGTGGTCATGGCGACCTACCTCAAACAGAGCTTCGACCGCGAGCCCGTCGCCACCGTCGCAGACGTCCGCGCACGCACCCTACAAGCCGGCCTTCGCCGCGTTCGCCCGTGCCTAATGACCACCGCCACCACGCTGCTGGCGCTGCTTCCCGTCGTGACCTCACAGGGCCGCGGCTCGGACATCATGGTCCCGATGGCGCTGCCGATGCTCGGTGGCATGACCATTGCGCTGATCACGCTGTTCGTGGTGCCGGTTCTGTACTGCGCCATGGAGGAGCGTCAGCTGTCCCATGCCGACTGATGGAAGCCCCCCAAAGGGCTCGTCAATCGTGTTTGCTCAGGGATGGACTGGTCGTTGGATCCATACGGTCTAGGCAGCTTCAACGCTGGTTCCACAGGTGTACGGGTGGTAGAATCCGCGCAACTCAAGGGGAATTACGATGCGGATGCTCACCATGATTGTAGCGCTCGGTTGGAGCGCCGCCAACGCTGCACCAGTCGAACTGGCCTACCAAGGACGCCTTCTGGACACCGAAGGAACGCCCATCACGGCATCATCGAGCGTGACGATGACCATCAGCTGGAACGCCGGGACTGCAAGCTGGTCCGAAACACACACCAATGTGGCGGTCGCGGATGGCTACTTCGCAGTGGTCCTTGGCAGCGTTCAGAACCTGGACAGCTCGGTGTTTGAGAACGAAGGCGTCACAGTCAGCGTGTCCGTCAACAACGGCGCACTGGGCTCTCCAGCACCGTTGATGTGGGCCCCGCGAGCCGGTCACGCCAGAACTGCGGGCCGTATCGTCGCAGATGCGCTCAATGACGCAAGCTCAGCCCTCGCCAGCTGCAACGCCATCAAGGTGGCAGACAGCACGGCAGAGACCGGCGTGTACTACCTGGACCCCGACGGAGTGGGCACGGCCTACACCCCATTCAAGGCGCACTGTGAGATGGACCTACAGGGCGGAGGCTGGACGTTGGTTCAGGCGGTCGACCCAACAGACGGCCACAGCGCGCGCTTCTCGAACACGACTTTTTGGACCGAGAACGTGGAGTACGGCCACATCAACGACCCGTTCGACGGCGACTTCAAGAGCAGCGCTGCCTGGTCGGTTCCTGGTGGAGAGCTGCTCGTCACGATGAACAACGTCGGCAGTCACGGGCAGACACGCGCTTGGCGTCACTGGACAACGGTCAACACGGGAGTCTGGGACCAACGGTTCGACAGCGCAGCCAATACCGCCATCACGTCGAGTCTGATTGCCGGAGATACGACTGTTTCTCCCTATGAACCACTGTTGATGAACGGCACACAGCTCGTAGTAAACGGCCTGTTCAACCCCAACAACGACCGCTCTCGAATCCGTGCAAACACCTACCCAGTCTTAGGTGACGACAACCAGCCGGGCGTAGGCGTGATGATGAACCAAGGCGTTGGCCCCGACCAATACCGCTACGGCGACATTGAGCTGTGGGTGAACAGCTCCGCCAACCTCTGGACCACGAATCCAGGCTTGGGCACGTACAAGGTTCTGGGCAACGACCACGGCTGTGGAATCTCATGCGGCGCAAACTCCCGCGGTGTGAATGTGCCGTCCCCGGACGTCTGGACGTACCGTTTCTACGTACGCTAAGCCGAACCGAGAAACGACCCGCTGGTGCTGCCGGACGCCCCACTCACGGAGCAATAAGCGGCATCTCGGGTAGTACCTGTTGGTTGGGCGGGCCGATGTCGAGTCCAGACAGCAGACTGCGCAGCCGGCCAACGTGGCGCACCATGACGAGCTCCCAGGCGCCATCTACGTAGTTGAGGATGCCTGCGCGTTCGGTGTCTGGGTAGCCAGGGTCCGGCGTCTCCACCCACTCCAGCACAATCATCGCCCGACCGAGCGTTGGGGCTTCAACCACCCGGCCGACTCGAAGGGTCATCTCCCCTTCCACATCGGCCGTCCACTCGTCCCAGACCTCACCCGAGAACGGTGGCTCTTCATTGCCATCGATGGCCCACAGGCACGTCTCAGCGAGCTGTTGTAGCGCTGAGCCGGCTGTCCAGCGTTCGAGGGTAGGCGCGTCATCCGCACCGACCACCACGTAGGCCTTCGCGATGGTCTCGTTGTCTACCCGACCGGCGAGCTTCCACAGACCGCCGGTCTCGCACCACACAACCCAGCAGACCCCCATGGGACCTTCGTCGTTGTACCAAGCCAGCTCGGTCGCAGCGTGACTGTCTGCTTGGAACAGCTTGGTACCCAGAACGAGCTTTTGCCCACTGCGTTTCGCATGCCGCAACAGGACCGCTGGAGTGACCTCTGCGTCCCAGGCACCGGATATGGAATAGTCGCGAACAGCTTGTTCGCGGCCTGCACCAATGGCGCTGCAGACCTCTTCAATGGCGCGTTTTAGCGACACGTTCGCTCCTAAAAGTAGGACCAATGGATACCGTTGCGGTCGAAGATCTTACAGGCTTCTTCGTCTGTCTCACCATCTAGCTTCCACAGGACTTGGTTTGCCCCAGTGTACTTGCCGCTGACATCCTTGAGGGCCAACTTCAGGGTGCCGTTCTTTTCAGCGAGACGGAGTACCTTCATGACGCCGTACTCCTTGTCGCCTACACAGGCGGTGTCGGTCGCACAGAGAACTTCGAGCATACTGCCAAGCTCTTCGCCCCCCATCTTCTTGTACGCGCCGGTGTCAATCGCTTCCATGACCGCATCGTCCGAGCCCATGTAGGCATCGTACAGACTCATCTTGCCAGAGATGACCTGACCCACTCGGAACCAGGCATCCCACTCGTTCACAGCGAGCTCGGAGATGAGTCGGCCCATCGCGTCGAGGCCCGCCTCAACCGCATCCACATCATTGGAGAGGCTGTCCCCACTGAACAGGCCGTCTTCCTTGTACCACTCCTTCGCGAAACGGTAGATGCCCGTAGCTGGGCTGAGCAGAATCTCGAAGAAGATGCCCATGCGGTCCCAGAAGCGAGACAAGGCTCCAAACGCCTCCCACATTGCCGCGACATCGCCGCCCTTGAACCACTGGTCAAAGCTCGACGGGAAGACCGAGTCGCCTTTGGTCTCGTTACCGCCAAACGCATCCCCCATTGCCACGTCATCGCCGGCCTTGCCCGGCAGCTGCTTCGGCGCTGGTGTCTTGTCTTCAACGACGTCCCTCTTGCTGGTCTTGACCTTGTCGCCATCGGGGACGTCGCTCTTGGACATGGACTTCTGAGTAGCAACGGCCGCAGGTACGCCATCCACCTTGGTCAGCGGGCTCTTCTTCTTTGGCTTGGTGTCACCGAAGCCAAACTCGCCCTGCCAGCTCGTGTCAAAGAGGGGGAACGACATCGAGTCTTCCCACATGACGCCTTCGTACTCGCCCAGCCAACCCATCACGAGGTTGGCATAATAGTACAGCGAAGCATCGAACTCGACAGATGCAGAAAGCCCAATGTCGAGACCAACCGTGCCGCCCCAACCCTGCTTGTCACCATAGATATTGAGAATGGGCGCGATGGTAAGCGGCATATGTAGGCCAACTCCGGCCTCTGCTCCAAGGCCCGCACCCGCAATCGCCAGTTGAATGCCCGCCTCAAGATGGGCGGCAACACGGGCATGAAAGGTCAGTCCCCATGTGGCCTTGGCTGTCATGTCGAAGTCCGGACTGGACTGTTCGAACGGGCGCCAGTTGGCAATAGCTGCCTTGCCCTCAAAGGTCAGCGGAGCGCTGTCGAGGCCAATACCAATCTCTGCGCCGAACCACGCAGTCGCAACGGCTACCGAGAAGATGGGGATGTCAATGCCCCATTCCTTCTCAAACAGCGTGGACTCGTCCAATAGCGTGGTCGCGTACTTGAGGTAGCCACCAATGGTCGGGCTCAACGTCTCGTCGAACTGAAGCGACATGCCGGCTGCAAGCGCGCCTTCGGTCATCTTATAGTGGGCGGTACCTAGGAAGTTGAAGTCGGAAAGCGACTTGTAGTCGAGGGCGATGGTGCCCTTGAGAGACGACTCCCCGTCTTCCCACGCGACCCAAGCCGCGGTACCGGTGAATGCGAAGTTGGAGATGCCAGCGGATGTCTGGGTCCACTCAAACTCAACCGCGGCCTTACGAATCATCATGTCCGCAGACTCGACCGAAGCAGAGCCCTTGGCCAAGACCAAGACATTGTTGGTGATCTGAATCGCAGCACTGGCGCCGGTCAGAGACATTCGGTCATTGAAGAAGGTGAAGGTCTTGAGCAGGTCTGCAGTGACCGTCAGCGACTCCAAGATGCCGGATGCGAAGTTGTAGGTGCCGTTGACCTCGGCGGTCATGAGAGCTTCGGTGCCATCGAACAGGGTGGCACGGATGGCCGTTCCACTAATCGTGGAGATACCCCCGCCTTCGAAGTCAACGCGCGCATTCGCACCCGAGTGCAGCGTCACCGACAGGTCGCCGGTCAGGTCCTTGGAGACATCTTGCAGCAGTGTGCCGGTGATGTAGCCCTCGACATGTCCGGTCTCGGCCTTCCATGAGCCGGCGAGCTCTCCGGAAGCGAAATCCACACCCGTCTCATCTGCGACAACGGCGCTGACGTTGCCCGATATCTCCTTCATCTCATTGTTCTCGACCTTCAGCGAGTCGAGGCCAGAGCCCTTCAACAAACGAATGCGCTCGGTCACCTGCCAGTTCTCGGTCAGGTTCGCAGACCCGTTCAAGTGCTCGACGAGTAGGCCATCTTCTTGCTGAGACATGCCGCCTGCGAGCGTTCCCTTGACGTCTACCGGCCCTGCTCCAACCTTGTCCAAGTGAATGGAGACGGCAGCCCCGGTGACGTCCATGCGCTCGAACGCACTGTTGGTCATCTTGACCGTGGCCTTCGAGCCGGTGTGGACGAGCACGGTGTTCGGGTCCGACGCGTTGCGCATGCCCCGGGTGACGTCCTTGTGCACCTCGCCGCCAACGGTTCCCGACAGGTCGTTGTCCTTGCGCATGTACAGGACGTCCGACACGCCGCCGGAGACCCACAGCGCGCCGCCTTCGTGAACAAGAAGCTTGATCTTGCCCGCCGAGAACGACGTCAGGGCGCTGTTGTCTACCTGCACCGAAGCATTCGAGCCGGCATCGATGAAGTACTTGAGACCCTTGTGCTCAAACAGCTCCATGGTCGAGACAACGGTGATGGTCGCGCCACCGGTGAAGTCCCGATCGGCGTGTACGTACTTGCCGTTCGCCTCGAGCGTGGCCCACATGGTTGGGCCGCTCGCGACCGCCATGTTCAGCACACCGGACATTTCGGTCAGAGCATTGTTGACGATGACAGCGGTGAGACCTGTGCTCTCGGTCAGCCCAATCGTCCAGCCATCTTCACCAGACTTGCCGCCGAGCGCCTGCTTCTGCAGCAGATTCATGCTGCCGGCACCGGTGAAAATCCCGTCCGCATACTGTCCGGTCAAGACCCCTTCGAGGTAGCGACCTGTCGCATTATCCAGGTAGAATGGTAGTGTTCCGCCCAGGCGGGTGATGTCATTTTGGACCAGGCTGATGGTCCCGCCGGTGCCAACACCCAGGCCCAAGCGAATGGTGTCGAAGGTGACCAGGTCGACCGAGTTCTTCATGTCGAGGTCAGCGCCAGCAACGGTGATGACGGGCGCGTCATGGGGACCGTACTGAGCTCCACTTCCGGTGACTACGAAGATCTGCTCGGTTCCCTTCTCAACAGACAGAGTCACCGCACCAGTCAACTCAGAGAGCTTAGAGTCCGTAATCGTGACGTTGGGCAGCTTGCCTACCGGAGGCTCCAGAAACACATTCCAGTCATTCGCTGGACCACGGTTCTTTGCGACCGGCTCGGGCCGGCGCAAGAAGGAAACGCCGGCACTTCCGTTGACCGCGTTCCGCTTGTTCAGAGCAATCGAGCCGCGTGTGGTGAGCGAGTACAGTTCCGTCGCATTCGAGGTGGCCGAGACACCAAACGCGCTTCCGGCGACCGAGATGGGATTTCCCTTAGAGACGGTCAGCGTCATGGGGGCGGAGTCGCCTGTTGTAGTCAACCCAAGACCACTTCCGTCCTTCAGGTTCATGGCGGTCGTGAGCGCGGTGTCACCGGTCATCTCTACTTGCTTCGGCTCTCCGCTCAGCGACTCGAAAGTGACCAGTTCCGTCTTACCCAGCCCGGTCTTCCAAGTGGCAGTGCCGAAGCCCTGAATGATGTCTTTGACCCGGTCGCTCTTCCCCTTCATATTGCAGAGCGCACGCCCACTTTGGTAGACGATATCGCGAGTTGGGTAGAACTCTGGATTCAGGTCCATCCACCGTGGGCCTCCGCCCTTGATGTTCTTTGGAAGTTCAGCGTTCTCCATCTGATTGACGATGTTGGGCGACGCGGGTGGGGGCCAGCGCTCGACATCCGGGGCAATGTCGCTGCCTTCGAGGGTGCGGAGTTTTCCCTCTTGTACGTCGGCCGCAAGCACGCTGCCGACGCCCAACGTAATGGACGGACTCTTCTTTCCAGGAAGAGTCATCTCGCGTGTGGTCTCGAAGCTACCCTTGCCGGTGAGCTTGCGCGGCTTGCCATGCACCTGCTTGAGGTTGAGCACGCCCTGAACCTTGCGACGGTGCATCCATGTCATCCGCAGGTCCGCGTCCTCGACCGTAGCAATGCGGTTGCGCTTGTTCTTCTCGACCGTGCCGTAGCCGTCGAGCACCCACATGCGACGCCATGGCACCTTGGACGGGAGGAACTTCACCTCTGCCTTGGTGTCGCTAAGCTTCTTCTTCTCTTCAAACGCCAGCGCCTTGTTGCCGTCTGCCTCTTCCTTGAGCGCCTTTCGGTCTGCAGGTGTGTCTGGGGCTCCGCTGTCAGCCTCGGCAGACTTGCCAGTACCTTCCAAGTCAACGCGTATCTGCACGCCTTCGACATTGGCACTCACCGAGCCGATCTTGCTTCGTCGGATCGTACAATCGCCTACCTGCCCCTCAGGAAGCGAGAATGACACACCACGCCGCGTACTAGGCAGCGCCAGACGTTCGGTCAGCTGAAAGCTACCGGCACCGCTGAGGCGTTTTGGTTTGCCCAACAGTGAGCTGAGCTTCACCATGCCGGCTGAAACACCATCCTTCAGCCAGAAGGCCATCCCGCTGAAGGACAGCACCTCAACAATGTTGCCCTTCTTGTTCAAGCGAACAACGCCCGTACCGGTCTTGATGCGCAGGTCGCGACTGATGGTGCAGGCCAAGAACTGAACCCGAGCAACGCGCGCCGACTCCATAGACAGAATGGCGGTATTCAGTCCGCTTCGGGACTTCGCGAATCCAATGATCTTGGGCGGAAGCTCTGGCTTTCCATCTGGGTCACCAGAGGGCTTGTCCGCGACCTTGGAGCCGACCTCTGCCGGCGCGGGCTTCTGCACGGTCTCGTCCGGCTTCTCCTCATCTTCATCACCACCGGGAGCGTCATCGGTGAACTTGCCGAGAGTGCCGCCAACAAGCGGCTGCATAGAGGACTCGCCCGAATCTTCGGCTGCGTTCGGAGGCCCGCCTGAGCCCAAAACCTGGTCTTGCAGGGTGTCCTTGAGAACTTCAGTCTTGGGTTGGTCATCGCCAGACTCAACTTCCAGCTCTTCGTCTTTCAAAAGCATGACGTCGTCCACGAGGACCTCCGAGTCCCATACTTTGACAGAACAACGCCGGTCCCACACAACAATCTATCAGTTGATTGGACTGCGCCGACGTCAGCCGCACTGAGACCACGTATCCAGTGACATCTCTGCCATATTGAGCAAAGCAGACTCAGAGTTGGAGTGTAGGAAAGGGTCTCGATCTGACTTGTGCAAACCACCACTAGACGTCACAGATCCAGGCGAGACCGAGATCCAGGGACGGTCTCAGGACGACGCGTCTTCCCGATCACTACGGCAGAGGCACTCATGTCCGACATGAGGCTCCGCCCCTACTTCTTCGTGAAGAAGCCACCAATACGCGTCTTCACACTCTCGGACGTCCACCCTGGCAACACCACGGTATCAAAGTGCACTTTTTGCGCATCTGTCAGCGGGATTGGCGGGCGAAGTTGGGCCTTTCCAGCCGCATACGCACCATCCGGATGGGAGCCGCAGGTCTTGAGCCAAGCGGTGGCCTCGGCGACGGGGTCATCAGCGACCGCATCCACCAGTCCCAATCGCAGACTGTCTTGCGGACCAAACAAGCCGGCGCCAAGCAACACTTCGATCTGGTGACGACGTGGAATGCAGTCGGTGACCATGCCGAGCAGGCGCGGTGGAAACTGAAGACCGAGGGCGACTTCGTTGAGCCCAATGCGGGCCTTCGGGTTTGTAGTCGCGATTCGACGGTCACAGACCAGCGCTAGGATAGCGCCCCCTGCAATCGCGTGTCCGTTGACCGCCGCCGCTGTCGGTCCCGGGTAGTGGTACAAGGCCGCAATGGTCTCTTCCAAGAGATGATGAAACGCGCGCATACTGTCGTCATCGGCGTTCAACACCTCTTTGAGGTTCAAGCCGGCACTGAATGCGTCACCGTCTCCCGTCAACAACAGGGGCTCGCCAGATGCGGCCTTGACTTGGTCATGAACGGACTGCATGAGAGAGGAGCCAAGGGCATTCTTGGCGGGACCAGCAAGGGTAATCGTGCGCATAGGGACTCCGGTTGATGCACAGCCTAACCGCCCAAGCAGTGAGCAGAGCACCACTCGCAGAGTGAGCTCCGGCCTACACAATCTCAACCTCGCCGAGCACCTGCGTTGTGTGTGCGCGAGGCCTACGCTGCCAGGCAAACCGTGGCTGACACCGGTGCCAGACACCTGTGTCACTCACCGATTATTCAAGGACTCTAGCGAACAAATGTTGCGTAGACGTCAAAGTCGAAGGCCCCGCATCCGCCTGAAGCAATGTAGTAGTTCCCCTCGTAGCTACCCTCGGTCGCCCCGTGGCCAACGTACGTACCGCTCACGGGGTCGGCCGAGCCCTGCGTACACACGGCGCCGATGGTCCGTTGGTTGGCGTTTGAGTCGAAGCCGCCTGCCAGGCTGTCCACCCACTGACCGTCCAGGTTGCAATGGTTGGCGTTGCCGCACCCAACGGTGTTCACGTTGTGAGGAGCGAGCAGCACAGTGCTCGAGAAGTTCCCAGTCAGAGCCGCTTGCGAGTCCGACTGGTTCCACTTGAAGTCGACCACGACACTGCCGTTTCCAGTGCGGTCTGAGTGAACGCGGGCCTCGGCAAATGGCATCACCAAGATGGCGGGACCAATCAGGTAATCGGCCAGAATGGAAGGGTTCGAGGCGTATCCCGTGGTGTGCAAGAACAGGTTCGTTCGTGAGGTTCCACCCGGGAAGCTCGTGTCTCCAGAGTGGTTTGAGGCAGCCAGGGTCCAGCCGCCACCGTCTGTCGTCATGTCACAGTAGACAGACTGCTCGGCGAGTCCGCCAGGTCCGTCAGGATCAATGGTGTAGATCCCGTCCGTCGAGCTAGGGTCCGAGGTCTTAATGGTCAGGCAGCTTGTGGTGACCGTGCACCCCTCAACCGGCCATGTTCCATCATTCGACACTGTCTCTCCCGATGGAAGGGTGGTGCCGGAGCAGACTTCCCCGCCGCGCGAGACCTTAGAGCCCGCCTGAACAGTGGCACCTGAGCCGACCGTCGCATTGGGGCCGACTAGCCCGAAGACTGTGGCACCCGACTCGATGACTGCGCCGCGTCCAACGCGGCCGCCGTCTTCAATGGCAGAACCAACACCAATATCAACGTTCTTCCGAACCCGTGCACCGAACTCAATGCGCGCGCCAGCGGCAATCGTGACCTCGGGCCCAACGATGCCACCGATAGACGTTGCTGCTCCGGCGTTCGCGCTGTCGGCGACGATGGTCCCGCGGGCGACCACAGCGTCGTCACCTAGGGTGGTGTAGTCACCGAGGCCGACCAAGCTGCCAACAGCGGCATCTGAGCCAATGGTGACGTCTGAGCCAATCTGCGCCGCGTAGCCAACGGACGCGCCGGTGGCGACTGTGAGTCTGGCTCCTGCCACAACCGAGCGACCGATGCTCACGTCTGCCCCAAGAACATGGTCCGCTCCAAGCTGGGCGCTGCGACCAATGACGGTTCCCGTGCCAATCGGCAGTGGATTGCTCGTGTGGGCGACTCGACCTGCCAGAACGGCTCGAGGGGCCACAACGACGTTCGCACCAATGGCAACCTGGGGCCCAACGGTAACGCTGTCCGCAACAACGCTATTGGCTCCGACCGTGCTCGACACATCGACCGTTGCACTGACAGCCACACAGGCACCGTTGGCGTCGAACTCGTCCTGACACCCGTCGCCAAGAGCGTCTGCGGCGAACGCGACCGAACCAACGCACAACCAAACCAACATGCTTCGACCAAACATATTCTCCCCCCGAACCACTGTACGGCAATGGTGTAATGGAATGCCAACTCAAACGGCAACAGACGGACCGATAACAATGGGATTCGTGAGCACGGCACCGCCCCACTCCAAGCGGCCTCAGACAGGGACTGCTTGTCCGACGGCGACACAGTCAACATCCATGAGAGCCAACCACTGCACGAAGACAACCGTCACGAGTGCCATATCGACGGTGAGCGCATCACTTCGTACAGCGCTGTACCCCGCGACCCAGGCACGTATGACGACGGACTGTCTGACAGCGACGAGGTCCCGGTTTACGATACCGACCCAATCAACTCCGACACCGCTGGTGGCGGGCAAGGGAATGGTGACGACGTGACCCGAACATACAACCTGCTCAACGGAGACAGCGACGTCGTTCGGTACGAACTCGCTCGGCAATGCAGCCCCCGTGCCGCTTCGCCACATCGGTTCGCAGGCGGCCTGCTCGCACGAGTTGCCGGTCGTCGCATGGGCGTGGTGGTTGCCGCCGCTCTTGTCGCAACCTGCACCGCCATCGCCCAAGATGACCTTCCAGACACGGACCTGTTGTTCGTTCCGGACCTACAAAGCCAGCTGTACCGCCCAAGCATCGACGCCGAGTCCACCTTATGGACCGACGACAGCGGAGGACGTACCGAGTCGTCCTACACCTTCGGCCGAGTCGCCGCGAACTACGTCAACCACCCCTTCGTGGTCCGCTACACGGGCACCGACGGCACCAGCCAGACCATTGACCTGGTCAAAGACGCGATGCAGGTCGACGTCATCGCTGGCCTTCAGTACGACCGCTTCCGAATCGGCGTGGACCTCCCCATCTACCTGTTCACGCGCTCGGACCTTGCCGATGAGGGTGCCGGACTCGGAGACATTGCCTTCGACGGTCGCATTGGTCTGGTCGACCGAAACACATCAGGTGTCGGCTTCGCTGTTGGCGGTCGGGTCTCACTCCCCACCGCAAGCATCGCCAGCCCACTCGGCACCTCGCAGGGCAAGCCAGGCTGGGAAGCGCAGCTCATCGTCGACAAGCCGATCGGGCCGGTCCTACTCGCAGCAAACCTCGGATACCGAGGCATTCCAGAGCAGCAGATGGCAAACGTCATCTGGGACGACCAGCTGATGTGGCGCGTAGGTGCCGGTTGGCGGTTGAGCAACACTCTGACACTCTCGGCAGACGTCGCTGGTGCACAGGTTGTGCGCATGATCAGCACAGATGCAGACGCTCCCCCATCCCGCGGAGCCGGCGCCCCAGTCGAAGCACTGGGCGGCGCCAAGATCGGGCTCGGAGACGCGCTGACCCTCGATATGGGCGTTGGCACCGGACTTGGCCAAGGCATCGGGGCTCCACGCCTGCGCGTCATCGCGGGCATTGGCTACCGTCCGGTCAAGCATATGCGTGGAGACGGTCCGTCCGTCGTCGACACCATGGACGCCATCCCGTACGAACCGGCCCCAGACGTAGAAGATGTCTCGGTCATGCCGGTAGACACCTCCACCTTGGACGTCCCCGTTGTCGACGTTCCTGTTGTGGAAGTACCGGTTGTTGACGTTCCTGTTGTGGACGTTCCAGTCGTGGATGTACCCGACGCTGAAGTGCCCGACGCCGAAGTTCCAGTCGTTCCGGTTGGCGAGGTACGGGTTGAAGTCTCCGACGTGAACGGAGACCCCATCGTTGGTGCCCGCATCCTCGCGAATGGCGACGGCATCGGACAGACAGGCGACGACGGTGTATTTGCCGCCACCACACCCGTTGGGCCCACACTCTTCGCCGCACATGCAGACGGCTACCGCCATGTCGAAGAAGCCGTGGATGTGGTCGAGGATGACGTCATCACGCTTGTTCTCACAGCCGAGCCGGCTACCGCAGAGCTGGTTGGCGACCAAATTGACCTGCGCGACAGCGTCTATTTCGCGACGAACGAGGCCGAGATTCTGCCAGAATCCGCAGCGCTGCTGCAAGACGTCATCGACATTCTGACCGACCACCCCGAGCTGACCCAGATGCGCATTGAGGGTCACACCGACAGTCGCGGGTCCGCCGCCCACAATCTGGACCTGTCGACACGTCGTGCCGCCTCAGTTCGCCAGTACCTTATTGACCATGGCATCGCTGGGAGCCGAATGGTTAGCCAAGGATTCGGCGAGACCCAGCCACTCGATGGCCGTCAAACCGCAGACGCGCACGAAAAGAACCGACGGGTGGACTTCTTTGTGGTCGAGCGCTCGGACTAGCGAACAGGACTTGAATACCCCTTTAATCGGCCTCGAACCGGGTGGCTCTTGAGCCTACCAATCCAGGCTGACCGACCGCCGGAATTCGACGCCCTCTTCCTCAAAGACTGGCGAAGTACCATCGAAGCTGCTGCCGGGTACCAGCACACCTTCGGTCACCAGGCCCCAGCCGCCGTCCTCCATCCACACGGCCGGCGCATCGATATCTAGCCCTAGCCCAACATCGATTATGTCGACGGGAGACATGCCGTCGCCACAAGTACTGTCGCGACCGACCAAGTCGACACGCGCAACCGTTGCACAAACCAGGCATGGCTCCGGAGGTCCACCAGGAAGCACAACGACTGCATACTCACTGGAGCAGTCGTAGTCGTTGTTGCCATCAACGAAAAAATCGAACTGCAACGTTCCACTCCCACGTGCGGGGAACCGGTCTAGACCTAATTCATCGCCGCTGAAGAGTCCGCACCCTGTCCAGGGGAGAACCCCGGCCATCAATGCCAGCAACAAAGCAGTAGGCATCATCATTATGCCTCTCAAATTTTGCTAGCGGGTCGGACGCTCGAACTGACTCGTAGTCTCGAGGTACTTCACAATGCGCTTGACCGCGTCTGTCAGACGGAGCTGGTCCAGAGGCGTCTCAAGTGCCGGTGATGTTGGCGGCTCGAACTCGGAGAAGTCTTGATCAGGCCGACGCTCTTGAGCCAGAGCAGTGTCCGTGTTGACGTGCACTTCCATGAAGCGTTCGCCGCCAATGCGCTCGCGAATGCGCTCACGGTCCGCCATCTTGTAGGCACGAGACGCGCAGATGACGAACAGACCGGCGTCTGTGCCAGCCTTGCATGCTGAGATGACGCCGTCGAGGCTCTCACCCAGTGGCTCGACCACGGTCGCGGTACGTCCCATGTCGAACAGGCGACGCTCTAGCGCGTAGGCCAGTGCCCAGCGTCCCGAGCCCGGAGTACCGGTCAGCCAGATGGTGGCGCCGCGTTGGCCCAAGCGGTCATGACGCTCACGGGGAGAGACCTGAGTCTTGGGACGAATCGCCGAGCCTGCGCGAGTCTCTTTGAGCAACGCGTCCAGGTCTTGAGCCGCCGAGTCGGTGACCATGCCGGCCGCAACCGTGTCATTGGTGAGCGAGTCGATCAACACAAAGGCACCGGTGGTGCGGTTGCATGTGTACGGGTCGGTAAACAGCGCACTGGTGCAGGTCAGCGTGGCGTGACCGATGTCGTTCAAGCCAAACTCTGTGGCGTCCACGTGCTCAAGCGTGTCCATGTCCATCTTCCAGGACACTTCGTCTACCTGGGTACGCACGGTGTTCGTGGTGTGCTTGAGCAGGTAGGTCTTCTGGGTGTCGAGCTTGTCTTCGCTCATCCACACCAAGTGGGCATGAATCGTACGGTTCGCAGTTGGCAGGTTGTCTGCCTTGACCAGCATGTCGCCGCGACTGCTGTCGATCTCGTCTTCCAGACGGATGCACACCGACTGCGGAGACGACGCAAAGCCAATGGACTTGCCAGCAACGTCAATGGACTTGACGATGGAGCGCTTGCCGGACGGCAGACTCACAACCTCATCGCCTTCGACGAGTACGCCGCTTGCAATCTGGCCCATGAATCCACGGTAGTCCAGGTTGGGACGCAGTACACTCTGAATCGGAAAACGGAAGTCTTCTCGGTTGAGGTCGGACGTCACCGGTACCGTCTCAAGATACTTGAGAACGCTCTTACCGGTGTACCAAGGGGTCTTCTTGCTGTTCTCGACCACGTTCGTGCCCTTGAGAGCACTGATCGGGAAGAACGTGACGTCCTTGAAGTTCAGGTCCTCTGCGAACGTAGCGAACTCGTTGCAGATGTTGTCGAACCCGGCTTGGTCGTAGTCGGTCAGGTCCATCTTGTTGACGCAGACAGCCAAGTGCGGAATGCCGAGCAAGCTGGCAATCGTGGCATGGCGGCGCGACTGTTGGAGAACCCCTAGACGCGCATCAATAAGGATGACGCCCACGTTTGCCGTAGAGGCACCGGTCACCATGTTGCGGGTGTACTGGATGTGACCGGGGGTGTCCGCAATGATGAACTTGCGCGCATCTGTGCTGAAGTAGCGGTAGGCGACATCAATGGTGATGCCTTGCTCGCGCTCGGCACGAAGACCGTCCGTCAGCAAAGAGAAATCAATCTCCTCACCGTCAATGTTCGATGCTGCCTTGGCGGCGAGCAGGTGGTCTTCGTAGACCATGCCCGTGTCATGGAGCAGCCGCCCAATGAGGGTGGACTTGCCGTCGTCAACGGAGCCTACGGCCACAAAACGGAGCAATTCCTTGTTCTCGTAGCGGTCGAGGTAGGCCCGGATATCGGTCCGAATCAGCTCGGAATCGTTCTCTGCTGCGTTTACCTTGCTCACTAGAAGTACCCCTCGCGCTTCTTGCGCTCCATGGAACCGTCTTCGTCAAAGTCGATAAGTCGACCCTGACGCTCGCTGAATGATGCGGTGAGCATCTCTTGAATGACCGCAGGGACATCGTGTGCGGTCGACTCCACCGCGCCGGAGAGCGGGTAGCAACCGAGAGTACGGAAGCGAACGCTCTTCATCTCTGGCACTTCGCCAGGCAGGAGCGGCAAGCGCTCATCATCGACCATAATCCAGGTACCGTCACGGTTGACGACTGGACGTTCTTTGGCCAAGTACAGTGGAACGATCGGAATGCTCTCACGCTCGATGTACAGCCAGACATCCAGCTCGGTCCAGTTGGACAGCGGGAATACGCGAACGCTCTCCCCCTTCCGCGTGCGGCTGTTGTACACATTCCACAGCTCTGGACGCTGATTCTTTGGGTCCCACTGGTGGAACTGATCACGGAAGCTGTAGATGCGTTCCTTGGCACGGCTACGCTCTTCGTCACGACGCGCACCACCGAAGGCACAGTCGAACTTAAACTCGGTCAACGAGCTCTTGAGGCAGTCGGTCTTCATGGCGCGAATGTAGGTACCGGTGTCCCAATCGAAGGGGTTCATCCCCATCTTCACGCCTTCTTGATTCTTCCGAACAATAATGTCCACACCGTACATACGGGCGAACTCTTCTCGGAAGGTAATCATCTCCGAGAACTTCCACGTGGTGTCCACATGCATGAACGGAAACGGAGGCTTTCCAGGCGCGAAGGCCTTCATGGCCAGGTGGGCCATGACTCCGGAATCCTTGCCGATGCTGTACAGCATCACCGGATTCTCAAACTCAGCCGCAGCCTCGCGAATGATGTGGATGCTCTCGGTCTCTAGCTGCTCCAAGTGCGTCAGACGCGCCTGGACAGCCTGTTCTAGAGACGATGCCATGGTCAACCTCGGGAGTGAGCAGCGAAGGATGCCCCAGTTACCGAGAAACGGAGCGTCTCGCCACCCCTGCGACACCGTCTGTTAGCGTCCGGTGCCTGTGGGCATGCGCATAGACCGTGCGTCAGACGGAATCCCCTGAAAGCCAAATCGGTCAAAAGAGGACACGCGCCAGTACAATGAGCCATCCGATGGCCAGGGCAACATCATGATGACAGGCACATACTCCGGCGTTCCGAGGTCTTCCGAGAACACAACGGACGTGAAGGTGGTTCCGTCGCCAACCTCAAAACGGTAGCCCAACGCCCCGTCTACTGGGGTCCAGCCGAAGTCGGCGCGCTGAAGGGCCTGGCCGTCCTCGGGCCGAATGAGCTGACCAGGAGCCAAGAGGTCAATGGGGTCCGAAGGTGCCTCTCCAGTCCGCACACGGGCGCCCTGACCGGCTGCCACAGCAACCTCGACACCCGCGCCCTGGACAGCAACCGGAGCTGTCAGCGCCTCTGTACGGGCCGCTTCATCCTCAACGGTGACCCGGTAGCCACCGTCTTCGCCGGTGGTCACACCGCTTGGGGTCACAATGGTCACACTACCGGCCGCATCGCGGTTCTCAGCGATGCTGATGCTACCCGTTCGCACCCGCACAACCGTGGAACGAGAATCAGCATCTGACCACAAGTTCTCCACTACGATGCAGGTGTCCGGTTGAAGCTGAATGTCATCTGTCTGGGTGCCGTCAGACGTGCATTGTGTAGCCATGCGCACCGTGGCAAAGCTCCGTTCTCCCGTACACACTTGCCCACCCAGAGGAACCGGGTCGTACTGTTCACTCGGAAGAGAGCCACCCGCACCATCGGTCACTCGGACCGTCCCGTCGCGAGACAACAAGAAGGCCTGCTGGCCCACTCCAGCCTGTTCCGGCAGCTCGAGTAAGGTACCAATCACTGGCTGCTGGCCGGCTTGTAGACCGTTGAGTTCACGAATGGCCGGCGCGAGTTCGAGGTCCCCCACCTCCAGCGCAATCGATTCGATGGTCTCGCCAGCGCGGACAGGATGTATTGGGCCGGCAAAGGCCATCAGGCTGAGCAACCACAACATCATGAGTCATCTCCGAGCACACGTAGGACAGCCGCACGCTGTTCAGCGGCATCCAGACCATCATCCGGGGGCTGTGGGGACAGAACGTCCACGCGGGAGGGGTCCAGTCCATTGGCGAACAAGACGTCCATCACAGCCTGGGCGCGCTCACCGGCCAATCGTAGGTTGAGCTGCTGGCTGCCGCCGGCGCTGAAGCTTCCTTCAATGGAGAATCGACTCTCGCCAGAGGCAACCGCAATTGCCACGACCTGCTCACGGGCCTGTGCACTCAGCGCACTCGAACCACTCGGGAAGAGGACACGGAGGGGTTCAGCGGCGGGAACGGACAGCCAGATCGAGCGCCCAGCACTCACGCCAATTGGGGTCTCGATGACCCGCCCACCACCGGTGATTCGAACTTGGGCTTCGCCGTCGTCTCGACGCGCCGTGGCAATTCCGTTCGTCGAAGCAACCCGTTCGCCATCGACCTCGACGATGTCTCCCGGGTTCAACGCGAACACAATGTCGCCCTGCGTTGGAGGCGGCGGTGGCTCCACGCGAACGGGAGGGCCGCTAGCCCCCGAACCTTCGCCAGCGGCCGGGCCAAACACGCCCACAGCAGCCATGCTTGTGGGCAGCGACGGCAACGTCAGCATGGCGTCGTTTGCTTGCTCGGGTGGAAGCCACGTGCAGACGGGGGTGGGTACCCAGACCAACGCGCTATTCACCGGGAAATCAGGCACATGAGTCAACAGCACTTCTGGCTCTACAGGTGTTTGGACAGGCTCGGGGGGAGCGACAACGGGCTTCATGACTGGTCGACCAATGCGCATCCCAGCACCCAACTCTACGCGAAAGGTAGGGTCTCCTGTGGACACGAGGTAGCGCGTGTGAAAACGAAGCCCGGTCCGCTTGCGGCTCGGCACGTCAAAGTCCAAGCCCAGTGTGCCATGGGCCGCGAGTGCCCCTTCTGCCCACAGTCCGCCGCCAGCCACTACAGACAACGCGTCGTTAGCGTCCAGCGCAACACGAAGCTCAGGGCGTGCCCAGAACAACCCGTTGTCCGGAGTTGCACCGCCACCCAGGACGAAGCCGATGTCGATTGGGCTCTGCCAATCCGTCCGAAGACGAAGACTCCCCCCCGCTCCAAAGGGCACGTCCGGGTCCGTCACAGGCAGAATGGCTAACGCCGTCACGTCCAAGTCTGCGCCAGACGCCAGAAGGGTCAACAGCATCAACATCGCTATCTCCGCAGCTGGAACGTTCGGATGCCACCGGCATTTCGTTCAAATCGACCGTCCATCACATCACCGTCCCGTACAAATCGATAAGTGCCACTATCCGGGCCGTCTTCCACGTCCCGCAGCTCAATCACGCCGTCTGATGCCTGTCCAACAACGCTGTGCTCAATGGTGTTTCCTAAAAAGGAGATGGTCACCGTTCCTGTGAGCGCAGAAGCAGGTCCACGCAGGTTGAGGACCATCGACTTCCCGTTGCGGCTACCCGACCAGCTCCCACGGTGCGCAGACGAGCCTCCAGACGCTACCGCGGCTGCCGGCTCCGGTACAGAGACAACCGCAGGTTCGGGGGTTTGGACGACAGGAACCGGGACAGGCTCAGTCGTCACATTGCCCGGTTCGGGTTCGACAACTGGCTCGACAAGGTCGTTGACCGGCACAGGTTCAACGTTCACGACAGCGGGCGTTGTGAGTGTTGGGTCTCCGCCAGCGACACCCTCGGCGATGGCCGAACTCTCTCCCGGCATGACATTGGACATCACCCGCCAGACCAGCACCCCGGAGGTCAGCGAGATGAGCAGGAAGAACAGTCCCAACACGGCAAGAATGCCCTTCCACCGATTGGGCTCTGCGGCGGCGGGTACTGCTGCTGCAGCCCCGACTGCCGGCAAAACCGCACTGTCGGTAGGGATCAGCGTTGGCGCCCGCTTGGCGCGTTGCTCCTCTGGAAGCGCTTCAACAAAGGTGAACGCGGCGTCTACATGTTCGCGTTGCGCCCTTGCAGTGGCCGGCGTGGGTGTCTGACGACTGGTCTGGGTGCCCTGGGTGAAGCGCTCCGAGGGCGCAGGGAACTGCTCGTGGTTGGTCAGGCGCCACACCCGGTCGAGCGCACTTGGGTCCATGGCCTGCAGCAGCTCGACCAGCTCCCCCGCCATCTCACCAGCGCTTGCATAGCGGTCCGCCATGATCACTTGCGTGGCGGTACGAATCACCTGAACGACTTTCGGAGGTAGCCCAGCGAACCGATCCGAGTCGTCATCTGCCAAGAACAAATCGACGGGATTGTCGTTGGTCAGCAGGTTGTAGAGCATCGCTCCAGCACTGTAGATGTCCGCGGCTGGTCCCACGCGCGCCGCATCCAGCCGCTGCTCGGGCGGCATGTAGGCAAGGGAGCCCATGGCCACGCCGGTCTTGGTGCGTCGGTCGTCTTCCACCAGCAACGCAATGCCAAAGTCCGCCAACAAGGCGCGACCATTGCCGTCGAGCAACACATTATGAGGCTTGACATCTCGGTGAACAATGCCCTCGGCATGGGCACAAGCGAGCGCCGAGAGCACCTGGATGGTGTATTGAACCGCGTCTCCGAGCACCATGGGACCGGTGTCCTCAATGACGTCCTGGAGACTGCCGAAGGCCAGGTCCATCACGACATAGTCGAGCGCGCCGTCCGTACCGACGTCATGAACTCCCAAGACATTGGGATGCTTCAGACGAGCCATGGCCCGCGCTTCGGCATTCAACCGGCGTCGAAGACTGGACTTTCCGTGAGCAATCGTCAGTACCTTGACCGCTCGCTTGACCTGGAGCGTGGTGTCAGTGGCCAAGAACACAGCGGCCATACCGCCTTCGCCCAACCGCCCCTCAAACTGGTAGCGGCCGTCGCACAAGCTCTCGGGCATGTCTGGGATGTGACTGGTGTGTTCGGACATGGCCCGATTGTCACCCAGTTCAGCGCTCAGCGCAGGGAAACGGGGAAAGAAACCAAATTGAAAGCAATTTCACCGCTAAGTAAGGTGGTTTCAGCCGTGACGGGGCTCTTTCACTATCGCGAAAGAACCGCGAGCCTGCTCATCGACGCTGGGCAATTAGGACCCAGCTCACTGAACGCCCAGTGTCCCGCCAATGCTGCTCTCGACCACGTTCCCGTGCAGGTCCTCCACCGAGAATGAAATCTCAGCCTCTCGGCCATCGAGCTCGCCAAGCTCCCACTCAAAGTACCGATAGTGCACATCTGCTGCGAGCCACAACCCGGCTGATTCGCCCACATTCGCGCAGATCAATCGCGTATCGTAGCTGATCTCACCGTACTCAGAGCCATCGCTCGGGTCCACGCCAGACAGCGAAAGAGTCACGCCAATCTGCGGGTCCACCAAGCCGGTAACGCGCGCCCGAAGTGGCGTATATGGCGCTCCGCCCTGTGGGGGTGTTGCGGCGACCAACGGGTCTCCGTCCAACCACTCGTCAAACCCTAGACCCGCCGGCACAACTTGTACCGACGGGTCCTCGTCTGACTCGCACGGGGCTTCGGGAGACGACGTACACCCGGCGAACACCCCACAGACCAGGGATGCACAAACGATGAGCAGGCTGCGGGTCACGCGCGGCGCCGACGAAGGCCCAGGAGCAACAGGCCCACGGTCCAGAAGCCAGCCAGACTGCCGCCGGAGTTGCAGGCACACCCTGGACGGTCAAACTGACGCGCGCGCTCGGCAGCAATGTCGCTAAAGTCGAACAAGACCTCGCCTTCGCCGGTTGCAGAGAGGTCTTCGATGACCAGCGCTGCGGGTGTTGTGAGGTCGCCCATTAGGTTGAACTCGGTCTCGTCATTCTCCCACATCCAGCTTCGGGCCGGCAGGCGAACACGTCGACCGTCCGCAAGGCGAAGCACGCGCTCGCCACCGTCCCAGCCCTCGCCAACGCCGCAGTGGGTCACAATCTCGGCGGTGTGGATGTTGCTGACCTGCTGTTCCATGTCTGTGTTGAACACGAACATGGGGTCGACGGTCATCTCTGCGGCGTCCATGGAGCTGGTCATGCGAGTGACATGGTCAAAGCTCGCAAACAGCTCTTCAGCAAGGCGAAGGCCGTCAATGAAGCTGGCCTCGAACTGGTCGGCGGCGGCGTCTGCGTCGAACGGTCCTTCCGGCAGGTACTCGGGGTAGCAGTCCAGGCAGTCGTAGAAGTTCTGTGGGCGCAGTCCCTGGTCGGCAAGCTCTTCAGGGAACGGCACAACGTCCATGAGTGCGTCCAACAATGACGCAGACGCGGGGAAGCCCAGGCCGAACACCATCTGAACAAACTGGGCGGCGCTGGTCGCATCCCGAAGACCGTCTAGGTCCACCTGACCTTCTTGCCAGAGCGTTCCGCGCAAGTTCGCTGTGGTACCTGAGTAGTCCGTGGCGAAGGCTTGGCCGCCGGCTTCATCCGCGGCAAGCGAGATGACGTCCATGTAGTTGGAGCCACCTGTAAACCAGTCAATGGCGGACTCGTTGATCTGGACGTGCAGGTAGTTGTCCGGCACTGCGCGGGCGTCTCCTAGAACGTAGACCTCAAGCGGCATGTCCGGGGTGGCAGCAATGGCGGTGAGCTGAATGGGTACCGCAGCACTGGTCGACGGGTAGGTCATGGCCAGCGGTGCCAAGTCACCCGTGTCGCTTCCGGCAGACAGCTTCAACGCCACGAAGAACTGGCCGTCCGCGACGTACGGAGCAAGAACCGGCTCCAAGTTTGAGGGCAGGTCGTAGCCGGCCTCATTGAGCCACGTCAGCAGCTCGGAAGACGACTCGGCGCGCAAGGTCAGCGTGTCGTACGGGCCAACCTGCTCCTTGCCCACAACCTCGACACCACCATCGTCAGCGTCATTCGGCGACATTGTGGCCATGTCCCGTGTGCCAAACTCGGGCATGTTGCAGATGCCCGTCTCTCGCTGCTCCAAGATAAACTGCGGTGCAGTGGCGCTGGAGATGGCGGTGAACAACGCGTCGGACGATACCCCGAGCTGCGGCTGGGTTGGCACCGGCACAATCCAGGCAAAGTCGTCGGACTCGCCTTCGTAGGAGACGGTGACGTGAACGGTCGTGTCACCGGTATCGGAGTTGACGCCAAACACGATCTGCTCTGCGGACTGGTCGACGGGGAAGTCGTTGTTGCAGAAGAAGCCGCCACACGCGAAGGCGTCCAAGGGGACAGCGAGGGCAAGGACGGACAGGGAAACGAGGGTGCGCATTCGGAGTCTCCGGGCAGGGTTGTCGACCACAATGCAAGAGTTGGGCCAGCGTGACAGAGGTCGTAATTGACGGGATCGTAGGACCAGAGCAGACTCCGACCTGTCACAGAACCAGACATGAATGTCGCCATGACAGCGGCACACAAGCGACTGCCGGACGCCCCTCAATAGCGTGGTCTGCCGAACCGACGAGCCGTCGTCATTGGCCCTATGAAACCAAACACGTCGTTAAAGCGTACCGGAAGCAACCGGCGGAGAGAATCGAATGTGGTGGACTGTAGCGCTTGCCCTAGCAAGCGGACCCGATGTTGGTGACACGTTTCCCACCCATGACGACATCGCGCTGGAGGGGCACCCGTACACCGTCATTGAGCTGACACGCTCGGTCGATTGGTGACCCTACTGTGTCGCGCAGGTGCGTGACTGGGACAGTACAGCCGAAGAATTGACCGCCGCGGGTGGCCACTTGGTCATCTTGAGCGCAGACACGCCTGAAGTCCTGGCAGCCGCTGTGGCTGAAGAGGAACTCACGAGCCCCATCACGTCGGTATCGCCGCTGCTCTGGGAGCAGTGGGGAGTCGCCAATACGCGGCGCCCGGAGATTCCCGTTCCTGCGACCTACATTCTGGACGAACACGGAACCGTGGTGTGGGCCAAACAGACCGCCGCTGTGAGTGGGCGAACGCGCGCACGGCGGGTGGTAGACGTGATTGAGCAGCTCAGCGCGGGTCAACTCAACGCCCCTTCCACACCTGTTGTAGAGCACGGCGAGCCGGATTGGGACGCGGCGGTCAGCGCCTATGGAGTCCAGACTGAAGCGGGCACGGCCGTTGTCGTGACCATCGCGGATGGCTTTCATGTGTACGGAAGGCGTGAGCGCAACGCGAGGCCACTGCAGATCTGGGTAGAGGGTCAGCAAGTGAAAGCCAAGGTTCCGCCAGGACGAGCCGTCGACAGCGTCGGAACCCGAACCTACTGGCTCGAAGGCACCGTTCGGGTGGAGTGGAAGCAGGATGCCCAAGCCGGGGTGGTTCGCTACCAAGCCTGCAATGCCAGCCTCTGCGGACCGCCCAGCGAACTGTACTGGCAGACCGAGTAGCATCCGGCCAGCGGGATACACGGACGGCTCACTGCGGAGCACGACATGGCCGACTGGGACCTTCCGACCTACCTGAACACCTTGTCTGAGCCCCTGCTCCAACGGCTTGCAGCCGAGGCCGTTGACGCCAAGGGTGTGCCAGGTCTCACCCTCGCTCCAGACCTAGCCACGTCGTTCGCAGAGCTACAGAGCACTGAGGCCTTGCAGGTGGTTGTCGATGTCTACAATGCCGTCAAAGCCGAGCTGAGAGCGGTGTTGGACCAGCGGGTACAGGACCGAGCGTTCATTGACGAACGGACTGCGCTGTATGCGTCTGCGAACCGGGGTGTGGGCTACCACGACCTGACCTACGCCACCGTCATTGGCGACCGAGACGACGCCGGCCGGCTCGTTGTGGGCCTGAGTGACACGGTGTGCGCTGGCCCTCCCGTAGACATTCCAGACTTCTTGAAGGGTCCTACCGTCACCCTGTTCGGTCCACCCGATGACCCGAAGATGTGCATTCACGCCATGAACGCGCTGCACCGCATCCGGCCCGATGAAGCCCCTATTGTAGGCGAACTCGTTGACGCTTCGGGCATTGTGCCGCGCTGGGGTGCAGACAGCGAAGACAGCAAGACCCCCTTCATTGGCGACTTACTGGCAGCGACCGAGAACCTGCGGCATTGCTACAACGCGTCGCTCTCATTCACCGACCCAAAGAACGGCAAGACCTACGAGCTCGCCAGCGACCGGTTGTCCATCCCGGTAAAGCGCGTGCCAGGCATTGCCCTGCCCGATGCCGGTCATTTGCTACACGGCAACCCACTCCCCCTGCACATCGTCGACCTGGTGCTCCACGCCTGGCACAACCGCGGTGACCGAACAGCCCTCACCTTCTACGTGCCCAAGCTCGAAAACGAAGAAGAAGCGGCCTACTTTGCCGCCTTGGTCCGGGCGACCGAAGCCGAGATTGCCAAGCGCGACCCCTCCTTCACGCCAGGTGTGACCCGCCTGTTCGTGGTCTTCGAGACGCCGCGCGCCATCTTCCGTATTCGCGAGATGGCAGACGCCCTGCATCCGTACTTTGCCGGCGGTTCCCTGGGTTGGCATGACTTCCTCGCCGCGACCGCTCGCTTGTTTAAGCACGACCCGAACTACCGAATCCCCGTGAAGGCCGACCCGAATATCGTCATCCACCACATCAAGGAGTCCCACGTTCGGCTGGCCGAAGCCCTCGACCCGATTGGCGCCATCAAGATTGGCGGCATGTACGGCACCTTGTTCGAGGACGGCAACGCCGAGTCCTTCCAGGTGAGCATGGTCGGCTACATCCGCGACGTTGTCACCCAGCTTCGGCGCGGACTGGACGGCTTCTGGGTTGCCCACCCCGACTTTGTCCGCATTGGTATTGCGCTTGTCGAAGCCTTTCGACGCCGCATGCAAGACCCCGATGACGACGCCCTTCATGACGTTGTTGGCGCGCTTGTCCCCGACCCTGTTGAGCTCGCTCCCCTGCTCGACTTCATTGACGGCAGAGACGTTCACGGCCTCGACGAGGACGACCCGCTCTACCCACGGCGCTTGCTGGCCGCAGACATTGTTCAGAGCGATGTTGTGTCCAATAGCGACACCGAAGAGGTGCGCTACAACGTGTTCCAAGCGCTCCAGTACATTGCCGCTTGGCTGTCTGGCACCGGCTGTGTGGCGCTTCCCTCAGCCATGACCAACCAGCGTGGCGAGTCCGTCTTTGTGCGCGTGATGGACGACCTGGCCACCACCGAGCGCTCACGCTGGGAGCTATGGGCAGAGGTGGCACACGGCCGCGTTTCCGTCGCACAATTCGATGCCGTCTTGGCCGAGGAAGTGGCCTTCATCAAGGCGGGACAGCCAGATGCCAATCGCCGCGTTCAAGTTCCATGGTCCGGCGAGAGCGGTGAGTGGTACCCCGTCGCGGTTCAGATCTTGCGGCAGCTGGTGACCAGCAAACGCCCAGTGGAATCAGTGAGCGATCTGCTGCTGCCCTTCACGACCGCGCCGATTCGTCAGGCTCAAGACCCCATGGCTGCGGCGCGAACACTCTGTCCAGGCCGGTACGACGCGTAGCAGCAAGCCTTTGATTGCTGGATGAGCGACCGACGTTGTATGTTCGTCCCCAGACTATCGGGGAACACCATGCGCAGACTACTTGCTTTGGCCGCTTTGCTTGCTCCCACTCTGGCTTCAGCGGTCCCGCCGCTGCTTGAACATCAAGGGCGGCTACTCGACTCGGTCGGCACCCCCATCGAAGGGTCGCATACGCTCACATTCCGCCTGTACACAACAGATGTGGGCGGAACAGCGTTCTGGTCGGAGCAACAGACCGTTCCAATGGCAGATGGCTACTTCGGCGCCAAGATTGGCAACGGACTCGACGTCAACAGCCTGGACGTCACAGCCGTCTGGATTGGGGTGGAGGTCGACTTAAGTGGGGAGATGGGCGGCCGACAACGCCTGACCTCCGTTCCGTATGCACTGATGGCAGATGTCGCTGAACGCGTGCGCTGTCCATCAGACATGGTGGACACAGGTGCCTTCTGCATTGACATCGATGAAAACTCAGAAAAGAACTGGCAAGATGCGGCCACCGAGTGTGTGACCGAAGGCAAGCGCATGTGCAGCATGGCGGAGTGGGTTGGCGCGTGCAATCTCGCCGGCACACTCGGCCTGAACAGCATGACGGACAACCTCGAGTACGTCGATGAGTACTGGGTCATGAACTACACCAACGGGAACTACTACTCCGCCTATGTGTCGGTTGGAGGGGGAAGTTGCGGCCGGGTTAGCTACTCGAACTGGGGTTGCGCGAACACCACCTGCTATGACACCACCAACCCCGGCAAGGCCACAGGGTACTTCTCACGGTGCTGTAAGTAGAGCCCCTCAGTCCCCCGGGTACATGACCCACAGGTCCGGACGCCCGATGTTGCAGTGCACAGCGCGGGACAGCAATGACAGGCTCGCCCAGCTGGTGAACAGGGACAACCGGGCGACGCGCCACGGGATGAACCGGGCCGGCTCAGGAGTCGGATAGCGCAGGGCCATTGCACGCTGTGCAGGTGCTGGGACGGGATGGAAGATGGTCTCCACAATGCGACCCCGGTCCAGCTCGTCTTCTTGGTCTCGGTCTAGACGCGAGATCAAACGCGCGACGGCCATCGAGTCATCGACCGCGTCTGCCACACGGCGGTCCAGACCGTAGACCGCACGACGGCTCAGTGTTGGCAGGGTCAACAGTCCCAGGAAACTCCACAGAGTGACCGCTGTACTGAACATCAGCAGCTCGCCGGCTGAACCGACCCCAGTGCCAGGCATCACGGTCAGTGCAAGACCCGCCCCAACAGCGTTGAAGCCCAGGGCGAAGGCAAGCCCCTGAAGGCGAGCCCCGCTCGAGATTCCCAGTCGTCTGCGCTCAAGAAGAATGCGGACCGCTGGGGCCTCCTCCGTCTCCAGCCACCGACTGGCTACCACCAACCGCTCAAGACCCGGAACGCCGACCCAGCCGCCGACAAAGCTTGTGTCACGTGCCTTGACCACGGACACTCGCGCCTCGTTGACCTTGGCGGCCTGAAGCGCGTCTGTGAGCACCGCAGACCGCGAGCCCTTCGGCAAGTGGGACACGGCACGTCCAAGCGGACCCTGCACCGCAATCAACACCACTGCGACCGCCGCCATGAGTCCGAGACTACCCGCGAGTCCAGCAGCCTGACCGGCCCACAAGACTCCCGAGCCGACCAGCGCGAGCACCGCCGCGTGAATCCAAGTGCCGCGCATCCACTGTGCGAGCCATGCGCCAAACCCCGCCTCGCGGCGCCCGTAGACAACCGGAAGCGTGTACCCGCCGACCACGTCGAACGGAAACTGACCGAGCACGTAGCAGCCCACTAGAGCCACCCACCAGCCGACATTCCCGCCCAGCGTGTCCGCGGAGAGCACCGGCTGGGTCCACAAAAACCACAGACAGGTCAAGACCCAAAAGCCAACGTTGGCTTGGCCGAGTCGCAGACGGGACTCCGCCCAGGTCTTCTTGGCGGATGACAGGGGGGATACGGAGACGGGCGCAGTGGAACTCATGGTGACCTCGTCGCAGTTGCATTCAGTTTGAACAACTCTCGAATAGGCTATACCTGTTCACAATCCGTTCAGCCAGCCCATTCGATCCCGTCGTGTTCACAAACACGAATGAGCAAGGCCTCTAGACGTTCTCGCATCGCCCCCGATTCGCGTGCCAAATCGCCATGGAGAGCGGCATCAGCGCTGGATGAGGAGGCACAGTTACCGCTGTAAACCTCGAACTGTCGCATAGCGATCACGAGCCCAGCCAAGTGGTTTGGACACTCGCACAACAGGTCCGGGCGGGTATTCAGCAGTCGCTCCAGCGTGCCATCTGAGAACCTGGGTTCCGACACGGAGACTGCGGGCTGCGTTGCCGCTGAATGTCCAGCCTGAATGAGGGCATCCAGCATGGCCTGACGCAGGTCACGCAGCGAGACGGGCTGCTGCACGAGTCGTACGTCCAGCCCCAGAAGCCCCTGCCGCATTGGACGAGGAACCAGCGCGGTAGTGACGACCGTCGCTGATGGTTCAACGCGAGAAATCAGGCTGCGCAACGCAGAAACCGGAGCCTCTCCGAGCATGCCAAGGTCGACAACCAGGACATCGGTTCTCTCCAGCTCTCGAAGAGCTGACGGCGAGTCCGCACCGGCAACAACCTGAATCTCACAGGCCACACCCGTCACCATTCCCGCCAGGCGCTCGGGCAGCGTGGAATGAACAACCGTCGCCCGAATGAGGCTAGGAATACCCTGGACAACCGGTTCGTGTAGAGCAAGCCGCTCACGCAGCTGGACATCCGTCAGAGAGGCCAGATCCGACACCCGTTCGCCCTGGTCCGCAAGCTGCGACAACGTACGCAGTCGGTCGACGTGCGCGAGGTTGTACAGACGGTGGCCGGACTCCGTTCGCAGGGGTGTGACCGCTTGATACCTACGTTCCCAGGTACGAATCGTGTCCGTAGGAACGCCGGTCAGCCGCGCAACAGCACCGATTGACAAGGTATGGTCGTTACTACTCATGGGTCCCCCGATGGGCATGTCTACGCCCAAGCGCTTCACTGCGGGCCAGCTGGCGCCGACGCTCCCATGCCGGAAGGTACTTCACCGCACTCACCGTCTGAGTGCTCACGGGGCCTATGCCACTGAAGGCCAACGTTCCTGCAATCACCGACCGGTGCGCCGATCCCCAGTACAGGGCTGCATACACCAGCTTGGGCGAGTCCATAGTCACGATGACGTGGGCCGTGCGCCCCTTCAACAATCGGACCGGCAGTGGCCAAATCTCACGAAACCGAAAGGCCCAGCCGGGCAAGAAGGTTCGGTCCAAAAAGCCCTTCAACAGAGCAGGGGCAGCCCCCCACCACACCGGGAACGACAGCACAATGTGGTCGGCTCCAGTGATGAGTTGCTGGGCGCGAACCAAGTCTGGCTCCAGCGGCTGAATCTCGGAATAGCCCTTGTGAAGCACGACATCGAAGTCGAGTTCGTCCAGCACCAGCTCGTCTACCTGGGCACCGGCTGAACGAGCGCCCCGTACATAGGCGTCGGACAACGCCCGATTGTACGAGTCACTGTTGGGATGAGCATGAATGGCGACAATACGCACGCGACCTCCGTCGATCGTGCCGTAACCTGTTCAACTCCTGTGCAAAGTATCTTTAATCTGCACCACACTGTTCCAGTGACTCGGCCAACGCTGCCCGAGGGCCTGCTTGCCAGCCCGAATCAGCGCAGCGACGTCCCCCGTGGTCGACGCCGAGAAGCGCTGACGACCCGGCTGAAGTGGCAGAGCATCCACCACTGAAATCGCAGGGTCCACCTGAAGGGTATCCGGCATCCGTTCAGCAATATGGGACACTAGAGCTGCATAGTGTGTACATGCCAAGACGACACAGTCGGCGTCTTGCGCGGGCGCAAGAATCCGGTCGAGGTCCGCGCCACAGGCCGCTGAGGCAGATGTTCCCGCCTCGACATGCGCGCTGAGCGGCTGGGAGATGCGCTGAACGATCTGGCGAGACCCAGGAAGGTCTTGCAGAGCACGACGCCAGTGACCACATCGGATGGTTCGTGCTCCGCCTAAGACCAGGACTTTCTCCGCATCTTGAGGCACGGAAGAGGCGTCGATGACCCCCCAGGTAGGAACCGGGGGAACGACATCGCGCAGAGCCGTGCTAGCCGAGTGGCAGGCGATGACAATGTGCGTTGCACCTTGTGAAGCGAGGGTATCTAGGCCCGCCTGAACGCTGCGAGCGAGCTGAGCACGGGTCTGAAGTCCATACGGCGTGCTGCCGGTGTCCGCTCGGTACAGGACATCCAACATGGGTTCGCGCGTACAGGCGTGGGCGGCCGCAAACAGACCACCAACACCCCAGTCCAGAACTCCGAGCATCATGGGTAGCTCTGCGGCGGGAACCAGCTGTCGGTAATCGGGCCGGTATCGAACGCCAGGACCCGAGTGTGTCGGCCGACATCCAACGTCTCCACCACTTGGCCCGGGAAACGGCTCTCAAAGTACCAACGGTACTCATGCTCTGCGCGAATCGGATTGTAGCGAAGCATGCGCTGCCAGCCGGGGTCCGTCACCAAGCGCTTTCGTGCCGCGCGGTAGTCCGAGAAGTTGCGCAGATGCCGCTGTTCACGCAGCTTGTGCCGTAGAACAACCGGCCACTCCGACGCCGCGGCAGCTTTGGCGACCATGTCTACAACGAGCAGTCGTCCACCGGGCTTGAGCACCCGTGCCACTTCAGCGAGCATGGGGTCCCAGTCCACGTACCGCCAGCTCAACAGCGAGGTCACAACGTCAAACCGGTCGTCGTCAAACGGAAGCCAGGGCCCGTGGATACAGGTGTACTCGGCATCTGGGTCTCGTTCTTGGGCACACGCCAACATGGCCGGTGAGACGTCCACCCCGACCCGGTCCGTTGTTCGCGACGCCCACTGTCGCAGCAGGCCGCCGGTCCCTGTGCCGATGTCCAACACCGAGGCCCCTTTCGGCACGCGTTGGTCTAGCCACGAAAACTCCGGCCCTCGCACGCGAATATCCACGAACACGTCATCGTAGAGCTGGGCGACGCGGTCGTAGTCCGCATCAGAGCTGGTGGATTGAGGCTGGTGACAGACCATGGGTTCGGGCGGTAGCAAGCCGGTGTGCTTTGCCACTGCACCGAGCCATCCATGCGACTTTCGTCCTGGCTGACCGACCACATAGACATCCGCATCTTCGCCAGTCCTTGGCGAGACCCACACGTAGGTGTCGGGACGCAAGGAGACCGTGGTGTAGCAGTGATGGCCCCAGGTTGGAACGCCAACGGTGCGGGCAAAGAACGGAGCAAACCAACGACCCGAGCGGCAGGCATGAAAGTACGCCTGACCGTCCGGAGCAAAATCGAGCGGCAGGGTCCGCCATTCATGTGGACTAAACTGCTCAGGCATGGCGGTTGTGCCGAACATGGGCCCGTACATGCCGGCATGACAAATCAGGTGGAACTCCAACATCGCCGTGGTGAGCGTGTTGAGAGCATCCACAACGTCCCGCTTGCTCTCCACAGCCTCGCAGCGAACCCGATACCCGAGAGCCCTCTTTTCACGGGCCATAGTCAAGGCGGCCAAGCGCAGATGAGCGCCGCCATCGCGGTACAGGGTCGTGTAGAGAATGACAATCACGGTCGTTCTTTAACCGTGATGTGCGCTCACGCCTGCGCGGGAAACTCAGTGGCAATCATCTCGTCGAACCAGCCCGGTGGTCGGTAGCCAGTCGTGCGATGGAATTCCTCGCCGGCTTCGTACAAAATCAAGGTTGGAACTGCTTTGATGTTGAGGCCCATCAGGACTTCGCGCTGGGCAGTCGACGTGTCGATCTCAATGACCCGAACCCGGTCCTTGTACTTGGTCGCCACTTTGGTGAGGACTGGCCCAAGGCGCTTACACGGCCCGCAAGTTGGGCTCCACATGTCCACAATGACGGGCAGCTCGCTCTCGAGGACGAGGTCGCGAAACTCACCGACGGTGCGGACAGGTGTGGGGTGAATGGTCTCTCCACCGAACAACTTGGACAACAATCCCACAACGACCTCCAGTAGTGTTGCCATGTACCCTGGAAAACAAGGTGTGGTTACCGCAAGCGGCCCAGACGACTAGCCAGCGACACAATCGAGCACTCTCGGAGTCGGGTGCATGCTGCCGCCTTGGGGGCCTCCTGTTCGGGTCAGCACAACGCATCCATACTGCTCACCTCGCGCATCTCACATTCCTGTCGTGCATTCTTGGATTGTATGACTTCAACCCCGTTGTGCTGCCCAGGTCGTTCACTAGGTTGGTACTGTGGTTGCAAAGACGGGTTGCATCAACCGAGGTCTACATGTCCCCCGCCCAAACCATCGCCCTTCTTCTAGGCTGTCTCGCCGCGCCGACCGTCTACGCCTTCGACGTCAACGCCCCACCCGCAGAGCTGGTGCTCGACGGAGCCCTGACGGAATGGGGAGAGCCAACGCTCACTCTAGGCGGCGGTCAACACGTGAGTGGAGAGGTGGCCGCGAACGCCAACGACATCCGAGCGCGAGTATGGCTTGCATTCGATGCTGAGGGCCTGGTGGTCGCCGCAGAGGTACACGATGACGCGGTCATGGCAGGCGACCAGCTGCAGGTCCGGCTCGCAAGCACTAGTCGCAGAGAGAACGCATCGCCCGCGTTCGACGCCCACTTCGAACCCGTGATTTCACTAGTCGCCGCCCAGCCTAGCCATCGATTTGCGGGGGGCTACCGAGTGGAGCGTCGCATTGCACTCGCCCAGCTTCCTTGGCTGATGGGACCGTCGCTAAGCAGTCTGGCTGTGACCCTCACCCTCACAGATGTCGATGCGGGAGAGCGGACCGAGCCAACGGTACTGTCGACCCAAGACGGGGGGCTTGGCTTCTGTTGGACATCAACCCGCCACTTCAAGTCCTTCCGGAGTTAGGTTTTGCCCTCGGCAACTCAGGCTGGGCGTGGCCCGTTGCTGTCGAAACACAGCGCGTGTTCAAGCAAACGACCACGGGACTTCTTGAGCTGGACCTGACCACGGCTACCACCTTGGTCGACGAAGACGATGCGAAGGCCTGGGTGTTTTCGGTAGACGATGCCGTCCCGCACTTCGTTCTAGCCGCCAGCGACCACTTCGACACGTTCACATTCTCATGCGCTCCCCACGCCGTCCGGAGTCTGCAGGGACACCGGATTGACGTGCCGTGCGAGCCCGAACGAGCGCTGCTGCTCACTCCCCACGGCTCGCTCGACGACCAGAGCACCGCAATGTCCGCATGCCGCGAGCAGACGGCTCAGTGCGAAACGTTGCTGTTTCCAGCGCTCATGGCGCAGCGAGCCGACATGATGCGCACGCCACCAAGCAACGAAGGCACGCTACCGTGCCTACTTGCCGCAGGTGTCTTCGAAGGATCTGGTTTTCAGCAGGGGCAGGACCAGCGCCTTGAGAGCTGCTTTGAGAGGGCCTATGGCCCAGGTCAACTCCTGGTTGTGGACGAGGATGCCTTCTTCGTGGCCCATACCCGTCCTCCCCACATGATCTGGGCAAGAGGGCCTGGCCCTTATGACCGCCACAGAACCGAGCCGCCTGAACCAGTCACTGCCCTGACTGTTCATGGAAACGCCGAAGTGACAGACCCCACGGTGCTCGCAGTGCTTGGGGGTGCCTCAACGTCCCGTCCCCTTCACGGGCAACCTCCGGAGCGTGTGGTCACAGCAGACGCGCTGGCACTGGTGAATGGCAACACCTGGTCCACGGGTCGTCGTATGGACGGTCCAGTCACGGTCGTCTGCGAGAATGACGTGCTTCACAGACGAACCCTCCCGCTGTTGGACACTGGGCTCACCACCGCTGGGTTCAACGCGACAATCGTGCCCTTCTTCACCTACAAACTGCCTTGTGACGCCAAGCTGGTGCTCGGAGAGCATGTTTCGGGGGCGGTGGTTGGTACGCGTGAGTCCGGCCGCTACTGGGGCGGAAACTTCGGGTCGTTTACCCCGGACCAAGGCCAATTCATCGGGGACGTGGGCCCGTTGCATGTACAAACCAACGCTGCGGACGTTGCCCCCCCTGACTGGTCGTACCTCCCATCGTGCACTCTGACGCTGAACGGCGAGTTGCCGCTTCTTAGGGGCGGGGCCTGCGGGGTACACTTCGCGGATGATTTGAACGCAGACGGATTGCTGGATTTCATCATCACCCGGCACGGCGAGATGGGCTGTGGAAGTCAGTCACTGCTCCTGTCCAGCCCGGACGGATGGATGACCGCGGGATCTTGGGACTGGGAGTGCTGAGCTTCTCATGATGCCCGGCGACGGTGCATACTCTCTCCACAGCCACACACTCGGCCCCCCTACGGCTCTTCAGACGGTCCGTAGACAAACCCAGGTCGAACCTCAAATGGGTTCGAGGCATCGGAGAGAAGATGGTAGCGCTCCTTGTGAGCCTCCCGAAAGCGCTGGTAGTCGTCTTCACGCATCAACGTGTAGGCAGGACGAAGAGCAGTCGCAGTACCGTAGGGTGCAAGGTGCACAGGTCCAAAGCCATAGACCACCCGCCACCACTGGGTCAGGTCACCTTGGGGCTGAAAGTTCTCGCACACCCGTTCGGTGTGCACCCACAAAAATCCACACAGGCCGCGGTGGGCAACCAGTCGCCCACCTGCGGGTACGACGTCCTGGATCAGCGACACAGCGTCGACAAAAGAGGCGTAGTCCGGCTCCCGCTCGCGGCGCTGATTTGCCGCAGGCAGCGCAAGTAGGCCCATCATCACCGCAAACCCGACCAGGGCGACGCGCGAACGCTCAGCCACAACGACCACGGCGAGCGCTACCGGGACAAAGCCCATCAGCATCAGCCGCCATGCCGTCAAGTCGTAGGCCACCGGCAGCAAGGGCGCGGTACAGGCCACAGCGACGACGACGAGTGCACCGGCCATCGCTCGCTTGTCGGCGTCCCTCGTCCGGATCCACGCGACTCCTAGCAGCAGTGGAGCGAGGTACACCAGCGCGAGCTCTGCACGCTCTCCCCAGCCCAGCTGGCCGTCAACAAACGGCGCCCAGCGCGCTCCGGTCCGCCCGAGGCCCGCCATGAAGCGGTCCACGTCCACAACACGGAACACGCCCACTGACGCTGCCAGGCCGAGCACCAGGCCGCCTGCCACAATCCAGCGAGCAGAGACGCGACGTGTCTGAAGGACCCGCATTGCGGCATAGGCCAAACACGCAATCACCCCAAACACACCGGTCAACTTGTGAGTTGCGAGGCCAAGAACAACAAATAGCGTCAGTCCGACCAACTGCCAGCGAGACCGCTCCACCCGAGGTAGCAATGCCAACACGCCGCTGAGAACGGCCAGACCCGCAGCGTTCTTGAGGTATTCAGACGAAATTGCAAGGTGCAGAGGTGATACGGCCCACAACCACGCGACCGCAACCATCGCACGCGGCGACTGCATCCACCTCAACGCCACCAATCCACCGCCCACTGTGGTCAGGGCGCCGAACAGGCAGGAAGCCACCTTGTTCGCCGTGACAACGTCCCCAATGAGCAGGGTTAGGCCTTGCAGCACCGCGTACACGGTCGACCTGTCGGCAAACAACGCGTCGCCAGCGAGGCCGGACTGCACCTGAAGTACGTAGTAGTAGCCGTCATAGCCGGGTGCGAAGGCGTCATCCCACAGGACAAACGCACGTAATCCGACCGCAACAACCGCCGAGAGCACCAGAGCAATCCACGCTGCTCGTGGCGTCTGGGTCAGTGGGTGCGTTCTGCGTGGGCGACTGTGCGCTTCACACTGGCGTTGTCATAGTTCAGCTCGTACCAAGCGACGTTTCCGGCATCCGCAGACATTGGAAAGCTGCCTTGCCACACAAAGACCCAGTCGCCGTGCTTGCTGTAGTTGAAGGTGGGTGCGGAGCCTTCGTAGACCGCCGCAAAATCTCCAACGATGACCGTGTGAGCGTCTGCGAAGGACAGTGTGGGCTCACCCGAGAATTGGTAGCGCTCTACCGGGTCCCGGTCGGTCTCGAAGCTGGCGATGAGCGCCACGTTGGCCTTCTCGTCATCGCTCAGCATGGCGTCTGAGTAGTCGGGATTGACCTGGTACCAGGCCTGACCGCCGAAGTGCGCTTGAAGGTCTTCCGACGAGAACGCGCGACCGTGGCGAGCGAAGACTTCGTTGCGGGCCACGCGAAGGTCGGCCTTGCTCATGTCTTTTAGATCTGCGGGTGACATTGCAGACGCAGCCACGGCTGCTGCAACCGGCGCCGGCTCCGCAGCGGGGGCAGGTGCTGCTGCAGGGGCAGGGGCGGCAGGAGTGGTCTGCGCGACAGGTCCAAGCAGGACACCACTTGGAGACGTGGCCGTGTCACTACAGGCGGCAAAAAACAGAACGAAGAGTAGCTTCACGGGAACCTCGAAATCTGGGTGGCCCGCAGTGTATCGCAAGACCGTTCAGAATCTACAGCGTTGCCCGAAGACGGTGACAGCATCACGTTTGGCGCCTCCCAACTTGAGTGGTAAGCTCCTGTCGCGTTGATACGTCGACGCACCTCGGGGGACACATGCTTAGACTCGCACTCATCGCGGTACTCGCGCTTCCAACGTCAGCGCTCGCGCGGGACCTGACCTTGTCTCAGCAGCTGCGCTTGTTGGATGCCACAGGAGCCCCCATCAACGGCGACGTCCCGCTCACGGTTGCGCTGTACTCCGAGGCCTCCGCCGGAACTGAGCTGTGGTCCGTGGACCTGACGCCTACCTTCAGCAACGGATTCGCGAGTGTGTTGTTGGACATTGGAGACGGCGCAGCCCCTATTGACAGCGAGTGGTTCGACTCCGCTGTCTGGCTAGAGTTGACCGTCGATTCGTCGACCCAAGCACCTCGGACACGTGTGGCGGATGTGCCCGTACATATCCCCGACCCCGTCGTCCTACCTGACCCGGTGCTCAAGCAGATCTACGTGAACGGCACCACCTGGTCGACACAAAACATCCAGCTGCACAGCTCCGCGAGCATCGATGTTGACGGACTCACCTTCAACGCCGGCGGCGCGAATGACGTGCTGATGCGCTGGGAGCTGGCGGCAGATGGCGAGTTTCCGAACGGTGTGAAGGTCGAGATGGACTTCACCTACGAGCGACTCACGCCAGACGCAGACCCCACGTTCTTCCTCACCGACTGGGACGACAACGGCCCGGAGTTCTGCGGCTTTCGCGTGCTCGACCAACTGCAGATGGACGCCTGGACCGGCGGTGGTGGCGGCTATCCGGGAACCTCGGTGCAGCAGTCCGGAAGCGGCGGCGCCGAAAACACCTCACACAATCCAGCAATCGTCCATGCAACCTGGATCATGCCTCCTGGAACGGCAGACAACCACGGGTCTATGTCCGCAACGGTCGATGAACGGCGGGTCTCAGCACCCTGCCCGGCCAACGTCCACGTCGACCACGGGGTGTTCCTCAACCTCAGCCGCAACAACGCCGGTGAACGCTACCGAATCGACAACATGAGTGTGACGCTCATCCCGCTGTAGGCCCTCGCCCCCCGAAGCCCCCACAAGCGCTGTGTGCGACAGTGCCTCATCACAGGAGTTCGCGTGCCACAGACCCCACGACAGACGGGATTGGTGTTGTCCGGAGGCGGTGCCCGAGGCGCCTACGAGGTGGGTGTTCTCAAGGCTATCGTAGAGATTCTTGGACCGGGTCAATGCCAGTCGGCGTTCCAGGTGTTCACCGGAACCAGCGTGGGTGCTCTCAACGCGACCTGGCTCGCCGCACACGCAGACCAGCCAGACATGGGTGTTCACGGACTTGCCGAGAAGTGGTCGCAGCTGCGCATTGACGAGCACCTGCGCCTCAGCCGCTTTCGTGACCTCATTCCACGCAGACGCACTGGCGCGTGGTCACTTCTCGACATGAGCGCTCTGGCAGAGCTGATGACCGGCACCATGCCGTGGGCACGACTTCACCGAAACGTCGACTCGGGAGCCGTACAGGCGCTGGCAGTTGCCTGCTTGGAGGTCGCCACCGGGCAGACCTTCATCTTTGCCGAGACCGCCCCAGACGTGACCTTCCGCCCCACCCGCTCTCCCAGCCGCGTGGGCCGTACAACCCGCATCAACGCCGATCACATCCTGGCGTCGACCTCCCTGCCCTTCTTGTTTCCGCCACGCAAGATCGGTGGTTCATGGTTCGTAGATGGTGGCCTACGGTTCAACACGCCCATTGCACCCGCGCTGCGACTTGGAGCCAAGCGAGTGTGCGTCATCTCGCTGCTCAGTGAGAAAGACATCGAAGTTCCGACCGTCGCTCCCATTGAGTTCCCGAGCCCCTCGTTCTTGGCCGGAAAGATTCTAAACGCGCTGCTTCTCGACCCGATGGTGCACGACCTTCAGGTACTCGACCGCTTCAACGCCCTGATCGACGTGCTCGATGAGGTGTTGACGGATGAAGAGCAAGCCCGAGTAGACGCGGTCATGACCCAGAAGCGCGGCCTGCCATACCGACGTGTGGACCGGCTGGTGTTCCGGCCCACCGAAGACATTGGCGAGATGGCCGCACAGTTCATCCGCAAGATTCGAGTGCGACGCCCAGCAACGGCCATTCTCACCCAGGCCATGAAGTTCGGTGAGTCGAACGAGTCCGACCTGCTGTCCTTCTTGATGTTCGACAAAACCTTCGTCGAGCCGCTCGTTGACCTTGGCTACCAAGACGCGAAGAACCGACGCGATGAGATTGAGTCGTTCTTCGACCCGGAAAGCTCCCCCTAGGCAACCACTAGCCCTTGACTAGGTGTTGGTGGAAGACGCTGCGGAAGACAACGGCCTGTTTATCGACTTCGTAGGGCTCAAAGCGCGTGCGTCGCAAGGTCGCCTCCGCAGCGCGCAACCAGCGGTGCCGCTCCAGCGCAGGCAACCGCCCAATGACGTGCTACCTTTCGCATCTCGTAAAGGTGTCCCATGCGCGCGTCTCTCCTCGCTTCTACTCTTACTGTCGCCCTGCTCATCCCCTCCGGATGCCGCAAGCTCGACCCCATTCCAGAAGATGCCGATGGTGCGGCGTCGTGGCTGTACCGAAACCAAGACTCCGAAGACACAGCAGAAATCATCGCGGCGATGGAGGTGGTCATAGACGCCCTGGCTATCGACCCGGAAGAGGAGTTCGTGGAAGGTCTGTTGCTTCCTCTCGATGCCGAGAGCGTAGAGGTTGTGGGCCGCGTCGCCGTGCAGACTCTGCCTGAGGAGGAACAAACGGCGGTCACGGAAGAGGACCTCGATGCCGGTACTTACGTGGTCCTAGACGAGCAGCAGGGCATGGTCGTCGCCTCCATCATTCCGTGTACGGTCCGGGAGGTGGTCGACGTTGTCATTCGCACCGACCAAGACGTGGTTCAGGGCGGCTACGACGTGTACGACCGCGAGTACACAACCGCAGACGACTCCCTAGACAACAACGAGATGCTCGGTTGGGAGACCAACTACACCATCAGCGCTTTGGGTACGACGTACGAGGCGACCATCCTTGGCCAGCTACGCTTCCTAGACGAAGAGCAGACCCACGCCATCGCCCGAGCCTACTTGCCCACCCCTGGCGTGTTCACTCGCGGGGGGCGCTACTTCCGCCAAGACTACCAGCTCGACCTGTTCGCCCCGACAGACGACGGCCAGACCATTCACGTCTTTGCTGTGTGGCGGGACATGAACCTGGGCGGCTTCCACAGCAGCAATCCCGCGTACATTGCCACGGTCAGCAACGCCTTCCGCGACTCGGATGTGGCCATTGCAGCGGTGTGCAATCCCGAGGAGTGAACGTCACTGACGACACCTGAGCGGAGTCAGCCCTCTGACAGTCGGAACCCACAGGCAGACGGCTACACCCCCCTCGTAGACGGTCGAGCTGTACCCGACGTCCGCGCGGCCCCCCTGTGCCGCTGCGTTACCTGACGTCGCCTCAACGGGAGAATACGTGGTCAAGGACGGATTGAGTGAGTGGTTGCAGCACGGCGGAGATCACCGGCTCATCACCGGAGAGAAAGGGTTCTCACCCTACCGAGTGTCTTTTGAGCCCCGCGACACCTCACCGTTCGGCTCGTGTACCGCCAGCAACCCGGGTCCACGCGCTCTCGCAGGCGGCCAGGCAGCCTTGGACCAGTGGGAGGCTTCTGGCCAGTCGGACGCCGTGGTCGACCAGCTGCAGCAGAAAACGCGCGACGGACTTCGCGAGACCTTCACACTGCCCGTACACACGGCGATTGTTCTCACACCCTCCGGCACGGACGCGCTGTACCTGATCAACGCACTCGTCCACGGTCGGGACCATCGCGCACACCATGTGGTGGTCGGCGCAAGCGAGCTCGGCGGCGGTACCGTCCGCGCCTGTGAGGGACGTACATTCTCGGCCCAGCGCCCGTTCGAAGGAGACATTGAAGTCGGCGTCCCCCTAGATGGCCTAGCCGACGACTGCACGGCAGAGGCCGTCTACCTGCGTGAAGACCAGGGAGCGCGACTGGATGAGGCCTCCATCGACCTAGAGGTTGAGCAGCGGGTGGCCGCCGCCGTAGCGCCGGGTGTGCAGGTTGTGGTGCACCTAGTGGCCCACTCCAAGACCGGTCTACGCGCCCCGTCATTCCAGCTCGGAAAGCGCCTGATTGAGCGCTATGGCGACCAAGTGATGGTGTTCGTTGACGCGGCTCAAGGACGCCTGGCGCCCGCGGACATGCGCCTGGCCTTGAAGTGCGGCTTTGTCGTCCTGTTCACGGGCTCCAAGTTCTACTCGGGTCCACCGTTCTCTGGCGCGCTGTTCCTGCCCGCAGAGTGGGCCGTCGACCCAGGCCCCCTGCCTGCCGCACTCCACTCGTGGTTCGACTCGGCAAGTCTGCCCAGCAACTGGGTCCAGGCACGTGAAAGCCTTCCACATCCATGCAACCCCGGGTTGACGCTGCGTTGGCGAGCGGCAATGGCTGAGATCACGCCGTACCACGCCATCCCGCCGCGTCAGCGAGCCGCCGTCTACGCAACCTTCGCCGGCGCCGTACACGAAATCATAGGACCGAGTGACCCCATCGATCTGGAGTTCCCACTGCCTCCAACCCATGGTCTGGTAACGGGCCTTGGCGCCTTTCCGACCGTGTTCGGCTTCCGGGTTCGGGACGGTCAGGGCTGGCTTGATGCTCCCCGCATGAAGACCCTCCATCGCTTGCTAGACACCGGTGAATCAGGCCCTCATGGCGCCCACCATCTCGGTCAGCCCGTCTCGCTGGGACCTCCTGGCGACGACCGGCGCGTACTGCTGCGCATCGCCCTTGGTGCGCGCCTCGTCACCGACCTAGCAACCGAGCCCGACGCTGGTGGAAGCTGGATGCGGCAGCACATCCGGGCGCTTCGCACCAAGATTGAACACCTGGTCGACCACGGACAGATGGAGCTCGCCAGTGCCTGATGCACGATGCTCTGTACAGGCTGTCCCCGCCGCACTGAAAGCCGCTCGGCAGGCCGGTCTTTGGCCTGTGAAAGCAGCCCTCTTTCATGACTTGGATGGATTGACGGGCCGTATCGAATCCCTGCAACAGGCCTTTCCGCCCGATACGTTGCACGCGGTCGCCATCAAGGCCAACCCACTCATTGAAGTGCTCCGCGCCATCGTCGCCACGGGAGCCGGTCTTGAGGCCGCGAGCTGGGAAGAGGTGCAGTGTGCCGTGGCTGCCGGATGTCCTGCGGACCGCATCGTCTTCGACTCTCCAGCAAAGACCGACGACGAACTGCGTGAAGCACTCCAGCTAGGCGTCTGGATAAACGCCGACAACGACCAGGAGCTTGAGCGACTGGAAGCACTCGGAGCCCCTGGAAACGGCAGAGTAGGTCTGCGGGTCAATCCTCAGCTCGGCGAAGGCTCGATTGCCATGACCAGCACCGTGGGCAAGCAGAGCAAGTTTGGTCTGCCACTGCACCGGGCGGCCGAGCTGCTCCAGCGCTTTCCGTTCATCACCGGTCTGCACGTCCACACGGGCTCGCAGGGAGTCGGACTTCCACTGCTGAAGCAGGCCGCTCTCGCAGTGGCCGAGGTCGTGGTGGAGCACGGGCTTCAATGGATTGACATCGGCGGCGGTATTCCAGTTCGTTACCGCAATGATGCACCTATCCCGCCCACCTTCGCCGCATGGGCAGAGGCGGTCGCTGCGATTCCGACACACGTGAAGGTGCTCACAGAAGTCGGACGCTCAGTCCATGCCCCAACAGGCTGGGCCCTCTCCGAAGTGGTGTGCACCAAGCAGGTCAACGGGCGAGAGACCCTCGTCATCCACTTGGGCGCTGACCTGTTGCTGCGCCGGGTCTACCGTGCCGACCAATGGGACCATGAGTTCGTGCTTCTCAACCCAGATGGCACGGTCAAGCAAGGGCCCAGCCGTCCTACGCAGATCGCCGGTCCCTTGTGTTTCTCCGGAGACCTTCTGGCCCACGACAGACCTCTGCCGGCAGCAGAACCGGGCGACTTACTACTGATTCGCGACACCGGTGCATACACCTTGTCCATGTGGTCGCGGCACTGTAGTCGGGGCCTGCCACCGAGCATCGGCTACACCCAAGACAGCGCGCGCTTGCTGCACGCTGGCGAGAAGCCACAAGACGTTGTGCAGTTCTGGTCTCTCACGGCCCCAACCATCTAGGACGCCCCCATGAGCACGAATGAACGCCCCACCAACACCCTGTTCATCGAAGTCTCCGGTTCGGGTCTTCCAGAAGTCGACGGACTGTTCGTGCCGTCAACCGCCCCAGCAGCCGAGTCCGAGTCCGGAACGGTGTCGAGTCTTGGCTACTGGAACGGCAAGATGGCCTGGGACCGCGCAGATGGAAAGTGCGAGCGAAGCCCAGCACTTTCGTACTCCAATAGCTACACCTCATGGCGCATCTGTCGCTTAGACGGGCACCTTGCCTACGACATCACCACCGAAGACGCTCTGCCCCCAACGGACCGAGAGTGGCACGTCTACAAGAAGGGCGTTGCCCCTGCTCCTTCGGTCGTCATTCACCACTTCGACCCCAGACAGCCCCTTCCCGAAGCGAACGTCCTCTTCGTCCTAGGAGGCCCGGGTAGCGGCAAGGGCACCATGTGCTCCCTGGCGGAAGCTCAGCTCGGATGGACACATCTGTCGGCGGGCGAGCTGCTTCGCAAAGAGTGTGAGGCCGGCGGCCCGACCGCAGCAACCATTGAGAAGTACATCACCACTGGTGAGATTGTACCCCACGAAATCACAGTCACTCTCCTGAAGAACGCCATGGAGAAGGCGACGCGAACAACCGGCCAGCTCAACTTCCTCGTAGACGGGTTCCCACGCTCCCTCGACAACTTGGAGGGGTGGTACGACGTGTTCGGTCGAGAAGCTAAACTGCCGAAAATGCTGTATTTCGAGTGCCCCTACGAAGAGCTGGAGAAGCGCATCTTGGGTCGCGCAAAGTACTCAGGACGCAGCGACGACAATGTCGAGAGCCTGAAGCTACGGTTCGATACGTTCAAGGCCAAGACACTGCCCACCCTTGAGCTGTTCAAGCGCAAGAACAATGTGGTGGAGTTGGACGCAAGCCAGAGCCGTGAAGAGGTGTACGCCCCGTTCAGAGCGAGCCTACACGCCTTCACCGACCCAGCGCTCGCAGCCCAGCCTCTCACCGAGACGTCCGAGATGCTGCTAGGCCTGCGACCCTACCCAAAGCGTTAACGGAACGACCGACCAGATCGGTCGTTAATATCGTAAGCAAGCAGGACATTTGGCGTCACCAGCGTGACACGGAACCTGTCTCAACAACCAAGACAACGGGTTGTCGCAGTAGTCGAGAAACTCCGACCGGGTCAGAGCCAGCAGTGCTGGTAGGACCAGCTCTTCTTCGTCATCTAGGTGTTCGTTCAGCACCGCATGGTGGTTTTCTAAGGCCGCAGCAAAGGCTGCTCCTGTGGCGTTTCGAACGTCGGCGTCGCACGCTGCGAGCGCTTCGTGGCCCTCCGAGAGGTGGGTGCAGTCCAGCCCCCATCGGTGCTGCAGGTACGGATACAGCTTGTGCTCCTCGTACCCTTCGTGCGAGCGCATTCCCGCCTTCCACCATGAGAAGGTGGGCAGTAGGACGCTCGGGACGGCACCGTCCAAGGCCCGTTGGACAAGCCGCGAACTAAGGTCGCGGAAGCTACGGTGAGAACCCAGCAACAGAACGTGCTGCGGGTAGTTTTCATGACTTTCCCAGCTCGACCGGGAAAGGCTCAGGTTGGCGACCATCAGGTCCCTCCTCTTCGTTGGCGCGCAGGGTGACTGCTGCCGGCTGCACAGGACCTGTGCGCACAAGCGAACTCGTCAACCCCTGCGGCAAACTTACGGTATGCTGCCCTCACTCCAATTCTCTACCGGAGGAAGGCATGCGACCGCGTCCCCTCGTCGACTTTGACATTGCTGCATCACCCGACGACATCCTGGCCCGCATGCGTGATGCCCTCTCATCTAGCGACGCGTGCACCGGACACGTGGGCAACCGAGAGTTTTCCCTTGAGGTCGCAGGCGAGGCACGCCATGCGTTCTCACCGCGCGTCAGTCTGATGATTGAGCCCACACCGAACGGGGCCCATGTCCGCGGCCGCTTCGGCCCCTCGCCCAATCTGTGGACGCTGTTTCTGTTCCTGTACTCGGCTCAGGTCGCCGTGTTCGTGGGGGGCACCATGTATGGCCTCGTTCAGGTCATGCTCGGGCAACCGCCAATGGGTCTGTACGCCGCTGGACTTGCCTGCCTGACTCTCGGGTCGTCCTGCGGCGTGGACTTGTATGGTCGAAGTCGCGGAAAACCCCAGATGACCACCGTCTGCCACTTCATCCGGGACACATTGCCAGAGCTAGAGCAGCGGCCTGACCCCGGCGAACATCAGATGGACAAGACCCCCGCGTAAGCCTCCATCATGCGCACCCGTCTCTGAGTGACCGGCGAAGAGCCGTCCAACAGTGCGTCCGTCTCCGCAAGTACCTGACGCATGGGCATACGCCAGACGCTCGGGTCCCGGGTCGCTATTCCGTGGTCCTCAGTCCACGGCTGCCACGCGACCATCTGGGCGGTCTCACCGATTAGTAGGGCCTGAACAGCGGCCACCGACAGACGCCCTGCCACCATTCGGTCTTGGTAGGAAGGGCTCCCACCACGCACCACATGTCCCAAAATCGTCGCGCGCACGTCGACCCCGTAGCCCTGCCGGTCGACATGCTCTTGGAGTCGCCTGACCAGCGTATCCGTCGACATTTCCACCCCTTCCGCCTTGATGACAAGGATGCTCTTCTTGTCTCGGTCTGGATGGAAGCCGCCGTCGATGATGCGCCCGACCTCTGCCACGATGGTCTGTTCGTCTTTTCCCTGCTCGCGAAACAGACACGCATCTGCGTTGGCGGCAATGGCGCTCGCCATGGCCAGGTATCCGCAGCGACGGCCCATCACCTCAACCACAAAGGCACGCCGGTGGGCGCGTGCAGTGTCTTGAATGCGCTGGCAGGCCTCGATGATGGTGTTGAGGGCGGTGTCGACCCCAATGGCGGTCGACGTACAGCCAATGTCGTTGTCGATGGAGGCAGGCAAACCGATGACGGCCGTGCCCGTCTCCTCGGCCAGCACAGTTGCGCCCATCATGGAACCGTTACCGCCAATCACAATGAGTCCCTGATGACCGACCAGCTGTTCAGCCGCTTTGGCCCGTCCCTCCTGGGTCATGAAGTCCATACTGCGGGCGGAACCCAAGATGGTTCCCCCTAAACCAGCAATATGGTCAACATCCCGTGGCTTCAGAGGGAGAAAATCTCCCGCAATCAGGCCATCATAGCCATGGCGGACCCCCACCACGTCAACGCCCTGCCGCGCGCACACCTTGACGATGTTGTGGATGCAAGCGTTCATGCCCGGGGCATCTCCCCCCGAGGTCAGCACCGCGATGGCCATGTCTTCTCTCCCGTCTCGTTAAACGACAAGTCTACCATGCGTGGAAAACATGAAGGCCGTCCCCCACAGGTCTGCCACCACCGATGGAGCAAAGCCGCTCACGTTCACCCCTAGGGCTCGACTGTTGCAGTCGTGTCACGCCGACGAGACACCGACTTCACGCGGCGACCGCCAAGCCCAATCGTCAAGCCAACATGTAGCTGACCTTCGACGAAGATGCCCACCGTATTGTCCACGGTTGCCCGATACAAATGGGCTCGCAGACCGGCCTGAAGTCCGGCGGTGGGACCGACGGGCAAATGAACCATAGTGCCCGCCCACATACCAGGAATTACTTGGGTATTCGTCACGCGCAGACCCGCATAGTCGTCGCCGTCATCCACGAAGTAGCGAATGTCCTGACGCGCGACGCCCAGCTGCAGTCCACCACCTGCGGAGACATCCACCCACCGGGTCGGCCGCAGCGCCATCACGCCAATGCGAGCACGCGCGAAGCTCATGCCCAACCGGCCCTCCCAGTCACCACGTCCGCCGTACGCAAGTCCGAGACCACCCGTGACTTCCAGGGTAGGGCGAACCCGCGCACTGAGCCCAACCTCGCCGCCAGCCAGGACCGGGTTTCCATTGATGAAGGGTGTGCCCGCTGTGCCATCGATGGACAGGCGCAGCGGTCGACGAGACCACCCACCACGAGCCAGCGGGTCCCCAAGGGCCATTGCCGACATGGAGCTGTCTTCAATCCAGCGGTCGCCGCCCCACACCAAGTCGAGCTCCGCCACAAGGACGTCTTCACGACGCACTTTACGCACCAGATAGCGACCGGTCGGCAAGGCGATTCGCCGCTGAGTACCGGGTTGTTTGTCGACACGGGCCACCACCTGACCCGTGTTGACCGACACCACCGCGTAGGTGCCCTCGGACTCCTCGGGCAGCACCAGACCCGCAGCACGCGACGGGACGCGGGTGAGCACGACCTCACCAACACCCGCGATTTCGTAGCGGTACTCGGGCCGCTGCACACCCGTTCCGGTGCTGGCCGTGCCAATCACGGTCGCGCGGAACGCATGCCGGTAGGCTTCATCCAGCGTGATGACGCCGTCCGCGTCGCTGTCCGCACTGCCGCGTAGGCCGGTCATTAGAGCCCGTGAGAACACCCCACCACCAAACTGTGCCGACTCACGGGCCACAGACAACGGTCCCGTGGAGGTGATGACTGCAAGACCGCTCATGTTCAACGAGTCGTCTACAGTGATGGCGATGGCCTCGGTCGGAGTGCCACCGCGGACCTGTGCGAGTCCCCCACTCTCACAGGCGTCCACAAACGCAATTCGAACCTGGGCAGCGGAGCCTTCGAGCCACCGCCGAACATCGTCCAGCGGCACTGTGGTCCCGTTCATGTGCAGGCCGTGGCGACTGGCATGGCCCGAATAGTAGAACAGCAACAAGACTTCGTCGCCGCGAGCGGTAGCCTCGCGAACCTGAGCTTCCGTCGCCACCATGGCGTCTCGCAGGTCTGCCGCATTTCCTCCCTGGAGCACACGCGTTCGCTCCCGTGACAGGTCACCCATATCAGTGAAAATCCGCGCTACATCGCGCGCTTCGTCTTCAGCAAAAGACAGCGGAGAGTCGCTACCCATGCCCATGTTGGCCCCAACAAACAACCCCATGCGAACAGTGTCCGCATGAGCAGAGACCGCCACGAACAGGGCGAGAGATGCGACCAGCCAGCGCATCATGGTTGCTCCTTGACCAGCAGTACCGAACGTTGGGTCGACGCAGGCAATCCGGGCACCGTGTCCAAATCAACTAAGGGTGCCTGCCAGACATCATGGACGGCGTCTTCGAAGACACCCGCATCCAAGGGCTCCTGGGACAGCACAAAGAAAACGCGCTCACCGCCTGGGTAATCGTCGAGGATGGCTGCCCCCTCCACGCGCTCCATTGCGCGCACTTGAGCCATTTGCCACTGGCTCACTTCCCCGTTGTCTTGAACATCGAAGACATACAGAAAGCCGTCGACAGGGGAGGTAGCCGCGTACTGCAGTCGGTCGCCTTCACGGGCTTGGATGAGCGCTGTCTGCGGGACAGCATCTCCCTGACGCACGCGCACAATCTCGAGATCAAGTGCGCCGCGAAAGACCACCGTAGTGTCGGGTGCAAACAGGGACGGAAGTGCGATGAGTACGGCTACGGCAACCGCCAGGCTCATGCCCACCGGCAGCCACATGCGTGACCACCAGCTCGGAGCGGCCTCTGGGAGCGCCAGCTTAGGTAAGTCGAGTTGAGCGCCAGCAATGTCGCTGCGAATGCGCTCGGCTCGCTGCCGTAGGTCCGCGTCGATATCCGCCAAGACCTCAAGTTCTTGAGCCTGGTCTGGGGGAAGCATACCGAGGACCCACTGTTCAAGCAGCAGGCGTGAGACGGGTTCAGTCGGCATGTGCGGCCTCCAAAGTGACGCCAAGAAGTGCTTGGGCTCGAGCTTCAAGTCGCGCCAGGCGACGACGCAAGGAGCGCTGGGATGTGCCCAGATGCTCGGCAATCTCGTGAATACGCCAGCCTTCGGCATGGCGCAGACGCAGCATCGCGGCGTCTTGGGGTTTCATGCGGTCAAGCACTCGGGCGACGTCCACTGCAGCCGCAGTGGGTGCCCCTTGGGGGGACTCAAGCTTGAGCCAGGTGGCCGGGTCATCTGTCCAGGGACGACGACGGCGCAGAATGTCGAGGGATGCGTTGCGCGCGATGGTCTGGAGCCACGCGAGCGGCTTGTCGCCGTCAAACCGATGCCGAGCACGCCACGCGCTCAAGAATGCTTCTTGCAGTGCTTCGTCAGCGTCGGCGTTGTTGCCACAGATGGCACGACAACGCGCACGAACTGCGGGAGCTAGCCGGCTGTACAACACGCGGAACTCGGTCTCTGACAGAGTCACTCGTCGTTGTCCTCGTCTTCGGGGCAGTCGTCCGCTGGACGCACACCGCCGAGGGTTTCTCCGCTCCACGCCTCAGAGGCGTCGGACAGAGCAAACTGGACGGACGTGACCGTGATGCCGTCACGCAGAAGGTCCGCAAGGTCGTCCTGGTCCAGTGGCGCGAGGGCCCCCGCGAGGGTGCCACGAAGTTCAACAACCTCGCTGATGACTTGGACCCACGCCACATCTCCGTCAAAGTCGAGAGGGGGTGCTCCGTCGAAGACGAGATGCTGCGAGACCACGCTCTGGTCGCCTCGCGCAAGCACCATCGCTGTGGGAGCTGTGATGCCCCAGACACCCTCTTCTGGGTCCAAAGACCCCTCGTCTTCGTCTTCTTCGACCGGTTCGTACACCGCCGATTCCACAAGGACAGGAAGCAGGACCACGTACTCGGCACCGTCGAGTTGTTGCCAGACAGGGGCGTCGGCGACGGTGACCACAGGGAGTGGCAGCTTGATCTGCCCAACGACCACGGTGACCGAGTCCGTGACGCCAGCGTTGACCAGAGCGCAGTCAGCGACCAAGCCGTCTTCGGTTCCCCACCGGTACTCCCAGGCAGCATCCACTGTTGGTGCAGTGGTGCCAATCAATCCCTCGAGGCTAGCGCCGCTAACGAGTGACTCCCCACAGGCGGGGGTCACAGCAGCAGCGACAAGCAAGAGTGAGGGGAAACGCATCAAAACAAGCCTCGGAAAGTACCGCGAAAGTCCGGGTCAATAGCACGACCCGGCTCAGGTCCTAGCAATCATCGTCGTCGTCGTCGGCGCTGTCGTCGTCCGCGCTGTCGTCGTCGTCGTCCGCGCTATCGTCGTCGTCGCGCTCGTCCTCATCGTCGAGCTCGTCCTCATCGTCGAGCTCGTCCTCGTCGTCGAGTTCGTCCTCGTCATCGTCGAACTCGTCTTCGTCTTCGCAGCCGTCTTGACTCTCGTCTTCGTCTTCGTCATCCCACCCGTCTTCTCCGTCTGTGTCGCCGTCGGCGGGTTGGTCAGCGGCCGCCTCGCTCGCTGCGCCAGCTCCACGGGTTGCCCCGTCTGCTGAGGTGAGGCTGCTGTCGACCTGGCAGGCCACCAGCAGTGAAATGCCAATCGAGATCATGAACATGGACAATTTGGACGGGGTCATGGGCTTTCTCCAGTCGCTCGGGATGAGCTGTAGAGGAAACGGAACAGGGGGCAAAACTGGGGCGCTTTTCTTTCCAGAAACATCAAAAAAAGAAAAGCGCCCCAAGAAGTCGCCCCACGTCGTTGTACACACGGAGGTCCAATGATTCGCTCTGTCTGTGCCGTGTTGCTTCTCGCTGCCTGCCAACCCGCTTTCGACCCACCCAGCACGCCTGTGCATGACCGCTCGGAAGACGGATTCATGCACGCGCGTGGACATGAAACACCGTTCCTATGCTTCAACCCAGTGAGCTTCGAACGCGAGGCATGCCCATCGTTTCGCCCAGAACGAGAGAACCTGTCCTGTGACGCCGCGGGCTGCCATGGTGACAACGACTACGTGGAAGGGCCGCACATTGCGCGCAGCCTGAACGGCTCAGACGGCCCAAGCTGCTGGACCTGTCACAACCAAGAATGGTCCGGCCGAGTCGAGTAGAGCCGACGTGCCACTGACTAGCGAATCCACAGGTGGCCATTGCCACTTGCTTTTGCGTCGTTCCGGCAGCCTGGGTTGCTCCCCTGCTCCGGATGCCGTTGGTAGGCCATTGACCACGAGTAGGTGGAGTCGTGGTGATGGCCCAAGCCTCGCGTTCCGGTGTTGGGTGCGAGCTGAATGAGCGAGCCATCCGGGGAGCCTGTGCACTTGGAACACTCCCCTGAATTCACCGAGGTCGTCGCATTGAACGAGCAGGCAGAACTGCAGTACATGGTGGCTGCATTCGCAGTTCCGTCCCAACAGCTCATTCGGTACGCGGTTGTCCCGGTGTAGGTGCTGCCAATACGAAGGGCGTTGATTCGGGAATCAGCGAATTTTTGCGTGGTGACGCTATTATTGGTCACGGCAGTGGTACCGCTCACACCGACAGCGCTCGTGTTCCAGTGCGATTGGTCCCCAGCGATAGTCATGCGGGCGACCAAGGTCCAGCCTCCGGCGTCCATGTCGCAATAGGCTTGAAAGGCCCCGGAGTTGTCTGGGTCCAGCCAGTACAACCCGTTTTCAGCCCCCAAGTCCACCGACTTGATGTGGTGGCAGGACAAGCCGGGTGTGGTGACGGCCAAGCCGAGCTTCACTGGGGTAAATGGCAGCCAGCCGTCAGGCGTGCATCCCTCAAAATCCGAACCGGTAAACCGAACGAGCCCGACATCCGCTGCAACAGAGCCATCACACGCAGCAGTGCTCGCTGAGAATCGCGCGGTCTCGACAGAGCGACCCGACATGGGCACGCTGGTGAGCAGCGTACGAACACCCATTGTTGAGCCGTCGACAGTCACCTCCATCCACACCTCCTCATTCGAGAAAATGGTGCTATCAAGAAGCGTTCCGGTACCGAGGGTCAGCGAAAAGAAGCCTGCCTCAGGAGCGACCCCAGAGAAGCTCTCAACGTGAAGACGGTCGTTGGTCTCGTCCACTGTGGAAGAGGAGGTCCACATCTCGACGACCACGGAGTGAGAGCCCCCCTCAACGGGAACACCGGCACTATCGAGGGCGCGGCCCTGCCAAGACATGGTCATTGGGGCGGCAGCGGCCACCGATGTCGAACAGACTAGAGCCACCATAATTGTACGCATAATACCCCCGATATCAGCATTGTATATGACGGATGGGATGCCGGTCAACAGCAAGAACAACCTCCGCACTGCCTTACGCGTGGCGCCGATTTCGTACTGGGACTTGGTGCATCGGCCCCGGCTCGGCCCTCACGGCGCGGCGGGCCGGGGAGACCTTGATGTCCGAACGGTCACAAATCGATTTTCACCCCTTGCGATTGAGCCGGATGCCTTTAGTTCTGCCGGACCCTAGGAGTTCCGCATGAATCTCGTCCACAACGGCATCACCGTTCCCCGCTTGGGCCTTGGCACCTGGCAGCTCACCGATGAAGACTGCCTCAAGAGCGTTCCGTTGGCGTTGGACATTGGCTACCGGCACATCGACACCGCCCAGGCCTACGGCAACGAAGTCGAGGTCGGCAAGGCAATCACGTCGTCGTCCGTCGCTCGCCAAGACATCTTCCTCACCACGAAGGTGTGGCGGGACCAAGTGGGAAGCCTCGAAGAGAGCGTCAACGTGTCTCTCAAGAAGTTGGGAACCGACTACGTCGACCTGCTGCTCATCCACTGGCCTGTCGAAGAGGTCCCGCTAGAAGAACAGCTCACCGCACTCCACGCTGTACAGAAGGCCGGCAAGGCGCGGCTCATCGGCGTCAGCAACTACACCGTTGCGTGGCTGAACAAGTCCTTTGAGATGGGCATCCCGCTCGCTACCAATCAGGTCGAGTACCATGCGCAGCTGTCGCAAAAGCCAGTGCTGGACAAGCTCCGCGAGCACAACATGTTCCTCACCGCGTACAGCCCACTCGGACGGGGACGCTTGCTGAGCAACGACGTGGTCAACGACATTGCAGCCACGCACAAGACCAACCCCGCAGCCGTTCTTCTGGCATGGCTGTTGGCTCAAGACGACGTTGTGGCGATTCCAAAGTCCACGAGCAAGAGCCACTTGGAAGGCAACTTCGCAGCGCAACATGTGACGCTTTCATCCGCTGATATTGCCGCAATCGACACGCTGACCAAGCCAGACGGCCGCATGATTAACCCCGGCTTCAGCGCCAAGTGGGACACGGGCGTGGGTCAGCCGGTGGTCTAGCCTCGAGACCAGTGGCTAGGCGGAGCGTCCCATTCACAATTCGTGGCACGCACATCACGCACCATCGAAATCTCCACCCCCATTTTTGATGTCGGGGTGTCTAGACGGCGAGGATGACAGAGAAGCCAGTGTGTCTCTCGCCGGAGATCGATGGCTAGCGCACCCTACCGCCCGTTTCCTCCATCAGTCCCAGCGCTCACCCTTGTAAGGGCATCAAGAGGGTTGCCGCACCCGCACCAAAACCGGCTGGTGGCCATGCTCCGAATCGAGCAATTGGCACACCGAGCCGGCTGATGCGCTGGAAAGGCGCCTTACAGAGGGATGGACACGCCGAAGGTTCCCATACCGAAGCTGAACTGCGCGGTCAGCACATCATCCTCGATGGTGGGGATGTTGTAGCCGATCCCAATTCCGGCCGCGGCGCCGACGGTCACGCCATAGCCATCTGCATCGATGACCGTTGCCTCTGCCGAGATGATGGAGGCTTGGCCACCCAGGCAGTATCGCTCGGGGGTCACCTCGTGGCACACGTCTGCGGACGGTCCCTGAAAGGTCCAGGTCTGCTCCGTACCGTCCGGAGCAGTGAAGGCCACCTCGTACACGCCGAAGCCCACACCACAACTCATCTCCTCGGAGGACCTGGCGTCGCAGCCTCCGTAGATGAGCTGCGAAGTCGCGTGGTCATGGTCCTTGCAGAACACCGTCCCGAGCCGCGAGGTGGGGTCATCTGGGTCGCGCACGATTGTACACTCGCCATCTTCGAGGTCCGTCCTGTCACGGTAGAGCTCCCACCCCTCGTCGTGGTAGTTCGCCTGCATCTCACTAAAGCTGATGCCTTCTGAGCCACCCGGAATCGTGATCGAGGTGGGGTTGGGGCTACAAGACGCGCCCAACAGGGCCGTCATCATCTCTTCGGGTGCTGCCGACTTGGCGTAGCTCCACCCCGGGTCGCCCGATGCTGAAAGGCCATTCCTTGTGCCCGTCAGTACGTTGACGTAGCCACGCCGGCTGGTGCCCCCCACGACCTCGTTCGACGAGGCGATGGCCAGGTCGACGATGTCGTCCCCCGTAAAGTCGCCGACCATCAGGGCCGCCCCGAATCGGTCCCCTGCCTCGGCAACTCCCTGCACCCCAGACACATCCTGGTGGAACTTCTGGCTGCCACTGCCGGTTAGGCCCGAGGACCTGCCCCAGAACACGGTGACCATACCAGCTTCGTTCTTGGACCCAAGCGCCTCGCCGGGTGCGCCAACGGCCAGATCTGCGTAGCCGTCGTCGTTGAAGTCGCCAGCCGAGACGGCGGCACCGAATCGATCGCCTAATTCAGGCGAGCCCGAGACCCCGCTCGTGCCCTGATACAGCCACTGGTCGCGGCTGGTGAGACCCCAGGTGGAACCGTACAAGACTTGGACTGCACCATAGCCATACATCTCACCAGGAACGCCAATGGCCAGGTCGTCGAAGCCGTCTCTGTCGAAGTCGCCGACCGCAAGTGCGCTACCGAAGCCGTCGTTGACTCCGGGGCTGTGTTTGATGCCGTCCGAGTCTTGGTGCCACAACTGGTTGTAAAAAACTATGGGTCCGGTGGCATGGCCCCGCACCACCGACACAAGTCCAGCACCGGACGTGCTGCCGATGGCCTCCCCCGGGGCACCAATGGCCAGCTCAATGTCGTCGTCGCCATCGAAGTCTCCGGCCGCGAGCGCAGCGCCGAAGCGGTCACCGGCTTCGGCCACTCCGTTCATGTAGGTCGAATCCTGGTGGATAGTCAGGTTGGCATAGCCTTCGTAGAAACCCCAAGCGGTACCGTACTGGATGGCCACTGCACCGGAATCCCGCTGGCCCGAGGTATCGCGACCCGAGATGCCTTGAACCCGGTCAAGGTGGCCGTCGTTGTTCAGGTCGACCTCAATCCAGGCTTCCTGGAACACCTCGCCGGGCATTGGCGCGCCGTTGGTGCTGGCGGCGGTTCGGCTCCACAGCGAACTAGGGCTGTCACAAATTGGGAGGTTGAAGTCAACACCTGAATGGTCGATTGCAAGGGCTGTGTTGGTGAAGGTCAAACCCAGGATGGTCATCAACATGATCGCTTTCATAATGTCTCTCCTTAGTGGCTGGCCAGAGCCAGTACTTGAAACAGACTGCAACCGGCGTGCCAGAATCTCTGAGCCGATTGTCTAGGTTCTACCAAACCCAAGCCAATCGGAAGGTGTCCGCGGACGTCCGGTCGACTGTCCGCGGACACATCGAGTCACCGTGGGGGACATGTTGGGGATGGGCGGCAACTGCGACAGCCTGTTCACGTCGAGATCAAGGGTGTAGGAACGGACCGCGACGCAGGAGACCGGCACGACTCGTCATGCGGTCAGGACACTAAGCCCAGGGGGATTTCTTCCAGATGCGGTGGACTTGTGCCGCCAGTTCTGTCCTACAACGGTGCCGCTCCAGGTTGACCCGGGCTGCGCCGCTGCAATCGGCGGTGTGGTTATGCCTGTGAACTCACTGGGAGATGCAGGCATGAGCGACTCAGAAGAACTGGTAGATGCGGCACTCCGGCAATTCCCGGCGCAGCATCAATCCATTGCCCTGCGCATTCGCGGCATCATCCTAGAGGTAGCCGAACAACTCAACCTTGATGGTGGCGTCGTCGAGACCCTCAAGTGGGGCCAGCCAAGCTGGCTTCCAGCGCGCAGAGGCGTTGGTACAACCGTGCGCCTGGCCGTTCACGACGACACAATGCTGGGTCTGTACGTTCACTGCCAGACCAACCTCTTGGACGGTTTCCGCCTGACCTTTGGCGATGACCTCCACTACTCGGGCAATCGTGCGGTTCTCTTCGACGTCGGCAAGCCACTGCATGAAGACGCCGTCATTCACTGCGTCACGCAGGCCCTCACCTACCACCAAAACAAGGTGCGGTAGACGGTGTTTAGCCCCGGGTTCTGGTGAGAACGTAGGCATCAAAGGCCGCTTGGTCGTCGAAGTCTGCGCCGAGAACCCCGGGTACAACCACGCGCTTCGCGTGTGATAAAAGAGCGCGCAGTCCACCGTCCACAGGCCCACGGCGCAGCCGCGCAAGCTCCGAGCCAGTGACCCAGACCGGGTGCCCCTCGAACCCGTCTTCACCTACAGGCACCGCACTGACCGGTAGGCCCATGAGGGCAGTCGTGACCGTTGAATCCGCCGGTGGCACGTCCACTGGTGTGACCAAGATACCGGTCGCGTCGGGCAGCGCTGCGAGAGCCACGCGCACCGAATCCGACGGTTGTGTGCTCGCCCAGTCCGGGTTGAACACAGTGGCCGCACCCAAGACCGCTCGCCGGACCGCCGGCGCCTGATGTCCGACGACGACTACCGTCGAACACGCCGACAACGCCGATATATGGCACATCACGAGCGGTTTCCCGTCCACGGGAAGCAGTGCTTTGCACCGCCCCATACGGGACGACCCGCCGGCAGCAAGAATGATGGCGATTGATGGCGACATGCACCCTGCCCTACCCGATACGCTACGACGCGTCGCGGGGTGTTGATGCGTGTCCTTGTTCCATTGCTGATTGTTGCGTGCAGCAAGCCGCTACCACTGCCAGAGGCGGTGCCGCCACGCCAGAGCTCGCTCACACTCGCCTCACCTACCGACTTTGAGGGCATGGACGACCGAGTGGAGCGCAGCCAAGCCCTGTTCACCGAGATGGGCAAGGTCCTCCAGCATCCACGCTGTGCCAACTGTCACCCAAGCGACAACCGCCCACGGCAAGGCATGCAGCAAGGCGTCCACGAGCCTCCTGTGTGGCGAGGGCCAGACAACCACGGTGTCACCGGCATGCAATGCAGCACCTGTCACCAGGACAGCAACCAGGACCACACACGCATTCCTGGCGCGCCTCACTGGCAGCTCGCTCCCATTGAGATGGCGTGGATGGGGCGGTCAGTGGGCCAGATCTGCAACCAAATCAAAGACCCAGAACGAAACGGCGAACGCGGTCTAGAGGACCTGTACACCCACATGGCGGAAGACGCACTGGTCGGCTGGGCATGGGAGCCAGGTGATGTTCGCGAACCCGCGCCAGGAACTCAGGCGGAGTTCGCCGCCCTCATTCGTGCGTGGATTAACTCCGGCGCGCACTGCCCACTGGAGGCCCTGTGATTGCCCTGACCCTCAACGGCGAACGCGTCCAACTCAACGCAGACCCCACAATGCCGCTGTTGTGGGCCATTCGAGACTTGTTGGGCCTGACTGGCACCAAGTACGGCTGCGGCCAAGCGCTGTGTGGCGCCTGCACGGTACACATTGACGGAAATCCGGTTCGTAGCTGTGTCACGCCCGCTTCCGCGGCAGAAGGAAAGTCGGTCACCACGATTGAGGGACTCGGCGGCGACACCCTTCATCCCTTGCAGCAGGCCTGGATTCGCCATGGTGTTCCACAGTGCGGCTTCTGTCAGGCGGGTCAGCTGATGACGGCAGCAGCATTGCTGGCGAAGAACCCAACGCCGTCGGTCGCAGATATCGACAAGGGAATGGCCGGAAACCTCTGTCGATGCGGCACTTATACCCGCATTCGTGACGCCATCCTGGACGTCTCGGGGCAGTCCTCATGAACGCGCTGTACACGTCCAGACGCGGCTTTCTGCTTGGAACCGCCGGCGTGGCGACCGCGCTAACCTTGGGTGTCAGCAGACAAGCATCAGCCGCCGCAGGGTCGTTCTCTCCCAACGTCTTTGTGCGCTTAGAGTCAGACGGCTCCCTGTTCCTGACCTGCAACCGCTCCGAGATGGGTCAGGGTGTACGCAGCTCCATTCCTGCTCTTATTGCTGACGAGTTGGGCGCCGACCTCGGCCGAATCCACGTGGTCCAGGCCACCGGCGACACGGTGTACGGCGACCAAAACACAGACGGGTCGACCAGTATTCGCACCCAGTACGACATGCTTCGACGCATGGGGGCCGTCGCACGAACCTTGCTGGTACAAGCCGCCGCAACGCAGCTTGGTGTGGACCCCTCTGGGCTGACGACACAGGACCATCATGTTGTTGGCGGAGACGTCCCCATTCCCTTTGGCGACCTTGCCGTTGCCGCCGCAGCACTCACCGTTCCCGACCCCGACGATGTCGTTCTGCGTCCAGAGTCCGAGCTCGTTCACATGGGCACGAACCTGCCTTTGGTAGACGCCCTGGCCTTCGTCACGGGGGCTGCCCAGTACGGCGCAGACGTCACACTGCCCGGCATGGTCACCGCCGTCATCGCCCGGCCACCTCAGCTCGGCGGTCAGGTCTCTCAGTACGACGACACCGCCGCTCGGGCCATTCCAGGAGTCATCGACGTCATCGAGATGCCCCGGTGGTCAGCCCCCGGACGGTTCCATCCCCTGGGCGGCATTGCCGTGGTCGCTGAGCACACCTGGGCTGCCATTCAAGGCCGCAACGCCCTGCGCATCTCTTGGGAAGACGGCCCACACGCCGGCATTGACTCGGCCAGTGAATACGACGCGATGACCGAGGCCGTGAACACACCCGGGAACAAGCGCCGGGCCACCGGAAAGGCCGACGACGTCTTGGAGTCCGCAACCCGAACCGTCTCAGCGACGTACCGAGTGCCGCACCTGGTTCACGCACCTATGGAGCCACCCGCCGCGATTGCCTGGCGAAAGGACGACAGCTGCGAGGTCTGGGCCCCGGTCCAGGCACCACAGCGCACGCGAAACTGGGTGAAGAAGGTGGTTGGATTGCCCAAGGACAACATCACCGTCAACGTGACCTTCTTAGGTGCCGCCTTCGGTCGAAAGGGCAAGCCAGACTTCGCCGTTGAAGCCGCCTTCTTGTCCAACAAGCTGCGCGTGCCCGTGCGCGTACAGTGGACCCGCGAAGACGATATTCAGCACAGCTTCTACCATGCATGCGCAGTTCAACGGCTGGATGGCGCGCTGGATGACGCCGGCAACGTGACCGCCTGGCGCCAGCGAATCGCTTCTCCGAGCATTCTCACCACCTACCTGCCCGTGTTCCATGGATTGCTCAATCTTGAGCTTGGCATGGGTGTTCTGGACCTTCCGCTCGACATTCCGAATGTCTCCATGGAGACGCACAGCACCAAAGAGCACGTACGCATTGGCTGGCTGCGCTCGGTGTACAACATCAACCACGCCTTCGCAGCCCAGTGCTTCGTAGACGAGCTTGCCGCCGAAGCACGCATACCGACTCCGGACATGCTCAAGAAGATCATCGGGCCGCCACGCGCGTTGACGTCTGACGAGACTGGCGCCCCCATTCCCAACTACGGGCGAGACTTGGACGAGCACCCGGTCGACGTCGGACGCTGGCACCGTGTCATTGACCGCGTTCGCGAGATGTCCGGCTACGACGTCGATACCGACGATGCCTCAGCGATGGGCTTCGCTGCACATGCCAGCTTCAACACGTATGTCGCAGTTGTCGTACGGGTGAGCCGAGACCCCCGCGGGGGCCCAAAGCTGGAAGAAGCATGGGTTGTGGCAGACCCCGGTCGGGTCATCAACCGAGACCGAGTCATCGCCCAGCTCGAAGGCGGCTTTGTCTTTGGTGCCACGATTGCGCTGTACGGCAATGTGACCTTGAAGGACGGGGCGGTCGAGCAGACCAACTTCCGCGACTACCGCCTGTTGCGCATGCACGAGTGCCCACGACACATCCACACCGAGCTCATCACCGAAGGAGAAGCGCCCGGTGGTGTCGGTGAGCCCGGTGTTCCTCCCGTTGCTCCAGCCATTGCCAATGCGTGGTTTGCGCTGAGTGGTGAGCGCGTGCGAGAGCTACCGTTCCGGCCGGGCATGCTGCCAACGTAGCGGGAACCGCGGGCACCGCTAGTTGAGGGCTTGAACCACCAACGACCCCGACGGTACCGAGCTCACAGCTGCGGTGTCCATTGGGTAGGTCGAGCGAATATTCCAGTCGTTCTCCGTTGATGTTCCGGACACATACACTTCGCCGTTCACCGTTCGAAAGGTGAAGGTCTCATTGCCGACCGTGTAGATGACCGCCTTTGGACCACCTGAATAGGTGTACGCGCCGTTGGAGTGAGGCGCGCCAACCATCTCGAACAACGCGGACGCTACGGTGTTTCCACGCGTCACGGTTAGGTTGATGTGTGGTGCCGTGGCGATTGGACTGTTGTTGTTCCCGGTGATCTCCGTACCGTACAGCCGGACATGCTGGGTGTTGGGGAGGTAGGTCGTCAGCGCGTCGTTCATGGCGGCCACGGCGTCTTCGGCGTCGAACAGTGCCTGCGTGAGGTTGCCGGAGCTGTCGATGACCACGCTGTTGTTGACGCGAATCTCGGTTGCGTTGACCACACCACCACTCAGGTTCGTCGCGGTTGTCGCTGTGGTCGCAGAGCCCGCCGTTGTCGCAGAGTCTGCGGAGCCCGCTGTCGTCGCAAACCCGGCAGTCGTGGCAGAGCCGGCAGTCGTGGCAGAGCCGGCAGTCGTCGCGGAGTCCGCAGTCGTCGCGGTCTCGGCGCGGATAGCGTAGGGCGCGCTCGTCAGCTCAGGACGCGTCCCAAACTCAGGAGCCCCAGCTCCCACCGCAATGCCTAGATAGCGCGGCGTGCCGTCCAGCTCGGCGCTATCGAGCGGCGTTACGGAACCGAGAACCACGGCAAAGTACCCGTCGTTCACCGTGACGGTGTGCGTCTCCGTCCAGTTGCTCTGTCCGCCACTTGGCGCGTCGTACAAGCGAAAAACTATCGTCTGCGCTCCCTGTACGGGCGTGCCTCCGGCATCCAAGATGCGCGACGAGTGCGTCACCCGAGTCGGCACGGCGAGTGCTGTCGACGAGAGCGAGAGGGCCAACAGTGCAAGAACACAACGCATCAGAAACTCCAACGAGATGCGACACAGGGTGCGCGACTCCGACACAACCTACCGCATGCGACGATGCTGAGCCGAACTGCGTCACAAGGTCGAAAGGGACTGGCTCCGCTAACGAGACCCGCTGGGCCGTTGAAACAACGCGACATCCTTCCGCGGAAGGGTCAGCTCCCACCCATAATGCTGGGCCAACCAACGCAAGGTGGCCTGTCGATAGAAGCACACATGGGTTGGGTCTCGCCGGTAGTGCCAGTTCGCGAACGCCGCGTCGTCGGTCTGAAGACAGGTCATCACGCCGAGCCATGCGCCGGGTTTCAGCAGACGTGCGAGTCGGTCAAACTCGGTGCCAGGCGCAAAGAAGTGCTCGGCGGCTTCGGTACAGGTGACAGCGTCGTAGGCCACCGAGAGTACCTGTTCATCGGGCGCATAGAACGGGTCGTACACGCGACAGTCATGCCCCGCCTCGGACATCATGGCGGCGAGCGCCGGTCCAGGACCGCATCCATAGTCGAGTACCACACTGGGGGTGTTCAGCCTCTCGAGCAAGGGCTCGGTGAGTCGCGCTAGGAACCGTCGATACCCCGGGTCATCCACCCGATTGTCATGCAGGTCGTACACCGCGCACTCATCCGCCGCAGACAGCCGGTGTGACGGGTCCAGAAAGGTCAGCTCGCAGGTTGGACAGCGCCAATACGTCTTGCCTTCCACCGCTACGAACGGTCCACCAACAGCGTTGCACAACGGACAGGACGGACAGGTCAACGCAGTTCTCCACCAAACCAATGCGCCGACAGCGGCGCTCCAGCAGGGTCTGAAACGGGCTGAAATAGCCGGAAGAGCCCCCCTGAGACATAACTCGGGCCTGGCACCGTCCCGTGCTTCCACCTTCGCAGAGGTCTCGTCATGCGACTTTGTACCGTTGTTCTACTCGCGGCTCTTCTGACCGGCTGCGCCTTCAAGAAGTCCATCCAACAGGGTACCGCAGCCGAGTCCACCGGAGACCACTGGTCGGCAGCACAGCACTACCTGGACGCTCTCGACCGCAAACCACGCCATGAAGACGCCAACCTCGCCATTCGCCGTGTTGGAGACGACGCCCTGTCCCAGGCGATTTCATCCGCAGAACGCGAGGAGACCAGCGAAGACTTCCTCAATGCGGTCAGTTGGTACGAACAAGCCCTTCAGTACACGCAGCGGGTGCAGACAACTGCAAACCTGAGCCTGACGACGACGGTCGACCTGCCCGGCAAAATCTCGGAGATGCGCGCGGCAGCCGCATTCGAAGCCTACGCCGACGGTGAGCGAGCCCTGGTCCAGAGGCAGTGGGAAGACGCCATTGAGAGGTTCGACGAGTCCCAACACATCGTGCCCAACTTCAAGGATGCAGACCTGAGCATTGCAGAGGTCCACTACAGCTGGGGCGAGCAAGACGTGTCCTCTGGACAGTACCGCGTTGCCGCCGGACGCTTCCAAGAAGCGATGAAGAGCAGCATGGGCCCGTTTCAAGACGCGGAGGACCGCGCTCTGGAGCTGTACGCCGCTTTGGGTCGACACCACCTAGCCATCGGCACCTGCCGGCAAGCGGTACGAGACCTGCGCATCGCTCACGCCGTGTACGCCCAAGACCTCGCGGGTGACATGCAGCAGGCCGAGGCCTGCGCCTTTACCGCCGTCTCCCTAGAGCGCTTCCGCTCCGGAGAGAACGTCTATGGAATCGATGCTGGAGACTGGGTGGAAGAGTACATTCGCGAGCGCTTCGACGAGGCCACCGGCGAGTTCACCTACCTGGTCGCTCCCGGTGTGGTTCGGGGAACACACAACACCATCTCGGTCCGCGGAACGATTCGAGACGCACAGGTCGACGAGCCCGAGGCCACGGCCGTCGAGCAGGTCCTACGAGGCACAAACCTACGAGACTGCAACGAAGGAGAGAGCGGGCCGTGTACCGAAGAAGTGCCAATCCGGTGGATGGAGAACAACTCCACCCGTGCAGTGCGCTTCGGGTCCCTGTTTCAGATCATCGACGGGCAGACCGGCCAAGACCTAGGGACCACACAGCCCAGCGGCTCAGCCTCGAGCAGCCTGCGCTGGGCGAGCGATTTCCGCAAAGGAAGTGGTCAGCGTGCTCAGATTGCAGCCACAGCAAGCACAGGCGTCTTTGGGGTTGGAACCGCGATGATTGAGCTACGAGACGCACCGAAGCGACACCCCCTCGGCGCAACGATGGTGCGGGAAGCGCTGACCACAATCGGACATGACGCGCTGACCCGCATTGTTGAGGTCGCAGACACCGAGCCCCCACTGCGAGACCCAACTCAGCTCTCGGTCTCTGCCTTCAACAAGTAGGCAGACCCGCTCGCATCAGTCTCCAGGGCAGCGTACGCTGTCTGACTCTCCGCGCTCAATGCTCACAAGCGAGGGGTCATCCACGTTGCGGCAGATTCGCGCATTGCGGTAGCGACGACAGCGGTCTTGGGCCTTGCCGTACAGCTCAACAACAACAATCGCGGTGCACGTGCCCACAACTTGGGGCGTTCCGGTGACATCCAGCTGGGCAAAGCCGTTCCACTCTAGGACGTCCGAGCTGTTCTCGTCGCCCACTGAACACGAGGCGACCAGGGTCGCCGCTGGAGCGCGCTGTAGGCCTCGTCCAACCACCGGCACCACGCGAGTACGGTAGCGGACTTCGTTCTCGGCATCGAAGTACCGCTCCCACGTATCCGCACAGGAATCGTTGCTTAAGCCACTTGCCAACGCCATTTGTGGAAGCAACATCAGAAAAAGTAGCGGGCGCATGGTACCTCCGTGAGTTGTACAGCCCACTCATCGGTCCATCGCCACAAACAAAAAGGGGCCACGACCAATGGTCGTGACCCCTCTTCATCAATCCGCTCGAACTAGCGAGCGCCGTCAACCGGACGGCCGTCGCTCAAGTTCGCGAGGTCCAAGAGGGGGAAGTCTTGGTACCAGTACGCGAACGAACGAAGGTAGGACACGGGGATGTCCGTGGCATCGGTCACGTCGATGACTTGGAGCAGGTCCTCGTCGTCCACAACCAGCTCACCGGTCTCGCTGTCCCACTCAAAGGCCAACGCGGTGGTCCAGTCTTCCATGACGAAAGCACCGGTGGAGTCGTTGATACCGATAAACTCGGTCAGGAAGCCGACAGAGAGTTCTTCGATCTCTGGGCTGGCCCACTCGCCAGCGTCATCCTGCCAGGCGTCTGCCAGGTACTGAGTGTGAGGACCGAAGCCCATGCCGAAGCGGAACAGGGTGAACGCGTCGAGCAGGTCAACACCGTCGTCGCCCCAGATTTCCGGGTCCAACGCCGAGGCGCAGGCAAACTCATCAGCGTCCCACGAGCCAGCAACGATGCTGAGCGAGGTGTCGAAGTCGGTCCAGACGGTCTCGCCATCTGAGTCGAGCACGGACTCTGCGGTGACGATGTCAAACAGGGCCAACGCTTCGCACGAGTTGAGGTTGCCCTCTTCGTTTCCGCCAGCGGTGAAGTAGTCAGCGCTGGTGAAGGTGATGACGACGTAGGGTGGGTACTCTTCGCCGTCGATGGTCGGACCGATGAGGCCTGCACCGTCAAAGACACCGTCGAACTCAAAGCCAACCGCGACGGGGTCGAGGTTGATGGGACAATCGGCTTCGTCAGGTGCGAGGCTTCCATCCGCACACTGGAACTGGCAAACGCCGTTCGATTCGATTTCGCCAACGGCGCAATCGAGATCCGTCACACACTCGCCATCGGCGTTGTCAGACGGGTAGGTTCCGTCTTCGCAGGGACATTCGTCATCGACCGGGTCGCTACCGTCGGCGCAGGTTTCACCGCCACAGGCGGAAAGAGTAGCTAGGGCGGTGATCGACGCTAGGGCAAACAATGAACGCATCAGAACCTCTCATGAATAGGAGTAAGGCGCCCGATGTACCCGATAGCCGTGGGACTGGCGAGTGTTTTTCCGTTTGTCCTTCGACTCGACAACCAGCGCAAGCAGGCATATGCGCCGGTCGAGTCGTAGGAGACCAACATGTACAAGATTGCCCTTACTGCCGCTTTCATCGGTGCTCTCGCTGGTTGCACCACTGTCGCTCCAGGCGACTACAACGTCTACCGCATCGGTTTCGCAGAGTCGTCCTCTAGCGCAGACTGCTTCGGCGAGTTCGGCGAAGACCCCAACCAAGAGCTGGACGAGACCGACTTCTTGGCCTCCTCGGCGTTCGCCCTGTACCGCGTCGCTGACGTCTACTACATGGACTTCGGCAACCGAGCCATCAGTGGCACCAAGGACGGCAGCGAGTTCCGCTTCAGTGGCGAGACCATCGACATCGACTTCTTCGGTGGCGACAGCGAAAACCGCATCGAAGACCGCGAAGAGCTCACCGTTACCTTCACGGTCAGCGGCGCTTCCATCATTGGCCGTCAGGTCAGCGAGAGCACCACGACCTGCACCGGCGCCGACTGCGACGACTCGCAGAACCGTTCCTGCACCGGTACCGCCGATTTCTTCGGCTCCGAAGTGAAAGACGTCGATCTGAACTGGGGCCTAGACGACAACAGCTTCTAGTCGTTGAGTCCAACGAGAAAGCGCGGAGCCACTCTGGTGACTCCGCGCTTTTTTTTGTTTGATGCTACCGGTCGATAGTCACGGTCAGACCTTGCTGCCAGGCCGGCTCATCGTCATTGTAGTACGGGTAGGCGCTGCTGGCGGGACCGGTGAATGAGCCCGGGACTGCGGCCAGAAGGTCCAACGAGACCTCGTGCGAATCCCCTTCGAGCAGACCCTGCCAGTACAGGGTGACCTCGCGTGGTCGGGTCTCGAAGAAGGCAATCTCGCCCCGGTCCTGCATCTGCTGAAGCTGCCAGGTCTGAGCCTCGAGGCCGGCGGGCAGGCCGATACGCGCAATCGGACTGGGCACCACCCGGTCCATGTCATTGCCAATGGTCGCGGTCAGACGAACCGTGTCTCCCATGGACACGTGGTCGGATGCCAGCGATGTGGCCAGGCTCAGTTCGGCTCCCGGAGAGGAGTCCGGAGTCACCGAGGTCCACGCGACGTCGACGGTAAACGGGATGGGCGTGCCGCTCAGCTGGCGCAGCTCCACCGTGTTTTCTCCAGGACGAAGACTATCTTCCCACCCCGTCAGCACGGGCGCTTCCGTCTGACCGGCCTTGTAGTCCACCGAGCCCACCGTGCGACCATTCACAACCACCTCAAACCGGCCAGGCACCTGTGGACGACGACTTCGATCCGCATGTTCGGTCAGTGCTCCCAAGGCCAACGCTGTGGCTTGGGTAGCCCCCCACGAACCGACACCCTGCCGTGCATTGACCAGCCAGTCCGCGGCTGCATCCCACGACGCGGTGGGGGCCCCAGCTTCCATCAGAGCCAGGGCAGCGAGTGCGGTGCTCTCTACCAGTAGGTTGGCCTCATAGCTTCGAGTGATACTACTCTGCGCCCCCGGAAAGCTACCGTCTTCCGACTGCAAGGTAAGCAGACGACGCACTGCGGACGACGCACCGGGATGGTCCAGATGAACCAAGGTCCGCGCAGCCAACGCCAGGACATACGGGTCGCTCGACGTCTCGGCTGTCGCAGCTTGTTGAGCAACTTCCTCGGTCAGCTGGTCGCCGTAGCCCGAAGCCACGAGCGCCCAGGTGATAAATCCGTCGAGCACATCTGCCGGGGCACTGCCGTAGCCATGCGAGCTCTCGCCGGTGTTCTCAAAGCCACCCCGCCCATTTCGCTGGCCCAGCAAGTAGGTGGCATCCGTCTGCAACACCGCTTCGTCGACGTCGTAGACATCCGACATGTCTTGGAACTGGAGCAGGCCAAACGCAGACAGCGCTTCCTTACCCGGTCCGCTTCCAAAGGTCTCAAAGCCACCACCGACTACCTGGTAGCCAGTGAGAAGGCCGTATCCCTGGTCCAGCGCTTGGCTGCTGGCCAGGCGAAGCCGCGGGTCACCATCGTGCGCTTCGAGGTACTTGAGAATGGCCACATTCGGCCAGTTGGTGCTGCTCGTCTGCTCGAAGCAGCCTCCAGGCTTACGAATCAAAGCGTCCATGCCGGTGATGAGGGTCGACGTTGGAGACGGCTGCCACGACACGGTTGCGGTCAGACTTCCAGTGACCCATTCATCCACCATGACGGTCTGCACAACCGACTCAGCACTCTCGCCGGCGCCTGACCATGAGCGCGGAAAGCCCGGCGCAACAATCTCAAGCTCTCGCTCCAACACGTCCGACAGTCCGCCCCCAAGAGCTCGCATGGTGATGGACGCCGTCTCCGTCCCCTCACCGACCACCATCTGTACCCAGTGGGTCTGTGTGTCCGTGCCAGCAAGCTGAACGCTGGCCTGTGCCTCTGAGACGGTCAGCAGCGTGCTCTCAATATCTGCGCTGACGTCCACTGAGAGCGCCGTATCTCGCGTGTTCTGCACGGTCATCGGCAGCCAGAGGGTGTCGCCAGAGGCCACAACGGTTGGCAATGTCGTAGACAACGACATGGGCAAGGTACTCGAGAGCGTCGTCTCAGCATGACCGGCCAGTCCCCCACCAATGCCTTCAGCCGTCACCCGAAACTGGGTCAGCGCGTCCGATAAGTAGAAGCGAACGGTTGCTTCACCGGCTTCGTCTGTGGTCACGACAGGCTCCCAGTGAACGGTGTCGCGGAAGTCGGTACGGGTTCCCGTGAATCCGGCTGCATAGTTTGGCTTCGGAAACACCCGGACCGGACTCACGATGGACTGGCTTCTCCATTCGCCTCCACCCATCACCTCATCGGCTAGCTCTCCGACCAAATCGAACGCCATGTCGAACTGTGGCATGTCTCCATTGACACGTGCGAGCCTGGCCTGTGCCTCCTGAGGCGGCACAGCCATCGGTCCTGCGTGTGGGACCGCACTCTCCGCCATCTCAACACCGCTCTGGTCCATGTTCCTCGGCATCGCGAGCAGGTCATCGACAAAGACGCCTTCGGTCTCGGGCATAAACGCCGCAAAATCTCCCCCGCCTCGAATGCCCATGCCGCCAAACCCAGTGGTGGTCCGGGTGTCGACAACTGACGGAGCCCACACGGGAGCCCAATCGAAGCGACGCCATCCGTAGGTCCCCATGACCAGATCTAGGCCACGAGACGCCAGCTCTTCGTCCGCATCAAAGTAGAAGGCAGGCTCCTTCGGGACTTCCGAGAGCTCTGTCTCCATGTACAGGCGGCTCAACAAGTGGCCCGACTTGTCATCCGCAAGGCTGACTACTGCGTCATCGACCACCGACAGTGCAAGCTCCGCCGCTACCGGCGTACCGGACGAATCCGTGGTCTGAATACCCACTACGACCTCGTCGCGAGGCCCGTAGCTGTCCGCATCGACCGTCAGCACGACCTGCAGGTCGCGTCCCGCGTTCCGGTACACAAGCCGCTCAGCAACAGGGTGATTTTGTGCATTGAATGCCGTGACCCGAACGGCCCCCTGAGCGGAGGCGTCATCGGCGGACAGGTAGACCACCGTGTCGGTTGTGGGTCCGGCAGTAATAGACGCGTCATCCAACACGGTCTCGCGCTGAACGCCGAGCACGCGAAGGTCTGTTGGCGTTGTGCAGCGAACCGCCACTCGAACGGCGTCAAGGGCGCTGTCTACGTCATCGTAGCTGCGCAAGACACAGCCGTCTGCCACCGCTTGCGGCAGAGCAAACGCCATGCCATCGGCTCCCGCTGAAGTGATCTCGGCGCTGTACAAACGCCCTGCCTCGGGAGTGAAGGCGAAGCGTCCCAGGCCATCGTGCAGACTCTCAAAGGTCGCGACTTCCTGCCCCCGGTCGTCTCGTACAATGCCCTGAACATCGGCCGGCTCACCGTGTTGATTGCGGCCTCGGAAGTAGACCCGCGCGGGCAGCCCAGCGACCAAGTCGCCGCCTTCGGGAAAGAACTCCACACCCACATCTGCGACCACAATGGGGACCGAGCGGCTGATCGACTCGGTGATTCCGCCCTGCTCGACAAACACCGTCAGTAGGCCATCACTAGAGGTCAAGGCGTCTGCCAATCGGGCTTGGATAAACACCGCTCCCGTCGCATCCGTGGTCAACGACTCACTGAACACCGACTCGCCATCCACCTGCAACATGGCCGATACCGGGTGGTTCGCTAGGGCTTCGCCGGTGAGTCCCTTGATCTGTACCAACGCCTCTACGGTGTCTCCGGGACCGTACGCTTCTCGGACAAAGTCCATCGACTTGTGCAGTCGCGGCGTCTGGTAGGACGACACGACAAACGCCCGTTCATGCGTCTCCCCCGTCGCCAAGCGAGCGCGCAAGGTCCAGCGCCCACCCGGTGCACCGGCATCGAGTACAAAGTCGTTGTGGGCTGTGCCAGAGGACTGCGTCACCTGCTTGGTCTGCACGACCTGACGCCGCGGATTGAGCAGCTCGTAAGTGACTTGCGGATAGGTGTCCGCCGTGAGTCCACGGGTCAGCACGCCAAACGACTTGACCCACACCGACTCCCCCGGCCGGTACATTGGACGGTCCAGCTGAACATAGACACGGCGGCTGCCAGAGTGTGCGAAGTAGCTGTCTACGTCTCCCGGTAGGTCAGCATCTAGCTCGGACTCGGGCAGCTCAGCCGACGGGTCCGGAGCCTGCTCGAAGGCTGGCGGCGCCTCCGGTGACGGCACATCACTCACTTCCGCAGACGACGGATGAGGCTCGTCGATCAGCTCACCCCGAACGCCACAAGAACAAGCCAACAACACCACAATCGAAGGTACTCGCATCTCAACTCCAGTTCAGTGCGAGACCAACGACGCCCCCACGGCCGACTTACACCTCCAAGGAAGAATACCGATTAGGCATGACAAACGCGCCATTGCCAGGATCCAACGTCGCTGTCCGAAGTCTGTCAATTGAGACCTTCCACCAGCGGATGAAGCCCCTCTATGACCTCAAACTGGCCACGGCACGCAGTCTGTGGACCACAGTTCGTTGACCAACTTGGAACAAGCCGCATACTGATCTGGGGAGGAATTGGATTCGGTGTTGCGCTCGTTGCTACTATTAGGGCTGTTCACACCGTCGCTCGCTCTCGCTGGCGTACCCGTGGATGGCTGGCGCGCGGAAGGGTCCGGTACGGTCGTGGTGCAGAGCGATGGAAGCGGCTCCGACCCGTCCATGACGTACAACGAAGTCGGCTCCTCCGGTGACTGGAGCTTCACCACGCGCGCACTGGCCGATGTCACACTGACCCTGCCCTACACCTACGAAGGGTTTCACGGCATGTTCCAGGCCACTGTCAGCACGTACGCGATTGTCATTCATGACGGCGTCCAGACCGAGACTCTGCTGCAAGCTGCGGGTCCGGTCGATTGCTGCGCGGCCCCGTCCAACGGCTTTTCGTATTCCGACACCGCTGTGTTCACTGTCCAAGCAGGCGATACCTTCGGTTTCCGCCTCGACGGGTCTCATTTCGACACTGACAATCGTCTGCAAGGCTGGTTCACCATCGCGGATACGGGCCTGTCATCACTGGACCGATTGTGCATTGGTGACGATGCGAACGGCCACACGGACACCACCGACCGCTTCTGCGATGACCTGGATGCGTGTGCGGGGTCAGACCTCATCAACGACATCGACTCGGACGGCGTGTGCAACGTGGACGATATCTGTCCAGACGGCAATGACGCCATCGACTCGGACGATGACGGCATTCCAGACGCCTGTGACGAGTGCCCTGAAGACCCTTCAGACGACGCAGACGGCGACGGTGTGTGCGACTGCGACGACCGCTGCCCGGGCGGCGATGACCAGGCTGACACCGATAGTGACGGCATTCCAGACGCCTGCGACCCCTGCCCAGACATGGCAGGCGGCGACTCCGATGAGGATGGCGTGTGCGACCTTGTCGACCAGTGCCCTGGATTCCCTGACGGAATCGACCGCGACTCTGACGGCGTTGCTGACGACTGCGATGTCTGTCCGGACGACCTGTTCGATGACACGGACGATGACGGCGTGTGCGACAGCGACGACCAGTGCATCGGATTCCCAGACACCCTCGACATCAACGATGACGGCGTTCCGGATGACTGCGAAGACTGCCCTCCGGAGAACGACCGAGACCTCGATGGGGTGTGCGACGACGCGGACCGATGCCCCGATGACCCGCAAGACGACAGCGACAACGACGGCGTGTGCGACAGTGACGACGCCTGCCAGGGCATGCGCGACTCCAATGACGCCGACAATGACGGTATTCCCGACGGCTGCGACCTCTGTCCTACAGACCCCGACAACGACAGTGACACTGACGGCGTCTGTGCTGCCGATGACATCTGCCCAGACGGCGACGACACTGCCGACCGCGACCAAGACGGAACACCAGACACCTGCGACCCGTGCCCAGATGACCTGGCGGACCGCTGCTTAGCCACACAGTGCATCGACTGTGAATCGACGGACGTCCGGAGGCAGTGCAGCACCTCGGGTGGACCGTGGACCGCATTGCCGGGAGTGATGCTCTTGCTGGCATTGCGTCGGCGGCGTCGGCCACCGGGCTAGACCGTCGAAGGAGGCCTGATGCGCCCACTTGTCATGCTGTTGGTCGCTTGTGGTCCCACTACGCCTGAGGGTGACCCGGCCGTTGGTTGGGACACCCTTCGCTACGGCGACTACATCGGCGCTGGCGTACCCAAAGACGTGTGGTTCGATCTGGTTCCCCCCACGACCAGCAACATCCTCGACCGCGAAGGCGATGCCGCCGGGGTGCCGTCCTCCTTCAACCTCTTCACCGCACCCAACGGCATTGACGTTGTGGGCGGTGTCACCTGCGCTGGCTGCCATGTTGCCCAACTTCGCGGCGAGATCATCATTGGCCTCGGCAACCATCGGTCGGACTACACGGAGGTCGACCTCAGCACATTCGAAATCGCGGGTCTGGCCGTTGAAAATCGCTATGGGGAAGACAGCGCAGAGTACGACGCATTCTTCCCATTGCTGCGCGGTGCAGAGGCCATCAGCGACCACATCGTCACACCGTTCATAGGGGTCAACACCGCCTTCTCCATGGAGCGCGCCGCTGCCGCCAACCGCGACCCACAGACTGGGGCCTGGCAGGACGAGCTGGCCTTCCCGATTCCCGACACCATTCTGGCCAGCGATGTCCCGCCATGGTGGCACCTCAAGAAGAAGACCCGGCTGTACTACACAGGGGCTGGCCGTGGAAACCACGCGCGACTCGTCTCACAGGTCGGCTTGGTCGCCATTGAGGACGCCGAGCACTACCTGGCCATCGAGGAGAGCATGGCCGACCTGTTGGCCTTTGCCGCATCTATTGAGCCGCCAGTCTTCCCGGCCGACATTGACTCAACACTCGCAGACCAAGGTGCGGCCCTGTTCACCGAGCACTGCGAAGAATGCCACGGAACCTACGGAGACGACTGGACCTACCCAGAGCGGATTGAGCCCCTGGAGGACATTGGCACCGACCCCACCTACGCCCTGGGCTTCTTGGAGGGCGGGTTCACCCCATGGCTACAGGAGAGCTTCCTCGCCCAAGGCAAAGGGCGCGCCATCTTCCAGCCCGAACGTGGCTATGTGGCGCCTCCGCTGGACGGCGTGTGGGCCACCGCTCCCTACCTACACAACGGCTCCGTTCCAGATGTTGAGACCCTCTTGTCGAGCACCGACCGACCGACAGCCTGGCGGCGGACCTTCAACAGCAACGACTATGACCTCACCACGATGGGGTGGCAGTGGACGCCAGACGAAGCCGGCTCCGGAGATGTAGAGGTCTACGACACAACCATCACGGGTTTTGGCAATGGCGGACACACCTACGGCGACGTGTTGAGCGACAGCGAGCGAGCCGCGGTCATGGAGTACCTGAAGACGCTGTAGTGCTTTCGCAACTGCGGTAGGGTGCCAACGCCTCAGGGAGCCTCCACGTGTCAGAGCCCAATCCACAGACCCCAGACTCTGGCAAGCCCCATCCGAGCGGCGAGCCCGCCTCTGTGGCTTGGCATAGCTATGAACGCTACCCCTATTTGCTGGCAAAGTACGCCCTCTTCGCTGTTGCCATCCTGGGTGTCTACGCCCTCTTTCACAGCGTCCAAGCCGTTCTGTTTCCAGTTCTCGCAAGCCTGCTCATCGCCTACCTGCTCGACCCCGTTGTTGACCGATTCGAAGAGCGTGGATGGTCACGAACGCGCGCCATCTTCCTGCTGCTGGCCATGGGCTTCGGCGTGTTGGGGCTGTTCTTGGTCTTCCTGGTTCCTTCGCTGATTCAGAAGCTTGGCGGGCTCATCGAGGGCGTCCCACAGGCCTTCAACACCATGCAGACCGACCTGTTGCCGTGGGTCCAGGAAAAGACGGGGTACCAGATCCCAGAGACCGCCTCAGCAGCCATTTCCGAGTACGGCGCCACCCTACAAGCCCAGCTTCCAACAGTCGCACGGGCTATCAGCTCAGCCGCGGGTGGCTTGGTCACACAGGTCGGTGCGGTCGCGTCCAGCCTGATCAACGCGGTGATGATTCCCTTTTTCACCTTCTACTTCCTGCGAGACTTCGACAGGCTGACGGCGACGGTGGGCTCGTATCTGCCGACCTCAAACCGCAGTTTCTACAAGAGCCGAATCAGCAAGGTCGACACGGTCATCGGTGCCTGGTTTCGTGGTCAGGTGGAGGTCGCCCTCATCCTGGCTGTGATGTACGCCATTGGCCTGGGCATTGTGTTTGGCTGGGCTGGCGTGGGTATCGGCATCGGGCTTGCCATTGGTGTGCTCGCTGGCCTGCTGAACATCATTCCATACTTCGGCTTTGCCGTGGGATTCGTGCTGTCCATCCTGATGGTCTTGCTGGAGTGGAGCGGCGTGGGCCCGGTGGTTGGCGTCGTCGTCGTCTTCGCAGTCGTTCAGGGACTCGAAGGCTGGGTCATCACGCCACGCATTGTCGGAGACAAAGTCGGTCTGTCCCCCGTCGTCGTCATCATTGCCCTGCTGCTCGGACAAGAGCTCTTGGGCTTACTCGGCGTGCTTCTCGCACTGCCGATTGCCGGTGCTGTCAACGTGCTGATGCCAGACGTCATTGCCGTGTACAAGAGCAGTAGCTGGTACACCGGCCGAGTATCTTCTGAGGGAGGCCGCAGGAGCTTCATCCAGGTGGCAATGCAGGCTGAGCAAGACGCACAAGACCCGGTAAACACGAGTACCTAGCCAGACAAGCAGATAGCGAGCTCAGCGGCCATTCGAGCATCTTCGAGCGCCCGGTGAGCCACAGACGACCATGCCAGTCCGTGCCCTTGTTCTTGGGCAAAGGTCACTGCTGCGGACAGCTTAGGGCCACGTCCCTTTCCACCCATTGCCGCACGACAGGTCTGCTGTACGTCCTCTCCTGGCTCCCACGCCGCCGACTCGAACACCGACCACGGGTCCTGTTCCAAGAACCAAAAGTCAAAGGCCTGGTTGTAGGCACGGATGTGACGAGCACCAAAGCGTTCCTGCACCCGGTCCAGCCAGGTACGAAACCGAGGGCCCGCTTGTTCCGGCGGATGTCCCCCCTCCAAGACCTCCGCAACGCTGATGCCGTGAACCCCCATCGCGCGCTTCGCCTGGTACGACGACAGATGCGCACGAGGCTGACGCACCAAGAAGGACACGGGAGACACAATCCGGCAGTCTTCCGTCACCACAACAGCGCCAACCTCAATCACCCGTCCGCAGAACCCAGAACCATTGTTCGGGAACCCGGTGGTTTCAGTGTCGAGCACAACGCAGGGAATCATAGTCGCAGACATACCGCACTGGTTTCAGCGAGGCCGGAAACCCGCACTGCGAAGTGAGACGTCGGTTCGTGTCGACATACAGCAAGATGGGGTGAAACGAAACGATGCAACTACCCCATCAATCGATCCGTGAAAGGGTTATTTGAAGCATGCATCCCACGCTGAACCACCGAAAACCAAGTTTGTACGTAGAGTGGACGGCGATTCACATTCCCAATAAACCATCAACCAACGTGGGGTAGTCATGCTTGAAACACCCAATCTGACGTGTCTGGTCACGGGTCCAATGAGTCCGTTGATTGCCGACGCCATCCGTCATTTGATGGCCGACTCCGAATGGTCTGTCTTGAGGGTTGCAAGTCCAAAGGAAGTGGGCGTTGCGCAGGAGTATCCACAGTTCGCGCTCCGACACGACGAGCCGCAAGGCGCAGATGACGCGTACTCGGCCATTGTGGCCCATCTAGAGGGTCAACGCACGCCTTGGTTCGACCCACAGCTGGATGTTGTGGTGTGCGCGCTGGAAGGGTTCTACAATTCTTCACCGCTCGAAATCCAGACCATCAGCCGTCAGTTTGCATGGATCCGACGCCTCGTTCCCCACTTTGCTGGCAGCGCACGCCTCCTCCTTGTTCCAGCAGAGGGTGCAAACAGCCACCTGACCGATGCGTTTACGCGGATGGTCAACCGGCAACTAGCCCGTGACCAAGCCCATCTTCGGCGCCCCTCAACGGTCATCTTGTGTGCACCCGATGTCACCGGCGAGCTGCTCGCCCAGTGCGTCACAGAGGGAACGCCCCCCCCAACAGCACGGGCGCGCGACGTCACCGATGAATCGGTCGCTGCTCTCACACTGGCCGTCCGCCGCGCTCTAGACAGCTAGTCCACGCGCATCGCACTGGAACGCTCCAGTGCCACCGCGGGTCATCAGATGCCTTTGGTCATCAGGCCCAACAGCTGCTCGGACGTCAGACGGGTTGCTGCATCAGCCCCCTCAAGCAACCCATCCGCAAGGTCGCGCTTGGTGCGATGAAGCTTGAGAATCTCTTCTTCGACCGTGCCTTGGGCGAACAAGCGGTACACCGTGACGGGACGACGTTGCCCCATGCGGTGCGCCCGGTCACTTGCTTGGTCCTCGACCGCCGGGTTCCACCAGGGATCCATGTGAATCACAGTCTCGGCCGCCGTCAGATTGATACCCTGGCCACCTGCGCGTGTGCTGATGAGGAACAACGGGTCCGTGCCCGTCTGGAATGTATGTACCGCGCGGTCTCGCTGACGAGAAGGCGTAGCACCGTCTAGGTACTGGTAGGAAATTCCTTCACCATCCAAGTACGCTTTGAGCAGATCGAGGTGCTTGATGAACTGGGAGAAAACGAGCCCGCGGTGCCCGCCACGAATCATGCGGTCAACGATACCGGCAAAGGCAATCAGCTTGGTACTTGCGTGCGGGTAGTCGGGCAGTACAAGTGCAGGTGAGCAGGCCAGCATGCGCAGTCGAGACAGGTGCGCCAACACAGCAACGGGCCGGCGTGCCTCTTCAGACGACTCCATGTCTTCAATCGCTTTCAGACGCTGCGCTTCGTACAGGGCAGCCTCGGTATCGTTGGGCGGAACCGGTACATCAATGTCCGTGCGCGGCGGAAGCTCGCTTAAGACCTGTTCCTTGGTCCGCCGTAGCAAGTACGGACTGACCATCGCCCGGAGCTGACGTCGGATTGCCGGGTCGCCGCGCTCAATCGGACGCTGAAAACGCTTTCGGAACTGACTGTTCGAACCGAGCATTCCAGGGTTTACAACTGATACCTGTGCGTGCAGCTCACCCGTGTGATTCTCAATGGGCGTGCCCGTCAACGCAATGCGAAGTCCAGCTTTAAGCTCGATAGCCGCTTTGTGGCGCTGGGTGACCGGGTTCTTCAGGGCCTGCGACTCGTCGAAGACTACAGTGCCCCAGGTCTGCTCGGACAACAGCGCAACTTCGCTGATCAGCAGTCCATACGACGCAATGACTAGGTCTCCCGGGCCGGCAGCGCGAACAACAGCCACGCGGTCTTGGGCATCACGCAGCAGATGGACCGTAAGCGTCGGCGCAAAACGCTGGGTCTCATGCCGCCAATTACCCGACACAGAGGTCGGAGCAATCACAAGCGCGGGCCCCTCTTGCTGACGAAACAACAGAGCTGCGAGGGTGGTGACGGTCTTTCCAAGGCCCATATCGTCGGCCAAGATGCCGCCAATACCCAGGTGTCCAAGGCGGACCAACCACTGGTAGGCCTCGAGTTGATAGGCGCGCAATGAGGCGGTGAGAGCCGGTGGTGCGGCCACCTCATCTGGGATGTCTGCGAGCTCAGCGACACGCTTCAGCACGCTCTTGTCGACCGTTCCCCCACTCCGCTGAGCAAGCTCGACCACAGACTGGGCCGCGAGGGGGTGGACGGCCAGCGACCCCTTCTTGGACGCCACGGTTCGGGCCACAGAGTCCAAGTCCCGCTTCAGCTGGGTGGTCAGCGCTATCCACGAACCGTCCTTGAGCTGAACAAAGCGCCCGTTGGACGTGAGTACCGACTCCAACAGCTCCTTGAGCGTCAGCACCAGTCCGTCGTCTACCTGAATGTCTGCGCTCGCTTCAAACCAGCTGCCCGCCGCCCGAACAGACACCGAAACATCCGACGCATTCAGTCGTGTCCGATAGCGAAGGTCCGCACCCTCTGGCCAATAGGTCTGAATGCCTTGGTCGCGCAGTGCCTCAAGCAGCTCCAGACACGCATCCGCGCTGGGCAGACGCCACACATCGCCGTGGGGTTCGGCGGCGAGAAAGCCGGGCAGATTCAACAGGCGCTCGGCCTCATTCGACTCGGCCATTCGGTCGCGCTTCAGCCGCAGTGGATTGCCGTCTTCGCGGACCAAGACCACCGCATTTCCTTCACCAGGAACCAGGACAATACCGTCCGGTCCCATGGGCAGCACCACCAGTTCCGCCACCACTCCGCCGCCGTCAGGAGACAGCCGCACACACACGACGGGAGGGACGTCACGCAAGCGGCCTCGGTCGCTGCCGGTAGTCCGCTCAAACAGTGTCTCGCTGGCGCTCAGCAACGCTTGTAGAGACGCTTGGCCTTCGGGCGGCACCACCAATCCCGCCCCAACAACGGACGCAACACGGAGCTGGTCCGCCGAGAACACCGTCACCTCAAACCCATTGCCCACTGGAGTGACTGCAAGTCCCGCCGGTGTTGGTGTTGGCGACACACGCACCTGCGTTCCTTCCGCCGTTTCGCTGACGATAAGTCGAGGCTTAGCCATCACAATGGTCACCGGCTTACCGGACGCGTCGAACACAGCGGGGTGGGACGCCAACGCAGGCCAGACAGAGATGGCACTCCACGAAAAGACGTCTTGGCTGGTGCCACCCCATGCCGACGTCTTCGCCACACGAATGGCCGCAACAATGGCAGCATCCGCCGAGGTCGCGTCTGGGTGTCCCTCCACCACTCGGCCCAGAGCCACAGGCCGACCACGCGACCAGCCCTTCGTGGAGCGAACTTGCTCACGGGGTTGAAGCTGGACTTCCCCGTGAAGCTCGGTCACCCACCAGGCAAGTCGCTTGCGGCCCTCCGCCGACTGCTGCGGCGTATCCCCGGCTAGTCCCAGGACTTCGTGCATGGCGTTGAGCTTGCGCTCCCAATCACTCTGAACCGAGCGCAAGCGGACCAGACTGCGTCCTGAAACACCCAAGCGCAGCTGCTCGGCAACCCCACCCCAGCCAATAGCGTCCGCGTGTACGGCAGCGGCTTCTGCGCGGCCCGCAGCCAGCTCTTTGCCCCGCCACCACGCCATCAAGCCTTGCAGCAAGACCGCCATCGGATGGTCTGAGCAGTCGTCCACTACCTGCTCGGCATCCACCAGCTGCGTCAGATGACGCCATCCCAGCCAGGGGCCGCCATCACGCTGGTAAGGCAGCACAATCATCCGTTTCGCTTGCTTGGGACGAGAGACTCCCGAGTCCAATAGGAAGGCCAAAGGCAGCAGGTAGGCGTCGGGGTCTGTAGGGTACGGTTCCGGATGTCGGGTCGTTGACCGCGCCTGGGCCAGCCCCTTCGAATAGCGCTTACACGCCGTCTTGATGTCCCCCGCGAACAGCGCAAGCTGAGCGTGGGCGTACCAGGCATGGGCCTCTGGGACATCTGCCAGCAAGTCCTCTGCACGGGCTGGGTCCCCAGCGAACAAGGCCTGACGAGCGGTCGCCACGACCACTGGAAGACTGGGTTCACGCTCCAACATCCGTGCCAGATAGGCCCAGAACTCCGGTGCGGGACTGGCAGACAGGAACACTCGCGCTGCAATGGCTCCCACAACGGCGGCACGAAGCGGCGGTAGCAAGCCATCGAGTAGGTCGCTAGCAAAGGGCTCAATGAACCAGTCGGCAATATCCACCGGCAAGATATTGGCGGACAGGACATCCCAGCGGGCCGTGTCTCCCTGGTGAAGAGCCACGCGAGATTGACGACGACTCAAGTCTGTATTGGACGAGCCATACCCATAAAACCCACGCCGCGGGTCCGCTTCATTGACCGCCTCGACCAGCTGCGAATACGTCCCGGCTCGAATGTGACGTCGAACGCGCTCTTCAGACGACGCACGAGGAACCCAGAGCCGGTTCTTGTGTATGAGCCGCCCGCGGGATGCCAGCGCTGCTACACGAACAGAGGCCTCCATGACCGAGACGGGTTCTGGCGATAGTGAACGGACAACCTTTGTTAAGGCTGTCATATCCATGCTTCCTGCGCTCGCCGCTAGACTATCGAGAATGAGCCGGTCAAGGGCCTTCGCGTCATTCCCAGACAAGGGTGTAGTCAAGCGAGTGCCCGATACGGTCTGAGAAGTTGCGAATCGACTTGGAGGCGAGGCGCTCTGCTAAGCTGACCGGAATCTTCGTGGTCAGCCAGCCTCCTAGGCCGTTATTCTCGCCCAGTCGGCCGCCAGAGCCCGACGCCGGAGTGTAGTCGATGCGCGCTTCCAGCTGACCCGCGTCCTGCATCATGGCGTACACGTTGCGGAACAGGATGAACGACGAGTCGCTCTGGTTTGCCGACCAGTTAGCCACTGGCAAGAAGTCGATCAGGTGGATGAGCTGGTAGTTCATCGCAATCCAGAAGTCTTCCCCGCTCATCTCAATGGGAGCGTTGTCAATGACCCGGTGCATGCGGACCGACTTCAGACTCTTCGCGCGCGACCCGTTCTCGTGCAGCTCTCGGAGCAAGTCCCCCGTGTACAGCAGGCGGAGAATGGACGGAAACGCTTCGGTTTGCCGCCACTCAAACGGGTTCATCAGCTTTTCAAGGGCTGGGATCTTCGACGCTTCCATGGCGAAGGTATTGGTGCCTGTTCCAAGGATAGAGTGCAGCAGCATGACCAGCGGGGAGTGCTGTGGGTAGTGCCGGGCGGAGTACTCAAAGCCAAAGTACAGGTGGTCGAGAAAGGAGCCGTCTGCGTGCTCGACATCGAAGTCGCACTCATCTACCAAGAACTGAACGAGGACCGGGTCCACTTCCGGAAGGGCCTTCGCATCACAGATGGCGTCGTACGCCTTTTGAACAGAACCGGCGGCGGAGTCCGTCCAGAAGACCTCTTTCGCGACGCGCTTACGCATCACGTAGCGGGCCAGCTTTCCTTCCAACGTCTGGAAGATGGTGCGGTCGAGGTCGAAGTTGTCAATGCCCTTGATCTGCACCTTGCCAGCGTGATCAAGAGCCGCTCCATAGGCAACAGCAGCCTTGCGGTGAAAGGTCGCTTCAGGACGGACGGCAGCAGACTGTTTCACGGGCACACTCCAGGCGTAGGGTGCCCTACAAGCGTGTGGAGCCGCCCGCAAGAACAAGTGCACCCTACATGCACAACAAGACCGTGTCGTTCTACTGTAAGTCGAGCTCGAAAGAACCTTCGAAGGCGCATGGGAAGGTCAGACCGCCCAGCTCCAACAACGCACAGCCACCGCCACTACAGGTCATGCTGAGGTCGAGAACGCCGTCCAATTGCGTGGTGGACAAGACGGTTCCGGACAGGCCCGTATCGATGATGAGATCAGCGCCAAAACCGCTGTCTTCAATGCGCTCAAAGCGTCCGCAGGTGTACTGCGAGCCATTGAGGGTACACTCCTGAGAGTCAGCGCCAGGCTCGCCCATGTCGAAGCTGGCCGACGTAGAGTCGGTGATCGCAAGCGCTGCCGGCAAGAACTCCGCAGGGTCCCGGAAGTCGCCAAGCGAGCATGGGTCGCTGTCGACGGTGAAGTTGGAGGTGTCATACGTGCCGTTGCTGATCAACGCAGCAGGTGGGTCCGTGTCTGCTTCGGTATCTGCTTCGGTGTCCGCTTCGGTATCGACTTCAGTGCCGTCGTCTGCCTCGGTGTCTGTGGACGAGTCCACCGAGGTGTCATCGACAATGGCCCCTTCTGTACAGCCGACCATCATCAAAAAAACCAACCCACGCATGGCACCCTCCTAAATGGCGGCGCCCGTAGCCGGTCGTCAGGCTGTCCACCAACCGCACGAGCAGTCTGCGACAGTTTCAAACCTCAACCCACGAAACCAACAGTGATGGGTTCAGCCCGCAATGGCCAGCATCTCAGCGTCAGCCAGATAGTTCTGCCACTCCTCCACTGATTGCGCCCAACCGGTCATCTCCAACCACTGTGGATGCAGATTCACGGGCCCCCCCCTTTCCTGTGCTTCGATCAGTGCGCTCGCGAGGAACAACAGCATTCGCGGCGAGTTTGGACGGCTAGGCAGTGGATAGCCACTATGGCTGTAGGCGACCGCATGAATGACATCTGCCGGTAGCGCCCACTCATGGAGCAATCGGGCGCCAAGGTAGGCGTGGGTAAATCCATAGTGTGACTGCTCAATTTCAATAGGCGAAAGACCGTTTTTCAGGCCAGCTTCTAAAAGGCGCGGGTACTCCGGATCGGTCTTCAACATCAACAGCTGTCCAATGTCCAGCAAGATAGCTGCCGTCACGGCAGATTCCGCGTGGCCGCCTGCCATCCGTCGGACCAAGCTCATCGCCTTGAGGCCACGTTGACTGACACTCGTGATGATTCGTTGGTCAACCCCCGTAATGGCGTCGAAACACACACCAGCCAGCACCGCAGACCGAAGCTTGTTGATTCCCAACAGTGCAATGGCGCGGTCTAAGGATGCGACCCTACGTGGAAGGTTGAAATACGGTGAGTTTACGACCTTGAGGACCTTCGCTACCATCATGGGGTCTTGCTCCAAGGCCTTGCGAATCTTGGCAACACTCGAGTTTGGGTTGTCGAGCACACTGAACAAATGCAGGGCACTACTGGGCATCTTCGGCAGCTGACCGTCTGCGTCTTTGGGCAAGGCTAGCTCAGGCACGCCATTGCCGTCCAAGCAGCTGTCAATGACGGCTGTGAGGTCGGACAGGTTCGCGGTCCAATTCAGGATGTGGTGAGGGCAGGACCAGGCACTTTTCGGTGCAAGCGCATCGCCTACGACCCACACACGACGTGTGGTGGACGCGTGCTCTTGGGCACGCCTCAACACCCTGATCTGATCGGTAACGACAACGTCGTAAGCGCCCTTCTGAAGCGCCTCGTCAACGTTGTCCGGCCGAACAATGGTCAATCCAATGTGGAGTGGCGCTTGGCGAATGGCCTGAACCAACGGCATCTCGTTCGGCACGACCAACAGCATGCGAACGACCCGGCTAGGGTGTGAGACCACGCGAAACCAACTGGCAGCCATAGGCGGCAAAGTTCGTATACTATGCTGCACGGGACACCTCGACCAGCGTACTGGGGCCGAGCAACTGCAAGAGTCGAGAGACGGTTCGTTCCGTCAAAACCGTACCTTCCGGCACCAACAGGACTCCAGCACCGTTCTTCACTGGCTTGCTGATGACCATACCTTCACGCAACATCGATGCTGACAGACGCTGCGGGGTTTCATCGCGAGCACTCACCCATACCCAGAGCTGAAGTTCATCGACATATAGACGCCAGGCGCGCGCATCGCCCGAAGGCTGCAGGTACATCGCATCGACGGGCAGTCCAAGGGACAGCGTACGGCCTTCGCTATCGACGCCGCGTTTGACGGAACCGCCTGCTGTATTGGCGAACTCTCGCAGAGCATCTGCCATCACATCGTGACCAACGGACTCACCAAAAACAACCGCCGAAAAGGACGGCACAGCACCTTTGACGAGTCCAACGCCAATGGTCAGCTCTACGTCATCACTCACCAAGGCCAGGCAAATCTCCGCAGCGTATTCCATGCTTGGAATCTCACTGACGACCTCATTCTCGAAGTCAGCTCCCAGCATCTGTCCAAACTCTGACCCCAAAAGACCCGGCAACTGAACCAGCGTGTTCAGGTCAGAGAGCACGTTCGTTCCGGAAAGCGCAAAGCCATCGCCCATCGAATGCACCCAATGGCGAATGCGCTCCAGTGCATCCACACGACCCGCAATCTCATCTGGTGACGCCTTGCTCGACATGATGTCGTCAACGTCCATCTGCCATGCCGCACGAACCTCCCGCCCAGACATGCGCTCCAGCGATGCAATCACATAGATATGCCGGTCAGATTGGTCCCGAAAAGGCGAGACCCAATCCGGTACAGGGTCGCATACGACTGCAACATCAAGCGCCTGACCTTGAGACACGGCATGCCCGATAGCCCCGGCCGCATGCGCCACAGCCACAGTATGACCAAGACTACACAAAACAGCCCGGTAGGCCTCACACTCCTTCCGGTCTTGTCCCGCAACGAGAATGTGCATGCTACACCCCAGCCGATGTGAGCTTGTCCACCGCTGCAAGCAGCAACGGAGCTTTGAACGGTTTCACAAGCCAACCCTTGGCCCCCAGCGTTCGCGCCTTTCGAATCATCTCGGGCTGGCCCTCGGTGGTCAGCATGACAACCGGAATTCGTCCAGCGTGACTTTCGCGCAGCGCCTCCAGGAACTCGATTCCGTTCATACGAGGCATGTTGACGTCGCACACAATGAGTACGGGATCCGCTCCGGCGGCGAGCGTGTCGACAGCGTCAACACCGTCTTTTGCTTCGAGCACCGTGTAGCCAGCGCCAACCAACGCGCGCTTGACCATATTGCGAATCATTAGTGAGTCGTCGATGATGAGTACGGGGCGAGCTGTCGTCATTGAGAATACTCCGAAAACGGGAGGCAAAAAATGCTCATGCAGGTGAGCCAAGCGAGGCTCCTGTCAGGCATCTAGATTCGGATCCTCACTTGCATACTTGAGTTTCCTCAGAAATAAATCGTTCGACAGACTCCACAGAGGACTCTGGGTGCGACCCAATCAACCTGTCATCCCAGCATCCGTGGGGCTTCGGCAACACACCAAAGTCGATCGTACCCATCCCAGGATCGACCATCAAATGCAGTTGGGCCCAAACGAAAACGCGAGCCGCAGCGGAAACACGCTGGGCTCGCACCACTCATTCGGATGACTCACGGCTCTAGGCGGCAGCGGCGCCAAGCTGAGGCTGGGGAAACTGGAAAGTGATGGTTGTGCCTTCGTTCAACGACGTCGTCACATGCACCACGCCGCCACAGTCCAAACAAGCTTGGCGGACAGCACTCAGTCCTACACCTCGCCCAGACAGCTCCGTCGCCTTTTCGCACGTGGACAAACCATCGTGGAAGAGGGCTTCGATGAGGTCATTGTGCTCATCGACGGAGAGCCCAGCCTGGACCGCTTTTGCCCGGACAGCCTGCCAGTCGATGCCGCGGCCGTCGTCTGCCACCGAGATGTTTACAAAGCCAGCGACGGCTTCTGATCGTAGGGTCAACGTACCAACTCGAGGTTTTCCGGCGTCCAAACGCTCGCTACCAGACTCGATGCCGTGGTCCAACGCATTGCGAATGACATGACCAAGGGACGACCAGAATGGAGCCCATGCGGCAGGAGGTAGGTGGATATCATTGTCTTCCACGACAACCCGAAGGTCGTCCAGCCCGACCAAGCTGGCAATTCGCTTGGCCTGCTGCGCGATACTGTTCAACCGTACTGTCGCAGGCTGAAAGGCAATCGTGCGAAGGATGTCGAGCACTTCGCCTGAATCACGATTATCGGAAACCGCACGTTCAAGTTCGATAGCTCGCTCCGACGAAATCTGAATGAACCCTTCGGCCCGAACTCCTACAATCATGGCAAGACCATCCCGGATGCCATTCCAGTGGCCATCGAGTTCTTGGAAATCCGCCATGCTCATGGGCCGACATTCTTCAGCGAGCCGAGTCTCAAGACCATGAATGGCGTAGCCGAACTGCTCCATATTGTACGAGAGCGCATTTCCTTTGAGCGTATGAAGCCAGCGCAACACGTTCTCCTGGCTCTGTGTGCCTGGCTCGGCAAGCATCTGCATGGCAGCCGATGCGTCGTCATAGAACGCCTGAAAGCCGACTCGGTCTTCATTGAAGGTTTCGATGAGGGCCAATAGTTGCCGCTGCTGGCTCTCTGATTTCTTGCGTGCCATCTCAGCGCTGACATCGGACATGACAACCAGCATCCGCTCGAAATCACCGTCCTTCGTTTCACCGATTGGGATGTAGGACATCTTCAGAAGTTGGTCGCCATTAACGACGCACTTCGGCAACTGATCAAGGGTCACACTCATGGGCATGATGCCGTCCACGAGGTCCTGCCACCCAAGCTCCAGCCACTCACCTGCGGCGGCGTCCACTCTACGAATGCGTTCGGCCAACGGAGTCGCGGTGCTGTCTCCACCCAACCACTCACTGGCCTTCGCCGAGCGTTCGCGGGCCAAACGCCCATCACGGTCCACCGTTACCAGTCCCTCGGAAACGTTCTCAAGAACCAGACGCATGGACTGGTTCGCTCGGTCAAGCTCGCTTGTTCTCTCGGCGACAATGCGCTCAAGACCAATCACATTGTCGAAGTAGCTTCGCGCAAGGAATACCGCGGCCGCGGACTCGACGACAACGAAAGCAGCATGCACCGCAACCACCCACCATGACGCTTCATAGTTGAATACCGAATCCGGAATAATGGCGAAAATAACGGTATGATGCAGAGTAACCGTCACTGCGGCGGCCACAATGACCATGGGATTGCCGAAAATGGACAGGACGGCCAGCAAGCTAAAGAAGTAGAAATGCATCTCGATCTGCATGGGTCCCTGACCGAAATGTACGAGCAGTCCTCCCATACACATGGCCGTGATTCCATGAATAACCGAGGTGGTTCGTGAGCTTTTCCAGACCAATGTCGAGACGGTTGACCCGAACAATGTGAGCGCGGTCAGCAGGAGTGCAGAGAGAAGCCCAGTCTCGTTCCACCAAGCAACAGCGGCAAACAGCGGCAAGTTGCACCAAAAGAACACCAGTGCCACCCGGTTCATCCGGAAGAGATGTTGGTCTTCAAAGTTGGTCTGTACGTTCGGCAGTAACAAATAGGACAAGGCAAATTTCATCCCCAATACCCTCCGAGCCCACTATCGACGCACCGCGAACAACATTGAGCGGTTTTGTATGTAGTGCACACTCAAGTGGCGGCCGTTGCATCCGACAACACCACACGCGACTCGGCCGGAGAGACTTCGATGTGGATTGCACTTGCCTTGCTTGTCGCCGGATGCCAAGTCACAACCGCACCTTCGGTCTTGTCTCAGACGTGGGTCCAAGATGGCGACCGGGCCGTCGAAGGCATCGCTCTAGTCCTCGACGATGGTCAGGCATTAACCACACAGTGGTTCACCGGTCACACCACCATCGTGGCCCTCGGGTACACGTCATGCCCAGACGTCTGCCCGACCACTCTCGCGGGTGTGGCCACCGCTCTGGACGCTCTAGCAGCCGACGGTATCGTCGCGCGTGGCCTGTTCATCGCCATTGACCCAGAGCGCGACACCGCCGGTCTTTCGGAGTTCGTCCGCCACTTTCATCCCAACATACACGGCGCCACAGGGACGCCGGAGGCTCTGCTTCAAGCAGCGGATACCCTCGGAGGGGCATTCCGCATTGCATCCGGTCCAGATGGCCCCACGGTCGACCACTCGACCAGCGTGTTCATCGTTGACGCAAACGCGCGCGTGGCTGGATACCAGCTGCGACCAAGCGACGGCGCCTCACTGGCATCCGACCTACAGCAGTGGACGTCCGCACATGGTCCGGCCATCGCTGTTCACGATGGCTGGGTGCGCCCTGCCATTCCCGGCTCACGCGTCACAGCTGCGTACGGCGTCCTTGAAAACCGAGGGCTACAGCCGGTGACGGTCGTAAGCGTTGACAGCCCCCTTGCTACTCAAGTCGAGCTGCACGAGACGTTCACCGACGGGAGAATGGCAGGGATGCGTCCCACTATGGTGACGATTGAACAAGGCGGGACTGCCGAACTGCGGCCTGGCGGCGCACACTTCATGGTCTTCGACATCCCGGAGACAGCACAGAGTGTGCCCTTCAAGCTCACTCTCGATGACGGCACTACAGCGTGGATTCGCGTGCCGGTCACACACCCATGAAGTCGAAGATTGCAGCCGTGGCGCTCTGTATCTGGGCGCCGGTCACCATCACCATCACATCACTTCTCATGGTTAACCACACCATAGCAATGCCCCTGCCAAGCGACCTACAGCGGGTAGAGCACGGCATGATGGAGTGGCTAGGCAGAGGTGATGCCGTCGTCCACATTCTGTATGCCAACTGCTCATGTACAGACAGCTTGGTTGAGCATCTGGTTGCGCGAGGTCCAACCCTAGTCGAGCGCGAGGTGGTGGTCTTTGTCGGCACTCCACGTCCGAGACATGAACGCCTGGCCCAGGTGGGCTTCGAGTGGCACGAATGGAGTCAGAGCGACCTCACCGAGCGCACTGGAGTTGAAGCAGCACCGCTGCTAATCGTCCGTCACCGCAATCGAATGGACTACGTGGGCGGCTACTTTCGGTTCCCATCCGCAACACGGCCCCTAGATGCCAGCATCATTGCCGAAACAACCTCTGGCGTGCCGCCAAAACCCTTTCCTATCTTCGGCTGTGCCGTGTCCCCGAGCCTGCGCGCCTCCGTCGACCCTCTCGGACTGCAAGGCCCCGCAACAGACCTATAGACCTTGTTGTTGGCGCTCTACACAGACGTCGTAGGTCTCGTAGCAGTCGCCGTCTGAGCCGTCGTTACCGGGACCGTTGCTGCAGTAATCCAGTTCCTCTGTGCAGCTTCGTCCGCGACACAATCGTCAAACTGCTCGTTGCACGAGGCCCACTCTTCTTCGCTAAGTTCGGCGCCATCGCGACTGGCGTCGAGCGAGGGTGACGGACCTGCCGCACAGGCAGAGAGCAGAAGGAGAAGGGTTAGGCGCATGGTGGCTCCGAGGGTTGATGTTCCCTCCAGCTGTAGCGCGTGTTCTCGAAAGGTACGCTAGGTGCACAACCAAAGTGTACTCATGGCGAGAACACTACTGTTGTTCCTCGCTTTTTTCAATATTTGGCGTACTCACTGGAGACAATTTTTCTGTTTTCTGTAGGTTCCGAAGGGCCCACGCGCTGACCCCCGCGGCCAGTACAAACAGCGCTGCATGGCCAAAGAAGGCTGCGCCCGGAACCTCTACGGACCCCACGCCTGTTGTCGCTGTGAACACGCCCGTGGAGACCAAGGGAGCGACGACCGCGACCAAGGCCAGTACGGATGTCAGCGCTCCCTGCACAGTGCCCTGGCGATTGTCCGGCACCTGACCGGCCACAATTCCCTGGAGTGTGGGAATCGCAAATCCGCTCAGCGCCGCAAACGGGATGCCGAGCAAAATCCAGGGTCCAGTAGGCGCGAGGCCAAAGATGACCTGTGCAGCGGCCGCTCCCAGCAGCCCGAACAGCACAGCGCGACGCTCGCCAATGCGCGGAACGACACGGCGGATGAGCCCCCCCTGGACAATCGCTGCACTCACGCCGACCAGAGCCAACGACAGGCCGTTCTCCAGCGGGCCCCATGCGTAGCGGTACTCATTGTGCAGCACCCACAGCGACTCTAGGCCACGCTGCGCCATGGCGGCAATGATGAAGGTCACGACAATGCCGCCCAACCCAGCGAACTTCCACAAGCCCACAATGGCCCGAAACGGATTGAGGTCGCGCACGTCTAGCGGTCGGCGCTTCTCAACCGGAAGGCTCTCGGGAAGTACAAACACACCGTAGATCACGTTCAGCAGCACGAGCGCCGCCGCAACAAAGAACGGAACGCGCGGTCCAAGCTCCCCCAGCAGGCCGCCGAGAGCAGGACCCGCAATGAACCCCAAGCCAAACGCAGCGCCGATCAGGCCAAAGTTCGCGGCACGCGTCTCAGGGGTGGAGATGTCGGCGAGGTAGGCGGCTGCCGTTGTGTACGAGGCTCCGGTGATGCCGGCGAGCATTCTGCCAACAATGAGCCAGGTCAACGTAGGCGCAAAGCCGAGAATGATGTAGTCAAGACCGTAGCCCAACAGCGCAATCAGCAGCACGGGACGACGTCCGAAGCGGTCCGAGAGCGCGCCCAAGAACGGAGCCGCTATAAACTGCATCAGCGCATACAAGGCGGTAATGGGCCCATACCAAGCAGCACCGAGGCTCGCATCGCCCCCAACAAACTCGGTCACCAACGCCGGCAAGATGGGAATCACCAGCCCTAATCCCAGGATATCCAGGAATAAGGTGATGAAAATGAAGCGGGCTGCAGCGGGTCGATGTGTCATGCGCGCCTGCTAACGAGTTTCACAGCCGGAGCACCGGGCGCACCGGGGACCTACGACAGGTGCTGCTGAAGCGATTCGGCCATGGCGACCGCGGCGTGAGAAGGCGGCGCGCCCAGCTCACGTTGCACCGCATCGACAGCGCCACGTCCGAGGGCCTCACGCAATGAGGCGTGGGCATGGGTGCAGGCGAGCTGAATCTCGGCACGCTGTGCGGGAGAGAGCTGCGGGTGCAGCCACTCAGCTACGTCCCAGGACAGGGCTGCATGGCGGGCCTCGTCTTCAGCAATCTTCGCGAACAACGCACGCACTTCCACACTCGGCGCCTGTTGACTACGGTACAGCGCATCCACCACGCCGTAGGTCTCGCGCACACAGCCTTCAACGGCGTTCTCGAGTGCAATGTCGAACACCGACCGGCGGGTGTGGGCGCTCACCTCGACCGCTGGAACGACCGCCCCATGCTCGGCGGCCATCGCTCCCATGCGCTGAGCATGGTCCACCTCGTCCAGCGACGCCGCACGCGCACGTGCAATCAATGATGAGGGGGCATCGAGGTGCTCGAGATCAAGCGCCAGCCGCTCAAAGGCAATGACTGCCGCCGCTTCCAGGTGGGCGAGCGCACAGAGGTGGTCAGCGACGGCATCGTCGCACACCCAGCCCGCTTCCACCATGCCGTCTGGCCGCCGACCTGCACAGATGTTCGAGTTTGTGGTCTCAAGGGTCTCCAACACGGTGACGGCACCGTTGGCATCGATCGAGATCGACCGTAGTTCGTGCGTCATTGGGCAGTCAGAGGTCAAGATTGTTGCCGTCAGGGTCCAGGCACTGCCGTCCTGCACGGGGGAGTCACACACGGGGGAGTAGTCATTGGCAATGGCCAGCAGCAATGCTTCGGCCGGCACGTCGATATCGCCCAGGAAGGAAGCAATCTCTGCGGGACTGTCGTGCAGTTCAACCTGCTGTCCGCTCGTGGTCACAAGGCCAGAGTCCGAGCAGCCCATGCCGCAGTAGCCCCACCCGGAGCCCTCGGGGGACATCGAGGCCAGCTTGCCCAGACAGTCAGCAGCGTCTGCGGCTGTGGCGCAGGACTCGCCCGTCTGGGCCACATCTTGGCCTGGACCGTCATTCGGTGCCGGCCGAAACGACGTGCGCAAGATGATGGTGTCGACCGCTTGCCGCGGCACCAACTGGTCGAGCAGGCTTCCGGCAGTACACAGGGCAGACGGGTCCGTGGGAGTCGCCGGAAGCTCGCTCACTTCCGGCGTTGTATCCACGGGCTCTGGCGTAGCAGGTTCAGCTGGCGTGGCGTTTTCGCCCGGGTCAATCGGAGGGGTTCGACGACAGGCGCCCAGCGCGAGCCCCGACGCAAGGGCAATGGACAGAGCAGTGGTGATGCGGTGGCTGGGCATAGACGGACCTCGAACAGGTGTGTGGCAAGCAGTGTAGCGAAAGTAGACACTTGGTAGACCTACACCGACCCATTTGCCGGCAATGTGTTCCCTTGGAGTCGACGAGGTCCAACGAGAGGCTACACCGCAGTCCCGCTGAACCAGGGAGTCACCATGACGCCAACCATCGACACGTCCAAGCCCGTCCTCGTCACGGGTGCAACCGGCTATGTCGCCGGGCGGGTGGTCGAGCAACTGCTCGCAGCTGGCCTGACCGTTCACGCCACCGTCCGCGACCCGTCCAAGACCGACCGACTGACCTACCTGACGGACCTCGCAGACGCCCATCCGGGAACCCTGCAGTTCTTCGGTGCCGACCTCATCGAGCCTGGCAGCTTTGCCGAGGCCATGGCCGGATGCGGGGTCGTCTTTCACATTGCCTCTCCGTTCGCCAGCGGCGTGAAGAACCCACAGAGAGACCTAGTCGACCCCGCCGTGAACGGGACTCGCAACGTTCTTGAGCAGGCCAATCAGACAGAAAGCGTCACCCGGGTAGTCGTGACCAGTAGCTGTGCAGCTATCTACGGCGACAACATCGACCTGGACAGCACCCCCAATGGCGAGTTCACGGAAGAGGTGTGGAACACCACATCATCCCTCGCCCACAACGCCTACTCGTACTCAAAGACGCTCGCTGAGAAGGAAGCCTGGGCCATCCATGATGCACAGGACCGCTGGAGGCTTGTCACTGTCAATCCTAGCTTTGTTCTAGGACCAGGCGTGCGCATTCACAGTACTTCCGAGAGCTTCATCACCACCAAACAGCTCGGTGATGGAACCTTCAGCTCGGGTGTACCTGCCCTTAGTATTGGGGTGGTGGATGTTCGCGACCTCGCCACCGCGCACGTCAATGCTGGATTCCTGCCAAAAGCTAACGGTCGGAACATCATTAGCGGTCACAACACCAACTTCTCCGAGATGGCCGCCACGCTTCGCGAGCGCTTCGGGGACGCCTTTCCACTCCCGACCCGCACCTTGCCGAAGTTTCTACTGTGGCTCATCGGTCCGTTCGTCAACAGCACCATCACTCGACGCTTTGTCAGCCGAAGCATCGGGCGCCCATGGATAGCGAACAACAGCAAGAGCAAGGCTGAGCTGGGCGTGACCTACCGCCCGTTGTCAGAGACCATGAACGACTTCTTCCAGCAGCTCGTGGACGAAGGCGTCCTGAAGGCGAAGTGAGCCGGACACGCAATCCACTGGCGTCGCACAGTGCGTCTTCTGCACTGCGAGACCCAAAACTGGCCGGCCGCCTTGGCCCCAGAGACGAATCATCTTGACTGCCTGATAGGGTGCTGTCACATTCAACACCAATGGTTGAGATAGCCCTTTTACATAGCGTTCACGCCACCTTCGCACCCTCCCGGATCCCATGATCGACTTCCACTCCCTCGGCCTCTCCGCAGCCCTTGTCGGTGCAACAACTGCGCTGTCGTACCCCGCCCCCACTGACATTCAGGCTCGCACGATTCCGCTCATCCTGGCGGGTGGAGACGTTGCGGGTGAGTCCCAGACCGGAACCGGCAAGACGGCGGCATTTGCCCTACCCGTGCTCCAGCTGTTGGCCGCATCCACAGAGCCTGGCGACCGGCGCATCCGCGTGCTCACCATCGTTCCCACGCGGGAGCTAGCCATACAGGTCGCGGCGTCCTTCAAGAAGATTGCCACACTCGCCAAGCTGCCGTTCAAGACCGTCGCCATCATTGGTGGAGAGCCGATTGAAGACCAGTTCGTCGCACTCGCTGCCGGCGTAGACGTGGTCGTTGCGACTCCAGGGCGCCTCGCGGACCTTCTCGCCCGCCAAGCCATTCGCCTGCACGTTGTGAAGACCCTAGTCCTAGACGAAGCCGACAAGCTGCTGGACCTCGGCTTTCAGGACGCCCTTGGCAGCATTGTCGCAACGCTTCCCATGCAGCGCCAGACCTTGCTGTTCAGCGCCACACTGCCCGACAAAGTGGTCGAGTTCGCCGCAGCCGTCATGACTAACGCTCAGACCGTCCGCATAGACGCGGTTCCCACTCCGGTGGCGGCCATTGACCAGCGGGTCATTGAGGTCGACGCGTCCAACCGGCGCCTGCTCTTGCAGCATCTCATCCGCGAAGAATCCTGGGGCCAGACCGTGGTCTTCACTGCGACGCAACGCGCAACGGAAAACATAGCTGCGAAGATGCGAATTTCGGGGTTCGTCGCTGCGGCATTGAACGGTGGACAGGAACAGACCGTGCGCTCGAACACCCTCAAGCGGTTCAAGCGCGGGAGTATTGATGTTCTCATTGCGACCGACTTGGCCGGACGAGGCATCGACTTTCCCGCCGTGGACACGGTGGTCAACTTCGATCTCCCACGCTCGCCCCTCGACTATGTCCACAGGGTCGGACGAACAGGACGTGCCCAGGCTTCCGGCAGAGCGGTCTCCTTCATTGACCAGGACAGCGCTCACCACTTTCGCATTATTGAAAAGCAAGCTGGCATCAGGCTGACTCGTCAGAGCGTTCCCGGGTTCGAAATGACCGGCGAAGCTCGACAGAAAGCCAAGGGCCCCCAGCCGGTCAAGGGCAAGCGGAAGAGCAAGAAGGACAAGCTCCGGGAAGCCAAGGCGCGCTTGCAGGCTCCCGTGGAGTCCGTCGTTGAGACTGTCGTTGAGACTGCAGTCGAGCCCCGCGTAGACGCTCCCGTCGCCACTCCCGATGACACGGCTGTGGAGACTCGCGTAGACGCTCCCGTCGCCACTCCCAATGACACGGCTGTGGAGGCTCCCGTAGACGCTCCTGTCGAGTCTCCCGAGGCATCGGGGTGGGTCTTCAGCTCGCGGTCATCCGAAGAGTGAGCGGTCTCCCTATGCGCGTTGCTCTAGTGACTCTGGTGGGTCTCATTGCCTGCCAGACCACTCCAGTCATGGACCTGATCCCAGACAACGCTCGCACCGGCGTGGACGGCGCCTCAGGACCGTTCGGTGTGGTGCATCAGACCTTCCACGCGCAGGCACGAGCAACGGACGTCGTCACCTATGAGGTGTCCTGGCCAGCCACACAAGAGGGCGCTTTCGATACATCCGTAGGCGCCTGTCCGCTGGTGATGTTCATTCATGGTGGCCTTGTCGACGCCGACCAATACCGCTGGCTCGCCACACACTTTGCGAGTCGCGGGTACTGCGTCGTCAGCCCTGAGCATGCACTCGACCTCGCCATCACCGAGTCCGACAATGCGTCCATTGCCCTCGATGACCTTGAACAGCGCCCCCGAGGTGCCCTCGCTGACGTGACCTTAGACACTGCGGTCGTGATGGGTCACAGCCTGGGCGGCGCTGTGGCAAGCTTCCGATGGGTCGCAGACGAGCGCTTCGAGGGCATTGCCTTGCTCGCATCTTGGCCCAGCGAGGCCACACCGGTCGAAGACCTCGTCGGCAGACCGTCCTTGTCGCTTATCGGCAGCGAGGACAAGAGCGGCGAGGCGACTCAGACCGCCTTCGAGAACTACGCGCGGTTCCCACAGCCAGCGTGGTTCGGCGTCATTGACGGCATGAACCACTACGACTGGGCCGACGGCGCAACAGACGCAAACCTACGAGGTGACGGCACGCCAACCCGTCCGATGGTGGAGACGCGGCGAGATGCACTGCGAGTGCTGGACGCTTGGCTAGACGCCATCTTGCGTGAGGATGCAGACGCTCAAGCAGCCATGGACGCGCGCACCTTCCCAGGCATCCGGGAGACACCGTGATTTGCCTGCTCATCGCCGCAGCCTTCGCATCTGACCCAGTAGCGCTACGCCAAGTTCATGAGGGCACGGCGGTGGTCGACGTAGGGACCGAAGCACTGGCCGTCGCCGCAGACATTGGCCCCATGCGATTGAGCGCTCAATACGCACCACACGCCAACGTCGCCGTTCACGTCGGACTCGGCAGGACGCTTGCTGGCGAGGACCGGTTGTGGGGAATTGACGCGGTGGGGGCCGTTGGAATTGCCGGATTGTTGGCCACACCAGGCGTCGCTCTCATTGCCACCGGAGAGCTCCGCGCAGGGCTTCGCAACGACAATGGCCAAGCCACTCTGGGGTTGGTCGTCCCCTTGGCTCTACGAGTCGATGCGCCTCCCGAGCTCGCCATTCCACTGGGTCTGGAGCTCCGTCTCGCGGCACGTCTTGGGCCCCTGTGGCTCGGATGCCGAGGACAGGCCGGCGGCACACTTGTGGTGTCCGGTGCGCCAGCGGTGCGGACCGCAGTGGGTGGCTTCGTCGAGTACCGCTTTCGCGACTGAATCGGGTGCAAAGCAGGCCCTAGAACAGCGCCGCTACCCGTAAGTAGACCGAGTACAGCGCGCCGGTCGCAAACACCGCGATTAGCGCGCCGACAATGACCATCCGGTCGGTGATTGCTCGCTGTGGCGGGGGTGGTTCAAGACCCGTCACCTGCCCCTCCATCCGCTGTTGGATACGACCCGCAACGCGCTTGGCTTCTCGGCGCAGAAGCCCCACCCGGTCTCGCATGTCCGAGTTTCGCAGCTCCAGGTCAATGCGACACCCAGTACCTTCTGGACTCACTTGAATCTCTAGAAAGGCCTGATTGCCACTCCGGGACACCCAATGTCCCCACAGGGCCTCCGCCTGAATCTGCTTGACGCTGTACTCGGACAGATCAGACACCGCAGTGCAGACAGCGTCGAAGGCCTTGTCGGCGGGCATGCCGTAGAGATGTGTGATGGACTCGTCTGCCAAGAGGCCTCCCGCCGCAGTGTACGCGCAGGTCCGCAGAGTATTCCATCATCGTCAAACCGAGACGCCACCGTTCACGTCCTGGACCCGCTCGTGTGGGTTGAACGCCATGACAGGGTCACTTTGCGTTGGGCGACGAACTCGCTCTCTGCAGATGGCACACCGTGAACGACTGCGTGCTGCCGCCTGGAGTGGTGTGAAGCTCCCTCTCTGACGAGACCAAGGCAAACGCCGGTGAAAAGGCAGCCGCCAGCTCCTCAGCGGTGTACCGAGCCACCGCTAGACCACTGCACTTCGTAGGTCCGTCTTCGGCGAATGTCGCAACAATGGCGTGGGCACCGGGCCGAACTGCTGAGGCCATCGCGTCGTAGTACGCTTGGCGCTGCTCGGGGGTCGTCATGAAGTGGAAGACTGCGCGGTCATGCCAGACCGACACCTCACCTACCGGAAAGTCGGCGTCCAAGACGCTCTGATGCAGCCACCGAACAGTGCTCGCCCGTTCGCCAAGCCGGGCTTGGGACAACCGGAGTGCAGCGCTCGACAGATCAAGCACCGTAACATCGGTAAACCCGTGCTCGAGCAGCGCATCTACCAGCACAGAGGCACCACCTCCAATGTCGACGACCGCCTCGTCTAGGTCCACTTGCGTCCGCATGATGCGTCGCAAACACGTGTCTGCAGTCGATTGGTACCAACTCACCCGGTCGGTCGCCTTGGTGTTGTAGACGTCCTCCCAATGCTTTTGACCGGACATTATCCCCCCGTGCTTGCCACATCGGCGTGCTCTGAGCACATACACACCGCGACCATTCCGCCAAGGCGAGTCCCGGTTCGTACAAGGTTGTGCAACCAATGGTCAGGCTCGACCTGCCATAGAGGCTCGGCGTGATATTCATGGACCTCAAAGTCCATGGAGTTTGTTTTGGTGCTGCTAGGCACAGGTTTTCGCCCGTTCTTCCTAGGCGCAGCACTGCTTGCATCGGTCGCTATGGCCGCTTGGGCATTGGTGTTGGGCGGTCAACTGTCGTGGGTCGGGCCGCTAAATCCCTTTCACTGGCATGCCCACGAGATGGTGTTCGGCTTCACCTTGGCCATCGTCGCCGGCTTCTTGCTGACCGCAGCCCAGAACTGGACAGGACGTACCACGGCTACAGGACCGCTTCTCGGCGCTCTGTTTGGGCTGTGGCTCGCTGGACGGGTTGCGGCTGTGGTGGACCTTGGGGTGGTGGGACTGGTGTTGGACGTTGCCTTTCCGCTGGTACTCGCGGTGGCTGTAGGGCGGCCGCTCATCGCTGCCGGTAGCCGGCGGAATTATCCCTTTGTTGGCCTACTCGCGGGCTTGTCCGCCGTGGATCTAGCGTGGCATCTAGGCTGGCTCTCCCAGACTGTGGCCGTCCGCCTCACATTGGACGCTGTCGTGCTGTTCATTGTGATTGTAGGCGGGCGCATCGTGCCTATGTTCACTCGCAACGCACTGCCGGAATCCGGCGCCCACAAGAGACCTTCCATCGACCGCATAGCGCTGGCATTGACCTGGGCTCTACTCGGTGTCGACGCCCTCTCGGTGGTCGTAGACATCCCCTTGCTCGTTGCCCTGATTGCTGGTCTGGCGGGGATTGCTCACCTTGTTCGTATGTCGACCTGGGGCTCTGCCAAGGCGCTGACACGGCCCATGCTCGCCATTCTTCACGCTGGATACGTCTGGATTTGCGTGTCGTTGTTAGCCCGCGCGGCGGTAGACTTGGGCGTGCCGATGGCGGCAACCGTTCCAACACATCTGTTCACCGTCGGCGCGCTTGGAGCGTTCACTCTCGGCATGGTCTCCCGGGTATCGCTCGGTCATACCGGGCGACCGATTGTCGCCGGTCGCGTCACCATCGCATCGTATGTCATGGTCAGCATCGCCGTGGTGTTTCGCATCTGGGCCGGTGTGTCGCCTAGTACGCACGCCCTCATTGCCGCAGCGGCGGCGTTCTCGGTCGCCTTTGTGTTGTTCTTGGTCGGAAACACCGTCGTATTGTTGTCACCTCGCTCCGATGGACGTCCAGGATAGGAAGTTTCATCGACCAGAACCGGCATCCAGACCCACAGGCCACCGAGCGAAAGTGGATTCACTTGGGAGTCAGCGGGCCAGAGAGCGAGTGGGCTTACGTCTGTCACCATCGTTCACAATGGTTCGATCTGTTCTCCACGACCCGCTACATGTTCGATTGGTGAACCCGTTCTACAGGCGGACGGCCGCTTGGAATCTAGGACCATACGATGACCCCCTCAAGTCCGCTCATTACCCAGACTGCCGAGTATGCGCTGCGTGCAATGAGCTGTCTGGCCACTACGCAAGACACCTTCGTTCGTGCGGAAGAGCTGTCGCAAGGGTCGCAGGTTCCCAAGGCCTACCTGTCGAAGATTCTGCGCAAGATGGTCGTGGCAAACCTGGTTGAAGCCAAACGGGGCCACCACGGCGGGTTCCGACTGGCTCTGGCGGCCGATCAGATCACGCTGCAAGACGTGCTTGCAGCAGTCGACGCACTGCCAACGAATCGGTGTGCATTCGGAGTCCCTCAGTGCGACCCCGACAATCCATGCCCACTACACGATGCCTGGATGGAGCTGAAGCGGGGCTACCTAGACTGGATGACCCGGCACTCCCTGGCTGAGATGGAGACGGCGACTTGGTGTCTGCCTGACACCCAAGCGGACCCTAAGTAAGGGCGTCAGCTGGCGGTGCCGATGTGAGCAAGCCGACTACCCACTGGTGAGCCGTCCGTAGATGGTGGTCAGGGTGCTGAGTAGATGGTCTGGGGTGGGCAAGACATGCCAGCGGCCGGGACCGAACATCGCTGGCAGTGTGGCACTCGCGGTCTTGTCGATTGCTAAGGCGTGAATGTGAACGCCATCACGGTCGGCCTCGCGCAACGCCATCCGCACGTCGGCAATACCGTATCGCCCCTCATATCGGTCGTAATCGCTCGGCTTGCCATCGCTGATCAGCAGCAGTAGTCGCTGGTCTGCGGGTGTGCGGGCCAGGTCGTCCGTCGCATGTCTCAACGCCGCACCAATGCGCGTATATCCCTGTGGTTCGAGCACTCCCAAACGGTCGCGTCCCGTCGGCCAGGCCTCCTTCCACCCCTTGACGGTCCACACACGGCAGCGATTGCGCGTGCTCGTTGCAAAGGCCAGGACCTGGATGTTGTCGCCCAGAGACGCAGCGACCTCTCCTAAGACAAGAACGGCCTCACGCGAGATGTCCAGCACACGCCGATTATCGACCCAGGCGTCCGAAGATAGAGAAAGGTCCAGCAGAATGGTCGTGCTGATGTCTCGCCGTTGGCGCTGCTGCCGGGTGTACAGACGCTGTGAGCCTGAGTGACCCGCGAGCACCTCTGCCTGGTGGTCGACGAGGGCGGCAATGTCCGGGTGTTCGCCGTCCAGCTGCCGGTCCATGTGCTGAAGGCGGGAGCGATGGTCTTGAAGACGACGACGAAGGTTCTCGATGAGCCGATGATGGCGCTGCAGAGGCTCTCGCGCCCAGTTGGGGTCCCGAGACACAATTCGGCTCGGGTACACCGTGCACCAGCCCACCTTGTACGAGCGCGCTCGGTGGTTCCACTCGTCATACGGAACGCCGCGCTCATTGGGTCCAATCGACTCGACGTCTGGGATGTTGGCGCCCAGGTCCAGGTCTGCCCTGAAGATCGAGTGGGCGTCGTCGCCACCTCGCAGAAGCTCCCGCAGGTCCACTTCCTCAAGGGCCTCTAGGTGTTCCTCAAGCTCGTCCGACCCATCGGCCTTGAGTGTGTTGCCTTCGGTGCTGTCCAGTGTCTCCACCTTCTCAAAGGTGTGTTGCAGCACCTTCTTCTCTTGCTCTTTGGGGTCGAGCAGCACGCGCTTGATGTCTTCGACGGGCGGAGCTGTGGCTTCGGTACCGTCCGGCGCCTGGGCGTCATGAGGCGATGCTCCCTGGGTCTGGTCGTCAACGTCGCTGGTCAGCAAGCCTCCCCACAGCACAACGGGGGGCGAGGGCGTGCCGGCGTTGCGGGCCTTGCGAATCTGCTGCCACACGTCTTCTGACGGATGCTCACCGCGAAGAACCGCACGTCGGGCGGTCTCGATGCCACGAGCCCGGGGCCCCAGAGTGGACAGCTCGGGACGCAAGGCAAGGACGGCCTGGCAGGCTTCACGCCAGGCCGACTCAAAGCGACCCAGCTCGTCACTTAGGCACTCAGCAGCCTGCAATGCCACCAGAAGCTCACACTTCAGACGCTCAACGGGGTCTGTGGGAGGGGCCAGACCACGGCGGAGCTTTCGAATGGTCGCGGCATGAACTACACGAAGAACCAACAGAGCACGGTTGGCTTCGGGGTCTTCTGCGAGGTCCACATACGCGGGCACCAGCAGGTCTCGGCCGCGTACACCACCGTCGTCGCGGGCGGTCATGACGCGCACCGACTCGCCAGCAACCAACTGTGCGAGCGGCGTGAGGCTCTCCAAGCTCGTTGTCAGCTGGGCAGCACGGTCGGCGTCGAACGCGTCCTTCGTGGGGACCACACGCCGCCACAAGGACCGCACTGCCCGAAAGAGACCGACTTCCCAATCAAAATCTAGGCTAGGTGCGGCCATTAGAAGGCCAGAGCAACCAGGTCACGCAGCGCTTGTGCCAGCGCAGCGTCGTCGGTCAATGCCTGCACCAGACCCGCTTCACAGGCACGCCTTGGTGGCATTCCTGCCGCAATGAGATTTCCGGTGAGAACCAACAAACGCGTGGACGGCACCTCGGCCAAGCCCAGGTTGTCGACCTCACGAATCTTGTTGGCGAGCGCGACCAGCCGCTTGCTCGTAGAGACGTCTACACCGGTCTCTACCTCAACGATTTTTCGCTCGAGCTCACTGCTCGGGTAGTCCATGTGCGCGGCGATGAAGCGCTGTCGGGTAGACGGCTTCAGTTCCTTCAACGAACGCTGGTAGCCAGGGTTAAAGCTACACACCAACATGAAGGGCTCCGGGGCGCGAAGGACCTCATCGTGCCGCTCAACAATGAGCGTACGCCGATGGTCGGTCAGCGGGTGAATGACCACCACAACATCACCGCGGGCCTCCGCAATCTCGTCCAAGTACAAGATGGCACCTGTGCGTACTGCACGGGTGAGCGGGCCATCTTGCCAGACCGTCTCGCCACCACGAATCAGGTAGCGCCCCACCAAGTCGACAGCACTGGTGTCGTCATGGCAGGCAACGGTAATCAGCGGACGGCCGAGAGTGGCCGCCATGTGTTCGACAAGGCGAGACTTACCACACCCCGTAGGGCCCTTGAGCAGTAGCGGAAGCCGCTGCTCAAATGCTGTCTTGAACAGAGCAACCTCGTCATTGACGGGCTGGTAGAACGGGGCAGGTAATGTCCACATACTTCCCTACTTTGCTGCAGCAGCTTCAGGTTCAGCAGCGCCTTCTACAGCTTCGTCCGACGGAAATCCGTAACGAATGAAGTCGTAGATGAACAACAGAATACCGAGGGTGAACAGCGAGGCTGCCAGTACCAAGGCGGTGAAGTGAACAGCGACGGCTGCCTGAACTTCTAGGAAGTCCATGCCAACGCGGCGTTCCAAGTACACCTGGGTCACGCCAGCAACGGCGAAGGCACAGGTCATCGACAGCATGCCGATGTTCGAAATCCAGAATGCCCATTCAGGAACCCAGGTATCGAAGAACTTGCGACCGGTCATCTGTGGCATGGCGTACGAGATGATTGCCAAGACAATCATGGCGTAAGCGCCCCAGAAGGCCAAGTGTCCGTGCATTGCGGTGACGAGCGTGCCGTGTGTGTAGATGTTCACGGAAGGCAAGGTGTGCGCAAAGCCAAGGAATCCAGCACCGACGAAGCTCATGATGCCGCAGCCGACGGTCCAGTACATGGCAATCTTGTTGGGATGTTTACGGCCACCACGGCGAGCCATGGTCACGCCGTACAGAGCCATGCCCAAGAACGCCAGGGGTTCAAGCGCACTGAAGACACCACCGACAATCAGCCAGTATTCAGGAGCACCAATCCAGTAGTAATGGTGCCCGGTCCCGAGGATTCCTGACACGAAGGTCAGGCCCACAATGATGTACAGCCACTTCTCAATGACTTCGCGGTCTACGCCGGTCAGCTTGATGAGCAGGTAGGACATGATGGCGCCCATGATGAGCTCCCACACGCCCTCAACCCACAAGTGAACAACCCACCAACGGAAGTACGAGTCCATGACCTGCGAGTCAAACCAGATCATGCCTGGCAAGTACAGAAGGGCCGCCGATACAAGGCCGACAAGCAGCACCATGCCCGTGGTCGTGTAGCGCTTGCCCGTGAACGTGGTCATGCCGATGTTGAGAACAAAGGAAAGCACGTTGATTACGACGAGGTAATCGAGCGGGCGGGGAATCTCGAGGAACTTACGACCTTCCCACCAGTTAAAGTGGAAGCCAATGACGGCGGTGACTGCAACCAAGAGCAGGGAGGCCCACTGGACCACCGCGAGCTTTGGACTCCACAGTTCCCGGCCGGATTCTTCGGGAACGATGTAGTACGCCGCCCCCATGAATCCGCAGAGAAGCCAGACGACGAGCACGTTGGTATGTGTCGCTCTAGCCGTATTGAACGGGATGTAGTCGTGCAGAACGTCGTAGCCCATGTGGGCAAAGCCCATGATGAAGCCATAGACGATTTGAAGGCAGAGCAGCAGCATGCAGGTGGCGAAAAAGAGCCACGAAATGCGTTGAGTACGGAACTTCATAATCGGCTCTCCTTAGTCTAGGGTCATGAGCCACTCGACGAGGTCACCACGGACGTCGTCGGCGAGGCCGAGGTTAGGCATGGCAGTGCCGGGCTTGACGGACGCAGGGTCTGCAAGCCAACGGTCCAGCTCATCTTCTGTGTAGCGATTGCCGACGCCTTCGAAGGCCGGACCGATGTTTCCACCGTTTCCGCCAACGGCGTGACACGCCATACACACGGTAGCGACCATGGCTGGCGCAGTCGCCATTGCGTCGGCTCCAGAGGTGGCTGCAACGACGACGGGAGCGGGCGGCGCCAGGTCGTGCTCCGCTGGGAACCCGTTGGTGTCGATCTTACCGTTCCAGTCGAAGAACGCGATCAACGCGCTGATCTCGTCTTCTGTGAAGTCGTACTGGACCATCTTGCGCTGGCCGGGGAACATCGCCTGCGGGTCGCGCAGGAAGATGCGCATCCACTCGGCGCCTCGGCGGTCCACTACCTTTGTCAGTTCGGGGGCGTAGTACGCTCCTTCACCGAGCAGAGTGTGGCAACCCATGCAGTTGTTGGACTCCCACAATTCCTTACCGTGAATCACCTCTTCGGTAATGTTTTCACTGTGAGAACGTTCGGGTACTTGCATGACGGTATCGACCGTCAACCCTAGGAATACGAACGAGAAACCGCCCGTTGCTACGGCAAAAAACAGCCGCGCCTGGGACTTTGAGAGCATATCGGGACCCCCCTGTGAATCGTGGTCTTATTTCAATCTACATCAATGTCCATTGAAAGGACAATCGCGTCAAGCGCAGCCTAAATCTGCACGACGATGCCCACTCCAATGAGTGCCATGAACGCCAACACTGCTGCGAGCATGAGCCGGGAATTCCGAACGAGGTCCATGAATATGGCCAGGATCAGAAAGCTCTTCACGACCATCAGCGCCATCAGCAATGCCGGTTGGTGAGTGGTGCTCACAGCGCCGTCAAACACCAGCCATGCGGTGCCCGTGGTCAACAGCAGCAACAGCCAAGCGGCATCGATCAGCCTTGGCGACAGCGGAGTCTTCATGGATGCACCAAGTACAAAGCCGGAAAGAGCACAATCCAGATGAGGTCAACCATGTGCCAATAGACGGCAGCGGCCTCAATGGTGTCGGCCCAGTCGTCCGTCTGCGTTCGGTCGTAGGTCGCCGCCAACCAGCCCAAGACACCCACACCTACGAACAAGTGCAGCAAGTGAATCGCGGTGAGGAAGAGGTAGCTAAACCAAAACGTGTTCGTGGACAGCGTGATGCCGAGCTCGAAGACGTGAACATACTCAAACAGCTTGATGCCGGTGAATGCGACGCCGGACAGGGCTGCGGCGGCAAGCCAGGGTCGTGCCTTACCGGCGGGGTGCGCCTGGACAGCACGGGCCGCAAGCCAGCTCCCCGTCAACAACACCGCCGTATTTATCGTGCCCCAGCCGGCATGCAGGTTGGCCTGAGCGGACTGAAAGACCTCAGGCTCGGCTCCGTAGGCGGCGGCGTACGCTAGGAAGAACAGGCCAAACGTCAACAGCTCACTGGCCAAGACCACCCAGATCACTCCCCCACCGGGCAGCTCCACGTGTGATGTCTGTGCCGTACTGCTCATCAGTGGACCTCCAAGTCCGCTGACATACCTCGCAGCGGTTTAGGGGTCCACGCCGCAAGTCAATCTGTGCGTCGCTGAGTTGGCGCGCCCGCCCAGCGGCCTACAACTCCGACAGCGCAGCAACCAGAGCTGTTGGGTCCTGTCGGAGGCCTTCGAGCTGAAACACGGGCACGCCGTCTCGGTCGAGGGCGGTGAGAGTCGACGAGTGGTTCATCTCGCCGTCATCCAGCGCGCGGTAGCTGACAGAGAGGGCGGCGGCCACGACACGAACGTCATCGAGCTCGGCCCGACTGAGCGTCCATCGGCTCGTGTCCAACGCGCGGTCAGCAACCACCTGCGACATCTTCTCCGGGGTGTCCCGCGCGGGGTCCAGACTGACCAACAAGACTCGGGTGTCGTCCCTCACCTGTGGTGGAAGTGCGTCTTCCAGCGCCAGGACATCCCCGATCAGCAGCGGACAGGCCGTGGGGCAGCTCGCGTAGAACATGGAGATGACGGTGGGATGCCCGCGGTGCTCTGCAAGCGTAGTCGGCTGACCATCCTGGTCCACCAGCGCCACGTCCAGATGGTACAGAGACGCGCTAGGTAGCGGGGCTGTGGCGTCGTACGGAGCGCGCTCTGGCACGGGCTGTGCCGGGGAACATCCAGCCATGCAGACTAGAGCAAAGACGGCGCGAATCATGGCGACTCCTGGTCAGCTGCGCAGCGAAAACCCATGCCGCGCGTTGTGTACTTGCCTTGCAGCGAGCTTCGGTAGGCAATGCGCATAAAGGTCGCGTAGTCACTCACATCCGTGGCCGACAGCGTACCCGAGCCGCAGAAGCGCAAGGTCTCGGCGTCTCCGCCCTCGCGAACGTCTGTACCAAACAGCGTGTTGTTGAAGTCTTCGACCCATTCCCACACCAAACCATGCATGTCATGCACGCCGTGGGCATTGGGCGCATGTTGGCCTACTCGGCCACTTCCCGCCGTTCGCGGTGAGCCATACCAAGCCAACGTCCTGGCAAGCCAGGCGTCATCCTTGCTCGCGTCAAGGCTGTCCTCAGACGCCCGGGACACGTACTCCCACTCATCTTCGGTAGGCAGACGAGCACCTCGCCACTCACAGTACGCGCGAGCCGCGAACCAGCTCACCTCGGTCACGGGGGTGTCCAAGGGTGCAGGTGGTTCGGTCGGTCCCGACCAAGACGCGAGGTAGCCGGGGTCAGCCAGTACGGCGGGAACGCGCTCCCGCTGCCAACGTTCGTTCTCTGCCACAAATGCCGAAAAATCGGCGCGGGTGACAGGGGTCGCGTCCAGAATGAACGACGAGACGAACGTGCGCGGAACGGCGGGGTCTACTGGATACAGCGGCTCATAAGAACCGGCCTGTATCGCAACTCCGTCCCCTGCCGCAGCAATGGCCAACCACCACAGCATCAGTGCGCCGCGCCTGCTGGAGCATCTGTAGTGGAACGGACGGTCGCGACTTCTTCGGCGGTCACAGCGTCACCGGAGTTGCCCCAGCTGTTGCGCACGTAGGTCAGGATATGGGCAATCTCGTCGTCATTGAGCTGACGCATTGGCGGCATGACACTGTTGTAGTCGCTGCCATTGACGGTGACCGGCCCGGTGAGTCCGTTCAGCACAATACCGATCGAACGCTCTTTGTCGGCCATCAAGAAGTCGGACCCAGCGAGTGGCGGGAACACACCCTCAACACCCGTGCCAGTCGTCTGGTGACATGCGGAGCAGCTTCCGCCGAACAACGCTTCACCAGCGGCAATCTGTTGCTCGAGCGTAACGGTACCTCCGGCTTCGGCCTCGGTGACGGCGGCAATGATGCCTTCGTGGTCGCCAAGGTCACCCACGTAGATGCTGTCGAGCTCCAGTCCGGAGTACACGCCCAGCGATTCCGGTCCGTCCACCTTCAGCATGCCAATGGCACCCTTGTTGAACGCGCGGAAGATGCTGTGGTCCACGAGCACGTAGGTGCCAGGAACTTCAACATCAAACTCCACCATGGTCGCGCCACCCGAGGCCACAAGCGTTGTCTGGACATTCTCTTGCGGGAAGGTGCCGCCGTCGGTGTAGACGCGGTCGAAGATCTCGCCAATGACATGGAACGAAGAGACAAGATTGGGCCCGCCGTTACCGACGAACAACCGAACCGTCTCGCCTACATTCGCTTGAAGCGCGTTGTCTCCGGTCAGTGAGCCTTCTGCACCATTGAACAGAACGTAGGTCGCGTTCTCTTCAATGGCCTTCTGCATATCGAACGGCTGCAAGCCCTTCTCGCGATACTTGCCGACCGTGTAGAAGTCGCCCTGCATGACGTAGTATTCGCGGTCTACCGGCGGAAGTCCTTCGGGCGGCTCCACGAGAATCATGCCGTACATGCCGTTGGCAATGTGCATGCCTACCGGCGCGGTGGCGCAATGGTAGACGTAGATGCCTTGATTAAGTGCCTGGAACGTGAACTGTGACTCATGACCCGGAGCGGTAAAGCTGCTGGCAGCACCACCGCCTGGACCGGTCACAGCATGCAGGTCGATGTTGTGCGGCATGCGGTTGTCAGGGTGGTTCTGAAGATGGAACTCCACCGTGTCACCTTGCCGAACGCGGATGAACTTTCCAGGAACTTCGCCGCCAAATGTCCACATGGTGTAGTCCACGCCTTCGCTAATGGGCATGACCTTTTCAACGACTTCGAGGTTGACCACAACCGTAGCGGGTTCGTCCCGATCAATGGGGGGCGGAACATTCGGAGCGTTGGTCAGCTCGGCGATAATCGGGTCACCAACAGGCGGTCCAAAGTCACCGGCAGCGGAGCCCCCCGTAGTGAAGGGGACTGGAGCCACGGCAGCAGGCGGAGCCTGGCAAGCCGTGAGAGTTGCGAGGGCAAGAAGGATGGAACGCATGACATTTCCTCTTAGTGGATAACGACATCTATTAACACGCTCGCCCAGAGAGTTGCTGTAGCAGACCTTCGCCACCCCCACTTTTTCTTGCCCCGCCGCATCTGTGTTTCGCGGTTCCCAGCGGGCAAGGCATGGCCAGCACAACCGCTCCACCACCGTGGCATGAAACTTGCTGGATTTTAAAGTCCATGGAGTTTGGAATGAAGTACCGCGGGCAACGCTGGTTTCGAATCGGCGCGCGAACAGTCCACCTAGTGTCGGTGATGTTCGTTGGTGGCAACGCCGTTATCGGCCAGCCTCTCGACGAGGGGGCCGTGGCTGTGCTGTTCGCAAGTGGCTTCGCGCTGCTTGGTGATGACGTTGTTCGCTACGGCTCAGATGTGTTCCGCTACCTGCATTTTTGGGCGGCGGTCAGCAAGATCTCGCTGCTCGGATTCGCCCTACTTCAGCCCGAGTGGACGTTGACCTGTCTGATTGCAGCCGTCGTCGTTGGCTCGGTGATCAGCCATGCCCCCGGTGCGGTGAGGCACTGGGCATTCGTCGGGGAACCGGGCCCTTGCGCAACGAAGGCCAGTCGCCGGAAACCGGTCGTACCCGCTGTTCACGTCGAAGGCTGACCTCGTCAGATGCCACGCATCCGGCTGTGGCAAACCGCACACCCCCATGTGCCTTCTCCCCCGTTTGACGACCTCGATTGTACGATTTCACCCCAGATTCTGCTGCCAGAGTTGGCACGATTTCTGCTTAGGCGACCTTCATGTCCACTATCTTTTTCCTACTACTCGCTGCTTGTGGTTCGGGCTCTGGCTTTACAGACCCGTCCCGTGAGTTCGGCCCAGAGCGTCCCACAGAGGGTGCGCCGCACGCGGTCCACATCCACCAGCCACCCGGTCTTGGCGTCGCCGACGTTGACCTGGCCGACGCACGTGGAGTTCGCCTTGGCGTCCCCTGTGCGACCTGCCACGGCGACAACGCCGAGGGCCCCTGGGTGGAACGCGACGATGCTCCGCAGGACTTCCACGGAAACGTCGCACTGGAGCACGGCACTCTAAGCTGCGATTCGTGCCATCAGTCTGACGACCGAACCAAGCTGCACCTCGCAGATGGCGAGCTGCTGGACATCACAGACGCAATGACCCTGTGCGCTCAATGCCATGGCGTTCAGTACCGCGACTACACCCACGGCTCCCACGGCGGCATGACCGGCCATTGGGACCTTCAGCGCGGCGGACGCGACCGCAACAACTGCGTCGACTGCCACTTCCCGCACTCACCTGCCTACGAGCAAGTGATGCCCGTTCATCCACCACGCGACCGCTACCTCGACCTAGACGATTCGCACCAGGAGGGTCACTGATGGCCTTTGACCCATCCCGCCGCAACGTAATGAAAGCCGGTGGAGCCACACTCGGCGCCGCTGCCTTTGCTCGCGCGATTGCCCCCATCACCGAGTGGACCGCCGACCTGTCCGTCGATGAGTTCATCCAGAGGCACTACAAAGAGATGTCGCGCGAGGACATGAACAAGGTCCTTCGCCGCATTGAGGCCAAGACCCTCGAAGAGTACGGCGCTACCGTACATGTCGAGGACGTCCGCCCCACTCCAGGCGTGCAGTTCGCCTACGCGCTGAACCTGTCGGTGTGCATTGGTTGCCGCAACTGCAGCAAGGCCTGCCACGAAGAGAACAACCACGACCGTCCCACCAACAACAGCTACATCCGCGTGTTGGAGATGGACAACGGAAGCATGAGTCTGGAGAACGGAACGGTCAACTACGACGGTCCCGTGCCCAAGCCCGGCAAGTTCTACATGCCCGTGCAGTGCCACCAGTGCGACAACGCACCGTGCGTAAAGGTCTGCCCTGTTGAGGCCACCTGGAAGGAGTCCGACGGTATCGTTGTCGTGGACTACGACTGGTGCATCGGCTGCCGGTACTGCGAAGCGGCTTGCCCGTACCACGCACGTCGCTTCAACTGGACCAAGCCGGAGATTCCCGCAGAGGAAATCAACCCGGACCAAGCCTACTTGTCCAACCGCGTACGCCCGCAAGGCGTCATGGAGAAGTGCACGTTCTGTCTGCACCGCACCCGCAAGGGCCGCCTGCCAGCGTGTCTAGAGGCCTGCCCGACTGGCGCTCGCGTCTTCGGCGACTTGGCCGACCCGGACAGCGAGATTCGCTGGGTCCTCGAGAACAAGCGCGTCTTCGTCCTCAAAGAGGATGTTGGCACGCTCCCCCGCTTCTTCTACTTCTTCGACGAGTGACACCGTGAGTTCCACACCACAAAGTGATGCACACGAGGGAGAGGGCACCGCCGGTGTCTCCGAGACCGTGCTGTCCTACCCGCAGTTCATCTGGAAGGCCCTGGGCGTTGCAACGGATGGCGGCCCCCTGTTCTACGTCTGGATGACAGTCCTGACCGCGGTCTGGCTTGTTGGTATCAATGCTTTCGTACACCAGGTCGTCAATGGTCAGGGCGTCACAGCCATGACCGACCACGTCTCCTGGGGCATGTACATCGGCAACTTCACCTTCGCGGTCGGCCTCGCTGCCGGTGCTGTGATGATGGTGATTCCGGCCTACCTGTACAAAGACAAGGAAATGCATGACGTCGTCATCGTAGGAGAAATCCTAGCGATTGCCTCCGTTGCTGTCGCTATCTCGTTCGTGACGGTCGACATTGGCCGCCCGGACCGCGTCTGGCACATGATTCCGTTCATCGGACGGTTCAACTGGCCCATCTCCATGCTGACGTGGGACGTCATCGTTCTCAATGGCTACCTGCTGTTGAACCTGCATGTGGTCGGCTACCTACTGCACCAGCGCTTCTTGGGGCGAAAGCCGAACCCGAAGTTCTACATCCCCATCGTGCTGCTCTCCATCTTGTGGGCGGTGTCGATTCACTCCGTCACGGCATTCTTGTACAGCGGCCTGGGTGGACGGCCCTTCTGGAACACCGCCATCCTCGCGCCGCGGTTCATCGTCTCCGCCTTCGTCAGCGGGCCGGCCTTCATTGTGCTCGCGCTGCAGATTATCCGTCGATTCTCCGACTTCCATGTGGGAGACGGCGCCATCCGCACGCTGCTGAACATCCTCCGCGTGACCACCATCCTCAACCTGTTCTTGGTCGGCTCCGAGCTCTTCACTGAGCTGTACACGGGTGGCTCTCACACAGCATCCGCCCAGTACTTGTACTTCGGCCTACACGGAAAGAACGCGCTGGTTCCTTGGATCTGGACCGCCCTATCCTTCAACACCATCGCGGCAGGCGTCTTCATCTTCGCCCGCCCCGGCAAGCACATGTGGCTGATTGACATTGCCTGTGTACTCACGCTCTTCGGCTTGTGGGTTGAGAAGGGACTGGGCCTAATTGTGCCTGGATTCGTCCCCTCCACACTGCACGAAATCGTTGAGTACCTTCCCAATGCGCTGGAGTGGAAGGTCTCTCTGGGTGTGTGGGCCATGGGACTGATTGTCTTCACACTCGGCCTGAAGATTGCCGTGGCCGTGTTCCGCGGCGACATGCACGTCTCAGAGGAGGCCCACTGATGCCTGTTGTCTCCGCCGTTGTTCATGTTGCGCCCGAGCACATTCCTAGCATTCTTCGTGAGTTTTCCGAAGACCCCCGTCTCACCGTGGGAGCGGTAGACCGCGACCGCATTCCCGTCGTTGCCTGCACAGCCGACCGCCACGGCGACAAAGACGTCTGGCGCAAGATTGAAAAGCATCCTGACGTGCGGTTCATCGAGCTCGCATTCGCTGATTTCTCCGACATTCATACCGAACCGGAGGTGGACTGATGGCCACTGACCGCCGCACATTTCTCAAGCTCTCTGCAATGACCGCAGCCACTCTCGCCGCCTCGCGTGCCACAGGCACCCCGGTGGACGCGCCAGACCCGCGCCTACAGGCCGGTGACGGAATCAACTGGGACAAAGCCCCCTGTCGCTTCTGTGGCACAGGCTGCCACGTCCAAGTGGGCACCAAGGGCGGCAAGGTTGTCGCCATTGCCGGTGACCGCGAAGCGGACGTCAACAAGGGCCTTCTGTGCATGAAGGGCTACCACGTCGGCCTCGTGTTGTACGGCGAAGACCGCCTGACCACGCCACAGCTACGCAAGAACGGCGTTCTCGTAGACGTGTCCTGGGACGAGGCTCTCGAAGTCATGGCCGACCGCGTCATGCTCGACCCCGCTGGCTTCGCTTTCTACGGCAGTGGCCAATGGACGATTCCCGAAGGCTACGCCGCACAGAAGTTCATGAAGGGTGGCCTTGGCAACAACCACATCGACCCCAATGCGCGGCTGTGCATGGCGTCTGCCGTGACCGGGTTCATTGCGACCTACGGCGTCGATGAGCCGAACGGATGCTTCCAGGACCTCGATGAGTGCGACGTCATCATCACCTGGGGCAACAACCCCGCAGAGATGCACCCTGTGCTGTTCTCCCGGTTCATCGACCGGCGCTCACGCGGCGAGACCGTCACGCTTATCGACATTGGCACGCGGCGTACGCGGACCACAGCTCACGCCGACGAGTACCTCGAGTTCACCCCGCAGAGTGACCTGGCCATCGCCAACGGCATCCTGCATCTGTTGCTGCGAAACGGAACGTGGAACCGCGACTTCGTGGAGAAGCACTGCAACTTCCGTGGCCACGAGGCAGACAGTCCTACCCTCAAGGGCGAGGCCATCACGTTCGAGCAGTTCCAGGAAGGTCTAGAGCCGTACACGCCAGACGAGGTTGCTCGAATTAGCGGCGTTTCAGCGGATAAGATTCGCATGCTCGCGGACCTCTTCGGCAACCCGGACCTGAAGATTACGAGCCTGTGGTGCATGGGCATGAACCAGCACACACGCGGCACCGCCATCAACACATTGGTGCACGGTGTTCATCTGTTCTCAGGTCACATTGGCCGTCCCGGCGACAATCCGACCAGCCTCACCGGCCAACCGTCGGCATGTGGCACAGCTCGCGAAGTCGGCACCCTCGCCCACGCCCTTCCCGGTGGACGCGTTGTGGCAAATGACGCCCATCGTGCTCAGTCCGAAGAGTACTGGAACGTGCCTGCTGGGCGGGTCAACGCAAAGCCAGGCAAGCACACCGTGGCCATGTTCGAGTCGTGGTGTACCCCCAAGAGTGAAGACCCAGAGTCGATTCACACCATCTTCGTCCAGGTCACCAATCCAGGCCAGACCATGCCCAACCGGGCCAAGCTCATCGATCCCGGCGTAGCAGACCCAGACAAGTTCATGATTGTGAGCGACGTCTACCCAACGGCAACAACCGAGATTGCCGACCTGGTGCTACCCGCTGCCCTTTGGGTTGAGAAGAACGGCATGTTCGGCAACTCAGAGCGCCGGACCCAGCAGTGGTTCCGTCAGGTCATGCCCCCAGGCCAGGCCCGCGACGACTGCTGGCAGACCATCGCTCTGGCGCGCAAGCTGTTCGAGCGCGGCTACGAAGGCATGATGGACAAGGACGGCGAGTTCCTGTTCAAGATGACCGACGAAGCCGGCAACGAAGTCCCCGTGTGGGACTGGAACCGGTACTACGACATCAACGTCGACCAGCAGCTCTTTGAGGAGTACCGACTGTTCTCGCGCCTCAAGCACAAAGACCTCGCGCCGTACACCGAGTACGTGAAGAGCCGCGGCCTGCGCTGGCCGGTAGTCGAGCAGGAAGACGGCACCTGGCGCGAGACCCGCTACCGCTTTGCAGAGTTCGACGACCCCTACGTTCCACAAGGCGCCGAGCACGCCTTCTACCACTCGACCTCTGGCGACGACCGTGCGCAGATCTGGTCCTCACCGTACGTGGACCCACCCGAGATGCCAGACGACGAGTACCCGCTATGGTTGTGTACCGGCCGTGTGATTGAGCACTGGCATACAGGCACCATGACCGGTCGGATTCCACAGCTTCGCCGCGCCATGCCACAGGCGTACATCGAGATGCACCGCCAAGACGCGACAGCGCTTGGGGTTGGAAATGGCGACCAAGTTCGCGTGGAGTCGCGCCGCGGTCACATCGACCTTCCCGTGTGGATTGACGGTCGCGGCTCACCACCGCCGGGAAGCGTGTTCGTCCCCTTCTTCGATGAGCGCCTGCTCATCAACTACGTGACCTTGGACGCTCACGACCCCTTCAGTAAGCAGCCCGACTACAAGAAGTGTGCAGTACGTGTACGCAAGGTTGCAACATGACACCGGAAGGCACGCGCGCAAGTTTTGCCGTGGCCAGTGCCATCGTGCTCGGCATTGCAATAGTGGGCTTCATGCGAGCCACATCGCATGACGACTATGACTTCGAGGTGCCCCTACGCACCCTCGAGGAACAAGCCTCACACGCCGACATCGGACCTGCGCGGACCTATCTGGCCATGCGTGATGCTCCCCGCGGAACCGCGGTATTGCCAGATGCGCTCGCTGGACTCGCTGCCAGCGTGCCGTCGCGCACAGATGCGGTCGACCTCACTGGGACGTCCAAAGCGGACGACCTCGCAGTGAGGTCTGAGCGCCGCGCGTACCACGGGGCTCCACCGGTGATTCCGCATGTCGTGGGCCAGGCAACGGCCTCGGAATGCATGGCCTGCCATGACACAGGCATTCGCTTTGGCCTACTGCGGGCCACCCCCATTCCCCACGAGGCGTACACCGTCTGTACGCAGTGCCATGCAATGGCGGAGCCGGGAATGCCTTGGGCGAACCCATCGGAAGGCGTCGCTGTCGACCCGCGAGATGTGCCAAACAGCTTCTTGGGCAGTGCCGCACCCGAGGCAGGTCCACGCTGGACCAGCATCGCGCCACCGGCCATCGCACACCCCACCTTCATGCATGAACGCTGCATGAGCTGTCACGGCCCCAACGGACGCGACGCGCTTCGGTCCACCCATCCAGACCGCCAGAACTGTGAGCAGTGCCATGTGCCACAGGCGCCCTTGGAACAGCGGCCCGGTGGACGCCAATGAGCAAGATGTCCAGGCGCAGTCTGCTGTTTGGCGGACTGATCAGAGACGCCGTGCCCACACGCGACGCCGAGGCTGCTGCGTCTGCCGTGACCGACCTTCTGTCCCGGTCACGCAACCGCGCGCCGTGGGAAGCCGCCAGCCCCGTGCTCAAGCCCGGGGCCCAAGTGGCTCGGGTCTTGACGTTCGATTGCCTGATTACAATGGGCGCAAGCTGTACAAGCTGTGTCGAGCGCTGCCCAGAGCCCGGAGCGCTCATCGCCACCGGAACACATGCCCCCCGAATTGACCCGAATGTGTGTACCGGCTGCGGCGACTGTGTCCTGGCCTGCCCAGCACCCAAGCCAGCTATTGCCCTAGCGGAGTGCAAATGAACGCCCCAGAACTCGCCGAGCTCAACGAATCGGTCCTAGATGCGGCCACCCTTGATGCGCTCGTCAGCGACCTACAGACGCACGCTGACGTGCTCGATGTGCTGGTCAAAGGCGCTGCAACTCAACGCACCGACGGCAAGCCCGTACCCCTGACCGAAGCGGTTGAGATGATGCGCGCCGGCAGCGTGCGCGGCGTACAAGTTCGCTACAACTGGGACGGCGACGAGTGGCGGGACACCCTGTTCGCAGTCCCCGGCGGCGTCCGCTTGGTTCGCATGAAGATTGACTTTCGGTAGTCGTTCGCGTCCACGCCGCAGAGCGAACAACAAAGCCGCTAGTGCCCCGTTCTTCGGGACGCCAGCGGCTTGGTTCGTTTGGGTAGGAAACCACACTGCATCAATGGACACATGGGTCCAATGATACAGGTGATGGGTGGTTTCGCCCGCTAGAACTTCGCGACGGCGACGAGCTTGATTTCCCAAGCAATGTCTCGGTTCGTATCGTCACCGGTCATCAAGTTTGCAGCAGCGGCACCGGGGACAAAGACGCCCGTGAGCGCGGTGGCTGAGAGTCCCTTAGCGATGGTGTAGGTACCGTTCAGGTCGACCTCAAAGCCCAGGTCCGTGGCCCCGTCTCCCGCAGGTGCTCCCGTCGCATCGAAGCCCTGAATCGGAGTGGTCGCGAGCAGGTAGGTGCCACTGACCATCAGCTTGAGCTTCTCAATCGGCTGAAGGGTTGAGAACAGCTGAAGTGCCGTCGTGTTCTCGAGCTCGCGGTAGCCGCGACTGACCGGTGAACCCAAGCCTTGCGGCGAGATGCCCGCGATGTCCGGCATGACCGAGTCTTCCCACACATTGGTCAGCGGGAAGAAGCCCATCGTCTGGACCTTGTTGATGTTGCCCGAGCCGCTGGTCTTGTCGGGGTCGCCAGAGCCGATACCGAAGGCCAATCCCAGTGAGAGCGGCTCGGAGACGTGCTGATTAGCGCGTAGATAGCCGTTCCAGCCGAACAGATTGCCGTTGTTGATGTCGAGCATTCCAGCGCTGTGGTCGGTGTTGGCAACGTCGTCATTACCCACGAGAACGTCTGCTTCTCCCTGGATTTCCAAGCCTTCGCCAACATCGAACTTCAGGTCAGCGGAGACGCCCAGAGCGAGCACCTGAGTGATGTTCGGCTGCCAGCGCGACCGAAGGTAGCCGAGGCCCTGTGGGTAGTAGGTGGCCGTGCCGTCGCCTGAGCGGTCCCAGTAGGCAATGGCGAACGCATCGATCTGGTGTTCGCCAGGGGTAAATGTTCCGATGAGAGCCAGCAAGTCGGCGTCGGCATTGACGTCTTCGTCGCTCATCAGCAAGCCTCGGGGCTGGGTGAAAGCACCCAAGCCTTCGCTAATCTTGGCCCACCACAAGGAGATGTGAACGTCTTCGGTGGCCGTGGCCTCAATCTGAACGCCGTCGAAGTCCATGTCCAGCACGAGCTTCTGGCCGATCTGGTAGCCCATGCGTCCCAAACGGACTTGCACCGGAATGCCAAGATCCAGGTTGGCCCAACCGTACGCGCGGTCAACATGAATGGCGTAGTTGGTGTCTTTGTCCGTGAAGTAGGCGTTGGGATTGTAGATGGTGTTGGTGGTCGGGTTTCCGTCTGCGTCCACACCCGTGACGGTCTCAGTGTTCGGCGAGTTGTCCGCACCCCACCATCCCTGGGCGGCGTCCACGCGAGCGACCACACCGTATGTCGGCTTCTGCGCCTCGAACCTCAATCGCAGCATCTGAACAGTGTAGGCAGCATCGTCCAATGGGTGCGCTGCGCCGAAGAGGAAGTTGTTCTGGGTCAGGCCCCACACCGTGTACACGCCCGACAGCTTGAATGGCTTGGGGGCTTCTTCGGCAGTTGCTTCTACAGGACCAGCCGGTTCTGAAGGTGCGGCGGGAGTTTCTGCGCTTGCGGGGGCGGCCTGGGGCTCCTGCCCAAACGCGGACGCGGCGAGCAGACTGAGCGTCAATAGCGAAAACATGGGTTCTCCGTCACAGGCCCATGGGGAACAGTGCAATTAATGGACCTGCATGTCCGCTGTGACTGCAAGATGCGGGCCAACTTCTACGAGCCAGAGACACCAGCAACCCAGTGGAACAGCCGCTTTTTCGCACTGTCGACGGCAGTACTCACACGGGGTCGAAGACCGTGTACAGGCGGACTACGACCCAAAAGGAATCCGGGGAACCGCAAGCCACCCCAGGCCCGTCATCCCCCCTTTCCAAACCCCCGCCAGTCATGCCCCACTGACGCATACACCGTGCCGGCAAGGCCCTGTGGCCTGTCCAACCACGGCGAGACGCCTCCAATCAACGTGACCGTCCACGGTCCCGTCATGTACGTGCCCAGACCGCCGATTCCCACCGCCCCTCGGCCGTCAAACCACGCAAGGTCCGTGAATGCCGCGGCGTGCCAGTGCTCCATGGCCACACCCGGTCCCACTCGCGCCACCGCGTAGTCGTCTACACGAAACTCGGCCCAAGCAGCCCCAGCGAGGGGGATGACGTACGGATTGAGTCCGCCGAGTCGCGTTGCGGTAATCGGCGTCACATTCGACGACACCCCAGCACGAAGCTCCGCTACAGGTCGGAAAAACCCTTTGGTTCGGGCGACGACAACGACAGACAGCTGCGGCACGAGCTCCCCGGCATCAATCGACACGCCGCCCTGTGCATCCACACTCAACCGCTCGGACCAGTAGCCGACGACAGCACGGGACGTGAGCACGGGTCGGGCATCGGGAACGTCGATGACCGTGGCATCCGTCCCGCCAAAGCGCCAGTAATGAACGCCGGCCCAGCCACCGCCATACAAGCCGTGTCCCAGGTAGCGAACCGCGCCGACATCCGCACCGAGAGTGAATGCGGACAAGCCCATGGACGGGTCTTTCGCACCCTCCGTCCACGGAAATAGGAACATTCCTGCGACACCCGACTGCCCCTTGGCTTGCGCCCACCAGCGCCCGTGTTCGCCTTCGTTCTCCACAACCGCAGCCAGCGTGTCCGTATTGAGCACGACCGACACGGGTCCCGAGCGCAGCCCGGCCATCACGATTCCGTGGGAGTCCCGGTTGAATTCACCACCTACAAGTGCGGTGGCCTCCCAGTCCCCAGCCAGAGCGGTCAACGCGAACAACAGCACCATGCAGCCCCCTCACCAGACCGATGGGTCTACCCGGTAGTATCGCCGCAACACCTCAAATAGCTCGGGATGCTCGGCTTTCAGGCGTTCACCCTGCTCAAAGAAGTGCTCGGTCACCACAGCAAAGAACTCCGCTGGATTCTTCGAGCCATAGCCATCGATCATGGCGCGCCCGCCGTCGTCCAACGTGGCCCGCAGCGCTTCGAACGCGTCGCCCATGACCCGTGCCCAGGGCGCATACAGGCTTCGACTTGGCAACTTCGGCGCCCCATCGCCCGCCCCATCAACCGTGTCGAGTTGGTGGGCGAACTCGTGTAAGACCACGTTGCGACCGTCATCCGGGTTGCGCCCGCCTTGAAGCACATGGTCCCAGGCCAAGACAATGTAGCCTCGGTAGCTCGACTCTCCGAGACGGGCCGACCCCACATGCTCCAGCTCACCATCGCGCTCTGGGTCAGACACCCGGTAAGCAGACGGGTAGACGCGAAGCACATCCAGCTGCGGGTATGGAACGTCGACTTCTTCAAGCCCAACAAGCAGCAGACACGCCTGACAAGCAATGGTCAGCGCCATGTCTTCGGTGAGCTCGAGCCCACCGCACCCCTCAAAGGTCTTCTCGTTTAGGAAGATCTGGGTCAGCCCATCCAGGCGCCTACGTTGCCCCGATGAGAGCCGTCCACGCGCCGGCACATTCCGCGTGAGCAGCGCATCTTCCTGTGGCGACATGGCGGTGTCGTAGAGCCGCCCACGGCGCGCGTTTACCCAAGGTAGCCAGCTCAAAACACCCTCCAGGAGCACCCTCCCGCTATCCCGTCGTCACCACCGCCCGGGGCCGTCAACACAGTCAGCCCCTTCGCCAGGCCCCCCCCCCACTGCCGACCCAGGATTTCACCGGCTAGTCCCACCACCCTGCGCTAATGTCGCCCTCTGTCACGGAGGCTAAGTGCCCAATCGGTTTACACTCTTGCTCGCGCTGGTCGCCGCTACGTCGGCCTGCTCTAATCGCGTCACTGCAGATACCTGTGAAGACGCCAATAACACGGTATCTGCGACCCGTTCGACAACGTCGACCTCGGAACAGAAGCCCCAGATGAAGACTGCTTAGACGCCAACAACAACGGCATCTGCGACGTCAACGAGCTGTGTCCCGGAGACGGAGACGCAGACGGTGACGGCATCTGCAACACCGCCGACATCTGTCCGGGTCATGACGACACGCACGACTTCGACCAAGACGGCATTCCGAACGGCTGCGACGCCTGTCCAGCGGACGCGGGCTCCGCCACAGACGCAGACGGTGACGGTGTTTGCGACGCTGCAGACATCTGCAACGGGTTCAACGACAGCGCCGACTACGACACCGACGGAATCCCAGACGGGTGCGACGACTGCCCCCTCGACAACCCCGACGACACTGACGAAGACGGTGTGTGTGACTCGGACGACGCCTGCGAAGGCAGCGACGACACCGTAGACACAGACGAAGACGGCACCCCTGACGGCTGTGATGACTGCCCGCTGGACGCACAAGACGACCGCGACGGTGACGGCATCTGCGACTCCGACGACGTGTGGCCGGACATTGACAACGAAGACGACTTCGACGCCGACGGCACCCCGGATGACGTCGACCCCTGCCCCACCGATGTGGCAGACGACTCTGACGGCGACGGCTCATGCGACTCGGTCGACTTGTGCCCGGACTTCGATGACAACGTAGACGCAGACGGCGACGGCGACCCCGACGCCTGCGACCTGTGCCCCGAAGACAACCCCAACGACTCCGATGGCGACGGCATCTGCGACAGCGATGACGCCTGCGAAGGCAGCAACGACGCCCTAGACACAGACAGCGACGGCGTGCCAGACGGCTGCGACGACTGCCCCCTCGACAACCCGGATGACAGCGACGAAGACGGTACCTGTGACCTCACCGACCTGTGCCCCGGCTTCGACGACTTCGCGGACATGGACGGCGACGGTACGCCAGACGGCTGCGACCGCTGCCCAATGGACGCCCCGGATGACACGGACGGCGACGGCGTGTGCGACAGCGACGACGACTGCCCCATGGACTACCCGGATGACACCGACCTTGACGGCGTGTGCGACTCAGACGACCCCTGCCCAGTGGACGAGAACGACGACCTCGATGGTGACGGCGTCTGTGACTCAGACGACCCCTGTCCATTCGACAACCCCGATGACCAGAATGGCGACGGTGAGTGCGACAGCGACGTCACCTTGGCCCCAATCGTCACCGACGTAGCCCCTGAGTTCGGCAACGCCGGCGGCGGATACTTGGTCCAGATCACCGGCGAGGACTTCCTCGCTGGCGTTCGGGTTGAGTTCGGCAAAGAAGGCGTTGGCTGGGCCCGAGGCTCCGGCACCCGCGTGCTCAACGCAGGAACGCTCATTCAGATTCTCGCTCCGCCCTTCACGCCCGGCATCGTCGACGTCGTCATCACCAACACCGATGGCCGCACCGACACCGCCACAGACGCCTTTGAGTACATTGCTCCCGAAGGCCTGCCTGACCTCGAAATCCTCGACGTCCTTCCTGAGCGTGGACCCCGTGATGGCGGCTACCTCGTCAGCATCTCCGGCAAGGGCTTCGTAGACGGCGTGGAAGTGTTCTGGGGACACGCAGACACCAACACCTGGACGCCAAGCCCGTCCGTCTCACGCTTCGGCCCCACACTGCTTCGTGCCGTGGTTCCGAACTGGCCAGAAGACGAGACTGTGGACATTCGCGTGACCCAGCCAACCTTCCCGGCTCCCACCGAAGACATCCTGCCTGAAGGCTTCACCTTCGGACCGTTCGTCGTCCTTGACGCCTTCGGACAGCGCTTGCCAAACGACCTGCTGCACAACGACACAGGCGTGGTCCTTCTGGACGCCAACGGTGACAACCTGGAAGACATCTTCGTTCTGCGCGCCACCACAAACCAGCCGGACGAGCTGTACATCCAGAGCTTCGATGACGCTGGAAACACCGGCTTCTTCGTAGACCAGACCGAGACCAACTTCTCGGGCTCCATGCCCAACTACGCACGCCGCGTGGGACAGGCTCACGACTACGACCGCGACGGCGACATGGACGTGTTGCACGTTCACGACCGTGGCATGGGCGTGTGGATCAACGACGGTGCGGCTGGCTTCACATGGAGCACCATCACCAGCAGCTACAGCAGCAGCCGCGACTTTGTCTTCGCCGACCTCGACTGTGACGGCCTCGAAGACATTGCTCTGGTCATCGACAACCAACGCAACCGCATCTTCAAGGGTGACGGCGCCGGTAACTTCCTAGACGTCAGCGACGCCCTGCCCCCCGAGTCCGAGCCGAGCGAGTCTATCGCCGTTGCAGACGTCGACGATGACGGCGACATGGACCTGATGGTCGGCAACGACACCGCCATTCAGAACCGCCTGTACTACAACAACTGTGCGAATGCAGACCCCAGCGACTGGGCCTTCATCAACGCAGACTACGGTACCGGCCGCAACTTCCCGACCTCTGGCTTCAACACCCGAGACGCTACCTTCACCGACATCAATGGTGACGGCTGGCTCGATGCTGTGCTCGTCAACTTCGGCCAGTCCCTGCGCATCTACCTCAACGATGGCAGCGGCAACTTCGGCAACGACAGCGGCACCTTGTTCCCGCAGTCCGAAGACAACACCGACGGCGAGGCCATCGCCATGGCCGACTTCGACGCCGATGGTGACCTGGACATGGTCATTCAGAAGCGCCGTGCGAACGGCAAGTCTTGGCCGTCGCTGTACTTTAGCGACCTCGCCCAAGGCGGCTCCGGTGCCTTCACCGACGTCAGCGTGCTGAACATGCCTGAGTGGCGTGACGAAGACACCGTGGCCATGGCCATCGGCGACCTCGACAACGACCTGCTGGCCGACATGTTCTTGCTCCAGAAGGACAATCCCGACTGGCTAATGATCAACGACGGGCTCAAGGAAGACATCCCAATCGAAGACGCAGAAGGCGTTGGCGTGGGCATCCTGGCCAACAACACCGCCTGGGGCTTCCCAGAAGACCCCTACCACGTCCTAGACGTGCAGCTTGCGGACATTGACGGCGACGACGACCTCGACGTTGCCTTGGGCCATGAAGACCCCGAAGTCGGCGTCACCATGTGGCTCAACGACGGTACCGGCCAGTTCTTCGACCAGACCGAGACCCGCCTTCCCGACCTGCCCGACTGTCAGGCGCGCGCCTTGAAGTTCGTCGACCTCAACAACGACGGCGACCTCGACCTGTTCATCGTCTGTCACTACGTGAACTGGGAAGGGGTCGGCCGCTTGGGCGGCGTCTACCAGCTCGTCAATGACGGCAACGGCTACTTCACCGACGTCACCGAGGTCAACCAGGACTGGGTCGCCAACGGCTACTACACCAGCATCGAGACCCTCGACCTCGACAACGACGGTGACCAAGACGCGTACTTTGGCGCGAGCAACACCACCGGTAAGTTCATGCTGTCGGTCGGAGACGCCTACAACAACGGCGGCGCCCTGTACTTGGACCGAACCGACATCATCCAGAGCACGGCCGGTACCACCTCGCACCGCTCGGTCTACAGCATCCTGACCACCGACCTGAACTACGACGGTTTCGAGGACATGTACCTCGGCATCTCGGGTCAAAACCGGGTGTTCTACAACGACCAAGAGGGCCACATGGTCGACGTCACCAGCACTCACCTGCCGGCCGTCAGCGACACCACCCGAAGCGCCCTGGCCTTCGACTTGGACGAAGACGACGACAAGGAACTGTACGTCATCAACAACACGAGCAACCGTCTGCATATCGGAGAACTCGACTACAAGTTCGCTGACGCAACCGCCACTGCCCTGCCCCCACAGACCAACAGCGACAACCGTGACGGCGCACTCATCGACGTAGACGACGACGGCCTTCGTGACCTCGTCACCGGCGTCTGGGGCAAGCAGAACACCCTGTACGTGAACGTTGGCGGCGCCGAGTTCCAGGACTTCACCATCGATATGCCAAAGGACGCCGACTACACCAGCGCAATGGCCGTAGGTGACCTCGACGGCAACGGCGAGATTGACCTGTTCGTTGGCAACCGGTTGTTCAGTCGCATCTACCTGAACTTCACGAACGACAACCCATAGCGGTTCACGCGTGAATGACGCCGGCGTCCCAACCCTGGGACGCCGGCGTTTTTTTTAGAAGCAGGCTTCGGAGGTAAAGTCGTCCGGCACACAGCTGTCAGGGAACCGGTACTGGGTCCCACCCGGTGCGGTGCCTACGGTGATGACGTCGTCGCAGCCGCCTGGGTCGTCAATGCAGCCCTGAAATGACGGCGGCCCCTGGCTGGAGTCGCAGGCAGCATCCACAACTTGCCCACCCACCAACGCCAGGCAGGAATCGTCCGCTACACATGCCGTCTCGTCGAGGTTGGGGCACGCGAGCTCTGGGTCGTCGCCACCACCGCACGCCACTAGGGTCAAGAATCCTGCTGCCAATACCAACATGCTGCGCATAAAAACCTCGTTCGCTGGGGTCGTAGACACAGTGTACGCCACGGGAAGGAACGTCGGCCAGCACAACGACTCGACAGGCAGCTCGACCCAAACCAACCGCCGCTCCTCGCAATTTCGCGTGCCAGCATTTAGGCTGGAGGAATGCGTACTCTACCTCTCCTTGCCCTACTGTTCGCGGCCTGCACAGCGCCCGACACCGACTCTGATGACGACACCGACAGGAGCACGGAGCCCGACCTCGACAGTGAGGCGGATTCGGACACCGATTCGGACACAGAGCCGGACACCGATTCGGACACAGACACCGGGGTTGACGGTGACACCGATGGAGACAGCGACACCGATTCGGACACCGACAGCGATACCGATTCGGACACAGACCTAGACACCGACCGCGACTCTGACGGCGTCGTCACCGACCAAGACTGCGATGACGACGACCCTTCCGTGGGTGTCGCCGGGCCTTGGTTCCCTGACTGCGACGGTGATGGATACTACTCGAACACCTCAGTCATCGCGTGCGACCCTGCCGAAGAGACCTGTCCAGACGGCTCTGTCCCAGACGGCGACTGGTCCCCCGATGCCCCCGTTGACGCAGACTGTGACGACGATGACCCGAGCCGCTACCCCACCGCTCCCGAGACTCCCGGAGACGGCGTAGACAGCGACTGCGACGGCGAAGACCCGGCAGGGCCCACCGACCTGTACGTGGCCAAGTCCGGCAGCGACGCGAATCCTGGAACGCAGGCAGAGCCACTCCTGACCGTAGAGTACGCATTCGACCAGGCGGAGCCGGGCGAGACCGTGCACGTGGCCGAGGGCGTGTATGTCGAGACGGTGCTCGGCCAGGTCTCCCTCATTGGCGGCTACTCCGACGACGGCAGCTGGACCTACGCCCCCGACACGTTCGTCACCGTCATGCAATCCCCCAGCGAAGCGACCGAACCGACCGTCACCCTACACCGCGAGCTGTTCACCCCGACCGTTCTCGCTGGCCTCACCATCGAGGGCGAAGGCACCGTTCTGCAGCTTGGTGAGAGCTACAACGCATTCACGGACGTAGACGTCGACGACCTGACCGTGATTGGAACCGCGCAGTTCTCAGGCACGCGTGGAACACTCGACAATTCGCACTTCACCGGCGTTTCCGACCGAGCCCTGTACATCCAAGGGCTGGCATCACAGCTCACTGCAACAGCCATCACCGTGGACCACCAGACTCCTGATATCTTCGCATCCGGAGCCCTGTACATTCGGGTCTCCGCGACCGTCACCGTCAACGATTCCACGATTGGACCCGCCTACACAGCCCTCCGTGCACCCGGCGGCACCGTGACTGTGAACAACTCCAGCCTCACCGCGACGAGGGCGGCCGCCGAGACCGACAACGCCCAGCTCACCCTGCTCGACTGCACCATCCACGGAGGGTCCACCGGAGTCATTGCACAGGGCACAGGCTCGTTCTTCGTCGCCCGGTCAGTGGTCACCACATCCTCCGGTCCCACGTTCAAGACCCGCGCTGTAGCGGCAACCAACGGCGGCACAGGCACCGTTGTCTCGAGCGCGTTGTACGGCGGAAGCCGCGGCGGTGTGCCCTCCATGGCGGGCGAGGCCTTCCACGATGGCACGCTGATCTTCGTCAACAGCTACTTGTACGGCGGCAGTGGCTTCAGCAGTAGCGCCATCACAGCCACGGTCAGCGGCACCACCGACCCGTCGCACATTACCGTTGTCAACTCCATTCTGGCCGCAGGCGACGGCACAAATGACAGCCACATGATGAATCTTGCCGAGGGTGGCACCGCAACTCTGGCCAACAACGTCTTCGAGCCCGGCCCGGACGTCTTGGTCCGGCAGTACGTCCCCAGCGGCAACACAGGCATCCCATCGGTCACCATCACCACACTCGAAGCCCTTCAGGCATGCGCGTGGACCGGCTGCACGGAAGCGAGCAACAACCTTGAGGTCTCTGCCCTGCTCACAGACGCAGCCAACGAGGACTGGACGCCGCAATCTGGCAGTCCTGTGATGGGCGCAGGTACAGACCCGTCGCCCTACCTGACATCCGTCCATGCCGACTCCGACATCTACGGAACGTCACGCCCAGTGGATGCCTGGGACATCGGCCCGGTCGAGCAGTAGGCTCCGTCTGCCCAAACGCAGCCGACAAGGAAGCGTCCAGAGGGCACACTCAGCACACCATAGCGGCCCATGCACACCCCCAAGAGGGCGCTGTGACCGCGGTAACAACTAGCGCCTAGGTCAGGAGAATGGTGTGCACCACGCTAGCTGGTCTCCAGGAGGACCTATGACGATGGTTCGATTGGCTTCACTGGTAGTAGCGGCAGCAGCAACTCTGACACTCACGGCCTGCTCAGCAGGCGAACAAGGCGAGCCTGGAAGCACAGGACCCTCCGGTGAGACAGGTCCTGCGGGTCCTGCGGGTCCTGCAGGTCCCGCGGGAGCAGTCGGCAGCGAAGGTCCCGCTGGAAGCGAAGGTGCCGTTGGCCCCACCGGTCTTCAAGGACCGGCCGGTCCTGCGGGTCTCGTGGACGACAACGCTGTCTACGTAGAGACTCTCGTGAACACCATTCCAACGAACAACTGGTTCGTCATGACCAAAGCCTGTGAACCGGGCGACCTCGTCATGACCGGAGGCTACTTCACCGACTTACCTGGAGGAAGTACCGGTTTCGACCTAACGTCAGACTTCCCACTGTCCTTTGAAGGAGATCTGGGCTGGGAAATTCAGGGCACCAACGTGAGTGGCTCAAACGTCACGGTGACCCTGACCGTCGTCTGCATCTCGACTGGGAGTTCCCGTCGAAGCGCGAGCGCAACGACCTTTACAGGCTCCGAGTTCGGACCGCTGTAGCGGGTTGTTCAGTAGCTTTCAGGCGTCTTTGATGGCCGCGTTCAGCTCGCCCATCATCTTCTTGCCGTCGCCAAACAGCATCATGGTCTTGTTCATGTAGAACAGGTCGTTGTCTACTCCCGCATAGCCAACGGACAAGCTTCGCTTGATGACGACGACAACCGGAGCCTGGTCTACGTTGAGAATCGGCATGCCGGCGAGGGGGCCCTCGCCAGAACGGGCCGCAGGGTTGACGGTGTCATTCGCCCCGAGCACCAAAACAAGGTCACAGGTCGCGAACTGATTGTTTGCTTCGTCCAGCTCAATCTGCAACTCGTAGGGAACCTGAGCCTCGGCAAGCAGCACGTTCATATGTCCCGGCATGCGTCCTGCGACCGGATGAATCGCGTACAAGACCTCAGTGCCGTAGGTGTCGCGCAGCAGCTCAGCGAACTCGCGCACGGCGTGCTGGGCCTGGCTCACGGCCATTCCGTAGCCTGGAACCACAATGACCTTCTGCGCCCCATCCAACAGCATGGCCACCTCGTCCGGGTCACTGCCGACCTTGGTCCGCGTGACCGTGTCTGCAGGACCGCCGCCAAAGGAGCTAAACAGAACATCCACCAAGCGCCGGTTCATGGCCTTGCACATGATGAACGTGAGGATGAGTCCGCTCGCACCGACCAGCGAGCCTGCGACAATGAGAACACTGTTGTTCAGGATAAAGCCGGTGAACGCCGCTGCGATACCGGACATGGCGTTGAGTAGACTCACGACCACCGGCATGTCCGCCCCGCCAATCGGGAGCACCACAAGAACGCCCAGCAGACACGACAGCGCCACAATCGCCGCCACAATCCATAGGTTGCCGGGCTGCACAACGCTGGTGACGATGAGGCCAACGATGGCCACTGCCACGACAACCTTCACAATATTCAGCCACGCCGGACCCCACGTGGGCGTGCGAATCCATCGTCCAAACAGGGTGATTCCACCCATGAGCTTGAACATGGCCACCAGGCTTCCGGTCAAGGTGGCCCATCCCACAAGAGCCGACAGGCCAATGGCCAGCCACGCGACCCACAGGGCCAGTCCCTCTGGCAGGTCATTGCGTTGGACCCGCCCAACGACCTCGGACAGCGCAACGAGAGCGCTCGCAGCCCCGCCAAACCCATTCAGCAGCGCCACCATCTCGGGCACCTGCGTCATCTTCACTCGGTAGGCCATCAGCAGACCAATGGCGGTGCCGAGGCCCATGCCGCCGAGAATCAGCGGCCAGCCAATGATTCCGTCCCCTCGCGACTGCATGACAGCCAGCGTGGTGAGGACCGCGATGAGCATAGCCAGCGCGCCAATACGATTGCCGCGTGGAGCCGTGCGCGGATGGCCCAGGTTCTTCAGACCTACAATGAACAGAACAGCCGAGACCACATAGCCGAGGTCGAGCAGCGCAGGGTCGAAGCTCATGACGGGTCCTTGTCGCGCTTACGACCCGCAATCATGCCCATCATTCGGCCAGTCACCGCAAAGCCCCCCACCACGTTGACGGTCGCCAACACAAGAGCCGCAAAGGCGAGCCAGCCAGACAGCGCCGTTGAGCCACCGGTAAACGCTACGTTCGACAAGAAGAGCGCGCCAACAATGCTGATTCCCGAGATGGCATTGGACCCGCTCATCAGCGGCGTGTGCAGCGTGGGCGGCACCTTTGTGATCAGCTCAAAGCCAAGGAAGATGGCCATCACGAACAGGGTGATGGCGGCGATGAGGGCCGGGATGGTGAGAGTCATGCGAGCACCTTGGCCAGCCTGGCCTGTGTGGGGTGAATCGCGCCGTCTTGGCACACGAGAACACCGCCCATGTCGGGAACGTAGAGCGGGTCTCCCTTGGGCGGACCCACGAGAATGGGGTCTTCTGGGTCCAGAGTCAAGGCACCGTCGCGTACGAGGGAGACCAGGAGTTGGGTCAGGTTGTTGCTGAACAATGTGCTCGCCGTCTCGGCTACCTGGCCGGGCAGGTTGGTCAGCCCCACAATGATGACCCCACGGTCTGTGGTGTGCACAAGCCCGGGTTGGCTGAGCGCACAGTTCCCTCCCGAATCCACGTTCATGTCCACGATGACCGAGCCAGGCTTGTACCGAGCGACGGCGTCCGCTGGAATGGTGATGGGTGCGGTCCGACCAAAGATGCGCGCCGTCGTAATGACTACGTCGGCGTCAGAAGCAACGTCATTGACGGCATTGTTGACGGTCTCGATGAACTCGGGCGTGAGCGGCTTGGCGTAGCCAGAGGCGTCCTCAAAGTCTTCCATGCCGTCTACGTGAATGAAGCGTCCCCCGACCGACTCGATCTGCTCCTTCGCAGCTAGGCGAACGTCTGAAGCGTACACCACCGCCCCCAACCGCCGAGCTGTGGCAATGGCCTGAAGCCCAGCGACCCCGCTGCCCATGACGACGAAGCGCGCAGGTCGCACGGTCCCCGCCGACGTGGTCATCATGGGGATGACCTTGCCCAAGTGCGCAGCACCGACGAGCACCGCTCGGTAGCCCGCAAGGCTGTCCTGGCTCGAGTTCACGTCCATAGACTGGGCGCGCGACAATCGACGAGGAATGAGGTCGAGCGAGAGCAGCTGGATGCCGTGCGCCAGACACTCGCGAACGCCATCGGTGTTGCGGAAGGGGTCGGCAACACACACATGAACCGTGCCTGTGGCGAGCGAGGGCGCCGGCTGCAGTCCGAGTGACACCACAACATCGCAGGCGCGAACCGTTGCGGCGTCGTCAATCACGGCACCCGCGTCGGCGTAAGCGGCATCGCTAAACCCCGCTGCAGCGCCAGCACCAGACTCCACGTGAACGTCCAACCCGACCGCTTTGAGCTTCTTGACACTGCCCGGCACGACCGCCACGCGTGTCTCTGCCGCTCCGTCCTTCGCTACACCGAGTCGCATTCGCATACCTCTCTGCAAGCAGCGTACACCCATGCAGCGAGCCGGTCTCACAATCTGTGTCGCCTAGAGCCCCTCACCGGTCGTATTCGGAGCATCGTACCCACCGTCGCCGGCGGCACGCCTCGGCATTTTTTGGCGCACGGGCGAGCGGTGCCGGACCCGGTCCACCGGTCCGGCGCCGCACTCAATCCTTACAGAGTCACGTAGCGGTAGACAATCCAGACCCGAACGGTTGAGACGGTTGCCGAGTCATTGAAAGAGTTCCCAAATCCATCATCTGCAAGGTAGCAGTACTGGCCATCGTAATCGACGTGGTAGTCCCAGGACACCGTCACGTCCGCACCCACGTCTGCTTGATGGCTTACGGTCTGACTGGTCATGCCATGACCGGGACTGTTGATGGTTGTGGGGGGAAGCCTGTAGGTAGCTGCTGTAGTTTGCTGACCCGCAACCCACGAAATGTCCAGACCCGCGCCAGCTGCCCGAAAGCGATTGTCTCCAGACTGAGCGTCGGAGTCTCCACACATGCCAACCTGCATAATTTCGATGGCCTGCCCCGCCATGCCAGGAATCGTGCCGAAGGTGTGCGTTGTAGCGCCCGTATCGACTCCGAAGGAGGACAAGCCGAGCTGGGTATAGACGGTCTCTGGACCATTCAACGGACCCACCGTCTCGCCGCGACCAACGCGAACACCCGGGTCAACCGTTTGTCCAGCAATGATCTCTGCGCCGGCGCCAATAATGGCATTAGCAGAAATCGTAGCACCGTCACCAATGACAACGTCACGAGCAATGCGAACGCCTGCCTCAATGGTCACATTGGTGCCCAGAGTCACGTCTTTGCGCAGTCGGCTTGTGGCAGCAATCGACGAGCCCGCACCAATCTCGGTGAAGGGCCCCACAATACCGTCGATGGATGAGCCGCCAGGAGCGCTCGCTGCATCCAGCACCTTTACGCCACGAGCAAGCACCGCGCCGTTGCCAATGGATGCATAGTCACCTACCTCCGCGATGGACCCAATCGCCACACTCGTACCGATCGTTACCTCAACGCCGACATCCGTGTCGAAGCCGATAAAGGAGCCCTGACCAATATCAAGTCCGGTTCCGACCTCGACGTTGCGCCCGATTGTGACGTCGTTGCCTGTAGCCGCCCCCGCTCCCAGAACCGCATTCCGGCCAATCACGGTATTGTCACCAATGGCGAAGGGTCCCGTAACGCCAACAGCACCTAAGATTTCAGCACGAGCTCCGACGGTTACGCTTGCTCCAAGGTCCACATCGGGTCCAATGGCGGCGAATTCACCAACTTGGCTCCCGGCGCCGACCGTGACGCTTGGGTCTAAAGTGGCAGAGATAGAGACGCAGGTTCCACCAACCTCATACGAGTCTTCGCATCCGTTGGTGTTGCTATCTGCTGCAAGCGCAGCGCTACAAAGGCCAAACAGGCCGGTCATCGTCAATACAAGGCGTGTGGTCATCGTGATCTCCCCAGGGTTTCCGCGGAATGCCCGCGCGTGGGCACAATAGTTCCCACTCCCTTCAGGTTCAAGGGCGCTCGGCCACGTTGAGTGGAGAAGTCGGCAGCAATGGACCTGACAGCGTCCCACACGATCGACCCATCGTGTCAGGCTACCGCTTGTCTCGGCGGCGGACCGAATACGAGCAGAGTCCGCATTAGGGTGCTTGTATCAGCGCCGAGACACAGCGAGATTCAGACACCCTCTAGTCAAGCGCCACAAGAACCATCCGCAGGTCCTCGTCATCCATGACCGTGTAGACCGTGCTCGATTGGTCGCATTTCAGGCAGACTCCAGGTCCCGTGATCATCTTGCAATGTGTGCAGACCCAAAACGGTCGCGTACGTGAGGCCATGTCTGCCATCAGCTCGGGCACGCTGAGACTCGGCCCTTGAGACTCCTCAGTATTCAAGGTAAAATGCCGGTTTTCTGGGTTTCCCATCACCAGAAGCATCAAGGCCGGCACCAACAGGGCAATCGCCAAGCCAGGCACAACGATAAAGTAGCTTCCAGTAGTACTGTAATCAAACAAGCACAGACCAAAGAGCGCAGCCGCAACGAGCAGCAACACAACGCCACCTAGTCGGCCCCAGCCCAGCAATACATCCAATAGTGAGTCCATCAGAAGCTCCGTATGCAGCGATATACCCTAAACCATCCGCAGGTCGTCGCCTGACACAGCCGCTCAGCGCGACACAACATCGTTCATCCACGGCTCGATGTCCCGGTACAAGACGTCTGGGCACTGGAACATGGGCCGGTGACCGCAGTCTTCGACGAACACATCGGTGATGTCGGCGTTGCGAAGGGCACCGAGCAGATTCGGTCGGAGCACAGCGAGCGGGTCGTATCCTCCGTACCAGACGAGAATCGGGGCATCAACCTCTGCCAAACGTGGGGCAACATCGTCGTCCCGGACGTTCTGCCAGACCATCCGGGAGATGTCATCATGACAGGTGCCGGCGAGGTGCTCGGGTTCGAACAGGTCGGGGTCCGGGTAGTAGTGCAGCATCGCCGGCCACCAGCTGGCGCAGGACGGGTCCACGTCCTCCGGTATTGGCGGCATGTCTTCGGGCAGAGGCCTGTGCGACACGTGCTGGTAGGCCTCGCTGACCACCGCACCCGACCCCACAACAATGGCGCCAGCGACGTTCTCTGGATGACGCGAGAGGTAGTCCAGAATCAGCGGTCCACCCCATGAGTGGCCCAACAACACCACACGGGCATGGCCGGTCCACTCTCGGACCGCGTCTAGGTCCGACGAGGCGTTGGGATCAACACATGGGAGGGGTCTCGGGCGCAGGCACAGGCGACAACCAGTGACAGCGCAGTGAGGTGTGAGACGAGTCGCATGGTGGGCAGTATGGCAGATGGAACACCGCTCACACGATACGTCCTGGCCATCATGACAACCCCAATCCGCTCACTTCGCTCTGCAGGGCTTGCCGCAATTCTCCTTGCGGTCACTCCGGCTCAGGCCTCTCAGCAAGACGACTGTGTTGCCTCCATCCTGGGCCTATTGAAGCGAGCGGAGCCCCTTGCTGACGACTCGGACGACAACCGCAGCGAACGGGAGCTACGCGACCTCGTCCACGGGATTGTGGAGCGGAAGTTGGGGCCGAATGTGACTGTGGTGAACGAGCAGTTCGCCGTTGGCTCAGCATGGGAATGGGCAGATGGCAGCACGCTCTCCGACGGCTCCTCACTACAACCAGGACGCGACTGGCGGGTCGCACCAACGCGACCCACCGGCGCATTCACCGGAGGCATCACGGTCGTGGGCCTCGGTTCCATACGCCCAGACGTCGTTCGGGGACGCGCGGTTGTCGTATCGGGGCCAGAGGACCAAGCCCCGAACGCGACCACTCCAGACCTTCCGCTCCTACGCCAACAACTGGAGCAAGCCGGAGCCGCAGCCCTGGTCGTAGTGCTTCCTGGCCCCACCGTCCCATACGAAGCATTCCCTAAACATTTTGGGCGAGAATGGACAATCGAGGGCACCATTCCTGTCGTGTTCGTGTCCCGCAGCATCTTCGCTGGCTGGATGGAGTCCGAGGGACACTCGGCGGCTTCAGTGCTCACGGAGTCCGCACCACCGCCCATTCATCTGGACCGCGTCATGTCCGGAAACATGGCGCTACAAGGGACATCGACCCAGCTTTTCGACGTGTTCGCCGAACAGCCAGGCTCGGGTCCACACGCTGACGAGCGCGTGGTTCTGCTGACCCACGCATCTTGGTACAACGCAGCACAGCCCCCTGGCCTGTCTGCCCCCAGCGCCGGAGCCAGCAGTCTCGCCACGACCGTCTGCGCGGTTCAGAATCTGCCTGTTCTAACCGAAAGACGCTCTCTTACGTTGGTCGTCACCATGGAGGATCTGGCAACATTGGCCTACGTCACGGACGCCCAAGCACGCAATACCACTCGCATCATCTCGGTAATGGACACGAGCTTGCTCTCCACCAACGGGCTGCAGTTCGGCCAATTTCGCAGCGAGGACTGGAGACAACAGCTGGATGCGGCCACCCAGGCCTCCGACGTGACTTGGCGGCGTTCGCCTCGCTTGCGATGGCGCACCATCAACTTCCCAACGCCTGGTGTGCGCTCCTTGGTCATGGACACCGGCAGCACAGACGACCGGTCCCCGGAAGACTTTGATCTAGCGGGCGTTCACGCCTTGTCCGACGTAACCACCGCGTTGCTCGTTGAGCTCCTGACCGAGCCCTCCGCCGCGCCGTAAGAAGGCAACGCCGGGCATCGGTGCCCGGCGCGGACTGCGGAGAGCAGCGACGTCTTCACACCCGTCGAACTAGTACTTGATGCAACTCAAGAGAGCGACGTTGCGTGGCCGAATCTCCGAGGTCGTGTCCCACTGGAAGCGCAGCCGGTTGCCCGGTCCTTCCCACTTTCCGCCGAACGGGTAGGTCGTGTTGTACCCGGTCTTCGGGATCAATACATCGCCGTGGGTGTAGCCACCGCTCTGGAAACCTGCGACCGAGAACGTCTTCCAGTCCTGCGCTTGGGCACTGCCGACGCTGCGCCCGGAGTCGACGCCACGACCGTCATCAGCAGCTCGTAAGAACTCACCGCGCAGGTCAGGCACACTGAAGGTGGTGCCGCTGCCACCGTAGGTATTGCCAACGGCGCCATACAGGCCCGGGAATGTTGCGGCATCCATTGAGCTACCATCGGCCTTGACCCATCCTGCCGGGCAGCTAGTCCCGGCGAACATCCCCACCATGCCGGACATGCTCGGCCCTTGCCGAACCTGTGCCGCGGCAGCAACCCTCACATCGTCGATTCGGCCATTGAAGGACTCGGTCGGCGCATCGAGGCGCTGTCCAATGCTCACCGGGTTGCTGTTGGCAGCAATCGTGCCATGCGCGTACGGCACCATAGACGTCAGTTCTTGGTTCACGAATGTGCGGATGGCAAAGCCGTCGTAGGTCACAGACACATGAGTCCATTGGTTCAACGGCACAAATCCGCCGCCCTGCCACTCCCAGGTCGAGCGGGAGTCGGTCCAGATGGCCGCCTGGAGCTGACCACTGTTGATGCCCATCAGGTAGGAATTCTCCTTGCCGACCACAGCCATGGGGCTGCTGTCGCCGCCCAGCCGGTAGACCCATGCTTCAAGCGTCAGGTCATCCCGTATCTCCAGACTATTGTCAGACGCAGTCTGGAACCCGCCGCCGGTCCCCGTGAACTGGACCCCATTCCCTGTGTGACCCTGGGTAATCCAGCCGTAGCCTGCTCCCGAGCCAGTCATGGTGTTGCGCTCACCGCTCTGGTCGGTCGTGGTCGCTCCAGAGCCCTCTTCGAAGGTCCATGAGCCTCGAACCGGCCCCCGACTTCCGGTCATACCAAACGCTGAGCTGGCCACGCGCTGTCGCGGCAGTAGGTCGGTCGTGCCATCGACCGCGACACCCAGGTACAAGGCATCGGCACCAATGACATCGTCTAGGTCGGTCAAGTTGTCCGCGGACAGCCCGGTCACGTCGACCGCGTAGTAGCCCTCGTCCACGTTCGGGATGGCGTAGGTCTTTTGCCACAACAAAGTGGTGGCGCTCGCGTCATCGTACAGGCTCACCCGGATGGAATGGGCCCCGCCGAGCGGATCCCCGACCGAGTCGAGCATGCGTCCCTGGTGGCGCAGCAGAGCGTCACCGGCCATGGCGCTCGTCGCGAGGCTACACGCGAGAATTGTAGTAAGTAGGCGCATGATGACTCCCCGATGTTTGGCGAGAAGTCTACACCCTGATCAGCCCCAAGCAAAGCCTGAGAGCCTGTTTGTGGCGGCCCACAAGCCTACAGCGTGTCCAGCGAACGCATGCCCGCACCGCCCCACCCTTGGTAGGCGGAGGGCTTGTTGCCAATGATGGCCTCGATGGCCTCGCGGTGTTCAGGCGTCATACGACGGGCCACATCTACGGCGCGTAGGTTCTCCTCAAGCTGACTGACCTTCGTCGCACCCAACAAGATGGTGGTGACGTTGGCATTGCCCAACACCCAAGCCAGAGCCAGCTCGGCCATGGTGCACTCAAGCTCCGACGTCGCAAACGTGGTCAGTTGGCGCACCTTGTCGATGACACCGCTCTCCCGATGCCCCTGCAGCATCTTCTGAAGCCACTCGTAGCCAGGCTGGGTCAGGCGGGAGCCTTCTGGGACCTCGTCGTTGTATTTCCCAGTCAGCACCCCCGACATCAGCGGACTCCACACGGTCGTTCCGATGTTGTAGGGGGCGTTGTACAGCGGGTGGTACTCCTGCTCCACACGGTCTCGGTGGAACATATTGTACTGGGGCTGCTCAAACTGTGGCGGTTCGAGGCCCAGAGTGCGCGCCAGCCAGAACGCTTCGGTAATCTGCTGTGCCGACCACTCACTCGTGCCCCAGCCATGCGCAGCACCCGACCGAACCGCCTCACTCATGGCACGAACAACGGTCTCAGTGGGCGTGTGGGGGTCCGGACGATGGCAGAAGACCAGGTCGACGTAGTCCATCTGCAAGCGTTCAAGGCTCGCATCTAGGCCCTCACGAACGTGCTTTCGGGACAGCCCCGCTTCGTTGACACCGTCGCCACCCCAAAAGACCTTGGTGGTCACCAAGTAGTCGGACCGACGCCACAACTCCGGGCCTTCCTCGGTCAGCTGCGCAATCGCCTCGCCCATCACCGCCTCAGCAGCACCGCGTGGATTTCCATACACCTCGGCATTGTCGAACAGGTTGATGCCGCCTTTACGGGCCACACGCAGACAGTCCTTCGCCCGCTCAATGCCGTCGTCTCCGGTCAGGCCGTCCTTCACGCCGAAGGTGGCCCAGAAGCCATACGACAAGACGGAGACCTGAAGGCCGGTGTTTCCAAGCATACGGTAGGGCATCGATGACATGAGGGCTCCTGTAGAAGGCCCGTGTCCTAAGGGACATCAGACGCCCTGGCTCATGTCTGACGTGAGCGAATACGGACAATGACACGACGTGGGAGACAACGACGACGTCGCCTCTTCGACCCCCACAACACACCCGATGAGCGCGTCCTAGTCGGAGTGAGACGTTGCGTAGATGAAGGCTGTGAGCTGGTCAATCTTGACGTCTCCCAGAACGTGCTTCCACGACGGGCACCCCCTAGACGGCACTCCGGTTGCAATGGTGCTCTTGATCTGCACAAGCTCGCCGCCGTGAATCCAGACATCGTCGCGCAGGTTTGGGCCGACGAAGCCAGTCAAATCTGCGCCATGGCAAACGGCGCAGTTCATCGCGAACGCGGCCGCGCCGTCAGCAACCTGAACGGCGTTCGACGGGTCAGGTCCAGCGACCAAGACCGGCGTGGCCTCTACCTGTTGTGTTGTAGGGTCGGGGGTGAAGGTGCGGATGTAGGCCACAACGGCCACCGCCTCCTGGTCCCAGCTCGCGTCTACGAGCGCTTGTTCCCGAATCACCGCCGCAAGCTCTTCTGCTTCTAGTCGCATCGCATCTGTCGTAATGGGTGCGAAGGACTGGGAAAACAGCTGTGGATAGGCCGGCATGGTGCTGGCGGGCACCGTCGAGGTTGGGTCCCGAAGATGCGCGAAGTGCCAGCCCGCTGGGTAGCGCCCACCGTACTTCACCAGGCTGACCTGCTCGTCGCTGTCGGGCACCCCATGCTCCACCGTGTGGCAAGAATCACACTGCTCACGCAGATAGATGGACCGGCCAACGTCAGCCAAGGATTCCGGTTCCGGCGGGCCGGCAACCTGCCTCTGTCCACCGCAGCCCAAGAGCTGAAGACACGCCACAGCGGCACTGACCTGTAGAAACACTCGCGGCACACTCACCTCTCCACGGGGAAAAACTCTACCATCGCGTCGGCGCCGACACCAAACGGGGCGGACCCGCTGTCGAGACTACGCCCAGGCCATCGCTGACCGAAAAGCGACGCAACCAACGGTGGACTATGTCGGTCCTGCAAACATGAGTGTGCACCCGTGCGTCGTCTTCTCCCCTACATCTTCATCCTCGCGCTCAACAGTGCCTGCGCTGCCAAGCCGGTCATCGTGGGCCAGGCGTCTTGGTATGGGCCGGGCTTTGCGGGTAGGCCCACCGCTTCAGGGGAGCCGTTCCGCCCGTCACACCGCACGGCCGCCCACAAGACCCTGCCCTTTGGAACGGTCGTGAAGGTCACTCACTCCAGCACAGGCCGCAGTGTGCGCGTGGTCATCAACGACCGCGGACCCTACGCTGGCAACCGCATTATCGACCTGTCGAAGCGTGCCGCACGGCGTATTGGGATGCTCGACGAGGGTGTGGCAACGGTTGAGCTGCGTGTTGTCGGATGTCGGGACAGCTACAACCGCTGCGAGTCAGCCGGTCAGTAGCGATGCTAGGGCCAAGCCCACTCCAGCCGAGAACGCGTTGGCAGCGAGTGCGAGCAGGCCCGGACGCTTCACCCCGAACGCGCGCAGGTACAGAGTCTCCATCACCACTACCAGCGCCTCGCCAACTACAAAAAACAGCCAGTAGCCAAGCGGACCAATGAGTACTGGGTACAGCACGAACCACAGGATGGGATGTGTGAGCGCACTGGCTCCGAACCCGGCTGCGAGGCGCTTGCCGACGGACAGTTCGGATGTCCGTGTGCCCCACCAGTACACCGGCATCTCAAGCGCCTGGGTGAGCGCGAACGCGATGGGCCAGGTCATGGGTGCAGCACCTTGCGACCCTCGACGGTCACGATGCCAAGGACGGCCAGCTCAAGCGGACCGTGGAACAGCGCCAGCCGCAAGTACCCGGCACGAGCGGCCACCAGGTCGAAGACACCCCAAACAGCGATGCCGACGGTCAGCAGCACAAACCCCGCCAGTACCGGGTCGCCGAAGTCTCTTCGCAGTGCGGTCAGACTCGCCGTCCAGCTGCGCGGGGCGGGGCGCTTGCGAGCGACCTCCGGCATGATGCGCAGCCAAAGGCCGTAGTGAACGGCCTGTGCGTAGGCAAACAGCACGACCCATCGGACGGCCCAGGTGGCGTCGAGGCCCGGAGCGAGGGTCTGCATATGCTCGGTGATCGACGGGCCGAGTGCAGGTCCCATCCATCCGTCCGCCGCCCCCAAAAGGATGGCCAGGCCACCGCCGATGAAGGGAACCACCGTCACCCATCGAGGCCACTGGCTGTTTGCGCTCGGTGGATGCAGCGCCGTACCGAGCACCACCCACAGCGCTATCGCCACCAGGTTGTGTACATGGGCCAACGCCACATGCGTAGAACGAAGCCAGAGCATGGCCGCCACGAACAACGCGAGGAAGGGCACGGTGACGAGCACCTTGTTGCGCCACGACCCCGTCGCAAGCAGTGGGGCAAGGGCCACCGCGAACAGCCCGATTCGAAGGTCTACAAGGACCGTGCATAGCACCAGGAGAAGCCCAATCGGCAGTGCGGCACTGCGTTTATGCAGTCCGGGGCGCACGATTAAGTAGCGCACATCGGCCAACAGGTGGGGCACTCCCAAGATCAGGGGGCCGAGCGCCAACAACCACAGCGGCACGACGAGAGCCAAGGCGAAGGCTCCGAAGACAACGCTGACGCCGTGAATGCCGATGCGTACGTCGCGGTCACGAATCCACGCCCCCAGCCAGGGGACCATGGAGCGGTACAACGCACGCCGCACGACATCGAGCGGCCCACACAGCCGTCCGACGCCATCCAACAGCGTTGCGGCCAGGGTCACCGTCGACAGAACGCCACGAGCGCAATGGCGACGACGACAACACTCGGTGCCAGGGTGGCACTTGTCAGGTCACACCGGCACCCGCCTCCGGGAGCGACATCGGCCAGGGCAGTGAGCGGGACGAAAAGCAGAGTCAGGGGAAGTGCACGCATCCAGGTCATACGGTCTCCTTGCGGTTGGACGAAGAATACCACAACGTCGCACGCAGCCTCTCACGCGCCTGATGAGGCCTTCGGTAGAGCCTCAGCGGTGACGTGGTTGAGGTCCGCAACGCAGTCGTCCCCGCCGAGCTCCATTCCGCGTCAGAACAGCGGAACTGTCTACTCCTCCGTCCTCAAGTCTCTCGGGCCGCCCCTTGGCAAAGGCGACCTCCATCGTATCATTCGACCCATCCAGCTTCTGTTCCGGTCGGATATCGTTGGAGTCCATACGGCCGGTGCCACTGTGAGCCACGGCAACCTGCTGCAATAGACAAATCCACAATGCACTACAGAAAAAACTTGCACCCTACGAATATAAGACCTATTGGTGTGGGGTCTGATTCAACTGCCGCATTCGTGCAGCCCGCTGGAGCCTCTGTGCTTACCATGAACTCACATCGCTATCTCGCCATGTCGAGCGCCCCTGTGCGCCCGATGGGTTCGGTGCTGTTCGCGGGTTCATGTGCGGATGTCAAAAATGGCGAAAGCCATGGACATACGGACCGAACAATCGGCGACATTTCCGAAAACAAGCCGGTCGTTACCTTCGATATCGACCTACTCCCCGCGCCTGGGGTGCTTACGTCACTGTGATTTCCACACACACGTAAGCGAAGCCCCCGGCGCCAATGAGGCCCCGGGGGCTTCGTTGTTTTAGGGACCGCCAATGCAAAGTGACACTGTAAACCCACACTGTGGGATGCAGAGCGCACAACTGTGTTGAATGCAAGCGGTCTCCATTCCTGTTCTATGACATTGCTGTCGACGTCCCTGGCACGGACGTCGTTGTTTATTCGCCGCCCATCGCTCCACATGGAGCCTTGGTAGCGGCATTTTGGGACTGTAGCTCAACTGGTAGAGCGCGCGGTTGTTACCTGCTCGACACTTCGCCCTTCTCGAAGGGCCGACGTAGCAGGCTTATCGATTAGGTTCGCGAGGTCGCTGGTTCGATTCCAGCCTGTCCCACCTCTTTTCGCAGACGGGCCGTCTGCGCAGGGTTTTTGTATGGTTCAATGTCCCTCATTGGGGCACGAGGTTCGAAACCTCAATGGTGCTTCGGCACCACTCCCAGCGCTCCCTTCGCCCGTCTGCACCCCATTTTGGGACTGTAGTTCAATTGGTAGAACACGTAATGCCTGCTCACCCCTTCGCCCTCAAAAGAGGGCCGACGAAGTAGGCTTTTCGATTTTCACTCGCGAGATGCTGGTTCGAATCCAGTCAGTTCCACCCTTTCTTGCAGACGGGCCGTCTGCGCTGGGTTTTCGTTCAACTGAATCCTGAAATTGGAAGAGATTCTAACTCTCTTTGGTGCATAGCACCGCTCCCAGCGCGTCCCTTCGTCCGTTTGCTCCCTTCTGGGACAGTAGCTCAATCGGTAGAGCACGTTTGCTTGCTCAACAACTCGCCCTCATTGGAGGGCCGATGTAGCAGGCTTCTCGATTCGTAATCGCGAGGTTGCTGGTTCAAGTCCAGTCTGTTCCACCCTTTTCGCAGGCGGGCCGTCTGTGCTGGGTTCTTGGCTGCCTAGCGGTACTTCCGTGGGCGGAGGGTTGACGTTTAACGGCGTTCAACCTGCTCCCAGCGCGCCCTTTTCGCCCGCTTGCCCCCCTTTCGGGACTGTAGCTCAATTGGTAGAGCGCGTATCGCCTGCTCAACCCTTCGCCTTCAAAAGAGGGCCGATGTAGCAGGCTTATTGATTGTAAATCACGGTGTGCTGGTTCGAATCCAGTCAGTCCCACCATTCCTTGCAGACCGGCGGTTTGCGCTGAGTTCTCGATTCCCACGAAGTCCGTACTCCGGACACTCTCATCACTTCTTTGCGTCCGTCCATGGTGGGCGGGTGCGACCTCACGTTCATCGCCATTTATGGCGTATTGGAGACCCCAAATGAGGGACGTCCTATTGCTGAACGCCGACTTCGCGCCCGTTGGAATTGTCCAGTGGGAGCGCGCCGTCGGCTTACTGCTCGACCGTCGGGTTCGGGTCGTTGAGACCTACCCTGGCGCCGAGATTCACTCACCGAGCGTGTCGCTGGATTGGCCGGCCGTTGTTCACTTGGTCCGCTACGCGCGTCACCGAACACGGCCGTCCTTCACCCGGCGAAACGTGTTCGCACGAGACGCCAACCGTTGTCAGTACTGTGGCGACAAGCCCGGTATCTCTGTGCTCACCCTCGACCATGTCGTGCCTCGCGCACACGCTGTCAACGGGACCGTTCGCCTTGCGAGCGGCCGTGTTGTTCCGGTCCATGGCTGGGACAATGTCGTGGCGTCTTGTCGGTCTTGCAACTTCAGCAAGGCCGCACGAACGCCATCGCAAGCTGGCATGACTCTGCGCACGATTCCGAAAGCCCCAGGCCCACAAGACGTGATTCGTTTCGCCTTGCGGAGAATGGAAGCACCGGACCCGTGGCAGCCCTTTTTACCCGAACCCGCCCTCTCTTGAGGGGGCAGGAGGGCCGTTCCATGTTGGAGCGGTCGTCCATTCTACCCGACTTGGTGGCTCCACATGGAGCCCACCTGGAGGTGCATCATGATGAAAGCAATCACACGCTGGCTCCGGGGTGACGGTACGCCCCAGACTGTTCCCCTGCCCGGCCAAACTCAAAACCATGCCGGCGGCTTTGCCTGGGGCGTGGACATGTGGGCCCAGCTGGACCGATTCTTGGTCCTCGGGTCTGAGGGCGGCACATTCTACGTGCGCGAGTCCGCCTCGACGCTGGACAATGTGAACAGTGCGCGACGCTGCATTGCGGACGATGGTCAGCGTGTCGTGCGTCGCGTGGTTGAGTTTTCCACGTCCGGTCGTGCGCCGAAGAACGCGCCTTTGATCTTGGTCCTCGGCCTCGCGCTGAAGACCGGAGATGTGGAGACGCGACAGGCTGCGCGTGCCGCCGTCCAGAAGGTCTGCCGCACGGGAACTCACCTGTTCCAGCTCGCCCACGTTGTTGAGATGTTGGGCGGATGGGGCCGGGGTACCCGAGCGGCTTTCGCCAACTGGTACACCGACAAGGACGCGTCCGAGGTCGCGTTTCAAGCCGTGAAGTACCAGCGTCGCGAAGGATTTTCGGGACGGGACGTACTGCGTCTGGCTCACCCTCGTCCACCTACGCCCCAGCACAACGCCGTCTTTCAATGGATGACGAAGGGTTGGGACGCGGTGCCCGAGACGTCTCCCGAGCCTGCTCTGGACCGCATCTGGGCCTTCGAGTCTGCAAAGCGTGCTGAGTCCACCACACAGGTGGTGGACTTGATTGACCGGTTCCGTCTGCCCCGAGAGGCCGTGCCCACCCAGTTCCTCAGCAAGGCCGAGGTCTGGCAAGCACTGCTCACCGCAGGTAACGGAATGCCGTTCACCGCTTTGCTGCGCAACCTAGGAAAGCTCGGTAGCGTAGGTCTGTTGGTCCCCGGCGGTGCGGCGGTACAGACCGTTGTACAGCGACTGTCGGATGCCCAGCGACTGCGTCGGGCTCGGGTGCACCCACTCGCCGTGCTCATTGCACTCACGACCTACCGTCGTGGATGTGGTGTTCGGGGTGGCAACACCTGGCCGGTCGTTCCGCAGGTCGTCGATGCGCTGGATGCCGCGTTCTACGCGTCGTTCCAGAACGTTGAAGCCACCGGTAAGCGGTGGCTGCTCGGTCTGGACGTCTCTGGTTCCATGTCAATGGGCGACATTGCGGGTCTGCCGGGCATCACTCCGCGCGTCGCTTCGGCGGCCATGGCGATGGTGACTGCACGGACCGAGTCGCAGTGGTCGGTGATGGGATTTACGGGCAAGCTCGTTCCCCTCGCCATCTCACCTCGACAACGCCTGGACGACGTCGTGCGGACCGTGAGCGGTCTGCCCTTCGGTCGGACGGACTGTGCCCAGCCCATGCGGTACGCCTTGGCCAACCGAATCCCGGTCGACGTGTTCGTGATCTACACGGACAACGAGACCTGGTGCGGTGACGTCCACCCTTCCGTTGCTCTGTCGAACTACCGGCAGCGGATGGGTATCGATGCCAAGCTGGTCGTGGTCGGAATGACCGCGACCAACGTCACCATCGCCGACCCGAACGACCCCGGCATGCTGGACGTCGTTGGGTTCGATGCGGCGGTGCCACGGCTGATGCGCGACTTCGTTGCGTGACTGTAGGCCCCATGTACTTCGGTGCGTGGGGCCTTTTCGTGTTGAACGTGTCGCTAGACGTGGGATGCCTGTCCGGATTCGGCATTCACTGCGTCTGGGGCTCTCTTTATTGAGGTTCCGCTCCCCAACTGCACCCCACAGGTGTTGAAGGGACCGCGCGGCGACGATGCCGATATCGCCGATGTGAACTGCGACACTGAGGCCGATATCGAACAAGGCCCCGGTGTTGACGCAGAAACGGACTCTGACACCGATCGGGACACAGATGCCGACCCTCCCGGCTGCGCCAGCTCGAACGGTACCGCCACTAGCGCATGGAGTCGGGGCCTACTCGCCTGGGTCGCTGGATACCGACGGCACAAGCCCATCACCCGCTGTAGATCTCGGAAAAACACATAGCAGCATCGGGTTGTCTAGTGATGCGATGACATAGGGCGTTACCCAAAGCGAATGCGCCCAAAGGCGATGGTAAGTCGCCACGAAGCCAAAGCGACGAGACCCCTGATTTGACCTCCTCATCTACACAGGTGGTAGATGCCGCCATCGCGGGCGAGACGGCGATGTTCTTCTGGGACGCGCCCATTGTGCTGCTAAAATGCGCTCGTGGAGGGAACACATGATTGCACTCGTCATTTCCTTGGCCGTTGCCGCGCCGCCCGTGGCCTACCAAGGTCGTTTATTGGACACTCTGGGGGTTCCGCTCGAAGGGACACCAAACGTCACCTTCGCCATCTACGACCAAGCGGAAGATGTCGTTGCTGAACAGGGACAGCCACAGCCCGACAACAGTCCTGTGTGGACAGAGACACAGACGTTGTCCCTGCAGGACGGATACTTCGCCGTAAACTTGGGCCTGCAGTCGGACCTAGAGGGCATCTTCATTGGTGAGGACCGCTGGGTAGAAGTCACAGTCGGCGGAGTCCCAATGCAGCGCCAGCCGATTCATTCGGTACCCATGGCCAACTGGTCAGTGCAGGCCGACACCGCCGCACGACTGACCGAATGGTCCCAATGGGGCCCCAGTGACTACGCAGCAGCTGCAGGCCTGTGCGCAGGCATGCTTCATGGCAGCTACGGACGGCTCAAGGTCGTACGGTTCAACGGCTCGGGCTGCGACACCACCTGCAACTCGCAGGACAACGGTTCAGACCCCTACCAGAACTACCACTGCTACGGTGCCGTTGGCGCGGACTCAGTCCGTTCCGCCTCGGGAGACCCGGGCAGCAATGAAGTGGTCTTCGAGGGATGGTTCGGAGTGAACTACTGCAGCGGAACCAATGGCACGAACCGCTTTTGCTGCTGTAAATCCAACTATGGCAGCGCCGCCAACTAGCGGTATACCGTCGGTTCGGTCGACGAGTCGCTACGCAGGCACCTGAAGACCGCACCCCGCAGGTCAGCCCGTTCGGGCAACGCTGTAACGACCGAGTGCGCGTCCGAGAACACACCATCGTTGGGGGCCAGCATCTGCCGCCGACTAGGTCCGAATGCGAACACTCACCGCGCCATCACCAACCGGAGCTGAGCCGTTTCGAAGCCACAAGTTCAGGTGGAGCCGATGGTCGTCGTAGCGAGGCACCTGCGCTCCGCGAACTCGCCATCGGGCAAACACACCCGCCTCAGTCGACGCAGTCCAGGACAAGCGACGTCGACGCCAGCGCATCCGGTACGTCACCCAGCCCGGTGGGCTTTCGAATCGATGCACTAAGTCAGTTGTCGCCGGTGCAACCGCGAACTGCGCATTGTCGGCGCCGGCAACGCCCCAGCGACCGAGCTCGACGTCGAACTCGCACGAGTCGTCCCGAGCGATGAACATACCCACAATCAGCTGACTATCGAGGTCCTCCGACCACACGTCGAACTGCACGTCGCGCGGTCGAACGTTGAGAGGGGCCGACAGCTCTGCCGACGACCATCCACTCCCCTCCTGAACAACGGTCAGTTGCAGCTCCGAGTCATGGACAGCAACGGCCTGATCACTATCCGACCACCGGTTTGGCCCGGCACCGACAGAGACGGCCGCCGACCGGTGCACCGCCCAGATGCGGTCGGCAAACGCCACCTCGCGTGGGCCCAAGGGCAGCACCGCCCGAGGACCGGGTAGGCAGGGATTGGCCAGGGACAGGGACAGGGACAGCCAGATCACGCGACAGTGACCGATTTCGCGAGGTTACGCGGCTTGTCGACATCGAGACCGAGAAGCTCGGCGGCGCGGAACGCCAGGAACTGCATGGGCAACACGGACAACACCGGAGACAAACAGGAGTGCGTGGAGTCGAAGGGAAGAACGAGGTCGGCATGACGCGCGACCTCGACATCATCCGGCTCGCATAAGGCAATCACGCGAGCCCCCCGCGCGCGGACCTCGGCGATGTTGGCCAGCATGTGGGTCCGATGCTCGTCTCGTGGGACCACAACAACTACAGGTGTCCCCTTCTTGAGCATGGCAATCGGACCGTGCTTCATCTCCCCGGCTGCGTACGCATCGCACGGCACGTAGGACAACTCTTTGAGCTTAAGTGAACCTTCTTCGGCCACATGACGAGAGGGGCCACGGCCCAAGAACAGCGCGTAATTGGCATCCACAATCCACCGACACGCCATGGTCACCGCTGCTGAGTCTCTGAGACGCTCAAGCGTCGACTCCACCGCATCCGGAAGCGCCATGAGCGACTTGCGAACTGCAACGGCCACACCGGACTCAGGCTTGCCGGCCAGCCCAAGTGCCAAGGCGCCGAGCGTCGCGATTTGGGCAGTGAAAGCCTTGGTACTAGCAACGGCCACCTCGGGGCCTGCATGCACGAACAGCCCAGCATCTGCTTCTCGGGCAATGGAAGAGTCGACCGTGTTGACCACGCCGAGGGTCGCAGCACCGCAGCCCTTCGCCCGTCGGAGGGCCTCAAGGGTGTCGTAGGTCTCACCCGACTGCGAAACCGCGATGTACAGGGCCCTAGGGTCCACCATCGGACCGTCCGTTGAGAACTCACTCGCCAGCTTCGCGACGGCTGGTATGTGTGCCACCCGCTCAATGAGCCGCGCGCCGACGCTGGCCGCATGAAAACTTGTCCCACAAGCGAGCAGGACCACCGACGAGACATCTCGCATCGATGGGTGGTCCACCAAACAAGCAAGCTGAACGCCGCGGTCCGAGACTCGCCCCACCAGAGCGTTGGTGAGCACCCTGGGCTGCTCCAAGATTTCCTTCACCATAAAGCATCTGTGTACACCCATATCTGCCTCCTCGGCGGCGTGAAAGGGCACGGCACGGCACGCGATACTGGCGAACATGCCCTGGCGAATTTCGAGTTGGTCGCCATCTTCCAGGTGTACGACTTGGTCGACCCACCGCGCGATAGCCTGAGCATCCGACGCGACGAACACTTCGTCATCGCCAAAACCGAGAACCAGGGGTGAGCCGTAGCGGGCGACAAACAGGCGACCAGGGTGGTCAGCGAACGCAACCACGAGTCCCCAAGTCCCCTGAAGGTGGCCGATGGCCTGCTGGAGCGCCGCCATGGGGTCGCCGGTGTAGGCCTGCGCAATCAGGTGCGCGATGACCTCGGTATCGGTATCGCTGATGAACGCCGCTCCTGTCGGGTCCAAACGCGCCCGAAGCGCATCCGCATTGTCGATAATGCCGTTGTGCACGACCGCAATCCGGCCGGTCCGGTCGCAGTGAGGGTGGGCATTTCGAACCTCGAGGCCGCCATGGGTCGCCCACCGCGTGTGACCGAGTCCGACCGTATGCTCGGACTCCGGAACCAGAGACGCAAGGGCAGCCACCCGACCGACTGCCCGGCGAATGACCAGGCCGTCCGGCCCCAACAGTCCAATTCCAGCGGAGTCATACCCGCGGTACTCAAGGCGGGAGAGCCCTTCCAAGAGTAGACCGGAACAAGGACGATTACCGACGAACCCAACGATTCCACACATACACACCTCCAATGTACCCAGTGACTTTGCGAGGTGCGTGCCAAGCGAGACCCAGGCTTCACTCGTTGCGTGCGCCGGGCGTGGCGACAGTTGTTCCACCCTGGAACACCCTGTCCGCTCACTGGCACACCCGAAACGACACACCGACAGTCGGCCCTTGGAGCACTGAAACTGGGCGGCAACGATGAGCGGCCGCGACGTCACTTCAGCATCATGACCCTACACCACAAACGCCGAAAACCCGCACCGCGTCCATGAACGCGAAACGGGCAAAAAGGGCATTCTGATTCTCATTCCCGGTGGCGACTAGCGCCGACGGCGTCCGACGAGCGCTGCCACACCAAGTAGCCACAGCCAACCGGATGATGCCGGCGACACGGAGCATCCACAGTACTCCAGGGCCTGTTCGTCGCTGACTCTATCCAGTGTGTCAGGCGTCCAGGGCACGAGTGCCAGGGACGACACAGTCACCTGGGCATTCTCAGTCTCCGAGCTGGTGAAGGACACAAAGCTCACCGCATGGCGTGGGTCCAGGCGTGCAGCGCCGTCCCAGCGCAGTTCACTGACGGGAATCGCGGTCCAGCCGTCGGCATCGGCTGCGGTAGAACAGGCGAAGGTGTGGGTGACGGAAGACTCAACACAGACTGTGATGGGAGCATTCGATTCAGCCCAGAAGACCAGCGAACCCGACGCCAGTGCATCGACCGGTTGCCCAGCGAGATGACGAGCGACCCCCGCATACTCCGAGACGACGGCCTCCACCCGGCCGCAGCCGCTGAGGAGTGTGGCTGACTCTGCATCAAAGCCGAGGGTGCCCGCAGCATCTTGCAAAGCGTCAACGTTCGGCGCGCAGGCGGTGCTGCTGAAGAAGGTGTGCTGGGTGCGGCCGCCGAACAGTCCGTCATGAAAAGGTACCCAGACGCCATCGGACAGCCACACCTTGTCGACAACCTCACCATCTACCCGCACATCGACCATCGCATCGGAGAACAATGGAAGCTCGGACTCAAGGGTAAATCGCTCGTCGTGAACGCTGTCAGCAAGAGCGACTGTCTCTTGAGTTCCATCCTCGAGCGTCACTGTGGCAGTGACGGACACGTCGCCTCCGAGCGGATTGCCGACGTCGACCTTCACCACACCACCGAGGGTTGACGCCTCGGTCACATAGGCCTGTGGCGCTCCACCGCCGCGCGTCCACTGGACCGGCCCGTTGCGCTCAACACGTTCCAGCACATCGCTAGTCAGTGTCTCAGCAAACCCCGGTGACGCTGCCCAGACCTGGACTTCGAGCACAGTCTGCCCGGCATCCGGCACTGGATAGTCGCTCAACAACCAGCCTGAAGCTGCGGTCCAACCACCAATGCGGACACCGTCTTCCCACACTTCGTCAGGCTGTTCGAACAGCATCACCGTAGTGCTGTGGTCACGTCGGGTGTCCTCGGTCAGGAAGCTCGACCGCACCACCTCGCCGCCGCCGATGGCTGCCGAGCCAACCGACGTCAGCGCTGCCCCGCCGGCACGGTCACAGATGGCTTTGGTGTGTTCATACAGCGCACCCGTGGTCTCAATGACCATCACCGCGCCGACTCTACGGCCGTCCGCGGCCACATAGTCCCAAGCGCGGACGTCGTCGCCATTGGTGTACAGCTCCAGTCCCGTGGGACTGGTTTCAACCGCGACCGAGCCCAGGGGGCCGTTCTCGGGAACCAGCGACTGCCACATCGACTCGCTCACTAAGCCCATTTGGCGGCGAACGCCTCGTGTACCGCGCATGGCACGATGGGCGAGCGCACTCTGAAGCCGTCCGTTGGATTCTAAGCCACCATCCTGGCCCGAGGACACGCCTGGAGAGCATACATCCGCGTCTGAACCGCCTGCACCGAGCGAGTCGGACTCGTTCGGATCTGTGCCGCACCAGCAGCGTTCTTCGTAGTCCGACACGCCATCTAAGTCGCTGTCGACCAGGCCATCTGCCGAGTGAAAGGACATCGTGGCACCGGTTGTTGAGCCGAGCCAGGTGTAGGTGTCCAGGTACGCTTGGTTTCCTTTCCCGTCGCTGTTGAAGGCTCCCCATGAACGCGCATCCACGTTGGCAACAGGTGTGGAGCCGTAGGCGCCAGGAGTCACTCCGGACTCGCCCGAGTTCACACGCCCGACCTCACCGGACAGCATGGTCTGAGCGTTGCCCTGGATAGCGCTATCGTCCCAGTACATTGGCAACGGCGCACGCTGTCCAAGGCCATCCACTTCATACAGGCGCAACCCCTGGTAGGCCGTCTCAATGTCGTAGCCAACGTAGTGGAACTCCCCCACGTTGATGGCCAGTTGGCAGTCATAGTCGCCTTCAGGAATGACGCTGCCATCAGGCGCGTAGCCAGACCAGGGCACTGTGTTCCAGCCAGGTTCTGTGGACCCAACCAGGAACACATCATCGCCGCTTGTGCGCTCAAAGCCGTCGCCATCGAGGTCACACAGGATGTGGTAGGTGCCCTCAACGTCGGTCTCAAAGTAGAAGGCCAAGCCGCTATGACCCGACCAGATGGCATCGCATTCGGTCAGGTCGCCGCTGACTACGTTCTGCTGTCCGCCCCCATTGAGCCAAAAGCCGTCCGCCGCCGGTGCGCTACGTGTGTACGACGCATTCGTAGGTGGGTACAGGTAAATCGGGTAGTCAGGAAGGGTCGAGTTTCCCCCCGCCGACACCGACCGACCGCCCTGCTCTCCCTGAACCCCCTCTCCGTTCGCGTTCAGGTCGTACACGTAGCCAGACAGACCATCCACCTGCAGCTCAATCACCGAGGTCTCGCCTCCACTGCCCGCTGGAACGACCGCATAGAAGCTGGCAAAGGTCGAGCGACTGGCTGCGAAGGACCCGGCGTTGAAGCGCCAGTTGGACGACCACACCCGTCCACCCAACAGGCTGACATTACTCACCGTTACGTCCCAAGGAGTGTCGAAGGTCTGCGCGGACAGGACCTCAATCGTGTAGGCACCGGACTGCCCAACGAGTGAGGTGATTGTTGAGCCGCTGGCGAACACCCCCATTTCGGTACCATCCGGGGCGGTGACCTGAACGTCTCCAGTGCCGTTCCACTCAATGGCTTCAACGCCCGGGTCGAAGATGTCTGCGTGGAGCACGGTATTGGCGCGTAGTGCTTGGTAGGGTCCCAGTTCATTTGTACCGTCAGCGAACGCAAGCGGAGCGAGGGAAAGGGTAAGAAGCATCAACAGGGTGAAACGGCGCATGGAACCTCCGCCCAAGCCATCGCAAGGACGGTGCCAACTCAGCCCATCCCCGTTGAACCCAGGCTTTCAGCCACACCCCACCCATCGATGTACCAATCCGACGCAACGCCCTGTGCCAGGTGTGCCACCGATGAGCGAGGGTGACCACCTCCCCAATCATGGGCTTGGCGTCCTCGGTCGCTGGAATCTCGATGCGCCAGGTACTGCGCTTGCTCGCAGTGTTCACTGCGTTCAAGCCGGACCTTGTCGCCGGCTCGTGTTTGGCAGAGACAATGACACTGGTATTGCTCGCGCTTCCTACGCCGTTTGCTTCGGCGCAAGGAGATGCGCGCACGTCGACCACGCCACGCCGTTGACGTCGAAGACCCGCCACAACAGCACGCTCCACGGTGTCCAGCGGGAGCTCCCGGTGCCCCCCTTCGTCCGTCGCAGCCCCACCCTAAAGAGGCGCTGGACACCGTCGACGACTTGGCCGACTGAGACGACGACGGGCTGACCGATGTGGAAGAGGAAGAGCTCGGCACCGACCCTGAAGACCCGGATTCTGATGACGACGGCCTGACGGATGGTGAAGAGGTCCACGACTGGCAGAACGAACCCTTGGACTCCGTGTGAGTCCCGTCGAGAGCTACAAGACTCTTGGAGAACGACCCAAGTCCAAGGATAAGGAGCTTGGCCTTCAACGCCAACAGGCCGCTAGCAGCGAAGGCCCGCACGATGCCTAGGGGTTCTGCCAGATCTCGGTGGCAGTGCCGACCGAGAGCGTCGCCTCAACAGCGTCCGCGCCCGTATTGGCTAACGCGCGGTTCAGGGCGAACGTGTACGTCCCACTCGACGACGACCGCACGAACACTTGATACGTTGATGCCGTGTCTAGGCTATTCTCGTCCACGATCGTGACCGTATACGCCGTCGGCGTACTGCTCTCGTTCTGGTCGTAGTCCGTTGCCGACGTACCGGCCCAGCGGTTGTTCGACGCGTTGGTGGCCAGCGGTAGCAGGCTTCCGTTGCCCGTCACGAGAAACACAGCATCCTGATGAATCTCGCCGTTCAGCGTCCATTCGAGCAGTACCTTGTTGCCAGCCTTTCGCGGCGTAATCACAATATCCATGGGTGTGATGGCAGAACCGAGACCCGATGGAGGCGCCGTGTAGGTACCTTGTGTACGGGTTTGCACCGTAGCCATCTGGACGACGGCGCCTTCGCCTTGAAGGGAATTTGCTACCTCCGCCCGTGCCGCGTAGGGCACCGCGAGCAGGCGATGGCTCGTCGACCCACCTGGGAAGGCCGTGGTCAGCCACACCTCGCTGTGGTCGAGGTCCTCGGTGGTGAGGGCTGGTGGGCCGGCGCCCACTTCCAAGCCGAAGTACCCGTCCTGGAGCGGTACGTCCTGGAACTCTTGGCTCCAGAAGGCGGCGCCGCCCTCGGTCGTCGACAAGGACACGGTGAGAGTGACGTCCTGATTCAGCGGCACGCCGAGCGTGTCGGCTAAGCGACCGGTGTGGTGAAAAGCGAGCGGTGCGGCCTGCGCATCCGAGGTCGCAACAGACGCAGCAGCCACGACAAGCGCCGCGAGGGTCATTCGAAGCATGGCAATCTCCCAGATTGCCAAAAAGGATGCCCGTTGAGCATCAGCACCACAAGGAATATGTGGCGTTTCTGTTTGGGAAGCCTGCTTTGGTCACGCTCCCGGCGATGCGTGTCGGTGGGTCGGCGGAGCACGGGGTTGTGGGGAGTACAAGTCTGTTCGAACGACCGCAGCAGACGAGATCAACTCCCGCTCCCCGCGTCCGCGTGACGTGCTTGATGAAGGATAGGGAGCACTAGGCACCCGTCGTCTACCTGTCCCAAAGCGCGGGCTCATTCTGGTGACAGCCGCCAGCCACCCGATGGCGCCGTACAACCACACCCCACAATCGCTACACGGGGAACTCAAGCTCGCTGTTCACGACAGCAGCGAGCTGACTAGCGGACGCGACACAAACACAACACGGGGAGGACGGGTGTTCTACCTGTCGGCAGACCAACACACCGCATTCGGTACACTGCGTCGACCGGCCGCCGGGACTCGCAGCGCAGAGCTTACTCTAAGGAATTCGCGACCCTTGGCCGACGTCCGGCGCATGAGCGCCTGCCAAACCAGGGCCCCCATGGAGTGAAGTGTCCTGACCGAACGCGACGGTTCGAAGCAGTACAACGAGTGCGGCTCGCTGCCCGAGGGCCAGGTCGGTGTCGGTCCGTTCGGCGTTGGTCCTGTCCCCCCCAAACACGCCCCAGGCCCCATCCACTCCCCACACGGTCTGCCGCCGACCTGGCTCCGCGTGGGCACTCGGATGGACCCCGTGAACACGCTGGCGCACCAGCCCGTCCCGTTCCCCCACGGTCCCGCAGCGTAGCAAGCGAGGAGTTGCGTCAAGTAGGCAGCTCACCAAGGCAGAGTAACCGTCAGACGGCTCGAACCGGTCCGGGCAGGGCGCGTTGACCTGCGGCGACGAAGTCGAGGGCTGAAGCAAGGCCGAAGGCCGAAGGCTGCCGCAAGGCCGAAGCAAGGCCGCGGCAAGGCCGAAGGCCAAAGCAAGGCCGAAGGCCGCAGCGCACAACCGCCCGGTAACGCCGTTACCGAAAGCGCGCGTTGACCTGCGGCGGCGAAGCCGAGGGCCGAAGGCCCGATCCGTCAGGTCAAACGCGTGCCTGAATGACTGCATCGCCTACGGCGATGCCCGTCATTCAGACGTTGAACCTAAAGTGCATCACATCACCATCAGACAAGACGTACGTCTTCCCTTCAATGCGCAACTTCCCAGCCTGCTTCAGCGCAGTCTCGCTCCCAAGCTCTTCCAGCTCCGGCAACGTGTACACCTCAGCCTTAATGAACCCACGCTCAAAGTCCGTGTGAATCACACCCGCAGCCTGTGGAGCCGTCGCACCGACCTTCACAGTCCAGGCACGAATCTCCTTCTCACCCGCCGTAAAGTAGGTCTGATATCCAAGAAGCGCGTAAACCTCGCGCGCCATCTTCGCCAAACCGGACTCGGTCAGCCCAAGCTCGTCCAAGAACATCGCCCGGTCTTCTTCGTCGTCCATCTCGGCAATCTCGGACTCAATCGCCCCAGACAGCACAACAACCCCAGCGCCCTGCTCAGCCGCAAATGCCGCAACGGTCTCGCTCAGCGCATTCCCCGTAGCTGCAGACGCCTCGTCCACATTGCAGACGAACAGCACCTTCTTGGACGTAATCAGCTGAGCATCCACAATGCTCGCCGCTTCTTCTTCCGTCCATTCACCGGCACGAATCGGCTTGCCAGCTTCCAGCGACGCAATCAGGCGGAGCGCCAACTCATGATGGAAAATCGCGTCCTTGTCGCCGCCACGTGCAATCTTGACGAACCGGTCGCGACGCTTGAGCGCGCTCTCTAGGTCGGCCAACAACAGCTCGGTCTCAATGGTGTCGATGTCCCGCAGCGGGTCCACAGAGCCGTCGACATGCTCGATGTCGTCGCTCTCGAAGCAACGAACCACGTGCAGAATGGCATCTGTTGCGCGGATGTTGCCAAGGAACTTGTTGCCAAGCCCTTCGCCCTTGCTTGCACCGCGGACCAGGCCGGCGATGTCCACAATCTCAACCACGGCAGGAATGACCTTCTTGGTCTCGATGACGTTCTGCAAGCGCTGGAGACGCTCGTCTGGCACTTCAACAACGCCAACATTCGGGTCAATCGTGCAGAATGGGTAGTTCGCTGCTTCCGCACCTGCTTGGGTGAGTGCGTTGAAAAGCGTGCTCTTACCAACGTTGGGCAATCCGACGATGCCTGCTTGTAGTGCCATGAATCCTCCGGGGCGGCGGCTCGTACCCCGCAAGGTCGCCGGCGTCACTCACTGCGACGACGCCGATTCGCGAACACCAACAACATCAGGGTCCACCACCCCACAATGGGCCCGGGTGCAACGGTACATAGGCACCCCGTCGGTGCACAGTCAACGCCGCAGAACAGTGGATCTACGCCACCTGCACAGTCATTATCCACGCCGTCGCATTGCTCCTCTTCACCCGGATTGATGAAGCGGTCGCCCTCATTACAGTCACCTTCACATTCGCTCCAGCCATCATCGTCCCAGTCCTCTTCATCGTCTGGCATGTCACCATCGCAGTCGGTGTCCACGCCATCGCACAGCTCTTGTGCTCTTGGATGGACGGACGCATTTCGGTCATCACAATCGGTGTCCGCGCACCATCCATCATTGTCCGAATCACCCACTGCATCATCGCCCTCACACCGGTCGAGAGGGTCGACAACACCGTCACCATCCGTATCTGGCGGGTCGGGCGTCGGGTCGCAGAGGTCTCCCAAACCGTCGACGTCACGGTCGAGTTGGTCGGGATTGTCATCATCCGGGCAGTTATCGTTCACGTCGCCAATGCCATCGCCGTCGGTGTCCCACGACACCACCAACGCATCCACCTCCGACCCGCCTAAGACGCCCTCATAGACGCGGAAGTCGTCTACAAACAAGGCCAGTTCACTGCGCGAGTTGGGGTCCCCGAGAACACAGGCACCATCCACCACCGGACTCGCATCCAACGCATCCGGCAACGGGTCGTCGGCGACCCCGTTGATGTAGGTCACCTGGTGGGTGCCGTCCCAGGTCAGGGCAATGTGGTTCCAACGTCCACCCTCCACAAGTCGAAGCCGACCGCCCAGTCGCATTTGCGTATCGACGGCCACAAACAACTGGGGCGACCGCACCGCGTCACAGGCGTAGACCTGGCCTGGTTCGCCGGTCCACAAGGCAAAAAAGGCAACGCTATAGGACCCTAGAGGCGTCACTGGACCCACATCAATCACGGCAGACGGTGCCAGTGCAGCACAGTCCCCAATCGGACCAAATCCGTAGGTCACGGTTCCGTCGAAGAAGGCGTCCTCTCCGGAGACTATATCCTCATTCGACCCATCAAATGGGTAGTGGACGACGAGCTCCGCCTGTTGAGCGAGAGCCGACGTGAGCAACCAAATCCAAAGCATTTAGGCCTCCAATCCACGCATCCTGCTGATGCGGTCTGGAGGCCTCGCTTACACTCGATGTCAGGACCGGAATTCAGCCCAAAGGCACCCTACTTGTCAGCGCGCGGACCAATCGCTGTGTCCATGCGAGCGAGGGCTCGTTCCTTTGGAATATCCAGCGAACACGCCATTTCTGCCGTGAGCTGGTCACGGACCCGGTCGAACAGGCGACGCTCAGTGAAGGACAGGCGCTTCCCACGACGGACGGCGGCGAGCTCGCCCATGACCTCTGCGAGAGACTGCGGCGTGTTGGTGGCCACAAGCTCATTGTAGCGACGTTGACGGCGGTTCCAGGTCACGCGCTTCTCAGGCGCAACGCCTCCAGCAATCACGTCCAGGGTCTTGTCGACTTGGTTGGGAGTCATCACAGGACGAACACACTCAGCCTGTAGACGCCCTACGGGTACCCACATGTGTTTCTTTTCGGCCAAAATGTCGATTCGAATCATCTGAACATCGGAATTGTCGATGGTTAATGACTCTCGTCCGGCAACTTCGCCAAGACCCCAATTCGGAACAACTACAGACTCACCGTCGATGAAATTCAAACGCACTCCTTAATGTGCGCTTACCTTGCCATAAATATAACCGTTTGTAAAGCGCTAATTTATCGACGCGTCTGAAGATCTCCCCGAGGCCCACGTCGTGGAGGTACAATACCCGCATGCATGATGAGCCGAATCACGCGAAATCGATGTGGACGAAACGGCTCTAGCAGCTCCAACATCTCCGAATCGGTACTACGTTCCCGACCCGTCAGAGCATACGCAATTGAATGTGGCATTCCGTAATCACCCACAATCACCGCATCCGAGTGGGCCAGGTGAAATCCCGCCAGCTGTCCAGCTGTCCACGGCCCCACACCCGGGAGGACCTGCACAAGGCGAACGAACTCGTCCAAAGACAGGTCAGCCAATGCGTCCAGACGTCTCGCACGGCGCGCACAGTCAATCATGCACCGTGCCATCTTCGGGAGCATGCCAGTGGATTGCAGTGCGGCTGCAGAGTGTGCACGAACCGCATCTGGCGACGGCGGCAACATCAGCCGTACGGGTCCAGGCAGCTCGGTTCCAAACTGTTCAACCAGACGACGCCAGAAGACAGTGGCGTCTGTCCACGCCACCAACTGCTGAGGAATGACTCGCAACAGGCCGTCAAACACTCGGCCGGGCCGAGCCAAGTGCAGTCCAGGGAAGCGGCGTTCCAGCTCACGCACCGCAGGGTGAAGATGTCCCAATGTCACCGGTGAGTCGTTCAGGCCGAGCCAGTCTGGAGCCATTTTTACGGCCATTTCTGCCCCAGGGCCCCAGGCCTGGGCTGACAGCTCGGGACCGTCCGCCAGGTGAAGTACCGCAGGTCCGGCTGCTGTGTGGACAGCAGTGAACAGCTCTCCCGGGCATTGAATCAACGACGGATCATGGGACCCCAATCGCAAAAAGCGCAGGGTGCCGGCAAAATCATAAACCTGCGGTCGTTCCCATCTGCCCTGTATACTCGCGTGAACCGAACTCACATGCGTCGCCTTTCATCACTTTTCTACTTAAGTACTCTTATGCCCATCCGATGGCGAGTGGGCACACCTTCAGAGCGCGGACACCAATGTCATCTCATCCCCTTCAGCACGATGCTTCTGGGACAGAAGCAGAACGCAACGAGACCCCTCGTCCCGTTCCGGAGCGCACGCTGCAGGCCATCTCCACTGTGCGAGATGCGAACGGCCCGCTGAATGGTGACTCGTGGAATCCAACCTTCCTCAACCTCACAGACCTACTGCTCCCCCAAACCACCGACCGTTCCTACATCCCGGAAGAGGTGCGTAGTGCCCGGTTGGTTGTGGTGTCAATCGCCCTGTTCACCCCGCCTGCAATCGTATTCGCGGGTATCTACCCAATGTTTGGTGGCAGCTTCGTCGTAAGCGCTGCCTTCTTCCTAGCTGCCGCATACTGCCTAGCCATTGTGGTCCGTCTGCACAGAGGCCTCGCTCCACAACGCGCCGGCCTGCACTTGATTGCAGTCCTCACGTGCGCCAGCGCCGCGCTGGCCCTGGCTACAGGCGGAATCACCAGCAGCCCCGCGACTGCAATCACCGCCATACCCCTACTTTCCCAAGTCATCTGCACCCAACGCACCGCAATATGGACGCTGTACGGCGCGTGCGTCACCTTGGCAGGACTCGGTGCACTCGGAGCGCTCGGACTCTTTGGTAGCGACACCAGCTCCATCGCACACCTCGGCTACGGTCTAGGAATGGTGGTCGGAGCCATTTGCGCCTTCGTAGTGGCCCATATGGTCGGCTTGACACGCTCTCTCGCCCACAAGGAAATCACCTCAATCAACGGTTCCTTGGCCTTCGAAGTCCGCGAACACCGCGAAACACGCCAACGCCTGCGCAATACTCACCACGAGCTGATGGCCTCCGCCCGTCGTGCCGGTGCTGCGGAAGTGGCAACCGGCGTCCTACACAACGTTGGCAACGGTCTGAACGCCGTCACGGTAAGCGCCGCTTTGGTCGATGAACGGCTGCATGGAATGCGGATTGAACGTATTGGGCGCTTAGCCATCAAGCTCGAAGCTGAAGCCGACCTTGACCCTCGACTCGGCGCCTTCGCGCATGCGGTGTTCCAGTCCCTCGAAGAAGAACGGGAAGCGGCACTCACCGAGGTTCGCACACTCCGTCAGTCCGTCGACCATGTCGCCGCCACCGTTGCCACACAGCAGCGCTGGGCCAACAAGGCGGGCGTCACAGAAGTGGTGGATGTTCCCGAGATGGTCAACGAAGTCTTGGGCATGATTGGCCTTGGAAAGCACCACGACATCGAAGTGACGCTAGACATTCCAGACCTGCCGCCCATCATCACCGACCGCCACCGCATCATCCAGATCGTGACGAATCTCCTGACAAATGCCAGAGACGCCGTGCACAACAATGTGGAGACTCTGCGTCGCATTCGCGTTGCGGTTCGCTTGGACTCAGCCGACAGCCTCAAGATCACAGTGACCGACACCGGCTCCGGTATCGACCCACACAACCTCGAGCGCGTGTTCCAGCATGGCTTCACGACCAAGTCGACAGGCCAGGGCTTCGGGCTCCATGCCAGCGCATTGACTGCCAAAGAGCTGGATGGCCAGCTCAACGCCTACAGCCCAGGCCGCGGACAGGGTGCAACGTTCGTCTTGTGCCTGCCCGTCACCATGGCGGCCCAGTTTTAGATAGACCATCCCCCCACACCGCGGTATCTCCGCGGTCTTGGAGGCAGGTATGCGGTGGATGATGGTGGTTGCGTTGGTTCTCGCAGCCTGCGGCTCAGACCGCGACGGTGATGGTTTCGACGCTGAGTTTGATTGCGACGACCGCAACGCAGACATCAATCCCGAAGCGGTCGAGGTGTGCGACGGCGTCGACAACAACTGCAACGGGACCTTCGGTGCCCTGGCCTGCGACGAAGACCCGAACTGCGACGAGCCAGACGCTGAAGATGCTGAGCTGTGGTTCGCAGACTTTGACGACGACGGATTTGGCGACCCCAACTTACCGGCGAAAGCCTGTAACCAACCCATTGGCTGGGTTGAAAACGGCGACGACTGTGACGACGAAGACGACACCGTCGGGGACAACTGCGGATGAGCGGTTGGATTCTACTATTCGCAGTCATCGGTGCCGGTTGTTCCGGAGACACCGCATCGAGTGGAATCGCCGGTGGTGAGTACCAATTCTTCACGGTCGCAGCAGACGACTCCTGCCTAGATGGCGCATTGGAAGCCATCTTTATGCCGGAAGGTCCTGCCACAGCGCATCCGTTCGAGTTCCCGGTGTTTCTGCCCGCAGCGGACGCCACGCCGAGCACCTACGATGTCAGCTTTCGCGAGCCCTTCGTTGGCATGACCGTCACCGTCGATTCCAGCGGCGAAAACTTGGTCATTTCCAATAGTGTCATCGATGCTGTGCGCCTAGATACCGACCGATACGGCGACTGCGACGTCACCATCTCCATAGACGCAGACATCACCCCAGCAGGTGCCAATACCGCCATGGGTGAAGCCATCTTGTCGCTCTCGAATGCTCGCGGCAGCGAAAACCGCTGTCCGGCCTTTGACGCAGACCCCTGTCAGGTCACCCTCACCCTGCACGCTGAGCTGCTGTAGACAGCGCAAGACCAACCATGACGGGATCTGCACACCGTTAACGACGCTGGCCAATACGGTACCGCCACGTCCGGAGGTCCTCTTGCGCACAGTCTCTCGCCCCATCGCCCTTGCCTGCCTACTCGCCACCATGGGCTGTCCGGAGCCTGACGGAGAGCTTGTCAACGACGAGCCCACGTTCGCCGAGCAGATCACCGAGTCCGCCCTGATGGACCACCTCACGAGCCTACAGGCCATCGCGGATGCGAACGATGGCAACCGCATGTTCCTGTCTGGCGGCTACCTCGACAGCGTGGACTACATTGTTCAGCAACTCGAAGACGCCGGACTAGAGCCCGTTGTAGAGACGTTCGACATGGAAGAGTACACACTGAACACCGCGGAAGTTCAGGTCAACGGCGAGCCCCCAGCGGGCCTTGAGGACATCAACTTTTCGGTCTTCGAGCTGTCGGGCCAAGGCACAGTCACAGCTCCGCTGAGCGCGGTCAGTGTGACAATTCCCCCGAGCGGCGGAGCAAACAGCACGGACAGCGGCTGCGAATCGGCAGACTTTGACGGATTCCCAGCCGGTAACATTGCTCTCATTCAGCGCGGAACGTGCACCTTCGTGCAGAAGGTCGACAATGCCGTGGCTGCCGGCGCCAGCGCTGTGGTCATCTTCAACGAAGGCCAGCAAGGGCGTAGAGACGTGGTTGAAGGTCAGCTAGACGGCGGTATCGCATCCATTCCAGTCATTGGCGTCAGCTACGGCACGGGCCGCGCAATGGTCGAAGCCGCCAACCTGCAGCTGACCATCGCCATTGACGCTACGATTTCTGTGACCACTGACCGCAACATCATTGTGGACCTCCCCGGCGGTGACCCAGCGCGAACCGTGCTTGTTGGCGCCCACCTCGACGGCGTTGAGGCCGGACCCGGCATCAACGACAACGGCTCGGGCTCAGCCTTCCTCCTAGAGCTTGCCATTCAGATGCAGGACCAAGGCATTGACCCAACAAACCACGTGCGACTCGCATGGTGGGGAGCCGAAGAAGAGGGTCTCATCGGCTCGTCACGCTACTTCTACGACGACAACGGTGAGCCAAATGACGCCAACCTAAGCACGCTCGACGCCTACCTGAACTTCGACATGCTCGCGTCAGGAAACGGCGTTCGCATGGTGTACGACGGAGACGGTTCGGACTTCGACGACGGCGTTGACTCGGACGGCTCGGCACTCATCGAAGAGATGTTTGAAGCCTACTTTGACGAGCAAGGTCTGGCGACACGGCCGGAAGCACTGCTCATTTCCTCGGATAGCTACTGGCCCGCACTACTCGGCATTCCGACCGGTGGACTGTTCAGCGGTGCATTCCAACCGAAGACAGACAGCGAAGAAGACGACTTCGGCGGAGACGAAGGGACCGCCCACGACCCGTGCTACCACCAAGCCTGCGACACCATCGGCAACACCAATCCGGTCCTGTACGAAGAGCTCGCCCAGGCCGGAGCGAGCGTCATTGTCGACCTAGCCATGCGCGAAGAGGCCTTCCCAAGCGGCAACACTCGTCGCAGCACGCGAGACCTGCCCAAGCCTCGCGGCTGCCACGACCACACAGTCTGGGACCGCTAAGCTTCGCAGACATTTTTAGGATGAACAGACTTTCGCGTCTGAGCATCCCGCCAGCCCCACATCTGGCCTCACCGGACCCTACTGGGCCGGTGAGACCCGTGCAGCCTACTCGAAGATGTACTCGAGCCAACCGTTGCCGGCGTGAGAAGACGACGCCGTAGAACCACTGGTCACCACAGGGGCGATGTATCCAGACCCGCCACCGCCTGGCGAGTTGCTCGTGTAGCCAGCGCCTCCGCCATACCAGCCGCCGCCACCGCCGCCGTTGTCGTTGCAGTTCTGGCCGACGCCACCCACTCCGAACCCGCCAGCGTTACCGCCGCCACCGCCCGCATTCTGGGTACCACCTTGGCCAGGACTACTGCCGCCCACCGCGTTCGCACCGTTGGCGCCGCCACCATTTCCACCGGCAACGGAACAGGCTCCGTTGCCGCACCCACCACCGCCGCCAGCAACCAGCACGCGGTCAGAAAGTGACGAACCTCCCAGACGAACATCTGTGGCGCCACCACCACCCGAGCCGCCTCGCGAGCCCCGGCCACCGCCATTGTATCCTCCAGTTCGTGTGTTACAAGTACCGGTATCGGCACCTCCGCCACTATTGCCCCGGCCACCCACCAACACGGTGAGCGTGTCGCTACCGTTGACTTCGACGTTGCCCAGAGTGCGGCCGCCTCGACCACCATCCTGGCCATTCCCAAGTCCGCCAGATGCCCCGTACAACTCGAACTGGAACACCGTGGTGGTGTCAGCAGGCACAGGAAGTTCGACGGGTTGGCCGGTCAGATCAAGGCGAAACCGCTGCCCGGGTGATGGGCGGGTGAGCCCCCCTCCGGTCATGTCACACCACACGGAAACCGGAGAATTCGGCCCTTCGGCACCGTCGAAATCCACCTGGTAGTAGTCGTCACTCGCAGCCGGATTGTTCGATAGGATGGTTTTGCACGATGTTACCGTGCATCCTTCGAGGGGCCATGTAGAATCTCCGCTCACACGGGCGCCCGAGGGAAGCGTGTTTCCGGCGCACACCTCACCGCCACGAGCAACGTGAGCACCAGACTCAACCGTAGCCCCAGCACCAACCGTGGCGCGCGAAGCGACGCGTCCGAGAACTGTCGCTCCAGCACCGACAACGGCACCGCTACCTACGCGACCCGTCGATTCAACGGCAGCGCCAGCACCGATGTCAGCCTGCTTGCGGACACGCGCGCCCAGCTCAATCCGTGCGCCCGCTCCAATGACGGCATCCGGTCCAACAACGCCGTTGACCAACACACCATTGCCGGCGTTGGCACCGTCTGCGAGGGTCACACTACGTGCGACAACAGCGTTGTCACCTAGCGTTGCGAAGTTCCCAAGAGACACCAGGTTGCCAACTACGGCATCCGCTCCAACCGTCACGTCCGTTCCGACCTGGGCTGCGTACCCGAGGCTACCGCCTGCAGCGACAGTCAAGCGGGCACCTGCAACCGTCGACCGTCCAATCGTGACGTCGGCCCCAAGGACATGGTCAGCACCAAGCTCAGCACCGCGCCCAATGATCGAGTTCGCTCCGATTGGAAGCGGGTTGCTCGCGTGGGCAACCCGTCCGGCGAGCGTTGCACGTGCCGCCACAAAGACGTCGGCACCCAAGGCAACTTCCGGCCCGATTGTGGAGTACTCGAGCACGATGGCATTTGCGCCCACAGTGCTGGTGCCGTCGACCGTTGCGTCAACGCTGACACATGCGGCATTCCCTGCAAATTCGTCTTGGCATCCATCCTCGTTGGAGTCTGCTGCAAGCGCGACTGAACCCGCGGCCATCCAAACTAGAAAACTACACCGAATCATTATTTCTCCCCACTTGGCTAAACCTGCGTGTTCCGCTGCCCCTTAGCGTACCCTTGTGGCTGCGGGCTACGAAAGACCTTCGCGGCATGAACAATCCGTTCGTACAAGCCGAACAATTCAGCGAGGCGCCCTGCGAGTTCACAAGGCTGGCAAACGAGCCTCTCAGACGCCGGCCCACCACCCTATGGTCCGTCGACCGTCAGCTACAGCGGCGGGCGCTGTCCCAGCAGCAACTCCCTCAGAACAACCCGGTCAATCTTGGCCCGGTGACGGGGGTCCACGGGCATGCTCTTTAGATGAATGACCCGTGCATCGGGCACCAAGGGCTGCACGTCAACAACGTCGGCAACACCGCTGAATGCTAGGACGGCGTGGCCGTTGAGATCAATGAGGGCCGCGCGGTCTACTCCAACAAGTGCCTCTACCTGTGTTTCCGTTGGGAACGAGTACAGCGCTCCAACCCGTGCAGACGTCCGCCCAACCAACCACAAGCGCCCGCTCTCATCGCGCCACGCGGCATCTCCGGTCCGGTGCCACACGCGCTCGCCGTCGTTGACCTTGTTCGCATGGTCTGCGTCCGCGTTGTTGTAGTAGCCCTGGTTGACGTGGTCTCCCGACACCCACACCTCACCAGGCCCCTCCGACACGTCCTGACCTGAGTCTGGGTCAACCAAACGCACAGCGAGCCCAGGGACCGGCGCGCCTACACAGGTCCCCTCACCCGCAAGCTCTCGCTGTGCGGTCTCTGCGAGAACGGTGACGGCGTTGATACTCGCCATGGGCTCGGCCTCGGTGGACCCGTACAGCACCTCAATCTTGGCGGACGGAAAGACGGTCTGCATGTCGCGAAGCAACGACGCAGGCACCCGCGCTCCCCCAGTAAAGAGCTTGGTGAGCTCGGGTAGCGTCTGCTGTTGTGCCAGCAGCCACTTTACCCATGGCGCAAAGAAGCCGGGTGAACCGCTCGAGGTTGTGACGTTGTGCGTGCGAACCTGCTGCGTCAGTACGGCGGGAGACAGTCCAGCAACATCTCTTAGGTCGCCATCTGGCAGAACACAGGTCGCCCCAACAGCCAAGCTGTTGAGTAGGAAGACCGGCAATGTCGGCAGGTCAACGTCATCTGCTGACAGGCCCATATGTCCGGCGAGTAGGTCGTGCTGGGCGAGCAAGAAGCCATGCCCACGGCCCATGGCTTTGGGAACGCCCGTGGTGCCGGTTGTGAACGTGAGCAACGCGGGTTCGTCACCGTCAGGCAGCCGGCGTTGTCCAGGTTTTCCGCCCCAAATACTGCGCGCAAAGGGCCCGAGACTACGCGTAGACAGGTACCGGTCAAGTCCGCGAAGGCTCGACACCTTCAGGCGCAGCAAGTGTCCCTTTGGAATCGCGATAAACGAGTCAATACCCACACATTCAAGGGCAGCGTTCAGGCGTTCCTGTGGCAGGGAGGGGTCCACCAGGACCGCCGTTCGTCCTCCCCAAAACACGCCGAGAAGAATCTCGTAGAGCGGTATTCCGACGGGAATGAGCAGCAGCACATGACGTCCGACGCCCAGAGAATCGAGGCGTCCAGAGACCTGTGCTGCCCGCTCGTGCAGCTCGCGAAACGTTCGCTGCTCCCCATTGGGGGCCACGATGGCCGGCCGGTCAGGCAGGCGGGTCGCCAGGTCGTCGAGCAGCTCGCAGATGTGTTGCATGCCGGGGGCCTTAGCGCTGTGCACACCACCTGCACACTTCGCCGTCATCCACTGCACACAGGGCGTCCTACCTTGCTTTCATCAAAGGAGACCCCATGTCAGACGTCGCTCGATTGACCCCCACCCTCACCGCTCCCCGAATGGGAACGGTGGGTACCGCTGTTGGCGGTCTACTTCTGCTCGGTACCGCGAGCGCGCTCGGGACTGGGTACCTCGACATTGCGGTTCGCACCTTGCCTTCGGCCATCATTATCGCCATGGGTGCGGCGGCGTTGACCAGCCCGGCACTACTCGTTGCGCACCAGCTAATGGCCCTCAAGGCACCGCCCGAACACGTGGTCGCAGCTCTAGGCCAGGGCGTGGTTCGGCTCGGTTCTCTGTGCGCAGGCCTCACGCCATTCATTGCCTTCTTCGCCCTGACCAGCGGCCTGGCGCCAATCTTGTACGCCTTGGTTCTGGTCGCCGCCTGCCTGCTCGCGTCCCTCTCCACCGTCCGCGCCCTGGCCACTCTGGAGCAACACGCCAACACCCAGATCACCGCCGGTCCAGCCATGGCCGTTCTCGGCGCTGTGTGGGTGGGACTCACCGGGCTCGTCGCCCTCCGTCTCGCCGTCGCTGTCTTCGCCGCCGTTGTCTAAGGAGTCTTGTATGTCCACCACTCTTCTCTCCCTCATCATCACGACTCTGCGCTCCCCCGGCATGGTTGTTGACGACGCCACATCCGACGCCCAGACAGCCTGGCTTGTTCCACGCCTACTGCTCATCACAGCGGTAGGCGGTGCCGTGTTCGGCGCGGTTGTCGGCGCACACCACGGCGGCATTCAAGTCCTGTACGCCGCCATCAAGATGCCCATTCTGTTCCTGGTTCCTCTCGCTGTCGGTCTACCCGCGATTCGGGCCCTATTCGCGACCGATGACTCAGCTCCACCGTGGCGACGGGTAGCCATGGCCGGATTGGTCGGTGCGGCCAGAACCGGCATTCTTGCCGCAGCAGCCTCGCCCTTCCTGTGGCTGGCATGGTCCCTCTTTCGCGACTACCACATGGCCATCTTGGTGCTTGCTGCCAGCCTCCTGGTCATTGGGGGTCAAGGCCTGCTCACCCTGCGCCACGCCCTGCCCAAGTTCCGTTGGGTTCACGTGGCGCCCCTGGCCGTGGCCTTCGTTCTCATGGGCCTGACCACCGCACAGACCGGCTGGGTCCTGCGTCCCTTCATTGCGCGGCCCTCCGCACAGATCACCTTCCTACGCCCTATCGAAGCCGACATTGGCGACGCCTTACTGCGCGCTACCCGCTCTGCGACCGGAGACTACGGTCGAGAAGGCGAAGAGTGGGCACCGTCGTCCAGCGGTCTGATGACCCGCGGACTTCGTGGGCGCGACTTCGATGGAGGTGAATGATGACCGGCTGGACTGCACCCGCACTGGTCATCGCGGCTTGGCTCGTCATTGGAGCCGGCGTTGGCATTCAGCTGGAACGAAAGGGGCACCCGAGCTCAACCGCCATTAGCGCTCTGGTCGTGTGGCCCATTCTCATGTCCCTCATCAACACCATCCCCACGGCCACGGGACCCTTCTCCGAGGCAATTCAGCGCGCTTTCCACAGCTTAAACCTAACGATTGCAGACCCTCTAGCCGCTGATGTGCCGTGGTCCGGGGAGTTGGCCTCCCTCCACCAATCCCTCATTGATGCGGACGCACGACTAGCGATGGTCGACCGCTTGCTCTCGGAGTCTGACGACAGCGACGCGAGCAAGGGTCTTCACAAGGCACGAGAGCACGCGGCGACCGAGCTTCAGGCGGTGTTGGCAGGCCTTGCAGACCTTCGAATTCAGATTGGGCTGTACGCTCTGGAAGGCGGTGAGCAATCCGTGCAAGCGGAGCTAGGCGCGCTACAAGCAAGGGCCCGCGCACTGTCAGAGGTGCGCACAACGCGGTGGACTGGATGACCGACGTTCTTGTAGTCGACGATGACCCCAACCTGCGCGAGGTCGTGCGCTACGCACTGGCACGCGAAGGCTGGACGGTACGTGAGGCCACCAACGGGGTCGAAGCCCTCACGTCACTCGCTGAATTCCCAGCGGATATCGTGGTCTTAGACGTCACCATGCCTGAGATGGATGGCCTAGAGGCCTGTCGACGACTGCGCATGACCAGCGATGTCCCCGTGGTCTTTCTGTCCTCTCGCGCAGAGGAAATCGACCGTATCCTGGGGTTGGAGCTGGGTGGCGACGACTACATTGCCAAGCCCTTCTCCCCGCGCGAGCTCGTCAGCCGAGTCAAAGCGATTCTACGCCGTGCTCGGCCCACCCAGCCGGTCGACACCACCAGCAATGAGCTGATTCGCGGCGCGATTCGTGTGGACACCGATGCTCACCGCGCCTGGGTAGGCGACAGCGAGCTGGAGCTGACCGCCACCGAGCTCAAGCTACTCGCAGCCTTGGTACGAAACTCGGGTCGCTTGCTCTCCCGAAGCGCCCTTGTACGCGACGCTTACGGCGGTCCCCACTTCGTCTCGGACCGCACCGTCGACAGCCACGTTCGAAACATCCGCGCCAAGCTTCGCGAGCACAATGCAGACCCGATTGAGACGGTCCATGGTGCCGGATTCCGCCTGTCGTGAAGCGTATTGTCCTGCCGCTGCGCACCTGGTTGGTGCTGTCGCACATCTTCGTTCTGCTGCTGCCAGTTGTGGCCCTGCTCGCCACGCGAGCGCTAGCGTACGACCTGCGCGACCAGACGCGACGCGCCCTGGAATACCAAGGCGTGCTCATTGCCATGCTCGCCGCAGACGCCGTGGATGACGCACGACGAGACAATCCTGACGCAGTGCTCACAGACGCCAATGACAAGCTAACCAGCGTGCTTACACGCACAAAGCGCGCCACTCTTGCAGGCATTCGACTGGTCGACTCGCAGGGCATTGTCGTTGTGAGCAGCGGTGCGGGTCTCGGCCAAGACCTCTCTGCAGACGCAGAGGTCAAGCAAGCTCTACAGACCAGCGCCGTTGGCGTTGCTGTGCGCCCAAGACCCGACGCACCCAACTCCCTCCAGATTGTCAGTCGCTCCCGCGGCGACATCAGCCCACGCGCGTACTCCGAGGAAGGCTGGCAATCGCAGAGTCGCCACGCAAATGTCCGCCTGTTCGTCACCGTGCCCGTCATCCTAGACGGTGAGCTGCTGGGGGCGGTGGTGATGTCGCGCACACCGCGCGAAGAGATTCAGGCCATTTTCCAGATGGCTCCTCGGTTGTGGTGGGGTGCGCTCGGTGCGCTATTCGCGACCATCGCTCTGGCACTGTTCTACGGCTACCTGTTCAGCCGCAGCCTTCGCCTCATGGCCAGGATATCCCCAGACATCGCCCAATATCCAGGACGCGCCGGCGTGCTGCTGAACGGTCCTCGGCGCTCGCATGTCGCCGAGGTCGCCGGTGTTGCCGAGGCGCTCATCGCCACCGCCGACCGACTCGACGCCCGTCTGGCCTACATTGGTGAGTTCGCCGCCAACGTGTCGCACGAGTTCAAGACGCCGCTGTCCACGCTTCGCGGCACCATTGAGTTGATGCAGGACGACGACGACATGCCCCCCGAACAGCGTGCTCGCTTCCTCAACAATGCCGCAGACGAACTCGGACGCCTGGAGCGATTGGTCACTGGATTGCTGGCCCTGGCGCGTGCCGAACAGGTCCCAGTTTCCGAGCCTGTCGACCTCGACGCCGTTCTGCACACCGTCGCCGAGCGGAACACACCGACCACGATTCAAGGCACCGCCGGTCATGTGGCCGGAGACGCCCACCAGCTGCAGACCGTGTTCTCAAACCTGCTCGCCAACGCGCATCGATATGGTGGAGAGACCGTGTGGATGCGCATCACACGGACCGAGCACACCGTACAAGTGACCGTCTCAGACGACGGCGCTGGAATCTCACCGGCGAACCAAGCGCAGCTGTTCGACCGCTTCTTCACCACCGGTCGCGACAGTGGCGGAACCGGCGTTGGACTGGCGCTTGTCCATGCGATTGTGACCGCCCATGGTGGCTCGGTGGGCTGCGAGAGCCGGCCTGGATACACCGGGTTCATCGTGACCTTGCCACGAAACCTGGGCAGATGATGAGGCGCTCTGCGCATCCTCATCATTCAAACCGTGCAAACGCTCCAAGTCGAACGAGGCGCCAACCATGACACAGCACCCCACACGTATATGGGCAACAGCTACCCTGGTCGTCCTCACGGCCTGCTCGGCGCGCCCAACCCCATTCTCCACTGGCATCCCGTCCTATTGTCCACTGCAGACCGTTCCCCTCGAGCGCCTCCAGGTAGACAAAGACCATGAACTACGCGTATTGGAGTTGGACTCACGCGGTGGCGCCACGGTGGTCTGGCCCCGTGAAGACAGCGCGGGAACAACCGTCGGGGATGCCGTTCGACAGAGCGTTGTGGCCTTGCCCGACCGATGGGGTTTCACACGGCGACAGCTGATGTACGTGACGGCAGAAACACCACAGGCACTAGGGAGCCTCGCATCGACCAGGGCGTGTCGCCATGACGCCGCACCGAGCGACCCGAATCTCACCATACGGACCGTTGAACACCTGGTGTCCCGGCAGTGCGAAGTAGACACTGACCTATTGGAGCGCGCGCGTTCCGAACGTGCAGCGCTTCCCGACTGCGCTGGTACCCCCCCGGAACCACCACTGTCCGATGACGCCTTGGGACTCAGCGGCGAGGCTTCTGCCGACCCCATTGCGAGGGACATCCTAAGCGACGCCGTCTCACGACTGGACACCTGCCGACTGCCAGAAAACATCACCTTACAGGTAAACTATTGGACGGGGGAATGGACGCACTGGTTCAACGTCAACCCCCACTACTACCCCAGCCTACGACCGCTGCGAGGGCCCGATGAGCCCATGGTTCCTGACGCGATTCTACACTACCTAAGAGTACATGCGGGCAATCCACCATGGACAAATGACACCCACAGCATGACGGGTGAGTGGACCCTCACCGGCGGCATTCTCCACACCAACTACGGCCCTGGAACCATGACGTTTCGCGAAGGCCTGCTGGCCAAGACCGAAGGCGTCGGCGGTCCCGCCGAGTGGTCGTATCAGTGGTCCGAGACCGAGACCGGATGGAGCCTGATCGGGGTCTCCGGCTACTGGGAGTTCGGTGGGTACAAGCATGCTTCTGTACGCACAAAGAAGACTCAGCAAATCGGCGATTGCGTGATTGCAGACACGCTTGAGCTGCGCGACGAGCGGTCGAACACGTTCAGTGCTCAGATCGTGGCTGTGCCTCACTGATTCAGCGGTATTGACCATAGATTTCGATGATCAAACACAGCGGCCCACGGTCCACTCGACGCTGACCGGAGGGGGGCCCCGTTGCGCATCCTCACAGACGAGCCGACAGCCATTCGTCCCAAAGTGCGCGATGACGGACAATCCGCTGCCAAGGTGGATGACGTGACACACCCCGTGGCGCCCTGGCCCCCGTCACGACAAGCGGCCATTGAGCGTACCTTTCAGCGCCTACAGTGTTACTGTACAACACGAGGACTGAGACCATGATTGTTTCCATGCTAATGCTCATCGCATCCGTCGCGAACGCCCAAGACGCCAACAATGACGGCTGCGTAGATAGCTACTTTGACGCCAATACTGCCTGTGTCTCAGTCACAGCGTCCATCGGCCCAGATGTCTCAGTTGGCAGCGGCGCAGTCATTGCACCAAGAGCCACCCTAGTCGGTCGCGTGAGCGCGTCGGGCAGTCAGCCGGTGGGGGCAAACACCGCTATCGGTCGGTCCGCGACCATCGGTGCAGACCAGAACATTGGGTCTGACAACATCATTGCCCGGTCCGTGAACGCCGGAGCGCGTCTAGAGACCCTACCCAACGCAACGGTTGGCTACGCCGCCGACTTGGGTGATGACGTCTTTGTAGGCAACGGAACGATTGTCGGAGCGTTGGTGAGCGTGGGCAACAACACGCGACTCGAGACCGGTGCTGTTGTCGCTCGGGGTACGAGCATTGCGGACTCCGCGTCAGCCGTATCTATCGCCGGTATCATTGGGCCTAACGTGACCATTGGGCCAGACTTCGACATGGCATCCACCGCGCGAGTTCTCAAGGGCGCCACGATTGGAGAGGGAGTCACTATTCTTGCCGGAGGACGCGTTGGCCGAGAGGTCATCATTGGAGACGGCGTGACTATCGGCGCCAACGTACGCATTGGCGCTGGTGCAGAAGTGACCGCCACATCGGACGTTCCCGACGGCACCCGCATCGGCCGCAGAGAGGTCTACGACAACCCTGGAGTGAGCCAGACAGCGCAGATCAGCACTCTGAACTTCAATGGGTACACGCTCTATCCAGTGCACCTTGACCAGTGTTGGCCGGGTGGTGGTACCTGCTGCAACGGCACATCTACGCAACAGCAGATGGACAAGTTCTGCCAGGACAATGGCTATGACGTGGCCACCGATTGGGTCGTGCAGGCCATCACGTCGACCGAATGCTACTGCTGGGGCGTGTGCACCGGCAATGAGTGGGCCAGCCCCTGTTGTAGCGGTTCAAACGAACGAAACCTCATTACTGACGTCACTTGCGAGTCTAACTAGAGACTGATGACGGAGTCCCAGCGCGCACTGATGCGGCCAACGTGTAAGTCATGCACATGAAACGACTCGTCGACTTCCTGCGGTTTCACCTCGAACGCCTGCTCCTGCGTGGCCTGACCTACCGTCTGCTGTTCATGGGAGTTGCGGTCATCGTTGTGTCTGTTGTGGGTGGCCTGGCCTTGATTGCGCTCGGCGGGCAGCCGGAGTCGGCGACAGAGGCCATCTGGTGGGCCTTCCTTCGGCTGACAGACCCTGGATACCTTGGGGATGACGTCGGAAATGGGCGACGCATCATCTCCACTCTGCTGACCGTTGCTGGCTACGTGCTGTTCATGGGTACGCTGGTGGCCATTCTTACCCAGGCGCTAAATACGACGATTGTCCGCCTTCAACGCGGCGAGACGCCTATCGTCATGTCCGGGCATATTGTGGTGTTGGGCCTCACCGAGCGTACCCACATTGTGCTCACCGAGATGTTCCGCATTGAGCCCCGCGTCGAGCGATTCTTGGCTCGAATCGGTCGCAGTCGTGACCTGCGCGTTGTGGTCTTGGTCGACGAGCTAGACGAAGACGTTCGCTACGAGCTGGAAGACGAGCTGGGAGAGCTGTGGGACGACCGAGACATCATTCTGCGTAGCGGCTCGGCCCTAGAAGCAGAACAGCTGGAGCGGGTCGATTTTGCGAACGCAGCGGCCATCCTGATTCCCGGTGGCAAAGAAGAAGACGACGACCTGCGCGACGCCACCGTGGTCAAGATTCTCCTGTCCATTGTTCGGCATCCGACCATGCAGGACCTGGAGAGCCCTCCACGCATCATCGCTGAGCTCGACGATGCGCGCCTTATCGACGTCGTACAGCGCAGCTATGACGGCTTGCTGACGCTTCTGCCGTCGGATGCGGTTGTTGGACGACTCATGGTGCAGAACATCCGCCATACCGGACTTAGTTGGGTCACTTCCGAGCTGTTGGCCATGGACACCGGTGCGGACATGTACTTCCACAGCCTGCCAGCGCTCAATGGTCTCCCTATTGATGATGCGCGCGCACGCATTGAGCACGGAGTCGTACTCGGCATTGTCCGGCCGAAGAAGCGCGGCTTCATTGCACTGCTCAACCCAGATGCCGAAGTCGTTGTGGAAGAGGGCGACCGATTGGTTGTCGCATCGTCGCGCTTTGAAGAGGTGCAGCCGTCTGATGAGCCCTTGGTTGAGGTGGCGACGGATCGATCCACCCCACCAGATCTCACCCTCGCACGCACACGCAACATCCTCGTTCTCGGCTGGAACCCGCGCGTTGTGGCTGCCTTAGCTGAGCTTGAGACGTACCCGGACGAGTCGTTCACAGTGACAGTCGTTGCCGTGAGCTCTCCAGACGAACGACGCCGTGAGATGTCGCGCTGGGGCGCCGCACCGAATCGGGTGACGGTGAAACATCAAGTTGGTGACTACACGAACGTCCGCGACCTTGAGAAGCTGGACATCGCCGCATTCGACAACCTGCTCATTGTGGGACGAGCAAACGTAGAAGAAGTGGAGCAGAGCGACGCACGCACGCTCATGGCCTCGCTCATTGTGCGCGACCAACTACGCCATAGCGCCAAGCGGCCTGCGATGTTGGTGGAGCTCATGGACCCCGACAATGCCGAGCTGTTCGACGACGTCCCGGGCGAAGTCGTCCTGTCGCCGACCATCATGGGCCGCCTGCTGGCTCACGTCTCCATGCGTCCGGAGCTCTCAGTAGTACTCGATGAGCTGCTGACGGTCGGCGGCGCCGAGATTGTGTACCGTTCACCTGCCGACTACGGCCTTGAGCCACAGACCATCCGCTTCGACGCGCTGACAATGGTCGCCCGAAGCTTCGGTGAGACGCTGCTCGGCATTCGCCTGAGCACCACCCCACTCGACGTCGACCGGGACCTGTTCATGGCTCCCGACCGTGACGCCATGTTCGACATCAGAGTCAGCACCCAGCTCGCGGTGCTGACCACATTCAGAAAGCCGTAGACGTCCTACGTGCCGTTCCCAACCACCGGCTCACCGGACGTACGCGCCCCAGGTGGCTTCCTGGCCGCTGCTGAGGTTGCACCCACCGAACTGACCCACGAACGCATCGAAGTCGCTCACCTCAAGCAAAGACGCAGCCGACCCCGGCGGATCGAGCTTGACGTACCGCCCAGTGGCACCGTCCAGCGACGTGAACACGACGGAGCTCGGCGTGGTGTTGTTGCTCGCGTAGCAACTACTACAGCTGCTGCTCATACTGTACGGCTGCTGAATCCACGCATAGGGAGTGGTCTGACCGTTGTGGTAGTTGAACGTGTTCGTGTCGTAAGCCATGCCCATTGACGCGGTGGATGGCTCGGTCCACGCCGACGAGTTGGTGCCCCAGGAGTTGCACCAGTAGCGACCCGCTCCGCGTACCACGAGCACTTGGTCGTAGGTCATGCCAGCAAGGTCGTATTGGTAGCGATGGTAGCTACCAGGTCCCGAGATGGTGGTGTCCAACGGATTGGTGCGGGAGCGTCCAGACTCGGCCACGTAGGTCCAACCGCCATTGTCCGTCGTCATGTCACAGTACGCGTCGAAGGCCGCCTGACCGCCGACACCGTCCGGGTCGATGGTGTACACGCCGTCCGTCGCACTGGGATTGGTGGTCTTGATGGTCTGGCAGGTGTCGTTCACCTGACACCCTTCGACCGGCCAGGTGCCGTCGCTCAGCACCAGTGAGCCAGTAGGAAGCGTGTTCCCAGCGCACACTTCGCCGCCACGGGAGACCGTAGCGCCAGCCTCAACCATTGCCCCAGCACCGACAGTTGCGTTGGCGCCGACGCGTCCGAAGACCGTCGCTCCGGCCTCGATGACAGCGCCGCGACCCACGCGACCACTCGACTCAATCGCAGCACCGGCACCAATGTCGGCCAGCTTGCGAACACGAGCGCCCGACTCAATTCGCGAGCCGGCTGCAATGAGGACATCAGGTCCAACGATACCGTTGACCGAAGCGCCATTTCCGGTGTTGAGACCGTCCGCAATAGTCACGCTGCGAGCGACGACTGCGTTGTCGCCCAAGGTGGCAAAGTTGCCAAGGCTGACGAGGTTGCCGACGACGGCGTCCGCGCCAATGGTCACGTCAGTGCCGACCTGAGCGGCGTACCCGAGGCTTCCGCCAGCAGCGACGGTCATGCGCGCCCCAGCGACGACCGACCGGCCGATGGTGACGTCTTGTCCAAGAACGTGGTCTGCGCCGAGCTGTGCACCGCGACCGACGACGGTGTTGGCGCCAACCGGTACAGGGTTGCTCGAGTGGGCAACGCGACCGGCGAGGGATGCCCGTGCAGCGATAACAACGCCGGATCCCAGGGCGACTTCAGGTCCAACGGAGGCGCCTTCCATCACGGACGCACTGCTCCCGACGGTGCTCGAGCCATCAACGGTCGCGTCAACGTCGACACAGGCTCCGTTCCCTGCGTACTCATCTTGGCAACCATCCCCGTTGCTATCCGCAGCAAACGCGACAGAACCCGCGGCCATCCATACCAAAAAGCTGCACCGAACCATGTATTCTCCCCATTCATTGTTGTGCTCACTTGTATCGGGAAAGCACCGATGTGGGAAGAATCTTGTTCACGTGGGAAAAGCCCGTCGAAAAGGCCAGGTTTCACCCGTCCAAAACCAAGATCCGCTCGGGAAAGTGCAGCGCACGTCCACAGAGACGTTGCGCACGTCCCTGCGCCGTTGAGGCCAGACTCCTCCGCTACTGGGCGGTTCCGCGAACGTCAATGACGAAGCTAAGACGCTGGTCGTTCTTCACAGCACCAAAGGCAGCCGAGTACGGACTCATGCCAAAGTCTGCATGCGTCGCATCAAAGCGGCCGGTGGCACCAAAGCTGCCCTCGCCTTGGCGAATGGTCATGGGCACCGTCACCGTCTTGCTCACGCCATGGATGGTCAGGGCCCCGGTGACGTTGACGGTACCGTCCGCTATGCGCGAGCACGATGTCGATTGGTAGCGAATCGTGGAGTAGTTGTTCATGTCCAGCTGACGAGACCCACGTAGGTTGTCGCGGATGGTTTCCTTGTCTCCCGCACTGGTCTGGTCTTCAAGGCTCTCCCACTCGCGTGCACTGCCCGGGTCTACCGATAGACCGCCGACCGGAACCTCAATGGCAACGTTGCAGGCGGTGAGGTCCGCGGCGTCCCACGTGACCGAGCCTGACCATCCGCTAGCCACAACCACATGGTCGTGGGCCAGCCCAGCACCCAGCGTGCCGCGCTTGTAGCGAACCAAGACGTACAGGCGACCTTCGCTCGATGTTAGCGCGTAGTTCGTCGGCCCAGCCACAGGTGCCGGAGCCACGGGTGCCGTCGCAGCGGGGACAGCTGGAGCCGGTGTTGGTGCAGGCTCTGGGGCGGCTTGCGCAAGCGCGAGACCGGGGATGAGTAGCAATGCGGCGAAGAGGGAGGACATCGGAGCTCCTGGGTGCGGGGCGCGAACACCCAGACATACGTTGGCCATCCTACACGCCTTCGCTGGCGGGTGATGTCAGATGGACGACTGATGACGTTGTCGCGCCGAGACGTGATGGGTCTTCAACTCCGGAGACCGCATGTTCACACGCACACTCTTCCTTGTTGCCCTCTCCCTGACCCTCAGCGCGTGCGAAGAGGATGACACCGACGGGACCGTCGAACCCGACACGACCTCGGACGTCGACTCGGACTCGGACTCGGATGCAGACTCGAACGTAGACGACGACTCGGACACCGACTGGGACACAGACACCGATACCGACTGGGACACGGACACTGATCTGGACACCGCTCTCGCCTCGCTCTGCGGTCCTCCATCCACCTTCTCCCCTGACTTCGTCCATACGCTCTCGGTCACCGCAGCCTCTATGGGAATCGAACAGGACGAAGACCAGGGCTGGTGGCAGGCGACCGCCACAATCGACACGCTAGACACCGTGCATGCCCTTCCAGGCAGCCATTTCGTGGTGGTTGAGTTCGACCAGGATGTGCTGCTCGAGGAGACCGGTACGGCCAGCTTGGGCCCGGCGCGCGGCAGAGACGCGAACATCATCAATCCACCGCCCACAACCAACGTAAACGGCCAAACGGCAGTGGGTAGCATGCACGGCGAAGTCGTTCCGAATAGCCGTCCAGAGTGGACTGAGTTGGGCGCCCAAGTCAGCCTTGAAGGTGGCGTTCCCGTGGGCTGCTTTGGCTTTGGGTGGGTAGAGCCAGGCCGAGATATCACCGATGGCCAGCCCGGCGTCTCAGGTCCCGGTTCACAGCTGACCATCAGTCTGTCCCTCCTCCCTGGAGAGATTGCGAACGGCCAGCTGATTCAAATCCTGCCCTAGTCGCTGTTCACTGCCGCCACCCACTCTTCGGCACATGAGCTTTGGCCTGCAAGACCACCCGGTTCAGCACGGCAATGCGACGCGCGAGTGCTGGCGTCAGCGGTCCTTCACGTAGTGACTCCTGGACCTCGTCCAGTGCATCCACCCACACGGCTGGAACGTCCGGTGTGGGGCTGTGCGCGTGGGTTCGGAGGGATGGCTGAACAACCGACAATGCAGCGTCTACATCTACATCTACGTGCAGCCACTCCAAGATGGGCCGCATCTGTCCTTCCGGGTCCGCAAGAACAGCATCGTAGTCGACCACTCGGCACGGGTAGCCGCGACGAACGATGTCGGTGACCCCCACCGTCACCTCATGCCACCATCGCCACACCCGCTGATGAACCGTGTTGTGGTCGGCGGCACGGCCATAGATGACATCCGCGCGAAGTCGACTCTGCTCGAACGCACGCCAGTCACGCAAGCTGACAATGACGCGGTCCAGGTACTCACGGTGCGAACGCGCAAGGCCGGGCAGGAACACCTTGGCGGCGACATCACGGCTCTGTTCGGCAGTGATCAGCGCCCCAGAAGCGGGGTCGGGATTGGTGGACGAGTTGATGCCGTTCCACAACGACGACTCAAAGAAGCCATTGACGTTGGCATCTGCAAAGGTGTGCTTCCAGTCCAGCGGAAAGGCGTCTCCAAGGACCGAAACCCCTCCGGCGCCCAGCGCCTGCATCCACATGCTGGTTCCGGACCGCCCTGTGCCACTGACTACAATCACTGCTTTCCGCCTACGCTATAGTGTACCAAGCCTACCCCGCAGTCGGGTTGGATTGGAGAGCACATGCCCCTCAAGGCTGCGCGTTGCGCCTTAGTATCCATGACCCTTGCCGGCTTCTCCCTACCTGGGTCTGCGCGCGCGTCCTCTGGAAGCAGCTCCAGTGGAAGCAGCTCTAGCGGAAGTAGCTCCAGCGGAAGTAGCTCCAGCGGAAGCTCTGGAAGCGCCACGGGCACCACCGCACTCGTCTCGGTGGTCTCAACGGTTGCGGGCGCACTGGTCGTCTACGCCGTGGTCCGAGCCAACAGACGCGGGAAAGGCGACTGGGGCGAAGGCTGGGACAGCCGGGAACGCGCCCGAGCGCTTCTCGATAGCGGCATCATCGACACACGCAGCAACCTGGGTGTGGAGCTCGGTGTTGTGATGACAGACCCCGACTCCTTCGAGCGCATGAACAGCAACGTCGCAGAGGGCGGAGGTGCCACTCTGGACGCACTGTCCGAGGCCGCAGCCCTTCCCCCGGATGTTGTGGCCCGGCATTGGCGTGACACACGCATCGCCTTCGGACCGGTCGAGACCGAGACCGAGGCCGACCGCTTCTCCAAGCTCTTCATGTCCCGCTTGGCACGTGACTTGACCATTGACCCAACACTGGCAAGCCACATGCTGTGGGAACTGGCTCGCGAGCGCGCACAGCCAGACTTCCCTGCCCAGGCAGATACCCACCGCTGGCTCGCCGCCTGGATGGACATCCCTCTTCGCTCAGCGACCATGGCGACCGACTTTGGCTTCGCGAACAATGGAGAGCGGTTGCAAGCGGACCTTAGAAGTCAGATCTACGCGGACCCCATCACCTATCTAGACCGCATCTCCACCGACATCGGCATCCGTCATCCCAAAGAGGTCGACCGACGCGTGCGTGGCCTCGTTGCCGGCATGCGCCCCTGGTGGCCCACCGATCAGCCCATTCCCGACGTGCCTGACGCGCCACCTCTCGACGTCCCAGAGAGCGATAAGCCAGAGCCAGTAGGCACTCCTTAGCCATGCTGCTGTGGGTCGCGCTGGCTACTGCGGCCCCAATGTCGTGGGGGCTTCAAGGGGCCACCCCACAAGTCCAGGTGTGGTTCGATGAAGCCGCCGAGACAGTCCCCGCAGCCTTGCTCGAGGTCGACGTGGTGTTCGAGGTCACCGCCGCACCCGTCCTGCCGGATGACCTGGGACAACTCCACGTCCTCACAAGCGACCCGCATCACAGCTCGCACATCAGCATGGGACTGAACGGCCTTGTGGGACAGGCCGAGCACTGGCTAAGCACGCACCCCGAGATGGCGGACTGGGTCACCGCTGACGGCCTTGCGGACGCCCTGGCGCACCGTCAGATTGCCCACGCCCTCGCCCACCAGCTGGACCAGTCCCAGCACTGGTCGCGCGAGCAAGACTGGAAGCATCTGTCCGACTGGGACAGCGGTCGACGCGCCGGGGAGAAAGACCTTCTGGCCTACGCAACCGTACAAGGAGCCACCCACCGGCGGGAGGACCTAGCGACCGCTATCGAGCGCTACAGCGTGCCTGACGTGTTGCCGAGCGACCGATTCGACGAACCGCGCTGCATGATTCCAGCAAAGTGGCGCTTCTTGGACAGCCACTTTGACCGTGAACCGGGTCCGAGCGCTTGTGCAAACCTCGCCGACGTTGGCCTCGACCCCGACCAGGTCGTGGCCATCGACATTGTCTTCATGGCCGCGTCGACCGCCAGCGCCGCTTCTATCGCCGGCCACACGGCGGTGGCTCTGACCTTCAAGTCGACACAGACCGGCATTACCCGACAGCGCTCGTACGCACTTCAAGCCCATACTGGCGGGCTGTCTGGCCTCAAGTACATCGCCCGAGGTCTCACCGGTGGATGGGCCGGACAAGTGGACGAGAACAGCTACCGCGGTCTGGCCATTCGCTACTCGGAAGGCGATGACCGCGACCTCCATCGGTACCGTCTTCGACTGGACGACGCTCAGAAACGCCGGGTCCTTGAACGGCTGGACGAGCTGCAACAGGCCTACCGTCGGCCCTACTTGTTCTTCACCCGCAACTGCCAGGAACTACCGCGCGAACTCGGAGAGGTTGCCTTGGGAGAGCGGCTGCGACTGCCCCCGGCCTACCCCCCCAATACGCTGCTTGCGGCCATGGATGACGCCGGGCTCATCGAACGCGTCGCGCCCGAGTTCGTCATCGAACATGCGCTCAGCAGCCGCACTGTCGCGGTCCGACGCCTCACACGACGCACCCTGAAGGACGTGCTTGACCCCGGCGACGCGCGGGCGGTGCGACGCGACCTGGGCTCCCGACGACCCGAACACAGAGCTCGTGGATACGCCGCTCTTAGCGAAGGTATCGCTTCGGGAACCATTCCACAGCACGCGTGGCCCGCAGTGGACGACCTCTTCGCGTGGGCGTCGTCTACCGAACGTCAGCTCACACCCAACAAGCCAACACGAGACGCCCTGCGCGGTGCTCGCGCGCAGCTTGGTCGTGCTTCAGAACAGGCCGGAGTCGAACTTCGGCAGGGAGAATCGTCCGAACAGCGCCTACTAGCGGAGTTAGCACCGCGCCCAAGTCGCGGCAGCCTGCACACTCCCCTACGACGCTTCGGCGTACACGCCATGGCCCGTGACGAAGGCGACGGAGTGAACCCCTGGGTGGTGGTGACATCCCAGCTGTACGGTGACCGAATGGGCGCGGCACAGCGCTATCGTCTGGTAGACGGCCTCGAGGTGGCGGTCCTCAAGGGCGAGGTCCAAGTGCGCATCGGCCTGCCCATTGCCGTCCGAACACGTTGGCAGTTGTTCTCGCTGACCCGCGTGCGCGGCAATGCCCTGGCCATGAACCCTGGCATGTACTTTCAGGTCGTGGATGGGCTGCTACAGCGCCGTGTTCACACCGGGGCCGACGTGACCTGGGCCGGTGTTGGTGGCGTCTTGGAGCTGCTACAGCTCGACCGGCACCGACACCATCTACAGCTGCGAGTCGGCGCCACAGTGCGAACCACTCGTACCCACGAGACCGAAGGATGGGACGGCGTCATCGGCGTGGGTCTACCCATTGAGGCCAGGCTGGCTTTCGGTTCTGGCCGCCAAGCGTTGACCGAGCTGCGGCTTGAAGGTGCCTGGCAGCCCGTTCTGACGATTGGAGGCCTGTGGCAGGAACGCTCGGCGCGAGCCCTACTGCGTGCCCGCGCCTTCGAGGTCTTCGGCGTAGACGTCGCCCTTACGGGAGACGCGAGGGCGGTCTTCGGAAATCCGCTGTGGCCAGAGGGCCAGCAGGAGCTGCGTCTAGGGCTAGAGTTCGAGCCGTTCTAGACAGGCTAACGCCTATCGGGTGTCCCCAAACTCCGAGATGAAGTCCAAGGGCAGAAGACAGGGTTCCAGCGTCTCTTAGCGGTAGAAGACCCACAGGTCACCGAGCGCCTAGTCCTCAGACAACCAGCCCCTCAGGGGGCCGTGACTGCGTTGTCGTCTAAGGCAATCATGGTCTGAGCCATGATGCGCCCGTGAACAGAGGCGTTGGTCTGCAAGGTCACGCCGGTGCTGGAGAGGAGTATTCCCTCGAAGTGGGCGTTGGCGCGAATCGTCGCCTGACCCGCGACCTGCCAGTAGATGTTCGAGGCATCCGCACCTCCACTAAGAATCACCTGAGTTCCGGTACCCACGTCGAGGTCTCCCGACATCTGCAGAATCCACACGTCATCAGCCCCACCGGCGAACGTCAGGTCCGTGGGCACCGTCACTGAGCTGCCCCAGGTGTACAAGCCCGGCTCTAGGGTCAGACCACCGATGGCGCCGCTAGAAAGGTCGAGTTCGTCAGGCGGCCAGCGAATGGCGGCATCTTCGTAGCCGGCCTGCATGTCCAGCACTGCTGTCGTAAGGTCCGTGGGTGTGGGCACCGCGTAGTTGGCGGCGTACACCTTGCCGGGCGCAGGCACCGCGATCGACGTGGCGTAGACGCCGGTAGGGTCGACCACCAGGGTCATCCCCGTGATGAAGGTGGCAGCCGATGGCGACAGCCCCACGCTTCCACCCGAGACAGCAGAGCCGGTCACGTTGGAGATGGCCGACTTTGCCAACAGCACGTAGCTACCCGCGGAGGAAGGGCCACCGTCTGCATCGCCCATATCGACAGGCGCAGGCCCCTCAGCGAGGGGGTTCTGGGGGTTGTACTCATCACGCTCGGTGTCGGTGTCGGAATCCATGCCGGTGTCCGAGTCAGCATCGCCATTGTTGCCGTCGGCACACGCCATCAGCAGAAGAAACACGAGGGAGGTCTTGGAATTCATAGGGCACCTGGGGCAGGAGTAGCCCCGAACGCGAATCGCGACGGAGCGGGACGGACTAGACAGCCGGCAGAACGTTGCCAGGACGACGCGTTGGTCCGTTACCCCCGCGGATTCGGTAACTTCCCGCGTGGGCGGGGGCGTACACCGTCGAAGGAAACCCCATGGAGCGAGTTTCCTCCGAACCATCGTAGTAATCACAATCAGACATCATGCAATGCCGCATTTCAAAGGAACTTCCTACTTCAGTCCAGGGTGACCAAGCTCCAGTGACTCACACGCGCCAAGACAGCACGCTGACACGGGACACGAGGGCGGTCTTCGGAAATCGGCTGTGGCCACAGCGCCAGCAGGAGCTCCGATTAGCGGTAGAAGACCCACAGGTCACCGAGCGCGTAGTCTTCGTAGTCACACCCACTTCCGTGAGTCACTCCAATCGACAACGTATTGCTCCCACCGCAGCTATGGTTCCACGAGTAGAAGGTGTTGCTGCCGCTGTCGTTGTTGCCGCCCAGGTAGCAGACCCCGCCGGTCCAGTAATTGACGGTTGTGCCTACATTGCGTGCGAGGCCCTGCTGACTGATGGCGTCCATCGACCCACACCAATTCCCGTAGCTACTGGAGTTAGTCGCGTGAGCCTGAATGAACGTGGAGTCTGTGTCCGCCCCGCGCCACATCATCTCGCCGTTGGATGCGGGAGACCCTCCAAAGCAGGTATTTCCTGGCAGGGCCCAAGTGCTGTGGCTGAAGCTGCCGCTCGTCGCCTCGTAGCAACGAGTCCAGCCACCGCCGGCTGTGGTCATGTCACAGAACGCGTTGTAGGCAGCCGCGCCCCCCAGTCCGTCGGGATCGATGGAGTATAGGTGATTTCCGGAGTCCAGGCCTGCATCCAAGATGGCCTGACAGCTGGTCGGAGGAGCACAGCCTTGAACGGGATAAGTGCCGCCGCTGCTGACGCTCTCGAAGCTCGGCAGAACGGTTCCTCCACACAGCTCACCGCGGCGTAGGACCACCGAGTCGACACTCACCGTGGCGCTCTCGCCAACAATTCCGTAGGCCCGCACAGTCCCGTGAACGACGCCGCCGGAGGCAATCTGCGCACCTCGGCCGACACGGGCGGTGGCCTCAATCCGAGCCCCTGTGACCAGGTTCGTGCCCTTGCGCACACGAGCCCCAGCCTCTACTCGCACGTCGGCGCCGATGTCGGTTTCAGGTCCGACGATGCCAGCAATCAACGAGCCAACACCTGCACTTGCGGAGTCCGCGACCACGACGGACCGAGCCAATACGGCGTTCGTATCCAAGGTGGTGAAGTCTCCGACCTGAACCAAGTTGCCCACTGTGGCAAAGGTATTGAGTGTCACGTCATGGCCAAGCACAGCAGCATAGCCAATCGTGACTGAGTCCAGAGTGACGAGGTCGTCTCCGACTGTGACAGACCGAGCAATGACATTGTCTGCGCCAATGTCGGCATTAGCGCCAATAGAGGCACCGCGGAAGACCACCGTTCCGTCCCCGAGTGTACAACCGCTACCAATGCTCGCACGAGCACCAACGTACGTGTTCAGTCCAAGTATGACCGACGAATCGACAGTCGCGGTGGGGTCAACACAGGCATCTCCCCAACCGTCGCCATCGGTGTCCACCTGGCTGGAATTGGACGTTGCGGGACAGTTATCAACACCATCCGCAACGCTATCGCCATCTGCATCTGGGTCCACAGCGTGAGCAGTGCCGGCAAGGGCCAAGAGAGCGAGAGTACTGAGTCGACGAATCATGTGTTCACCACGAGCTATTGGTGCGAATCAACGTGTTCCGACTTTCGTAGCGGAACGCCATTTCTCTTACCATTTTGTACCTTCCAGTCGACCCGTATTTGAAATTTTTAGGGAGTGACGCCCACTGTCGGTATCAGACTCAGATCGGCAGGGTGATAACACACAGGGATATGGGGCAAATCACACGTCTACAGGGTCGATATCACACAAAATAGCGGCCCCCAAACAGGGAGTGTGTTCAAGGACGGATGGTCCCCTATCTTGTGAAAAACCAAAAACAGACCAATTCTTTGTGCGCCACTAAACACAATAGTCTAAGCGTCCGATTCGCCGCACCTCATGTGTACCGCCTCACCGAACTGTTTCGCTACCGTCCCTAAAACACCAGACAAACAGACAGCAGCAATGGCTTCCCGAATGTCGAACCATCGTTGCCCTACTGGACCCGCGCGCAGATGGCCTGAACCTGGTAGGTCCAAGAGCTTCCATACAGCGGTGCCGCTCCAGGTTGACCCGGGCTGCGCCGCTCATGCACGCACCTAGCTTCCCCGGCGCAACGCACTGTGTCCCGACACAATCACGTTGCGCC
>CAJXTB010000006.1 GCA_913061235.1 uncultured Pseudomonadota bacterium | reverse complement strand
TGCCGCCTGAGCAGTCTTGGTCGACGCCGTCGTACCAACTCTCGGTGGCATCCGGATTCACCGAAAACGCCGTGTCGTCGCACTCTGCGTCCACATCGAAGCCGTCGCCATCTTGGTCGAAGTCACTGCCGCCTGAGCAGTCTTGGTCGACGCCGTCGTACCAACTCTCGGTGGCATCCGGGTTGACCAGTGGGTCTGTGTCGTCGCAGTCTTGCGCGACTTCGAAACCATCACCGTCGGCATCGTTCGGATTGAAGCTACAGTCCTGGTCAATACCGTCGCCAGCCGGGTCTGGAGCTCCCGGGTAGGTACGGAAGTCTTGGTCGTCGCAGTCGCCTGTCGTTTCCACGTAGCGACCCATGTCCCCGCATGCGAATACCGGCTCGGTTTCGCCAGCGAAGCCGTCTCCATCCGCGTCCAAGTAAAGAGCAACCGCTTCTGGACTTGTCTGCACAACGTCGTCCCGAAGGCCATTGCAGTCGTCATCCACGCCGTTGCAGCGCTCGGGCTGACCTGGAGCAACCAGTGGGTCTGAGTCATCGCAGTCCCACGGCGAATGGACCCCGTCGCCGTCAGCATCTGCCCAGGCACCGACCTCAAAACCGGTGGCACCAAGCTCCGGAGACGACGCCATTGCGACCGAGCCCACAGCCGGAAACCAGGTGTTGTCTGAACAGTTATTATCCGGAGAGTAGCCAGTCAGCTGTGGGTCGCCTTGCACATCCCCAATGACCGAGCTGCCTAAACCCAAGTCGATGCTGCCACCGTACGCCGCATCCAGGTCGGGCCACCACAGATTGCGCTCGCTGATGACGGACGAAAACTCCTCGCCGTAGATCTGCTCGGAGTCAACGACGGTGGTCCAGCTGACGATGCTCTGTCGCAGCGTAAACCCAATTCCTTCGGTAAACACTGCGTGCCCATCTCTCAAAGCGACGTTGTCCACGAAGGTGTTTCTGGCCCCATCAAACTCCGTGTCCTTGATCCAGAACGCACCACCGTCCGCGTTCGCAGAGTTCAACGCGAACACGTTGCCGCTCACTCGGGCTTGGTCTTCCGTGCTGTCAACGTACAGAGCTCCGCCGAGGTTGGTGGATTGATTGGCACAAAACAGCGAGTTCTCCAGCTGGAGCGACTCGTGAACGTCAATGCGGATGGCACCGCCGATAGACGACTGATTGCGAACAAAGATGCTGTCTGTGACCGTGAAGTGGTCCGTGTGAGCCGAACCAATACCGCCGCCTTCAGTTGCGGTGTTGTTCACCCAAAGCGTGCTATTAACCTCCAAAGACGGACGATCAGACCGATCCGAATCCATGAACCAGGCCCCTCCGTCAACGGAGGCATTGGCAATGAATACGGCATCGGACACCGACACGATTGCCACGCCAAGCTGAGTGACCGCGCCGCCCGTTTCAACGGCTTGGTTGTTGTCAAAGCGGCCTCCCTGAACGGCAAGGTCCGCTTCATACGCGTAGACAGCCCCGCCATTCGTGGCCTGACCACCCGAATGCGCGTTGAATGCCAGCGTTGCCCCTGTGCCACTGGCCAGCCAGACATCGCCACCAAGGTCGGCTTGACCGCTGGAAAAGCGAGAATCTGCGACGAGCAGGCCGCCTTCGTCTGAGTGGATGCTACCGCCCTCTCCTTCTCCGTTCCGACCATTCCCGGAGAAAACCGAGTCTCGAACGTTGACGGTTGACTCATCACTGTAGATAGCGCTGCCGTCCCCACCCCTCAGATCGGTGAAGGTTGAATACAGAATGTCTACGCTGGAGTCTTTGGCGTACACACCTGCGGCCACACCACTCGTTTCCATGCGGTCGAAGGTGCTCGAAGTCACCGTTACTACGGCGTCGACCGCGTGAATTCCCGAGCCGTCGACGGTGCTGTTGACCCCGCTGACCACAATATCGTCTAGGAGCACGATGGCATCCTGGGCCAATACGCCCCGTGCAGGATCTGGTAGCGGCAAGCCCAGCCCATCCGTCAGCAAACCGCCGGAGTTCGGCACGATTGTGAAGCCGATGACATCCACCACCGCCTGATCAGTGATGGCGATGACCGAGGTGCCGTCGCCTTCCCAAAGGGTAACTCCAGAACCACCAATGGACCGGATGCGCACGTCTTGGGCGACCGTCACAGACTCTTGGTAGCTTCCGGCGCGCACCAGAACCGTACCCCCGACTCCAGCCGCCGCAATGCCTTGGCCAATCGTTGTCGCCGGGCATGACGGGCACACTTCTACAGTCGCGGCAGAGGCCGCAAGAGGAAGGAACCCAACCATGGTGAAAAATTTTCGCACAACCCAATCTACTCAGTCCCTAAGCCCGCATACCAACAATCGGAAAAGACTTCCTGAACTGAACCAAAGGTGACACGACCGCTCTTCCACCGCCAGCAAATCCACTACCTTCACTCTGACAATCACAGGCACCATCACTGGGCTACACTGACGCCAACCGAGGTTCTACATGCGCTGCCTACCCATTGCCCTTCTCTTCGCCGCAGCCTGCGCCAACCCCTCCAACGGAACACTGGACGGTGAGCGCAACGGGTTCGACCTGCAAGCTGACGAGGGCTCCGAAGCTGGTCAGGACGATGACCGAAGCGACGACGACAGCAGCGATGAGGATGACCGAAGCGACGACGACAGCAGCGACGACGACAGCAGCGACGACGACAACGACGACCGTGACGAAGAACTCGTCGACCAAGACTCTGACGACGCATCGATCGCCCCAACGGTGCAGACCGCCTCAGGCAGTGAGGAACTCTCCATCGACAGCAGCGGCGACCCGTGGATTGTCACCGTCACACACGGCTTCGGTATTGGCGGCCTAGTGCTCAACCGCGGGACCGCATGGCCGCAGCTCGTCGAGTTCCGCTTTGAAGACTTCTACGGCTTGGAAGGCTTTTACGCGACCGCGTCCCCCGAAGGTGAAGCCCCCACAGTCATTGAAGGCGCCGGCTTCGTGCAAGGTGAAGTCACCTACGAGACGGGTCCAGAAGGCGGTGAGTTCGTCATTGTGGAGACCCTGCACGTGGTCCTCGATGATGAAGTCATGCTCGACACAGTCGATAGCATCGATGTTCGCTGGGTCGACTTTTACCGGTAGTCTTTTGGGCTGAAACTAAGGGATCAGGCGCCAAACTGCCCGACGCACAATGGAGTGTCTCGGGTGGATGTACACAGCTCGGTACAGCTGTGCCGCTTGACTGACGGCAAAGCGCTCGACTGATGCCTGGGCCTGTGACCCGAGCTCCTCTCGCAGCGCTTGCGACCCAAGCATTCGGTCGAGCTGTTCGGCAATGGCCAGCACGGATGTGTCTCGCGCCATCAAGCCATTGTGCCCGTGGTGTACAATCTCCACCAATCCCCCCACCGGAGGCACGACACACGGCAGTCCGGCTGCCAAGCCCTCAATGACGGACAGGCCCAGTCCTTCAGACCGGCTTGTGAGCAGGAACAGGTCGCTTGCTATGAGCAGCGGGGCCACATCCGTCCGCATGCCGACCAGGTGCACGCGGTCCGCAATTGCCGAGGCCTCGACCCGTTGTCGAAGCGCCGGAAGCTCAGCGCCGTCCCCCACCACCAGCCAGTGCGCTTTTGGATGCGCAGACGCAACAGTCTCAAAGGCGTCGAAGGCGATATCTACGCCTTTCACATGCTCAATGCGCGAAACCGTCACCGCCACAACAGCGTCTGGCCCCACCCCAAGAGTTTGACGAATCTGCTGGCGGTCCACCGGCGCGGTGAACGCACGAAGGTTGACCCCGCTGTCCACAACAGCCGCGAACGCCGCGAAGCGCTCGGAGAAAGAGGCCGCTACAGCGGTGCTGATGGCAACGAAGCGCACCCCCAGCGCGATGGCTGCGTCATAGAAACGCTCGGTGCCGCGCGGGACCTCGACTTCCATCAGCGCATGAAGGGTGTGAACCACCGGGATTCCCAGCGCGGTCGCTACGGGAAGGCCGTAGGTCAAGGTGTAGCCGTGGGTGTGAATGACATCTGGAGAGAATGACCGAACGCGTTGAAGCAGCCGCGCCATGGCACCCACATCGCGGTTTCCCTGCTTTCGCAGACAGACCAACGCGACACCAGCACCGGTCATCGCCGCGGCAAAATCTGGATCTGGCTCACCATTCAACACAACGACAACTGCGGCATCTCCGCTGCGCACCTGCTGCACTGACAAGTCCAATACAAAGCGTTGGATGCCTGCTACGCGTAGGCTGCCAATGATGTGTAGGACGGTCAGACCCAAAGCTCCCCCAGATGTTCCGCGTGTATCCTGTACCGCCGTTATAGTGGGACGGGCACAGAGGTGATCATGCGTTTGATTTGTACAGGTTTGGCGGCAATTCTTCTCTCGGCCTGTCCGGGTTCAAGCGGCACACCGTCCGGTGACCCCACTGGCGAAGACGACACCGAGACCAGCACGGGCGTGGACACCGAAGTCGACACGGACGCCGATACCGAAGCCAATACTGAGGCAGACACAGAAGCGGACACGGAGAGCGACACCGAAGCGGGCACCTTCGACTGTGGCGAGCTCACCTGTTCAGCAGATCAGTTCTGCAACATCGGCTACGGCGGAGCAGCTCCCCCACCTGGCGAGAGCAACATCAGCTACACCTGCTCCGCGATTCCTGCGGACTGTTTGAGCGACTTGAACTGCGACTGCCTGTTCGCAGAAGGCGCTTGCTACCAAGGTGCAGGCGACTGCCAAGAGTCAGAGGGTCACTTTGAGTGCTCGGTCTACTACCCGTAGACACAAGAGTACCCATGACGTCGGCCAGCCCCGTGGGACCTTTGAGCCCGTATCCGTCCTTCGAAGACGTGATTGCCCAGTCCGCAGAGTTCGGCGCCGTCTTTGAGACGGGGACATCGGTACAAGGCCGACCCCTCGTTGGTATTGATGTGGGCGGAGACGGTCCTCTTGTCACCGTCACCGCTGGCTTGCATGGCATCGAGTACATCGGCGTCCAAGTCGCTCTGGCTGTGCTTCGACGCGGAGCGATTCCAGGCGTGCGTCTCGTTGTCTTCCCCGTCCTCAATCCTGACGGCTACGCACGGACCTTGGCAGACAAGGGCCAAGGACGCGTTCGCGACATGCGCAAGAACGCGAACGGCGTGGACCTCAACCGCAACTTCCCACTGCCGTGGAATGCACGTCCAAGCCGCCTGCCCTTCTCTGGAGGCTCCGATCCCGACAGCGCGACCTTCCGTGGGTCCGCACCGCTCGCCGAGCCAGAGAGTCAGGCACTCGCCAACTGGATGAGCGAACACCGACCGCACGCCTCCATCAACTGCCACAGCTTCATGGGCTCACTCATCGCTGCACGCGTGTGGCAGCGTGACGACTGGCGCGGCTACACCACCTTGTGCCGCTCTTTCCGAGACGGGCAAGCAGGGAAAGCACGCTATTTACGACTGGCCACACCGCTCTTCGACGTCTTCACTGGCGAGCTCGAAGACTGGCAGCACCACGCGCTCCAGTGCTGGTCGGTCTGTGTAGAGTCCTTCACCCTTGGCGAGAGCCTGCGGCAACACATGCGCGCCCCCACTCCGTTCTGGCGCTTCAACCCGCGCGAGCCAGCCGCCATCGCTGAGCGCGACGCAGTAGGGGTTCGCGCGGCGTTGCTCACCGCTTCGAAGCTCCCGCGTCCCACACGTCGGGCACCTGCCCTGCTGACCCGCGACGTGTGGTAGTTCACACAACGGCAAGGACTAGTGTACTTTGCCAGAGGAGGGTGAATGCGCATCATTCAAGCAATCGAGAAGGTAGCATTCAAGGGCCTACTAGCCGTGCCAAGGCGCATTCAGCGGCTAGCGGGTAAGCCTCCTGTGATTCGTGGCCAGAGCCCAGAGCCAGAGCTGTGGTGGGCCATGTCCATCATTCACCGCAGTCAACGGGACAACCCAACACCCAAGCGCCTGCGAGAAGAATACGCCTTCGGAAACGCCATTCTGGATGCCCCCCCCCCAGAGGATGTGACGTGGAAAGACCGGGGCGTTCCGCATCGCAACGAAGCCCAGCTATCCGTTCGCGTCTACACCCCTCCGACACCCGGACCGCATCCGGGAATTGTGTACTTTCACGGCGGTGGATACGTCATTGGAAACCTGGACAGCCATCACTCACTCTCCGCACAGCTGTGCAAAGACACCGACGCCGTGGTTGTCGCTGTGGACTATCGCCTCGCCCCAGAGTTCCCCTACCCAACGCCGTGGAACGACGCTGAGGACGCCTGGCGCGCGGTAACCGACAACCCCGAAGGTTTCGGTATCTCCGGCCCCATCGCGGTCGGAGGCGACAGCGCGGGAGCCAACCTGGCCATCTGGGTCGGGCACCACGCCAAGGTGGCTCCACACGTGGTCTGGGCGCTGTATCCCCCCACCGACGCCGGCCAAGCCTATCCGTCCAACCACGACTTCGGTGAGCGTCTGCTTCTCACCAATCAGCGAAAGAACTGGTTCCGAGACCAGACCTACCCAAACCCGGCAGACCTTCAAAGCCCTCGGGCCCAGCCTGTAAAACACCCCAGCACACGGGATGACGGGACACGCGTTCCCGAGATTGTCACGCTGGCCGGAATGGATGTTCTGCACGACGAAGGGGAGCTCTACATCGCTCATCTACAGGCCCAGGACATCCCCGTCACCGCAGTCCGCATCCCCAATCAGGTTCATGGCTTCGCCAGCCTTCGACGCTTCAAGAGCTGCCAGCGTGCCTGGCAGACAGCCGTAGCCCCCCTCATTGACTCCTTGGCCGATCGGTCGTGAGCGTTTGGGTATTGCTCGAGGGAGCCGGCAAGGTCGGTGAGGTCAGCCTCATCGTGGGCATCATTGCTGCAGTGCTCAGCACTGTCTTCGCGCTGGCCCTAGCGTTCAAGCGCGTCGCACCTACGTTCGTCATTGGCCCGTTGGCCCTCGCTGCGATGGCCGGCAATGTATACGCCGCATTCAGAGTCTGGGGACTGCGTGAGACCCTCTTTGATGCCTCCAATGCCGACCGCGCCGAACAGCTGGCCGTCGCCATGGCAGAGAGCCCTGCAACCATGGAAGCCGGAGCCGTTGCCGCCGTTGGAGGAGGCCTACTTGTGCTCATCATCCTGGGCATCGTCGACCTAACCACCAAGGAATCCGACGCTCATTGGACCGTCTGGCATGCCGCACCCACGGTGATTGGCGGCTTGATTGGCGCTGGCCTTGCCGTTGCCGCTGGGCACCCTTTACTCGCGGGCTGCATCGCAGCGGTGGGCATCTTGGCATCCGTCGCATCTGTACGGGGAACATCACCAACCGAGCGAGCGCGCACAGATGCTTGGCGGGCTGTGGCAACTGTGTGCACGGGGCTCGTCGGCATTGGCTGCGTCTCAACCCTCTTCTGCGAGGAGCTACTCACCATCTACGCCGCTGCGCAGTCTGGAGAGCAGGTCTCAGCACAAGCGACCCAAGATGCCTTGTCCGCATTGTCCTGGAGCACAGGCGCCCTTCCCGTCACCATGGTCTTCTTGGGCGCCGTCGTCAGCTGGGCCCTGTCGCGACCCAATCGCGGCGCAGTGCTCGGAATGATTGCCGCGACCTCGTTCGTTCTGGGCGCAGGCGCCACGGCGCTAGTCGCTGCTGACGAGATGGTCCGAACGCTGACCGTACTCAACGCCACCTTTGACGAAGACGGCCTCCACATCGTAGAGAGACGCCTCGGAATTGAGCTTGCCAGAGTCGCCGAAGGTCCACCGCACACCGCCAGTCTGGACATTACGCTAGGCCGACGCGGAGTCGAGGTTGCAGACATTCCGGTGGTCACCATTCAAGACCGACCAACGGGGAGGAGCTTTCCAGATGCTCAGGTTCGAGGCGGCATCCTTCCATCAGTCACCGAGCGTCTGAACACGCTGCTCGCCGAGGCACAAGCCGCAGCAATTCACTCCGACACCGCGGGTCGAGTGACGTTGTGGGTCGATGAGTCGGAGTCTTGGGCCATGTGCAGCACGGTCATTGCAAGCGTCGTTGCCACCCAACGACTGTCAGTCGACGCTGCGGCCATCGTCCCGGGAGAACACGTCACCGTGTTTCCGCTGCACAACGTCCGCGTTCCACCAACGGCCTACCTTCACGCCGACGGACGAATCGAGCAGCGCGCTCCAGGTGATGACCTTGTTCTCGAGATTGACCCCGAGACCCGGTTCGGCAGCGTCATCGCCGTTTTGGACGACAATCCAGATGCCTCATTCATCTTGAACTAGGCCTCACACTCCGACGGGTACGGGTAGTACTCAGACAGATTACGAGTCGGGTCTTGGGTCAACGTTCCCTCCGCCGGAGTCATGTAGAACAGGACCGGAACGGCCTCGCCAACGGTGACCGAAAGCTGCTCGTCCTGCATTGACCACACAGCAGCGTGCTCACTCCACACCGGTTCTCCCGACGGCGAGACCTCCGCGGAGTGAAGGGTCGCAATCCCACCAGGGGCAAGCTCTAGTCGTTTCAGCGTTCCAAAGACGCCCATTCCAGGGCCATACCAGGTAGTTCCTTCCAAGCGGTCCACGTCATTGTCAACGCCCGGCATGGTGACTCGTCGATAAGGAAAGGCGCCATGAATCGGCTGGAAATCAGCGTCATTGAGCATTCGTGCAGAGACGACGGGGTCCTTCGCGTCCGTGACGTGCTGAAACACATCGAACAAAAAGGCATTCTCGGCGCATGCAGCATTGTCAGAGACGGCCCGTTGCTTCAACAACACCTTTGCAATGACGTAGTGGTCGATAGGCTCCATCTCATTCTTCGCCAGCGAATCGACGAGCACACGCGCATCTGCCAGCCTGTCGCCAGCTAGACAGCCCAACGTTGCCCGGCGAACTTGGGCAGCCATCGTCGCATCTCGGCTCTCCAACGCGGCGTACAGCGGAGCCAATCCAGGATTGCATGGGGCCTGGGCAAGCGGCTCAATCGTCCCCGCATCAACAAGCGACCAATCATCGGGGTCCGGCTCAACCGCACGCGTCGGAACGGGCATGGGATGTGGACCCGGAAGCTCATCAATAGAGCGATGAGGCCGTACCTCCACGACTGGCTCAGCAGCGGGCAGCTCCGGTTGGGGAACCGAACACGCCGCCATCAACACGATTCCACACAGTAACCGCATGACCCCTCCAGCATTACAGTGTACAGCACGCAAGTCCCACAGGCATTTGGGACTCTACGGAGAACGCATGACTCTAATCGACCGACTCACAGCTTTCTTTTCCAGCACAGCCGAGGAGACGTCTGGAAAGACCCCCGAAGGTGTCTGCGTCAACTGTTGGGGACACCAAGAGTTCGACAAAAAGTACCGTGAGATGCGCTACGACCGGCAAATCGACGTCAACAACGGCGAGCAAAATCGGGCATTCATCCAAGCATTTGCCATTAAATACGTAGAGGGCATTCATCTCAAGGGCGCCCACAAGGGCAAGAGCTGTGATGCGTGTGGCTACCGGGAGTAGGCCTTCGCTCTACCCTGTTACGGAAGGCCGACGGACCAGGTCAAACCAGTAGTCTTCGATGGACTGCAGCGCGTTGATGAGCTGCGGCAGGCTCTCTGGTTTCGTGATGTAGCTGTTCGCGTAGTTTCCGTAGGCGTCCGCAACGTCCTTGTCGCGAACAGAACTGGTCAGCATAACAATAGGTATTCGACGCAAGTTTTCGTCTAGCTTGACCTCTTTAAGAACCTCGAGCCCATTGATGCGCGGCAGGTTGATGTCGAGTAGCACAAGGTCTGGAGTGATCCGTCCCGCATACTCTCCTTCACCCCGAAGAAACATCAGAGCCTTCTCGCCGTCATTCACAACGTGCAGAGTATTGCTGATACGACTCTGTTGAAGAGCCATACGCGTCAGCACGACGTCACCAGGATTGTCTTCGACCAGCAGAATATTAACGTCTCGAGGCAGCATCTAAATCGACTCCTCGCCAGGGATAACCACAGTCACGACCGTTCCATGTGGATGGTTCGCGTGTACTTCAATTCGACCATTGTGACGGTCCACGATGCGTTTGCATAGAGCAAGCCCCACGCCTGTGCCCGGGTATTGTGAACGAGGGTGCAGCCGTTGGAACATGCGAAACACGACTTCCCGATAGTCTTCGGGAATGCCGATGCCGTTGTCCGAAACCGAAACCTTAGTTTCCAAGCCGGTAACGACCGCGTCGAAACAGATGACAGGGGCGCGGCCTTCGGCCCGAAACTTCAACGCATTCGATAGCAGATTGAGGAACAATCGCTTCAGTTGCGAGCGATCACCCAAAACTAGCGGCAGCGCATTTATTGTGATTGTGGCGCCAGACTCGACAATAGCGAGCTGCAGGTCATCCACAGTTTCTGCCAGTACGTCTGTCAGAGACAGCGACTCCAGTTCCAACGTGCGGTTTTGCTCACGTGAAACAGCAAGCAGGTCCCGCACCATCCGGTCCATCCGGGTCGAGCCATCGATCACAAAGTTCATGAATGTCGTCGATTCCTCATCGAGCTGGTCCGCCAATCGATCCCGCAGCAACTGCACAAATCCGGTGACCATACGCAAGGGTTCGCGAAGGTCATGTGAGGCTACGAAGGCGAACTCTTCCAACTCCTGCTGTACGTGCACCATCCGAGTGATGTCGTGGAATACCAGAACCGCCGCGTACCGACTCCACGATGGCAGAGGAACGGTGGATGCAACAACCCACATGGGCGGCGCGTCATCGGACCTCTTGAGCATGTAGGGTTGCTGTTTTCGGGTTTCACCGCGCAGGGCCGCAACAAGCGGCCACTCTTCTGGGTCCACCGCCTCACCTGGCACCTGCTCAAAGCGAACTTGCGGTCCGTCACCTTGGTCGTCCCAAGACTGTGGCCGGCCGCCGAGCATTGTACGGGCGGCACCATTGACCACCCGAAACTGCCCGTCCGCGTCTGCCACGACAATGCCTACATCGGCAATGTCTAGGATGCTCTCGAGCTCGGCCTGTCGCGCCTCAAGCTTGGCATTCGCTATCTGAAGTCGTTCTTGCGCTTCAATGAGCTGGGTCACGTCGTGGAACGTGATCAAGACACCACCCATGCCACGCGTGGGCAGCGGCCAGGGTCGTACTTCAATATTCAGCCGCAATCCTAGCTCGGGTACCGCAACCCCCTCGAGCTGACGAATCGGCTCACCATCGCCAAGAGCCGCCAGCTCCCCCAGCTGGGGAATGAGCACCCCAAGGTCTCCCGAGAGCGCCCCTTCAACGCGATGCCCCACGAACAACGTCTCCGCAGCCTGACTGGCCGCCACAACGCGTTTGGCTCGGTCCACAACAATCACCGGAAGCGGCATTCCAAGAACAAGCTGCCGCAACATCGCCATGGATGTCTTTCGGTCTTCACGGGCGGCTTCAGGAATCTGGGCCGGACGTTTCGCCGCACACCGGCGAGACGTACCAATGGTCCCGATAACGACCCCACTCAGGTCTCGAAAAGGGACTTTGACAGTCTCGAAATAGCTCACACTGCCATCGTGCTTGGTGACAGGTTCCACAACCGCACGAGAGTTGCCCGAGGTGTACACATAATGATCGTCGATCACGTACTGCAGGGTGTCGTCGACATCGCTGTGCTGACCATCGACCAACGACTCTAGGTCTTCGTTGGACATCCCGTAGTACTCGAGAAACGCACGGTTTGCCCAAAGTAGCCGTGATCTAGGACCTTTGACCAAGATGAACTCTTCAATGGCGTCGAATACTTGGGCAAACCACTCGGAGGTCTGTCGGTTCATTGAATCCTCTGGGCACTCAACGGGAACCAATCGCACTTCGGCGACTGATCTTGAATCATGGTGCAGTGTACACCCAATGCGTCGAAAGAGTGTTGCAGCGACTGGCTACCTGGACGGCAGCCATGTTGAGGCACAAATCTCTACCACTGCTACTTGTATTGTAGCTCATGCAACGCTGATTTTAGTCATCCGAAGATGCGATTCACGAATCGGGTTCTGATAGCCATGCTTGACCGGCAAGAGGAGTGCCTACCCAGAACCCCTGGATCGCATCACCCCCTAGCTCCCGGACCCAGGTCGCCTGTTCCTCGCTCTCCACACCCTCCACAACAACCACGAGGTTCAGACTGTGGGCAAGGGCCATGATAGCCTGTACCACGGCATCGTCGCGGCGGCGGACGAAGGACTGGTCGATCTTGAGTTGGGTGAAGGGCAACTCCATCAGCAGCGATAGCGACGCATTTCCTGTACCGAAATCATCGATGGCGATGCCAACGCCCATCTCGCGTAAGCCCTCCATCGCTGTCCTCGCTGCCAGCAGGTCCGTCAACACGGCACCCTCGGTCAATTCGACGCATAGCGCATCTCCTGTCAGTCCAGCGTCGTCCAGAGAGCGGGAAACAAGGTTTGAAAAGCCGGGCAACCCAATTTGAAGCGGTGACACATTGACCGAGACTCGAGCCGCTGGATTTCGCAGTCGTCGAAACTCCGCGACCCAAGCAAGGGACTCTCGAAGCACCCTCTCACCAACAGAAGCAATCAGCCCACACCGCTCCAAGATCGGTACAAACACGTCTGGACCGACCGAACCCTCTCCGTCAGGATTCCACCGCAAGAGGGCCTCGAAAGCGCAAGGCTCTGACTGTCCCAGCCTCGCAAGAGGTTGGTAGACAAGTTCGAAGGCATGGGTTCGAACTGCTGCTCGAAGCTCCCATTCAAGTCGACGGTCAATCGCGACGAGCTGTCCAGAGTTGACCTCACCCAGCTGGGCTCGACCCGACGCCTTTGCCGCATACAACCGAGTGTCTGCAACACGCACCACATCTTCCAGAGAACCCAATTCGCTAGGAAAGTGGGAACAGCCTCCGCTTACCGTCACATCCACCCGATGCTCCCCAACCAGTACAGGTGATGAGAGCACATCGACAATATGCAGAGCATGTTTGTGAGTGTCCGCGAGGGACTCGCAACCGGCGAACAACACGGCAAGCTCGTCGCCCCCCACTCGGTACGCCTTGGCCCCAGCGTCCAGTGCTCCGTTTGCACGAAGAGCCATTTGACGAAGAACAGAGTCCCCAACCGGATGGCCAAGGCGGTCATTGATCAGCTTGAACTTATCGACATCTACAAGAACAATGCCGAAGGGCGTCTGGTCAACCACAAGCTCTTGAATGTCATGGTCGAACGCCGTCCGATTGCCTAGACCCGTCAGCCCATCCTGATGCGCTCTGTGCTCAAGTTCCAGCTGGAGTGCATGACGTTGGCGGGCGTACCGAATGGACCGTCGCAGTGACCTTTCGGTGAGGTCGTCCTTACACATGTAGTCCTGGGCCCCTACCTGCAGCACACGCTCGCCAACCTCATCGTCATCCTGACCGGAAAGAGCGATGATCGGAGTGTTCGGTGCCGCACGACGCAACTTCTCGACGGCCAAGGTGTCCCACGCATCGGGCAAGCCAAGGTCCGTCACAATGACGTCCACCGAAGTCTCACGCAGGTGGTTCAGCGCATCTGCAAGTGAGTCAACCCAGACCACAGGTGAATCCAGGAGCCTGGCCAGATACCGCTGCGCCACCATGGCGTCGGCGCCATTGTCTTCAACGAGTAGGGCATGCATGTCAGAAAGGGCCAAACCGGCTTTCCCCCGGGGCCCTCTACCCCGGCAGACCTTCACAAATGTCAGCGAGGCAAGAAAGTCAGACCAAGACGCCCTCCCACCGGATGTCCCCACACCCCAGAGAAAACGCCTGTGGTGGGGGTGTCCGCACGTTGATCAAGAGGCGAATTTTGTTGGCCGGTATGGTCACGTCCAGCCCCTATTCGACAACCTCACCTTCGGGAAGACGAACCATCAGCATTGCACCATCCGTACGGCCATGAGCCACACAGATGCTACCTCCGTGGGCAGCCAAAATGCGTTCGCAGACCGAAAGCCCGCTCCAACGCCGCTATCTGCATGACAATTCTGCAATACGGCGAACACTGCCCGCTCTCGTCCCTCGGGCATACCCATTCCCTGATCCTCAAAATGAAGCTCGACAAATCCATCTTTGCGCTCGCCAAACACCCGTGGTCGCGGTGGGCCCTCACCGGCGAAACGGACCGCATTGGACACCAGAGCATCCACCAGAACCGCCAAGAGCGTTGTGTCCCCAACGACTCGAGGAAGCTCGCCCACCACCAAGTCAGACTCCGCTCCCCTCAATGCACACGAACGAGCCGGGCAATGTCCACCACACCGCTAGCCGCACACACCAATACACGCGCACTGTACAAGGCCAGGCAAAACAGCCGTCATCCTCTTGGATTCGGCCATGACAGCACCCACAAGGGCAATATCCTCATCTGCCGGTCATTCGGATGCACCCGATTCCGTCAGCAGTTCGCAGAGGACCGCAATGTTGCGAGCAGTGGTCAATAAGTCATGGGAACAGGCACTGGTGAATGCGGCGAAGCGTGTCTTCAGGTCTTGCAAGGCCTCTGCGCCGGACCGCTCGCTCATGGCCGTCATCCACGTCTTCAGTAGGCACTGGAGTGGGGAAACACACAGCGCGAGGGAGGCAACTGGGGGATGTGGAGAGTGGCGCCCCCGACAGGGATCGAACCTGTGACCGCCGGCTTAGAAGGCCGATGCTCTATCCAACTGAGCTACGGGAGCGTCGCGGCGCCCATATCCACTCTCGAAGACCCGAGCACACCATGGGCCCGCCAAGGCGCCCCAGGCTCAGCGCAACTCCTGATCTCTACGAGATGTTCAGCCTATTTGACGGGCTCCTTGCAGGACGAACCGCTCTGACGTCCGATGACACGTTAACGGCGCAGGATTCTTATTTGGACCGGGGTGCGGGTGATCCGCGCCACCGTGATTTTTCCGGGAGGACCCCTCCATGTTTGACGCTGCTGGCGAGCTCGGCCCTGTGCTACTCGGGCTAGGTGGATTCGGAGCGCTACTCGCGCTTGTTTTCGCTGCAATCGGTATTTTGGGCAAGCGAGTCCCGCTTTTGGCCTGGATCTTCATGCCGGCGGTCATCACCGCCATCGGTGCTTTCCTGTCGTACAGTGCTGTCGGAGCCGCTGAAACGGCCCTGTCTAGTGCCACCTCTGACATCGGAACACTGGCAAGTTCGGGCCTCGCTGACGCCTACGGACCACGATGGTTGGCTCACTGGGTTGTTGCCGGTGTCTCGGCCTTCTCCGTTTGGTGTGCCGCCATCTCCGCGCTGATCAAGCCCGGTGGCGAGACACGCTCCACGCCATTCGTCGCCATCTTGGCCTTCCTGATTGCGGCGCTAAGCCCAGTCGGAACTGCCTACCTCGCCATCAGCGCAGGACTCGGAACACAGGCCTTCGCGCTCATCGGCTTGGTCTCCTTCGCAGGAGTCGGCTGTGCCCTCGTGGCCTTCCGACGCGCTCTGCACGAAGCTGCGTACCGCGTAGCATCGCTGCGTTTCGCTGCCGGAATCCTGATGCTGTTCACAACGGCTCACGCGATCAAGGCAGTGGTCCTGAGCGGACACATGGCCCGCCTCACCGCTCGCGCCACCACTGCAACCGCGGACATGAATGAGGTCCTCACGGCTGCGCTGACTACCCAGGCTGACATCGTCACCCTCGGCTGGATCATGCTCGCTGTCGGCCTCGCCATCGCCCTGTTCACCTTCTTGGGTGAGATGGGCGAGATCGTGGACAAGCCTTTCTTGTTCGACACCACGGCCGTTCTTGCGCTGCTCGCCCTTGTCGGGCTGGTCCGCGTTGCCGAGACCGCCAAGGAAGACACGTTCACTACGACCGCCAACATGTACCCACTCGGTGAGTTGATCGCCGAGTTCGGCTTCCAGCTTCCTGCTGCTGCGGTCAGTGGCTACACCGACACCTTCGACATCGAAGTCACTGGCGACGCCATTGGCGACATCATCGTGTACGGAACCCGCCCGTCCTACATTGCTCCGTCGCCTCCTGAAGGCCCACCGGTTGCGGGACAGCCCGCTTGGGAGCCGCCCTCCCCGCCCATGGAGTGGTACCGCAAGTACGTGTGGACCGGATCTACCTGGACGCCGGACGACACCCCCATCGCAGACATCCAAGCCGCTGACGGCTACACGCCGCTCATCGCAGGCCCTGGTGCTACACCATCCACCGAGATCGTGGAGCTCCTAGAGCTCTTCGGTGGCACCGCCCACATCCTGATGCGCGTCAGCGAAATGGACATGCAGATCGTTCCCGAGCTGGCGTACATTGAAGCCAACTGGATGACCCTGCGCCTTGGCAACGACATCGACTTCGAGACCGAGCTGTACGCACACACCGAGCGCTACGACCCATACGTCGGCGTTGCTCGCTACATCGGTACGCAGCGTCGCAATGACAAGGCTGTTCACCGCATCGCTGCCGCCATTGAGCACACGGGTGCTACCGCAATGCGCGCCACGGTTGGAGAGCGTACCCGCCTCGACCACATCTCGTCGTTGTGCCTCAACACCCAAGTCCTTCCCGGCATGGAGCCAGGACTCGACGACATTGAAGAGGCCCCTACCCGTCGCGAAGACTTCGACTGCACCATTGCCAAGGTCAGCTTGGATGACGCAATCGCAGCCGCTGTTGAAGCTGTCGGCATGCCGACCGCCGAGAACGCCACGATTACCGTGGAAGTCGAAGAGGGCATCGACCCCATCGCTGCAGACGTCGTGAAGCGTGAACTTGAAGCCTTCGGCGCCTGTGCCGGACAGGTCCAAGACGACATGGGAATGGAGGACGCCATCACTGGCCGCCTCGCAACCAGCTTCACCGTTGATGACCGTGGCCGCGCCGGACGCTTCGAGTTCGAAGAAGAACGCCGCGACATCACCGTCTACGACATGAAGCTCTGTGTCCGTGAGCGTCTCGAGTACGCGCGCTTCCCAGAGTACGAGCGCCCCGAGCCTCCCGAGCCAGAGCTCGACGAAGAAGGCAACGAGATCGAGGTTGAGCTACCGCCTCTGCCCCGCGTCAAGCTGGTTCTCACCTACAACTAGGCACTCTAGGCACTGTGAACGGGCCCGCCCCTCTTCGGAGACGGCGGGCCCTTTTTGTTTCCAGCGCAGCTAGAACACGACGGACACGCCACCACGCACGTGGGTCAGCGCACGTAAGTCGCCCAGTGCTGTGCCCGATGCGGCTGCAATGACGGTGGTTCCCAACGAAAGCGTTGCCGCGTCACGGTGCAGAACGCTGAGATCTGCGGTGGCCAAGACGCCCTCAAAGTCTGAGATCGCAGACAGGTCGAGCCGGGTGACGTCGCTGATCGCAACACCCGCGCCCAACGCCGCGTAGTCCCGCACATCCGGCGCCGAGCGCTCGGTAGGCAGACCATGAACCCACTGCGCCGACACCAACACGCGCCCGAATGCGCGGTCAATGCCGACCACTGTTCGTGGGTAGACCCGACCATTCTGAACCACGGTCTCCGGTAAGGGATCAGGCACAGCGTCCAAGGTACCAATACGAACCAGGTTCTCCAGCTGCGCACGAGACGCACTCACAGCCGTCCGCTCCGGGAAGATGGCAACGCCCTCGGCCCACAATCCAACGTCCCCTGGAAGCGGAGCCCGCAGGTCACCACCAGCAACAAACAGCTCCGGGTACAGCAATGGAACACCGATGTCGACCCGGTCATTGTCCGTCTGAAACCCAATGATTCGTGCATCGCCGCCAGCTTGCGGGATGGAGTCGTACCCCTTGTAGGCCATGACTGAGACGTCGATTGCGCGGGTGGCGAGGGCAAATCGCCCGCCAACCCCTGCAAAACCAATCCGTCCATCCGGGAACTCAGTACGGGACTCAAAGTCGCCTATCTGCACACCCTCTCCGCCAATGTCCGCCACATCAAACAGCTCGGCGGCGCCGTCGACAACGTTGACCTCCACAGGCATGCGAGCCGGGCGGAACAGCGGTGTGTACACCAGCTCCAAGTTGGCCTTTCCTTTGGCCCACAACAGAGACACCGCAGGTGTGCCGAGACGCTGGTCAAAGCGTGTGGGGTCTCGCAAGTCCACGGGATTCACAACGTCGGTGGGCTGGATGCCAAGACCAGTGCCCCACGCAAACCGCTGCTGACCGATGCGCAGATCAATGTCCGTTCCCAACACCTCTTCCAAGCCAACCCAGGCTTCGTTCAGGTCTACCGACAGAAACTGGATTTGGTTGGCAAACCGCGTGTCCTCCAAGGTGTCTGCACCCTGCAGTGGGTGAAGACGCAGAGCCGCATCCAGCCGAACGGGCACATCTGGGACCACGTCAACGTCGAGCTGTCCGCCCACCACAATGAGGTCTTGAAAGTCGAGGAACCGACAATCAGCGACCTGTCCACAGTCCACCACACCCACGCGCAAGGTGGAGTCCAACGCCCCCTTCGCGTCAATCTCTCCAGCCAGTGACGTAGAGATGCCCACAAACAACGACGCGACGACTGCTCCCACTGGGAACAACCGCCGCGCCATCAATGACTGAGAGTCAGCGAACCTCAAGGGCTAGCGTGTACCCACAATGTCGAGCGTGATCGTGCAAGGGTCGGTGTCGACAACCGGGCAGTTGGCTTCGTCAAAGCTGCTGGTGTTCAACGTAGCGGTGCCGCTGACTTCGTCTGCGCTGCTGATGGTCAGGTCAACGTCAATGGACATGTCGACAAGGCAGCCTGGGTAGGCGTCAGCATCGAGCTCAACGTCAGTGTTCTGAGCGCCGACGATGGTACGCGTGTTGCCGGAGCCCGTGACCTCAACGTCCATGTCGTTGAAGGGGTCAGCGAGGTTGACCGTGTAGCTGGAGGGCAGGTCCGCTTCTGCTGGAACGGTAATGGACGAGCCGAAGTCTGCGGGAGTGTCAGCACCGTCTGGCATGAACAGAACTGCAAAACCACCGTCAAAGCAGGCATCGTCAACAGCGACGGTCTGGAAAGAGAAGTCACCGGTGGTGAATTCTGCGGTGTCTTCGCTTGGGTCACAGGCGAACATCAGAGCGGGCAGTGCAAGAAGGGACAGACGCATAGGAGACCTCACTGGGAAAGATGAGCCAGGCTGAAATGGTCGTCGGGGACGCCTACATCGAACTCGGCTTGACGTACGGACGCGCGAGTAGTGCGGGACCGTGCGACGTCACTTACCACAACTGAGTGCGCAAGGGGGCGGTCACCAACCGCACGGACATCATCAAAGACAATGCGACGCATCAGAGTCCCGTCCGAATCGTAGTGCTCTACCTTGGACGGCAGATCGTCTTCGGCACGAACGTACAGCTCAACCCGTGCGGAAGCGGCGCTTTCGGAGGTCGGCGTGAGGGTCAGATGCAGCGGTTCAGCGAGTACTGCGGTGAATTCTTCCGCCCAAGAGATGCGGGACAGATCCTCCATCGCGAAGTTGGTCCCAAAAAACGCATCACCGCGGGACTTGCCCACTACACGACGCGGACGTCCGTAGCTTGGCAGATACAAATAGACGGTCTCGCCATCTGGAACAAGCAGTGCCACGCCAGAAACCCGTGCGGGGGCGGTGAAGGTCGCTAGGCGCTTGTCGTCGCCCTTCTGCCACAACTCAAGCGTACGCTCCGAGGTGCGGCCCCGGTCGTCAGTCGACGTAATGTCGAGCACCATGTGGGCGTCGCTCGTGGGTGAGCTCGCGGTGTCCACGCGGGCCAGTAAGTCAGACGCATCATCGGCAAGGGCCATGCTCGCGAGCAACCAGATCATGGAGTCACCACCAACTGAAAGTTGATTCCGGTGCTTTGGTCGTCGGCAAAGCCGGTACCAAAGAAATCGGACAATACAGCACCCTCGCTCTCCTCCACATTCCAACTTGCCGACTGCCAGTCCCCGGCTCCGAAGACTGTTGGGGTGTCAGCACCAAAGAGATCGAGACTGAAGGTCGCGACGGTGTCGTTGGGATCGTACGAACCGGGACCCGAGTGGGTCATGGAGACCCGACCAAATCCAATTCCCCCCACCTCGAAGATGAGCTGCAGCGAACGGCCATCATCCGACGCACAGGCAGCAGGCACGCCGTCGTAGGTCCCCTGCTGAACGAAGTCCGTCACCAGCCCAGCGCCGTTTACGGAGAGTTGGGAGGTAATGAACGACGCATCCGAGGCCGCAAACATGCCGTCTGGGCACCCGTCATCGTCAACAACGGATGTGTCTGGTGGTGCAGGTTCGAAGGTGTCGTCGCATCCGGCCATGAACAGACCCATCAAACAAACCCAGCGCATACAACCTCCGCAGAGAGGTTACCCTCGCCGGCATGATGCAGCGAGCCCCCGACCCTTTTGGACAGCGTTTGGCATTGGCCGTGCGCCGGATTGGTAGTCCCGTGTGTGTGGGCCTCGACCCTCATCCGGGTCGCGTTCCCACCGGAGAGGGCGCACAAGCCGCGCTCGACTTTTGCCGAGGCGTGATTGACGTTGTGCACGATGTCGTGCCCGCGGTGAAGCCACAGGTCGCCTTCTTTGAGCGCATGGGTTGGCAAGGAGTGCGCGCCCTGGAGCAGGTTGTACAACACGCCTCAGACGCTGGATTGATGGTGATCTTAGACGCCAAACGTGGGGACATTGGCTCCACGGCCAGAGCCTATGCGGAAGCGACCCTGCACACCGCAGACGCCGTCACCCTGTCGCCGTACCTGGGCCCAGAGTCACTCACTCCATTTCAAGAGCACGCCGGAAAGGGCCTGTTCGTGTTGGTGCGCACCTCCAACCCTGGAGCGTCTCTGTGGCAGACCGAAACCGGTGCGGCCGAGGCCGTTGCTGAGTGGGTGCAGTCCCAGGCTCTTGCAACCATGGGCGCGGATGCCTTGGGTGATGTTGGAGCGGTGATCGGCGCTACCGTCCCAGAAGAAGCCGCCCATTGGAGAGACGCCATGCCCAACGCATGGTTGCTCGTGCCAGGCTTTGGTGCCCAAGGGGGAACAGCCACAACCGCTGACCCGCTGTTCCGAGCCGATGGTCTGGGTGCACTGGTCGTCAGCGCACGAGGCGTGCTGTACGGTGACGCTACCCAAGACCAGACAGACTACAGAGCAGGCGTACGACTACGTGCACAACGGCTCGCCGCTACTTTCGCAGGAAAGCTCCGATAGCGACGCTTGCATCTTTTGCAGTCAGCATCGAAACTGCCAACATCTGCCCCCGGAGCCAACATGACGCGAGTTCTCGCAACAGCCGTGCTGTGCCTGTCGGCATGTACGACCGGAACCATCACAGCCACTCTCACCGACGGCATGTCGGGGGAGCCAATGAGCGATGTGCCGGTGACCGCGCGCGCCCAGGCCGAGGTGTCGTTCTCCTGCCAAGTCTTCGAAGGTACAACAGGCGCTGACGGCAAAGTGACCATTGAAGGCCCCTGTCTGACGTCCTCCGCCTACAGCATCACTCCAGTGAACTCGGCGCTATGGTTCATTGAAGGTAGCGTTGTCGCGCAGAGTAGTGACGGCGAGACCGCCATTGAGGTGCTGCGCGCGCCCGAAGGTAGTGGCTCGTACATCTTGCACGGGGACACGCTGACTCCGCTGTCTACCCACGGAGACATCAAACGAGCGACCATCCTCGGTACCGAAGAGGTCGTTGAGTTTCCAAGTCGCATCCCCGCTGAGAGCGACATTCCTCTCATCGATGCCCAAACGTGGCTGGTCATGACCGGTCCGGACGCGGCGCAGAGTTCCCGCCTGGTTCCGATGGTGAAGTCGACTCCACGCCGCCTGTTGCGCAACGGGGATGCCATGACCATGCAGGATTGGTGGTACCTCGGCGTTCGTTTCAGCTCGGACCGTGACTTCACCCGCCAAGCCGCCATGATTGATGTCAGCAAGGTTCGCCAGCACTCCAGCGGTGACCGAGCGGCCTACATTGTCCCGTTCAACGCCGTGCCTAGCGGTCGCTACGCCCTCAAGACGGAAGGCAGCAACCGAGTGACGGTGCTCGATTTCGGTGCGCCTCCCGAGTAGTCACGGGCGAGACCGTCATTCATCGTGACATGCCGCGCCTCGACGCACCTCATCCTCGCAGATACGTCGGACGGCCACCGTGGAGTCCCTGTGTTTTACGCCGAGCGCATCAAAGCCATTCTCGAAGAAAAGCTGCCGGAATGTACCGCCATCGTCATTGACGACGTGGGCGACCATGAGCACTTCACCGCAAGGGTCGTGTCATCGGCCTTCGACGGCAAGTCGCTCGTCGCACAACATCAGCTCGTGTACGGCGCCCTTGGCGACCACATGAAGTCTGATATCCACGCCCTCGCTCTCAAGACTTTCAAGCCGTCCGATTGGACTGGCGAATAATCCAGAACCGCCCACAGGGAGGCCCAAATGGCCGACGTTCAAGACCGAATCAAGAAGCTCGTCACTGACAACCGCGTGATGCTGTTCATGAAGGGCAACCGCGACTTTCCACAGTGTGGCTTCTCCAGCCGCGCCGTGAGCATCGTCAACTCACTCGGTGTCCCCTACGAGACGTCAGACGTCCTCGCAGACAACGAGATTCGCCAAGGCATCAAGCAGTTCGCCAACTGGCCAACCATCCCGCAGCTGTACATCGACGGTGAGTTCCAAGGCGGTTCGGACATCGTCTGGGAGATGTACCAGAACGGCGACCTCGAGAAGAAAGTCGCTGAGCACGCCAAGATCGCAGAGTAGCGGTCTGTCCCACGCCAGGTCGACGCGTCGCGTCAGACCTCGGTTGCGCGGGCTCACTGCCTTCTGTAGGCAGCGCTCGCGCCACACGGCTGCCCCCCCGATAGCGGACTACCCGCAGACCCACGCTCTTCGGCAAGCCAAAGCCCTAGAACGGTAGGGTCACACTGCTCGCCGCATCCACGGTGTACGACAACGTCAGTTCGTGCGACTGTCCGGGTTGTAGCGACAGCTTCCACTCACAGAATCCGTCATCATCCGGGCCTTTCGAGAGAACGGGTTGAACCTTCGGCTTCTGCACGGTCACCGCGGTCAATTCGCTCACCGGTACCCGCTCTCGGATGCAGGCGACGACGACTTCGCTTCCCATGTTGTGGGCACGTACGACCACGTCGAATGTGTGGCTCGTTCGGCCGGTCAGGCGGGCATCCGAGCGAGACTGGTCCACACGACGATCAATGCGCACGTCGTCGTGGGCACCCCAACCCAGATCGAACGGCTCTCCGGGCGGTACAAACCCCACCTCTGTTCGTCCTAGTGCGCCAGAGTCACCGTACAGCTCAACGGGCCCAGCGAGCAGTGGACGCGTTCCAGCATTGATCTGACGCGTCACACGTACCAATGCAGGCGACATCTCCGGGGCAGAACACCACGCGACATCTGCCTCTGCTTCCCATTGGTCCAACCGGACCAAGGTCGGAAGACCCGTGCTCGGAAGGTCAACGGGGTCGGCGGCAGTAAAGGTCCGGGCCTCCCCACCGTCATCCACGCCTGGCACGTCATCCGTTGCCCTAGCCGTACCCTCGCGGGCAACCTGAACATCCTCTTCACGGTCTTCTACCAGCACATCCTTGCCTCGACGACTCGCCTGAACGATGTCATCCGTCAGCGAAGGCGGCGTCGCGCGCTCACCCGGCCGCGCAGTACTGCACACGAGAAGCGCTGAAGCCCAGTCCTCGCCCGTTCCATTCCAGACCATTGCCGAGAGTTCCCAACGAATCCGCGCGCCTTGAAGGGTGGCGCGATGAACCGGTCGCCAGACCGCACACGGCAGCGTGTACCGCATCACCAGCACATCACCGGCCTCTCCACTGGCCCGGATGGTCGCAAAGGTGCGCAGGACCGAACTCCCAGAACGCGCATCCGACAAGCGAGCGTGGAGGTCACGAACGACCGCTCCCTGCTCCTCCAGAAGAAAATCAGCCTGCATGACCGCATTTGAAGCCTGCTCTACGCCAACGTACAGTTCCCGAAGGGACTGAGCCCATGCAGGTGCGTCCTTCGCCTCGTTGTAGGCCCGGTCCGACCACTCCAAAGCACGCTCTAGCCGCGTCTTGGCGCGGTCTTGAACGTATTGAGCACCGGTCTTGCCCCGCTGGTAGCCACCATACTCATCCTCGGCCGCTTCCAGTTCCTTGCGCAGGCCCGCAAGGCTGTCACCGTCGGCTTCTTCGCGAAGGACACGGTCCCGCCGTAGCTGAACCTCCTCGACAATAGCCCCACCCGACAACGCCTCGATCGACAGCCCGCCGACACGCAGCAGGGGCGACAAGGGGCCAACCCGAATGGCTTGGGCTCCGGAATCCGCTGGAAGGAGAATGTGTCGCGTCACGCTGACGCGGTCCTCAAACACTTCAATACGCTCAAGGGACGACACGGTTTCAGTTGCCACGACGCTCTCCCCCATCCACTTCGTACTTGGAACCCACACTCATATGCCAATGCAGGGTGGCCTTGCTCTCACCGCCCGGAGGAATGTGCACCTCCTGGCGCAGACCCCCGCGCAGTATGGGCCCGCCCGGCTCTCCCGTCCAAGGGGAGGCTGTTGGCTCTGCGCTCTCCAGAGACACCGCGACGCTATCGTCACCGGCGATGGGGATGCGGTCGAAGACCTCGACCGAAATCGCGCGAGGTAATGACGAGGCAACGGTGAGCTCGACCTCGGTGTGAACGCGCCTGCCGCCGCTGAACAAACCCGTCGACTCTTCGCGGTAGCGAACATTCCGCGCAACGCGCAGCGCGTCCTCTGGCCCAAGACCAAGCTCGATCGGACTGTCTTGTCCCGAGCCTTGCCACGGCGTCGTCAACTCCAAGCGACCACCAACGTACACATCGACCGGCCCTGGCAACAACGGAAGAGCGCTGACCATTGTTGCGGACAGAGAGCGAAAGACCCGCGGGTCTTCGCGGGCGATGAGTCGATACTGTACCCGCAGCTCCAATGCCTCGGACACAAGCGACACACTGTGCCACTGACCGTCCGCGGGAATGTCCGCACGCCCCTCCATTTGGTAGCGAAAGTCGGCTCCTGTGCGGTCGGTGGGTCGCGAGTGATGGTTCGGCACGGGCAACACCGCGACTTCCTTACTCAATCTCTCCAGCGTCCACCGCGCCTGTTCAACATGGCGGACAGCGGCGGCTGGCACACCTGCCGCCAGTGCTTGGTCGGTCAATGACTGGCGCGTCAGCCGACCTCGCTGACCGGGTGCTGCGTCCCAGTCGGCAATGCGCAGCGACCCATAGTCAAGCGCCTTTGGAATCACCGAGGAGTCGGTGGACGCAGTTGGAGACGGAGTGGGCTCCGGCCGACGTCGGGCCCCCTGCTTCTTGCGAGGCGCTGCCGCTGGGGGAGGCGTGCTGCCGCCCATCACCATGACCTCCTCGTCCATCGAGGGGGCACTAAAGGCAATCGACTGAGGCGTCTCCACGCTGCTTGCACGACTACTGCGCTCCATCGCTGGAGGTGGTGTCGGTGGGGCCAGACGCGCGCGGCGTTTCGACCGCGGAACAGCAGTGTCCAAGGCAGCAACAGTGTCATCCGACCAAGAAGCATCAAGCGCCTCCACTCGGTCTCGCCCGCCACGCTCACGAGGCACAGCTCCAGGCTCCAGCTCAATGGGAAACAAGGACTCCAGATCCGACGGCAACGGCCGCCATGCTGCACGCGAGATGGGCTGTGCGCGGCCCAATCGACGCGCCTTCAACGTCGGAGCGTCTACTTGTTGAACCATGGGAGCCGTCGACAGTGCGAGTGCAACCTGTCCCCAGTCCTCACCCGTTGCCTGCGCGACCAACGCACGTAGAACAAGACGTCCAGTCCGGAAGTCGGGATTGACATGCAGAGCGTAGGCGGGCGTCCAACACGCACCTAGGACACGGTACTCGATCTCGATGTCTACTTCGCCGGTCCCTTCGACGGTCACAATGGCTCGGCGAGTTGGCACCCAATGCCGCCACGCATCGGCACCACTCACCTGCGACGCATCATTTCGCGCGATTTCCAACGCTTCCCGTATTCGAGCAAGGTTCTGGACGATTCTCGGATGTGAGGTCAAGACCTCGGTCATCCAACCCGCGAACACCTCATCTACTTGCCCCCACGCGAGCAACCGTTCCGCCGTAGGAACCGAGGCCTCGTCACTGGGCTCAGCGGGAGTAACCTCGTTCAACAGGGCCAGCTGCTCTTGCACAGCATCCAGTTCCGCCTCTGCCAGAGCCACTTGAAACTCCAGCTGCCGGACCGCTCGCATGGCCTCGGGTGCCGGCCCTCGATCAATCCCTTCAACATCGAGTTCAAGAGACACCGACAACACGGTTGTCGACTCACTGCTCACTCGAACGCTTGCTTCATGCAGCATCAGCGGAAGGCCCGAGAGAACAACCTGTCCATTCTCCACCTTTGCCTTGCCGACGCGACGAATACGCGCGCCATCCCGATGCACGATGACCTGCTCAATAGGTAGCTGCACGAACACCCTCCGGACACAAACACTACACCGGTGTCCGTTTGGATGCTTGGCAGAGCGTCCTAGAATGGGTAGGCGGTCGGCTCGGAGGACGGATGGCGCTCGACGGTCTACTCACCGCAGCACGTACTGCAGCCCCCCCACGCGCATGGAGCGCCGGCGTAGAGCTGGCGCGCAGCGGTAGCGTAGTCGGAGTATCCGATGACGGGGATGAAGTTCACTGCCACGTAAAAGCGCGCGGACGGGCAAAGCCGTTCGATGTGTACCTGTGGCCAGGCGAGCCTGACTGGGGCTGCGACTGTGGCCTGCCGGGACGATGCTGTTTGCACGTCGCCGCCGCAGTCATTGCCGTCAACAAGGGCCTGAACACCAATGGCGAGCTGCCCAAGCCCGGTAAGAAGTTCAAGGTCAAGGTTGGCTACGAGTTCCGGGCAAAGGGAACAACCCTGACCGTCTCACGCAACCTTCACTGGCCAGACGGCCGCGTCACCCCGCTGACCAAGCCGCTCGCACAGAGTGACGTTCTCGCCGACCGTGCCGACATCCAGGCTGAGGCCATCTTGGCCATGCACCCTGGTGGCAAGGTCAACGCCGACAGCTTGCGCCGGATCATTGCGCAGCTGGCTGGTTCCAAACACGCGACACTCGACGGCAAGCCCGTCAAGATCTCCCGCGAGCCCCTTCCCTTCCGCGTGCGCGTCAGCGACCACGAAGAAGGCTTCAAGGTGCAGCTGGTCCGCCCGTCGAACCTGGACACGCTGTACCGGGGCGCCGCCGTCACCAAGAACGTCCTGCAGATGACGTCCCACGGAAGTCTCTCCGCACAACAACGCAAGACTCTCGTCCAAGCCGTCTACTTTACGGCGGACGAAGTGGGAGGGCTCGTCTCTGAGACCATCCCGCGTCTGCGCGAGCGTATTCCGGTAGACATCGCCACAGACCGCCTGCCGAAGGCCGCTCAGTGTGTGCCACGCGTGGCCATTACCCTCGAAGACCAGCCTACTGGCCTCAAGGTCACCGCCCAGGTCGTATACGGCGACCCGGTCATCGCGAAGCTAGAAGGCGGCGTGCTCAAGCGCCTAGCGGACGTGGTTCCGGCACGAGACATTGGTGTGGAACGCCAGCTCACACGCAAGGCAGAGGACATGCTCGGCGTACCTATGGGTGTGGCTCGCATTCTCCCACCTGCAGAGGCAGCGGACTTCCTTCGCGAACGCTTCCCCAAGCACGATGGCCCCGTCTACGGAAAGACCGACATCGAGCGCTACCGCGTCACCCACAAGCCACTCATCCCACACCTGGATGTGCAGCAAGAAGACCGTGGATTCGGCGTTGACGTTCGCTTTGAGACGGAAGATGGCGAAGCAGACGTCGACGAGGTGCTTCGCGCCTGGGTCACGGGTCGCTCACTCGTACCGCTCATGGATGGCGGCTGGGCACCTCTTCCCGTCGATTGGTTGGCCCAGCACGGTCCAATCCTACGCGAGCTGCTCGAAGCGCGAGACAACACCGGTGTTGTCGGACGTCAAGGCACCGCAGCTCTAGTCGAGCTGCTCGAAGAGACCAAGATGGAGGTCCCCACAGACCTTCAACGCTTGCGTCAATGGCTCGAAGGCGACGAGGGACTCCCTGAAGTTGAGCTGTCCCCTGACTTTGTTGGCGAGCTCCGCGAATACCAGAACACGGGCATTCGCTGGCTACGCTTCCTACGCAACGTGGACCTACACGGCATCCTGGCTGACGACATGGGCCTCGGTAAGACCGTTCAAGCCTTGGTCGCTCTGTTGGACACCCCTGGAGACCACCTGGTCGTGGCGCCAACAAGCGTCATCCGAAACTGGGAGCGAGAAGCCGCTCGTTTCGCGCCAAGCATGACGGTAAACGTCTACCATGGCCCGAACCGAGTCATGGACGACTCGCGCCTGACGCTGACCTCCTACGCGCTGCTTCGCCTCGACAAAGAGCTGTTGTCCGAGCGTGAGTGGGCGTACATTGTTCTCGATGAAGCCCAAGCCATCAAGAACCCCGACAGCCAGACCGCCCGCGCAGCGTGCTCGGTTCCAAGTCGCTACCGTCTGGCTCTCTCCGGTACTCCCGTAGAGAACCGACTAGACGAATTGTGGAGCTTGTTCCGCTTCTTGATGCCTGGCTACCTCGGTTCCCGAGCCTCATTCCGCGACCGCTTCTCCAAGCCCATCGAGGCTGGTGAGCAGAGTGCAGCGACGGCCCTGCGTCGCCGGGTCAAGCCGTACGTTCTGCGCCGTCTGAAGAAGCAGGTGGCCAAGGAACTGCCGGAGCTGACCGAAGTGGTCATCCGCTGCGAGATGTCCGAATCGCAACGCAAGGTGTACGAAGCCATGCGTATTGCAGGCTACTCGGACGTCCAACGTATGCTCTCTACCGGCGAAAAGGGACGTACCTTCGATATTCTCGAAGCACTCCTGCGTATGCGCCAAGCCGCATGTGACCCGGCCCTGCTCCCTGGAGACCACGCTGCGGCGGGCTCTGGAAAGCTCGACCGGCTCGAAGAGCTGTTCGTGGAAGTCGTCAGCAACGGGCACAAGCTCCTGGTCTTCAGCCAGTGGACATCGCTGCTCAACCGCGTCGAGGAACGTCTCAAGTCCCTCGACATCGAGTGGACACGCTTGGACGGCACAACACGCAATCGTCAGGGTGTGGTCGACCACTTCCAGAGCGACGACGGACCGCCCGTATTCCTGCTGTCACTCAAGGCAGGTGGTACCGGTCTGAACCTGACTGCCGCCGACTACGTTGTGATTCTCGACCCGTGGTGGAACCCCGCCGTGGAGCAACAAGCCATGGACCGTGCACACCGTATTGGCCAAGAAAAGCCAGTCGTGGCGTGCCGCTTCATTGCCGAGAACACAGTGGAGGAACGCATCTTGGAGCTGCAAGAAGCCAAGCGCGCCCTTGCAGATGCTGCCTTGGGAACGGACGCTGGATTCCTCAACGCCCTCTCTGGCGACGAGCTGCGCAAGCTATTCGAACCGGCCTAGGTCGAACCTCGGAGAAATGCCGTAAGCGAAGAGGCATCAACCCGTTACCCTTGAGACGCGCCCATGTTTGGTGCGCGTCTGCTCGGAGTTCACATGGGGTCAGCGTCTAAATCGGCGACCACGCGCATCGGTATTTCCCTGGCCATTGGGGTTGTAGCGGCAGCCTCCCTCGGGGGAATCCTCGTGAACGTCGCCAACAGCTACCAGGCCCGTCTCGCGGAAGCGGCGGCTCCTGCTGAGATGGTCACTGTCATGGTCGCCAACCGGGATCTGTACCAAGGCGTTGTAATCAACGAAAGCGACCTATACGCTACACAAATGCCTGCCCATATGGTGCAAGATGGCGCCTATCGCTCGCCTGAACACATTGTCGGCCGGGTGCCTCGTGAGCGCATTCTGGTCGACGAAGTCTTGCGCGAAGAGCGCATGGCCAACGCGGACAAGGGCATTGGAATGAACGCAATTGTGCCGCGTGGCATGCGAGCGCTTTCTATCAATCTAGACGGCGGTGACGCACTCGCTGGCTTGCTCGAACCCACCAACTACGTAGACGTCCTCGTCACCATCGAAGACCCAGACGACCGGGACCACGTGGTCACCAACACCGTTCTGCAGTCCGCGTATGTCCTAGCCGTCAACAGTCGACTGGACAGCTCCCAGCTCGATCCCGACGTCGAACGCGAACAACGCCGACGGTTCCGTCCGTCGGTCACTCTGGCCGTCACCCCAGAGGACGCACAACTTCTCGCCCAGGGGTCCAACCAGGGAACGCTGACCCTCGCCCTGCGCCACGCGCAAGATCCAGCCATTGCGTTGACTCCCGGCACGTCGCTACAGGACGTTCTCGGCCGCTATGTCGAGCCCACCCCCGCCCCAATACACTCCAATCCCCCCCAGACCGAACCAGTTGGTAATGTGGTGGTGGTGTGTCGTGGTACCGTATGTGAGGACGTCACCATGCCCGCAAACAACGACGACGCGACCCGCGAGTAACGACCAAGCAAGAGCCCAGCGCCCCTACCTGTGGTCAGATGGGCTACACTGAGCCTCGTTGCCGCATGCACTGACGCATACGGCAGTCTGGTTGGAGCCGAAATGGCAAGCGAACGGTCTGCGGGTGGTATCCGCATCCTCCTCTCTCTCGGCATTGCAGCGGTTGCTGCCATTGCTTTGGTGTTGCTCGTCGTAAACATCATGCGCGACTACGAGGCCCAGATTGCTCAGGCCAGCGCTCCGGCAGAGACGGTCACCGCCATTGTCGCCATGCACGACCTGTACCAGGGCGTGACCATTACCGAAGACGATCTATACGCCGTGGCCGTGCCGATCGACATGTTGGCAGACACCGTTTACCGCTCTCCTGAACACGTCGTTGGACGCATTCCGCGTGAACGCATCTTGGGAGACGAGTTCGTGCGGGAAGAGCGCTTGGCAGATGCTGACGAAGGCATTGGCCTCAACGCCATCATTCCTCGCGGACAGCGCGCCATCTCCATCAACATCAACGACGGCAACGCACTGTCGGGTCACCTGGCCCCAGGCAACTACGTCGACCTCCTCGTCACCATCCGCGACGCCGAGGACCGCGACCGGCGCTACACCCGCACTCTCTTGCAGGCTGTCTACGTGCTCGCTGTCAACAACCGCAAGGGTGCTGGCAACTACGACGAGGAAGACCCCGAGGCCGAGCGTGAAGCGGCTCGTCGCCATCGTCCATCCGTGACCCTCGCTGTGACCCCCGACCAAGCCCAAGAGGTCGCACATGGTGCTGACCAGGGCGAGATCACGCTGACCCTTCGCTCCATGCAGGACATCGGCTGGGAAGAGACAGACGGTGTCACCACCAGGGACATCACCGGCGAAGAGCAAGCCCGTCCCACTCCAAACCCACGGCCACGGCCGCAAGCAGCAGTGGAAGCCCCCGGTCCAACCCTACAGATCATCCGCGGTACCGTTGTAAACGAAGTCGAAATCGACGGTGGTCAAATCGTCGTCCCCTAGCGAAAGCGATGCTAGCTGCTGAATACCTGCAAGGTATGTTCACGTTCCGCCAAAATTCCGCCCCAGTATTTCATCAGGTCCTTTGCCGTGAGTCCCACACGGACGAAGGGCCGTTTTTTTGCGTACCACTCGAAGTAGTGCTCGTCCGCCACAGCGCCTGAGACAATGTGGTGGTCCAGCTCGTCGGCTACTTGAAGCCACGCTGTCAATCGCCCCAGTGGGCCCTGGTCCAAGAAGCACGCCTCTTGTTGGTGATGCTGGGCGACAACGCGCGGAACCGGCTCTGGAATGTCCCACTGGTGAAGTACCCAGCCCCCGAGGACGGCATGGTCGTAGCCAATGCGTTCCCGCTCACGCTGGGCCAAGTCTTCGCCCCGTGCCATCTTGGGCCCGCCAATAGTGGCGTAGTTGATCTCTCCAGCTTGGTGGAGCAACAGCTTGCCAAAGTCGTGGAGCAAGCCACAGAGGAACGCTTCGTGCATCACTTTCCGGTCGAGAGCTGCCGTCAGTACGCGTGCAATAGCAGCGGTTCCAGCACAGTGTTCACGGATTCTCCGTCCCTCACCGAATGGGTCAGAGTACGTCTCAAGCGTGGCGACCGACAGCGCAAGTCCACGGACCATCTTGAAGCCCAGTCGCTGGACAGCTTGTCGTAGGTTGCGACACTCCGTTCGGCGTCGAAGATGTGCTGAATTGGCTAGTCTCAACATCTTGGTGGCCAGTGCGGGGTCCGATTCAATGAGCATGCACAGGTCTTCTAGGTCGACATCTGGCCTAGAGGTGACGGTCAACACGGCGTTCGCCACCTCTGGGAAGGGTCGTAGACCCGTGGCCATCGCAACCGTGCCTGCCATGCCCTTGGCGGCTTGCTCACGAGGACAAGCGGGGTCCTCCTCCGCAGGCCACATCTCATCGATGAACGTGCCCTCGGCTCGGAGCGGACTCTGAGTGTCGAGTCGTACAAGCGGGTCCCTAGGCACAAATGCGGTATTCATCGACACTCCCGACCCCCACCATCGGATCAGCGAAGCGTCGGCCTTACCGCAAATGTACGCCTACCCGGGATAGAGCAGCCCCATGACACTGTCCGACGCCATCGTGCAATCCACACGCCCACTCTGCGCGTACGTGGGAGATGAACGCCGTCTAGGCACTGCCTTCTGGTTCCGTCGTCACCCAGGCGTGCCACCGGTGTTGGTCACCTGCCGCCACGTGGTGGAGGGCGCCGAACGCATCACCACAGGGTCAGGACGAGCAATCAGTGCCGGCTCCGTGACGTTCATTGAAGGCGTCGATCTAGCCATTCTACAGGTTCAGGAGACTCCGAAGGCTTGGATCGAAGCGCAGTGGATTGTACCGGTCGAGACCCTTGGTGCCATTGAGCCCATTGTGATTCTTGGACACCCTCTAGGCCTGGTGGATGACCACAGCGGCCGGCCCATTGCGCGCACAGGCATCACGGCCACCGATCCCAAGCTCCCCTTCCGCGGGCGTCCGGAGTTCTTGGTCGATGCCCCTTGCTACCCCGGTTCCAGTGGCTCACCGGTGCTTCGCTACGCTCCAGGAGACGCGCAGCCCATCGCTCTGCTAGGCGTACTCATTGGCGGCCCAGCACTGCTAGAAGACGCACGAACAGGCCTACTCAGCGACTGGCCCAAGGCAGACACCTTCCACCTCGGAACAGCAGTAGACGCTCGCTACCTGCTCACCTGAGCGGTGATGATGCCTCGAGCTTCTGTGATGTCGTCACCGTCTCGGTAGCCATCCACGTTCAACAGCAGAACTGACGTAGCCGTAAACCGGAGGAATCCATCCGAGTCCCGCCAGTTGATCTCTGACTGGTCTTCGGCCAATCCCACAACATCCCCCTGTGCCAGGCCAAGCGCATCATCATCTGGAGTCGCCCCCCTATTCACAAACTCTAGGCGGACATCCGAGTCATTTTGAAACTCGTATCGGAGCCCACGCGCCAGATTGAACGCAGGATTGTCGATGCCCAAGGCGACTAACGCCGCTTGCTGGGATGCCGGAATCACCTGCGTCACCATCACGGCGGTACCCGTGCCATCAACCACGACCACACGAATGTCAGGCGTACCTGCGACTACCGTCGCTTGAAAGCCATCCACAAGATTATCGCTTCCAACGCTTAGATCCGTACCCACATCGAACACACCATTGTTGTTGCTGTCATCGAACAGCGTGGCAAACAGCTGAGTACGCTGCGATGAGAGTGGTTCGGAGAGCTCGACCTCCACGTCCAGCGTCACACCTGCCGTGACGGGAGCGCTGCCGAGGATCGCCCCTGTTGCTCCGTCGAGGTCTTCCTGTACGACCACGAACCGATCAGGTCCATCGTAGGCAATGCGGTCGATGGCGACAACAGACGTAAGCTGGACCACCTGATCGGACACAACAAGCTCGTCCGTGTCGGTATCCATGTCCGTGTCCGTGTCCGTGTCCGTACCGGGCTCACCCGTCTCTTCGATGATTGGAGGCGGACAAGCTGAAAAGCCTACGAGGACAAGCAACAGACTGGGGATGCGCATAGAAGGGTCTCCGGCCGCAAGAACAACACGTTGGAGAGGGATGTACCATGGACCAGGTCGGACTGTTCGGGACAGCCTCTCCGGTAGTGAGCGCATGCCCAGCAGCCCCCTCCATTAAGGCGCTTGCAGAGAAGCTTTCAGCCACCACTCGTTTGGGAACGTCGTCGTGGACCTTTCCGGGATGGGCGGGCCGTCTGTACCGCGGCAAGCCCTCGGCAGATGCCCTGACAAGACATGGCCTGCCTGCCTACTCCCAACACCCGCTGTTGCGAACGGTCGGTGTGGACCGAACCTTCTACAAGCCCGTTAGCGTCGACGTGTACGACGCATGGCGAGACCAAGTTCCGTCCGACTTTCGCTTCTTGGTCAAGGCCCATGATCACGTCACCACCGCCAGATTTCCGACGCACGCACGGTTCGGAAAGCTCGCCGGCACCCTCAACCCCCGGTTCTTGGACCCGGCCTACGCTGCCGATGTGGTTGTAGGCCCCACCCATACGGGCCTTAGAGACCGCCTGGGTGTGCTCCTGTTTCAATTCCCACCACATGCACCACGAGACCTCGGCGACTCACCACGGGCCTTTGCCATCCGTCTGTACCGCTTTCTCAAGGCCCTACCGCCGGACGCTCGCTACGCAGTGGAGGTACGCAATGAGTGGTGCCTTGGAAAGGACTACGCTGGCGCTCTGCGCGAGAGCGGCACGTCCCACTGCTTCAACATTCACTCGGGCATGCCGTCGCTCGCTGTCCAGCGCGACATCGTTGGGTCAGGCGGACCCCAGCGCGTCGTTCGCTGGATGCTACGACCTGGGCTGTCCTACCAAGAGGCCAAGGCCCAGTTTGCCCCATTCAATCGCCTAGCCAGCGAAGACAGCGCTTCCCGAGATGCCGTCGCTGTGCTCATTGAAGAAGCACAGAGCTTGGGCACGGAAAGCCTTGTCATCATCAACAACAAGGCCGAAGGCTGTTCCCCTGCCAGTGTCGAATCGCTGGCAAAGCGACTCGCCTAGACCGGGCTCTACTTTCCGCCGAATACCGACAAGATACCCGACAACATGCCGCTCTCATCTTGGCCGGCAAGCTTCTCCAGCTCACCCTTGTCGAGCAGCACACTGCCACAGTCGCCGCAGACTTCGATCTCAACACCACGGAACGGCTTGGTGTTCATGCCACAGCCACAATGCCCGCAACGGTGGAAGTGCAGTGCCTTCAACTGTTCAACGCTAGCATCCATCTGCGCAGCAATCTCTGCAGCGCGGAGTTTGGCCAACTTTGCGGCGTCTTGGCGGGCAAAGTACTCGTCTTCGTGCTTACGCTCGGACATGTCGTCTTCCTCTTCAGCAACGCCGAAATAACGTGAATCGGCGGGGCCCGGGTAACCCGAGGGCTCAGATTAGTCGCAGGTGAGTTCGAGACGACTCAGGATTCCACGTGCCTCAGCTGCGGTGCTACCACTCGCGTTGTCACGGGCGGTGCACAAGTAGCGAACGGCTTGAGTCGCGCGTCCCTGCTCGACCAACACATAGCCGTAGCCCAAGTTTGCCTCACCACTTGAAGGCCGAGCAGCGAGAGCCGCCTGAAACTCCGACGCAGCACCCGACAGGTTGCCGCCATCGACCTTGGACCAGCCAGCGTCGATCATGGTGCTGACCGAACGGACCGCAGGCGCAACAGGTTGTGGGACGACGTCCGGCGCTGGGGTCGGGACCACGGGCGCGGGAACCGTCTCAACAACAGCCACTTGGGCATCTGTGTCACCGTCGGACGACCCGCTATCTACGTTAGAGTCGCTGTCTACGTCAGAGTCGCTGTCTACGTCAGAGTCGCTGTCTTCGTCAGAGTCATTGTCGGAGCCAGAGTCGTTGTCGGAGTCGGAGTCGGTTCCGACCACTGTGTCAGGGACAACTGCAGGTTCTGGAGCGGTGGTCAGCGCGCTGCCGAGCTCTACTGGGTCCGTGGGCACGGGATTGTTCGATATCACCCACCAACCCAGAAAAACAATCGCTAGCAACGTGAAGAGGGCCGCCAACATCCATGGCCAGGGCGACGAAGGTTCTGGTTCTACCCAGTCCTCACCGCTCAACGGCGCTGGCTCGGCCGTCCGCTTGGAGTCGAACTCGGCGAACAGGCTGTCCTCCTCCAGCGTGCTGATGTCGCTCGCCGGATCTTCGATCGATTCGTCGTCCGCTTCAGGCGCTGGCTCTTCAGAGCGCAGCTCGTGAATTGGAGTCTCATCGAGCATCAGCTCTTCCGTAAGCCCCTGATCACCGAACTCGTCGTCGTCGATACTGTCGGCAAATTCGCTATCATCCATGTGACCGGTAACGTCGATTTCATCGTGAGAATCATCGATCGTCTGTTCCCCAGGCATGTCCTCTGGGGACACAGCGGCGTGGGAGGCAGTCGCGCCGAGGTCTACGGCGCTGAGGATTGGCAGAGGCGGCAGACCTGTCGGCACTCCACCAAATCGGTTTTCCTGCCGAGCCGGAGCATCTGCCGAAGCCGCGGATGCCGGTTCTGGAGTCGCGTCAAACGGAAGTGCATTCGCGTTGACCGGTGTGGCGGGTGCTGGCTCAGACTCGAATAAGTGGGCGACTTCCGGGCGTTCGTTGACGTGTTCCCAGCGAACACCGCCCTCGGAAATCAAGTCCTCAGCACCAATGCGTGACTCCTCAATCCACTGGGACAACGTGTGCCAGCCCTGGACGAGGTATACCTTTCCGTCTTGCTTTAAGTAGATGGAACCTTCAGATTCAGAGGACGGTTCCTCTACCGGCACCGGTCCATCACTGACAGGTGCCGCGACCATCTGCGAATGACCACATGTCGAGCAACGGAAGCGAAAAGCCCTTCCAGATGACGCAACCCACTTGGGCGGTTCCATGTCGTGCTCGGTAGCACAGCTCTCACAGGTCAATCTCACGGTCTACCCCTGCATTCCGGCAAAGACGCCTTGTCGGTACAACATCAATGCAATGACCGCGAGTACAACCAAGACCAACAACACCTTCAGAAGCATGGAACGATTCTCTGGTTCTGCTACTTTCAGGGTAGGTGTCGCAGGCGTTGCCGCACCCTTCGCTGCCATAGGCGGAGCATCGACCGCTTCCGTCTCTGGGTCTTCCGCCGGTTGGTCGAACAACCCCGCGGCTGGGGGTGGGGGTTCGTCTTCCCCATCCTCTTCAGGATCGAAGTCCAAGTTTAGCGACGAAGCACGCACGATCATGGTCGGCGCATCTTCGTCGCCTTCATCGTCTCCGATCACAAGCGGCGATGTGGTGCGCTGGACGACATGCTCGCCAGCATCCAACCGCTTTCGAAGTGCCACCAACCGGTCTTCAAGCGTGGCAAAATCAACGATGGGCGCCCAGTTGATCCCATCCTCAGAAAGTTCGTCAGAATAGTCGATGCTTCCGTCGCGCAGTGCCTCTTTCACTTCTGCATGAGTGTGAAACTCTTGATCGATCAGGCCCTGCCGTACTCGCAGGATGACCCCATGTGTGCTGAAATCGTAGGTCTCAAGTTCCACGTGGCTGTCCCCTGGGTATGTGACCAATGATGCCGCCTCTTCAGCGGGTTCGTCGCCAATCCAACTATCCTTGACGGTCACGGGATCCACTTGCGGCGGTCGGACCACAAAAAGATGGTCGCAAGTTGGACACGTGATCTTGGCCCCCTGACCACTCAGTCGAGCATCATCGAACTTGAAGCGCGAAGAACAAGCTGGACAGGTAACGATCATGAGGCGGGCACGGATCCTTGGCAGGCCGCACGCTAGCAGGGCATTGCATCCGAAGCTAGCGCGGGGGCGACAATGCGAGGCACAGGGGCACCTCGGCAGTTTCGTAGTCGGCTAGTCCATCACCAACTGAAGGCTGGGGTCGCCCAGACGAACCGACTTGGTGCGGCCTCCGGCGAACGCGACAAAAACCTGCGCTATCGGACCGCGACCACGGACCATACGCACCGTACCTACGCCGAATCGCGGATGGTGCACGCGGACCCCCACAGAGATTTGGTCCGACGACTCGACTTCAATGAGCCGTAAATCATCAGGTTCCTCCACTTCCACAGCGGCGTTCTCTTTCTGACGCTCAAGGAAGGCCTGAAGCTTTTGGTCGTGAATGGTCTTCTTACGCACTGCCAGTGCTTTCAGTTGCGCCGCGTGGGGCTCAACATCCGGTAGGTCTCCCTCGAGACACTCATCGGGCAAGCCGAACAGAAACCGTGAGGGTTCTGCGGGGTCGGTCGGCCCGCCGCGACCTCCGTAATCATTGGACGGACCAATGACGTTGTAGGTGATGATGAGCTGAAGTTTCGCGCGGGTGAAGGCGACGTACGCCAGTCGACGCTCCTCCTCCACGCCACCATCCTCATCCAGCGATCGTGCGTGTGGAAACTGCTTTTCCATCATATGGACCACAAACACGATCGGATACTCAAGTCCCTTCGAGTTGTGGACCGTCATCAGGGTCAACATGCCACCATCGGGAATCTGTTCGTCTTGCCCGGTCAGTGCCACGGAATCGAGCCAGCCCGCCAAGGTCTCAAAGTCATTGGCGTGCGGATCCGGATGCTCAAAAGATGCCGCGTCCATACAAAGCTGGTTCAGGTTCTCCAGCCTCCCCTCTGATTCACGGGTCTTCTCGGCCGACAGCATGCCTTGGTAGCCGGTCTCCTTGATGACCCGTGCCACAAGCTCGGCGGGGGTCAGCTCGTGGGACCACTTGGTGAGCGACTCGATCAGCTCTGCATACGCACCAATCGCTTTTCGGGCGCGAGGCGAGCCTGACGTCATCCCCTTAGCGACGTTTAGCAACGGCTCACCGCGGGTGCTCGCCTCTTTTCGGAGGTCTGCCAACCCCTTGGAGCCAATGCCACGGGTGGGCACGTTGCACACACGTAGGAACGCAGCGTCATCTGCCGGGTTCGTCAACTGCCGTAGGTAGCAGAGAATGTCTCGGACTTCACGACGCGCGTAGAACTTCCGCCCACCCACGATTCGGTACGGAATGGCTCGCCGCTGCATGGCTTGCTCGAACACACGGGATGTGGCGTTGGTCCGGTAGATGACCGCAATATCTTCCCACTCAGCACCCCGCCGCTGCATCAATTGAGCGGCGTCTGCGACCCATTCAGCCTCATCACGCGCGTTCGCCCGACGCACCATACGCACCTTGCTACCAGGGTCTCCCTCCGTCCACAGGCGCTTTTCCATGCGTCCCTTGTTCTTGGCGACGAGAGCGTTGCTGACCGCCAAAATATTGGGAGTGGAGCGGTAGTTTCGCTCCAAACGAATGACGTTCGCTTCAGTATAGTCCTTCTCGAACGACAGAATGTTCGTAATATCTGCACCGCGGAAGCCGTAAATAGACTGGTCATCGTCACCCACCACGGCGATGTTCCGCTGCGGCTCTGCCAAGACGCGAAGGAGGGCGTACTGCAGGCGGTTGGTGTCCTGGTACTCGTCCACCAGCACATACTCGAAGCGTTCCTGCCACTTCTGACGCACTTCTGGATGGTCACGGAACAGAATAACGACCTTGCCAATAAGGTCATTGAAGTCCAGCGCATCGGCGGCCAGAAGTGACTCTTCGTACCGGCGCCAGACGCGCAGCAAGGTCTGAACATCGTGTCCACGGTGTTCCTTCAACACTTCATCAGGCCCGCGTCCGCGATTCTTATGAAAGTCGATCTGCGACAGAAAGGACTTTGGCGGATGCGCCTTGCGGTCAATATTCAGCTCGTCCAACAGACCCCTGACAATGCGCTTCTGGTCGTCATCGTCGTAGATGGAGAAGCGCTGGGTGTAGCCGAGATGTTCGATGTCCTGGCGAAGGATACGACAGCAACTGGAGTGGAAGGTGGAGACCCACACCTTCTTGCCGGCTTCACCTACCAACTCTTCCACACGTTCCTTCATCTCCGACGCGGCCTTGTTGGTGAAGGTCACGGCTAGGATCGCCTTTGGGTCGGTACCGTTGTACAAAAGCTGTGCAATACGACGGGTTAGAACACGGGTTTTACCGGACCCTGCTCCGGCAAGAATCAGCATGGCGCCGTCTGTCTGGGTGACGGCCTTGAACTGCTCCGGGTTGAGGAACTGCTGATGCTCGGGAAGTTCTTCGCTCACGGGGTCTTTCCTGCGCGCCGCGCGTTGCTGGCACGAATCCGAGAGGCCCGATTCTCGAGGGTCCGCTGCGTGGTCCGCTCTACAGAGAGGGCATCGTCTGGCACATCTTGAGTGATGACTGAGCCGGCTCCAACAATGGCGCCTTCACCAATTGTGAGTGGAGCCACCAAGGAACTGTTTGAACCAATGAAAGCACCCGCCCCAATTGTGGTCTTGTGCTTGCCATAGCCGTCGTAGTTGCAGGTGATGGTACCCGCTCCGATGTTGGCGTTGACCCCGACCTCTGCATCACCAATGTAGGTGAGATGAGACGCCTTACTCCCGGCGTGCAGCACGCTCTTCTTCACCTCGACGAAATTGCCGACCTTCACGCCTTCCCGCAGGTCAGCCCCGGTCCGGAGGTGCGCGCTCGGTCCAACAGCCGCGGTCGGACCAACGATCGCGGAGTCCGCCACAGTGTGCGGCTTGAGTACGGCACCCTCACCAATCGTGGTGTTCGTCACATGGCAACCGGTCATCACAATCGCACCGGCTGCGACCGTTGTAGACCCGCACAAGCGGACAGCCGGTCCCAGCACCGCACCGGGGGCGACAGTCACCGTAGCGTCCACCCAGAGCGCGTCGATGGCCACTACATGAACGCCCGACTCCACAAGCTCCCGGACCTGGCGACGGCACAGCGCCTGACGGGTCACGGCTAGACCCCACGGCGTTGAGGCGTCCGGAACCACGGCATCCGGCACACGAGTCTCCGGCCCATTCCCAAAATCAGCAATCAACGCGCCGTCGGATGCGCGAACAAACTGTCCTCCATTTGAGGGCGACAGTCTGGCGAGGTCAATACCGACAAATCTTGCGACTACACCCTGGGCTCCCAGTCGCTGTTTCGCGTGGTTTGCCCAATCTTCCAGCGTCCAGCCCCAGAGCAAAGAGTGACGTTCGGCGACTGACATGGTGACCTCCAATGGCCTTGTATTCCGACCACAAACACACCCTAGCCTGCATGCGGGTTAGGGCCGATGGCCAATCACAATGGGGAGAGACACTGTGCCAGTACCGAAGGGGACCATCGGCGAAAACACGCGAGATCGAATTCTCGCAGCCGCACTTCCACTGTTCGCCGCGCATGGCTTCGCCGGGACGTCTACGCGCATGATCGCGAAGTCCGCGAGCGTCAACGTTGCAACACTGGCCTACTACTTCGAGGGCAAGCAGGGCCTGTATGTGACCGTCCTGCATCACCTCTACGAAGAACTACTCAGCTTCGTCCCCACACAGGTGCCTTCCGTCGGCCCCGAAACGGTCACCTGGTTGGCAAGCACAGCTTGGGCGTTCTGCAAAGAGCACCGCGAGCACATCCGACTGGTGCTGCGTCATGTTTTGGACCAGGGGCTTCACGACGAAATCGTGGTTAGCGACTATTCCGAGCCCGTACTGTTGCGCCTCGAGATGATCCTGCGCAGCTTCCGCCCAGACTGGTCGTCTGTTCGCACGCGCCTCTACATGTTCGGCACCATGCACATGCTGGTGCGCTTTGCCATCGAAGACCGCCAGCAACTCTCCACCATGCTCGGTGGCCCCGAAGACCTCGACGAAGCCGTTGTCAGCTTCTTCGAAGACTTCCTTCAGACCCAACTCTACGCCAAAGCGTAGCCGCTCGGTCTTCCAGGCCGCATTACCGCTCCAATCAGCGCGGGCGGGTCATCCCACCGCTTGACGGCCGAGGGGACGGGCTAGGCGCTGGACGAGAAGACGGACGCGTTGTTGTTGTTGTGCTTCCGGGGCGCGTCATGCCGCCACTCGACGGACGGGTCGTGCCCGACGGAGCTGTGCCAGACCCGGGACGCGACATGGATGTCGACGATGGGCGCGGTGCAGGCCTCGGAGCAACGACTGCTGGTGCAGGGGTCGGAGCGACTACCGGCTCCGCCGCTGGTTCTGGTTCAACTGCGGCCATTGTGCCATCACAGAAACCATCATCAACGCACTCAAAGCCCCATTCTGTGCAGTTCCGCGCAAGCATGGAGTCGTAGGATTTCTCCTGACTAGTCTCCTGGATATATGCGCAGCAGCAACTGGAGTCATCCAACGCGACCTCAGTCGCAGCGACAAGTTCCGGAACTTCTACACCGTCTACAGGATCCGAGGTGACCACCTCAGGTGAGGACCCTCCCAGTGAGCAAGCAAGCGATGACAGAAGGAAAACAGCAGCACAAGGTAGCCAGAACAGGCGCATGACAACTCCTAGGGGGCATTGGGCCCGCAGCGGGTCAACCCGCCGCGGGACAAAACTCATTCCGAGCTAGCGTGGGCGGGTCATTCCGCCAGCGGGTGCTGCTGGAGCTGGAGCTGGAGCCGTACCGGGACGCGTCATTCCACCAGCGGGAGCAGCGGCGGGGGCCGGTGCAGAACCGGGACGCGTCATTGTGGTGGGCACGGCACTACGTGCTGCAGCGGCAGCGGCGTCAAGTCCGCCAGCAGCGGCGGTTCCGGCAGCAGCAGCGCCCTCGGCAGCAGCAGTTCCGGCAGCAGCAGCGCCCTCGGCAGCAGCAGTTCCGGCAGCAGCAGCGCCTTCGGCAGCAGCAGTTCCGGCAGCGGCAGCGGCTTCGCCAGCAGCTTCAACAGCATCGCCAGCACCTTCGAGAGCGGCAGCAGCGCCTTCGGCGGCATCATCAGCAGCGCCTTCGACACCAGCAGCAACGTGCTCCATAGCATCGCCGGCTTCATGGGCAGCACCTTCTGCGTGGTCCGCAGCATGCTCGCCAACGTGCGCGTCATCGGTGGTGACCGTGGTTTCAGGGGTCGAAGACCCGCATGCGGTGACAAACAAGACACTGGCAATTGCGAACAGCTTCATAGCGTACTCCTTGGGGACCGGGACGATCCCGACGGACGCCGGTTTACCACGGATAGTACTGGCGCGCCGTCACTCGCTTGCCCAAGGTGCCCATGCGGCTTATCACCGCCGACCTTTTTAGAACCCACCTTGGGAGCGCTCCGTCATGAATCTCGAACTGGTCCGTAACATCGGCATCTCTGCCCACATCGACTCGGGTAAGACTACTCTGACCGAGCGAATCCTGTTCTACACGAACAAGATTCACGCCATCCACGAAGTCCGCGGCAAGGACGGCGTCGGCGCCAAGATGGATTCCATGGAGCTCGAAAAAGAGCGTGGAATTACCATCCAGTCCGCCGCGACCTACACGGAATGGAAAAACCACCACATCAATATCATCGACACCCCTGGTCACGTTGACTTCACGATTGAAGTTGAGCGTGCCCTGCGTGTTCTTGATGGCGCCATCCTCGTCCTGTGCGGCGTGGCCGGTGTTCAGTCGCAGTCGCTGACTGTTGACCGTCAGATGCGTCGCTACGATGTTCCACGCATCGCATTCGTGAACAAGCTCGACCGCCAGGGCGCCAACCCCTTCCGCGTCACCGAGCAGCTTCGCGAGAAGCTCAAGCACAACGCTGCAATGGTTCAGATTCCAATCGGAAGCGAAGGCGAACTCGCCGGCGTCATCGACCTCGTTGAGATGCAAGCCATCTACAACAAGGGCGAAAACGGCGAAGAGCTCGAGTACACCGCAATCCCAGCCGAGTACCAAGAGCAAGCCGAAGAGTACCGTGAGAAGCTTCTGGACGCCGCGTCCATGTTCCACGATGGCCTCATGGAAGAGATGATGGAAGAGGCAGTCAACAATGAGACCCTCAAGGCTGCCATCCGCAAGGCAACCATCTCCCGTCAGCTCACTCCAGTATTCATGGGCTCCGCGTACAAGAACTTCGGCGTACAGGCCATGATGGACGGCGTCCTCGCCTTCTTGCCGAACCCGACAAACGTCGTCAACCGTGGCCTCGATATGGCCAGTGGCGAAGAGGAAGAGGTCGTCATCCCGACCGACCCGAACCTTCCGTTCATCGGCTTGGCATTCAAACTGGAAGAAGGCCGCTACGGCCAGCTCACGTACATTCGCTTGTACCAGGGCCAGCTCAACACCGGCGACTTCATCTACAACAGCCGTACCAACCAGAAGGTCAAGGTCGGCCGTATCGTTCGCATGCACTCGGACGACAAAGAAGAGATCGACCACAGTGAAGCCGGCGACATTGTCGCACTGTTCGGTATCGACTGCGCGTCAGGCGACACCTTCACGGACGGCGAAGTCGAGATCACCATGACCTCGATCTTCGTTCCGGACCCGGTCATTAGCTACACCATCACCGCAACCGACCGCTCGACTACGCAGAACCTGTCCAAGGCACTGCAGCGCTTCGGCCGCGAAGATCCAACGTTCCGCATCTCTTCTGACCCAGAGACCGGCGATACCATCATCGCTGGCATGGGTGAGCTGCACCTTGACGTGTACATCGAGCGCATGAAGCGTGAGTACGGCGTTCCGGTTGAGACATCGCCACCCCGCGTTGCCTACCGCGAGACCATCACCAGGAAAGCCGACTTCGACTACACCCACAAGAAGCAGACCGGTGGTTCGGGTCAGTACGGTCGTATCCGTGGATTCGTTGAGCCCATGGAAGATGGCCACTACGAGTTCATCGACAGCATCAAGGGCGGCGTCATTCCTAAGGAATACATCCCCGCCTGTGACAAGGGCTTCCAGAGCCAGCTCGACAAGGGCCGTCTAATCGGCGTGGCTGTGACCGGCGTTCGCGTCACCATCAACGATGGTTCGTCGCACAACGTTGACTCCTCGGACATCGCATTCCAGGAAGCCGCTCGCGGTGCTTGGCGTCAAGTGTACGAGAAGGCAGGCCCGGTCATCCTCGAGCCCGTCATGCGCGTGGACCTCGAAGGCCCAGCCGAGTTCAACGGCAACATGACCTCTACGCTCATGCAGCGTCGCGGCATGATCGTTGGTCAGACTGAAGAGCAAGGATTCTCACGCATCGAAGCCCGGGTACCCCTGGCCGAAATGTTCGGATACTCAACTACCCTACGGTCTGCGACCCAGGGCAAGGCTGAGTTCTCCATGGAATTCGCAAGCTACGAGAAGGCACCGAACAACGTTGCCGATGACCTCCGCGCTGCCTACGCCGAAGAGCAGAAGAAGAAGTAGTCGTGGCCATCATGAGGGTTGTCTGCATAGGCAACCCTCGCCATAGGCAATTCTTTGCCGTTTGAGACCCTCCCTAGTGGAGGGTTTCGTCTTATGTGGCGCTGGAATTTGTGGAACATCCACTTCGAGAGGGCCACATGGGCATGGAACTAGACAACGCACCCGTCGCGAACCTCGATGCACAATCGCTCGGTGCTGGACAGCTTGGTCTGATTCTAGCTCCGGCCGGCATCGGTAAAACGGCCGTTCTCGTACACGTGGCTCTAGAGGCACTGCTGGCCGACCGCTCTCTGCTGCATGTCAGCCTGTCCGAGACTGTCGAACACGTCCGCTCGCACTACCACGAGGTCATCGGAGGCCTTGCTCGCACCGGGCAAGTCAGAGACCGCAGTGATGCCCTGGTCGCTTCAGAGCGGCATCGTGTCATCCACAGCTACTTGGACAAGGGCTTCGACCTCGGGCATCTCGAGCGAAATCTGGACATGCTGGCGGAAGTCGCACAGTTTGAGCCGAGAGTCGTAGTGATTGATGGCTTTGCTCAAGCCGAACTCGCCGAACAACTGCCCGCACTGCGGACCTTCGCAATTGCTCGCGGTGTACCTGTGTGGCTGACGGCACGCAGCGACGACACGACCAGCGCCGACCTGCCAGTCGACGTCGCACTCGTGCTTCGCCAAGACGGCGAGATTGTCGCCATCGATCGAACGACACAGTCCGGGATCGAAGTACTCGCCGTCCGCCTCGACCCGTCTTCCCACCTCCTCTTAGGCGCGTCGGATGACACCGATTCCCCCAAACGCAGCCGTCGCGCACCTGGTGAGTGCACCATGTACAGCGGTGGCGCCACAGGGGCTGAGGAAGCTTTCGGCGTAGCCAGCGAGAAATGGGGCGTACAAGAGGTGAACTTCACCTTCGACGGCCACAAGCAGTCACGGGACAACGGGAGATACGCCCTGTCTCCCCGTGAGCTCGCAGCAGGCGACGTAAGCTTGGTCTATGTCTCCCGTCGACTCAACCGTACGTACAGCGAAGGCACCCTGATTCGCAAGGTTCTACAGACGCTTTGGCATATGGTGAGCCGTAGTCAACAAGTGTTCGTCATTGGCTCCATCCAAGAAGATGGTACCGTTGTCGGCGGAACGGGTTGGTCCGTTGAGCTTGCTCGTATGTGGAACAAGGACCTGTGGGTCTTCGACCAAGAGCAAAGCGCATGGTTCCAGTGGAGCGGCGACGCATGGGTTCCAGGCACACCGATTATCGACAGTCATCACTTCACCGGCGCGGGTACTCGGTACCTCACGGACACCGGCAGAAAGGCCGTTGAAGAACTGTTTGAGCGGTCGTTCGGTACAGGCGCGGCCTAGTCGAGCGGAGCGCGTCAAGTAGACGCGCTCGCCATCGCTCAGTAGACGTTGTATCGCCGGCGATTCGCCTCGTGTTCAGCAGCATTGCGACCGCCATGCCACACGCCATCGGCGTCATGTAAGTAGTACCAGAACTCCGAGTCTTCTGGCGCTAGTGCAGCTTCCAAAGCCGTGATCGACGGGTTCCCAATCGGTGTAGGCGGCATACCAGGCCGAAGGCGTGTGTTGTACACATCGGCGGGGTCGCGTAGCTTCACCAAGAACGCGCGTCTGTCGTTCCATTCATCGAGCTCATACCGACTTGTCGCGTCCACGCCCAGATGCCACTGGTTGTCGATGCGCTTCCAAAGGATGCCAGCGACACGGGCCCGGTTGGAATCCGTTGGCTCCTCACGCTCCAGCATCGATGCCATCACCACAATGTCCTGTAGCGACCGTCCGCCGTCGAATGCTGCGGACCGTGGCTCGGCAAATCGCGTGTTGAAACCGTCCAGCTGCCGCTCAATGAGCATGTCTGGCGTAAACCGCGGCGGGGGCGAGACCATGTAGGTGTCTGGGTACAGATAGCCCTCGTACGACGTCGCTTCTGCTGGAAGGTCGAAGGGCGCGTCTACACCCATCTCAGTCGCAGCACGCGTGAAGTCCCCCGCCTCAATCCAGCCCTTCGCGACCAAGGCCGCATCGATGTCGCGAATCCGCCAGCCTTCCACTACGGTGAACGGCTCATCGTTCGCGAGCGGTGCACCACAGACGGTCTCACGGACCTCCGCCATGGACATGTCCCGGCGCAGTGAGAAGTCTCCTGCCTTCAGACAGGTTCCATCCGCAGAGCGCAGGTACCACTTCCACTTAAACTCACTTGGAGCCAAGCCCTCGTCGACCAATCGAGCACCGATGCCGTTCATCGTCGAGCCCGCAGGCACGGTGAAGACGAACTCACTGCTGTCACCACCCGGGGCTGGCGCATCCGGATTTACGCACGCACCAACCAGTACCAGACTGACCCATAGATGGCTTCGCATCACAACCCTCTCGATTAGTGGTGGGCTCCGCCAGGACCGTGCGGGTGACCATGTTCCATCTCTGATGCGGTGGCATCACGGATCTCAATGACTCGTACATCAAACTCTAGGCTCACACCTGCGAGTGGATGATTAGGGTCGACGACCACGTGGTCGTCTTCGACGTGGGTGATCCAGTAGCTAAAGACATTGCCCTCTTCATCTTCCCCGCCGACCGGCATGCCAGGCTGAGCTGGGAAATCAGCTGGAAATTGGTTTCGGGGGACCCGCATCGCGGGCTCGTCCTTGCGGTCGCCGTACCCATCTGCCGGGTCAACCGTGGTCACTACATGGTCGCCAACCGACTTACCAACCAATGCCGCTTCAAGGCCCGGCACAACCCCACCAACGCCATGCAAGTACAGCAACGGTTCGCCGTCTTGCGTGGTGTCCAAGGTCTGGCCCTCCGCTTGCAGAGTAAAGTGGATGCTTACGACCTTTCCATCGCCAATCACGTCAGACATTACGCCTCCTTAGACGCCCCTGTAGATGGACGGCCCCAAGCGCGCCACCCAAAACAAACGACCCACTGTCCGCAGAGCGAAACAGTGGGTCGAAAAAGCACCAAAGAGCGGCGAGGCCGCTACCGAAGTGGCCTAGTAGTCATCATCATCGAAGATTTCGATCTTGCCACGCTTGGGAGCAGCAGCACGCCCGCGGGGTCCGCGCGAATCGCGCTCGTCCGCCGACTTCTCTTTGCGCTTCGGGCCCTTGCGGCGCTTGCGCTCGTCCCACTCTTGTTCGGGCTCAGCAGCACCGCCGCCGAAGCCTCCACCATCACGACCCGGAGGACCGCCACGACCTGGAGGACCGCCACGACCTGGAGGACCGCCACGACCCGGAGGACCGCCACGACCCGGAGGACCGCCACGACCCGGAGGACCGCCAGGACCACGACCACGTGGTGGCCCCGAGTCCGACCGGTAGCCGGAATCGCCACCGTAGCGAGGTGCACCGGCACCACCGGGGCCACCAGGACCTCCGGGGCCGCCAGGACCACGTCGGTCGCCGTATTCACCACCACGGCTCGGAGGACCTCCGCCGCGACGGTATGTCGGTGCCGGAGTGGATGGTGGACCACGGCGTGGACCACGGGGCGGTCCACCCGGACGATGCCCGCCACCACCACCGCCACCCGCGCGCTCTTCAGCGACACGAACGGTGATTCGACGACCGTCGAGTTCACTACCTTCCATTCCGGCGATGGCAGCTTGTGCCTCTTCCGGTGTTCCAAACGTTACGAATCCAAACCCACGAGACCGTCCGGTTTCGCGATCAAGAATCACCTTAACGTCGGCAACACTGCCGAAGCTCTCAAACGCCGTTCTAAGACCCGCTTCGTCGGTCGCCCACGGTAGGCCTCCGACAAACAGCTTGCTACCCATTTCCTTCCCAGCTCCAGACAGGCTGTCACAAGGGTGCCGAGTGCCCCCTCTTGACCGCAGTATGGCACGGCAAGACGTCTACGGACAGGAAGTCATCTTCGACTTGTGTCTCCGTCTGCCCAAAGAGGCCCTAGAAGTCGGGCCAAATGAGGAAAGTGTTTACGCAACCCACGGGGCTATGCACCACTTCCGGCGACCTCTGATGGAATGGCCTGTGGCGCCTCCGGAGGGTCTGGAAAGACGTACCCCATGGAATGCAGCACAGCGATCCACCACCCTTTCACGGGGCGATACGTCACAAGGGTAGCCACAACGGCCACCCCAGCAATGGTGAACTCTGCATGCTCGCCAAGCCGTCCAATGGACCAGAGGAACACCAACACGACTGCCGCTACCCCAGCACCCACCCCATACCCGAATGCGACGGACCCATGGGCTGCTCCCGGCCAGCGTTCAAAACGTGCACCGCAGTGTTCACACACCTCTCGCATGGTCACCCAGCCGCTAAACATGGGCGCTTCGGCGCAGTTCGGGCATTGGCCGAAGAATGTCGCAGCCGCAAAATCTGTGTGGTTCACAAGACACCTCAAATTGCACAATGGGTCTTGCAAGGCTAACCGTGCGCCGGTTCGGAGGACACTATGAGCGAGAAGAAGAGTGGCAGCGCCAAATTGTTGGGATGCGTAGGCTGTCTCGGCATTTTGCTCATTGGTGGTATCGGCCTCGGGCTCGTCGGAGCCCTCGGCGGTGGAGCATTCCTCTGGTACGGAACGGCTTCCAATCCGAGCGGGTACGAGTTCCAACCCGAAGATTTCCCAATAGTGGATCCAACTCCTGTACTGCCCGACCCAGAGCCCGCTGCCGAGACAGAAGCGGAACCGGACACAGAATTGGATTCTGAAGCAGAATTGGATTCTGAAGCAGACACAGAAGTCGACGAAGACACCGAGCCTCAAGCCGACACTGAGGCGGCCACTCCTAATCCAGTGCCGACCGTGGCAAGCCCGAGTCCCACGCCGTCTCCAGTCACACGACCCGATCCGCGTCCGGAGCCGTCACCCGTCGCCCGTCCAGACCCACGGCCCGAGCCGGCACCGTTCAGCGCGCCGGCCGCAGAGCCGGAGCCAGCACCATCTTCCGACAGCTACGTCTCGCTAGACGGCGAGGGCACTGTTGTTCTGATTGGTGGCGGTCGCCGGTACACCGTTCCCGGCAATGTCCCAGCGGGGCGCTACGACATCGAAGTCACCTTCCCAGGCCAAGACGCTGTCTCCGTTGACCGCATCACGGTCCGTGAAGGCAGCAACGCGTCCATCCGCTGCAACGCGCGTATGGGCGTTTGCCGGCCTCAATAGCGCCGCTTGCTACGGGTCGGTCGTCCAGTCTAAGTCTGGATCGACCCGGGCAAAGCCCGCAAACAATTCGCCGGCCAGATGAACCGCTCCAGGCGGGTCCCATGCCTTGGGCGAACGCAAGATGGAGTTGACGCGTTCACCATCGGATCGGTCTCGCATACCGGGCGTGAACAGGTTTAGACGCCCCACCCCACGGCCAGATGACAATCCCGCATGGCCAAATACGACGGTTCCATCGGGTTCGACATCGAGCACAATGCCGATGTGGGTAAGGTCATCGTCCAACAAACCATTGTTGTTGCGGTCGTGGGTGTCATCGAAAAACACCAAATCGCCGGCGATGGGCACCAAATCCCAGTGAATGGCATCGTTGAGAACGGCACGCTCGTAGATGGTAATGACTCGGCCATCCATCTCGAGTCCTTCCTCGGTCATGACCGCTGAGACGTAGCCGCTACAATCATCGCGAAAACCGGTCAGAGGTCGGGTCAGCTGTCGGTTTGCCGTGTTGGCTGCGGCGAGACCGAAGCTTCGATCCACTTCTGGCACCACAACGGGGCGAGAGGCCACCGCATGAATCGCAGCAAGCACATGGACCACCTGCTCAACGTCTGATGCGCTTGCACTTTCTGGCACTGGCGCCGGCTCTCGATCGGCATCAACCAATCGCCAAACGCCGATCAGCGCCGCCAAGCCACCGACTCCAAACAGCAATGTGCCTACACGAATACGCACCAGACCTCCAAAGACCTTAGTGCAAACCCCCGGCCAACGCTAAAACGCCGCGAACGCTGGGGTCACGGCGAATCTATGGACAGGATGTCACAACGCCCCACCTCGTCAGGAAATCCCCTGACAGAGTGTCAGGGCTACGCTGTGAGCTTATTCACGAGGGCAAGGTACTCATTCTTGGCCGCGTCATTGGTCAAGCCGCTCTTGCTGGACCACGCCTCGTACTTGGCGCGTCCCTTGAGATCGAACATGCCCGGCTTCTTGCCCGAGACATCGCCCGCAGTCGCCTGCTTGTACAGCGCGTACAGAGACAACAAGTCTTCATTGCTTGGACGACTGGTGAGGGTTTTTACGCGGGCCTGGGCATCGGTGAACTGATCGTCGAGGGACATGAAGACTCCAAAGTGTTGGAAGACGGACCGCATAGGTTGTCGGCCCACTTCTGGTGACTATACTTCGCCACCCCCACCGGCATGGGGACAAAGGACGGTACTCCGGGTGCTGGTAAAGACCACAACACGTCAAGACACGGCGCGCGACAAAGCGCGGAGCGGCGTGGTTTCTCGCGGAAAGAGCGGGCGCATTAACGAGCTGCGTAACCCTCTAGATACCGCAGAACTTGACGAACACTTGGACAAGACGCACCTCCGGGACTTCTTGGACGAGCACGCATCACCAGTGAGTTTGGCAACTCAGAGCGTTTTGTTTTCACTTCCCAATCCATCATTGGGTGACGTGGCCCCCACACATGAGAGTGGCGCGGAAGAGGCCGAACAAAACGATAATCGTCAGCCAAACGCGCCACTCGACTTTCTGGCTACTCCCGAGCTAGCCAGCCAAGCGTCACCAGCCCCAGAACTTCCTGCGGACCCTGATGCCGACAAGAAGAGTGGGAGCCCCCCGCCCGAACGGAAGGCCGTTAAGTCGCGAACAATCGTTGAACCAACCGTTCACGAGCAGCTGCCACAGCACTCGGATCGCTCGCTCGTAGACGTCTACGAGTCGGTGTTTCCCCTCCAGCGTAGAGCTGCCGGGCATCGTGCGCCCCGACTTCCGCAACTGCAGTCCGGTGGGCGCGAGCTACCCGAAGCTGTTCGCGAAAAAATGGAGGCGGCATTCGGTGTCAGCTTCCGCAGCGTCCGCGTTCTGGTCGGTCCTGAAGCCCCTGCCATCGGAGCGCTCGCCTTTGCACGCGGCGAACAGCTCTTCTTCGCCCCTGGCCAGTACGACCCACTGAGTCCGTCCGGACAGGAGCTTCTCGGCCACGAGCTCGCACACGTCGTGCAGCAGCGCGCCGGCCGAGTCCGCGCCGATGCAGGTTCTGATCTCAACACGGACAGCTCCCTTGAGCGCGAAGCAGACATCGCCGGTGCGGCGGCTGCGCGCGGTGGTATTGCCAAGATCGCCGGCAGCTCATCCGCACCCGCGTCATCACGCGTCGTCCAGCAGAAGAAGGGCGCGAACAAAAAGACCAAGGGACTGAAAGCCGAAGATGAAGATGGGTCTGACCAGGCACCGTCCGTCAGCTCCGAAGACGGCAACGTCAAAGCCAAGCTGGGTGAAGACGAGCAGGGAAACCTCACCGGGACAATCGAAGTCAAAGAGGCCAAGCTCAAGGGTGGCATTCGACTTCTAGACGTCTCGGGTACCGGCAAGCTGCGCAACGGCAAGATCCGCAAGTTCACCGGCTCCGCCACGCTGATCATCCCAGTAGACGACGTCGATACCTACCGAGTGGTGTGCAAGGACCTTGTGGTCACGCCCGGCGGCAAGATCGACTCCGGAACCGGTGATCTGACCACGCTGCGAGCCCTTGAGGTAGCGAAGGGTGAAACCTACACGCTGTCGATCTCAAAGGGTGCCACGGCCAAGGCCACAATGGCCAAGAACGAGGTCAAGACCCTCTCCGGCAGCATCAAGGCAGAACTAACCGACAAAGAAGGCGTCCTCCTAAACGTCGTCTTCAAGGGCAAGGTTGACGCCGAGAAGACCACCTTTGATGGCACGGCGAAGGTCACGACAGGCCGAAAGACCCTCCTCCAAGAGAACTTCGGTCCTAAGAACGACTGGACCGCCTACATCGCGAAGGGCGAATCGCTCACCGCGACCTTCAAGGGCAATACCCTCACCGAGATTGGCCCAAGCATCACGGTGACAATCGCAGATGCAGAGGGTCCGATGGCGGACCTGAAGCTGGCAGGAAAACTGGTCTTCGACCAAGGTAGCTTCGTCCCAAAGATGGCGGTGGAGAGCGGAACTGCCACCATCAAGCGCGACTTCCAGGTCTACACGGTGCCCAATCTGGGTTGGGAAGTGCACGCCAAGAAGGGCGCCAGCGTCACGGTCAACCTCAAGGACGGCAAGACAGATGGCTTTGCCGGCAAGATTCCACTGTCGATTCGCGACACAGTGGGTGAGTTCCTCACAGTAGATCTTGAAGGAACAAGCACAGCCAGCGGCGTGATCGATGGAACCGCGTCCGGAAAGCTGACCCGAGCGATTCCCTTCAAGCTCTCTCAAGAAGAGGGTGGTCCGAGCTTCACAGTCAACGAAGGCACGACTGGCAAGCTGACGTTCGCGAAGGGTACCGCCACTGCCCTGGCCGGAACAGGTGGAGGCATCTTCACCACAACAATCGGAGAGACCCCCCTCTCCATCGGAATCGCGGGCGACTTCGACTTGGACCTCGTCAAGAACACGCTGAAGTCCGCCACCGGCGAAGTCAGCCTGACCGAGTCCATCGACTTCCCGAAACAGCAGCTGCGGCTGGAGTCGGCAAAGGGCACCATGGTTGTCAAAGACAACGCCCTCGAATCAATATCCGGTACCCTGCAGGTCATTCAGTACGACACCGAAGGCGACTTCATCCAAGGAACGGTCAAGGGTACGTGGTCAGAGAAGGCCGGTATCGGTGGAACGGGCACCGGAACCCTACTCCGCAACTACGAGACAGTTATCTCCGCGTCCACTGGCACAAGCGTCACCATCCTCAAGGGAACCACGGCGACCGCCACCTATGAGGCCGGTATGCTCAAGACGCTGTCCGGCACTCTCAAGGGAAGCTTGGGCGTCGGCGGCGTTCCGCGTGCAGGTCTCGTCCTTGCAGGCACATACGACTTCCAGCTGAAGAAGGTCGTAAAAGCGACCGGTACAGCCACACTGCTCAAGCCCATTTCGATCTTGGATGGCAAAGCCACCATCACCGGAGCCAGCCTCACCGCAGACATGGCGGACGGCAAGCTCACCAAGATGGCTGGCACCGTCAAGCTCACAGCGCCGGAGCTGAAGGTCAAGCAAGCAGAAGTCACCTTCGGCTGGCGAAACGTCGGTGGAGAGGATCTCTACAGCGCCTCGGGATCCATCGACTGGACGTTCTTCGACGACGGCGACCGCAAGCTGTCTGGCAAGCTGTCCGTTGACTACAAGGAAGACAAGACCTTCTCGGCCACCGCTGCCGCCACCTACCAGATGAACAAGAACATCAAGGGCGGCGGAACGGTCAAGGTCGACGAAAAGCTAGAGCCAGAAGTGCTCCAAGGCTGGCTCAGCTACTCCCAGACCTTGGTCGAGCCACGCGACTTGTTCCGAATGAACATGAAGCTGTTCGACCTCACGATTCCGGTGGGTATCCCAGGCGTCAACGTTGAATTCGGCATGTCTATGGGAACCGGTCTGGCTCTCGATGCCCTACCGGTCAAGGCAGACGTCAAGCTGACCGAAACCTGGAAGCTCAAAGCAGACGACGCAGCCTCACGCATTCCAGCCTTTGAGACCACCGTCACCCCCAAGTGGGGAGCAACATTCGACGCGAACGTCGCCGCGTGGCTGGGCCTCGCCCTCGGGGCTGCCATTGCCAAGGTGTCCGTTGGCGCCAAGGGCCGAGTCATCCTGACGGTCAACGTCTCCACGGCACCCGAGCTGACACTGGGTGGTGGCGGGAACGACGGCTTCTACGGCAAGCTCAAGGTCGGCGCCAAGGTCACTCCTACGCTGTCTCTGCAGATTGTCCCCTACACCAGGGCTTCTCTCGGCAGCTTCTACGACGCTGAACACGAGTTCCCTGGGTTCGACCACGAGCTGGCTAAGTTCGCAGGCCTCGACTGGGCCATGGAATACGGATTCGGAGACCGTGGACCGAGCGCAAAGAAGGCGGCTTCTGTAGCGGACATTGGCGGCTCAGGCAGCCAAGACTCCAGCAAGACCCAGAAGGAAATGACCTTCAACAAGACCGCGTCCAAGTCAGGCGACGGCAAGACAACTCCCTCAATGGACGGCGCGAGCGTCGCCAATGACCAGGAGTCCAAGGCGAACGCCGCCGAAGGCGAGAACAAGAACAAGTCGCGCAGCAAGCTCGACATGATCATCGCAATCACCAAGGGGCTTGGAGCCCTTGAACAGCTCATCTCGCTGTTCGGTGGTGCGGTGAAGGCCTTCCTAATCGCAGGTCCATTCGGATTCGCCGCCTACTTGGCGTGGAAAGCGTTCAAGGGTGAGCTGTCCTGGGAGAAGATTGTCAACCAGGTCACAGCGGTTCAAGAGGCGTTCTCCGCCGTCCGTGAACTCCTGGCAGACAAGCTCAACCCCAAGGTCAGCTTGGTTCTCGGAATCCTTGGTGGTGACCTCACCATCAAGGACGCGCTGTTCGGCAACAAGAGCAAGATGATTTCCGAGGTCGCTCGCGGCGCCCACAGAGAGGTCGCTCCCGAAGTTCGCTCTGACATGGTCAACGTACTCGTCGGTGGCTTCTGCACCGGTGAAGCCGAGAACATGGCCTTCGAGGTCCTCCGGTACAGTGGCACTCAAGCGGACCTGAAGACGGTGATGTTGACCGTCAACGGCGGTCCAGACACCATCATTGGCGCCTTCGACGGCGACAACTCTACGAAGATCAAGGCCATCTTCAAATCCGCCGGCGTCCCCTACCGCGAAGGCCTGTCCCGTATCTTCGGAGTCGGAAACGACAGCGGAGCCACGCTTGCGGAAGAGCAAGTGTCCGACGTCAACAACCTAGACGGTACTCCGAGTAAGCGTCGCGCAGGCATCATTGACCGCCTCATCGACGGCGGAAAGAAGAACGGCGACATCTTGGTTGTGGTGTCCAAGAGCAAGGCCATGGGCGACCTTCCAGAAGTCGTTGAACAAGTGAGCGGCGGTGTCGCAGCACTTCGTGGTGCAGTCGCCCAGTCCAAGAAGACTGCAGTCAATCGCGCCCTGTTCCTGTCCGGAGTCACGAGCTTGGACGGCTTGCCTGCCGTCAATATCAAGAGCCTTGGGCTGGAGAAGGTCCTGCCGGAAGTGACTCGGGTAGCAGCCATCGAAGACATGATGAGCTCGTGGTACCTAAGCGACGCCGAGGCCGCCTCTTTGGTCGCCATTGTGAAGCACGCCAACAACATGCGCGGCGTCATCAAGAAGGCAGGAACCACAGCGAAGGACATGCACTCTCGCATGGGCAGCGCAGATGCCTCCGCCTTTGCCAGCCTATTCGGTGGCTCCAACAAGCTGTAGCCGAAAACGGTCACTAGGGAGCTTGACGTGTCCTCTACGAACGCCTTTGAGCGGTTCATTACCGCATGTAAGACCGGCGACCAAGTCGGTGCCCGCACACACAGCACGGACAAGTCGTGGTCCCAAGACGGTGACTCGGCGCGTCGGGTCTTCGAACAATGTGCGGGCGTGGACATGTACATCGCCCAAGCAGGCCCTGTCCGGGAACACGACGACCGAGCCGCAGTGCCTGCAGAAATTGGCACCGAGCAACGCCAACACATTTGGTTCCTGCTACAACGGGTGGGAGACGACTGGAAGGTGGACGGCTTTGCCGCCAACTGGGACATTGCTGGACTGTACGCATACGGTCGTTCAGAGCGGCTGCCGCCATTCCGCGAGCTCGACGAGAGTGCACCAGCGGCGAGCTGGTTCAAGGCCCTTGAGAACAACAGCCCGCTGACTGCCGGACCTGACGGCCAAGCTGCGCTTACCCTCTTCGAAGAGCTCCGTAGCAGTGCTATCAGCATGCGACTGGTTCGCACTGTCGGCATCTCGTCATCACATCGCTACGCCGCCGCTGTGGCCTTCGAACAAGATGACGGCATGACGCAGACGCTGTGGGCCTTGCTCGAGGGCGGACCCTCAAATCCCATTCGAGTTCTCGGTCGAAGCTTCGCTGGCTCAACCGAGCAGTTGCTAGCAGGCCTCAACCTCCCATGGCCACCACGCGACAGCGGACGGGACGCTCCCCAGTACACGGCCGACGAAGCCATGGGCATGTTCAAGGACGCATTGAGCGCAGCGCACACCGAGCAGACCGAGCAGACCGGTGAAGAGAGCGCGCTGGGTGGCCGGATGGGCCAGGTGCTGACAGACCTCTTCGAGTCTCTGTTGGACCCCGAAATGCGACCAGCAAGAGCGGACGGCACCAGCGCTGAAGAACGCCTCAGTGGGGGCATAGGCGACGTCATGCGCGACTTCATGCAGTCGACGAACCTCGATGGTGAGCGCACGACCGATGACGTCCACATCGACAGTGACTTCGTCCGCGAAAACGGAGCGAACCTCGTTGGTTCTTTGGTCACAGCGCTCACTGGCGCCATCGTCCCCAAAGACCTCAGCATTCCGCTGCCGTCGAGCGAACAAGACAAGCCGAAGGTCCGCATTGACGTCGCAGACCTACTCAGCGGACTGTTCAGCGCGCCGGAGCCCAAGGCTCCAGCATCGGGTGACGACGCAGACGCCTAGGCGCTATGAACGCCAGGCGCTCTGAACGCCAGGCACTCTAAACGCGAGCGGTCCAGCGCGACTGGACGCCGTGCGTCTCAAGCATCTCTTGGCGCTGACCCGCGTTCATTGCGTACCAAGGGACGTCGCCAAACTCAGCGCCGGCCTTCTCTAGGGCAGCGACTTCAGCGATGTAGGCATCGATTCGGTCGAGAACTTGGCTGCGCTCAGACGCGAGGTCCGGGCCGAAGTAGCTCTCAGCGTCGCGCTTGGTTCCAACATGGGCCCAGCGGATGCCGCGACCGAGTGCGGACGGTGGTACCCAGACAAGACCGTCACGGCCGAGGCCGAGCGGGGTCGTACGCGAGCGAATGATGTGGTTCAGTCCTAGGAACGAGCCGCGCTCACGTGTCTTACACACCTGAAGGTGCAGAGGCTGAAGGATAGCCAACGAACCAAACTGAGCACTCTCGGCAGGAGAGGTACTGTTCTCGTTGTCCGACAACCAGAGCAGCTCTGCATCCGGATGAGCCATGTGCTCGAGCGTTCCCTCGAACCAAGCGCGAATCGCACCTGGACCGGGTGAACGGAACAGAGTGGGACAGGCTTCCCAGGACTCAAACACGCGACCCAATTTGGTGACAGACTCGGGCGGGTCGTACTTTCCGCCGGTGCGGGCTTCAAAGTCGATAAAGGTCTCAGTCACGAAGGATCCTCCACAGCCACGTCCGTGCTGAAGAAATCGGTGTCGAGGTCTTGTCCACCAAGGCCATAGCGCTCAAGCAGACTGTCCTCGAATGCACCGCACGCGGCGCAGTCAGGGTCCCGAGGCAATAGCACGCCATACCAACGGAGGATGGTCATGTCATCGACTCTGTGCTCCAAAGGTGGCAACTTCGCGTAGTCAGTGCCCGGTTCCCGGCGATTGAGCCACAGGTACAGCGGGGCGACCAAGTCTTCACGAAGCGGTGCAAGCGTCGTTTTTTCGCCTTCCAGCAACAGGACAATGGCGATCTTCACCATCATCAGAGCCACAGGCAGCACATCACTGGACAGTCCGGGCTCAATCGCGACCGGTCGGTCAGAGTAGGCGATGGCCGCAGCGTCCTCAGCACTCGCAATCTCTTGGTCGTTGCCCATGTGCGGCAAGACATTGAGGAAGCACTGGTAGCAAGGGGTCATGCGCGGGAGAACCCGCAGGACTTGCCCGCCGTAAGCCCGCCGGAACACGGCTCCGAACAACAACGGTTGGTCGTTCGCAATGCACGCACGATTGAGCAGAAGCCGACTCTCGCGGTTGTCGGTGGCGCCAATCACCAGATCAGCCCCCGAGATCGCATCCTGCACCTGCTGAACAGTGCTGCCATCCAGATGCACTGCCAAGGTCTCTACGATGGCCGTTGGGTTGCGATCGAGGATGAGGTCGCGCATGGCGAACACTTTCTTGCGGCCGACCTCCGACAAGCCCAGCTCATGCCGACACACATTGCCGGGCTCCATGCGGTCATGGTCGATGAGCAAGAACTCGCCGACACCCGCCTTCGTCAGCTCACGCGCAATGAAGCTACCGCCCGAACCGCATCCCACAATGGCGACACGTCGCTTGCTCAAGACATCTGTCTCGAACACGCCGCGAACGCGATGAAACAGGTCAATGTCCTGAACGAGTACCTGGACCTCTGCTTCAACCCCATCAATGAACGCCTGGACTACGCCTCGGACGCCTCGAAGCAGAAGCGAGGGACCGGTCCCGGAATCACCGTGACGCAGGCGCAGTCGTGCAACTCCCGCAGAGCCAACATCCACTGCTTCGGAGCCTTCCAGGCCAACGACCCAGAGGTCACCCTCGTCCTTCAGGACAGCCCGCAAAGGGATCCCTTCGGCGAGGACTGCAGTCACACTCTCGTGGATGACGACGCAGGGCACCTCAGCGCCCGAACGACTGGAGGTCCTCAGGCGTCACGGCAGGAAGCTCGTCGGCGTCTGCGTCCGTGTCGTCCACCACTACGAATCGCTTGAGTTTGGGGTCGTACTTCATCTTCCGACCGCCCGTGTCCTTACCGGCTGCAGCCTTCTCCATGAACTCACGAATCGCATTGTGGTCGCTGCTCTTGGCCATTTGGGCCTCCTCTTCGCACAGTGTATTGGATGCCGGCTGTAGCGGCGTCTTGTCGTAAAGCGGACCTTAATCCATGTTCAATAGAAAGGCCGAAATGTGCCGACCGGTGTCCACATGCGACTCGTAGGCTTCTATCCAGAGCATGGCCTTTTGCAGCACCTTCTCGATGCTGTGCGCAGCGCTCCAGCGCTCGGGCCTGTAGGTACAAAGCCGTACCCAAGGAGGACGGTCGCTAATCCAAGTGTGCATCGCGTGGCTGTTGCCGTACTCGATGACTTCTTGGTGAAACCCCATCAAGGGACAGGGTTCCGCGACGTAGCAAGACGGGCATTCATCGGGAAACCCTTTCGGAATACCAATGATCAGCCGGTAGGTGTTGCCGCGACTACTCGTGTATTCGCCCTCCACCGTTGAGTTCCCGGCAGGGTCATGAAATTGGAAGTCCGGCATGTGCTCGCGCAGAATTCGCCGCTCGATAGCTAAGCGATACTGCTGGTGGGCACTCCAAGTCATGGGCTCTCCAAGGCAGCAATGGCCTGCTGAAGCGAGGACGACACATCATCGGGCTGGGGGCGACCGATGACAGGCGAAGCGCCCACCACCTGCCACGCGCCAAGCGTCAGGGTACCGTCAAACGAGAACATCGCAATGAGCGTACGCCCCTGCCCCTTCGTCAGTCGAAGCGCCAAGGTCGAGTCATCTACAACGTCCAGCTGAAGTTGTTCGCGCAGACTCTCTGGGACGACACTCGCAATCACCTGTTCCACGGCGTGAACCGCCCGCCAAGGGCCTCTGCCACGCCCAGACAAGGGCTTGAGGGATGCCGGGTCAATGTCACCCTTGCCCTCTTTCGGGGCCAGTAAGGGGCTCTGCGGCTCGCTTGGCAACACAGTGAGACGGAGTGGCGGCCCAACTGGCGGGCCTTTTAGAGAGGCAATGGAGCCATCCAGGGCCGCACGCAGTGGGCTGATACCCGGCAAGACCTCAAGCCGCGTCGCTCGTGTGCGTCCTAGACCGGCATCCCGATAGACGAACGGCCGCACGTGCCAGTGGTCCCGGTGAAAGCCAAGCAAGTCAACGAACCGGCTGCGATTGCTACGACGGGCGTAGCGCATGGTCCGACCAAGGTCTCCACGCGACAGCACCTCAAGTCCAATGCTGTGGTGCGAGTGCCACATGCCAATGCACTGAACGCCAAACGTCTGCCACACAGCCTGTTCCGTTGCCCGATGGCTCTGCACATCTTGCTGGAAGCTAAGTCGCTGTCGAACAGCAGCCTCGCCCGGACGAGACGCTAGGAAAACTGTGGGAACGTCGCCGTGGCTCCACAATCCAAAGAGGTCCCCTCCGGTCTCCACGTTCCGATGCCGGTGCATCTCATCCACTAGGACGTCCAGCTCAGAGGCGTACACACGCACCACAGCTTGGCGAACTCGAATCGGGGATGCGGCGTCTCGGAGCATGCTGACAGTCTACCCCACAACACAACAGCGGCCCGGTGTCCGAAGACACCGAGCCGCTTTTCCGTCACCGAGAGGTCTCAGCCAGCGGGCGGTGGCGGACCACCATCATCATCCGGGCACTCTTCAGCGCCATCAAGGTTGATGTTCAGGTCGCCACCGCTTCCTGAGCCTTGGTAGATCTTGGCAATGAAACGGTCCCAGCTGAACCACCCGGACATGCCGAAGTTGAGGTTCTTGCCGTTCGCACGGTCACCAACCTGGGTCGGGAACACGAGGTCTTCGGTGAGCTCGATAGAGCCAACGCCCATGACCTCGGTGAGCTCTGCTTCGATGAGGTCCCAGTACTCCCAGCCATCTGTGATGGATACAGGCTGGAACCCATCAAACAGCTCGGTCTTCGGACCTTGTACGCCTTCTCCACCTGCTCCGACACCGCGGAACTGGTAGACCGCTTCTACGGTCCACTCGGAGTTCAACACACCCGAACCACCGCTGTTGTCGTAGATGTAGGCGGTTCCGACCAGCTCTAGGTCGCCGTCGTCGTTGATGAACGCCATGGCGTCATCGCGCATAGCCATGCGGACCGTTCCGTCGCCGTACAGGTTCGGGAAGTAGAAGGCATGCGAGCTGGTGCTGTTGGAGACAGAGGCGTCTGGGACGGCAGCGCTAAACGCGAACATGGTGTCCGACACTTCGCACTCGTCCGGACATTCGTTCTCTTCTGGCGTGGTCTGTAGGTTCGATGCATCGAGCCAGCCCTGCGCGCCGAAGCCCCAGCTGGTCAGCCAGCCGTTGGTGTAGGACGTTGAGAGGTCGGCCTTGTTGTGGAACCAGATGCCCATCTTGTCGTCGAAGCCAATGCCATACCAGGGGTAGTCGGCAGCGTACAGCGGGCTGTGGTCAATGATGACGCTTGCGTCAATGACGAAGCCCATGGTGACCGTGGTGCCGTCATCCGTCGCCCACATGTCGACGACGAACGAGTCATCCACAAGCGAGCTGGCGATACGGTCGGCAGGCTGGGTGCCCGCCGCGTCCGAACCATCAAAGTATGCCGAGAAGTTGTTCTGCCCGTTGTACGCGTAAGCCGTGAGGACCGGAACAGCGCCCGTGGCGTCGAAGTACAGCAGCGACAGCTCACCGTGACCCTTGGGGTTCGGACCGTCGTTGATGGCGACCGTGAAGCCGTTCGCAGTGCGGTTGCTCAGGTGGTCGATTTCAGCTTGGAAGGACAGCTGACCGGTCTCTTCGTTGAAGCTCGCTTCGAGCGACTGGGTTGCGCCACCGTTGTTGTTGAAGCCCGAGGTGCGGTTCCACAGGTAGGTTGTTCCGACGAAGCCTTCGTCGATCTCACCGTCTCCGTTGTTGTCGACGCCGTCACACTCTTCCGTGTCGATACAGTCGGCGGTGCCGTCACTGTCCGAGTCGCCAAAGCCTTCGTCGGTGACGCCGTCACCGTTGTTGTCGACGCCGTCGCACTCTTCGACATCCACGCAGTCGGCAGTGCCGTCGTCGTCAACGTCCGAGAAGCCTTCGTCGGTCATGCCGTCGCCGTCGTTGTCCTGACCGTCACACTCTTCCGTGTCGATACAGTCGGCCGTGCCATCGTTGTCCGAGTCGCCAAAGCCTTCGTCGGTCTGGCCATTGCCGTTGTTGTCGACGCCGTCGCACTCTTCGGTATCGATACAATCGGCGGTGCCGTCATTGTCCGAATCGCCGAAGCCTTCGTCGGTGACGCCGTCACCGTTGTTGTCGAGACCGTCGCACTCTTCGGTGTCCACACAGTCGGCAATGCCGTCACTGTCTGAATCGCCGAAGCCTTCGTCCGTCACGCCGTCACCGTTGTTGTCACGGCCGTCACACTCTTCGGTATCCACGCAGTCGGCCGTGCCATCTTGGTCGGTGTCTGCGTAGCCTTCGTCGGTGACGCCGTCGCCGTTGTTGTCGACGCCGTCGCACTCTTCAACGTCCTGACAATCGGCAGTACCGTCGCCGTCTACGTCCGAGAAGCCTTTGTCCGTCACGCCGTCACCGTTGTTGTCGACGCCGTCACACTCTTCGGTGTCCACGCAGTCCGCAGTACCGTCGCCGTCCGAGTCGCCAAAGCCTTCGTCCGTCACGCCGTCACCGTTGTTGTCGAGACCGTCACACTCTTCGGTGTCCACACAGTCCGCAGTGCCGTCGCCGTCAATGTCGGAGAAGCCTTCGTCCGTCTGGCCGTCACCGTCGTTGTCTTGGCCGTCACACTCTTCGGTGTCTACGCAGTCGGCAATGCCGTCACTGTCCGAATCGCCGAAGCCTTCGTCGGTCTAGCCATTGCCGTTGTTGTCGACGCCGTCACACTCTTCCGTGTCGATACAGTCAGCCGTGCCGTCGTTGTCCGAGTCGCCGAAACCTTCGTCCGTCACGCCGTTGCCGTTGTTGTCGACGCCGTCGCACTCTTCGGTGTCCACGCAGTCCGCGGTACCGTCGTTGTCCGAGTCGCCAAAGCCTTCGTCCGTGACACCGTCACCGTTGTTGTCGACGCCGTCGCACTCTTCGGTGTCCACGCAGTCGGCGATGCCGTCGTTGTCCGAGTCGCCAAAGCCTTCGTCTGTGACGCCGTCACCGTCGTTGTCTTGGCCGTCACACTCTTCCGTGTCCACGCAGTCAGCGGTACCGTCGTTGTCCGTGTCCGAGAAACCTTCGTCTGTGACGCCGTCACCATTGTTGTCTTGGCCGTCACACACTTCGTCGTCGATACAGTCGGCAATGCCGTCATTGTCCGAGTCGCCGAAGCCTTCGTCTGTGACGCCGTCACCGTTGTTGTCAACGCCGTCGCAGGTCTCGGTGTCGATACAGTCGGCAATACCGTCACGGTCAGCGTCACCGAAGCCTTCGTCCGTCACGCCGTCGCCGTTGTTGTCCAGACCATCACACTCTTCCGTGTCAATGCAGTCAGCAACACCGTCGTTGTCCGAGTCGCCGAAGTTCTCGTCTGTCAGGCCGTCGCCGTCGTTGTCTAGACCGTCACAGGTCTCAACGTCGACGCAGTCGGCGTTGCCGTCATTGTCCGAGTCGCCGAAGCCTTCGTCCGTCTCGCCATCAAGGTCGTTGTCGATGCCGTCGCACACTTCTTCGCCGCCACCAGGGCACAACTCAAGGTTGTCGATGGCGCCAGAGCCGACCAGATTGACGTGCATCGAAACCACGCCACACTCATCTGTGGTGAAGTGCTCGACCGAGTTGTTGCCAAGGCCCGCACCGTTGAGAGCGACTCTGGAGCCGTCCCACTTCTCGAGAATGATGGTCGCGGCTTCGCGCCCTTCGAGGTCGATGAGGTCCATGCCGAACACGCACATGGGCTCGATGAAGTCGTACTGGAGGCTGCCGCCGCGGGCGTCATCATCTGGATTGTCGACGAGACCGTCACTGTTGCCGTCATTCAGCCGTTCGGCCAGAATGACAAGGTTGCCGAGCGACGAGGAGTTGGAGCTTCCGCCAGAGCCAACGCCAGGGCCGCCGAACGACTCATTCGGTGTGCCGAGGTCGGGGTCGCCGCCAGTTGGGTTGCTACTGTCGAACGCGATGGCAGCGTTGGTAGCGCTGTCAGCGACGAGCTGGACGCCCCAGGCTCCGTAGACGTCTTCCAGCCGTTGGCCGGCTACAATCGGATTGCCAAAGGGGTCTGAGTCGTGGGTGAGAATGCGCGGGCACTCTTCCAAGCAATCTGCGACGCCATTGCCATCTAGGTCTGGGCAGGTGTTGCCAAGTTGGCCTTGCGCATCAACGACCTCATCTACCGATCCGAAAACCGGTAGATCACGACTGTCCGAAGCAACTTCGGAATCCGGTGAGTCAAGCGTTGCCTGGCAACCTGTGGCCGCTACAGCGATTAGGCATCCCGCTACAAGGGAACGCCGAGTCAGTCGTTTACTAGATTGAACCACAAATTCCCCCAACACACGCAGTACACTGCGCATGCACGGCAACAGCCGCAAAAACATACCGGCGCACCGTCACACGCTGAGGGGGGGGCAAAGCAAACACAAAGGCGTGTCATCCCGCTCACACGGCGGAACGAAACGAGGAACGGCCACCCGCGTCTGCCCGAGCGGATGGCCGTTCATCTGTTTGCTTAGAGCGCGTCCGACAGGTGAGCGAGGCTCGGGAGGGTGGGGAGAACTGACCCCCGCTCACATGCGCCGGACGATGTGGTGTGGACCCGCGGTCGCACCAGCCACGATTTTTCAAGTTCTCCGGTTTGGCGGGGGAGGTTTCTCCATCGACACACACATCATAGGAGGTCCAATTTCACGGCGCAATAAATTTTTCTACGTTGGCTTAGTTTTTTACGGCTCACAGTTCACAACGTCGTTCCTCACACGGATACAATCGGAACATGTCTAGTCTTCCTGAAGCACGAAACGAACGAAGCCGTAGGCGCACCACCCAAAATCCCTTTGGATGTCTAGGCTGCCTTGGCTCAACAGCCGCTCTGATGGCCCTGTTCGCGGTGGCCATCTGGGCTTTCAATCCAGATATGAGCGCCAGAGAAGCCACGCGCGAAGGCATCATCTGGGGTGGTGGCGTCACACTCGCAGCAACCACCATGTTCTGCGGCGTGCCGTTGCTGCTACTGGTCGGCGTGATTGTGTGGGTGGTCTGGCGACGCCGGCTCGAAGCCGTTCGAAATGGCCCTACAATCATCGACATTGAGTCGTAGGGCACCGAGCCACAAACAAATAGGGCGGGCCGCTCCGAAGAGTCGACCCGCCCCAGCTGTACAAGCGTTCTGACTACTTGAGGTTCGCGTTCGCGAAGTCCCAGTTGATCAGGTTCCACCAGGCCTTGACGTAGTCTGGGCGCGCGTTGCGGTAGTCGACGTAGTAGGCGTGTTCCCACACATCACAGGTCAGCAGTGGGGTGTGATCGGTTGTCAATGGGGTGCCAGCGTTGCTGGTCGTGGTGATCTCGAGTCCACCGTCACTGTTCTGAACCAACCAGGCCCAGCCGCTGCCAAACTGACCGCCAGCTGCCGAGGCAAACTGGGTCTTGAAGGCGTCGAACGAGCCGAAGGCGGCATCGATCTTGGCGGCGATTGCGCCGGTCGGAGCGCCACCACCATTGGGGCTCATGCTGCTCCAGTAGAAGGTGTGGTTCCACACCTGGGCAGCGTTGTTGAAGACTCCGCCCTTGACGGACGTGATGATGTCTTCGAGGGACTTGCCCTGGAGGCTGCTGTCGGCATCAACCGCAACGTTGAGCTTCTTGACGTAGCCAGCGTGATGCTTGCCGTGGTGAATCGACAAGGTCTCGGCCGAGATGTGCGGAGCCAAGGCGTCTTGAGCGTAAGGAAGGGCGGGAAGTTCGAAGGCCATGGTGGGCTCCTGATGTGTAGGGGAAGAGGGGGCTAACGAGCAGCGCAGAGTCAGGCGACGGCTAGCGCTGCACCAAAAACCGAGCGCCAAGCATCCGCCGGCACTCCAGGCGGGTATCCTTTCAGCGGAGGTCGGTACATGCGCGGTTTGTCGCTAGCAGTCTTACTTGCGCTGAGTTGCTCACCGCCGACATCATTAGACACTCCAGACCTCCGCCGTCAGTCCGGAGACTGGACGTTGCTTCAGTCCATTCCAGTCCTTGGAGCGGAATCCGCGCACTTCGACCCGAGCGGGATGGTCATGATCGCAGGCTCCGAGCGCGGTTTGGTGACCATTGCCGTTGGAGGCGGTCCGGTCGAGCTCGCCCAAGTCTCGGGCGTTGCCGCCGTGGTGGTCTCGTCCGATGGAACAGCCTTCGCATCGCTCGATGGACCCGGTATTATCGTCCGTACCGTGCCTCCAGCCGAACAGGTACCCTGGACAACCGAGTTCACCGAGACAGACGACGATCCGGTTGGAATGGCTATCGCCTCTGCGACCTACACGGGTCCGCTGCTGGCAGCCGGCGAAGGCGTTGTCGTAGATCGAGGCGCCGGAGGTGAAGACGCGCTGTGGGGGTTCTCAACGGTAGAGCCTGACCAACCTGCCCGTCTGGTGCTACCCGACGACGGCACGCTTCGAGACCCTGTCGATGTGGCCCTGTCCGACAGCGAGATGATGCTGGTGGACAGCCGTGAGTCGTCTGCCGGGCGCCTGTACCAGGTCAGCTCCACGGGACAGCTCGACCAGCGCATGACGACTCTGCCTATGGCTGACCCGACCGGTATCGACTGGGACCCCATCGCAGAGTGCTGGCTCGTCGCTGAGGCCGATGCTGGCGTGGTCTTGTCGGTCGACGGCTCGGCTGGCCCAGTGAACACCGAGATCGATCTCGGCAACCCCTATGAATCGAGCCGAAGAGCCAATCTCGATCTGTCCGATGACGGCGTTTTACTGGCCGTTACTGTAGACGACGCCATCCAGCTCTACGGCCGCTGTGCCACACAAGACACAACCCTCGACTGCGACAACAACGGCACCGCAGACGCCTGCGACATCGCGCTGAACCCAAGCGCTGATTGCGATAGCGACGGCGTTCTGGACGTGTGCACATCGCTAGATGGCACCAACGACTGCGACGATGACGGGCAGCTAGACGCCTGCCCGGTGTGCTTGGACATGGACGTCGCTGTCCTCTTGCCCGCCGACCCCGTACTCGCTGAGGCCGTCTGCCAAGCCATTCCAGGCATCCAGGACACCCTACAAGCCCGCGGCATGGTCGCAGGGATCAGCACATGGAGTATCGGCGACTCGGATGTCTCCTGCGCCACCTCCATCCGAGACACCTTCGGCAGCAACCTGCCTGCTGGCGCAGACTCCGCCCTCGGCACACTGGATGCGTGCTCTCCCGAGACGGTCAACGGCGACTGGGGCCGAGGCACCGCCACCGTCGCAGATCGCCTGTGGTCCGGCGGCCTGATCCGTCGGCGTGTAGTGGTCCCAATCGTTGACGGCCCACCGGTCTGCGGCGGCTCCTCCACGCTGACCCAGTCCGCACTGGACCTTGCCATCAGCGCAAACGTAGGGGTCAACTCGGCTATCCACCCCGTGGTTCTCGCGACCGCTTCAACACAAGCCAGCGCTGGCCAAGTCGCTACAGGCACCGGTGGACAGACAGAGGTGGCAACCAACGCGACCTCCGTCATTCAGGGCATTGTCCATGCCATTACCTCGCGCTGCGCCCTCAACGATGACTGCGATGCAGACGCACTGCTAGACCGCTGCCAACCGGCGGCTCCCGGCACACCCGACTGCGACTGCGACGGGTTTTACGACGGATGTACGCTGACGGGTGCTGCGCTGTGCACAGACATTGATGACGACGGACTCGGGCCCGTGTGTGACACCTGCGAAGACCCCGACGTTGATGGCTACGGCAACGCGGACACCGACCGCTCATCGTGTACCGCAGGCGATGCCGTCGACAACTGCCCGGACACTGCGAACAACGGCCAAGAAGACCAAGACGCCGACGGCCTAGGCGATGCCTGCGACACCTGTGACGACGCCGATGGTGACGGATGGGGAGACGAAGGCGGCACACGCAGCGACTGTACTGGACCACAGGTCGACAACTGCCCGGATGTTGTGAACGAAGACCAGGTAGACGACGACAACGACGGACTCGGAGATGCCTGCGACCCGTGCATCGATGACGACGATGACGGTGTCTCAGTGGGTGCGACCTGCGCTGTCGATGCCGTCGACAACTGCCCAGACATCCCCAATCGTGGTCAGGAAGACGCCGACGATGACGGTCTCGGAGACGCCTGCGACGTGTGCAACGACCGAGACAATGACGGCGTTGGAGACGACGCTCAAGCGGGCTGTGACGTGCCAACGGCTGACAACTGCCCGAATGTTCAAAACCCCGAACAGGCCGACACCGACGACGACGGCATAGGCGACGCCTGCGATGTGTGCGACGACGCAGACATGGACGGCTTCGGCGTTGGTATTGGCTGCCCGAATGTCGGGGCGGACTGCGACGACCTAGACCCCGCGGCCTTCCCAGGCGCCAACGAAGTTGCCTACGACGGCGTAGACCAAGACTGCGACGGTCTGGACTTGTGTGACGTAGACGGCGACGGCGCCCTAGCCGTGGTCTGCGGCGGTGGAGACTGCGACGACAGCAATCCCAGCATTGGACCGGGAATGGCCGACCCAAGTGGCGACGGCGTAGACCAAGACTGTGACCCGAGCAATGAGCTCGATGGCTGCGGTTGTCAGACCAGCAGCCCCCCTCCCCTGTGGTCCTGGCTCGTTGTCTTCGCTATTGGCCTGTTTGGAAGAGGGCTTTCCATTCGTCGGGAATCGTGTTGACCGGACGGCTGTAGCCAAGCTCGTCATCTTCAGCGATACGTTCGCGACTCGGAACGCCCACGTACAGAAAGTTCAGATCCATCGCGGTGCCACCGGAGTTGCCGGCATTGATGCGGGCGTCCGTCTTGATCCACTCCCGCTCACCGTCGACATCATTGATGAAGCCGCTGACGATGCCGCGGGTGACCGACAGGCTGCTGCGACTCTCAAAACCACCTACGCTCGGGTAGCCGGCGATGTACAGCAGGTCACCGTGTCGCATGGCATTCGGGTCGCCAAGCTCCATGTACGGCAAGTGCAGGTTGGCAGGTAGCGGACGGTCGTAGATGTCACGGGTAATCTTGAGCAGCGCTAGGTCCAGCTCTGCGTCATACTCAACGACCTCCGCCACGAAGATCTGCTGCGGTGGCTCATCAAAGTCGGTGATGAAGCTGATGAAGATGTCGTCTTCTTGGACCACACCCTCGTCTTCAACAACATGATGGTTGGTCATCAAGTAGCCGTCAGCAGACAGCATGGTTCCGCTGCCACTACCGCTCTCTGAGGACACCTGAACAATGGCCTGTCCAGACCGTTCTAGAGGCGTCAGGTCGGCATTGCGGAAGTACGGCGGGAAGTCGATGCGGTCGCCTTCCACTTCTCCGTCTACCGCAACGACCAAGTCAAAGGCAATGCGCTCGTCACTGCCGACCAGACTGGCCACGTCCAAGTACCAAACGCCCGGGGTGAGAGCAGGAGTGGAGTTTCGAGCCAGCTCAATACGCTCATTCAGGCGAGTAGTGACACTCTGAATATCGTAGCCAGTCTCATCTGTATGGCTGGTAATCACGGTGTCTTTGCGCAAGAACAGGTCGACGTCTCGGCTGGCTCCAAGCACCCGCACGTCCAAGGTCTGCGCACTGTTCGGCACCTCGAAGCGGAACCGCGCTCCTCGGTCACCGGTGTCGTACAAGTCCACGCTCACCCGCTCGCCAATCTCCAGCTCACGTAGGGGTCCGCTGGTTGCTGGCAGGGGCTCTGGCTTCGGACCGTCGAACTCCACTTCGATCTGAATCGGCCCGTACTCGATATCCGCCGAGGTCCGAGCAATGTCGAAGTAGTACCGTCCGGGGCGCAGGGCCGGAGAGGAGCGACTGTCGACGTACAGCTGCTCGTCTGCTCGAACACTGTTCGCTGCGTGGTCCGGCTCCTCGGCGTAGTCTTCCATGGATGCGTTGTGGCGCAGGTACAGGTCAATGTCACCGTTGGCCCCAGTGGCGCGAACCATGATGCTCTTGCGACCGGCAGGTACCTCAATCACGTATGTACGGTAGCGAGGGCCCTCGTCCAAAGAAACCGTCCACTCACTGTTCTCACGAATTTCGCCCGACACGTCGTCCAAGCGAGACGGCTCCGGCAGACGACCGGTCGCTTCGGGACCGCTGTACCCGCGGGTCATTCGCCCGATGAGCTGCGCGTTTCCGGACCATCCATCCGGATTGGCGACGTCTACGAAGTACTGGCCGGTGCGTAGCTGTGGGGCGCCGTCACGCGAGATGACCAACGTCTCGTCGTTGGCGGTGCTGTTGGCCATGTGGTGGGCGCTGCTCCAGTCGGGCATCGGCGCGCCATGCCGGGCGTACAAGTCCAGATCGCCCCCTGCGCCGCGCAGCTGAAGCTCTAGCTGCTCGACATCCCGGTCCACATCAATCACATAGGTTCGGTAGTTCAGCCCTTCGGTTCCGAACGGCAGATTCGTGCGGAAGTCGTCACTAAAGGTGGACTCGACATCCGTCGGTGTTCCCGCCACAGCCGGCGGTGACATTCCCTCAGAGGTGCGGCTGCGCAGGGTGTACTTGAGTCGGTCACCCAACACGCCACCACCATGAACCACGTCAATGTAGTAGGTGCAGGCGCACAAACCGTCGGCAGTCGTCAGACGAATGCTCTCTCGGCCGCCGTCGCCATTACTCGTCAGGTCTGCCGACTGCCGCCAGTTACCACCCATCGTTTGGCCGCGTCGAACGTACAGATCCGCGTCTCCCGTTGCGTCCAGGTCCAGCTCCAGCTCGCCTACCCCTGGACCAACAACCAAGCGGTAGCTTGTCCAGATGGCATTCGAAGCAGGCAACGCGCCACGGTACGCGCGATTCGGCGTCATCTCGGTGACGGACTGTGCCTGGGCACACACGGGGATGATCAAAGCGGCCAACAATACGGTGCGCATGCACTCTCCAGAGATGCCCGACCGTAGCGGAAGTGAGGCCGGCCGTCAGCCAACACGCGGGATTGGTGTCGTCGTTCCCCCCAACAACCGTTTACACTGGCCGCAACAACGTCGGGGGACGGAATGCGCGTAGCTTGGATTGTGGTGTTTGCTTTGGCGTGCCGGAAGGCACCACTTGAGTTCACCGATGACGTCGACGGGGACGGTTTCGGCATCAACGAAGACTGCAATGATGAAGACGCTGCCGTCTTCCCCGGTGCCGTCGAGTTGTGCGATGGCATCGACAACAACTGCTCAGGCAACATTGACGACGACGCTCAAGATGCCCTGACCTACTACCCAGATGACGACGGCGACGGCTTCGGCATTGACCGGGGCGCGGAGCTTGTGTGCGACGCACCCGAAGGCTTCGTCACCGAAAACGGCGACTGCAACGATCAAGACCTCACCATCTACCCAGGTGCTCCTGAGATCTGCGACAACCGCGACAATGACTGCGACGGCATTGTGCAAGACGACGGCACCGCACCGTGGTTCCCAGACTCCGACGGCGACGGCATTGGCGCCATCGGCGTCGCCCTAGACGCCTGCGAACCCCCGGAAGGCTTCGTCAGCGTCACCGGCGACTGCAATGACAACGACCTGAACGTGCTCCCGAACGCCACCGAAGTGTGCGACGACGTCGACAACAACTGTGACGGCGCAGTCGACGAAGGCCTGACCTCCACCTTCTACGCAGACGGCGACAATGACGGCTACGGCGGCACCGTCAGTGTGGAAGCCTGTGAGGCACCGGCTGGATTCACCGCACTGGATGGGGACTGCAACGACAACTCAGCCCTCGCCCTGCCCGGCGGCACCGAGGTGTGCGACACCTTGGACAACAACTGCGACGGAACGGTCGACGAAGGCCTGACCTCCACCTTCTACGCAGACGGCGATGCCGACGGATTCGGTAGCCAAGTGACTACCGAGGCCTGCGACCTGCCAGACGGCTTCAGCGAGACAGGCGGAGACTGCAACGATTCCTCCGCACTGGCCTTCCCAGGCGGCGACGAAGTCTGCGACTCCCTAGACAACAACTGCGACGGAACGGTCGATGAAGGCCTGACCCAAGTGTTCTGGTCCGACAACGACGGCGACGGCTTCGGCTCGGACGTCTCCACCGTCGCCTGCTTCTTGCCTGAAGGCTTCGCCCAGCAAACCGGTGACTGCGATGACGACGCCGCGAACGCCTTCCCAGGCGGAGAAGAAGTCTGCGACTCCCTGGACAACAACTGCGACGGAACGGTCGATGAAGGCCTGACCCAGATGTTCTGGTCCGACAACGACGGCGACGGCTACGGCTCGGACGTCTCCACTGTCGCTTGTGAGGTGCCCGATGGCTTCGCACAGCAGAGCGGCGACTGCGACGACGACGCTGCGACCGCCTTCCCCAACAACACCGAAGTGTGTGACAGCTTGGACAACGACTGCGACGGCATCGTCGATAACGACCTGCTGTTCACCTACTACGCAGACAGCGACGGTGACGGCTTCGGCACCACCAACTTCACCACCACCGCCTGTAGCGTGCCGGACGGCTGGGCCGAAGCGGACGGAGACTGCGACGACAGCGACGCTACAACCTATCCGAACGCTGACGAAGTGTGCGACGGCCAAGACAACAACTGCAACCGCGGAATCGACGAAGGCCTCGACATCGACTGGTTCGTTGATGCAGACGGCGACGGATTCGGCAACGACAACGCCGTGGAGAGCGCCTGCGAAGCCCCGTCGTCTCTGTATGTAGACCAAGGTGGAGACTGCGACGACCTAGACGCGCAGTTCAATCCCGGCGCGCTGGACCTGTGCGACGACATCGACCGCAACTGCGACGGCCTGGTCTCCAACGACAACGACGAAGACGGCCTGTCTGACGCCGCATGCGGCGGGTCGGACTGTAATGACGACGACCCCGAGTTCCCCGCAGAGAACGGTCTGTGTGCAGACGGCGACACCTGCATGGCCATTCGCGAGAGCGACCCCAACGCGCCCTCTGGAGCCTACCTGATCGACCCCGACCTCGACGGCCCCATGGAGCCCATCGACGTCACCTGTGACCTCGAGACAGACGGCGGAGGCTGGACCATGGTCATGCTCGTCGACGACCTCGGCGGCAACAACCAAGTCTATGGCGAGACCGCCGGCTTCCAGCGCCGCGACTTCTTCGACCTGTTCGGACACACTCGCTTCACCGATGCCACATGGACCTACGATGCCCTCACCGAGAGCGTTAGCGACGGGTCGAACGGCCTGGTCTGGGGAGTCGACCAAGGCGGCCTAGACATCAGCCTGTTCGACGGGCGCTGGACCGATGTTCGCATGACCTGCAGCCAGAGCGACAACGCCGAGACCTGGCAGCACTTCGTCACCGTCAACGACTACACCACGACCAACGGCAACTCGCTGCTGCTCGGCGCCGCCCCGAATGGTCGCTCGTACACCGTGGAGCCCACCCTCAACTCCTTCGGCTTGTCCACCGTGTGGCACGACAACGAGCTGAACACCGTCAACAGCGGCCACTTCTTGTGCGACGTCACCAACTCGGGCAACGGCACCTCGCAGTTCGGCTTCTGCTACACCAACCACCTGTCGAACCCGAACAGCAGCGACTACGGCGACAGCATCGTGTCGCTCGCCTTCGGCTCTTCGGGCTTGTCGGGCGACGGCTGGAGCAACGGCTTCACCCTCGAGTGTGGCCGCATGGGCACCAACGCCCAGCAGAACAACGGCAGCTACGCCATCTGGGTGCGCTGACCCGAGGGATTGCTGGCTGTGTAGAACCGCTGGAGTGGCGAGACGTCACTCCACATCCTGCACACTGTGATGATGGGGCCAATCGACTGCTTAAAGTTAGCGTTGTAGCCTCGCTTCAACACTACAATGGCTTGCGTTTCTAGCCCAATCCGCCTACCCCAGGGCTCTGCATCGTCCTGGGGAAACATCATGATCACGCTCGTTCTGTCTCTGCTCCTGCCCACCGCTCTCGCTGCTGACAGCGACGGTGACGGGTGTGTCGACAGCTACTATGATGCAAACACGGCTTGCGTCGCAACAACCGCGACTCTCGATTCCGGCGTGGTTATCGCCGCCAATAGTGTGGTCGGTGCCTACGCATCCGTCGGTACAGACACCACCATTGCATCGAGTGTGTTCGTGGGTCCACGAACCACCATCACCGGGCGCGTTTCCGCACCCGGCACCCTCAGCGTGCAGGCAAACACCACCATTGGACGCTCCACAACGATTGGTGCAGACCACATCATTGGACAAGACAACGCCATTGGCCGGTCCGTGGACATCGGCGCACGCGTTGAGACCGGAAACAACGTCTCCATTGGCTACGCCAACACCCTCGGCGATGACGTCGTCTTGGGCGCTGGAGCCGTCGTAGGTGCGCTCGTCGACATTGGCGACAACACCACCATCGAGGCCGGAGCCGTCATTGCTCGCGGCGTGACCATCCTCGACTCCGGCTCGACTGCCAACATTGGCGGCATCATTGGGCCAGACGCACAAATCGGCTCCGGCGCTGACATTGCCGCCACGGCACGAATCCGCAAGCGCACCACCTTGGGCAACAACGTCACCGTTCTGGGCAACGTGCGAATCGGCCGTGACGCACAGATCGGGAACGGCGCGACCATCGGCGCCAACGTCCGAATCGCTGCCGGAGCTCAGGTCACCGCGAACAGCGACGTACCCGATGACACCGTCATTGCGGCTGGCGAGGAGTTCGACAATGCCGCATCAGGCATCCTGGACACCGCCGGCGTGAAGGCCTGGGAAGACGGCACCTATGCCAGCTCCTGCTACACCTACCGCTACCCCGTTGATGGTCACATCTACGAGGGGGACACCGGCAATGGTCGCTACATCATTGACCCCGCGCAGAACGGCTCCACCGTCCAAGTAGAGTGCGAAATGACCCGTCAAGGGGGCGGCTGGACCCTGGGCCTCAAGGCCTGGTACCAAGGAAGCGCTTTTGGAAACGCGGGTGCAGTCGGGTCCATCTCGGATGCCCTGGCTCACAAAGGCAACGGGTACAAGCTCGCGGATACCGTGATCAACCAGATCATCGGCCCGTCCAACAACATGGACGTGATGGCCGACCAGTCCAACTACAACTCGCGATACTCGACCGGAAACTACGAGTACATCGTGCTGTCCAACTACACGGCGACCTGGACGTACTCGGCGTTGGTGCCGGAGTCGTTGACCACAACCGTGCTGACCTCCTACCGTGCTGCAGACCATGCTCAGGCCTGGCAGGGGCGCTTCAGCTGCGGCACCTCGGGCAGCACCTCACGCGGTATCAACTGTGACACCCCGATTGGTGGGTCGTCGAATCCCGCAGGCGGCAGCGGCTGCTCGATCGACATGGGCCTCGACGACAACACCGGCTGGCATCACTTCTACTCAGGCCTGCACAACACCGATACGTACATCTACATCTGCAACGGGCCCCAGCACTCGTCGAGCTACGACCTGAACCATCGCTTCTGGTTCAGACCCAACCACTAGGGGTTGGACAAAGACGCAGACATAAAGCGCGTAGACGACTTAGCGGACCTCGACGACGACGGGGGCCTTACCAGTTGGAGCCAATGGCTGTGCCATGAGGACGGTGTCGACAAATCCGACCCCAGTTGGAGGGGGCTCAGATTCACGGTTATACAGCATGTATAACTGGAGGATGTATGACCATCATCAAGAAGAAGCTACAGCGAATCGGCAACAGCACCGGCCTCGTGCTTCCGGCGGACGTGCTGACGAAGGCAGGCATGTCCCGAGATGATGAGGTCATTCTGCATGTGGAGGACGGCCGGGTGACGGTGTCCAAGGTGGACACGAACTTTGATGAGTGTGTCGCCCTCGCAGACGACTTCATTGCCCAATACGCCAATGCGTTGACGAAGCTAGCGCAGTGAAGTTCCTCGAAAGCGCATTCATCCTCAACACCCACAGCAAGCTCATCGATCTGTTTGGTGGCACGGATGGGATTCGAGACCATGGCTTGCTCGACTCGGCTTTGGCACAACCTAGCGCGACGTTCGGCGGAGAGCTGCTGCATCCAACCGTCTGGGAGGCTGCGGCGGCCTACGGGTTCCACCTTGTGAAGAACCATCCCTTTCTGGACGGGAACAAACGAACAGCGGGTGTAGCCATGGGTGTCTTCCTAGGCCTCAACGGCTTCCGCATGACCGCGACAGAAGGTGAGTTCTACGTACTCGTAGCGGCGCTCGCTGCGGGCGAGTGTAGCAAAGACCAGCTGACGACATGGCTTCGTGCAAACACGACAGAGCGCTAGAGCCCAGGCACCCCAACCCAGAAGCATCTTCGCTCGGATGAGTTAGACGGCCACCGCGCAACACCGCGCAACATCTGTCCCCCGCTTCTCGTCGGAGCGCGGCGACTCCCGGAGACGTCATGAGCGAAGAAGCTGACTACGTATTTGAGACCCCACAACTCTCAGATGTGGAGACCTTGCGACACAGCGCCGCCCACCTGCTGGCCAGCGCCATTGAGTCGCTATACCCCGGCACCAAGTTCGCCAATGGTCCACACATCGACCACGGCTTTTACTACGACATGGCCGTTGCTGGCGACCTTGGCGAAGATGACCTCGAGCGCATTGAAGCCGAGATGAAGGCCATCGCCAAGGGAAACCATGGGTTCCGCTGGTCCGACAAGACTAAGGAAGAGGCCATTGCGTGGGCCAACGAGACCGGCCAGCCGTACAAGGTTGAGCTGATTGAGAAGTTGGACGTGCCTTCGTACCGCTTCTACACCCATGGCGACTTCACGGACATGTGCCAGGGTCCACACGTCAAGTACAGCAAGAAGATCAAGCACTACAAGCTGACCAAGGTCGCTGGTGCCTACCTCTGGGGCGACGAAAAGCGCGAGATGCTCACTCGCGTCTACGGCGTGGCGTACCTGACCAAGGACGAGCTCGAAGCCCACCTGGAGCAGCTCGAAGAAGCCAAGAAGCGTGACCATCGCGTCATTGGCAAAGAGATGGAGCTGTTCAAGATCGACAGCGACTACGGCGGCGGCCTGGTCCTGTGGATGCCGAACGGCGCCTTCATTCGCACCATGATCGAAGACTTCTGGCGCAAGGCCCACATTGAAGCTGGCTACAGCTTCATCTTCTCCCCGCACATCGCGCGTCGCAGCATGTGGGACAAGTCCGGGCACACCAGCCACTACTCGGACTCCATGTACAACCCCATGGAAGTCGAAGAAGACTTGTACCAGCTCAAGCCCATGAACTGCCCGTTCCACATCGGCGCCTTCGACAGCCGTCGCCGCAGCTACCGTGAGCTTCCGGTTCGTTACTGTGAGCTCGGAACGGTCTACCGCTACGAGCGCAGTGGCGCCCTGCACGGCCTGATGCGTGTTCGCGGGTTTACCCAGGATGACGCGCACGTCTTCTGTACCCAGGACCAGCTTGAAGCGGAGCTCGGGGCTTGCCTCGACGTCGCCCAGCTCATGTACCGGACCTTCGGATTCCCCGACTACCAGGTCGAGCTCTCCGTCCGTGACGAAGCTGACCGCGAAAAGTACCTCGGTTCGGACGAAATCTGGGACCTCGCCGAGACCACCTTGGCCAAGGTTCTGGACGACCGAGGCATTCCCTACAAGCGCGTGACCGGTGAAGCCGCCTTCTACGGTCCGAAGATTGACGTGAAGGTGGTCGATGCCATCGAACGCGTCTGGCAGCTGACCACCGTACAGCTTGACTTCAACCTGCCCGAGCGCTTCGACCTTGGCTACACCGGTGCCGACAACGACAGCCACCGTCCCATCATGATTCACCGCGCACTGCTCGGCTCTATCGAGCGGTTCTTCGGTATCTTGATTGAGCACTACGCCGGCAACTTCCCCGTGTGGCTCGCACCACAGCAGGTCCGCGTTCTTCCCCTGTCGGAGAAGTTCACCGACTACGCCAACGAAGTGAGGGCCGCTCTCACCGCAGCCGGACTTCGCGCAGAAGTAGACGACGACAGCGAAAAGCTCGGCTACCGCATCCGCCGCGCCGAGATGGACAAGGTTCCCTACTCAGTAGTGGTTGGTGGACGTGAAGCCGAGAACGGTACTGTTGGCGTTCGCAAGCGCAAAGAAGGCGACCAGGGTGCCATGCCTCTGGCCGACTTTATCGCTCGCGTCGCACAAGAAGACGCCGACAAGACCCAGTAGATCACGGGTTGTAGGAAAGACAGCGCCCGCTACACCCTAGGTGTGGCGGGCGCATTCGTTTGAGGCCCCTTCCGTCAGGTCGCGACGCCGCATTCGACGCCGTTTCCATCAGTCCGTGGGCCACACGCCGTACGGACCACCCGAGCTACCCACGTTCGAACGCGACCCATCCACGTCGGTCACAGCAGGGTCGCCAGCGTCGATTAGAGGCGAACTGCTCACCAGACCAAAGTCCCAGATGCGGCTATTCGAGCTGAACACGTTGCGATAGCCGGGATCGGCCGACGTCATGCCGGCGCCGAAACTGCCAGACGACACGTTGGCGTACGTCTGGGAACCGTTCCCAAAGCTGTTGGTGTAGCTCAGCTCGACCGTCCAAGATGTGGGACTCCACAGTGCCCCGCCACTCTCGTCCGACCCACAGATAGCGAAGTTGTCGTAGAAGCTCGAGTTTCGCACCGACACGAAGCTCTCGTTGGCGTCGCGAACGCCAATCGCACCACCACCGCATTCCGAGCGTTCCGTACCCACAACACGGTTGCTCACAAAGTCCACATTGTTCACAATGAGCGTGCTCGAGTTGATGGAAATGGCACCGCCTCGGGCAGCGACACCGTTCGTCTCATTGTCCGCAAGCCGGCCCCCATCAATGGTGACACGGCTGTTCCGAATTCCGAGAACTCCGCCGTCGCCATCATTGCCGATATTTCCAATGGCAGTCAGGCGAATGAACTCCACATCCGAGCCGCCGTCAATGTAGATGGTCCCAGACGACCCCGAGCTCGCGTTGCCGATATTGTCGAGCAACGTCACGTCTTCGAGGAGCACGTCGCACCCGTTGAGTCGCATCGCCGTCCCCAATCCCGTGCTCAGGTCAACGCCAGGCTCGGCGGTGACGCGCTCGATGGTCAAGCCATGCGCCGAGCCGGTCCAGCTTGACGCCGAGATACCGGCGGTCATGGTCCGAGCCTCACTACCAATACGTGTGGCGGAGATGTTGTCGAACACAACATCTTCCATCACCGTGCCGCTGCGCGAGATGCGCGCTCCCGAGAAGTGGTCGTTGCTGGATACAGAGAAGTCTGTGAAGCGGACGTCGCGAATGACCGGACTTGCGCCGGAGATGTACAGGATGCCCTTGTCAGCGGAGTTCTGCCCAGCCATGCCCCGAATGGTCATGTAGGCGAGCAGTGAGCTGGAGTTCTCGCCGTCCACGAACCGCGGGCCTACGGCGCTCTGGACAATCACGGAGTCGCGGTCGACACCCTGCATGCGCAGGCTCTTGCCACGGAAGTCGATGACGCTGTCGTAGATGCCTTCGTCCACGCAGATGAGGTCACCAAATCGGGCAGCCGTCACAGCCGCACTGGGGATGTCGTAAGGATGACCCTCCCCTACCCACAGCGCCACCTCGGGCTCGCCGTCACAGTCGTCATCCAATCCATTGCACAGCTCGGGTGCCGTGGGGTTGCGGGCCGGGTCGCTGTCGTCGCAGTCGAAGGGACGGTCGACCGTTCCATCGGGTGCGTCGCAGGCGATGATCAGCTCTTCTGGGTCGCCGAAGCCGTCTCCGTCGAGGTCAACAAACCACTCAAAACCTTCGTCCAGGTCGTCGTCGACAAAGCCGTTGCAGTCGTCGTCGATACCATTGCAGATGTCGGTCGCGTCGGGGTTGACCGTCGACAGGGTGTCGTCACAGTCATCGGGCACCTGGACACTGTTCTCGGTTGGCGGGTCACACTGCACGGCGGCGGTCGTGAAGTCGCCGAACAAGTCGCCGTCGTTGTCGGCGTACCAAGTGGGAGGCTCTTCATCAACGAGCTCATCGCAGTCGTTGTCGAGGCCATCGCAGATCTCGTCCGCGCCTGGGTAGACGGTGTTCTCGGAGTCGAGGCAGTCGCCGGCCATGTCGATGTAGTTGCCGCCAGGTGCATCACACGCTTCGACCAGGGTTGCGGGGTCCCCGAAGTCATCCGCGTCGCCATCGACGTACCAGAGGGTGGCATCGATGGGGGCGTCGTCGATCAGTTCGTTGCAGTCATCGTCGATGCCGTTGCACAGCTCGTTTGCACCGGGGAACACGGCCACGTTGGTGTCGTCGCAGTCGGTTGCATCGGCGACATGACCGTCTGGCACGTCGCACGAGGCCAGCGGGTCTCCGGCGCCAAAGCCGTCATCATCGGTGTCGGCGAACCACTCGGGAGGCTCTTCATCGACGAGCTCATCGCAGTCGTTGTCGAGGCCATCGCAGATCTCGTCAGCGCCTGGGTAGACGGTGTTCTCCGAGTCGAGACAGTCGCCAGCCATGTCAATGTAGTTGTCTCCGGGTGCATCACAGGCTTCGACCAACGTTGCCGGGTCTCCGAAGTCGTCGGCGTCGCTATCGACGTACCAGGGCGTGGCATCGATAGGGTCGTCGTCGATCAGGTCGTTGCAGTCATCGTCGATGCCGTTGCACAGCTCGTCCGCACCAGGGAATACAGCCAAGTTGGTGTCGTCGCAGTCATCGGGCACCTGCACACTGCTCTCGGTCGGCGGGTCACACTGCACGGCGGCGGTCGAGAAGTCGCCGAACAAGTCGCCATCGCTGTCGTCGTACCAAGTGGGAGGCTCTTCATCGACCAAGGTGTCACAGTCGTTGTCGAGACCGTCGCAGAGCTCGTCAGCGCCTGGGTAGACGGTGTTCTCGGAGTCGAGGCAGTCGCCGGCCATGTCGATGTAGTTGCCGCCTGGCGCATCGCACGCTTCGACCACGGTTCCTGGGTCTCCAAAGTCATCCGCATCACCGTCAACGTACCAGAGCGTGGCATCGATGGGGTCATCGTCGATGAGTGTGTTGCAGTCGTCGTCGATGCCGTTGCACAGCTCGTCTGCACCGGGGAACACGGCCACGTTGGTGTCGTCGCAGTCGGTTGCATCGGCCACATGGCCGTCTGGCATTTCGCACGCGGCCACGGCGTCTCCGGCGCCAAAGCCGTCATCATCGGTGTCCGCGAACCACTCGGGAGCATCGTTGTCGATGATGCCGTCGCAGTCGTTGTCGATCCCGTCGCAGATGTCTTCGGCACCGGGAAAGCTGTTGGGGTCGTTGTCGTCGCAGTCGTCTTCTTCGACCACGCCGTCATTGTCTGAGTCGACGACGACGGTGAGGAAGGCCTCGGCAAAGCCCTCTGCCCCGAAGCGGTCACGTACGGTGACGCCCACGGTGTACGTACCGGCATCGAGCTCGGACAGGGTGACGCCAAGCGTGCCGTCCGGGTTGAACTGTGGGGGCAATGTGAACGCAGTTGCCAACGTGCCCGACCACTCCACGTCCAAGTCAACGGGTGAGTCAAGGTCATCCGTGGCGATGAGCGTCATGCGGTAGCTGTCTTCGGTGCGAAAGACGGCTGGGTCGATGGTGGCAGGTGCGGTGAACGCAACGATGGGAGCGTCGTTGGGGATAGCGTTGATGACAACGGTGTCCTGGCCTTCACCACCATCCTCATCTGCTACGTTCGCGGTGAGGGAGTGCTGGCCAGACGACAGACCGATGTCCATCTCCAGCGACACCTCGGCTCCGTCCCATGACCACACACCCTCAATCAACCCGTCTCGGTCCGAGATCCATACGACGGTGAGGTCTTCGCTGACCGTGTATTCGTCAAGGGCAAGGGCCACCAGGGTGAACGGCGTGTTGGCTGCGACCTCGGTGTTCGCGGTTGGGTACAAGATGGTGATCTCGGGATCTTCAAGATCTCGTTCGTTCTCACGAATGTTGACGTCGCTCTTGCAGCCAACGAGAGCCAGAACGGACAGAAAAGAGAGGGTGCGCATGAAGTTCCTTGATGCAAGGGGCCGGGCGATTTGGACGGAAGTGTAGAGCGAAGACGGGTCGTACGACTAGCTAAACTACGGGCTAGTTGCAGGTCGTGGGGGGTGCGGTGCCGTTGACAGTGCAGGTGCCGTTCACGCTGAACGCGTTGGCTCCGAAGACGAGGGTGCCGGTGTTGGCAACCAGCAGGTCGCCAAGCACGGTGGTGTCTCGATCGAGCGTCAGACCACTGTCCACGGTGAGTGCGGCCATCACAATGTCCTGCGTTCCTGCGGTGACAAAGGTCTTGGTCCCCGACCCGCCAACAAAGACGGATCCAAAGGTGACCAACGTGCTGAGACCCCGACCCAAGTTGAGCGTTTGGTTGCCCGCGCCGTCGACCACCACCGTGCTGTTGCTCGGGTGGAACACGTTGATGGAAATGTCCTGCACGAACAGGTCGCCGCGGAAGCGAAGCGTACCGTCGGTCAGATTGCTCCCGGACATGAACTGCGTGCCGCTAAAGCTGGCGTCCCCATTGAAGGTGGCGACATCGCCGGCGGTCATGCGGAGGCCCTGCAACCCCCCGCCAATCTCTTGGCTGTAGTTGCCGCTGAGCGTGAAGTCGTGGCCGTCGGTCTGCAGAGTAGCGCCCGGCCGAACGCGCAGCTCGGGAATGGCGTAGTCCCAGTCGCTCTGCAGGAAGGCATCCCCCACCACATCGACGGTGCCCACTGCGAACGTTCCTGCCGGGAACGGCAAGCGATTGTGTGTTCGCAGGGTGTTCAGGTTCACCGTGGCGGTGCCATCCATGCTTAACCCTGCATGCATGTCGACCACACTTCCGGCGAGCTCGCCCGTGCCAAGAATCGAGATATCGCCATGGATCTCGGCGCTGGGTGCACTGAACCGAGCGCCGTCCTCAATCGTGGTCTCTCCCCCGATGTACAGGTCCGTGCTGGCGTCCACGGACACCGTCCCGGAACCGCCAATGATGACCGGCCCTAGGCGCGACAGCGTGCTGCTGGAGCCACGCATCGTGAGGGTTTGATCCCCGGGGCCATCAAAGTAGGCTGGCCGCGTTTCCGATGGAAGGAACAGGGTAATTGCAATATCTTGCACCAACAGGTCGCCGCGGAACCGCAGGGTGCCGCTGGCCAGATTGCTCGCATTCATGAACCGCGTGCCGCCAAAGTACGCATCTCCGTTGAACGTTGCTGTGTCGTCCGTCGACAAGATGAGCCCTTCGGCGCCGTCGCCAATCTCTTGGCTGTAGTTGCCGGTCAGCGTCAGGTCATGGCCGTTGGTGCGCAGAAAAGCACCTGACAACACCCGCAGGTCGGCGATGGTGTTGTCCCAGTCGCCCTCCAGGGACACATCGTCCACAACATCGACGTGCGCGACCGTGAAGGTGCCCTGTGGGACGGGCAACCGGGTGTGGGTATTGAGCGTGTTCAAGTTGACCGTTGAGGCATCCCCCATGCTGAGGTTGGCGTACATGTCTACGACGCTTCCGGTGAGCTGACCGGTGCCCACAAGGACGATGTCGCCGTTGAAGTCCGCACTGGGCACGCTCAGCGTGGCACCGTCGGCGATGCTGGTGGTGCCATCGACAAACAGGTCGGTGCTGGCGTCGACAAACACGCTTCCGGGGCCCGCAATCACGATATCTCCGAGCCGATTTCCCGTGCTGCGACTGTTGCGCATGGTGATGGTCTGATTGCCAGCGCCCTCGAAGATGGTGGGCTGTGTGTCGGATGGCCGGAACACGCGCGTGGAGATGTCCTGCACCGTCAGACCCCCGCGGAAACGCAGGGTACCGTCCCCGATGTTGCCGGCGCCCATGTCACGGGTTCCGTTGAACGAGGCCTCACCCTCGAAGATCGCCACGCCTCCGCTGCCCACGTACAGACCGCCCGAGCTCGCGTTGGTGTCTTGGTTGTAGGTGGCCCCTGCATGGAAGGTGCGGCTGTTGACGTCCAGCTCATGGCTGCTCGTGACCGACACAGCGCCCGTTGCCAGGGTGTAGCCAGACAGATCGATCTCGCCGCGAACATCTAGACGTGGAACCACGCCGCGCAGCGTGGTGTTGTCCGTGGACATGAGCAAGACGCCACCGCCATTGATGACGCCGGCCACCACATCGCCGTTTGCAGTCAGCGTTCGACCGTTCGTGTCGAGGGTCGCCGTTCCACTCATGGACAGGTCGCGCACCTCACGGCTGCTGGAGAGAGCGGGCTGAGGGACGACGGCGCCGCAGACAAAGATATCGCTCTCGTCATCTGGGGGGACCGAGCCCACCCAGTTGTTTCCGTTCGACCAATCATCGGAGACGCTGCCTGTCCACACAAATGGCGGCATGACATCCAGGGTGCAGTCGTCGACGACCACAATATCGTTGCCGGTTTGTCCGATTGTATCGGTTGCGGTGACGCGAATCGTCTGCGTGTTGTCCGGCACCACGATGGTTTCGGAGAATGCGCCGCTTGCGATGGGGAGGATCAGGGCCGCGCCATCGTTGAAGCGAACAGACAAGGAGGCCACGCCGCGGTCGTCGGTCGCCGTTCCGGTCAGCACAATGGTGCCGCCTGAGACATCGGCGCCACGGTTGGGGCCGGTGATGAAGACCTCTGGAGGCGTATCGATGCCACCGGCGATGGGCTCAATGCGCGCGCGACGGGGCAAGTCGATGTCTCCCATCAGCGTGTTGTTGGCACCAACAAAGACCAGAGCGCCCAATCGGGCGTCTGCGGGAAGGGTGACGTCACTCTCAATGACCCCGTCGCGGCCGATGCGTGTGCCGTCGCCAACCACGGTATTTCCGCCAAGCGTAGTCCGCTTTCGGATTCGCACAGACTCGCCAATCGAGGCAGCTGCACCAATCTGGGTGTCCGGCCCCACCACAGTGAACGCGCCAATCTCGGCCCCGCTCTCCACCACAACCATGCGCGCCAGCACCACGCCTTCGTGCAGGGTGACATCGTCGCCGATGGTGACCCGGTTGCCGATCACCACATTGCGACCCGTAATCACGGAGCCGTCCCCAATTTCAGAGTCGTAGCCGAGCGTCAAGAAGCCAACGCTCGCGTCCACATCATGACCGATTCGGGATGACCGGCCCAGCACGGTCTCGGGTCCAATGTCCGAGTTCGTACCCAAGGTGGCGTTGCGCGACAGGAGGGAATCGGCACCAACGTTGGACCCATCGCCCACCTCGGCTCCCTCCGCGACGGTCGCTCCAGCGCCAATCGCCGCATTGCCAATCACCGCTCCCGCAGCAATGCTCGCTCCCACTCCAACTGTGGCATTTACATCCACGACTGCATGCATATGGATGCAGGCGTCGGGCCCGTTCGCGCCATCCGCATCCACGTCAATCCAACCGCAGCCGCAGAAGCCGGGTTCCATCTTGGCAGGATCAGACGGGCAAGAGTCATCGGCGGTTGGGACGAGTTCAAGTCCACTGTCCGCCGTGTCCCACGGACCCGAACGGCCTAGGTCTGCGGCACCGAAAGGGGTTCCTAGGGCGACGTCGTCACCCGGAACGCACCCCATCAGGACGATAAAGACTAGACCACGCATGCACCCTCCCCGGCGACAGGAGAAAACTCTACCTAGCCTCGCTAGAATTTCAACCAATCGTTTGGATGCAGAGTCGGATTCGTTCCATGCAACGCGGATAAGCGAGGCGAATCGAAGCGACTTCAGCGGCCCTGCCCATCCCTACCAATCGGTCAACATGAGCGCAGACCAGGAAATGATGACGCGACAGACGCCTACGAACCCGTTCACAGCGTCATCTGAGGCGTTCTCCAAGAGCCCGACCGCTCACAGCTTCCGACATACCTGCCGGTCCATGAAGACCAAGTCCTCCGCTGCACCCTTGGTGTGGCGGGCGTGTTTGTTTTGGGCCGACGCCACCGAGACGACGGAGCGATTCTAATCATCGCCCTAAGTGAAGGAAACCGCCAGCAAGACACACGAGCAGTGAGCGGGTAGTGGGCGTTCGCGTGCGACCCAAGACACCGCCATTCCACAGCTCGCTAGGAGCCACATGTCCGGGCTGACCTTTCTCGAAGTGACCGGACTGACCTCCCGTAAGTATGGCGGTGGTGAGCGTGCTTTCATGGCGTTGGCAAGCCAGGCCCGTGAGCGTGGACACCAGCTGCACATCTTGTGGGAAGGCGCTCCAACGAGCGATGCGGTGGTGCGTGACTTGGCCGCTGCGGGCGCTGTCTCCCATGTCTACAAGAGCGCCGGACGCCCCCTCAAGACACTCGTCCACATCACCCAGCTCATCCGTGAACTTGGCGTAGATGTCGTTCATGCGCACTACCAACCCGCGATGACCTCGGGGCTGCTCGCGGCACGGCTGACCGGTCGCCCGTCCCTGCTGACCATTCACCAGATTCTCGACGCACACCCGACCTACGGGCGTCTGCGAAAACGGTCCAAGGCCCTGGCGAAAGCCCGCGTTCAGCTGGCAACCGTCACCGAGGCTGTCTCCTTAGCCGCTCGCCGGGCGTACACCGACCGCGGCCTGGCAGACGAGCGAATGGTGCTGCACTACATGGGGATTGAGCCGCCGAAAGCTGCCCGGACTCGTGCCGCCGTTCGCAAAGCACTGGGCATTGGCAGCAAGCGCATTGTCGTGGCCTGTACCGCCTTTCACGGAGACGTCAAAGGGGTCGACATCCTCTTGCGTGCCTTCGCCAAAGCCCAGGAACAGCGACCCGAGCTGTTCTTGCTTCAGATTGGCGGCGACCTTCAGCAGCACCGCACCGATGCGCTTCACGCCCTGGCCACCGAGCTCGGCGTTGACGACGACATGCTGTGGGCCGGCTTCCGCGACGATGTTCCAGACCTGCTCGGAGCGGCGGACCTGTACGTACAGCCGTCACGCAACGAGGGCCTAGGCTTGGCTCTTGCCGAGGCCGCCTGCTCCAAGCTCGCGTGCATTGGCTCGAACGTTGGCGGCATTCCCGAGGTCATCACCCACGGCGAGACCGGCCTGTTGGTCCCCAGCGAAGATGTAGAGGCGCTCACACAAGCGCTGTTGCAGCTGGCCAACGACAAGCCACTGCGAAAGCGCCTCGCAACTGCTGCCCAAAAGAGCGGTCTCGAGCGCTTCGACCTTCACCGGCAGACCGCGATTCAGCTCGACCGCTACGAAGCCCTGGCCCACGGGCGCTAGCGCTTCCGGCGTACTTGTCGGTCGGTGACGACCAGGTCTCCGGCCACTCCCCAGCTGTGTCGCGCGCGCTCACCAGACTGCGGAGACCACGTCATTAGCGGTGTCTCTTCGAGGTGGTCGGCACCCACAGCGTGCACTGTGGACAGGCGAAGCTGGTGGCCGTACCGAACCGCACAGTCTTGCGCAGGCCGAACCCATTTGCCGTCCACACGTGCTGGTGCGCCCCCCATACGCGCGCCGTGGATATCGACACACACCGGCCGGTTTAGGCCGGTCCACGGTCCCTGAAGTGACGGTGCTGTCGCCGCATATAGGTTGTCATTTCCGCTCTCTGCTGGACCGTCGGTTCGCGACGTCAGCATGGCCCAGCCGTCGTCTGTCTCAAACACAGCGGTATCGACCCACCGCCCTTCGGCCAGCCGACAGTGCCGCTCCCACCGCAGAGGAAAGTCGACGCAGCGGTACAGCGCAATCTCGCCCAGCGCCAAGGTCTCCGGCACCATCCACAGCTCACCGTCTGCGTGAAAGACCTGGGGGAAGGACAGGTGTGTGGGCATCTCGAGAACAACACCCAGGGGCTCAAAGCGCCCATCCGGGTAGACACGGGCCACATTCAACCGGCCAATCCAGTCGCTGTACAGAAGCTCTTCGTAGAACACGTAGTACGCGCCGTCATGAACCAGCGGCACAGGGTCGGCCCAGAAGCGGTCCAACGGAGGTTCGGGCCAGGTGAATCCGTCTGGGCTGAGCGGGTCTTCACCAAAGCGAAAGCCAATCTGCCACTGGTCCACGTGACCACGCAGACGCCAGCGGTCCAGTGCCCAGCGCGCGCCAATCTTTCCTACACTGGCAACGGCCCCAGGCGTACGCAAGCGCGGCTGCGTCACAACCGCATCCTCCGACGGGGAAGACAGTGCCTGAACCAAGAGGGCTCCGACCTTGCTGGCCGCGGCTGCCCGTGTGCGCAGCGGAGAGCGAGGGTCTGCGCGAACCGTGCCCGACGCATGCTGCCGCTCGACCCCGGCCTCCCCCTGAGACACGGACAATAGGCAGCTCCGCAAGCGACCTGCTGTGCCCGGCAAGCCCACAAGAGACGACGGCCAACACTGCCCGGCCAGCCGTACCCGGAACACCGTCTTGTCCAACGGAGCCGGCGACGTGCTGCCCCAAACCAGCGGACCCACAGTGCGATTCAACGCGCACAGCGTCACGCCGGCGGGGGGTAAGGCCACGTTTTCGCGGGTCAGGTACGCCTCAGCAACCGCGCCAAACGAACGAGGGAGCGCCTCTGGCACTTCGCACCACAACACACGGTAGCCAGCATCCAGCAGTGCTTGTGCGGCAGGAACGGCCCACTCTGGACGGCTGCGTGCACCCACCACAACCGTCACCGCAGTCATGTCCGCTCCGCCAGAGGAAGCAGCGCGTGGTCTTCGAGGTCGAACTGCACATGCGGGTGATGAACGGGCGGTGTCTGTTTGCGACCGGCCCAGATCCACAGCGGTTGCGTAGCGGCCACGACAAATCGGTAGTGTCGAAGTGCGGCCTGAAGCGGAGCATGGCACGCACGCGCACGTACGGTGTCCACGCCAAAGCCGCGGACATGCGACACGACCGTACCTACCATCCACTGCCAGATGGCGGCGTCTGACTGCGGCGACCACATCTCGGTGATGACAGCACTGCTCTCGCCGCGAATGTTGTACACACGCATCTGGGCACAGCCCACCAAGGTGCCATGGACACGGAAGTACAGCGCAAAATGGGTGCCCTGACCTGGATTCCCGCCCATCCAGCGACTCTGGTCGGGGTCGGGAATCGCGCACAGGTCCGTGCCTTGCCCCGGTCCATACAGAGCCGCGACATCGGAGCCCAATGACGCCATGGGCACCACAGTCCCGCCTGCTGGCACCGACACCGTTCGACGCAGCAGATGACGCCCAACCGCGTTGAACAGCGGCGTGCTCAGCATGGGAGGAACGCCGGTCCGCGCCTGAATCGGCCGCGCGATGGCCGCTCCACGCAAGGGCAATACGAAGGTCGGAGCCTCACCCGTCTTGTTCCAGCCAAGCCGCGGAAGCAGGGTCTGCGTATCTTCGGAGCCACCCACCGCAATCAGCGGAATGACGTCGGCCATTGCCCGCTTCATCAGCCGAATTCCCAAGCCCGTCATGCGCAGATCTGGACGACAGAACCACGCAAAGGTCTCACCCGCCTCACGAACTTCCGTGCCGTAGACCCACTGTCGGCGACGTAGACCCAGACACGCAACGACCTCTCCGTCACGCACAGCAATGCGCATCTCCTGACCCGGTGCATCTAGATAGCGCCAGCGCAGCCAGTCGCGGTCTGTCGGCTGATCAGGCCAAGTCTGTCCGGCAAAGTCCGCGAAAGCGTCGAACGTGTCGGCGTCTAGGACACCTTGAACAAGTCCCATGTCAGACCGTGATGCCACCGTCGACAACGACGGTCTGTCCGGTGACAAAGTCGGCTGCTGGAGACAGTAAGTAGTCGATGAGACCCACGATATCGGCGGGTGTACCCAACCGGCCTAGCGGCGTGCGCCGGATGATCTGGCCGCGCTGGTTGTCGTCCAAGCCGTGGCTCATCTCGGTGTCGAGGTAGCCCGGAGCAATCGAGTTGACGGTGATGTTCCGCTCTCCAAGCTCACGTGCCAGCGAACGGGTCAGTCCGTCCATCGCCGCTTTCGTGGCTGCGTAGGTGGCGAGTCCCCGGTAGCCACGCTGACCGATGATGCTGGAGATCTGGATAATCCGACCCTTCTTGGCACGAAGCATGGGACGAATGCACGCACGGGACAGGCTCAACGTGCCCTTGAGGTTCACGCCGAGCAGTAGGTCAATCTCGGCATCTGACTGCATGGCGAGCAGGCCATCGCGAGCGATACCCGCGTTGTTGATCAGGCAATCGACCTTGCCGTAGCGCTTGACCACCTGCTTGACGTAGGCACGAACGGCGTCTGAGTCCGCAATGTCCACGGACTCAAAGAGGAACCGCTCTCCGTTCTCGCCGGCTTCCAGCTCGTCCATTGCAGGCGTGCGACTCCGGCTGAACGTGCAGACGGTGTCTCCTTGCTTAAGCAAGTGCCGAACGATGGCCTCTCCGAGACCGCGGCTTCCGCCGCTGACAACCACAACTCGACTCATGACGTTCTCCGATTCAGCTTGCCCGACGCGTTCTGCTCGAGGGTATCGACCCAGACCAGTCGCCGCGGGACCATATGAGGTTGCAGGTGTTCACGCGCATATCCGAGCACGGTACGGCGAAGCGCTCGTGTGTCCGCACCTGATTCGGCCACCAGCTCCGCCTGAACGAGCTGACCCGCGAGCGAGCTTGAGATGCCACTCACTCGCACCGCGACAACACCAGGAACCTGGCGCAGCACGTCTTCCACTTCGCCCGGGTACACCTTGGCCCCGCCAACGTTGATTCGCTCGCTCGCCCGGCCCACAAAGACGGCACGGTCGCCGGTAATCGCAAGGTGGTCACCCGTGGCGAACCAGCCGTCTTCCGCCGCAGCGCTCTCGTTGCTCAGGTAGCCCTGCATGCCGCGCTCCGAGCGTACGTACAGCTCGCCATCTCGACACGTCAGGCCAATGGCGCGGGTGGTGTCATCTAGCCAAGCTGCGGGAAAGCCGGCGCGGCCGTCGTGCACACTAAAGCACGCTCCCAGCTCGGTCGATGCATAGATATGCCCCACACGAGCCCCTGGAAAACGGGCGGTGAGACGGTCGAGAAGAGGCTGATCTACTGCTTCGCCGCCGAGGGTGATCTGCACGGGCTTGAGCGCGTCCATCGCCTCTCTCGGAGCCGTCGCCAGCAGAAAGCGGAAGAAGGTGGGGGTGCCTGTGAGGTAGGTAATACCGTGCTCAGCCGCCACGGACGCCGCCTCTCCAGGGGAGCCAGTGCTGACGACCGCGCTTCCACCGTTCGCGAGGGCGTGGAGCAAGACCTGAAGGCCCGCGTAGGCACGTAGGCTGTACGGGACCAACCACGGAATGCCCGCCAGTTCATCGCGGACCCGCACGCGCGCCATCAACGACGGCCAAGTGTGGATAGCGGCCTTCGGAACCCCAGTGGTGCCCGACGTAAACACGACCACACCGGGAGCATGCCCGGGAGACTCTCCGACCTGTCGCAGGCCAGTGTCGGTCAGCAAAGCACTCAGACCCAGCTCGGCTATGCGCTCGTCGCTTGGGCTGTCCGGCAACAGCAGAACGCGGGCACTCGATGCACTGCCGGCCAGCAAGCCTGTCAGCAAGACATCGGGTGTACCCACAACGCCCAGCGCGTGACCGGTCGCACTCAGAGCCTTTGACACGGCCTGTGCAGCCTCCCACGCGGAGCCCCAGGTCACGACCTGCTCACCAACAACGAGCAGCGGTCTTGTCGGCTGGTCGGCTGCGAGCGCGAGAACCGTTGGAGCCGGTCCGGTCACGCTCTAAGCCGCGTCGTAAACGCGAACGAGGTCGCCCACGGTGTAGATGGGTCCTGTGTCGTTGACGAATGGGTCGAGGTCGAGCTCAATCTCCAAGTCCGCAACGACAGTCGCCATGTCCAGCGAGTCCAGGCCCAGGTCGTCGCCCAGATGCTTGGTGTCCGCTAGGTCGGCCTCGGTGAGACCTTTGTCCTCGCGGACTTGTATGAGCGCGGCGAGAACTGCCGCGCGATGACTCGTTTCGTCAGCCATTCATGGCTCCAATTTCAACATTCCGATGACAGCATGCCCAACACAACAGGCGTGGGCCAGACGGACTACTTCTTGCGTACCAAACCGGTGACCATGTGGGCAAAGAAGCTTGGTCGAAGGTCATGAACCGCGTGGATGATTGGCTTGAGCGGTCCACGAGCCAGACGGGTGTGGTAGTGCAGCGGCACCATCTCGATGACTTCAAAGCCGTTGGCTTCTAGCAGCGCTTTGTACTCGGGAATTGTGTAGTTGTATTCGTAGAACTCGGTGGTCGGATGCCGGCCGGTGAGGCGACGAACCGTCGGGTTGTTCACCAAGAACTCCCGAACGGGCAGCGCACCGAGTCGGCGGTAGCCGCTGATACACGGAACCGAGCAGTGCATGATGCCGTCCGGCTTGAGGACACGATGAAGCTCGGCCAGCGCCGCTTCCGGGCCGTTGACGTCATGCTCGATAGCGCCGAGGCTGATGATGAGATCGAACTCGTCATCTTTGAAGGGCATCTTGCGCAGGTCCCCTTGGACCAACTCCAAGTGGGGCCAACGCTCAGTCGACAGGTCAATCGCCGACTGTGCGTAGTCGAGACCCACAACGCTGTAGCCCATGTCATGAAGCGAGCGAACCCAGTGGGCGTAGCCGCAGCCGCCTTCGAGAATGCGGCCACCCTTCTTGGGCATCATTCCGCGAGATTGCAGGACTTCGAAGTGCTCGGTGTCGGCGAATTCACGGTCGGGACTGTCCTTGAACGCTTCCCAGTCCGCACTCCACCGGTCTTCCATATTTCCAAAGGCTTCTTTCTCGATATGGCCGGTTCCGCGACGGACGACAAAGGGCATACAGGACCTCCAACTGCGCGCTCGTAACACCGTGGGAGCTTGGTGAGAGATCCAAAACCCCGGTGCAGGCGTAGTTGAGGTGTTGGTGTTGATCCGTTGGGAAACCATCAAACAAAGTGGACCGAGATATACGATTCCGCATGAAGGGTTTGTGTGCTCGATACACCAACCCACTCACTTATCGGAGTTCCCGAATGCGAACGCTCTTCATCGCCGCACTCATCACCGTCGCCACCTTGGCAAACGCTCAGCCAGGCACCGCCGCTGAGTGGGTCGCCAACGCAAGCGTACCCATGCCCACCGAGTACAACTTGGGCGCGCGCGACATTGTAGAAATCACGGTTTTTGGCGAGACATCCCTGTCCGGCCGCTTTGTCATCAACGACGAAGCCACGCTCCGACTACCCGAGCTCGGCGTTATCGACGTAGGCAATCGCACCAAGGACCAGCTCGCAGCTCACCTTGAAGAGCGCCTGCGAGACGGCTTCCTGATCCGCCCCCAAGTCACCGTGCAAGTCGTCGAACACCGCTCCCAGCGCGTTGACGTGACCGGCGCTGTGGAACAACCCGGCGAATACTACCTGCAGGGTCAGACCTCGTTGCTCCAGCTCCTGTCCCGCGCTGGCGGCATTGAGAACGACAAGAGCATTGGTGAGGTCCGCGTGCGTCGGCAAGACGGCACCGAGCTTGTGGTCAACTACACAGACCTCGCCAGCAGCGCGACCGGCGACATGTACCTTCAAGCAGGAGACGTCGTCCTAGTTCCCGAAGGCCAGCAGGTCTTCGTGGGTGGCGAAGTCAAGCTCCCCGGTGCGTTGCTGTTCGCCGAGAGCCTCACTGTCACCCAGGCCTTGACCCGTGTCGGTGGCCCGTCGGAGTTCGCACGCCTGCGCGGTGCCTACATCCTTCGTGATGGCGAACGAATCGTCATCAACTTCAAGCGCATTCTCGACGGTCGAGACGCCAACATTGTCATGCGCCCCGGCGACCAAATGTACCTACGTAAGTCGGTGTTCTAAGGAGTCTTCACAATGGGTAGACGCGTACTTCTGACAGGTGGGGCCGGATACATTGGCTCGCACGTGGCCGTTGCCTTGGTAGACGCTGGCTTTGACGTCGTCATCCTCGACAACCTCAGCCGTGGACGCCTCGAGGCGATTGAACGAGCAGGTCGTATTGTCGGCGTTGACATTCCACTTCACGTTGTGGACCTGTGCGACACAGATGCGGTGACAGACGTCCTCAAGACCGTCGACCCCTACGCGGTGATTCACGTTGCCGCCTACAAGTCGGTCAGTGAGAGTGTCGCCCATCCCGAGCGCTACGAGCGCAACAACGTCCAAGCAACAGACAGCCTAGCGACCGCCATGGAGCGCGCTGGCGTCAGCCGTGTTGTGTACGCCTCGACAGGCAGCGTGTACGGCGACCGCACCTGCGACGCGTTCCACGAGACTGACCCGACAGACCCGATCAATCCTTACGCATCCACCAAGCTCGGCGGCGAAGACTCCCTTGGAAATTTCGCCGGACGAACCAGCGCTCACGTGGCTTGCATGCGATTCTTCAACGTGGTCGGCGCGCACCCCTCTGCTGAACTTGGCGAGTTTGGCGACGAATCCACGAACCTACTGCCCATCCTGATGGACCAGCTCAACGGCAAGCGCGACAGCGTCACCATCTTTGGTACCGACTGGGATACCGTCGATGGAACCTGCATTCGCGACTACGTGCATGTCTGCGATATCGCCTCCGCCTTGGTTGCGGCCCTCGTGCACATTGACAGCATCGACGGAAAGCGGCTGTTCAACGTAGGCACTGGCATTGGGACCTCCGTCCGTGCCCTGATTCATGCCGTACAAGACGCCGCTGGTGCGCCCATCAACGCCATCGATGGTCCACGTCGCGAAGGCGACCCCGGAGTCAGCGTAGCGGGCGTGGCACGCATTACCGGCGAGCTTGGCTGGGTTGCTGCCCATGACGTCGCCAGCATGGTGCAGACCGCCTTGGCTTGGAACGAACGCAGCGCAGTGACCCCGGCATGATCAGCGCGACGTGCCTGCGGTGAGTCGCTTCCGCCGGCTGCTCACCAGCAACATTACTGCGAGCGCCGTCCAGCAAGGAACACAGATTCTCGCCGGACTGGGGCTTCAGATCTACCTGGCCCGTTCCTTCACCAAGGGCGAGTTCGGCACCATCGCCTTCATTGGCTCTGTCCTGGCCATGATTACGTTCATCGTACAGATGCGCGTCGGGCCCCTCATCGCCCGGAATGTCGCTCGCGACCCCGACAGTGCCTCCACGTGGATGGCCCGTGGCCAGGCCATCACGATTACCCTGGCACCGCTAGGCTTCATCCTGTCGGCGCTGTGGGTCGCGGCACAGGATGGCCGTCCTATCGTCATTGTAGCGGCGTTGGTCGCGTCGCTCGGGCTGTTCTTCAACGGCATGATGGTCATTGCAGACGCCGTCCTACAGGGCTTGTCCCGCCTAGCCCCCATTGGACCGGCGTGGATTGTTGGACGCCTGACAATGGTCATCGCTACCATCATCGCTGTAGAGCTCGGTGGTTCGGTGGTCTCGGTATACGGCGGCCAAGCCCTCGGACTGGCCATTGTAATGGGCATGCTACTCGTCGCCGTACGCAAACAGGTCGGCCCGTGGCCCAACCGCGTGCCGCTACCAGACATGACGGACCTGATGAAGGCTGGCATTCCGTTCGCAGGCGTCCAACTCTTTGGCTCCATCTACCTGCTGGCCGACGTCATTCTGCTCGAGTACCTGCGCGGTGAAGAAGAGGTCGCTGTGTACCGCGTGGCCTCGCTCGCCGTGGTTCATCTACCGGTGCTGTCGTTCATTGTGCTGCGCGGTCTGTACCCTCGAATGGCCGCTCTCCACGGAAAGCTCGAGAAGGCCGGTGAGGAGTTGACCTTCGCCATCCACGTCCTCCTGGTGCTGAGTCTTCCGCTCGCTGTCGGAGGCATGCTCGTCGCCGAGCCGCTCGTGGTCGCCGCCATTGATGACCGCTACGCCTCAGCCGCCCTGCCCATGCTGTGGCTGCTCCCCATGGTTCCGCTGCGTTTCTTGAGCAACGCGACCGGCATGACCATGAATGCATTGGACCTACCGGCACTACGCGCTCGCGGGCTTGCAGTCGCAGCCATTGGAAACGTGGCCCTCAACATCGTGCTTATCCCCAAGTACGGAGCCGCTGCCGCTGCTGCAACAACGCTCGCCGCAGACATCTTCCTGGTGGCCTTCCAGGCCTGGGCCGTTCGTAGAGTCGCGACAAGCGTGGACTACGTGACGCCCGTCATTAAGCTCATTCCTGCACTAATCGCTATGACTGCGGTCGTACTCGCGACCCCTTCGCTGCACGTCTTCATCCGTGTGGGTCTAGGTGGCCTGGTCTACGGGGTCATCGTTGTGGCAATGCGGCTGGTCACGCGGTCAGACCTGGCGCGGCTCGTTCGCCTATAGGCCGCTTAATCCGGTAGGAAGTACCCTTTTTCCCGGTACAGCTCGACCAGTCGCTCGGTAAACAGCGGAGCGTCTGACGCGTCGATGTGGCTGTAGTCCGGAACCGCAAGCGCACCGATGGTCGGGTCGGTCATGGTGTTGACGTAGGGCGCACCGGTTCGCTCCGCGAGGACCTCGGCGTACACCGACTCGGGGTAGGACAGCAGGTGAACATCTCGGGGGTCTCCGGCTTCGGGAGCCGCAAACAGCAACACGGTGCCACCACGAGCCATGATGCCCTGAATAGCGACTGTGACCTCATCAAAGGACGCTTCATCCTTGGGTGCCCGCTCCGTCACTGCCCACGACTCGTCTGGCATGGGCATGTCCGGCATCAACGCGTATCGTGACGGCCAGCAGTAGCGCTGACGGTCCCCTCGAACGGACTGACGGATGACCGGCCGAGCCCGCTTGACGACGGCCTTGGCCAAGTCAAACAGATCGGTCTCAGAGTGCAAGATGCGCAGCTGAGACTGAAGAACACGCGTGGCACGTCGCTCTAGGCCCCCCAACAGGGCGCGTTCTTGGTCGTGCAGCGTCTGAAGAGTCAGCACCGCCTGCTGAGCAATCAGCGGGTTGTCTGTAAACCAAACATATGGTGAAACCTCAACAATCAGCTTCCCATCAAACCCCTGCTCATTCAAGTACGTGAGGATGGCAATGGGTTGTCCCGAGCTGATGCCAAGCTGAACAACCGGCTCCCCGGTGACTTCCTCGAAGGTGTCCAGGTCAAACGCACAAGCGATTCGCGAGGAGCCGAGTGTCAGCCACGCGTCATCCGGCCGGTCGCGGTACTCCAAGGCCCACAGCTGGGCATCGTCATTGACCGACGCCTCATACCCAACGCGACGCAACCCCAGCTCGACCGCCGCAAGGGTCAGTCCGCCAATGAGAATACCGAGGACGGCAGTGCGCGCCCAAGGCCCAGTAGGCAAGCGGTTGTTTGGACTAGTCAGTGATGGAGGCACAAGAGCTCCTAGAACTGGAAGTAGATGAAGGCGGTGCTATTTCCAGGCGCCATCATGCAGATGAACAGCATGGCGCCGAGCAGCACAGCACGCAGTGGAACTGGAACGGCCTGAGCCATCGTCTCCACACGGACATCTCGAAAAAGGTAGTGCCAGCAGACCGTCAGGCCGAACACAAGGACCACAATGACCGACGTCAACGAGTTGACGGCGTCGAACGAGCCAGGAGCCCATGTGACCATAGATACCAACATACCGAACGCACCCTGAACCGACGGGGCCCGAAAGAACACCCATGCCAGCATGGTGGCGCCCAAGGTCAGTGACCAGCCAGCAAGGCGGCCAACCGTGGTGTGGTACCAGGACAAATGACCGAGTTTCGCGTCAATGGTCCGCTCAATAAACAAGTAGGCACCGTGAAGTGCGCCCCAAACAAGGAACCGAAAGCTGGCGCCATGCCACAGCCCACCCAACAGCATGGTTGTCATGAGGTTGATGTTGGTTCGCGTGTCGCCACGCCGGTTGCCACCTAGCGAGATGTATAGGTAATCTCGCAGCCATGATGACAGTGAAATGTGCCATCTACGCCAGAAATCACTAAACCCGCGCGCACCATAGGGGAAGTGAAAGTTGTCCGGCAGTGCAAAGCCAAAGGTCATCGCAACGCCAATCGCGATTGTCGAATAGCCCGAGAAGTCGAAGAAGATTTGAGCAGTGAATGCCAGCGTTCCAAGGACCGCTTCGCCTCCGCTGATCAAGGCCCAGCGGTCAAAGGTAGCCGTGACTACCGGCGCCATGAGCCCGTCTCCGAGCACCACCTTGTTGAACAGACCAATCGTTGCGAGGGATAATCCCCAGCCAAACTGTTTTGAGGTGACTACCCGGGGCACTGCGAGCTGCGGCAAGAAGTCGACGGCGCGCACAATGGGGCCGGCGACGAGCTGTGGGAAGAAGGTCACGAACAACGCGAAGTCGAGCAGCGACTCTTTCGGCTCTAGCTGTCCCCGGTACACATCAATGGTGTAGGAGAGGGTCTGAAACGTGTAGAACGAAATGCCAACCGGCAGGATGATGCCCCACTCTGGCGGCACCCAGACAATGCCTACAACGGCCAGTGCTTGCTGAAGCGACTCCAACGCGAACGGCGAGTACTTGAAGTAGGACAGCAGTCCCAGATTCACCGCGAGAGACCCCATCAACAGCAAGCGGCGGTGCCTCTGCACAGTCGACTTTGCAATCTTGCGAGCGAGAACGAAGTCAATCGCCGTCGACAGAATAATCAGCAGGACGAACGGCGGATTCCACGCGGCGTAGAAGAAGTAGCTGGCCAGTAACAGCAGAATCTTGCGGCTCTTCCACGTAGGGAGCAGAGCGTAGGCGCCCTGAATCACTACGAAGAAAACAATGAAAGTCAGCGAGTTAAATACCATATGAGTCGACCCACCGGACCCGACCATCGAGCGTGAAGCCCCAAGGTCGATTCAATGACGAATACACGTCTGTAGCTTCTGATTCGCCCGTTTCTCGGACCGGACCGGGCACAACAACCCGGCTTGGTAGAACACTGAACACTATGCGGCCTGCGCAAGTAGAGAGCCTGGCTTGTCGGTCGTGGGGTCACCCAAATCGACCGCTTCCAGCTCCTCCTTACTCATGTACGTTGCGCGGCATATGACAGCGCCAAGGCCAAGAACAAAGTATCCCATAGGGAATGCAATGTTGTTGAGTGTGGCACTCATGAGCGCAAACGAGAGCATACCCGCCGCGTAGCCGAGCACTAGCCGCTGGAGACGACGCGTCTTGGCCCGGAAGACCGCTTGCACGCCTTGTCGCACCACCACAAAGAACAGAAAGGCGTGAGCAGCGAGGCCCACAAGCCCAAGCTCCGCCGCAATGTTCAGGTAGGTATTGTGAGCGATGAGGTGGGCGTTGCCGTTCGTTCTGGCCATGGCACTGTCGATAAAGTGCCCTTGACCCACGCCAAACACCATGTTCTCGCGGAACAATAGCCACGCCGTACGCGCCAGCTCAGCCCGCTGCAACATACTGCCGTCGGCTTCACCGTAGGTCTGGTCAACCAGGGTGATGTAGCGGTCATACATGGCGTCCATCGAGACGAACGCGCCAATAACGAAGGGCAACAGCCCTAGCGCCACAAGGAATATCCACGAGCGGCGCCACGAGATTGTCAGGATGACCGGCAGCACCAGCAACGAGGTGATGAGACCAGAGCGCGACAACGACTGAAGAATGTTGGCACCGAGAAGCACGACGAACAGCGCCATTGGAATGGCCCAAAGTCGGTTCTTCTCTTCCGCGTACACAGCGAGAATGAGGGGCGCAATCAACAGCAGAATCATGGCCCAGTTGTTCGCGTCTAGGAATGCGCCCGAGTACCGGTCGTCCAGTGCGGACTCGACCGGACTCTTTGAGAACTGCGTCAACATGATGCCGATCGTCGTGATTCCCATCACTCGGATAAGCCAGGAAAGCCGATTGATAGGGATCATCCGCTCGATCAAGTGCGCCATCACACACACCATCACGAAGCTCAACACCGTCTGGATCTGACCCGGCCCGGCAGAGCCCACAATGCCCACGCCAATCACCATGGACATGGCAACGACCACCATACCCCCGGTGAACGGAAGCGGCTTCAAGAACGGCCGCCTCTCCACAGCAGAGCGAATGGCCCAAACAGACACCATCCCGAGAACTGCAATCTTGGATAAAGTGAGTGGAAGGCCGGCAATCGCAAGTCCCGTCTTACCGCTCGCCTCCATCATGATGCCTAAAAACAGCAGCGGAACCAGAATCTCTGGTCGCGACAGCGCCACATACCCGCCGACAGCGAGCGCCAGCAGCAAGATGGGCAGACGGGGGTCCATCACCGCAAGTGCGCCGATGAGTGCCCCGATGCCAAGCGCCATAATCGCAAAGCGAGTGTGGTCTAGGCGTCCAAAGATGCGGTCGACGAAGGTCATCCAGCGACCTGCTGGTCCTCGGCATCGTCGTCGTCGCTCGGCGCGCCGTATGGACCATAGCCATACTTGTAGCCGTACAAGTACCCGTAGGCACCGGTAGCAACAGGTTCGACATCATTGATGACCACGCCCAAGATGCGCGCGTCCACCTTCTTGAAGCGGTCGACGGTGTGACGCACAACGCGACGAGACACCTTGCCGGCACGGACCACGAAGATGACTCCGTCCGCAAGCGGCGACAGCTGGATGGCTTCAGACAACGTTGCCGACGGCGGCGTGTCAATGATGACCAAGTCGTAGAGCTCTTGCAGCTCGTCAGCGAGCGTAATGAAGTCGTCCGAGGCGAACAGTCGTGCAGCATCTGCACCGCGGGCGCCGAGCGACAACAAGTCCACGTGGGGAATCTCGGTGGGCATGACGGCGTCTGTAATGGAGCACTGACCGCGCATGATGTCGAGAGCGCCCAGGTTGTTCTCCATCTTGAACACCTTGTGAGCGCGCGGACGATGGTGGTCGGCGTCGATCAGAAGAACGCGACGGCCGAACTCGGCGTACGCAATGCCAAGGCGAACACACATGCTCGTCTTGCCCTCTGAGGCCACGGCACTGGTGACCAACAGGCGCTGAACCTTTCGGCCATTCGGGTTCATCTCCAACAAGGCCCGCAGGCCACGTACGGACTCGGCAGCCAAGCCGCGACGGTCCGTGTAGGTGATGAGGTCGGGGTTGACGCCCGGCGGTGCTTGCACCTTGGGAACCATGGCCAGGAACGGAACTTCCAAGAAGTTGGTGACGTCTTCTGGCGACGAGATGCTGTCGTCAATGGAGTGGCGCAAGAAGGCCAGACCAAACCCGGCACCGGCACCGGCAAACAGACCTACAAGCAAGTTGAGGAAGAGGTTTGGCGAGATGGGTCCTGTTGGAACCCGGGCCGGCTCACGCAGCAGTGCATTGTTGAGCTGTGTGCGCGACGACAACGACAGCTCATCACTGCGCAGGGACAGACGCCGCAAGAACGCTTCGCTGCGCTCGTAGGCCAAGCGCTTCTGGTCGAACTCAGCTTGGAACCCCTGACGGGTGAGCAAAGACTCCTGCACCGCATCGATCTCGTCGAGCAAGCTGGTCTCTTCTGCCTGAAACAACGACAACCGAGCGCGCTCGGCCTCAACGGCGGAGCTCACCTCACGACGCAGCTCTTCACGAATCCGGGTCAACGTAGCGGCCGACTCTTGGTAGCGGCTGTGACGCTCGCCGTAACGTGCCCCCACCGTTGCGTGGTCGGTGCGGGCCTCGGCATAGATGCGAGACAACGCCAACAGCGTAGGCGTTCCCAGAACCTCGGCCAGCTCGGCCACCTTGTTCTGAGCGAGCAGTTCGTCGTAGCTGGCCATCTTGGTGGTGAGCAGCAGGCGGTCGGTACTGACGCGGCCGTAGCGCTCGTCAATCTCGTCCATGCGCTCGGACACAGCCGTGACGGTGTCTTCAAGGTCTACAACGTCATGTTGGCGCTTGAACTCAATGAGCTCAGCGGCGGAAGCAGCAACCTTCAGCTCGTACTCTTCAATCTTGGTCTCAAGCCACACCTTGGCTTCACGACTCGCTGAACGACGAGACTCGAGGTTCAAGTCCACGTACGCCTGGGCGTACAACGTGGAGAGCAGAGCCGCTTTGTGCGGGTCTGGGCTTGTGATCGAGATCTCAATCAAGCTGCTGCGTTCACGTGGGAACACTGTGAGCATGCCGAGCAACCGAGGCACGCCCTTCTCGATGGTCAGGTCGTCGTACTGAAGGTCGTTGTAGCGACGAATCACCTCAAGGGCGGTCGTCCGAGTACGCATGAGCGCCAGCTCAGTCCGGTAAAAGCGCTCAGTCTCGTAGATGCCACGGATGTCAAAGTCGACAACGTCGTCTACCTTGACTTCTTTGGCATTGGACGGGTTCAACTGCAGAATCGAGGTGGCTTGGTACTGCTTGGTCGTCATCAGCGTACCGACGAACGCCATGGAGAACGCACCGAGCGTGCACAGCACAATCAACCAGCGATTCGCCCGAAGAATCGGAATGATTTCGGCCAGGGAGAATCTGGACAATATGGAATTATCACTGTCATTTGCCAAAAGGAGCTCCCGTCCATTGCGCGCGTAACCGAATGCAGATGGGTCCGGCACTACGTGTTCGCTGACTCGCAAGCCTTCACTAAAATCGGCAAGGAATCTTCGCGCCAAGGATCATGAGGACTCGACACACAACAATCCGCAACAACAACCGGTAGAGTAGCGCCGGAGGGAGAGGGTCTGGGAACGCGTAAACGTAGAAAGTGGCTCGGACGGGCCATTGCTGCTGCGGTATTGACGACACTGCTGTTGTTGGGCTCCGTGCACAGCTGGCAACTTGCCATCGCCCATGCACTCGCTGCGGTTGCTCTCGTCATGGCCATTCGCTTGCCGGACAAGAGCCTGAGACGTGCGGGCGCAATGCAGCAACTGTTCTTCGCCGGAACGGTGATGCTGGGTGCTGCGGCCATTGGACTGTTGCCCATGCCCAGTGCGGTGCTCCAGTGGGTCTCTCCTGGCGTGCATGACGCCTTCCCCGATGCCCGGTGGTCGTCGCTGTCGCTGTCTCCCGAACGAACCTTCGCCGCTCTGTTGACCGGGTCACTAGCGCTCACCATCGCCACAACAACGGGTCTGTGGTCTGCCCAGCGTGGCGGACGAAGTGGTTCTGCGTTTGCAGCCGTCATCGGCGTTGCCGTGGTTTGTGGAGTCGCCACCCTTCACGTTGCGCTGGGACTCCAGACGCTGTTCGGCGTGATTCCCCTCACCCATCCTCCGGCGCGCTTCTTTGCCCCCCTGGTCAACCCCAACCACCTCGCTTCTGTACTGTTGCTCCTGCTTCCGGTAACCCTGGGTGAAGCCGTACAACACCGTGAAGAAAGCTACGGTCTGTTCGCAGGCGTCGTCACCATTGCAGGCGGCCTCTTGTTCGCCGGACTCGCTTCCGGGGGTGCGGTCTTGGCGGTGTTGTTGGTCGGTCTGTACATCGCCGCTCGCATGGTTCGCGACCGCCCAGGACTCGCGGCCGGCATGACAGCAGGGGTGGTCGGACTCGGCTCTGCTGCCGTTTTTTGGGTCACGCAAGTGGAGACGTCTTGGCGAGAGTCATCGTTTGACCCACGAATCGCACAGTACGTAGACCAACCCACCGTGCTGTCGCAGTTCTGGCTATTCGGCTCAGGCGCTGGCACCTACGCAACCGCCTACAAGCCCTACCGAACCCTTCTGACCTTCCAAGAGTTTACGCACGCACACAGCGAGCCCTTGCAGTGGATGGTCGAGACCGGAATTGTGGGCATTGCCGCCGCTGCACTCGCCTGGTGGCTGCTTCCGCGCGTGCAGCCCAGCAACCGTGCCGCGTGGTGGGGTCTGGGTATTCTCGCGGCCAGTATTCACGCCTTCGTCGACTTTGCACCCCACATTCCAGGGATGTTGGTGGTGTTTGCCGCGGCGATTGGTGTGCATCGCGGCGGCTTCGGACAGTCGTCCAAGACTCGCCCGCCCGCCGTGCGTCGGTGGCTCATTGCGCTGCTCATTGTTCAAGTGGCTGCGGTGGGCTGGCGAATCCGAGGGGCGGTGGTCGACCACGCCCTCCCGCAGACCCTGACCTACGAAGAACAGCCAGAAGTGGCACGCCGCGCTGCGAATCGCGTGGCCACATTTGCCCCTTGGCGTCCTGAAGCCGACATCACGTTGGCATGGTTGGCAGACGGCGACGAGCGGGCTGACCGGGCACGTCACCTGATCATGCGATTCCCGGATGACGCTGCAACCCTGAGACGTTCCGGCGCCTTGCTGCTGACTGTGGGTGAACCCGAAGACGCCATTGCTGCCCTACAACGCGCTACCCAGCGCGACGTTGGTGACTACCGAGCCTGGGCATTGCTCGCACGAGCCCAACGTCAGACAGACCCACAAGCCAGCGCCCAAGCCTGGGCAGATGCCATCGTTCGCTGGCCCTGGGGCCGTCACTACGGCGCGCCTCTCGCCGAAGGCTACGATGCCTACCCGGTCGGGTTGTTTTGGGTGGATGCCCTGGGCGAAGCCCGCGCGCCATGGCTCGCCGCACTCGGTCAGCTCCTGCACAGTCGAGGCGACGACAGCTCGTCAGTACTGGCCTACGAGCTCGCTGCTACGCTGGACGAGAACTACCACTGGGTACCCGACCGCGCCCAGGCCCTCAACGCTATTGGAGACCCGCGCGGTGCCGAAGAGTGGCTCGATGCGTGTGCCGAACACAGTCGCCTCAACCCCAACTATTACTGGGTTCGCGGCGAGCTGATGCTCACGTGGGGGCGTCCTGAAGAAGCGGTGCTGACGTATCTTCAGGGTGCAGCGGCACTCCCCGATATTGCGCGCACCTCCGCACTCGCTGTTGACGCGGCCATGCATGTCTCTGCAGAGCGCGCCGTCGAAGTGGCTCAAGACCTGGCTACTAGCGGGCAACTCACACCGCGTGCCGCACACATTGCCGCCGAACAGGCGCTGTCCATCGGGCGCTTCAGTATGTGCGTGACGTTGCTCCAACAGGGCAACCCCGTGCTCTCCGAACTAAGCGACGTGTCCAAGACCCTGTGGAGCGATTGTGCAAGCGAGTGTGGAGACTGTCCCCCCGCACCCGAGTGACCAGCCCCTCCTTCGGTTGTGGGGGCTGACCCTCGCGTCGGGTCTGCTGCTCGGCATTGGGTCGCCCTCATGGGCCATTCCCGTCTTCACAATCGCCGGGTTGGTGTGTTTGACGCAGGCTCAGGGGTCAACGTGGCGCGGAGATGTGCTGCGTGGCGGCATCATCACCAGTCTGGCCGCAGCGGTCTCCCTACGCTGGATACCCGCTGCATGGGCTGGCTACGCCGGCGATGGCGGTCTGGGCGCGTGGCTGTTCGTGAGCCTCGTTCACGCTCTGCCGGGTGCTGTGGCGCTTGGGGTCAACGGGGTGTTGCGACGACGAGAGGTCCATCCAGCAGTCGCCCTAGGCATCGGGATGCTGCTCGGTGAGGCAAGTTGTCGCGTACTGCCGATTCCACTTGGTTTTACTTCCGGTCTCGCCCAGGCCTGGCCCATCCTTGGACCCGCTGGCATTGCAGGACGACCGCTGCTCGCAGGGCTTGTCGGAGCCATTCTTGGCAGCGGACGCGACCGCCGAAGCTGGACGCTGACCGCACTGCTCTGGCTGCTCACCGTCCGCGTCTTCGTTCACTGGTCAGGTGACGTTGTGACCGTGGGCCTAGTACAGACGGGTGTTGATGGATTCGACGCGCGACGGCCCTCAACCGCTGAGGACCGCGCGGCATTCTTGCTCGAAGCGACCCATCTCCCCGCCGACTGGGTGCTCACGCCAGAAGGGGCATGGCCGTGGGCGCTTGGCCGCACCGACAGAGGCCGCACTGCATTCTTAGATGCCTGGGCAGGCCATCCGCCTGTGCTGTTGGGCGGCAATACCGACGGCGGAACCGTCTACAATAGCGTTGCCCTCATCGAAGACGGACAGGTCACTGAGCGCGTGGATAAGCACTTCTTGATTCCATTCGCTGAAGGTGAAGCGTTGGGCATGCCAGGGCGCTATGCGGCCGGCTCCAACAGCCGTGACGTGTTCGTTTCGGGCACGCGCATCTCGGTTCTGGTGTGCTGGGAAGACGTTTTGCCCCTTGCTATCTCCACCGTTTCCGCGTCAACAGACGTACTCGCTCTGCCGTCGAGTGACGTCTGGCTGGGCCCAATGGGACAAGCCCACCACCTCGATGCGGCGCGCTTTGCCGCTGTCACGACCGGGCGCTGGGCCGTGCGAGCCACACCCACCGGTCACTCGGTGGTTTTGACACCCACAGGCCGCGTTGCAGCAAGGCTCGATACCCCTGGCTCCGCCGTCGTCTCCGTGCGAAAGCGCCGGCTGCCGTGGAATCCCGCAGCGCTCGGCACCTGGATTTCGCTGCTGGTCGGTCTGAGCACCCTCGTCATCGTGGGTCGTAAGCGGTGAGTACGCGTGCTCGCTTGGTGCTCTGGTACGTCAGTGCAGTCGGTGCGCTCGGCGCGATTCCCTACCTATCCGCAGTGTTGGCCGACAAGGGGGTCAGCGACCAGAACATCGCGCTGTACATGGCGCTGCTACCCCTCGCAGCGCTGTTCGCCGCACCGGCATGGTCGTGGTTTGCCGACCGTCACGGCACCGCACGCACACTGCTCACCGTCACCACCGTCGGAACCACAGCTGGCTTGGGCCTGCTCGCTGCAAGCGTTCATCCGCTCTTCCTCGTGGCTGGCCTCGCGGTGTACGCCATCTCACGGGCGCCTCAAACCCCCATTGTCGACGCCCTCGCACTGCGCAGCCTTGGCAACGGTGGCCGCGACTACGGACGCGTTCGACTGTGGGGGTCCGTGGCCTTCCTCGTCGTCGCCTATGCAGCCGGCTGGGTGCGCACCGTCTGGGGTGTCGGTCCCATCGTCATCGGCGCTGTCCTGCTCAGCGGCACCATCATCAGCAGCCGCATGCTGCCGCACACCAACAAGCGCGTGCCCAAACCCAAGCTGTCCGAGCTCGTCGCCGTCTTCGCCCGGGGCACAAGCGCGCTGCTCACAGTTGCGTGCATTCTTCACGGACTCTCGCTCACGTTCTACAACAACTTCATGGCCCGCCACATTGAGACGATTGGCCTGCCGAGCAGCGTCATGGGAACCGTTGTTGTGGTCGGCGTGGGTACAGAAGTCGCGGTAATGGCCATGTCTCCGTGGTTGCTCGACCGCGTGCGGCCCTCTCGACTATTGCTGTTTGCGTTCTTGGCCTCCGTCCCCCGCTGGCTCGGAACCGCAGCGGTCACAGACGCCACGCTGCTCATTGCCCTTCAGTCGCTCCACGGCCTGTCCTTTGGCCTGTTCTGGGTTGCCGCTGTGCCGGCCTTCGCACGTCACTCCAGTCCGTCTGTCGCGCGGTCTGCACAGGCAGTGTTGACGGCGACAGCCTTTGGAATCGGTCCTCTGTTGGCGGTGCCGATTGCCTGGGTGATTCTTGCCGATCACACCCCTGCTTCCTTGTATTACGCCGGTGGCATGGCTTCGGCTCTCGCGGCACTCGTTCTCGCCCCGGTCGCCTTGCGGCGGTCACGTCACACCGCAGTCGGCTAAGCGACAGGTCCCGGAGGCAGACATGGACCCAGTGAGCGCGTTTCGAGCCGTACGTGAGCAGACCGAAGCTCTGGTGGCTCCATTAGAGCCAGAAGACACAGGGCTTCAGGTCGCCATGCACGCAAGCCCGCCTAAGTGGCATCTAGGACACACATCGTGGTTCTTCGAGGCGTTCCTGCTCGGCCCCAAAGTACCCAACTACACCGTGTTCCATCCAAAGTTCAGCTTCGTCTTCAACAGCTACTACGAGATGGTCGGCAAGCGGCAGGACCGAGCCAAGCGCGGCGACCTGTCACGCCCGCTCCTGCGTGATGTCCTGGCCTACAGAAAGCACGTCACTGACGCCGTCAGCGAGCTGTTGACGACGGCATCTACGCCGGAGATTGCCAACATTGTGGCCTTGGGCTGCAACCACGAACAGCAGCACCAAGAGCTGATTCTGACGGACACCCTCGCAAACTTCGCGGTCAACGTGATGGACCCTGCCTACGGACCGCTAGCGCCACCCTCTGAGCACGCCGCACCCGACATGACCTGGCACGACTTTGACGGCGGTATCCAGCAGATTGGCCACGACGGTCCTGGCTTGTCCGCTGACCGCTTCGCCTTCGACAACGAGACGCCGCGCCATGACGTCTTGGTCCGCCCGTTCTCGCTGTCCAGTCGCCTCATCACCAACGGTGAGTTCCTCGAGTTCATTAACGCCGGCGGCTACACCGACTTCCGTTGGTGGATGTACGACGGCTGGCACTGGGTGAAGAAGGAAGGCATTGCACACCCGCTGTATTGGCGGCCCGATGGTGCCGGCGGCTACGCACAGTTCACCCTGGGTGGTCTGCGCAACCTGGACCCCAACGAGCCCGTCTGCCACGTGAGCTGGTACGAAGCGATGGCCTTCGCCTTGTGGAGCGGCGCCAGACTTCCAACCGAGCCCGAGTGGGAAATCGCCTTCGGTGACCGGCCCATCACCGCCAAGCACAACCTGGTGGAGAACAAGCGCTACGCCCCTCGCGTGGCCAGTGGAACCGGGCTGACCCAAGCGATTGGCGATGTGTGGGAGTGGACTCAGTCCTCATACGCGCCCTACCCCGGCTACCGCGCGCCAGAAGGCGCCTTTGGCGAGTACAACAGCAAGTTCATGGCCAGTCAGCTGGTGCTCAAGGGTGGGTCTTGTGCCACGCCGCTGTCACACCTACGAACCACGTATCGGAACTTCTTCTACCCGGCTGACCGCTGGCAGTTCAAGGGCTTCCGACTCGCGAAGGATGGCTAGATAGGCCAGGCTTGCCCGGTCGCCGCGTTCACTCAGGCGGCCTGGAGGGATGTAGGACGCCATCGGCCCGAGCAATCCTGGTGTGGGGAGCTCAGAGCCGACCGCGTACTTCCGACGTACGCCCCTTCGCTACCAGTGCGCGACGAGGCCGCGCACGTAGGCCGACGACGCAACCGAATCGAACGCCTCTCCGCACAGTACGATGTCAGTCGAGGCATCGATATCGGCGACAAAGCCAGTCACAACTATCGTATCCGCGACATAGCTACTCGTGGTCGCTCCAGCGCGCCACATTGCTAGACCGAGTACGTCGCCGCTACAGTCGTCACGCTTGACCAACAGCTGAACGCGACCACTGCTGTCGCCAATACGTTCGATGTAGGCATGCCCCATCAGGGCGATGTCTGCAGATGACGACGGATCTACCGTGATTCGCGCGAGCTCCACCGCCACCTGGGTGTCGGGTATCAGCGTCGAAGTGAAGGCCGTGTTTTGGTAGCCGACCGCTCCGCTTGGCCCACCGCCTGGAAGGAGGTCGAGGGCCTCATCCAGCTCATCGGTGAGCACCACATCGAGGGGCAACCGGTCAGAGTCGAGTGTACCCGTAATCAGCGCGCTGGCGTCCGACACCTGCGCGTGGTGGGCGTCAGGGACAAGAATGTGGTCATCCATATCGTCGAAGGTCACCATGTTGCCAATGGCCGCATCGAGCTGAGCTTGGGTGATCCCATCGGTGCTTTCTGAACAACCGGCAATCATCGACAGGGACAGGGCGGCGAGCGTCAAACGTCTCATGAAATCTCCTGGGGTGCACCCAAGAAGTACGCACCTACAAACCGCCTGCACCCCACATGTGACGTGGCAATTTGCCGCAGGGAGCCCATCGATTGACACAGGCGGTATCGGGGTTCTCTCCCCAACCGTGAACCCTTGGTTGCTGCAGCCTGAGACCGCCGAGGACCAACGGTTGGCTAGTCCTCATTCATTGGCGCTTCGCCGACCGGGCGCCCTGTTCGCTCGAAGTGCCACTGTTCGCCGCCGGCGCGTCGCACGAGGCCGAACTCCATGGCTACGTAGTCGATGATAGCGTCATCGCGGTTGATGAAGGCGTGACTATTCCAGTCGATAGCATCGCCGACGATATGGGGGCTTCTGTACGGCCAACCCTTCTTTTCGTTTGGCCAACGCTTCACCTCGTCATCTGCCCAGCCCTCCGCCGCGCTCTTCTTCTTGTTGCTGCGCAGGTTCAAGCTGTCGATGTACGAGATGATGCCGCTCTTACTCTTCGCTTCATCGAGCGTTGGGTCATTGGGGGAGACCGTCTCCCCCTCCGCGTTGACGAAGTGTTTGGTATGGCCCCAAACAAAACCATGGGCATCGACGATGTCCGCCCCCTTGATGTGCGTGCCGGCTTTCGCGCCGGCCAGGACCTTTTTCCAGATGTTCTTCTTGCCGGAACTGCTCTTTGCGACCACGTGTTCCACTGCCCAGCGGTGCGCTACCAGCTGACTGCGCAGTGCGCCGTCTTCGCCAATAGCCAGATGCGATTTGCTGTAGAGGCCGACCGCCACGTTGAAGATGTGAAAGCGCTCCGCCCGCTTCCGAAGCTCTGGATGGAATGTGAAGTGTTCATTCTTGCTCATGGCACCCGACAAATCGAGTGTTGCAGCCTGGGCCTTGGGGCTGTTGTTTCTGACTTGTAGGAAGAACCCGTCGTCCCGGGCGGCCTTGCGCGCGATCTCGAGCAGGTCCTTCTGTTTGTCCGTCCTAGCGGTTGCCGCTTTGCCGTCCCGGGTCCCGTAGAAGGCGTCGAGAGCGGCGTAGTACTCTTCGTCGGACTTGAAGTCCGTCTTGATGATCTTGCCGTTGGACGTGCGTCCGAGCGTGCCATCGGTCCCCTTGTGGCCGTACAGGTCCATCGTATTCGTGGACTCACCTTTGCCACGGTGGCCTTCTTTGCCCTGAATGTAGTTGTCGGGTGTGACCGAAAGGAATGCCTTGGGGTCGGCTACCGCGCTTGGGTCGAAGTCTCCCACCTTGGATGCGGCATTGGCAGCAACGATGGCATCGATATTCGAACCGGTGTTGTTGTTGGCTGTATACGATGCGGGATGGTCGTCATGTGTGTCATCGGAGCCGTGTGACGCTGCGTGCCCAGCGCTGCTCACGAGGTCGGGGTAGCGCTGCCCCACCGCGATGGCGACCTGTGTGGCCAGTCCCAGTTGGTCCAGCAGGTCGCGGCGTTCGTACCGGAGGGCTTGCGCACCGAACACCAAGAGCGTTTCAGCGAAGCCCTTGCCATCGACCATCGCACCGAGGTCCAGGCCGTCTTCGATGGCCAACAGGGCCAGCTCTTTCGCGATGGGCGCTAGGTAAGTACCGAGTGCGAGTCGTCCCGCATCCGACTTGTAGACGGCCTCGACAAGTGCTGCAGTATCGGGTTGTTCGAGGTCGTGTCCCAACGCAATGAGGGTGTTCATGGGCATGGACACCGGGGCCTTGTTCACCTTTGGCCCGACGGATGCGGACGCTTCCGGAGCATCGAGTGCGCCCTGGATGTCGCCAACCTTGTCGAAGGAGCCGCCCTTGGTCCACTGCACTTTGTCAGCAAAGACCACGCCTTGAGCTTCGGCTTCGCGGGCAACGTCGAGCCAGTCCTGGGCGCGGCCCTGTTGGCGGTCGTATCCCGCGGTGACTCCGCCGTTATTGAGTTTGCTCCGAAGAGAGGTGTTGTACGATTGCCGCTTCTTCGTCGAGGCGGCGGACCACTTGTCGGCAGTGCGCGGCGCTGTAGAGAAGATGAGCGCCTGTTCGACCATTCGGTTGAAGAAGTCCGCGTTCGCAGTGGCGAGGCCGGCGATGACACTCTGCGTTGCCTCGTCGAATCCGTACTTGCTCATCGGGCTACCGAACAAAGGTTTGTCCGAAATGCTCGACGTCCACGTTCCGCCGGCCTTCATGGCGGCACGCTGCTCGTCTTGCCATGCCTGCGATGCCCGCGACGACAGTTCGTGTCGAAGTTCGTTGTTGTACCGGGTTTCCTTGTTCGTCCAGCTCCTGGGCTTGCCGTCGCTGAGCAAGCCCGCGTCACTGAAGAAGCCCTTGACGGACCCGGAGAAGGTGGAGCTGTCTTCGTTGTGCAGGCCTCCCAACAGTTGCTGGTTATCGTCGTCGATTGGCAGGGTGCTGATCGCTGTACCACCGATCTTCGTCGCTCCGGCAGCACCCGACCACGCCGCCTTGGCGGCCGCCGCCTTCTTGGGGTCCATGCTGGCGGGTGCGGTCCCACTGAGGCCTCGACCCGAGATGACCATCAACAATCGCTCGTTGAACAAGGCCTCTTTCCCCGACCATCCTGTGGGGTCCAGAATGGCGTCGTCTAGCGCTGCTGCGCGAAAGAAGGTCTGCGGGACCAGAGCGTTTGCGCTTGCAGGAGCGCTGTTGGCGAGCTTGGTCGCAAACCCGAGTACTTTTTCGTTGATGGGGTAGTCCACCAAGCGATTCCCGAGCACGTTGATCTGTGCGGCGCGGTCGATGTACTCGACCTTGTAGTTGATACCTGCGCCGGCCTGCATTCGCGGATCGGCGAAGATGGCGGACAATGCGATGAGCTTGCCCGGGTCGTAGCGGAGCGCCAGCTCGGCGCGGTTGTTCAGGTGCACGCCGTCTTTGACCTTGCCAGCGAGGACCGCTTCATTCGCATCCATGGCTTGTTCTACGGTTTGCCCCTCGGGGAAGATGAACCGGCCGGCCTTGTGAAGCGTCTGCAAGTCCGAGCGGGTCCAGCCGTCGCTCGCGCCGATAGTCCCCAGGTCGGGGTCGATCAGCGAGAAGGAGTAGCCCTTCCCCATCTCGACGACGGTCATCCCCTGGCTGCCGAGGGCGTCGACGAGGTCCTGGCACTCGGGCCGAATCGTCGTGCCGGACGAGTACAGCACGCGACCGATCATCTCCATCGCGTTGCTGCCGTTGCCGCTGTCGGTGAAGGTGAGTTGATTGAAGGCCATCGACACGTATTGGCCGTCGTAGGCATTGATGGGTGAGCCGGGTTCCATGAGCGAACGCACCTGTGCGATTCGCGCACTGGTGGGGTCCATACCAAGCGCCATCAGCGAGCCTTCGTCGAGCGTTCCCTGGTCAAGCTTGTCGCCATCAATCTTGGTTTGATTGGTCTGGGTGGCCCAGCCGCGCATCTTGTAGGACTGCTTCTTGCCGTTCTTGTCATTGGCCTTGGTATTCCAATTCGACGCGTTGACTGTGTTTTCGACGTTGCCCCATGCACCGCTCACCTCACGCGATGCGCTTGCGTTGCCTGTGCCGTCCGTCGCGGCCCCGCTTTTGTCGGTCAAGGTCAATGCGCCGGCGACGGTCACGCTGTTCACGGCACCTGGCGTGGCCTGTTTCGAGGCAGAGTTTTGGAAGAGTTGGTCGAAGTCCGAGGCTGTTGGTCCGGTTGGCACGGGGACCAGGTCCTCCGCCCAAGTGGTGTACTTGGCCGATAGCGTCGCGTCGATAAGCCCGGACTCGGTGGCCAAGGCGATAGCTGCAATGGCGTTGCTGTGCGCATCGTCGCCAGGGGCGTGGTGCATGTGGCCGTCGAGCACGACGCGCGCCATTGCCTTGAGTGTTGTCTCCATCGCGGTCGCTCGGCTTCCACCCGCTGCCTTGAGCGGGTCAACGAACTGCGTCTTCGTCTTCACGATGGCAGCGATGGTGCCCGTGCCGTTTCGCTTATTCCAGTCGCGCAGTGCCTTGTCTTGAGCGGCATCAGGCATGGCCGCGGCATCAGCACCGCTCGGAAGCCAGGACTTGAGGTCCTTGGACTGAGCGGCGTGTACCGAGGCGGACTGGGCAAGGTACCAGTCCTGTTCGGCATCTGATGAGATGGCGTACACAGAGGTCTTGTAGGCTTCCATCACCTCATCGCCGTCGATGGCAACGCGGGTTCGTTCGGCCGTGCCGGCGTCGACGTCTGCTGCGAGCTGTAGCGCCAACCAGGACGTTTGCTCAAGGTCTGCACTGGGGACGTCTCTTCGTCCTTTGGCGTCCTCGATTCGCAGTGTTGTACCCTCTTGACCGACGAGGCGGATGAGCGCGCCATCATGCCAAGCGACCACCGCATTGCCGCTGCGGAGTGCGGGCATGGCCTCCCCGGTGTCCACAGTGTCGTTGCCAACCCCGAATGCGGTCACAAGGCTCGCCACCTGACTGCTGTCGACGATGGCCTCGATACCCAGTTCAAGACGCACGAGCTCGAGTGCGTCGGCGTACGACTTGGCTTGCACGTAGGGCTGTGGGAAGCCGAGCAGCTCAAATGCGCCGGCCAACGTACTCAGGGTGCTGTGGGCGTCCTTGCGCGCGGCGGTTGACTCTGCCGCAGCGTGCTCGGCCGGGAGTTGAGCGAGTCGCTCGAAAAAGGCAGCTCGCAGATGCTCGGGCTGCGTGACGGCAAACTGACGCACCTGGCCGATTTGCTTTGCAGTGAGCTGGTCCTCGTGAACCCATCGCTCCTCTTGGGTGGCCTCCCTCAGCTTGTTCCTGGGGGCGTAGCGCGGTCGACCGTCCACCAACATCTCGTGGAAGTCCGGGTCGGTGTCTCCGGTCATCGGGTGCACGGCCAACAGCGTACGCCAGTCGGAGCCCCCCGCCACGGTGGTGATGGGGGTGCGAGTCTGCTCGTCGTACACACCCATGAAGCACGGCAGCGCCGCCTGCGGGTCGAGGGCACGCAGCCACCCCTTCACCGTGAGTCCCGCTGGGGCCGCGTCGGCCTTCGGTACCTCGGACGTCTCTTGATCGCTGAAGTCAGTGAAGCCAGCGTCGAGCCAGCCGAGGCGGTCGGGCTCCTCTGGGATTTCGATCAGCGCCTGCACCCACAGACGTCCGTCTATTGTCTGCGTTTCGGTTGTGATTCCGACCCGGTCACCCAGCCGAACATCTCGTAGTCGAGCACTTGTGTGGGAGGCCTCGGCGTGAATTCCAAGCGTGAGCTCAATGAGACCTGGGAAGGCCGCGGTGACGTACTGGGACGGCTCGAGGTCGGTTGGTGCTTCGGTAGCTGCCGCGACGTTGTCGGACTGCACGACCTCATCGGCCCCTTGAGCGACGTCTGCTGGAACGGGTGCGGCATCAACGGATGGGAGTGTTGAAAGGCCAATATCGAGCAGTGCTGGTGAGATGGCTGTAGTGGCGCTGTCGACGGTCTTGACGGAATCGATGCCAGAACCCACCAGAACCGGGGCCTCGCGGGACTGCGCGCCCGCTACCTGACGCAGGATTGGACGTTCAAGTCTGTCTGCAGCGGACCCCATCCCCGACAGCGTCGCAATCGTGTCGACGGAAGGGCCGGCATCCTGCTTTTTGTCTTTGGCCCGAAACGCATTTTGTAGCTTGTGCAGCGCCTCTCCGGCTCCAGAGTCATCAAACCGCCCGCGCCGCGTCAGCTTGCGGTCGGCCCGGTAGGTGTCGTGGGCGTCGGCATCCTGCTGCTTGAGCGCCTTGCGTTCCTTGCGCGGCAGGCGGTCCACCTGGAAGTGCGCCCAGTAGGTACCCAAGCGCATCAGCCAAGCTTGAAGGGCACGACCTGTCAGGAAGCGGGCGGTCAGGTCGGAGGTAATCGCTTTGACCGCGAGCTCAGTGACCGGCTGTCCTTCTTGGAACATCCGACGGTTCGCCCATGCATCCACTCGCGCCAGAATGACTGCGCGGTCGCCTGGATTTGCGTCCCCAAGCGCCCCAACGCCAGCTGCCGTCAGGCGCGGCGCGGCTTGATCGTCGAACAGGCCCAGTCGGGTTGCGGTCTTCGTGTCGCGTTCCGCACGCTTCTTCTTGAACAGGCCACTGGAATTGTCGTGTGCGATGGCATCGATTGTGGCGTGTTGCTGGTCTGCCTCTGCCTCTGCCGTCTCGCGCTCGGCGGCGTCCTCAACGGGCTTGATCGCGCTGTTCTGGTGTGCCGCAACGGCGTCTTCGTCCTTTCGGAGCGTGCGGTAGGCCTTGATGAGCGCGTCGTCGGGCGTGTCGGGTGTATTTGGAGAGGGTGCGGCCGCGACCTGGTTGCCGGACTGTAGATTGTCCGTCAACGAGTCTTTTAGGGGCTTGGTGTCCGCATCCGATGCCGGCGGCTGGGTGTCGGGGTCCTCCGTAATGGGCGGCGGCTTGACGGTGAAATTGTGCAAGTGGCCCTCTCTTCCAACACCTGGAACTGGCGACTCTGGATTGAACCCAGCGAACCGAACAGATGAACCAAGAATGGAGCGTAAGAGAGGGTGTGTCACCCTTCACAGATCAAACATGCGGGGACCTGTTGCGCTGAGAAGACCGGGCCGTCCTCGGTCAGACCACCGAAGCGCTCTGCAACGGCTAGACCGAGGACCACAGGTGGCATCGACCGGCACACCAGCCAGGAGTAGCCTGGCCAACAGACCACAACGCCGAGCAGGCATGGACCACCGGCAACCGAAGCCCCGCAGCATCTTCGCCGCCCGATATTCGTCGAGCGGACCCTCGCGACTCCACAAAAATGTGCACAGTTGGCGCCAACGATGATGAGGCGTCCGTTGGGGGCATCGGATTCCTCAGGGCTTGGAAGGCCAATGCCCGACCGTCAATCGACCAAGCGATACGCGAGAGAGATGCCAGCGATTGCCGCAACAGTCGGCGTACCGGTGTGGTGGCCATCACGGACTGCGGCCACGAGCGCGTGTGCGACAGACCAACGAATCGGTCGCGGCTCTGGGACACCTCTCGTTGAATCGACAGCGCTGCACAGCGCGTCAAAGACCATGTCAATGTCGACGTGCCCGGATGGCCAATCGGGTGCCGCTGTCGCCGCCGCAACATTCCCAAGGCGCGCCCACGCAATGCGCGTGAGAATCTGAAAGTTTGCCGCAAACCACAACTCACCGCGCTCAATCTGGGCTGTAGCCGCAGCGGTTGTTCGCTCAATGAGCTCAGTCGGGTCGAGCGTGTCGACAAGCGCCCGCAGTCGAACGAGCTCCGGGTAGGCCATCGCCCCCACAACAGGCAGGTGAACCGCCATCTCGTCGACCCACAGCAGAGTCTCCAACGCCGCCTGCACCTCGCCTACTTCCAGCCACATGTCCGCCGCCAAGAAGGCGCAGGCCACCGCCCCCTGCTCACGCCCCTCCGCTAAAAACCGAGGCCGAAGGCGAGCAAAATGATTCGCAGCGGTTTCAGGTGCACGCATCGACGCTTGCCAGACATGGGCCAAAGCATAGTCGGCTTGCAACAATCCCAAGTCATCCCCATGGGTCTTGGCGACCGCGCGGGCCCGCGCATGGCAGCCGATGGCCTGCTCCACGTCACCCCGTGCGAGCGTTCGGGTCCGAGCAATCAGCCAGTCGATCTGCTCGGGATGTGTCTGCGGTTCCGGTCCAATGTCGACGGGTGGCAGGGTAGGTTGTCGGTCGCGGACCAACAGCTGCGCATACCGATAGGCGTAGCAAGTGGTGTCAGCACCTTCATTCCGAGCGGCGAGGAGTGCGGCGTTCGCGGTCCGCACGTCGACGCGACGACTCTGCGCGTAGGCCAGCCACAGACGGTCACGCCCCTCAAACGCCGGGCCCTCAAGCGCTTTTTGCAGCAGGTCGAATCCGTCAGGTGCCGCATCTCCCAAGCAATCGAGCACGGCCAGCAACACATCCACACCCAACGTTGGGGTGTCGCTCGTCAGCCACCACCGACACGCAGCGAGGCCATCTGCCACGCGACGCTGACACTCGCGACGCGCGGCGCGGCCATGTCGGGTTCGAAACTGTTGGTGAGCGCGGACAAACAGACCACGAACGTGGGTCGCATGACGCCGTTCCGCTGCGAAATCCGGTTCCGGTAGGGCGTCTGCGGCGAGGCCATAGACTTGAAGCCATCCCGGACGGGGTCGTGTCAGCAGCTGACGCTCGACCAGCGTGGCAACAACCGACGCATCGACATTCGCCACGTGGACGGCGTCATCTGACGTGAACGCGCCCTTGAATACACCGAGCTGGGTCAGCGCGTGACGGGAGGCCTCGGGTGCGCCACGCAAGCTCTCCGCAAGCATGTACTGCAGGGCATTGGTGTCGATCAAGGCTGTGGTCGAGGTCACGCCCTCATGGACCGCGCGCTGTGCCGCCAACTCAATCGCCTTCGGGTTGAAGCGAACCGCCTCGCACACGGAATCGATTGCCGCTGAGTCCAAGGTTGAGCGACCGCCACCCGCCTGAAAGGTTGCAACGAATAGCCTGCGTGCTGTGTCTGCGCTGAGTTCGGGCACCTGAAACAGCCAGCTGTCGGTGGTGTTGGGGGACTGAACAGTGGTGACCAACAGCCGCATTCGGTCATGGGTGGCAAGACTGCGGAGCAGTGCATTGGCATTTAGGTCTGAGGGTAGGCCGTCCAACACCAGCAACCGCTCGGGGCGGACCGCCATCGCCGCTCGCAGGTGGGCGCCATCACTCGACACCGACTGGCTGGGAACGTGCAGCACGTCACATAATCGTCGGACAACGTCGTCGATACTTGCACAATGCGCGACATCTACCCACCAGACTCCGCCAGGTAGCGTCGTGCGTTTCCGCAGCGCAACCTGACGCGCCAGCCAAGACTTTCCGCATCCGGGAGGCCCGACAATCGATACCCATCGATGGCTGTCGGTCAAGTCGCACAGTGTCGTCGTCTCAGACCGACCAATTCCGTCCCACAGCGGCGGCGTAAGGTTCGACAACCGATGGGGGACGACCAATCGGTACCCAACACCTCGGGCCGAGAGCAGGTGGGCAGGCCGCGCTGAATCAACCTCTAAAACAGCGCGAAGCTGGCGAACCACCGTATCGACCAAGCGGCGTTGCGAGGAGGCGACACTACCCCAGACGTCTTGCAACAGTGTCAGCCGGGACAATGTCGTGCCGTCCGCCTCCAACAGACGCTGAAGCAGAGCCCGCTGAAGCGGCGTGAGCGACTGCTCACCGCTGTGGCCGCGTACAACGCCGGAGCTCAAGTCCACCCATCGATCTGCCAAGACTAATCGCTGGTCAGGGTCGTAGGACTCCGAGAACGCAGAACCCCCCACCGTAGCGATTCGGTAGCCAATGCCCTGAACCGATTGAATGACCACCGGGTCCAGCGGGTTGGGCTCAACCTTGGTCCGGATCCGTCGCACCGCGTAGTCAACAGCACGCGGGTTGTCCGGATTGATCAGAGAAGCCAGGACTTCGCGCGACACCGGACTGCCAACCGCCATCACCAAGGCACCCAGGATGCGGGCTTCACGTTCGGACAGCAACACCTGCAGCCCCCCCTGCCCTACGACCGTTCGAGGCGCACGCCACCACAAGTCGGGGTCCGCATGAATCTGCATGTCATGGGGCGTAGGCGTCACAACTCCTCCGGTGCCATAGATTCGCTGTAATTCACTTGTTTCCTAGACGGCATTCCGGCTCACTACGCACACTGTGTGTGGATTGTGTGCCCACGCCATTGTGGCTAGGAAACAGCGAACAGCGCCACTAGGTTCGGGACCGGGGAGGGTCCATGAGAGGTCTGTTCGTGGTCTATGCGTCGTTAATAGGGTGTGAGGCCGGCTGGCAGGCACCCGGCGCGGGTGAAGAAGGCCCTGACGCCTCCTTCGCCCGTGCCAGCGACACCGGCGCTCTACGGCTGGAGGCAACGCTGGAGACTTGCCCCGTCGGCTTCGACGACATCGGTCTACCGCATCCAGAGGGCGCCAAGACCTGCGTCCACCCCACTGCCACCGTTCTGGGAACCTACGATGCTGGCGTGGTCATTGGCGACGGAGCGGTCATCGATACCCGCGCCCATCTTGGCGCCGATTCTACGCTAGGCGCGATGGCATACCTGGCGGCTGGTGCACAGGTCGGCTCGGGCAGTGAGCTTGGCACAGCGACAGTCATCGGCCGCAATGCGCAGGTTGGAAGCGGGACCGTCATCGGGCCCGACAGTGTGATTGGCCGGTCGGCTTCGGTGGGTAGCGACGTCGCAGCAGTGCTCGGCGACCTCACGCTCGGCTATGCCGCCTCCCTCGGCGACCGGTGCGTCATTGATGGGAGCTTCGTCACCCTCGGAAACCTGGTGACCCTGGGTTCAGACTGCCGCATAGGCGCGGGCACAGTGGTGGCACGGTCTACAACGCTTGGCGAGCGCGCGAACTTGGCACAGGGCGTCATTATCGGACCAAACACTACAGCCGGGCCCGACCTCACGCTTGCCACGCAAGTGCGGGTCCGCAAGCAAGCGATCTTTGGCAGCGGAGTTACGGTCGATGAACAGTCCGCCATTGGACGCGGCAGCACCCTCGATGATGACGCGTCCATCGGGGCCAATTCCCGCCTTGGCGCGCATGTGCGTGTGGGTGCCAGAGGGATTGTGCCCGATGACACATGGATTGTCCGCGGTACCGTGATCGACGCCAACCCTTTGGACATCGTCCCCCCCGCCATTTCCGAAGGTCAGAGCTTCGGCATCAGCCTGCCCGCGGACAGCGGAGCGACGGTGGGACAAGTCGTCGCCACCGACAATAACGACGACATCGTTCACTACGCGATTGTATCGGGCGACCCTGGTGGCGCTACGCCGTACTTCGAAATTTCCAATACCGGACTGCTTGTGCTGACGACCGTCGGGGCGAGCGATTTTGATACGGGTGCCACGCTGGGGATTGAGGCGACCGATGGCGCTGGAAACACGGGTTCCGAGACCGTAGATGTGACCATCGACTATACCTTCACGTGTTCAGGCGGTGGCGACTGGATTGCGTACGCCAACCTCGTGGACGGCACCCGCGTCAATCTGTGCGTCCTCTACAACACACCCAACACACCCGGACCGGACCGGACCATCAACGTGTTCACCAATCCCAACGTGGTGACATCGTGTTTGGCGACATCGGAGCTCGCAGAGGACTTCTTCCGAAACACCAACGGCGACCCACACTTTGGCGCCGTTCGCTATGAAACGATGTACTCCCCTCGGCTCGCACCCGGCGCCGACACGACCTCTCCATTCGTTCCAGAGCGGTTCCATTGCGCCAATGGCCTCTGTTCCGCCGCAACCTTCGACATCGCGCACTCTGGAAATGACCAGCGCGTGTACGTCGCCGGCGTGGACGTGTGCACGATATCGATCGACGGCTACCAACTTCCCCTTGCCGGAATTTCGTCGTCCTGGAGACTGGCGTACATTCAATACGGGTCATCCGCACGAGCTCTGTTCAATCAGGACATGGGGGGAACCCAGTCCAAAACGCTGACCTTCAATGCCACGCAGTATCAGGCCAACAGACTCCTCAATGGATCTTCCGGCCAGAGCTACACCGCGTTCACCGGGTACAGTTTTCTCGAAATGGACTAGCAGAGTGCGGCGCACCGTGGACGGCTACAGCAACGAGAGTGTGGACACCCCCATCCCACAGCGAACTCGCCCTTGGCTCGCTGGCAGCGTCGACCGTTCGCTGTATTGGACGGATAGGTGATTCCAACGCCCTTCGCTCCGAACCACGGACGGCCGACTTGCGTAGCAAGAGCCGCGAATAGGTTGCCGGCGGCGGCCCGGGCGTGCAGTACTGCGTGAGCGCCAACGGCAAGGGCACCAAGAAGTCCAACATCACGAGTATGCAGCATATTGCGCTGCTCTAGCGGGTCAGACAGACCTACGGCAGCCTCAAGTACTCAAACCAGTCATCGCCGTCATGGGCAGCGGCCCGGTTCCAAATCTCGCGCATCGACTCGGGTTCGATGCACGCATCCGCGAACCGAGAGACCGCGCGCCTCTGCTGACGGGTCAGCGACCCCAGTCGGGTGCGAACCGAGGGTTGGTCGCGCGCGCCCCATCGCGGGTGAAGGGCCCGGACAACCCGAGAGAGGAGGTCGGATGAGCAGGGGGCATCCGGTGAAACGAGCAAGAAGGCCATGTACCGGGGAATCACGCGCAAGAAGGCTTCGGGGTCCAGTCCAAGCAACGGAATAGGGCTGGACGCTTCGTCGGCAAGCGCTTCGGCATCCAGATTCCCAAGCGCAAAAGCAGTCACCAGCTCGGCCAACACCTCGTCCGAGTCGGGCCGCTGACGGTCAGGCCAGAACACGTCGAGCCAATGGCCCGGCGCGCCGGAAGCATCGTGCGCGACCACCCGGGACCACGTTTGAGCGGACTCGGTGTCCGGGTCTCGGGACCGTAGGAATGCCGCAATGGCGGCGCGCTGCTCACGGGAGAAGCGGGACATGCGGTCTCGCTGATGCGTGCGCAAAGACGAGCCATACGAGCTGGAGATACGGAACGGGATGCCGTCGCAGATCATGGGCAGCTCACGGTTTTTCCAGTCCTCCTCCCACCACAAAAAGGCTCGGAAGAGCGCGGGTAGGTAGTAGTGCACCCCCTCTGAGTACAGGTGAGCGAACGCACTCCCGCACGCGTGAAGCTCGGACAGCGGAACGTCCTGCCAACATCCGCGATGCGCCTCGGGCAGACCCAGGGGTTTGCCGCTGAGATTGTCGGCCTCTTCCGCGTCGATCAGGGTTCGCTCAACGGGTTGGGGGACGCCGTCAAACGCAGCGTCGATCAAGCGAGCCACCTCCGACCGGTCCCGTCGCAAGTCGGCCGGCTCGGGCAGATCAACAGGTTCATCATTGGATAACTGGCTGGCCTTGTAGACGGCTTCTTGCCACCAGCGGCGTTTGTACTCGGTGTCGTCTGTGACGGCGGACAGGTGCTCCATCCAGTCCACTGTCGCAACAGACGCCGCCTCATGCCACACGTCGCGGATTCGGTCCTCGTCGCACCAGGTGTCGATGCAGGCAGACACCGCGCGCCGCTGCTCGACGGTCAATCGTCCCAACCGACGCCGCAGTGGCGGGCCGCCGTCCTTACGCGCGACAGGCCTCAACACCTCTAGGACTTCCTCCAGCACGGCCGTCGACCGCGGGTCATCTGGGTATCGCGCCAAGAACACGAGGGATGCGGGCAGGCGCCGCCACAAAACCTCGTCTGGCGCGAACGGCAGATAGCGCTCGAAAGACGGTCGGGCTTCGGCGTCCTCGTATGGGGTGTCGGACGCGGTCGGGAAGGCCGCGAGGCAGGTGGCCAGCAACTCTTCTGGGTGTCGTCGGACGCGTGGCGGCCAGAACACGTCGAACCAATCGGTGTCAACGTCGCTTGCGTCAAGCGCCACAACGCGCACCCAGCTCGGCGCCTCGGTCGGGAGGGCGACCTCACAGAAATCGGCGATGACGCCGCGTTGCTCGACGCCAAGCCAGGCCAATCGCTCCTGGGCCCACGTACGCAGGACCATGGGGTGGTTTGCGCTCAACGAGCACAAAATGCCCGTGAACAGATGGAGGAAATGGTTCCCATCGGGCTCAGCCATGTGGCGAAGCTGCGCCATCATCGCTGCGGGCAAGACGTACGCCAACGCTAGCGCATCGCCCGTTTCAAGCTCACGGCGATGCCTGGCGAGAGTGGGCAGGTCCCACTGATCAAACGGAGGCAGTCCAGGACGCGCAGGTGCGCCGCCAAAGGCAGTCGCGATGCGTTCGATGAGCCGACTCGGTTTCACAATCTCTCCATCCGCCGACCCCATGGCCACTGAACGCAGCACAGTCTAGCCCATCGATTATGGGCACCCTACACGGCATAGAGGCGGATGACAGGCGGACTTCGGGCTGAATTTCGCGGATAAGTCAGACGACTCATGGGTGGAAAAGCCACGCCGACCTCGTTCTCCACGCTCAGCAACTGTTGACCTCATATGCCCTGCCCTGGGCACTCCCTCAGCAATGCCTAGGGCAGCGCGGTCACCACCACCAAGACATCCTCGGCCTCGGAGCAGGAAACGACCGTCTCCACGCTGGTCGTATTGACCACGTTGCTCTGCTGGGAGCATCCGCGCACCGGCGCCAGCTCACTTGCGTCGACGGTGTCCGTCGTGACTCCTGCACCCGTGTGCACACCACTGCTGCGACGCACGTACATGCGCCCGATGCCACCCGCTCCTCCACGCTGACCGTTTGTCCTGTTGTTGGTCGAACCCCATCCTTGTGGGATGCCGCGTGCACCGCCCAGCGCGCTCATGGTGCCGTTTGCGACGACCTGCCCCTCCAAGCGAATGGAGCCGCCAGAGCCGCCAGCACCCGACGCGACCTGGGGGTTGCCCACCGCTGAACCCCAAGAGTTGGGGGTTCCAGTGGTTCCATCCGCGACAAGCTGACCGGCGTTACTGATCGTCGGTGCCCACAGGGCAATCGCACCTCCACCGTTACCGCCGCAGCCGGGCTCCCTGGCATTCGTCAGGTAGTCGTGCCCATCTGAGGCCGACGCACCTCCTGAGCCCATGAACACCGTGCGAATTGTGGAGTCGCCATACGTCACGCCACGAGAGCCGAAGAACCTCCCCGTGTTGGCCGCCTGAGCCGCGGGATTGCAGCGGTCCAGGTCGGGAGTTCCGTCGGCGCCTTCACTTCCGTAGCTGCCACCGCCACCGCCACCGCCATGACCGCAGCTGTTGCCCCGATCTGGAGCCCGACCACCGCCAGGCCCTTGTCCGGGAATCCCCGCAACGCTGCTGTTGACGGGATTGATGCACCCGCCTGCGTACCCCATCCCGGTCACTTCAATGCGGCAGGTGGAGCAGATCTCGATGCTCTCCTGCGCCCGAATCATCACCCGGCCGAAGGCTTGGCCGTCGTACGCTGGCACAATGAGCACTGCACCGTCCGTCAGCGACAGGCTCTTCACCTGGGCGATGCGGCCCCAGCCGTCGTACGAAGGGATGACCTCCGCGAGGTCGTGAGTTCCGGCGCCGAGCGTGACAGCTCCGTCTCGACCGTCGCCGTACCGCTCATCCAACGGGCGTACCGTGCCGATTTCCTCTCGACGGTTGCCATCGACTACCCGCCACACCGAGGTCACGATGCGGTCTGTGGGTACAGCAGCGTGGTTCACGGTGATGGTGCTGCCGCCCGCTGGAACTGAGGTCGTCGATGACCATGACGCGACAGCGTCGGTGGTCACCGATCTTGGGGTGCTTGCAATCGCCTGCCGTGGAGACAGGGCGGCATTGTCGATGACGAACTCGACCCACATCGTTCCCGCATAAGCGGATGCCGGCACATCGAGGGACAACGAGACGTAGCCGTCTTCAACAGGCGTGCTGCCGAAGAAGTGCGACCAGATCTCTGTAGGGCCGGACTCGGAATCGAACAGGCGAACTTCAACAAGCGAGGTCCCATCGACCGGCTCACCGGTAGCGGAAAGGAGCCGCGCTTGGACCACCGTGGGCGCGGCAACGGCGGTAGAAGCAGAGAAGAGCGCGAGGGCTACAAGGATGCGGTACATGTGAGGTCCTTTGTTCGACCCTGCCAGCATATCAAACGGGGAATGGGACACCCGGGACTGGGAGCACCACTCCAGCGTCCAGCGCGAACAACGCCGCAAGACCGCCGGTGCACGCCTGGGGTCACGCGAAGCGAGACGGGTGTTACCGCACCACAACACTGGAGCGCAGCTTGACCCGTCCCGACTTCATCGCCCACTACACCGAGCTCATGGATGAAGACGACTGTAGATATCCAGGTTCTACCGAGAAACTGTCCTACGGAGCTCCAGTCGGTCGCAAGCTCGGACTGACGCGAATTGGGCTGCACATCGAGGTGCTGCCACCGGGTCGCCGGACATCCTGGCCACATGCTGAGGAAAAGGAGGAGGAATTCGTCTTCGTTCTAGAAGGTGAGCCAGACGCATGGATCGACGGGGACTTGCACCGCCTTAGGGCTGGTGACATGGTCGCTTTCCCCGCTGGTACCGGAATCGCTCACACCTTCCTGAACAATACCGAGCACACCGTCCGGCTGCTGGTGGGAGGTGAGTCCATCAAGGGCAACCGCATCTTCTATCCAAAGCACCCCGCTCGGAACAAGGAATGCCAAGAGAAGAATTGGCTGTGGGAGGGCCACCCAGAGCGTTCCCTAGGGACGCATGACGGATGGCCGGACACCCCAGAGGGTGGACGCAACAACGACGGCGTCTAGTGAACTGAACCTTGCAGTAGCCGTTCATGGCGGTCCAAGGCTCGCTTAAGCGCCGCCTCGTCGAGTCCACCCGCTTCGGGCCACACATTATCGATGCGTAACTGTCCATCTGCAAAACGAGCTTCAAGGCGTCCTACGAGCTGGCCGTTGTGCAGTAGCGGAACCACGTACCAACCATACTGACGCTTTGCCGCAGGCTTGTACACTTCCCACACGTACTCAAAGCCGAAGACATGCGAGACAAGCTTTCGGTCCCACAGCATTGAGTCCAGTGGGCCGAGAATACGCATACGGCCGTCGTCATCTGGGAACGACTGCTCTAAGGCACCGCTAGTCACCAGGTAATTGCGCCGGTCGCCCTCAATGCGAACGCGCTGGAGCACGTCGTCGGCAATGAGCTCGTCTACGAGTGCGCTCTTTCGCACGTCGTAGAGCATGGACCAGTGCGGGCCGGTGACCTCTGAGAGCATCCCTGCTGCGACGACGCGGTCCACAAGCACCGTCTGATTGAACGGCAGCGCTTGTGACGACGGAAGCGCGCGGTCGGGCACGTCCACCACCTTTCCCCTGCCCTGACGCCCGCAGACCACAAGGCGACACTGGCGCCACAGGACTTTCACCGCCAGCGTGGCCATCTTCGACGTGCCTTTCCAACCGCTCCAGTCGGTCGGTGTGACGCGCCCGCGTGGGGCAAGGTCGGCAACGGCGATGGGGCCACGCGCGCGCACTTCGGCCTCAATCGCATCCAACACCTCTGCCGGAACCTGACGCATTTGCGCGGTCGTTCGCCACGTTGGGTTGTCTTGAGCACCGCCGTGCCACGTGCCAAACCGGTCTTGCGGAATCAGACACAGTTCTTTGCTGTAGTGCTCGAATGCGTGACCTGGAAGCAGCGCCTGGTAGACCTGTCCCACGCTCACGTCATCCAACCGCGCCATGGCGACGAGGTCCGCGTTCGTTCCAATTGGCGCTAGCGGGTCGAGCTGAATGCACCGACGCCGCTGGAGCATGGCCCGAACCCCGTCATCGCCTGGTGGATGAATGACGGCGCGAAGGCCGTGGTGACCGACCATGAACTGGCGGGCTTCGTCGCGAGACAGGGTGCGCACTATGCGTCCAAGAAGGCATGCGCAGCGAGCACGCCGAGTGCCTTCGACCAGCCAGACCGCGGCTTCTTGCGCCCATCCAATCGTCGGGCAACCTGGAGAACGTCTTCGGGAAGCTCAATGGTCTCGTGGGCCAAGTTGGTCAGGGCCGTCTCACCGCGCTTCGCCATGTCCATCGCTCCCTGCCACAGTCGCGGTGTGCGTGAAGGCCGCACAGCAGGCACAGGCTCCAACGACGCCGTCACCGCCCCCGTGGAGATACCGAAGAACGCACGAGCAGCGATGTCATCGGGCTGATCCGCCGTGAACTCCGCGGACCCCGGATGCGCGCTGCCCAGCTGATCGAGCAGCGTCGTCATGCTTGGGTCCTGGGCAGCGATGGAGCGCGTCCCGTCGGTGAATCGCCCCTGACCATCGGACAGGAGCTGGGTGCGAAGATGAAGTCCGTGTAGATGACTGGGCCCCACATCGCTGGACAGCGGCGTGTTGGCATGGGCGAAGACGGTCTGTCGGAAGGTCCGGTTTCGCAACGTGTCCAAGTAGGTCTCGTAGGTGACGGCGTCGTCGGACCACTGCTTGAGCAGCGTATCGGCGGTCTCGTCCAGCGACCGCAGCTGGGAGGTGTGCAGCGCGGCATCGCCAAGCGTCGCCAAACCGTCCGCTCGGGCATGCTCCACAACCTGCCGATAGGTCACTGGCGTGTTGAAGACCTCTAGGTAGTCGTGAAACAGCCAGGCATCGGGCTCATCGCGAATCCGTGCGGCTTCTTCACGCAGCGCATCGCGGTGGGGGCCTTCGGTAGCATTGGTGGCGAGCAAGCCAAGGATTTGACGTGCAGCGCGGACCTTCTCAAGCGGACCGGAGACAGACGCCGTTCGGGCCAGCATGACGTCACGAATGGCGAGTCGACCGTACCAACCCGGAAGCACATTGTAGCTGACATACGCCAAGCCATTCGGAGCTAGAACCTCACGAATCCGTTGGAAAAGGGCCTCGCGCACAGTACTCGGTACCCACGAGTACACGCCGTGGGCAATGACGTAGTCGAACGGTCCATCCGTAGACGCGAGCGTGCACAGATCGCGTGCCGAGTATGTCGCGGCACTGTCCCGAACGCGGGCGATGTCGACCTGCTCTGGGGACAGGTCAATGCCAACGCACTCGGCGTTTGGGTAGCGCGCAGCGAGGGGGGCCAGATTTCCCCCCACCGCACATCCAATCTCTAAAATTCGAGCCTTCGACGGTGGCTTCAGCGACATGCCTGCCAGGTGGCCGACAACGCCAAAACGTGCCGGGTCGCTCTGGGGGTAGGCATGGGCCACGTACGGCAACGCGGCGTAGGTTTCGAGTAGGGACATGGGGTAGGCAGCCTCGGATTGGGTGCTGAGTAGCCTGTGAAGCGATAGCGTACCGCCCCGCAGGACCCGAGGTGCACGGTGAGTGTTGCTGCCGAGATTCCGACCGTTGATCTAAGAGACCTAGCCTCCGAAAATTCGGAGACGCGTCAACACGCAGCCTCCGAGTTGGTCAGAGGCTACCGAGACTATGGACTGGTGTTCGTCGCCGGACATGGACTGCGCAAAGAACGCGTGGATTCATTGTACGACGACTACCTAAACGTCTTGGAACGCCCAGAAGCCGAGAAGGCCAGCTGGGGCGGACCGCAGATTTGGTACCAGCGTGGGTGGACGCCGCCCAACACTGAAAAGGCCGTTGTCGCCGGCGGTCAGCCGGACTTCAAAGAGTGCTATTTCGCCGCAACTACCGAGCTCGACGCCGACTGCAAGCTGTTCTACCCAGAGCTGTACACAGACAATGTCTGGCCAGACGATGCCGAGGGGTTCCGCCACGGAATGCTGACCCTGGGTGGAGACATCCACAACGTTGGTCTGAAGCTGCTTGAAGCCTGTGCGGAAGCCCTTGAGCTGCCCACAGACACCTTCAGCCAGCTGACTCGTGGTGCCGCCAACGTCAGCCGCGTTCTCAAGTACTTGGCGCTAGACCAGTCGCAAGTAGACGCAAAGGTCTTGTGGGGCGAAGAGCACACCGACTTCAACCTACTGACCCTGCTCCCAGGCGGACGCCTACACGCGCCTGATGGGTCGACCGGCACGTCGCCACAGACGCCCGGCGGACTCTTCATTCGCACACGCGCCACAGCTGAGCATCCCGATGGGGAGCTCATTCGCGGCGTCACCCCACCCGGCTGCATCGTCAGCCAGGTTGGACAGCAGCTTGAGATCATGACCGGCGGCGTCTTCCAGGCCACACCGCACGTTGTCACCGCTCCACGTGAGACGGGCTGGACGCGCGTATCCATGGCGCACTTCATCCACGTCAACGCCAAGAAGCCCATGTTCCCGCTACGCAAGTTCCGGACGGAACAGGCCTGCCAAGCATACCGGCCACCGGTTCTCGCGGGCACCTATGGCGTCAAGACGCTGATCGACATTGGCCTAGCGCCGGCAAGCGAGCTCAACCGGCTCGGCTACCGTCACTACGACCGCCTAGCTGACATTCGCGAGCGCGAAGACAGCTAGAGCGACTTCCTAAGGCATCGTGAAAGCGGCCTTGTAGAAGTAGTAGCTGTCGCCACTGTCAGACTCGAACGGGCCTCCCATCCAGCAGCCATCGGTGAGCGTCATATCGCCACCGGTGACGGTTCCTGTGACGGGAATACGGCTGAGCCACTCGCCATCAGCATACGCGTCGTCTGGGTGTAGTGCCACGAGGGTCACGCGGGTGCCTTCACTCCACGATGCTGCGGTCACAGCGTTGGATGGACAGACGCCCGAGGCGGTGGCGGTTCCCGAGCCAAAGCTCGTGGTGTTGACGTCTCCGCCACAGGCCAACGAAATGGCCAACACTGCGGCCCCACCCAAACACCAAGCTGTACGAATCATATCAGTCTCCCACGTCCGGAAGCGCCCGGAGCAACGCGACTGTAATACACCAGACCCACCCAGCACCTCAAGCCACCTCAAAGGAGGTCCAATGACCCAGCTTAGCGAGCCCGAACCTGGCTTCATTCTCCTCCCTGAACAGGCACTCTGTGATTCACAGGCTGCCGCCACCAGCGTGACGCAGGCGCCGTTGGAAGTGGCGACAGCATCGTCCATGTCCAGCGTTGGATCGGTGCGCGATGCTCTGAGCGAGGACCTGACGTTAGGTGAAGCGCTCGACGACTGGATTGACCGTCTGGACGCCTGGAACCGTCGCGGACAACAGGTGTGGCTGTGGGGCCCTGCCGAGCGAGCCGTCGCTTTCTTGGCCCTGATCAACCGCGGCGTACCCATCGACGGTGTGATTACCGACCAGTCCGGCTTCTTGGCAGGCACCGGGCTTCCAACTGCATCAGCGGCTCAACTGGTCGAAGACCCACCGGATGTTGTCGTGACCGTAGGCCCCGACACCATGGACCAAGTACGCGCCGTGCTCGACGGATTCGGACTCGGACCACGAGTGTACGAGCTGGCGTGAGCTACCAGCCGTTGACCGGAAGGTTGACCACGTCTTGATTGCTGATGGCGCCACAGTTGATGGCTCGGGTTCCACTCTCCGACGACGTGTAGATGTACGAACCTGAGTTCCGATCACGCACCCGACAGAAGATGTACGACGAGCAGTTCTGCGGGTCGACTCCGCCCTGATTGCTACACGCAGAGACGCTGGTCGACGTGTTTTTGCACATATACGGGTGACGTCCTGAAGCCCCAGGGTTGAAGCTCGTCACGGACAAGCTGCTGTTGCCGACGAAGCGCATGCGGTACCACCCCTGCCGCCCCCCTGGATTGCCAATATTCACCGTGATTTCCTTGGAGGACGCGTTGGCCGAGACCGACGATGGGGACATGATAGTGTAGGTACTGGGACCGGAACCTCTGACCGGACCGTTACCCCCATTTCGACAGGTGACATCGTAGCGGTCGGCATTGGTATACGGGTCGCGAATCGTGACCATCTGCCCGTTGGCCCGCGCATTGAACGGACAGAAACCAGTGTTGCACGACACCGCCCCACCGCCCGAGCAGTTGCTCTGTGAGTGACCACTGGTGCCATCACTCCGGCTGCAGCTCCACAAAATGGGTGACTGACTACCGCCCCCACATGGCGCACTGCACGAGCCATACGACACGCCGGAAGCCGAGTAGGTCCACGTGGACACGCTCCAAGCAGACGACACCCACACGTTCGTCGGTCCCACAAACAAGGTCACGGTGACCGAGCGGGACTGACCATTGCCAGGAGGGGCCGCCACTACAATTCGCAGCTCATCTCCGGCTACGACCGATGTGACCGACTGCCAGGCTCCTTCACGAAAGGCCTGAAGAACAGCGGCAGTTCCCGACCCTGTTGTCTGCACGTCAACGTCCAGCTCCCCCTCAAAGCCGTCAACAACGACGGTCCCCGGCGATTCAAGGACAGCATTCGGTGCTTGATTGGCCAGGTTTGCACCGAAGTTGCCACTGATATCGGCGTCGACCGCCACACACTCCCCATCAATGTCCGCCATGTAGCCAAGCTGGCAGTCGCACTCAAAGGAGCCCGCCGTGTTCGCGCAGTCCGTGAAGGCACCGCAATTATCGAGGTCGAGCGCACACTCGTCCACGTCGTCACACGCGCCAGGCAGCCCCGAATATCCGGGCTCACACGGGCACCCCTCCGCAGGGTAGCTGGCATTTCGCCGAATATATGCGTCATTGGGTACCATGGTGTCATTGCAGATGCTGGCGCCGCCACGGATCACTGCGGACTCCGGTATCGTCGCGCGCGGTCCAATCTCCACAGCCCGACCCACGCGAGCGTTGCCGAGGATTCGAGCCCCCTGACCAATGACCGCCTGCTTACGAACACGAGCCGTCTGAGCGACGAACGCGGAGGCACCGATTCGTGCCTCTGGACCCACCACCCCGTTGATCACCGTTCGGCTGTCTTCGGTCAGGCCAGCACCAACCACGACACCGCGTGCAACGACCGAGTTGGGTCCAAGGGTAGACAACGAGCCAATGGACGACAAGTTGCCGACCACCGCACCTGCGCCCAGCTCAACGTCGTCTTCAAGGACACTTCCAACGCCAATCCACACGCCCGCGCCGACCTGTAGGTTGGTTCCTGCGGAGACAGACCGACCCACAATGACGTCAGAGCCAAGAACGGCGCCCGAGCCAAGCTGTGAGCGACGCCCCACAATCGAACGTGCCCCAATCACGCTGGACTCACCGGCCATGCTGCGGCCGGCAACGTTGGCAAAGTCAGCAATCGTTGCATTGTCGCCAATGACTGTGCCGGAACCAATTTGCGCACCCTGGCCAATGACAACGTCTGCACCTAGGACGACGTCAAGCGCGACAACTGCAAGGGGGTGAACACACGACCCAGACGACAGCAATCGGGCATCATCGCACCCGTCACCGTCACTGTCTTGAGCGAGCGCTGTGGACCCTGCCAACAGACACCCAACCACCACCCAACGAAACATCCCACCCTCCAACGTGTGGCGATACTAGTCGAGGATGCGTGAGATTCAACGCGCAATACAATGTGCAGGCGAGAGCCCGTGCCGTTGGTTCATGCGACGGCAGTGTAGGGCTCGTCCAGCGACCCCTTCCCTACTACAAACCTGGCGGTGTCCCCAACACCGCGGTGTTGTCTTCGGGACATCCCAAACGGTTGGCCGAACCTACCATTATGCAGTTGTTACGAACGGCCACAGTGTTGCTGGTTCCGCCAATCAACACGGTGTTCGTCGTTCCGGCTGCCGGGCTGAGCGTATCTCCGCCGATAGCCACCGAACGCAAGCCGCTGACGTCGTGCTGGGTACCGCCAATCGCCACGCTCCCAATCCCGGTCACAGCGTTGCTCTCACCACCCAAGGCAACCCCAAAGTCGCCTGAGACATCGTGGCCGTCTCCGGCGATGAACACGCCTTCCCCGCTGGCTGTGTGAGTGGTGCCAAGGATGAGCGAGTCATCCGCAGAGCTTACGTGCCCGAAGCCCACGTAGATGGAGTGCTCGCCAGTGATGTCAGTCGCCGACTGAGCGCCCACAAATAGGTTGCCGGTGTTGGGCGAATCCCCTTCACTGGTCAAGCGCAGGTTGGCCCCTTCAATGTGGAGTTCATCAAGGGTCTCGTCGACCTCCAAGTAGTCTTCCAGAATGCCGACATAGTCGACGATGTCGGCCAGCTCACCGTCGGCAAAGTCTAGAAGAGGCGCCAAGGCCGCCGTGTTTTCACCGACTGTGGTGGTCAACGGGTCCGCGCCGTCCTCACCCGGCCCGACAGTGGCCTGGAGTGCTTGTACCGACGCCTCCAAGGATACCTGAGCACTCTGAAGCGTCTCAACACTCGACTCGAGCGCCTGAAGCCTCGAGCCAATGGCTTGCAGGTCTGTCCGAAGCTGTTCGGCGTCCACCGAGAAGGTGGGGTCAGGCTGCGGACACCCGACAAGCATCGCACTCAAACCCAACATGCACGCAACATGACACTTCATCGGAGCCTCCATGACGCGCACGGTACTCGACTCGCGCAACCTTTGCGACCGCGCAAGCATCAGCACCATGCTACCCTCAACGCAGATCGCGGTATTCCCCGCTGAGAAGATTGAGGGACTGTGTCGCTTTCTACAGGCGCTATCGTGGATCGCTACGCCATTGAAGGCAAGCTGGGTAGCGGTGGTATGGCCACGGTCTACCGCGTGCGACACACCGAGCTCGGCTCACTGCATGCGATGAAGCTGCTGCACGTCACGTCCCCGGCAGTCAAACAGCGCCTCCGACGCGAAGGTCAGCTGCAGGCATCACTCCGCCATCCCAACATTGTGACGGTGACCGACATCGTGATGTTGGACGGAGACCCTGGACTGGTGATGGAGTACGTGGACGGTCCCACGCTGGAACAATTCTTAACAATGCATCGGCCGAATCACGCCCAGCTAGACGCCCTGGTAGAGGGCATGATTCGCGGTGTGGCTGCCGCGCACGCGATGGGAATGGTGCATCGCGACTTAAAGCCAGCCAACATCTTGCTGGCGCGCGGACCGCAAGGCCCCATCCCTAAGATCGCCGACTTCGGACTGGCCAAGGCACTCGGAGAGACAGACGGTGGCGGCAGCCTGACCCGAAGTGGACAGGCAATGGGCACGCCCTACTACATGGCACCCGAGCAAGCCATCGACGCAAAGAACGTGGGCGCGAAGGTAGATGTGTGGGCTCTCGGCGCGATTCTGTATGAGATGGCTACCGGCCGTCGAGCGTTCGAAGGGGAACACCTGCCCAGCATCTTCCACCGCGTCATGCAGGCGAGCTTCGACCCGCTGCAGACCGCAGCTCCAGACCTACCTCCCCGCATGCGAGCCGCTATCGAGGGCGCTCTCAAGGCAGAGGCTGACGAACGCATCCCGGACTGCGAAACTCTACTACAGACATGGTTTAGCGGTGTTCCGAGTGCACAAGGCTCGGGCCCATGGGGTTCCAAGGTGCTCCAGGGCTTGGACCAACATGCAGCCTCTCACCGCAGCATGCCCCACAACGACAACTCGGGAACGTTCGACCCGGCCGCACTGGACGACCCCACAGACTCACTCTTGACCGAAGACCACGCACAGTCCGCGCAACCGACACAGCGAAAGTGGTACCTCCTACCCCTCATGGGCATGGCGGGCACGGGCGTCCTGGTGATGGTGTTTGCACTCGGTGTACTGCTTACCCAACAAGTAAATTCATACGCGGAACAGGCGCCTGTAGCCCCCGTTGACACCGTGGTGAACGTCCAGCCAGAGCCGGTTGTCCAGACCGTCAGTCCAGAAACGGTCGCGCCAACACCGGTCGCGCCGACACCGGTTGAACCTGCTCCCGCCCCGCGCGTGCAACCCGACGCCGCGCCCGTGCCCCGAAGCATCGTCCCGCCACCCGAACCGGCGGCCGTTGAACCCCATCAAGCCCCTGGTCCCACCTCGCAGCACGGCACTGTCAGGGTGTCCGGGGAAGCCTTGGCAGTCCAGCTCGTCTCTGCCACCGGGACATATGACCCAGGTACCGTACCGCCAGACAGCTACACCGTGCGCGCAACCTTCCCGGGTTCGGCATCCGTGGTAGATGCAGGGTCCGTCACCGTCTCAGCGGGACAGACCGTTCGCCTAGTCTGCGATGGAGGGTTCCTCGCGTGCCACGCTCAGTAGTCATTGCTGCCCTTGTCATGGCTTCGGCCAGCGCCAGCGCGTCGTGTCCACCCGAATACCAGGCTGCGACCGAGCTTCGCATCACGCTGGAGCGCGTAGACCGCGTCTGGGCCGGTGAGGCAGACGGTGCCATGGGCATGGCAGAGGTCGTGCGCAACGCCGTGGCCTGTGCACCGGCTCCACTCACCCCACCAGATGCCGCCCGCGTGCATCGAATCATGGGTCTGGCAGCAGTTCTTGGCGGCGACTTGGAGCGCGGCGAGCGCTTATTCAGCGCCGCAAAGAGTATCGAGCCAGAGGTGCCCGCTCCCGCCCGAACTGTTGGTGGTCCCGAGGCTATCGAAGCCTACCGGCAGGCCGAGGCCACCGCACCCCTACCCCCCACTCCTGGCCCCTGGCTCGTCGACGGCGTGCCGCAGGCAAGCCCACAGCTAGACCGCCCGTCCGTGACCCAGCGCATCGATGGACAGACCATCATCGGAACGGTGTGGCTAGACGCCGGCGACCCCGTTCCGCTGTCTGTCGCGTGCGATACCTTGTCATCCCGGCGCCTGTTCGCCGAGCACCTCACCGCCGCCCAAGACGCCCTGTCGTCCTTTGACCGCGATGGTTTGGCCCAACACGTCAGCACCGCCGAAGGCACACTCGAGTGCATGTCCGACCCACTGTCGTCGATCGAAGCCGCTCATCTGCTGCGGCTGCATGGCGTGGTGCAGTGGGTCGCGGGGCCGGAGCAGCGCACGCTCGCGGACCCATGGTTTGCCGCAGCACGCGCGATTCAGCCTCGCTATCAGTTCCCGAGCAGCATCTTGCTACCCACCCATCCACTCTCCGTAGCGGTCACCGACACAATGGGCGAGCCCGTGGATGACGCACAACTTGCCCCGTCACGCGGCATGTTGCTGGTCAATGGAATGCCGACTCACACCGCTCCGACAAACCGGCCCTGGGTGCTCCAGCACGTCGAGAATGGCCAAGCCACCCTTGGCGCCTTGGTTCGACCGGGCGACGCTATCCCCTCATGGCCAGCCCCGTTCACGCGCCCCATTGTGACGGAAGCTCCACGCCAACCCACCCGTGGCGGAATCAAGGCGTCCACCCTGGCAGTCAGCATCGGTGCAGCCGCCTTGATGGGTGTAGGCGGCGGCATGTGGGGAGGCGCGAACCACTCCATCAACAAGTTCTGCCCGCCTCCAAACCGTGGCTGTCCAGGAGACCTCGGCACCCGGGCCACCACCCAGCGAGGCGTGGGTATCGGCATGCTCGTCACTGGCGCGGCCCTGGGTGGACTGGGTACCGGTCTCACCATCAGCGACCTGCGGGCACCCCTGGGGCGAGAAGACTGAGGGTACTGCGCACTCGGCTCTGACTCGCGTCGCAGGGCAGATGTCGAATCGAAGGATGTGGCGCTCACGTGACCGAGTAGCGCGGTTCCGAGTTCGGAAATCGGTATTTCACCGCCCCCATTGCGCTTGTGCAAGCGTAGCCCCTATGTCTACAATGCCACCTGGGGAGGTCCAATGATTCTGTCACTACTCGTTCTGGTCGTAAATGTTGCCGGTGCCGCCGATTCAAATGACGATGGCTGCGTCGATTCGTTCTTTGACGCAAACGGTGCTTGTGTGTCGGTGGACGCATCGACCACCAGTGGATTGTCCGTCGGGATCGACGCAATGGTAAATAGCCACGCCGACATCGGTCCAGATGTGACGCTCGGCCAAGATGCATTCATCGGAGCGCGCAGTGTCGTGACGGGCCGGGTTGGGCAGCCTGGCGCAGCAACAATCGGACAAAACACCATCATCGGGCGAAGCGTAACCCTGGGTGCCGACAGCCAAATCGGCGCCGATTCAATCATTGGCCGAACAACCACGACCGGAGCTCGGCTGGAGGTCGGTGACGATGTTCAGGTGGGGTACGGCGGCGACATTGGCGACGACGTGTTGCTCAGCCAAGGCGTGTACATGGGCTCTCTGGTCACAGTCGGCGACCACACCGCAGTCCTGACCAACACGGTGATTGCTCGCGGGGCTCAGTTTGCCGACGCATCCGACGCGTCGCAACACAGCACCATTGGCGGCACCATTGGCCCCGACGTCTCCGTGGGCGTGGATACGACCCTGGATGCCACCGTCCGAATCCGTAAACGCACCACCATTGGTGATCACGTAACCATCGGTCAGAACGTACGTATCGGGCGTGATGTCGTCATTGAAAATGACGTTACCCTCCAAGACAATGTCACAATCCGTGGGGCCGCCGTCATTGGTAATGGAGCCACCGTCGCTGCCGGGACCGAGGTTCGTGCCGGAGTGGTCGTGGAGTCACCACAGCTCTACCCGTTCTCCAGCCACACATTCACCACGTGTGGGACAACGGGTCGCACGGGGCCTGCTTTGAGCACCTGTCGTGCCTCGTACTCAACCACATGGGATGACACAGATGCGTTGGCCATGACTACGAATGGCATTCAGCGCTGGACGGTACCATCGACCGGGCAATACCGCATCGTGGCCCTCGGAGCTGCAGGTGGACGCGCCAGCAATTCTAGCGCACCGGCGTACGGCGCTCAGATCGAAGCGACACTTCAGCTGAATCAGGGTGACGTCATCCAGATTCTCGTTGGCCAGAAGGGTGGTGCAAACACCACGAACCACGCGAATGAGAACGGCGGCGGCGGCGGAAGCTTCGTAGTCGCTGCGGACAACACGCCACTCGTCATCGCCGGCGGTGCGGGAGGAGCCGGTGGCTACGCAGGCACCAACTGTACCGGCCGCACCGCAAGCATTGGCCACGGACAGACCGGCACCAGCGGGGTGACTGTTTATTGCAACGCCTCGTACACGGGCCCGGGAGGCAGCGGGGGACTAGGCGGCCTGGCGAGCGGTAGCCACAACGGAGCGGCCGGAGGAGGCTTGCTCTCCGCAGGGCAAAATGGCGGGTCTCACTGTGGTCCGGCGGCAGGAGGAGCTGCGTTCGTAAACGGCGGAGTCGGAGGCCTCTACCAAGGGTGCTACAGCACTCCAGCCGCACATGGCGGCTTCGGCGGCGGCGGCTCCGGTCAACTGGCATCAGCTGGCGGTGGCGGCGGGTACTCTGGCGGTGGAAGTACAGGCGCGTGGGCGTCTTCGAATACGTATGGCGGCGGTGGGGGTTCCTTCACTGCACCCGAGGCCACTGACCTTGTGAAGACCGCCGGTGCAAACACCGGTGAAGGCACCATCACAATCACGCGCCTGTAGCCCACACGCCCTGAACACTTGGGAGGTCACGCTAGATGCTGACCTCCCAAGCACTCAGACCGGCAGTCCACCACGCCTTCGCGCATCTTCCGGACGCCAGTGGTCCACAGGATGCAGCGGATGTACCGGCGCATTGAAGGTGAGCTCTTTCACCCGGTCCAGGTCTGAAGCGCCACGTGTCTTGACGTAGATGGTCCGACGGTTCTGCAGCAAGAAGTACAGGCGGAACGGGAACATACTCTTGACGACGACGACATCGGCTCGCCAGGTCGACAAGCCCAGCTCCGAGTAGAACTGCGGCTTCATCACAAGACAGGCACGCTCGGTCACAACAATGGACGTGTTGCCGACCGTCAGCACGACCATGCGGCCAAACGTGTCGTGTTCGGTGCGCATGGCCAAGCGGCCCGTCACTGTGAAAACGGGGTTCTCTGGGTCTAGCCGTCCACCCAACTCGACCGTGACGGTCGAGCCAACGACCGTCTCAGCAAGCTCTTCAATGACGCCAGCGTCTCGAATCGGCACATACGAGATGAGGTCTGCGGCGTCTTCCACCAGCGCACGCAACAGTCGCGTGTTCTCGCCGACCGTGCCGGTGCCAACGATATCCGACGCGTCGCACATGCAGACCGTACCGAGCTTGCGTCGTAGGCGACTTGCACGCACCTGCTCGATCGCCTCAGCGGCCTCGGGAAAAATAGGCGGTTGCTTGTGACGAACGCCCCATAAACGGTCTGCGACGTCGTCAGCAAGCGACTCAGCGAGGGATGCGTCACCGTCGACCATGACGACTGTGCTCCAGCCCATGTCCGCATGCCGCGCCCACAGGTGGCAATTGAAGACGCTGGCGTCGAGCACCTTGTCGTCACGCTCAATGCGGTTGAGGTGCTTGTAGATCGGCCGCATCGTCGGCAGAAAGTCCATGGTCGTACCGCCGCCCAGAACCATGGGCAGGGTTCGCCAGGCCAGGACGGGTGTGATCTGACCCAACAGCGCACGCACAAGCATCGAACCCGCTCGGTAGCCGGTCTTGGCGTGGTCACGGTGCGGATTGGTACGGTAGGCGGCGAGAATGTCGATCTGGTCGATGAACGCCTTGGTCATCTGACCGTGCAGGTCCAGCGAAACAGCGACGGTGAGGTCGTCTCCACACTCTGCACGCACGGTCTGCATGAAGAACGCTTCGGGGTCATCGGTTTCTTCGGCAACCATGGCGCCGTGCATGGAGAACAGGAGTCCATCCAGGGGTCCAGCGGCACGCAAGGCATCACGCAAGCGGTCGTTCAACCCTGCGAGTGCAGCCGGCGACAGCGGCCCTCCAGGCATGGCCCACGAGCTGAACAGCGGAACCACCTCGATAGAGTCGTCGCCGTGTTCGCGGATGGCCTTGAGCGCACCGGACAGCTCAGCATTCTTCAGAAAGCCTTCGACCTCGGTTCCGTTCGGCTCCAAGATTGCCTGCAGCTCGGCACCCTCAAAGAAGTGGGTGCGGTCGAAGTCGTCGAGCTCGGACGCCAGCGGCGAGAACGCGTTGCTCTCTTGGGCAATTCGAACCAGACCAATGCGTTTGGTGCTCATGTTCGGCCACCGGTCAACCGCTCGCGCAGGTCTCGGGCCTTGTCCAGCATGGGCAAGACATGCTTCTGGACCATGTCAGCCATGGGGTCGTCGCTCTCGGCAAGGTCCGGCATCTCACCGCTCGCTCCGTACATCTGCTCCATCACCTTACGCACACCATTACTGACCAAGCCACGCACTGGAATCTTGGCCATCATGCCGTACATGGCCGCCTCGCCTTCCGACGCCAGGTCCGGATTTGCCCGTACATGCTCGACTGCAGCAGCCAGGTCGGCAACGTAGTCGTCGACCACCGGCGAATTTCGCGCATTGACCGTGCAATGTACCGAAGCAGGATGCTGCTGACGGCTTACTTCCCAGCCCTTCGCCGATAGGATGTCAGCGATGGCGTACACGTCAACATCCTTGGCATCTGCTGCCCAGGTGACCACCGTTAGGGTGCTCGGTCCAAGAATCCGAAGGCCATTAATCGCCTCAATACCGGCCTTCATCTTACGGTGTGCCGCAATGGCCTCTTTGGCACGAGAGATGTAGCCAGACTCGCCCATGGCCATCATGGACGCCCAAGCGGACGCAATCGTGCTGCCAGCACGCGTTCCCTGGAGTGAGGGCGATGCGTAGATGCCACCGGGCCAGTTGGTCGAGATGAAGAACTGGTGCTTGAGGTAGCTCATGTCCCGATAGATGATGACGCTGCTACCCTTTGGCGCGTAGCCGTACTTGTGAATGTCTCCACTGATGCTCGTGACACCCGGACAGCGGAAGTCCCACTCGGGCATGGCAATGTCTAGACGCTCCAGCCACGGGAGAATGAACCCGCCAAAGCACGCATCCACGTGGAACGGAATGCCCTTCTTGAGCGCCAACGCTGACAGTTCAGGGATGGGGTCGACACTGCCGGTGACGTACTGCGGCGCTGAACCGACGCAGGCAACGGTGTTTCGGTTGATCAGACGCTTGTAGTGCTTGACGTCCACGTTTCCATGCTCGTCACACTTGGCAAAGCGCAGCGACACGCCAAAATAGTGGGCGGCCTTGTTGAACGCCGGGTGAGCAGTCCGAGGAAGCACAATGTTGGGTCGGACAATCCATGGCTTCTTACGACGTGCCCGGTCCCGATAGGTACAGACCGCCAGCAGCAAGCTCTCGGTGCCGCCTGACGTCATGGTGCCGACGGTCTGGTCATCTCCGTTGAACATGTTCGCGGACATGTGAATGACGTCCAGCTCCATCTTGCGCAGACTCTGGAAGGCCATGGGGTTGAGCGCATTCTCAGCAAAGAACAGCTGGCTTGCCTTCTTCAAGAACGCATGGTGCTTGTCTCCGCCGTCGTACACCAAGCTCCACGTCTTTCCTCCGTGCCAGTCCGCATCACCCTCGCGAAAACCGGCCATTTGCTTGAGGAGGGCGGTGTGCTTGTCGCCGGTGGTCGGAATGCTGGTACGCGTCATGGAAGTCCCCAATTTAATCGAACGATTGGATAGCCGAAGACGCTGTCAGTGTCGAGCAGGCGTTCGGCATGGGCGAAAAACGCCTCAAGGTGATCATTTTGGTAACGACCATGAGTCAAGCAGGAGCACACATGACCCTCACCGCCGTTGTCATCCTCACCGTTTTCGCCGCATTGATCAACGGTTTTGCCGTAACGGGAACCTTGCGATTTCTTTGGCATATTGACGGCGACAACCGCCAGCCTGCGTTTGCTGCGATCCCCGGTCTGCGCACCGACCCCCGCGCATTGTCAGGGATCATGCGTGCCGAGTCCTGGGTGGATTTGACGACAATGGACACACCGATGTTGCGACGTGTCGCTCCAGCACGCACTCCCGTTCCCGTGATGTCTTGGGGTGACCGTGACTTTTCCATTGATGAAGAGACCGACGCCCTAGTGCGCGAGCTTCGCCAGTCGTAGTCCGAGCCCGTTGTCCACAGCCAACCACGAACGTGCGCGAGACTCCTCAGGCCTGCCCATTTTAGGGAGAGCGGACGGTCTAGTACGCACGCCTACGACGACTCACGACCAACAGACCCAACACGCCCGGCAGTAGCGGCACTAGGGGTGCGGGTCCTGGGGTGAAGCAGCCGCAGCCACCGGCGATATACAGCTCGTCGGCCAACAGTAGCTGGTCGCAGTTGTTGTCGATGCCATCGTTGGACTCGGTGTTTCCAGTGAACACGGTGGGGTCGTCGTCGTTGCAGTCGCCTTGGGATGGGGTCAGGCCATCGCCGTCCGCGTCGACCTCCAGGCAGTCGAGTACGCCATCGTCGTTGCTGTCTTCAAAGTCCTCGTCGACGGCCCCATCACAGTCGTTGTCGACCTCGTCGCACAGCTCGGGAGCGCCGTTAAACGTGGTAGCCGTGGCGTCGTCGCAGTCGCCTTCGCACTCGCTGAGCAGGTCGCCGTCACCGTCGCGTTCTTCGTCTGGGATGATGCCGTCGCAGTCGTTGTCGATGCCGTCACACAGCTCAATGGCACCGTCGAACACGGCCGCGTTTGAGTTGTCGCAGTCTCCCTCGAAGGGCAGCATGCCGTCGCCGTCCGTGTCGACCTCGGCACAGTCTAGAACGCCGTTGTTGTCGGTGTCCTGGAAGTCTTCGTCGATGGCGTCGTCGCAGTCGTTGTCGAGGTCGTCGCACAGCTCGGGAGCGTCGATGTAGACGGTCGAGGCGCCGTCATCACAGTCGCCGCCGCAGATGAGGACGAGGTCGCCATCACCGTCGACTTCTCCGGCCGGAAGGACCCCATCGCAGTCGTCGTCCAGGCCGTTGCACAGCTCGTCGGCGCCTGGGAAGCGGTCGACGTTGTCGATGCCGCAGTCCAGGTCATCGCAGTGGCCATCCGCGTCGGAGTCGCCCGAAGCGTCGTCGCCCTCGCACAGGTCTGCGTCATCGCAAACACCGTCAGCATCGGCATCGTTGCCGTTGTCTGCGCCGATACACGGGTCGATGTCCTCGCAGACGCCGTCGCTGTCGGTGTCGCCCGAAGAGTCATCGCCGTCACACACATCATCGCTGTCACACACGCCGTCGCCGTCGGTGTCTCCGGTGATGTCGGTGCCAATGCAGTCATCGAGGTCGTCGCAGATCCCGTCATCGTCTGAGTCGTTGTCGTTGTCTAGGCCGATACACGGGTCGATGTCTTCGCAGATGCCGTCGTCATCGGTGTCCGGGGACGCATCGTCTCCCTCGCATTCGTCGATGTCTTCGCAGATGCCATCGTCATCGGTGTCTGGGAACGCGTCGTCTCCCTCGCATTCGTCGTCGCTGTCGCAGATGCCGTCTTCGTCGGAGTCTCCGGTGCTGGTGTCGCCTTCGCAGGGAACCGGAATCTCGGTGGTGATGATGAAGTTGGGCCCAAAGAAGAAGATGTCGATGGGTGAGGCAACCACGAACTTCACGGCGCCATCTTCGTTGTACTCGTTGACGTAGCCGTCGTACGTGATGGAGGGCGAGACCCCCAGGTCTTGCACAGCGTAGGCCCAGTCCAGAACGCTATCTACGAGCGTGTAGCCACCCATTTGGTAGGGCTGACCGGCGAGGAAGACGACCGGCTCGATGGGTTCACAGCGGAAGTTGTCGAACAGCGGGGAGGCATTGGTCACCAGCGTCAGAGCCATCTGTTCGCCGGTTGTACCGTCGTACAGGGCCACCTGATGGTCTTGGGTCATGCCGTCGCCGTTACGGTCGTAGTAGCAAAGCGAGGTCACCGCGATGTCGACCAGCGGGGTGATGTTGTACGAATCGGTACCCGTAGCAGTCGCGTAGTACTCGGTGACAGACGCGTCTGGGAATGCGAGCGCCAGCTCTTCTTGGGCACTGGCGACGAGCGGCACCAGGCCGACAGCAGAGGCAAAAAACAGGCGACGAACCATTAAAAACCCACCCAATCAATCGAATGAACGCTGACATACCTCGATACGGCCGCCTGCGAAAGCCGGGAGCTATAGGCGTGTCAGGGTCGCTTGCCGTAAGCCGACCTCTTGACGGTACCTCCAGACAACGCGACCCGCTGTCGGTGCCCCTCCTAGACGACTGCTGCGTCTACAGCAGATAGCCATCGTGCCATGATGCCCCCCTTCAAACTCGGCGGCACTACATCCGTCCTCATGTCCTCGGGAGAACTCTTGCTCGAAACCCCAGACTCCGTCATTGATGCGCTCAACAAACAAGACCTTCCAGCCTTCCGCAAAGCCGTGGACGCACTAGAAAAGCCGGTCGACCACTACGTGTGCTGCAACAGGCGCCTTGTGGTCTGGGTGGCCCGTGAGGAGTTCGGCGGCGGTGTTGCGTATCTGTTGGACAAGGGTGCCGAGCCGGTCTCGAGCGCGCTGCAAGAGGCGATATTCTTCGGCCGCAGCGACGACATCTCGGCCATCGAGGCACTGGTGGAAGGCGGTGCAGACGTTGACAAACCTATCGAGGGTCAGAGTCCGCTGGGCTGGGCAGCCTCTATCAACTCCGGCGGTGCGCGCGCGGCCGCGATTGTCCGCCTCTTGATTGCTCACGGCGCAAATCCGGAGGGACACAGACAGCCGAGCCCGTTGCATGTCGCCATTGACCGTCCGGCAACCGATGTCGTGGAAGCCCTCCTGCAGGCTGGTGCCGACCCAAACAGCATCTACGACGAGCAAACCCCCACCATCGCACTGATGCTAGCGATGCGCTCCGCTTTTAAGCGCGACCAAGAGTACGACGACGGCAGCGCCAACATCGCCCGCGAATTCGTACCCGCAACGCTCCGCGTCCTGCTCGACCACGGCGCTGACGCAACGATTCGCTTGGGGTCAGACGGCGCCTCACCCCTGTTGTTCGCCGTGTCCAGCAAGTGGGGGTGTCCCGATGAAGTCGTACAGATGCTGTGCGAGGCAGGCCCGGACGTCACTGAGACGATTCACGTCAACGGCAAAGAGCACATTGACCTGCTCACCTACGCAATGCTGACCGACACCCCGCACGCGCAGCGTGCTTGCACTAGTCAAAGCCGGATTCCCACTTGAACAATGCTACGAAATCATGAGTGGAAACAACTACGTCAGCCGGCTTGTGCAGAAAGAGGGTGAGCTGTGTGAGCTCTTATGGAACGAAGGCGGCGATACATTCCGCCAGGCACTGATTGGCGTGCGCAGCTTCAAGTCCGGCATCAACGCTCTAGTTCTTGCCGCAATTGGTGGCAGTGAAGCCGTCGTTCGCGGGCTTCACAAGGCTGGCGTGTCGGCAACCGAGACATACGAAGATGGGCAAAGTGTGGCTGACTGGGTGCAGAAGCGGGCTCCAGCGCTGGCACCAGTGATTGAGGAATTAGCGGCGTTAGAGCCACCTTAAGCCGCCCTACTCCACAAGCTGGGCAAGGCGGTCTCCGAGCCCTTCGTCCGCAAGCGCGTCGTACCCGCGACTATTCGTGCGCTCAAAGTCGTCGATGATGACCTGCAGCCCCGCCAATCCACCGGTCTGCGACGCCTCCCACTGCATCGCCGCGCTCTGGACCGGAATGCGCAGCTCCTCGGCGAGTGTGCGTGCGTGCAGCGCCCCCTGGGTTGGTGAGGCAGTGAGCAGCGCCTCCCACCGGTCAAAGGCAGCGTCAAATAGCGGTCCTTCGGCACCTCGGGCCACCAAGAATGCACGCAAGTCACGGTGGATTCCAAAGCGCGCGCTGTCCTTGAATGCCTGGGCACACAGGACATTGTGACCGCCCTCCCAGGCTTCACAGACAATGCTGTCGCGAAGCAGTCGTGGAAGGACGCTGAACGACTCAATCGCACCATTGCCGCCCAACACTTCGATAGCGTCTTGGATACCTCGAGTGCCCTGAACGCTGGTCCAGAACTTGTTGAGGTTGACGAGCAACCGGTACGCCCGGGCTTCGGAGTCACTGGCGTCACCCAACGCGATTCGGTCGGCCATGTCCGCCAGAAGGAAGGTGGTCGAGCGGTTGGCGACGGACTCCACCCGCAGCCGCGCGATGATCCGGGCCACCGTTGGAAATGCGACGATGGGCTGACCGAAGGCCATGCGGGTGTGCGCGTAAGCGTAGGCTTCGCGGTAGGCGCGCTGAAGCATACCGACCGACGCCACAGCGTTGTACAGACGAGACGTGTTGAGGACCACTTGGACGACGTCCTTGAAGTCGGCAACAAGCACCGCTTTGGCACCCACAAAGTCGACCTCCGCACTTGCCATCGAGCGCGTGCCGAGCTTGTACTTCAACCGACGCACGTTGAAGGCGTTGACGCTGCCGTCCACCATTCGAGGCACAACAAACGCCTTGACCCCACGGGTTCCGGCACCCTCCCCTTCGGGACGCGCGGTGACCAAGAACAGGTGGGCATCAATGACCGAGCAGAACCACTTCTCGCCGTACAAGCGCCAGCCGTCATGGTCCTCTCGAGCAACAACGGCGTTGGCGCCGACGTCTGAGCCGCCTTGAACCTCGGTCAGGAACTGACTGGCGTGAAAGTGGGTGTCGTAGTTTGGGTCGAGCAGTCGCTCGAGCCACGCTTCGTGCCCACCGGCTTGCTGAAGAATGCGAATCATCCCCGCCGTGCATGCGAGGGGACACGCATGACCGCCTTCGCCATTCTGGGCGTACAGATACATCAGGGCCAAGGTAGCAAACTGCTGCCCAGGCTCGGCGTAGCGAGACATGATGCCGGTCCGATACAGCACACGCCCAAGCTCATGGTAGCTGGGGTGAAAGTCGATGCCTTCGGTGCGGTGGCCAAGGCCATCAAAGCGATTGAGCACCGGGAGGTTCTCGTCCCGGTTGTTCTCGCGAACGAGCGCATCAACCGTCGTGGACGACTCGGCGCCGAAGGCATGAACCGTCGGCCGTTCGTGGGTGCGACCGTACAGCGCCAACAGGGAATCAGCGTGGTCGTCCCATGCGTTCGTTGCCAAGCGCGCACGCCACGCATCAAAGCCTTCGCGGGCCTGTTCGGGGGTCGTCATCGGTCGTCCTCCACGCCAAAGAAGCGACGCGCAGTGTCACCGGTCTTCGCAAGCAACGCCACGGGGTCCACGTCACGAAGCTGTGCGACCGCCTCCGCTACTGCAATCAGATCCGCCGGTTCTCCACGTTCACCAGCAACTAATGGGTGGTGCGGTGCATCGGTCTCTAGCAGCAAGAGCGCCACAGGAATCGCGCGAATGACGTCTGCCGTGCGGCCGGCAGCGCGCATGGCAGCCGGTCCTATGGACAGGTGAATGCCCAGGTCGGTCGCCCTTCGCGCCTGCTGGACGGAGCCGGTGAAGCCGTGAATCATCATTCGCAGTCCGGGACGTCGCCCAAACTCCGCTAGCACCTCGTCAACCGAACGGACCGCGTGCACCACTACCGGCCGGTGATGCCTGTGTGCCCAGTCGAGCTGCGCGGAAAAAATGCGTCCCTGCTGCTCCCAATGCGGATGGAGGCGGTCCAAGCCCACTTCGCCCACGGCCACCGGGGCATTGGTCTCCAGCATTCTCACCACATCTTCGACCCTGGAATCCGCGCGAACCCACCATGGGTGCAAACCCACAGACAACACCACACCCAGCTGCGCGGCAATCTCGCGCAACCGTGGCAGCCGATCCGGGTCACCCGTAGCCATCGCCAATCCACTCACACCTCGATGGTGTGCCCGTTGCAGAGCGGACATGCGGTCGTCGTCAAAGACGGGTTCGCCCACATGGGTGTGGGCATCGAATCCTCTTCGGTACACTGCGGTCATGGCTATACTCCGACACCCTCGTACCGGCAGAATGCAACCGGTGCCCGCTCGCCTCCTTGTGGGACGCGCACCCAGCTGCACCCTTCGTCTCGACGAAGCTCACGTATCTGGGGAACACGCGACCTTGCTGTGGACCGGCAACCACTGGGAGCTTCGCGACCTGGGCAGCCGAAATGGCACCTTTGTCGACGGTGAACGCATGTCGCCAGGAGACACCAAGACGCTCGTCAAGGGAACCACCATCAGCTTCGGCCAGGCGGACGACCCGTGGGAGATGTTCGACGCAGAAGCCCCCGGCGCCTACGCCGTACACGCAGGTTCCGGGCGCAGCATGACCGCGCGCAACCAGATGCTTGCCCTGCCAGACGCCGTGTCGCCAGAGGTGGTGGCCTACCCGGACCGCGCCGGAATCTGGGTCATGGAGATCGGCGATGACGCCGCAAGACCCGTCATTGACGGCGAGAGCGTGCAAGTCGGCGATGCGACCTGGAAGGTCTACGTACCCGACGCCCACGTGGGCACCGCCGCACTCGACAGCGGCCCACACATTGACTCGGTCACGCTGAGCTTCGACGTCAGCCTGGACGAAGAGCACGTACAGCTCACCGTTGTACATCGCGGCAATGAGACCGCTCTGGAACCCCGCGAGCACGGGTACACCCTGCTCACCCTCGCCCGAGCACGCATTGAAGACGCCGCTCTGCCGCCATCCGAGCAAGGCTGGATTGACCGCGACCGATTGCTGAAGATGCTCGGAACAGACACCAACGGTCTGAACGTCGCAATCTATCGGGCTCGTGGACAGCTCACCAAGGCCGGCGTTGAAGGCGCAGCCGGGATTGTTGAAGTTCGGCGCGGACAGCGACGGATTGGGCTGGAGCCTGAACGCATGGATGTTCGCAGGCCAGAGTGAGGGGCCACTCGGCAGCCACTACAGGCTGGCGTCCTACGCTTCGCACTCACTGGGCACATCCAGCCAGTCTTTGAACATGTCTTCGCCGTCTGTCAGGACACCATCGGCGCCCATTGTGAAGGTCTTGGTTCCATCGAGGACAAGCTTGCCGTCGGTGATTACGTAGGTTCCTGTACGCTCCTGCCACGTCACCATGCCCTCGTCGTCAAAGGTGAGGTCCGAGTACATGGCCACGCCATTCGGGCCTAGGAACAGCTTGTGTTGGCTGCCGTATGCCCCGTTGCCACGGCTATAAAAGCGCAGGCCGAGCATTTGTTGTTCAGTGATGGACGCCAGCTCCGCACCCGTTGCAATGCGGTAGCGAAGCGCGGACCGGGCTTCTGCGAACAGGTCTTGTGACGTGAGGGCGGCGCGCAACGCAGGATCTGCCGACGCAATGACCAACATATTGAGAATGCCGTCCATGTAGGCTTCCCGCTCACACGCATTGCCGTCCTCCTGACGACTGGCCAACAGAATGCGGGCCATCACGTAGTTGGTGGTCGGGTCAGCAGAAGCCAAGGGGTAGGCGCGCTCAATGAGGAGACGTGCCGGCTCGAGTCGGCCTTCGTTGGCACATGTATGGGCGATGAGCGTAGTAGGCACAGGGTCTACTTCATCAGGTAGGACCAACTCATCCGGGCAGGGCAGTCCTTCCAATGACCCGGCAACAGGCTGTGGCTCTGGACGCGGCTCGAACCCGGGCTCAATGACGAACTCTGGCTCTGGCGCCGGAACAGGAGCTGGAGCCGAAGCCGGACTTGGTGTGCGACAAGCAGCAAACAACAACAGGGCGACGACGGGGCGCATACAGACTCCTAGGTTGCCGAGACTACCGGAAGCTGCTGCTGTCGTGGCGCTGGGCGACTAGGACAGGTTCGCTACGTACTCATCAAGCTCAGCGAGCTCTTCTGTGAACGGAGCTTGTACCGGCGGAAAGCGAAAGCCAGTCTTGGGGTCTAGGTCGAACGCCGTCACCCGGAAGGTGATGGCAAAGCGCTCGCGCTTCCACTGCGCCCGGCACAACAGACGAACGAACTTGTGGATGTGGGCAGAGAAGGCAGTCGGGCAGCCCGAATAGCGCTCGGACAGGCTCGGCCACAGCGTGCGGAACATCTCCACAGGCCCCTGCCCCTTCTGCACGAACAGGAACATCAGCTGGTCCAACACCGCGAAGGGCATCAGGTCGCCTTCATCTGTCTGGGCGTGTTCTGTGGGGCGTAGCTCAGCCATTGCCGGCGTCGCGACCACCGATTCAATGCTCTTGAGGCCATGAAAACGCGCGGCCCACATCAGGTAAGCCGTGACCATGGACTTGGGCACATCTGCGATAGGCGAGAGTCCACCAGATGTATCGCCGTCCATTGTTGCGTAGCCAACCGCCGCTTCGGACTTATTGGACGTTGACAGCAACAGGCCGTTTTCTTGATTGGCGACCATCCAGATAAGCGAGCCGCGAAGCCGCGCTTGTACGTTCTGAAGCGTGATGTCGTGGCTTGGTTCGTCCCAGGACAAGGCCGTACCTGTCAGCTCTTCGTTCAGCGTCACATGCAGGTCGAACGCGCGCTGGATGCCCACTTCCAGATGCTTCGCACCCAGCTCGGCGGCGAGCCCCTTGGCTGCATTGCGCGTAGCGCTGCCGGACAGCTCAGTGGCCATGTACGCCGTGGTGAAGATGTCTCCAACCCGCTTGTGGACGTCCTCTGCGGTTGCGTCAACGTGGCTGTAGCGCACGCCTCGCGCGACCAACAGCGCCACCATGGACGAGTCTCGACCACCCGACAACGCGAGTGTAAACTTTGGAATCCCCGTCTTGCGCCGGTACTCCGCCAAGCCCAACGACAGCGCCAGCTCCAGCTCCAGGTAGGGCAGGTCAACAGCGGTCGGCTGCTGTGCAATGAGCCCCGCCGGATGGAGCCACAGCAGTGACGCGTCGACCGGCTCGGCAACAGTGCCAGCGAGCCAGTAGGGCGACGGTGCGGGGGGCGTTCGGTCGGTGCTGAAGTCCCCGTCCAAGCGAATAACAGTGGGTTGTGGCCCAAAATCACCGCGATGCAGGCCATCTACTTGTTGGCGCCAAGAGCCCTCTTCTACCCGGGCGTGCATCAGTGACTCAATGTCCACGACACGGTCGATGAGCTCATGGTCCTGGTCGAACAGGAACCGTCGGCCTTCTTGGGCGACATCTCCGTTGTCCGCAATGAACACGCTTCCGTCGAAGATGAGCCGTGTCGCGTCGCAGCCAAGCAGGCTGCTGTACAGGTAGACCACGTGGTCTTCGCGGCTGATCTGACGCACCATGTCCCGGCGAACACGGTGCTTTCCAATGGTGAACCAGCTCGCGCTTGGATTGACGATGACGGTCGCCCCAGCCAACGCATAGCGACTGCCCGGACGCAGGCCCTTCCAGCCGTCTTCACACACTTCCACCGCGAAGGCACCGATACCAGCAGCGTCAAAGACCAGGGTGCCTATGGGAACCTCGCCACCATCGGGCGTTGTGAAGCTCTCCACGCGACCGAAGTTCCACCCTTGGTACCAGCGGTTCTCGTACTGAACATCACCGGTGGCGAGGTATTCTTTGCAGACCAAGCCAACAATCTTGGTGTCCGCCAGCACGGCGACCGCGTTGTACAGAACCCCATCATGGCGAACCGGCAGGCCAACGCACACCACCATTCCGCCTGTGGCGTCACGCAACGACTCCAGCATCTTCCAGCTACGCTGCAGAGTTCCGCGCATGACCAAGCGGTCGCCCAGGGAGTACCCAGGAATGCACAGCTCTGGCAGGGTGAGCAACCGAACACCGCGAGCGCGAGCATCGGCAATGACGGCACGGATACGCGAGGCGTTTCCTGACCAATCCCCAACGGTTTGGTTGATGGAAGCAACACCGACATGAGCGTAGTGAGGGTTGTCGAGCACGAAGACCTCCGAGGCGAGGGGTCTAACCAACTGGACGACGGAGCCTTGCGGAGACTACGGTAGTGCATCCAAGTTGAGGCCCCCAATGACTCGGTCTACAGCGCTGTCCGCTCTTCTGTTCGCTGCCTGTGGCCCCGCAATCCCACGACCGGATGTCTGCACACCACAAGAACTTGCATGGACGCTAGACGACGGCTGCTTTTTCAACGGATCAGCCGATTTCGTCTCCAAAGACCCGCAAACCTGCGGCCTTCCATTCACAGAGACCAGTGAGTGGTTCTGCCACACCACACGCCATTTTGGCCCGGACACGGTGGCCTGGCTGGAGGTGGACTACGGCCAATCGGTCCCCTATGAATGTGACGGCAATACGCTCACCTTCGAGCGCGAGGACATCCGTGTGACGTGGGATGCCACAGCCGAAGTTCTGGTCTGGAACGGCGTCGAATATCTACCCATGTGCCCCGAATCATCACCCTGAACCGCTGGAACGCTCATGTCTCGAATGCTGGTCATGTCCGTCCTGTTCACCACCGCCTGTGGGGGTGCCCGTTCATCCCCTCGACCGGATGACTGTACGCCAGAGGAGCTGGGATGGTCGGCCCAGGACGGCTGCTTTTTCGACGCGCCAGCCGAGTTCTTTTCGGACGAACGTCAAGACTGTGGCTTGTCCAATCGATGGCCGCATCCCATCGCACTGTGCCACGCTCCCCTCTTCTTCGAGGTCGACGCCGTCATGTGGTACTACACCGACGTTTCCGAGACCTTCCCCTACGAATGTGACGGAAACACCCTCACCTTCGAGCGCGACGACATCAGCGCGACCTGGGATGCATCCACCGAAGTCCTGACCTGGAACGGCCTCGACTACCTGCCCAGGTGCCCCCGCTAGGACAGGGCAGAAGGTCGTCGAGCCAAAATCGAACACGCCTTGTAGATGGCACCCCGTCAGCGAAACCAGGTGGACCCGCGTGACAGACGCGACCTAAGACTACGGAATCGAAGTGGGATAGCGGGCGCCAAAGACGGGGTCCCCAACATGCACTGGCCAGCCATTCCGCTAGACGAAATTCAAGCGAGGGTCCGCAGCGCACTCGCAGGAAATACGAGCTTCGACGCGGACACCATGCTCGGATTCCCCGCCTCTGTGCTCGACTCGCGCGTGTTTCCCCCCGAACCCACCATGATGAGCCACGCCTGGCTCACGGTCCTGCAGAGCAACCCCAACCACATCGGCTGTCACACCACCGGGGCCAGCGAGCACGCCTTTGGCGGCACCCATGAGCTGGAGCGGGACCTGCTGCGAATCTGCGCCGAGGAAATCTTGAACGCCGAGCCGGAAGGCTGGGACGGCTACGTGGCCTCAGGCGGAACCGAATCTAACCTGCAAGCCATGTGGACCCACCGCAACGAGCTGCGTGACGGTCACGGCGTGGATGTCAGCAAGATGGCCATCTTGTGCTCGGAAGACACCCACTACTCCATCGACAAAGCAGCCGATGTGCTCGGTCTACGCCTGGTCTCCCTTCCCGTTGGCGAGTGGGACCGCGCCATTGACCCACAGGCCGTCCACGCTGCCGCAGCACAGCTCGTAGCCGATGGTGTGAAGGCCGTGCTCGTGGTGTTGAACCTGGGCACCACCATGTTCGGCTCCGTCGATGACCCCGAGGTTGTACTACCGGTGCTGCTCGAAGCCGGGCTCACTCTTCGCGTTCACGTCGACGGCGCATTCGGCGGCTTTCTGTTCCCCTTCACAGCCCCGGACAACCGCCTGTCCTTCGCAGACCCACGCATCGACTCCTTCACGCTAGACGGCCACAAGATGCTCCAGGCACCGTACGGAACCGGCATTCACCTCATCCGAGCCGGCCGAATCCAGTACGCAACGACGCCCGGTGCCACCTACGTTCCAGGCGCGGACTGCACCCTCATCGGTAGCCGCTCTGGCTCCAATGCCGTGGCCGTGTGGATGATCTTGATGGCGCACGGGTCCGACGGTGGAAGAGCCCTCTGCCAACAGCTCTGCGACCGGACGACCCACTTGCACTCGGCCCTCACGCAGCTCGGCGTGCGCACCTACCGTCGCGCCGACATGAACATCGTAGCTGTGCGTATTGAGGACCTGCCGAACCGCGTCATGGACAAACACATGCTCGTTCCCGACCGCCACGACGACACCGCTACCTGGGCCAAGATCATTGTGATGCCACACGTCACAGACGCCCACATCGACACGCTCTGTGAGGACATCGCCTCACGATAATGAGGTGGAGTGGGCCTGAGGGTTTACGTCACCGTCCAAGCCGGCCACTGTTTTAGGCAGGAGGCTGAGATGGGACTTTTCACCATGACATCCTGCCCGATGACACTGTCGGACATGGAACAAACAGACGGCGGCTGGCACTGTGGGAGCTGCAACACGACGGTCGTAGACCTCACAAACGCTACCGACGAGCAGGTCGCGACGAAACTGGCTCTGGGCCCTCTGTGCGGACGCGCTCGGACCAATGCAGCGGGTCGACTTCTTCTGGCCGGCGCTGCTGCCATCAGCATCAGCGGACTTGCACACGCGGACAGCGACATTCCTGTGCCGCCGATTCCAGAGGAAGACACCACGGAGCTGTGTGACGGCTCTTCAACGACCGGAGACAGCGAGAGCGATGGGGAGGACGCATCGAAGCCTGCCAGTGACGGCGGAGACCCACATGGCGTCGTCACAGGGCGCGCCTCGGATGTGAACGAAGTGGAGTGGATCACTATGGGAGCGGTTGTCGCCAGTCCGCGGTCATCCCAGCCGTGGGGGCCACAGCAATCGCCCGAAGCAGCCCGCGCCGACCGCCTCGCCAAGCGCGCCCAACGTAAAGCACGACGCGCCGAGCAGGCGCGTGCGACGGCCAATGACCTCGCGAGCGACGACCCCACAACAGGAGGGTGACATGGCATTTTTCATCACAACACCCTGCCCCAAGCAGCTGTCCGACATGCAGGAGACCTCCGATGGCTGGTACTGCGGAAGCTGTCGGGAGACTGTGGTCGACCTGACAGACGCGACCGCAGCGGACGTCATGCAACACCTCAACAAGGGGGGTGTCTGCGGACGAGCGCGCACCAACACCGCCGGCCGAATGCTCCTTGTTGGAGCGGTAGCAGCCAGACTTGGGGGCGTCGCGCAGGCCGACAGCACTGTCGTCATTCCGCCCATTCCCGAAGAAGACACCACCGAACAATGCGATGGGTCCGGCGAGACCACCCACGGTGAGGACACACCAACCGACACGACCGAGCCACAGAGCGCTGGCGATGATGCACAGGGCGCATCCGACGGCCGCCCGCCCGAAGAGGTGAACATCACCGGCCCGGTTTCTGGCACATTTGGCTACGTTTCCTACGTGCCCGCGCAGCCGTGGGGGCCACAACAATCCCCCGAAGCGGCCCGCGCCGACCGCCTCGCCAAGCGCGCCCAACGAATGGCACGACGCGCCGAGCAGGCGCGTGCGACGGCCAATGACCTCGCGAGCGACGACGCCACAACAGGAGGGTGACGTGGAGTTTTATCTAGCCAACTCCTGCCCAAAGCAGCTCGCCGACATGGCGGAGACGGCCGAAGGCTGGCGCAGCACATCCGAGGTAGCTTCCGACATGCCTGAGAACATCTGTGACCACCCCGTTCGAGCAACATTCGTTGCAGGCGGCACGTCAATGGCCTGGATTCGTGTGCCAAAACGACGGAAGGTTGGCGCAACACTTCCTGCATAGATAGCAGCGCCCGGCCTCAAAATAGGCACCGGGGAGAGTCGATTGACTCCTGATCTATTCCTGCTCGCAGCCATTGTGATGTGCGGCGTCACCGTACAGACCACCGCTGGGTTTGGCGCCATGCTGGTGTGTGTGACACTTGGCGCGCTGCGATGGCCGATTGCGGAGCTTATACCATTAATCGTGCCAGCACTCTTGGTACAGTCCGTCTGGACTGTCATGCGCAACCACCACCAAGTGCAGTGGGGCTTTCTACTTCGCCGCGTCCTGCCCATCATGCTGCTGGGAATGGTCGCAGCCATGCTGTTGACTGGCCGGGACGTCTCAGCATTCCGCCCGCTGCTCGGCGGGCTCATCCTAGCTCTCGGCCTACGCGAACTGTTTCGCAGGGTCGCCGGTCCCCCACCACCCCCGTGGCAGTCCACGCTCGGAATCTTCGGCGCCGGCATTATCCACGGGTTGTTCGCGACAGGCGGTCCCTTACTGGTGTGGAGTATCGGACGTGAGTCGTTCACCAAGAACCAGCTCCGCACCACGCTCAACGCCATCTGGATGCTGCTCAATACCGTCATGATCGGTATCTTCGTGTTCCGCCACCAGGTGACCACCGACACTCTGACGCGGTCCGCCTGGATGCTTCCAGCCGTCGGACTCGGCTTGATGTGGGGTGAGAGGCTCCACCACCGCGTCGACGAAAGGTACTTTCGCAAACTGGTATGGGTCATTCTCTGCATGGCCGCAATTCCGCTCCTAATTCCTCGCTAGACCGCACTCAAACGGGGTATGCAGCGCGCAATTGTGGAGTGTGTCACAGTGGAAAGCCGCGAATTCAAGCCCGTCAAGACAACGTTCATCCTTCCTCCGATTATCGGAACGCTAATTTTTTGCGCCGTGCTGTCGGTGGTCATCGCAGTTGGCTCGATTGCGTCGGGCGCCTGGTTTCTGATCATCTTTGCCGCCGCACCGTGGCTCGTCATCGTGGCACCCACCACGTACAACGCCTTCGTCGCCTACCGGAAAGAGCGCTACGAAATCCACTCTGACCACTTGGTCGCACACCGTGGCGGCATGCTGTCGGACGGCCGAACCGAGCTGGACATCCGCAACATCACGCACGTTCGTCTGCGGTTGCCGTGGCTTCGCTACAAGTTCTTCAAGGTCGGTGACGTCCGTGTGGAATCCGCCGGTAGCGCCGCCTCCGAGATTACCTTCCGCTCCATCCTTGAGCCGGAAGCCGTCTACGAAGAAGTGCAAGAGCTCATGCGCCAGAATGGCTACTCGCTCAGCCGCACCGAAGAACTGCACATGGAATCACCGGGCCCGCTCGGTGCCATGACAGTTGTTGGCCAGCGCATCATTGGTGCCATCGCCAGCAGCATCTTCTTGCTGTTCTTCGTGGGCAGCGGAGTGGCCGGCCTAGGCAGCCAGTCGGGTATTCTTGGCTCGCTAGCGGCCGTGGCTGCCATGGCCTTTGGTGCAGTGGTCGTCCTCTCGGCCATCGCAGGAATTGTCGTCACCTACCTCGACATTACCCGTCGAACCTACACCGTACACAACGACGCCGTCACCTACACCGAAGGGTTCCTGACCCGCGACAACGCGTTCATTCCCTACGAGAACATCGCGGATGCCGCCGTCAACCGCACAGTCGTCGACCAAGTGCTTGGGTTGTACGATGTGAAGGTCAGCTGCCAAGGAAGCGGCAGCGAGATCTACTTCCGTCGCCTGTCGAACGGACCGGCACTGCAAGAGGCCATCGCCACACTTGTTGCCTCGGCTGGAAAGGCGTCCCGCATCAAGAAGGAATCCAAGAAGGCCGAACAAGCCAAGAAGGCTGAGACCGAGGGAGAGCCCGATTCCGGCGTCATCGGAAAACCTGGAGCCAAGCCACCACAGAGCCGTACGTTGGTGGACCCGGACGAAGCGTGGACCACGACCGTCCGCATGAACATGATGCGCACAATGGTTCCGCTGCTAGGCATCATCTGGACCGGTCCAGGGTTCCTCATTGCCGCCGTGGCCATGGCCATCAAGGTCAGCAAGACCACGTTCACCATTGGCACCGACTCCATGGCCAGCACGTACGCCTTCTTGGGAGCCAAGCACCAAGAATACGCCTACGACAAGGTCACTGGCGTGCAGATCAACCGCAATCCGCTGGACACACTGTTCAAGACGGTGACCGTTCAGATCTGGTCCATCGGCTCACCACAGCCGCTCGTCCTAAGCAACATCATCGAAGAAGAGCTGGACTTGCCAGCCTTGCTTCGTCAGTGCGGCATCCCATCAGACGACCCCGTGCAAGGTCAGCTCAAGCAGTCGTTCGGCCCCAAGTTGTGGCTCATTCAGAACGTCTTCGGCTTGGCCTTCTTGGCCATGCTGGCCTTCGCTTGCCTCGTCCTAGCCATCGCGGTCAAGTGGCTATTCCTGCTGCTCATCCCCATTCTACTACTGCTCCCGATTCCCGCAGCTGTTGCCGCATCGGTCCGCACCGGACGCCAGAGCCTCACCTTCCATGCCGAACATATGGAAGCGCAGACAGGCATCTTCTTCAAGCAGCGCATTCACGTTCGCTACGACAACATCAAGAAGGTGGAGTCCACACGCATTCCCCTCACCGACCAAGGCACCTTCAAGGTCTACGTGGCCGGCGAGCGCATTGTCCAGCAACAGAACCAGCAGAACGCCGGGGCTGGCGGCCTCAAGATGCCATACAGTCTGCAAGGTCTGTACATCGAAGGCATTGATGCCAAGGTTGACGCGCTGGATGCTCTGATGCTGGGTCTCATCGAGCCCAACCAGATCGACGGCGTGCACGAGCAAGGTGACGACGTCATCAGTACCTCTCACCCCGCGTTCGCCAACGAAGTGGTCACGCTCGCCATTGTGGGCATCTTCTTCCCGCCGCTGTGGATGCTCATTCCGCTCATCATCTGGCAGGTCAAGATGCGCCGCTACGAGGTCGAGACGGACCGCGTGGTCGTCCGCAGCGGCATCCTGTTCAAGTCCAGCGTGTCGGTGCTGTACAACCGCATCGACTCCATCCAGCAGAACCAGGGTGCACTCGGCAAGGCGTTCGGAAACGGTCGCGTCACCATCCTGACGGCAGGCAGCAGCATGCCTGACTTGGTTGTAGCCAACGTGCCCGACTACCAAGAGGTCTACGCCACCGTACGCGAACACTACGGACAGATCGAAAAGTAGCCACCCGGCCCAAGTCCATCGGTGCGCGTATGGCGTGACGGAGGACTTGGGCAGCTGGCAGGCCAGCTATCAGCGGTCTGCCCTTGGTACAGCGGGTGTTCCCCCAGCTCTCCAGCGAGAGCAATGTAGTTCAGTTTGTCTCCCAATTATGGTAGCAAGAGGCTCTGGGGAGAGAACCATGATTGTATCCTTGCTGGCTCTTTTGGGCAGTACTGCCGCCGCGGCAGACTCCAACAACGACGGCTGCGTTGATTCGTTTTTCGACGCGAACACCGCCTGTGTGTCCACAGATGCCACAACCACCACGGGTCTGGTCGTCGGCAGCGGCGCGCATGTTGGCGCGCTTGTGAACCTGGGTCCAGACATCACTCTCGGCCAAGACGTGGTTGTCGCTCCGCGCAGCACCATTGCGGGTCGCTCGGCAGCGGTCGGAGCTTCCACCATAGGCGCCAGCACCATTATCGGGCGTAGTTCCAGTATTGGGCCGGACAGTCAGATTGGCGCAGATGTTCTCTTGGGACGCTCTTCGACCATCGGTGCGCGCTTTGACGCCGCCGACGATGTTCAGATTGGGTACGCGAGCGACATTGGCGACGACGTTGTTCTGTTCAATGGAGCCGTTGTTGGCTCGTTGGTGTCCATTGGCGACCACACGATTGTACAAACAGGAACTGTGATCGCTCGCGGCGCTTCGATTGCTGACGCTGCGAGTTCAGCTGAGCTGAGCAACATCGCGGGCATCATTGGCCCCGACGTGACCATTGGCACGAATGCGGCGATTGCGGCGACCGCACGAATTCGCAAGCGTAGCGTCATTGGTGACGGCGTCAGCATTGGCGAGAACGTGCGTATCGCCCGTGACGTGACTGTTGAATTCGGTGTCACCATCAACGACAACGTCACTATCCGCAGTGGTGCGGTGATTGGCCACGGTGCCGTGTTGGAAGAAGGCAGACTCGTCGCCCGCAATGAACACGTCGAAGCGCCTGGTGGAACCAATGAGACGTTCCTGTACACGGGCACTGACCAGTTCTTCACAGTGCCGAACGGAATTACCTCGGTTGAAGTATTCGTATGGGGGGGCGCCGGTGGCGGGTTCACCGGCAACTCAGCAGGCAGTCAATCTGGCGGAGCGGGCGGATTCGCAACGGGCATCGTTGACGTCACGGGCATGTCCACTCTGCGAGTCATCGTCGGTGAAGGCGGTAAACGCCTGGACAAGTCGACAACGTATGGCGGCGGCGGCGCCGTAGGCACCGCCAACAACAACTACCAGCCAGGAACCGGAGGCGGCCTCTCTGGTGTGTTCTCCAACGCCTTCAGTCAGGGCGATGCACTGCTTGTAGCGGGCGGTGGCGGCGGCGGGACCGGGTACGGCTCCGGCGGCAACGGCGGTGGTTCCTCAGGTCTTCAGGGGGCAGGAAACTCCTCGTTCAACGGGGGGCACCCAGGTACGCTCAGCGGAGCCGGAAGTCGCGGGGCCGGTGGCTACACCTACAACAGCTCGTCGAACAATGGCGGAGCCCTCTACGGCGGCTCCATTGTGCCCTCGAACTACTCTGGGGCTGCGGGCGGCGGTGGATACTGGGGCGGTGGCTCTGGCACCACCAACAACTACGGCGGCTCCAGCGGCGGCGGCGGCGGTGGTTTCGCACACGGGACTCTGGTGACCGACAGTGTGCTCTCCACCAGCGCCGGTGGCACCCGAACGCCACCGGGCACCACCGAAGAGCAGTACGGCGGAAGCGCTGGCGAGGCTCAGATCGGTACCTTCGGCAACGACGGACTCGTGGTCATCGTCTACTAGAGGTCTTCAGAGCCGCGCGACCGTTCAATGTCGCAGAAGATGAGTGTCGCCCCGAGCACTGCTAGGGGCGTCACGAACAGGTTCGCAAACGGGATGAACAGGAAGACCGCCACAACAGCACTGTGGCCGCTGATGTACGCCCGGTTCTCCTTCAGGTAGCCCAGCTTCTCGCGAAAGCTCAATTGTCGACGAGACAAGGGCACATCCATCAGCTCTCGGCTGACGAAGAATACCGTCGCTACAAAACTGGCGACCGTGTAGAGGACCGAGCCAATTCCGGGGACCAGGTTCAGCGAGAACAGCGGAACCATGACGGCCACGTACAGGCCAAATCCGGCGATACTGTGTCGGATACTCGGCGCGGCGTTGGCGAAGGCCTCAGCCCAGGTCTCTTTCTCCGGTGTCAACCCGAATTGTTCGCGTTCGACCTTACCGGCAATGACGTCGTACAGCGGTGCACTGGCCATGTTGCCGAACACCCAACCCGCTGCAACAGCCAGGACTATCAGCAGCCCGGTCAGCAAGCCCAGGCCCAGACGCCACCAAAGCATCCAGCTGGGGTCGGCGGGTGCCGGGACGAGCATGACGAGCAACCGCGGGCCGAACATCGCTGTTACGCCCACAGCCACACTGATGACGGTGATGGTCAGTACGGCCGGCGCCAGCATCCACGGTATTAAGCTGGCGTTCCGAAATAGATACGCAATCGAGCGTAGCAGAGTGCGCGCACCGCGAAAGAACTCGGATGTTGGGCTAGACATGACGGCTCTCACAGGTTGAGCGCCGCCTATCAAGCGCTACACGCTCCGACCTAACGCCTGCGCATCCACGAGGTATCCGACACCCCAGCCCGACTGCGCAGCGCAGCAAGCCCGGTGTCATCGGCAACAGTCGGGTCAAGCCGCAGCACTGCGAGCCAAGCATCCAGCGCCGCTGCCGGATGATCTGGCGACAGCTCCAAGGCGCCGTCCCACAGCGATGTGTAGTAATCATGGGCAGAATCCGTCAGATGCGTAGCGATTGCACGGCCGAGGGAAGTCTCGGCCGCCGCTTGCATACGGTCGTCCCTTGCCGGAAAGTTCAACGGATCTGCGCCCACACCGGCATGCGGGTAGGCCTCATGGCGCTTGTCGGTGGTCACACGGGTCTCAGTCCACGACGGACGCAGGTCCTGGCTGCCCTCACGGTGCTGTACCGACGCCGTCCATGAACACGTACGAGTCCACTCCTCAACCGGGTAGGCGAACGGCTCGTAGACGTCTTGTGTGACGGTCAACGGCGTACGGTCCACGCGGGCGGTCTGCTGACTGACAGCGCGAACACCTTCTTCAATGTCGGCGCGAGCCTTCGCCACACTGCGGCGCTGTTGGTCCACCGCCGCTTGTGCAGTGTGAAGCTGGTCTTGTGCTGTCTGTAGCGCCCGACGCGGTCCGCTGGCCTGTTGCTCGCTCTCGGAGAATCGGCGCTGTGCAGTGGTCAGGTCCACGCGCAGACGCTCGACTTCCGGGTCGACCACCGTCGGGTCAGTGCACGTGGCTTCGGCAGAGGCCAGCGCGTCTTCCGCCTCAGCAACGCGCCGACGTGCCCAGGCCACGTCATCTTCGGCACGTTCCGCCGCTCCGCGTACAGTGGGAAGCGTGTACTCCAGCAGTGTTCGGACGCTTGCTGTCGCCAACTCCAGCGCATCTTGCGCAGTCGTACCGGCACGAACCAGCTCAGACCGCTTGCGCTCAGCATCGCGCAGGGACCGCATAGCTGGCGCGTATTCGGGGTTCGTCACCTGACGGGTTCCCACCAAGACGCGCACCGACTCCGTCGTCGTGACCGACGTGTTGGCGCAGCCATGTGGCTGCACATCAATGCCGACCGACGCAATCGCTGAGCCGCTAGACATGAGTGCCAGACGTCCGTCGGTCGCCAGTGCACTCTGAGCCGCCTGCTGCACCGCCACATCCATCGCTCCCCTCTCTGCGGGCCACCGCACGTCGTAGCGCAGGCTTGTCTCAACGCTTCTCACCGCGCGGTCCCGCTCGGCAAGCCAGGTGCGGTCGCCGTCTACACCGAAGGCCTCGTGGTAACGGACCGCGGCAGACCCAAGGTTGCCAATGGACTCTGCGGTCTTCGCCTGGCCCGCAATGAACCCCGCCCAGTCGTGCTTGAGTTCACTTCGACGCGCACTGGCGTCGAAGGCGATTGTGCGTGCGTCCATCCAGTCAACCCACGAGAGTGCAGATGCCCAGTCGCCTCGCTCCGCAAGTGAATCAACGCGGGCATGAAGGGCTGTGGTGACGTCGCCCAGCAGACGGTAGGCGCCCGCTTCGGGATGAACAACCACTGCCACACGTGACAGTCCGTACGCCGGCTCGAGCTCACCCGCGCGCAGGTGCTTCATCGCTGCCGGGCCTAGGAACTGGTAGGCCTCCATGCCCATCTCGCTCGCGACCACTGCGTCGGCATCTCGAGCGCGGGACATGGCGCCTTCCGCAGCGCCCCAGTCTTGCCGGTCAATCGCAGAGGCCAGATCCGTCGCAGCCGCCGACAGCCGCCGTGCTCGGTCGATCTCCTGTGCGGTTCGGGCGGAGTCCAGCTTGGCAGCAAGGCGTTCGTTGTCTGGAGCCATGCGAACGGCTTGCTCGTAAGAGGACACCGCAGAGTCCCATGAGCCGTAGCGAGCGGCTTGGTTGCCATCACGAACAAGGCCCGAGTGAGCCGCACAACCGGAAAGAGCGGCTATCAACAGGATCGGGCTACCACGCATTTCTATCCTCCAACTGTCAGGGATATGCGCATGACGCCCACCCCCGAGTTCTCTTCGGCAGCGAGACACGACGTGACCGAAGGCGGTCGCTCGGATAGCAGACCCCCCTTTGAGGAGGACGACGACATGGGACTACGCGCCTGGATCTACGACCAAGCAATGCTGCCCGTGACCACCACCTGGTACGAAGAGGTCCTCAATCGCCTAGAACCGGGCGACCGCCTGCTCGACATTGGCATTGGAACGGGTGGCGCACTGGCCAACAATGCCGCGCAGGTCCTGCGCGACGACATTGACGTGGTTGGGATCGACATTGACGCTGACTACGTCAAGCGAGCCCGTGAACGCCTGCATGATGTGGGCCTCGCAGAGGCTGTGCAGGTCGAACTTCAGAGCGTGTACGACTACGAAAGCGCCCACTTCGACGCCGCCTACTTTGCCGCCAGCTTCATGCTCCTGCCGGACCCAACAAAGGCTCTGCAGCACGTGCTCACTCAGCTCAAGCCGGGTGGAAAGGTCTTCTTCACTCAGACCTTCCAAGAGCGTCCGTCGCCAATCATGGAGAAGGTCAAGCCCATGCTGAAGACGGTCACGACCATTGATTTCGGCAACGTGACCTATGAGGCAGACTTCCTAAAGACCCTGTCGGAAGCTGGTGTACAGGTCATCGAAAACACCAAGATGAAAGCCAATCGCAACCGCAGCTACCGGTTGATTGTGGCCAAGCCCGCAGACGCCTAGACAGCGCCGGACGTTTACATGTGCGCTCACCTGGCACCGATATGGGTGGAGGTAGAGGATGTGGATTGTCCTGGTTGCGGCGGCTCTTGCGGGCCTGCCAATGGAAGAAGTGCGCTGGGATATTGCCGTGCGGGGACCCGTCGCAGAGGCGATTGTCACCCAGAGGTTCACCGGTCCCGTTGAGGCGGGTCAGCGCGCCCAGTTCATGTTTGCCCTGCCTCACGAAGGCGTGGTCGATGACATGACAATGGTCATCGGCGATACCATCATTCATTCAGCGCTTCGCGAGTCTAGACAAGCACGGCAAGAGTTCGAGGTCGCCGCACTCGACGGCCAAATCGCGGGCCTCACCACTCAGGTCGCCGGTGGGGTCTTCCAGCAAGAGCTGGCCAATGTACCTGCCGGCCAAGACATCGAGGTACAGCTGCGAGTCTTGTGGCCAGTGACCCGAACGGGCGGACAGTTCGAGCTTGTGGTTCCCACCAATGTGGCGCCGCGCTTCGCAACGGGGTTCGGCACGCACAACGAGTTCACCGTCCGGCAACCGTACCCGGTGCGTGTCGACGCAGACATCGAAGCCGGCTTCGACATTGCCTCACTCCACAGTCCAACCCACACAGGCGTCAACGTCACAACGCAGGACAGTCATGCCGGTGTGCACTGGCAGGACCGCCACGCATCCGGCGACATGATTCTTCGCTGGGAGAACAACACAGGTGACACCCAAGCCGCCGCCATCACCAGCGGAGACCACAGCCTGCTTGTGATGGAAGGCCCAGCCCCCACGCGCGGTGACTCTGGCGCAGTCGAGTGGGTCTTGGTTCTCGACACCAGCGGCTCCATGAGCGGCACCCCCTGGCGACGCGCAATGGGCGTTGCCAACAACCTGCTCGCCAACGTGGGCCCCGAAGACACAATCGGCCTGCTGACCTTTGGCCAGTCGATTCGGAGCCTGCCCCCAGCATCCGGCGCTCGCGGCGTCGAGCTCGTTCGCCAGCGCCTCGCCCAGGAGGGCCCGAGCGGCGGAACGCTGCTACCTAGCGCGCTCAGCGCCGCCACAGCACTCCCACATGACGGCGCCATGCGTCGGGTCATGGTGCTCATCACAGACGGCCTCGTCACCGACGAAGACGGCTCACTCACCGCCCTGGCGAGTGCGGGTCAGCGCGCAGACCTGGCAATCTTGGGTGTGAACGCGTCGCCCAACCGTGCGCTGCTCGACCGCCTGGCCGTCGCCGCCAACGGAACCAGCTCCTACTACCTGCCCGGAGACACCTCAGATAGCGTCACTGACCGCCTCCTGACCGCGGTGGACAATGCCAAATGCACCGACGTCCGAGTGGAGTGGAGCACCGGTGTTCAAGCCTGGCCAACCGAACCGGGCCCCCTGGTTGCCGGCATTCCGGTGGTCATTGCCGCTCAACACCGAGACACACCCACGTGGGTAGAGGTCTCCTGTCGCCTCAACGGCCAGCGATGGGCGCGCCGGGTCACCCCCACCCAAGTCGACCGAGGACGCGGACTGCAAGCGGCCTGGGCACGACGCAACCTCGAAGCGCTACTGCATGACGGCTGGGCGACGGGCACCGACCCTCGTCTAAAAGCAACCGCTTTGGCGCTTGAGTACGGCATCTTGAGCCCATGGACGAGCCTAGTCGCGGTTGAATCCCGCCCGGATGGCGACGGACGCCACGCCCTGGCAGACGTGGACGTGCCCGAGCAAGGCACGAACAAACCGGCCTCTGTCACCGTAGACGACGTGCGACGGGTTGAGTACCAGAACCCAAGCGTGGACACGTCGAGCACCACTCGCGGTCAGGTGTTGACCCGAGACTTCCTCAACCAGATTCCGGCAGGCCGAAGCTACGACTCTGCCGTGGGCATGGCCGTCGGAGTCGTGGGTGGCGGGGGCAACCCGAACATCGCCGGGGGTGCGACATCCGAGAACACCTACCTGCTGGACGGCATCACCATCACCGACCCGGTGACGGGCACCTTCTCGCTCAACGTGAACCAGGACCGCCCATCATCCGTACAGCCGGAGCTGCGTACCGCGCCGTCGCCCGCACCCAACGGCCCCTCTGGCTCCAACGCCATCGCACTCGACTTCGGCGGTGCCGGCGGAACAGGTGGACAGTACGAAGCACACGGAGCGGCCAGCGGCTCCATTGTCCGCGACAGACTCTGGTTGCTCGCACGTATGCACCACAACTCCTGGGGCCCGACGAACGCACAACACGGCGGCACGCGCCTGACGTATCAGCCGACTGCCAAGCACCGATTCACCGCTGACGCCGCTATTCAGAACATCGATACCGATGCCAAGCGTCTCGACCGGCGCGACGTGAGCGGTGTGTGGCAGTGGTTCACGTCTCCCTCGCTGGTCCTGACCAACCGCGTGGATGGGTCGAGCCTACGCGTCGGAAGGACTCTTCGACACGCGGCCATCGCAACGAGCGACCTACACATCATCCATTCGCGTTGGGAGCTCGGTGGACAGGTACGACTTGGACACATCCGACTCGAAGACGACACACGCAACTGGATTGGCCGCGCCGAGGTCTTTGCCCGGCTTCAGCTCGCAGACCTGTGGCATCTCGACGGAACCGCAGGAGTGGCAGGAAGCGGTACGACAGCTCCGACAGGTCGTCTCGCTCTGCGGGGTTCCTTGCCACGGGGGAAGGTCAAGGGGGCTCTCGTGGCCGAACAGACCGTGCCCGACTTGAGCGCGCTCCCAGGGGACGTCTCTACCCTGCCCATTCAGCGACGAGTGGCGGGCACGGTGAGCCTCCAACTCTTGGAGGACTTCTGGCTTGGCACCAGCGGGCAGCTCGATGACAACACCACCTGGGCAACGTCGATGGACGGTCTCGCTGTCACCGGGTCTGGCCGCCTGCTCAGCAGTCGGGGCCCCTCCGGCTCACTGTGGCTGGAGAAGGAACAGAGCCGGCGCTGGCATGCCAAGGTCAGCTGGCTGGTGAGTGCTCGCACGGCGGTAGATGGCGCCCTTCAAGACCCGGATATTGAGGAGATTCAAGGACTCACCAACAGTCTTCGTCCACATCGTGTGTTGGGTAGCATCGACTGGAAACTCCCGACTGACCCATGGACCATGAGGCTCCGATTGAACGGCCAGTGGGCAAGCGCCATCCAAGGCATCGACGCTCGCTGGGCAGCCCCGCGACTCTCTCTCGGAGTGGGGCTCGAACAGGAAATCGACACGCGTCGAGGAAAGCTGGTCTTGCACGCTGGCGTGCGTCATGGCGTCGCCGCCGGCCTCGGGTCACTCACCATCGATTCAGGCCCCACTATCCAATGGAATCGCCTGTCCGAGGGCCTTCAGGACAAGACACACGTCCAGTTTGGCCTCACCTGGCGCACGTAGACCACCAGCGCCGTCGCGTCGGTCATGCTGGATTCCCCTGGAATTCAGCGTGACTCGCGGGACCGGGCATGGTCATTCTCAGGAAACGGACGGGGTCGACTACCCCACGCTGGGTCAGAGGCAGCAGTGGGAGTTGCGAACCCAACAAGGTACCCAAATGTGCGCGACAGGAATCCGCAAGAGCACCCATTCCAATCGCCTCGAACTGAGACACAGCCTCGCGGTAAGCGCGCTCGCTCTCCGCCGCATCCTCCTGCATCCAGGCCACACAACCCGCGAGTCCACTCGCACACGCGAGCGGCCAACGAGACCGTTCTTTCGCAAGCTTTCGAGTCAGAGTCTGCAGTCGTTTTAGCCCTTTGGGATCCGGCTGTTGTGCCGCAGCAAGAGCCAGCGTCATGGTTGAGGCAATCCGCGCCTGAAGCAGTGTCTCCAGGCGGAAACTCGTTCCCATCATCTGGCGAACAACCCCCGGCACACCAGCAGAGTCTCCTACGTACAACCGTTCCAATGCGCGAGCGTGATGGGCGAAATACCGGACACCGCTCGCCTCGCTGTCCCCAGAACGCAGCTGAATCTCGGTGATTTCACGGTCAGCAGCCTCAACATCGTCGATCACCAGCGAATAATACGCCTGCGTAACAAGGCGCATCTGCAGCTCTGGCACGACATTGCCAACCCGCTCGCAGCGTGTGGCGACGGCATCTCCGAGGGAAGACATCCGGTCGAACTCGCCTTGGTACTGCGCAGTCCATGCCAGCTGCTTATCGACAAGTCGGCTCTCCCACCCACTGTAGGACGACGACGCAAAGTCCATCTGTGACCCACTTAGTAGACGATGAGCATGCGCGGTCTCACCCGACGCAAAGGCCCCATACCCGCTGCCCATGTCATAGGTGGCACGCTCCAGCGCAGACGTCGACTGGCCGCGCCAGACCTGCATCTGGTCCAGACGCCGGTCGAACTCATCCGCCGCCAACCCCGGCGACGCGTCGAGAATGAGCGCGACAGCACGACCTCGGGCAAGGTCAACGGCATCCCCATAGCGTTCAGCCTCGTAGCGTTGACGGGTGAGCCATCCGATTCCTCGGATGCCATCCACCGAGCACATGGCACCGGCGATAGTCCAGGCCAACCGCAAGCGCAGAGGAGCCTCGGCATCATCCGGCTGATGCTTGCCGCCCGTCGCCGACCACAGCAGCCGTCGCACCGTCCACCAAGCCGCCTGCCCAAAGGCCCCCACCATGGTCGGCCGCAGCTGCATTCCCAGCGCTCGAACCGCAGGCCCCGCTAGGGAGTGCCCCTTGGCCATGTCGCCGGTTCCATAGGCCAGCGCTGCGCCATGGCCCAAGGCCAACACCCGCTGCTTCTTCGACGTCGACGTCTCTGCCACCGCTGTCCACGCCACAAGGGCGTCTGCTACCCGACCACTCTGGCCCAGCAGCTCGGCGCGAAGCCAGTCCACATCATTGGGTGGATGACCGTGGGCGACCGCCACGTCAAACCAGCGACTGGCCTGCTCCCAAGCAAACGACACGCGCGCTTGTTCAGCAGCACGCAGGGCCCAGACCGCCGTGTCGTCGTGATGGAGGTTGGCCATGTGGTGAGCCACACGCGCCGGCCGGTCAGGAGCCGTCCGCAAGAGCACGTCCAACAATCCCTGCTCGACTTCGCGGGTCTGCAAGACAGTGGTCACTGTGACCCGTACCAGGTCATGAACCAGCTCCACCGCCGGCTCTCCATCCATTCGCCCGACCACCAACAGGCCGCTACCGAGGGCATGCTCGACCTCACGGTCACTGATGCCACACGCATCGAGCACCGATCGGCCAAGAGGCGTAGTGGCGACAGCGGCGAGGACCAGCACATCATGGGCCTGCTGGGCGACGTTCAGCACCCGAGCACGCACCACGGCCGACGCATCAAAGGACGACTGACTCGACTCCAGCGCCATGCCCAACAACATGGGGTTGGCTCTGCCGTTTAGGGTCAGCTCTCGGCCGACCGACTCACTCCACTGCCGTGCAGCATCCTCACTCAAGTCCTGCAGCGTAATCTCAACGTCTGCGTCGACGTCTAGCTGTCGGGTAGTGACCACCATCACCACATTGTCGGGACGAAGCCGCACAAGCGTCTCAACGAAGACCTCAGCCTCGCCCGCCATCCAGTGGGCATCGTCTAACCACAGGTACACCGGCAGGTGTTGGGAGACGAGTGACACGGCAATCCCAAGGGACTGTGCCGCTGCCTGTACAACCTGGTCCGCGCTTGACGCCACAGACAGAACGTCCGGCAAGAGCGGTCCAAACACAGCGCGCAGCTTACCGACGGCGCGCGCCATGGTCTTGTCTTGCAGCAGGTCCGGATGCTGCGCCAAGTGCCGGCCAAGGCCTTCGACCCACCCATCGACACCCGCAAACGGCACGCGTGCCGACGGGTGACAGCGGCTTCTCCACACCACGCCCGGTCGCGTCTCAATCACCGAACGCAGGAACTCATTGACCAAGCGCGTCTTCCCCACTCCAGCAGGGCCGTTGACAACGACGTGCGTCATGGAGCGCGACTCCAGTACCCCCGCAAGACGCTCAAGCTCCTCCTCACGACCGAAGAAGTCTTGCGCCGGCCGCACAGCGGTCCCAAGCGCCTGCATCCGCTCATCGACAGGTCCCAATAGTTGCCGGATTTGCGCGACAAGCGCCGGTTCTGTGTGGTCTGGCAAGTCCACAATCAAGCGCCCCAGACCGTCCAAGGGACGCTCGAGCGGAGAGCCAAAGGGAGCCCCAGCAAGGACCGCTTCGCACAGAACCAAGCCGAGACTAAACAGGTCGCTCGCAACATTCGGGCGCGCACCGAGCACGACTTCTGGAGCCGCGTAGTCAGGCGTTCCGACACCCCACTCAACCGCACCATCCCAGTCGTCCATTATTGACCAAGACAAGTCGAAATCGACCAATTGTGCGGACCCATCTGGCCCCACAATAATATTCGCTGGCTTAATATCACCGTGCCATCTGCCCAAATTGTACAGCGCGCGAACTCCAGCGAGTACCTCCTCGCCGACCTTGGAAATGAAGGCGTCTGACAACCCCGAGTGAATGCAGTCACACAGAGGCACGCCGTCGGCCCGTCCCAGAATGAGCCACGGCCCTTCGGGTCCATCCAACAGCTCACGAACCGATACTAGATTCGCGTGATGAACCCCGATGCGCGCCCGATACTCAGCTCGTAAATGGTACGCACCAAAGGGGACATCCGCCTTAGGTACCTTGATGGCAACCAAGTCCCCGGTGACCGTGTTCACTCCCTCATACACATGAGCGAGAGCCCCTGTGCCAAGCAATGCACCGACTCGGTACGGACCTCGTGGTCCAGGCGTGTTCGGCGGAAGCTCATGCATTCTGGGTGACAACTATGGGGTGTGGGAAAGACGACCGGGCCGCCTCCGTTCTGGGGGGCGCGCCAATCAACATGGAATCATACTCCTCCACTGCCCAATTCACAAGACGGTCGAGTCTACCAGTCGTATTTGGAGCTAATCGCGAAGTCCATGCTCCTTCAACAGGGCATATACGTGCGACTTCGCGAGACCCAAGCGCTGACTCGCGTCCGCGACGTTTCCGTCCGCCATCTCCAAGGCTTCCCGCAACAACTCCCGCTGAAACGCACGTGTTGCGTTGCCATACGACAGGTTGGACGTCTGCACATCGAGCCTGTCGTCCAAGAAATGGTGCCAACGCACCATCTCCACACCTTCGCTCGCCGCAAATACCGCGGCTCGGCGCACCGCATTGTCCAGCTGGCGAATGTTGCCGGGCCAGTCCTGAGACGCCAGCGCAAACGACGCCGCCGACGCCATCTGTAGAGGCGCAACCCCCATCTCCTCGCACACCCTGGCTAGCAATGTATCGGCTAGCAACGGCACATCCGCTCGGCGCTCGGCGAGTCCAGGAATATCGATGGTGAAGCCGGACAAGCGATGAAGCAGATCCGCTCGGAACGTGCCCTCACCCACCGCTTTTTCCAGATCCATGTTCGTAGCCGCTACGATCCGGGCGGTCGAACGCCGCTCTTGCGTCGACCCGAGTGCATGGTACACGCCAGACTGGGTGAGCGTCAGCAGCTTTGCCTGGACCGTTGGATGCAGCTCGCCAATCTCATCCAAGAACAGGGTTCCGCCCGCCGCAGCCCCAACCTTGCCCTGTGTCGGTTTTAGGGCCGTGCTGTGCGCCCCAGCCTCAACGCCGAACAGCTCGCTCTCGGCAAGTTCTGCGGGCAGTGTCGCGCAGTTCAACGCGACGAAGGGGCCGTCAGCGACCAAGCTGCTGTCGTGAAGAACTCTGGCAAATAGGGTCTTTCCGCAGCCAGTCGGTCCCGTGAACAACACTGTAAATGGCTGGGGCGCGAACAACGCGATCTGGCGAAGTACGGACGCCATGGCCTCTGAACGACCCACCACGAGCTCTGCTGCCAGGTTCTCGCGCCACCGTACGGTAGGGTCGGACTTGGGGGCACCGACCACCTGACGCGCGATCAACGGAGCAAAAGCAACCGCAACCCTCTCCAATATGTCCACCGCTTCATCATCAATGGCCTTTGCACCCTGTAGATACACAACGCCCAACCGCGGGGGAATGGGCGCGCACACCACAGCCTGAATCCCACTCCGGCGCACGCTAGCGTTCTTTAAGAACCGAGGATCGATCATGGCAGAGGTGGTCCGAACCACATCTCCCCGTCTCAGAGTCTCACCGACAATGCCGGTGGAGATGGTCTTCAAGATGTTGCTCACGCCGTCTTGTGCCATGGCGACCGCGACCACCGTTGGTTCGCCTTCAAGCGGTACACTCTGCACAAAACCACGCTGAGCACCGGTGATCTTCAACAACAAACGCAGAACGTCTTCAAACACCGACTCGTTGCCGTGGCCAGCGCACATGTCCAACAGGCGAAGATAGACGCTCCGCTCCAGCTTCCAACGCTCAACAGTCAAAGGCACCTCGTGGGGCTCGTTAGTAGCCTGGTGATCGGTCGGGAAGGCCAGAACACTTAGAGGACGAGGCCCGCTCACCGCGCGCCCCAGCCAGTCAGCTCCTCTGACGACGCCATTAGCTCCAGACGAGAGGCGACGTCCAACCGCCTATACGCCTCGCGCAGATGGGTTCGAACCGTGCCGGCTGACCGCCGCATTGCACGCGCAATCTCTGGTGTGGTTGCACCCGCAGCGGCAAAGCGCACCACTCGGCCTTGTGTTGGAGACAACGCCGCCAGCTCCGGTCGAGGCGCGACACCAACAGGCGAAAAACACGCCAAGATGGCCTCATCTGACCCCCCAACGAGCCTACGCATCTCCACCAAGTATCCGGGTACCAGCGTACGAATTCGATCGCCATTCGCGAGCCAACGCGCCGCTTGCTCAAGCCGGTCGAGCCCCACCGACTGCTGCCACTGGCGAGGAGCATCCGCCGATGCCGACTGCGGCCGACCCGATGCGTCGAGAATCACAAAAAAATCCGTCGCATAGACGGCTTGGTCAAACAGGGGGTCGGTCAGGTCTTCGCACAGCACACGTCGGACCTGTCGAAGCTGACCTAGGTCAGACGATTCGCAAGTCACAAGCGCCACAACTCGGCCGCGACCACTCAAGAATGTGAACCACTGATCGGACTGACCGTCAGAGCGAACAAAGCTATTGAAGGCCAAAATGACGGACTCATCCGGCTCTGAGACATAGGCCGAAACCGGAGTCCCGACATCGACTCCGTGAACGGTGTCCCCCACCCAGCACCGCCCCAACGCTGGGCGACCGCTGGCCAAGACCACCTCGTGTACGCACAAAGATTCGACCTGCGACTCAAGACGTTCCAGAACACGACGAACATCTGGATTGGGCAACGACATGGAAGACCTCCACATCCCTAAAAGCAAGATTCGCGCCACCAAACGCGCCGACGAAAACCACGTCCGCTGGTGGTAGTCTTCTGACATTCCAGACAGACACTCACGACCCGTCCAGGATGTAAGAAGCCCCTCACCCGGATGGGGGATGGCCACTTACTTATCAGTCGCTTACATTGTTCGTGTAAGCAGCCACTGGTTGCAACGACTAGAGGTCAAGGACCGGGAGCAGTTTCTCCCCAGGAATGGATCCGAATGTGTCCCCCGAGCGCTCGGCCCTTGACCTCTCTCGTTGTACTTTCGCAAACCGGACTGTTCTACCAGAGTAGTTGACACTCCGGCGTTCAGGGACCACGATCAGACATGTCTATTCGTTCGATGTCTTTCGTCCCCTCTGTCGCCCTAATTCTCGCTGCGTGTAGCAGTGATGTTGGTGTGCAGAATCAGGTCAACGTGCCCCCCGCCGTTGCCATCAACTCGCCTGTTACTGGCGACGTTTTCGAGACCGCAGCGCTGCTGCGTTTCGAAGGAGTCGTGAGCGACGGCAACCGCCTCGCCGACCTGACTCGGGTCTGGTGGAGCAGCGATCAAGATGGTGAGCTGGGTCTCGCGGATCTCGTCGCACCAGACGAATTCGGCAACACGGTCTTTGAGACCGCCCTGTCTGACGGCCTACACACCATCACACTCGCCGCGACAGACGGTGCCGGCGAGACGGCGTTCGACACCATCTCCGTCGAAGTCATTGGCGGACCCCAGCTCCCCACGGTCGAGTACATTCAGCCTACCGACTTTGATTCGTTCGAGCTTGGCGAAGACATCGACATTGTTGCCCTCGTCAGTGACCCACAAGACAGCCCGGACACTCTCTGGGTCACCTTGGTGTGGACCGCGGCGGACTCTGGCGGCGTCGAGACCTTCCTGTACGAAGATGTGGCCGCCGCCAACGGCTCGGTCCGTGTGACCTGGCCCTCGCCAGATGTGGGCGCCTACAACCTCGTGCTCGCTGCCGAAGACACCGAAGGCAACATCACAGATGCCTCGCTGACCCTCTTCGTGGCTGACCCGAATGATGTTGATGTCGACGGCGACGGCTTCTCGCCAAACTCCGGCGACTGCGATGACAACGATGCCTCGGCGTTCCCCGGCGCAGACGAGACCTGCGGCGACGGCGACGACAACGACTGCAACGGTGCCATCGACGACGCTGACCTGGACCAAGACCAGCACATCGACGTGCTGTGCGCGGCCTACACCGGAGCCCTGCCCGTCGATGACTGCAACGACAACAACGGCACCATCCTTCCTGGCGCACCCGAGTCGCTCAACGGCATCGATGATGACTGCGACACCTACATTGACGAAGGAACCGTAGTCTTTGATGACGACGGCGACTGCTTCTGTGAGCAAGGCCCGTGTACCGGCAGCTTCGAAAACTGCCCCAGCACCGTTCTCGATGGCGACTGCAACGACGCCGATGACACCGTCCACCCGGGCGCCTTCGATACACCCGACACCAACTACGCAGACGAAGACTGCGACGGAATCGATGGCGTCGTCACCGACGGCGTCTTCGTCGCTCCCGGCGGCAGTGACAGCGGTAACTGCGCCTTCGGCACACCCTGTTCCACGATTTCCTACGCCGTTGGACGTGCAGCCGCGACCAATAAGCAGGTCGTCAACATTCGCGCCGGCAACTACTCGGGTTCTTTTGCGGTCACCAGCAATGTGACGCTCGTTGGTGGTTTTGACAGTACCTGGGCACGCGACGTCACTGGAGCGTCTGGACACACCGTACGCTTCACCGGGACCACACTGAGCGGCGAATACGTTGGCATTCAAGTTCGCGGCGCCACCTTTGCGGCAATGGACATGCAGCTCGCGGGTGCAAACGTGCCCAACTCGGGCATTGGCAAGTCCAGCTACACCATCCACTCTGCTTCGGGGTCTACGGTCACCCTGGAGCGCGTCACGGTGGACGCCGGCGATGCAGGCCCAGGCGCCATTGGTTCGTCCGGGAGTTCGGGCCCGGAGCCGGCAAATCGCAACGGTTCACGCGGCGGAAACGGCGAGAATCACGGCACCTTTGATGCGTGTCGTGACTCACAAGCAGCGGGCGGCGCTCCTGGAACCAACAGTGCCTGTTCGGGCGCTACAACGGGTGGTCGCGGCGGTCTCGGCGGCAAGGGCGATGAGCGATGCTGTACCTTCGCGAACGCCTGCGCTGCCTGTTCCCTGTGGAACAACGATGCTTGCGATGCTCAAGGCGGTAGTACAGGTTCGAATGCCTCAACGCTGTCTGGAACCTCAGGTCGGGGAGGAAGCGCCGGTTCCGGTGATTCCAGCGGTAGCTGCACGCCATCTGTCGGCACCGGAAGCGACGGCAATGCCGGTGTTACCGGAACGGACGGCGCCGGTGGCAATGGCTCAACTGGAAACGGTTCGCTCGCAAGCAGCTTGTGGTGGCGTGCCGGGTCCGGTGCCGCAGGTTGGATTGGCATCCACGGCGGCGGCGGCGGCGGCGGCGGCGGCGCTGGCGCATGTGACGACGGCTTCTTCGGCAGTGACTTCGGCGGAAACGGCGGCGGCGGCGGTGGCGCCGGTGGATGTCGGGCCGGAACCTCTGGCCAAGGCGGAAGCGGCGGCGGCGGCAGCTTCGCAATCTTTGCGGCCGGCGGTGTGGTCACTCTTCTGGACTCTCGCCTAAACCTTGGCTCGGGCGGACGCGGCGGAAACGGCGGCGACGGCGGTAGCGGCGGCGACGGCGGAACAGGAAACCAAGGTGGCCAGAGCACCGGCTTCGAGGCAGGACGCGGCGGAAACGGCGGGCGTGGCGGTCACTCCGGCGGCGGCGGCGGCGGCGGCGGCGGACACAGCGTGGGCGTGTACAGCGTGGGCGCTGTCGTCACGACTCCAGGCACCACAGCGAGCTCCCCTGCCCCAGGCGTTGGCGGCGCTGGTGGACGCTCTGCACGCAACACATCGACGACCAACGGTCAGTCTGGAAACGGCGGCCAAGGCGGTCTAGTGGTGACCCACTAGGCTGGCCTAAAAGACCGCTTCGGCCAAGTCGTCGAGGATAGCCACGAGCGGGCGAATGTTGACGCGCACGCCATAGTAGGCGGAGACATCCACCTTGCTTGCGAAGGTATCATTGAGGGTAGCGCCGACCGCAACCCCCGCCTCAAGCTGTAGGAACGAGACCGGCTGCACGAAGGGTCCAACGCTCGTTGAGACAAAGGTGAAGCTCTGCTCGTCCACCTGGCCGCTTCCAAAGCCGAGACCTAGCGTCAATCCCACAGCCGACAGCGTGTGTCGGTGACTGGCATCTAGGAATCGCGGGACGAACTCGGCACCGAGCACACCGACACCTACCGAGGTGCCGAGGTCGTCGAACAGCCTCACATCTCCGGTGTAATTGGCTGAACGCAGGTCGACATACTGGGTGAGACCTAGTCGATCGAGCGAGTTCACCGTCACCATGTTCACACGCGGCTCACGGAAGAACGGCTTGAAGTGCCACCCATACTCATCGTCTGGCCGAAACAGTTCATCCGGTCGCAGCGTGCTTCGGCAGTACACTGTGCGGTCGGTCTGAGCGGTGGTGATGTAGGCCGCATTGGTCAGGTCTACCCAGCACAGGTCGGTACGGTCGAGCACCGCGTCCGACAGGTTCGCTTCGCGCAGAACGGCACGCCGTAGGTAGGCATCGGTGAGGTCGGCCTCGCGTAGATCTGCGCCTTCGAGATGGGCAAAGTACAGCTGCGCGTCAATCAGAGTCGCGCCGCGAAGGTCCGTTCCGTGAAGCCAAGCCCCGGTAAGCTCGGCGCCCGTCAGGTCCACACCACGAAGGTCGAGGTGACGCAGGTCTGCGCAGGCCAGGTCCGCACCGCGAAGGTCGCCGGTGAGGTCGAGGGTCGGCGCGACATGGTCAGCACACGGCGAGCGCGGCACCGCGGCCGCAATCGCCGCAAGAAGAATCAGCATGAGACGGCCACTCTAGGGTGCAACCAGGGCGGCTCGTAAGGCATCGGTGAGCACGTCAGACCGCTCTGGCAGAGCCGCCAACACGCTGTCACACGGGGCAAAATCCGCGATTCGCACAATGCTCTCTGGCGCCTCACGAAACGCCACAGAGCGCTCGCGCACCTGAACGTGACCCACCCAACCAATGACCTCGGTAGGGGCCTCACCAGCGGCACTGACCAGCCCAATGACCGCACATCCACCGTCTTGATGCGCAATGAGAGCAGACAGCGTGGGCACCCGGCATCCGTTCTTCTCGCGTGGGCAGACCCGCTCGGGCATTGGCCGAACATTGGGCTCTTGGTCCAAGCTCTGGGCCAGCTGCGACAACACCGACTGAGCTTCTGCGGCAATCTGGAGTATCTGCGGGTCTTCGGTAATGGGCGAGATGCGCGGCCACAACACCACAACTTCGCCAGCACGACCAATGTCACGTGTGACCTCTGGACCGTCTGCGGCAAGCGCTGGCGCGAGCAGTAGCAAGAGTGCAGCAATCATTATTGGGTCCTCCGACGCCGAACGACGAGCGGCAAGAGAAGCGCCAACCAGCCGAAGGACAGGCCCCGGGTGTGGTCCAGTGTACAGCCGCCCTTGTAGTAGGTGCCGTACGCGCCGTCGGGGTCCAAGTAGTCGGGAACACCGTCGTCGTCCGTGTCTACGGTGCCTTCCTCTTCGTCGGACAGCGCGTCGCCATCGCTGTCGAGGTCACGCCAGTTGGGCACGTCGTCACCGTCGACATCGCTGTCCGTCCACGCCGCCTCTTCGAGGGTCGGAATGCCGTCGTCATCATCGTCGGTGTCTAGGTAGTCGTCGGTGCCGTCTTCGTCGGTGTCTCCGGGCTCGTCCGCGGTTGGAACGCTGTCGCCGTCGTCATCGGTGTCGCGGAAGTCGGGAATCAGGTCGCCGTCGGTGTCGGTGCGGCCTTCGGTCTCGTCCCCTACGCCGTCGTCATCGCTGTCGGTGTCCAAGTAGTCGCCGGTGTTGTCGCCGTCGGTGTCCACGGCGGTCTCAAAGCTGTCGCTCAGGCCATCACCGTCGCTGTCTTCGTCTAGGTAGTTCGGCAGGTCGTCCCCATCTGGGTTGCCGTCGCCTTCCACAAGAGTGGGAATGCCGTCGCCGTCGTCGTCTTCGTCTAGGTAGTCGGGTTCGTTGTCGCCATCGGTGTTGCCACGAGGGGCTTCCTCAGCGGTCGGGATGCCGTCGCCGTCGTCGTCTGCGTCTAGGAAGTCGGGAATGTTGTCGCCGTCCGTGTCTCCGGTCCCTTCAACGACGTCCAGAATGCTGTCGCCATCGCTGTCGTCGTCTAGGTAGGCTGGGATGTCGTCGCCATCGGGGTCGCCTGTGCCTTCGACCGCTGTCGGAATGCCGTCGTCATCGTCATCTGGGTCGCGGTAGTCGGGCAGGCTGTCGCCGTCGCTGTTGTCGTCGAAGTAGTCGCCGTTGCCGTTCAAGTCTTCGTCGACTGTGGGGATACCGTCGTTGTCGTCGTCATCGTCTAGGTAGTCGGGCAGGTCGTCGCCGTCTGTGTCTCCGAACTCGGTCTCGAACTCGGTGTTCAGGCCGTCACCGTCGTCGTCTGCGTCTAGGTAGTTGTCGATGTCGTCGTTGTCGGTGTCGCCAGACTCGTCTTCGGTCGGAATGCCGTCGCCGTCATCATCGGGGTCTAGGTAGTTGGGCAGCTCGTCATCGTCGGTGTCGCCTTGGCCGGTCTCATCCACGGTGGGGATGCCGTCGCCGTCGTCGTCTGGGTCTAGGGCGTCGATGAGGGCGTCGTCATCGGTGTTGGTCGGATTGCTCGGGTCGCCTACTTCTTCGCCGTCTGCGATGCCGTCACCGTCTGTGTCGTCTACGAGTGGGTCGGTTGGCAGGTCGCGCACTTCGACATCATCCCGCAGGCCGTCGTCATCCGTGTCTTGAACGTTGGGGTTGGTTCCGTGGAAGCACTCTTCGTCTAGGTCAGACAGCGTGTCGAGGTCCGAGTCCAGCAGGGGGTCGAGGACGACGACGTCGAAGTTCAGTGAGACCGCCGAATCTACGAAGGTGTAGGTGTCCAGGTAGCTGGTGTTTCCCTTGCTCGCTTCGCGGAAAGAGCCCCAAGAGCGCGCGTTGACGTTCGGGTCAAAAGCGTCTGAGTCATTGCCGCTATCTATGCCTTCAGGACCGCTGAAGTTGAGGGGAAGAACCGGGTTCTCTGGGTCGAAGTCGAGAGCATTGCCCATAGGGGCGTTGCGGTATTCGACCTCGCCATCGTTCCAGAACATGGGCAGGCCGGTGCGACCGCCGAACTCGTCCAGCTGGAACAAGCGAATCCCTGGGTAGGCCGTCTCTACATCGCTCGCGACGTAGTGGAACTCACCCACAGTCACTAGAACTTGGCACTCGTAGGAGCCCGGAGGAACAGGCTCACCAGCGTTGTTCAGGCCATCCCAGCGAACGCGACGGTCTTGTTCATTGGGGTCGGACAGGACCCGAGCGTCGGTCTGGCTGCTGATGAGCAGATGGACGTCGTCATCTGTGGTGATGTCGAAGGCGCCGTCATTGTTGAGGTCACAGGTGATGTGCCAGGTCTTGTTGAGGTCGGTGTTGAAGCGAAACTCGCCGCTGATGATGCCCGGGGACACGCCATCACATTCCGCATCTACGAAGAAGTCGTCTGCCGTGACCAGGGGGTCGGCGGTGATGTAGGACGCATCTTCCGGAGGAAGCAGGTAGATCGGATGCTGGGTGGTGACGTTGACGCCGGGATTCGTGGTACTCGGCCAGTCGTAGGACCGACCGTCTTGGTTGCGGATACCGAAGTCATTTGCCGCGACAAACCAGATGAATCCGGCGAGTCCCTCGGCGCGGAACTCCACAACAGCCTCGAGCTCATTGCCGCCGCCGTCCACGCGCGCGTAGAAGCTGCCGTTGAACTCGTTCGCTTCGCTGAAGCTGTTGGCATCTAGCTGCCAAGCGCGGCTCCAGACCCGTCCGCCAGTGGCCTGCGGAACAGCGAGGTCCCAGTCAGTCTCGTAGCCAATATTTCCTTGTTGTTGGCTGCCCGTCAGACGCACTTGGTAGGTGCCGACGCCCGTGCCACCGGTTGAGAGCGTGCCGCCGGAATTGAGCGTTGCCAGCGGTGCATCCGTGTTCGGATTGCTTCCCGGTCCCCAGATCTGGATGGGGTGCTGACCGGACCAGGTGATGGTCTCACCGGTAAACAGAATGTCCACGGACAACGCCGTAGATGGGCTCATGCGCTGGGTCTCGCCCAGCTCGCTGGTGCCTTCGGCGAATGCGTTGGAGAAGCCCATCAAGGACAACAAGCAGAGGATACGCATCAGGGGGTCTCCTGGACGGGTGCGTCAGGGGTGGGCTCAGCGTCCGTGGGCTGGTCATCTTCGGGGACATCAATGAGGTTGAACTCAACGCGACGATTGGCCTCGCGTCCCTCTTCTGTCTCGTTGTCTGCAATGGGGCGTTCTTCGCCATTTCCTACCGCAATCAAGCGGTCTTCGGTCACGCCTCGGCGAATGAGGAACGCCCGAACCGCATCCGAGCGGCGCTGGGACAGCTCCAAGTTGTAGCGGTCCGACCCGCGCGAATCGGTGTGCCCACCGACTTCAACACGACCCACCTGGGGGTTCTCGACGATGATCTGCGACACCTGGTCGAGCAGCTCAAACGACTCGGGCCGAATGACGGCTTTCGCGGTCTCAAACAGCACCTTCTCCAGAATGACAATGCGACGACGTTCCACCACCACAAGGGCATTCTGCGGCTCGGGTTCTTCGACCACGATGGGGGTCAACACCACCGCCAGATCCCGGTCCTGCCCCGATTCAAAGACAAAGGACTCGTAGATCATCTCGTAGCCTTCGGCGTCCACAACGAGGTTGTGCTCACCTGCGCCAACGGCGGTCTGCACGCGACCACTCGACCCAACGGTCTGCGCGTCACCCGGCACACACAGCGGCGTGTCCGACAGCCACGCAACCTCAGCCCCTTCAATATGGTTGCCATCCAAGTCCTCGACCTGCACGGTGACACGTGCATCCAGGACCCGCTGTAGATCGACGGTCAGCGCGTTGTCGCCTTCCGCTACGGTCAAGCCAAACTCGCCCGTCAGACAGCCGTCGCTGATGGCCGAGGCAGACAGCTCAGTCCCCGGAAGTACAGTCAGTGGCGTCATCTCCGAGCGAAGCGGGCTCTCGTACGCCTCATCTAGACCCACGATGGTGAGCACTGAGCCAAGTCGTGGCTGGCCCTCAAAGGTGACCATGGGACGCACGGTTCCCAGCTGGTCCGGACAGCCGTCTTCATCTTGGTAGCCATTGCGCGTCTCGGGCTCGACGGGGCATTCATCCGCCACGAGCACACTGCTGACAATGTCCGTGTCCGCTTCGCGAAGACCTTTCTTTCGGCCGACGGCAATGCCGACAAAGGCCCGCAGATCTGGTGCGCCAATACCTCGGGTAATCGCCCGTCCAACGCCAATGGTGTAGACCGGGCGGCCTCCGTCGCCAATAACCTTCAGCGCCATCAACGCTTCTGCTGGAGACGCGGAGCCCTTGATGGTGTTCTGCGACAGCGAGAATGCACCGTGCGCTTCAACACCCAAGCCGACGGTGTCGGACAGGGCAAAGGCGAACCCGAGGCCACCGAGGAAGGTGTCGGAGCCGGTGACATTGGCCACGTCGATGCTCGGGTCGAACTGCATGCCCACAAAGGTATTCATGGTCACGACAGGACTCTCAGCGGTGAAGCTCAGCCGTCCACCCCCTCCAATTCCTTCGCGTCCTAGGTAGCGTTCTGGCATTCCCGTGGGAGCGTCTAGCCAGATGGAAGCGCCCAGTCCGGCACCACCGCCACCAACCGTCTCATCTGGGCGGAAGAACACGCCAGTCAGGGTGCTTCGTACGTCTCCGGGTGCGGGTCCCATGACGCCGCCATCATTCGCAGACACCGCGTAGACCGGCACGGCGACGTCCAACCGAAGGCGCTCATGGAAGGCCACACCCCCCACGATATTGGCCACGGCGAGGTCGCGGATCAACGCACGCTCGGACAGGTCTCCACCAGATTCCGACGTGGTCACCGCAACCAACGGCCGGCGAACGTACTCGCCAATCACGGCAACGTACGCGTCTCCTGGGAAGAACACACCGGGGCGAACCCAAGTGATGGGGTCGCGAACGGTCGCTTCGACGGGCCCTGGTACAAAACCATGGGCGTCAAAGCCCTGTTCTTGGGCGTTGGCCGTAGACGCGAACGCCAGTGCGGTGACAAGCAAGGTGCGCATAGGTTCCCTTCTGGAGCGCGTTTATGGCTGATGCAGACCCGTAGCGCAAGCACGAAGCGTTCGAGCCCACCTGGATGACCGATGAAACGAGGCTGCGTTCATGCTAGCGTCGGGCCTCACCCAGGACGATTCCATGCTTCGCGCACTTCTCATCGCCGCACTTCCGTCGGTCGCTCTTGCGGCCCCTGTCGAGCTTCCAGTGCAGGCACGGATCCTAGACGCCGCCGGTGGCCCGCTGAATGGCACGTACGGCCTCCGGGTGTCCTTGTGGAGCAGCGCCAGCCCGATTGACCCTGTAGACGCCACGTTCTCGGAGGAACTGTCCGGTATTCGCATTGAAGACGGCTACCTTAGCGTGAGCCTTGGCGGCGCAGATACGCTGGACAGCACAGTTCTGGCCCAAGAGCTTTGGGTCAGCTTTGCTATCGATGGCGCGCCAGACATGCTGCCACGCCAGCGCATCGGCACCTCACCCAAAGCGGCGACGCTCGAGGGATTGTCTCCTGGCGACATTGCTACCCTCACCACAGGCGGCAACGCAGACCTGCTGCACACACACGCGCAGATGGTCGTGGAGACGGCAAAGCCCTGGTTTGAGTGTGGTGACCTGGGCGATCTGGCGGAGGCCAACGACTGCCAGGTCGAAGGATATCCGGGTCTTGAGTACGAATACGGGTTCGTCTACAACAGCCGCACCCCCCTTCCGGCGGTGTGCACCTACTGGAACCGCGGACTGCGCTTCTATAATCGCGACCCGTACATGGTAAACGCCGACAATCCTTCTGCAAACGTCAGCTATGGCGGCTCACTCTGGTACACCGGAACAGATGCTGCAGACGACAACTCGTGCAACGGCCCCACCTGGATGCACAAGTACTGGCGACTCTCCAGCGGAACCGTGGTGCCGTTCAGCAGCAATGGCTGCTTCTCTCTGCCGGTCTACTGCCGCAAACGCTAGCGCTGGGTGCGGCGATGGTGCGACGAGTCAGCTACACTCGCGGTCATGTTCGTCCTACTCGCTCTCATCGGCTGTGCACCAAGCCCCGACCTAACGGTCACGCTCGACATTGTGGACGAGCGCGGCCTGCCAATCGACGGTGCACAGGTGCTCGCCGGGCGCGACTCATGGATAGCGGACGACGGAAGTGTGCGTCTGCGCAACCTGCAAGGGCCCATCAGCGGCGTGGTCTCGGCAGACGGCTACCTGAGCGAGCCGTTCATCGTGGGCCGCGATGACCAGCGAAGCACCCGCACCATCCGTCTGTGGGACGACTCACGCTGGGCACTTCATGCCGGCGGGGACGTCATGCTGGGCCGTCGCTACGAAGAGCCTGGGGGCCTGCTACAGACCGACCAAGCCGCCGGAGCCGCTGAAGTCGTCGCCAACTTAGCTCCGCTCTTCGCAGCGTCAGACATCGGCATTGTCAACCTAGAGACCGTACTCTCCGACCTTGCAGCGAGCGGCGCCTACCCAGGAAAGCGCTACGTCATCAACACGCCATCTCGGGCAACAACCGCGCTCACTGCAATGGGCGTGGATGTGGTCGGACTGGCGAACAACCACAGCCGCGACTGGCTCGATGAAGGACTGTCCAACACGCGTGACACCCTGCGTGATGTCGACATTGCCGCGGTTGGTGGCCGAGAAACAGACCAAGATGTAAACGAGCCGGTCATCCTACAGGTGGGCGACGTGACCGTCGGCGTTCTGGCCTACACCACGCTGTCCGGGTCTTTCGTCAACGACGCCTACCCCACCCAATCCGACCCTGTCCCCCAACCCCTCGACCCAGAGCTCGCGTTTCAGTACGACGAGCGGTCGTGGAGCTTCGACGGCGACGACCTACAGGTTCCCGTCGCAGACCGCCGAATCGGAACAGCATGGCGCCTGTTCGCCGAAGCCGAAGCCGAGATGTCTGACGCTGAAGTCGCGGAGGCCTACGCATCACTGACCGACGTCTATCCAGAGGTCCAAGACTGGGTCGCTCGGCGCGGACACGGGGGTGCCGCCGCGTGGACCCGTGATGCCACTGACGATATCTCACTACTGAACGAACAAGTTGACGTTGTAGTGGTCATGATTCACGGGGGCTACGAGCTGGCGACCGCTCCTTCGGTGACGGTGCGAGATGTCACCGAGAGCAGTGCGGCGGCCGGCGCAGACTTGGTCATTGGACACCATCCCCACGTCCTACATGGCGCGGAGTGGGCCGGAGATGCCTTGATTGTGCACAGCTTGGGCAATCTCATCTTCGAGCAGAACAACCCGCTGACCCAAGCCACAGCCATGCTGCGCACGGTGTGGGACGGGGATTCCCTGCTACACGCCAGCTTCCTACCGCTAGAGTTGGTCGACTACCGTCCCGTCTTCGTTGCCGACAGTGCTGCCCAGCGTACGCTCAACCTCATCCACGAGACCAGCCAAGCCCAGGCTGAAGCGCGGTTCTCGGGGGGCGAAGTCCTCATTGAGACGTCCCAGAGCGAAGCGCGTCCAGCCACCGTCACGATTGACGGTCACACCGCAGTTCTCGGCAGAGACACCCCAACGGCAGACACGCTGGACCTGACCGTTCGGCCCGACCGCCTCACCCGCCTGCCCGCCGATGTCTTGGTCCAACCCACCCTCAACACCACCGACCCGAACATCTGGATTGGACGGGACTTGTTTGGGTGGGGACACTTCGAAGACGTGGTTGCTGACGGCGTCTCAGCAACAGGCGCCCACTGGCTTGTAGACAGCGAGTGGGAGCGAATTGACGCGAAAGCCAGCGCTCCACAGGGCAACAACGTCCTGCACTTAGAGCGCGACGTGTTCAATGACAGCACCGTCACCACACGCTCCGAGGGCCAGTACACCATCATCCCGCACCGGCTGTGGCAAGACGGCGAGCCCATAGACCCACAGGCACGCTACGCGGTGTGGTTGCGCGCCAAGCTCACCGGTCCGGGCACACCCAGTCTTCGGCTGCAAGGCTTCGAGTACGAGCGAGGGTCCCTGGCAATCGACCCCGTCACCACCGAGCTCTTCGACGAAGACATTCCGCTCGATGTGGGGGGTACCTGGACCGAGATTGTGGTGGACGTAGACCCCGAGTGGCTCGTCGCCGGGGTCAACCGACTTCGCCCAAGTCTGCGCCTCGCTCCACCAGAACGCGGAAACAGCCAGCTGTTCGTGGATGACGTACACGTGCTGGAGCTTCGCCCTGCCGCACAGATGCCCAGTGATTGGGGCCGGTGGGACGTTGTGCAGACGGTTGGGGACGAACGCGTGGACCTGACGGTTCCTGTGCTGCGCTAGCGACTACAAGAAATGAACCGGGGCACGATTCAGCCCCGCTACACTGCCCCTCTCGGGAGGTACCATGCTGCTCTTTATCGCCGCCACCGCACTGGCATACGACGCCGACACGCTGCTCGAGCGCGTTGCACAGACCGAGTCGTTCCGCAGTCACCGCATTGAAGGCCCGCTGCCTACGTTCTCGAGCGACGACTACCGCAAGGCCGCCCAAGGCAAGGTCGTCACCGGTCTGTTCCGCGTGGAAGGCAGCTCGAACAAGGTTGGCTACGGCATCGGCGTTCTGGACGTCGGCATTGACCAGCTGTGGGCCGGCATCAACAGCGAGACCCAGCACGTAGACATGCTGCCTGTCGACTACATTGAGGTCATTGAGGGCTCGCCCTGCGCCGACCACCGCAAGGTGTTGATGACGGCCTCCGTTCCGCTCATCACCGACCGATGGTGGATTACCCAAAACACCTACAACACCGCTATTCACGAGGCCTCCGGCGGCGTGATGCGCGAGCTGGCCTGGGCGAGTCCAACGGACTTCGCGAACACCACGCTGACCACAGCCGCCCAGACCGCCACCGATGGCTTGGTCGCCATTGGCTTTTCCCGCGGTGCCTGGTTCCTGGTTGCCTTGGACGACACGCACACCCTCGTCGAGTACCACACGTGGGTAGACCCCGGCGGGCGCGTGCCTTCAGGCGCCGCGTCCATGTTCGCGTCAGCCGGCATTGAGGACACGTTCGAGGCCATGGAGACGTACGCACAAGGAACGGCCTACTGTGCGAGTCGCATGTGACCCTGGAACCCGTCTTTCCTAGTTGGGTTCTCGGTGATGCGGGAGGTCAGAGGTCAGAGGTCAGAGGTCAGAGCGGACGCCTTGCGGCGCCAGCGTTTGGGCGACGGTCTTGGGTGACTACGGGAGGCTTCATTGCTCTGGCCGCGAGTGTGGTGGGTTGTCGTCCTCCGCCGCCGGCACCTGAGGACCTCGACTCGGTGGCAGCGTTCTTGTTCAGCGAGCACGGTGATGAGGAGCGGCTATCGGACGGGCTCGTCAACCTCCAGACCTGGTTTGAAGTCGGGTTTGACCCCGAACAAGACCGTGGATTTCAGCTGTCCGTCGTCCTTGACCAAGCCACCGTGGACGGGATTGACGCCTCGGCCGCTTGGGCGCATCCAGAGCTGAAAGAGACCCGCGAAGCGGAGGGAATGCTTGGGGCGGCTGCAGGAACCGTCGGTGAGCAGGCCATGGACGACTACGTCTCGGCGTTGACCGCCATGCCGCAAGACGAGGTGTTTCCCGACACCTTTGCCGAGTGGGGACGGACATGGCGGCTGTGCGACGGCGAAGAATTTGCCGAGCGAACCTGCTTAAGCGCAGAAGCCGACGAGCAGCAAGACTCCCGCTTCGGCCTAGGCTTCAACAGCCAAGGCGAGTCGTACAACCAGTACCAGTGGGTGCAGTTGCCAGACGGACAGTGGGCCATGAACCACCGGAACTGGCAGATCTACCCACCGGAAGTCAGCTCCAACCTTCTCGAAGTCTTCGACCAGTACTACCTCAACACCTTCGTCCCCAGCAGCGACGGCACCCAGGTCTTCCGCCTGCAGGCCACCTGGGCCGTGTTTGGGGATGGGGTGCCAGAGGACTTGGGCCTCAATCTCACCGCCAACTCCATGTTCGACAGCTCTGTCGAGCTCGAAGAGTGGCTTGAGGAGCGCAACAGCAGTGAGTGACGCCGCATGGTGGAGGACCGGGGCGGTCTATCAAATCTACCCCCGCTCCTTCCAAGACAGCACGGGCAACGGCATTGGCGACCTTCCTGGCCTTCGGTCTCGCTTGGACTGGGTGGAACAGCTCGGGGTGAGCGCGGTGTGGCTGTCCCCGGTACACCCAAGCCCACAGGCGGACTTTGGCTACGACGTGGCCGACTACTGCGACGTCGACCCGATCTTTGGCAGCCTGGCCGACATGGACCAGCTCATCCATGACTGCCACGCCCGCGGCCTCAAGGTCGTCCTAGACGGCGTGTTCAATCACACCTCTGACCAGCACGCTTGGTTCACCGCCTCGCGAGCGGACAAGACGAACGCCAAGCGCGACTGGTACATCTGGCGGGACACCGTACCCAACAACTGGAAGAGCACCTTCGGCGGCACCGCATGGACGCAAGACCCGGCCACCGGCAGCTACTACCTTCACTCCTTCTTACCCGCCCAGCCCGACCTGAACTGGCGCAATCCCGACGTTGTTGACGCGGTCCTAGACGTACTGCGCTTTTGGTTCGAGCGAGGCGTGGACGGCTTTCGCTTAGACGTCTTCAACAGCTACCTGAAGCACCCCGACCTACCGAGCAATCCGCGTCGCTGGCACCCGGGTGCGCTGGCCTATGGCTACGTGGGTCAACACCATATTCACGACCGCGACCAGTCGGACCTACCCGAAGTGTTGGGTAGAATGCGCGCCGTAGCCGACGAATTCGGCGCCGTCCTCATTGGCGAGACCCTCGACGAGAAATTCCGCTACGACCGCGCCGCAGACTTTGTAGGCGACGACCAGCTGCACATGGCGTTTCACTTTGCCCTGCTGCACAGCCGGTGGACCGCCAAGAAGCTGGCCACAGCGATTCGCAGCCAGCTCAACGCTCTCCCCAAGGATGGCTGGCCCACATGGGTACTGTCGAACCACGACTTTCAGCGGCATCCGACGCGCTGGGGCGGCGGTGATGAACGCGCCAAGGCCGCAGCGGTCATTGCTCTGACGCTGCCAGGAACCCCGTTTCTGTACTACGGCGAGGAGCTCGGAATGGTGGAGGGACGCCTCAAGCGAGCAGACATTGTGGACCCACCGGGCATTCGCTTCTGGCCGGTCTTCAAGGGACGCGACGGCGCCCGAACGCCAATGCAGTGGACCTCCGAAGGCGCCTTTACCACGGGGATTCCTTGGTTACCGCTCAATCCTGACACGCCATGGCGACACGCAGAAGCGACCGCCAACCCCCTGTCCATTGTCCACACCTACCGGGCCCTGCTGGCCTTACGACGCAACAACGAAGCCCTGCGCAGCGGTGCCACAATCTGGCCTGACACAGACCATGCAGACGTGCTGTCGTGGCAGCGAGTCGTCGCAAGCGAGCGGGTTCGCGTGCTGGTGAATACCGTGGACCGCTCAGTGCTCGTTCCAGGCGAAGCCGGTACCCAGGTGTTGTGGTCCACAGCGGCGGTAACGGACGTTCGCGAGCCACTAGCACCGAACGAAGGACGCGTTGTTCGGGTCTAGCAGCACAGACGCCACAGGCAAACCCTCATACAGCACGGATCTACGGCCTTGGCGGCAAGCGCTCAGACTCCCACACGCCATTAGGACAGGAGTAGCGGGTGTCGTAGATCACACACTGTCCGTTCGCGGGGGGCTCACACGCGGCCTCACGCGCACGCGGGGTCGCCGGACACCCCTGAAAGTCGTAGTCAGGCGTCGCCAACCACCCACTGGGCCGGTCATAGGTGCCTTCAGGCTGCCGCGCTCCACCCATCGGACGCCATGGAGTGCCACACTCGTAGCGAATGCCGGGGTACTGGCAGACCAACGCTTCCTGCGCCGGGTGCATGCACGAGACATCAAGGGCCGCGGCCTGCTCAGCAGTCTCGGGGCACTCTTCAATGAGCGTGACCGGCTCACAGACTCCTTGGGCCGACCCGTAGGCACACTCGGGGTCTACCGATGCACACGGGTCTCCGCCTCGAAACGTCAGTGACTCCCCCTGCGGCCAGCGGGATGACCCCGTACGCGCCGACAAATGCGGGTAATCGACAGTGACCGGCACGACCTGTTCACAGCGATTGACCGCCATTCGACACCCGTCACCGTACACCTGAATGCAGCCTTCGTCGCCGTCACACACATACGATTGGGCCGCGTTGGCCGCGCAGTCAAACGCTCCGTCAGGCGTCAGGAGACGGGGTGGCACCGCATCCACATCACGACCTTGAACGCCAGTCGTCGCCCCTGAAGCGGGCGGGACTGGGGGCCGTGTGGCACAGCCTACTGTCAACAAGACCACTATCAAGAGCCGCATGGAGAAACCTCGGTCAGGGTGCCAATACGCGGCACCCACCACATTGTTCAATGGTGCGTCATCTAACCGCCTGTTCAAGGTCCAACGGTACTGCCGCTCTCGGGACCGATCACGCGGAAATCCGTCTGTTGGAGGAATCGAAGATCACAGGAACGCCAGCCCCATCCATCGCGGGCTGCGAGCCAGAATGCTGAGCGTTTCAGCGACGCACAATCAGTCCATTCCAACGCAGTGAGTAGGCGGGTTGATGCCAGCCAACGGATTCGCAGCCACAACCATACGCCCTGTTCAGTGCATTGCAGGTGGTGTTTCAGAAGTCTTTAGGAGAAAATTTCCGCTTAAGCCTGCGGAATCGGGATCGATAAATGGGCCTCCCCCCACCATCGAGCGAGTCCAAATGAACTCTCCCTGTCTTCTCCGCCATGTCTTCGGCGTTCGGTTCGTCACCCTAGCGGCGCTCGTCGTTCCGTCGCTTGGCTTCGCCCAGACCCTTGAGAACGGGGTCGTACGATTCGGCAACGGATCCCAAGACTCCATCAACGAGTTCGGCAACCTGTTGCAGCCGTTCTACTACTCACAAGCACGCAGCCAGTTCTACAAGCTCACCTACAGCAACTACCCGCTAGACGTACAGTTCGGCGCTGGGAGTGGGTCGCACTGGACGAACAGTGCCATCAGCGTCAACCCCGTCCTTAGCGATCAAGTCATTGACTCCAGCGGCTACATCCCAGACGGTAGCGACGGTGGACACGGCACGGTCACCTCAACGGGTAACGTCACAATCGGTGGCCACACGCTTCAGCTGACCCAAGCCTACACACTAGGTACTAGCGATGCTTTCGTGAGCATCACTACGTCGGTCACAAACAACACCGACAGCACGATTCCAAACGCCCACATGTGGGTCGGTACCCGAGACGACTGGGTCGGCACAAGCGATGGCCCGACCAAGGTCAAGGGCGTCATTGTCGATGGTGCTTTTGAGGCCATCACCGACCCAACGACACCCGCTCCGGCCCTTCAGATCACCTCCGGCGACGAAGGCGTGCTGTTCTACTCGGTCACTCCAGGAACCAACACCATCATTGCCCGGTGTTGCTCCTTCACGAATGCAACAACACTACAACCCACACAATCGGTCATCTCTGACACGGCTGACGGTTCGTACGCGCTGTACCTACCCATTGGCGACATTGCCCCTGGTGAGACCGCCGAGATTGTGTGGTTCTACGCAGCGGGCTCGCTCGAGGACCTCGAAGAAGTGGTCCAGCAGGTTGCAGCAGCCGCGTCTCCGACGTCCATTGCGGCTATCAACGCCAACAACCCATCCCCAATCCTGTCGGGAACCTACGACGACACCGTGCGCAGCGGTGTTGGTCATGCGCTTCTCACCGTCACCGTTGGTGGCACGACCTACACCGAAGGCGTTGACGATGCGCTCGTGGTGGCAGACGGCGAGTGGTCCCTCGACCTGTCGGCCGTCAGCGTAATCCTACAAGAGGGCACCTACGACGTCGTTGTACAGGCCACCGACACCGACGGAGAATCCGTTGTTGACGGCACCTCCGACGAAATCGTCATTGACATGACCGCACCGCAAGCCCCAACAATCGACCCGCTCGCCACCAACGGCGAGACGCTGGTCATGCAAGGCTCCTTCGACGAGACCGATGCCAGCGGTGGACTCTCCGTCACGCTGAACGGCACGACCTACGTGCTTGGCGAAGACAACGAGCTGACCGCAGACGGCGGTCGCTGGAGCCTCAACGTCGACGCCCCAGAGATTGAGGGGTTCTACGACGTCGAAGTCAGCGTCACCGACCAGGCCGGAAACGTGGTCACCGACACCAGCGACGACGAGCTGGAGATTGACCTCACCGCTCCCGATGCCCCAACCATCAACGCTATCGACACCAATCAAGCCGCCACAGAACTCTCCGGAACCTGGGACAGCGAGAACTCCGCTAGCCTGTCGGTGACCATCAACGGCGAGACCTACGACCTCGACAGCGACGACCGCCTGACCGTAGACGGCGACCAGTGGTTCCTCGACATGGAAGGCTTGGACCTGCCGGACGGCGAGCATGATGTCGTCATCTCCGTCATCGATGACGCTGGAAACGTGGCGACCGACGACACCACCAATGAGATTCGCATTGACCTGTCAGCCCCGAGCGCACCCACGGTCAACCCAGCCACCACCAATGCAGACAGCCCGGAAATCACCGGTACGTACGACGCCTCTGAGACCGACTCGGTGCTCACCGTCACCGTAGACGGCACGTCTTTCACTCTCGGCATTGATGCCGCACTCACGGCAGTCGAAGGCGACTGGACGTTGGTCATTCCAACGATTGACGGCGGCACGTATGACGTAGACGCCAGACTCGAAGACGCCGTTGGCAACGGCACAAGCGACCTCACTGACGCCGAGCTGACCGTAGACCGAGTGGCTCCAGAAGCACCAACCGTCGCACCCGTGGCCTCTTCCGAGAGTCCCTCGGTCATCTCCGGTACCCTCGACTCCGAGGACTTCGCGTCGTTCAGCGTCACCGTTGGCGGCGAAGGAGGGGTCACTCTTGTGTACGGCGTTGATGACGCTCTCACCCTGTTCGGAGACACGTGGACCGTTGATCTGAGCGAAGTCGAGCTTCCAGAAGGCGTGCATGATGTGCAGGTCACCGTCACCGACGCGGCCGGAAATGTGGTCACAGACGCGACCACCGGCGAAATCGAAATCGATCAGACCGCACCGATGTCCCCGACCATCGACGACATCTTGGTCAATGCCTCCCCCGACAGCGTGGGCGGCCAGTTCGACGCCTCCGACTCGGCAAGCTTGTCCGTGGTCGTCAACGGCCGCGAGTACGTTCTCGGAGTGGACCCCGAGCTGTCCGCTGATGGCAACGAGTGGCAGCTAGACCTGACCGGCGCGGAGTTTGAAGAGGGCATCTATGACGTGCAGGTCAGCGTCACCGACTCGGTCGGCAACGTCGCTACTGACGAATCTTCCGATGAAATCGTCGTCGACCAGACCGCTCCAGAAGCCCCCACCGTCTCGGCTGTCGAAGATGACACCGGCGCTCCAACGCTCACCGGAACCTACGACCCCGCAGACATTGGCGAAGACGGACTCCGAGTGACCATCGACGGCCAGACCTTCACCATGAACCAGGACGAGTCCTTCGTTGTCGCGGACGGCGTGTGGACTCTGTCGCTTTCCGAAGGAACGCTGGCCGACGGCACCTATGACGTGCTCGTTGAGGTGACGGACGCGGCTGGAAACACCGCAACAGACGCCACCGTCGATGAAATCGTAGTGTTCGTAGATGCCGACCGTGACGGCATCTCGGATGCAGACGAGCTGGAGCTGGGTACCAACCCCGACTCCGAAGACTCCGACGGTGACGGTATCTCAGACTTCGACGAGATTGAGACCCACGGCACCAGCCCATTCAGCGATGACAGCGACGGCGACGGCATCTCAGACGTTGATGAACTGGCGGAAGGCTACGACCCGAACGCCCCAGACTCCGACGGCGACGGTCTGTCCGACGCCCAAGAGCTGGAGCTCGGCACCAACCCCATGTCCGCCGACACCGACGGAGACGGTCTGTCCGACTTCGAAGAAATCGCCATCTACGAGACGCGCCCAGGCGTGGCTGACACTGACGGCGACGGCATCTCAGACTTCGATGAGCTGACCCACGGAACCCGGCCCACAGTGGCTGACACAGACGGAGACGGCCTGTCAGACGGCTTCGAAGTCACCCTCGACCTCAACGCACTCGCAACCGACTCAGACGCCGACGGCCTGCCCGATGCCACGGAAGTAGCCGGCGGAGTGACCGAGGCTGACGCCTTCGACACCGACGAAGATGGCTTTGGCGACGCATTCGAGATTGCCAATGGCACCGACCCGAACGACGCATCCGATGTCCCAGAAGCGGGCGTAGACACAGACGATGACGGCATCTCCGACATCCTAGAGCGCTACCTCGGAACGAACCCAGAGCTGGCCGACACAGACGGTGACGGTCTGTTGGACGGACACGAACTCGACCTAGGAACCAACCCTCGCTCCGTAGACACAGACGGAGACGGCCTCGCAGACGGAGCCGAAGTGGACGCCGGAACCGAACCCCTGGCCTTCGACACAGATGGCGACGGCCTGTCAGACGGTCTTGAGGCGCTCATCGGCACCGATGCCACCGTACAAGACACCGACGAAGACGGCCTGCTCGACGGCGCTGAGGTCCGCTGGGTAGGCACCGACCCACTCGTCGCAGACACCGACGGCGACGCGCTGAACGACGGCACCGAAGTCTTCGACGCCATCACCGACCCCACCGCGTGGGACACCGACCGGGATGGACTGGCCGACGGCAACGAGTACGAAGGCACTACAGCCCCACTGCGCTTTGACACCGACGGCGGCAGCGTGGGAGACGGCGCGGAGTTCTACGCCGAGACCGACGCCATGTTCCCACCAGACGATGAGGACGGCGTAGACACGGACGGAGACGGCCTGTCAGACGCCCTCGAGACAGCACTCGGCTGGGACCCAAGCTCCGACGACTCCGACGGAGACGGCCTGTTGGACGGAGACGAGATGGCCATCGGCTCGAATGGCATGCTCGCAGACAGCGATGGTGACGGCATGACCGACACCCAAGAAATCGCTGCAGGCACCGGAGTACTGACTGCAGATAGTGATGGAGACGGCCTGTCAGACGGACAAGAGCTTGAGCTCGGCACTGACCCACAGTCCCGCGACACCGACCGTGACGGCCTAGAAGACGGTATTGAGAGCACCGGTCCCACAGACGTTGTCATCTACGACACCGACCGCGATGGCCTGTCAGACAGCGAAGAACGCCAGCTCGGAACCGACCCCCTCAACGCAGACACAGACGGCGATGGACGCTTGGACGGCATTGAAGACAGCGTTGGCTCCGACCCGCTCATCGCCGATACCGACAGCGAAGACCTCGACGGTGACGGCCTGAGCGGCATTGAAGAAGAAGCGCTGGGTACCGACCCACTCGTCGCAGACACAGACGGCGACGGCGTGGACGACGGCAGCGACTGGTGCCCACTCGACAGCCCTGATGACGTAGACGGAGACGGCGTGTGCAACAGCGACGACATGTGTCCCGCCGATGCAAACGACGACAGTGACGGAGACGGCAGCTGCGACAGCGTAGACCGCTGCGAAGGCAACGACCGCTTCGGAGACGTTGACCTAGACGGCTTCTGCGACGACACCGATGAGTGCATCTCAACGGACGCACCGGGCAAGGCACCCTGCTTTGTCGATGACCAGGGCGGCTGTACCTTCTCGACCACAGGCGGAACCGCACCCTTCGGGCTCGGCTTCATCACCCTCGGTCTGTTGGCCATCCGTCGCCGGAGGAACAGCTGATGTCGCGGACGCTACTCACCGCTGCCATGGCACTACTCGCCATGCCAGCGATGGCGGCCGAACCCAACGTGGGTGGCTACGTCGGAACCCTCATCCTCGGAAAGGACCACGAGCTGTACGCTCCAACAAGCGGCAAGCACCTCGACCAGCCTCTCACCGTGTCAATCGGCGGGCGAGCCGGACTGTCCCTGACGAAGTGGTTCGACATGGAAGGCGAGCTTGAGATCGGCGCATGGCCGGTAGAGGGCGGGACCGCAACCATCGCTGGAATGCGCGTTGGTCCTCGATTCATCGCCGCAGATCTTCTCGGCCAAGGGCGCGACATCCACCTGACTGCCGGCGTTGGCAACCTGACAGTGATGGCACCCAACAGCCTCACTGGAACCGACGTCGACTTTGCAGCGCACATTGGGCCCGGAGTCTCGGTGGATGTTGGCAAGCGCATCTCCCTGCGCGGCGACTACCGAGCGTTGATCACGTCCCATAAAGGCTCATCTCCCCTTCCGTCAGTGCAGTCGCTCATCACGCTGGGTGCAAGTCTGCGCCTGGGCTCGGTGGCCGAATCCAATGTCGTAGAGGGATGCCCTGGAGGGTTCTCCGTACAAGGCCACTGCGTCGGTCTTGACCCACTGCCAGACCTAGAGCCGGCGCCTGTAGAGGTCGCGGAGGTCGTCGAGGTCGTCGAGCCTGTGGTCATCGAACCGCCCGTCGTCGAGACGCCCCCCCCCATCGAGGCCGAGGTCCACGAGGAGATTGCGGCCATCGCTGACAAGATTCTGTTCGCGTCCGGTTCGTGGGAAATCCAACCAGAATCACTCACGCACATTGAGGAACTCGCCAGCATACTCAATGATTACCCTGGATTAAGCCAGGTTCGCGTTGAGGGGCATACGGACTCGGCGGGAGCCGCGAGCACCAATCAGCGCATCTCTCAGTCTCGGGTCGATGAAGTGGCCCGCGTGCTCATCTCCTTCGGGGTGGACGAAGCACTGGTTATTTCCGAAGGCTTTGGAGAGACGCGACCGGTGGCGGACAACGCGACCCTTGAAGGGCGCGCGCAGAACCGACGCGTAGAGATTCACGCCGAATAGCGGTCGCTTTAGTCGACTGGGCCGTCTGTTTCTGTTGAAGCAGACGGCCCATTTTTGGTGCAGGACGAGCCGGCTAGAACAAGGTCACTCCACACTTTCGCAAGGACCGTGCGCCTAAACGACTGTAGTGCCGGCGAGGCGCCCTTGACCCCAGGAGTCCCCGTGAAACACTCACTCATTCTGCTCGTCGCGGTCAGCGCTCTGGCGTGCAACCGTAAGACAACCGACACCGCAGTAACGGTCATAGGAGGCCCCGACCCAAGCCTCTTCGCCGCTGGAGCTATCGTTGGTGATGTCACCACCGAGCCGTGCAGGCTGTCCAACCGGACAGACACCACCTGCTACGTGTTCACCGTGGCTGGAAAGCCGCCAGACCACGACATTGGCCCGTTCTGCCCAAGGACCATCACCGACCCCGCCGACCGCGTGGGGCTGTGGATCGAGAACCAGCAGACCTACGACATCACCGGAAAATGGGTCACTGAGCTTGCGACCTTCTACAACGACCCGGCCTGGCAGCTGTACGAGGAGGCCACCGGGAAAGTTCGCGTCACGGACTCCAAAGAAGCCTGCGAAGCTGCCGCACGACCCGATGTCGCCGACGAGTACAACAACTACTGTGTCGAGTGTTCCCTCGACTACTTTGACTCACCGCCAGTGGTCACGGTGCGAATCCCGACGACCCCCATCAAGCTGACCACGTCCTCCCCAGTCGGCCGCGATGCCAAGGTCGGTGTGTCGCTCAGCGGCGTGGTCTACGAACCTCCTGCCCCCACCCACGCCATCCTCGCAGCCCACACCATCGCTGCCTTTGATGACTGCGGTGGCCACGTCAATCCGCACGTCGGCTACCACTACCACGCAGCGACAGGATGCTCAGCAGAACACGCCCAGACAGATGGTCATTCGCCGCTTATTGGCTATGCGATAGATGGATTCGGGATGTACGCGCGCCATACGGGCACAGGTGCAGCTCCGACGGACCTCGACGCATGTGGCGGCCACGAAGATACCGTGCGTGGCTACCACTACCATGTCGGAGAACCCGGTGAAAACCAGATTCTAGCCTGTCACTTTGGTGCGACAGGGTCCGTCACCGAAGGCGGCTCCTGACTGATTTCGGCTGGCCATTCCTTCAGCGCCAGAGTGTGTGCGCTCAGGCGGGCAGCCGCCTTGCTGCGGCTCGCCTCACTCTCCATCGTGCGTCCACCGGGCATCATGACCGTCGCCCACCAGGTCCGCGAGTCTTCAGGGCCGTCAAAGCGGTAGCTGGCCTTGGGAGGTGCCTCGCGGAAAAGCTTGGACCAACGTTCGTTGTACACGCTGGTTGAACTCTTGGGTTCAACGGACAGGTCCATGTCTACAAGCAGTAGACGTTCGATCACGCCTTGAGCATCTGCCTCGGTTCCGTCGACCAAGACAGCTCCAATCAGCGCTTCCATGGAATCTTCCAGAACCTTCTTGTTGAGCGCCAACTGCGCTTTCGCACCGACGCCGAGCCGAAGCATGGGTCCCAAGCCCAATTTCTCTGCAACTCGTGTCAGCGTTGCGCCTTGAACTTGGGCAGCGCGCTTGGGAGTGAGCAAACCCGGACCGTCGTTCTCGCGGGACTCGTACAAGTACTTCGCCACCGCGTACCCAAGAAAGGCGTCTCCCAAGAACTCAAGGCGTTCCTGATCGGGGCCAACGCCGCCTTCCTGCACCCAAGATTTGTGGGTCAGAGCGCTCAGGGCAAGCATCGGATTGGTGAACGTGTAGCCGAGCTTGGCTTGTAGATCAGAGAGGTCGGACATGGAGACTCCAGTTTGCGGGCCCCACTAGCAGGGTGCAGCGGCGCGTGACGTACACGGTCTCTGTAAAGGTCCGCTGCGGTTCCAAAGCACCCGCCGCGGTCGTCAGCAGCGGCACGCTAACAAACGGCCTGATCACCGACGTCTGCGTCCCAAAAATGCCACCAGCAGAACCCCAGCAGCGCTCCACAAGGGCAAGACGGGTGTGGCATTGCAGCTACAGCCGTTCGGCTCGTCCGTTCCAGAGTCGACCGGCGTGGAGTCGGTGTCCGTGTCATCAACAGGCGCTGGGTATGAAGGACCTGAGCCGACAACCAAGCGCTCTGGACCGAGGCTGTCACAGGCGTCGATTTCGCCGTCGTCGTCGGTGTCTAGCAACTGCTCTTGGGTGAACCCGAGGATGCCGCCCTGGAGCGCGTCTGAGACGCCGTCGTCGTTGCCGTCTACTGGCTGACCCTGGGTTCCGATACAGCTCGTGTCAAAGCCGTCGCACACCTCTAGCGCGGCGAAAGAACGCCCAGCATCGTTGTCATCGCAGTCGTCTGCTTCTGCAGCACAGGCCTCTGGGCCAGTGCGCCAACCGTCCGAGTAGAGGTCCGGTAGCTCATCCATCGAGACCAGCCAGTCACCGTTCAGCGGATTGCAGACCAGGCGAATCTGCACATCTCCGCATGTCGCTTGGGGAATCGGTAGATCCATACAGTCGACATCAGGGCCTACTGGACAGGCGCCATCCTGGTCACAGTCCAGCTCACGAACGGACACCATTCCGTCGCAGTCAGTGTCACGGCCGTCTAGCTTTTCCCGGTACTCGCGGGGGCGAGGATAGATGTCATCGTCGTCGTCGTAGCAGTCGTCGTCGTTCAGGGAATAGAAGTTCCCAAACATCCACACTGCCGAATCGCTCGTTCCGCCTGCCGACTCTTGAAGCTGAGCGATGTAAGACGGGCATGCTTCAAGATACTCCCCGTCGGACGCGCCGTAGCCATCGGCATCCTGGTCCAAGTACACTCGGGTCGTTCCTGGCGGAATATCGCCGAACGGGGTGGGCTCATCCACCTCGCCATTGCAGTTGTCATCGATGTTATTGCACGGCTCTGATGCCGCGGGATTAATGCTCTCGTCAGAGTCGTTGCAGTCCGTCGTGCTCGTGGAGTAGAAGTCCTCTGCGACTCCTATACGACACACGTAGATGGGTTCGGTGGCGTTGATATCTGCAAATCCATCGTTGTCCGCGTCTAGATAGTAAGCGCGAGACGCCGACATTCCAGGGAACAGGGCGGCTTCGGACGTGGCATACTCCCCGCCTCGTGTGTTCCAATTACCGTCGCAGTCTTGGTCCGTCTGGATAGTGGCTTCGCACACCTCCACAGCGCCTGGAAACACGGTGGGGTCGCCGTCATTGCAGTCGGTGCCGCCCGACTCCAGGCTGTCGAAACCATCATTGTCCGCGTCCACAGCAAGTGCGACCGTCACAAACCAGAGCACCATCCACATCACTGACTCCACATCACCACGGAACTGTTGGGGTCAGACTACACCACACGGTGCCGCACCCACGGCACAGCAGGATAAGGGCCGGTCCACGGAGGTTCCATGCTTACCCAAGGTGTTCACCACGTCGCGTACCGCTGCCACGACGCCAAAGAGACGGTTGAATGGTACGGCAAACACTTGGACATGGACTTTGTCCTGGCCATTGCTGAGGACAAAGTTCCGTCCACGGGAGCGGATGACCCGTACATGCATGTGTTCTTGGACGCGGGCGGCGACAACATTCTCGCCTTCTTTGAGCTGCCTACGCGCGAGCCCATGGACCGGGACCAAAACACCCCCGAGTGGGTCCAGCACTTGGCACTCAAGGTGGAGTCAATGGACGCGCTGCTTGCAGCCAAAGAACGCTTGGAGGCCGCTGGAATCGACGTTTTAGGCCCGACCCACCACACGCTGTTCCAGTCGATCTACTTCTTCGACCCCAACGGACACCGCATTGAGCTCGCCTGCGACATGAAGCGAGCGGACCTGGAAGCGAAGCTCGATACAGTCAAGTGGGACATGCTCAACGAATGGGCCGAGACGAAGAAAGCCCCGACGCATGCACGCTGGATGCATGACGGAAGCGAGCAGTAAGGGACTGGTCCAGGGGGCCACTCCATTTCGCGGGATGTGGTCCCATCAGCACGCTTCAGGCGTTGTCGCGAGCCGGTCCGTCACACCGGCCCGCTAGCAGGCTGCCTACGAACGCGGCGCGTGCAGCCGGCTGCGCGAGCGACGAGCCATCAGGCCTGTGAGCAAGAGCGGTAGTAGTGGCCATGCGGGGGCAGAAGACCCGCCTGTGGCGCAGTTGCAGCCGCCAGCAATGAAGTTCTCATCAGCGAGCATGGTGTCGTCACAGTCGTTGTCTAGGCCGTCGTTGACTTCGGTGTTGCCTGGGTAGACATCCGCGTTGTCGTCGTCACAGTCGCCTTCGCACGCCATCACGCCGTCGCCGTCGAAGTCCTGCTCGTCTTCGGGCAGAAGGCCGTCGCAGTTGTTGTCGATGCCGTCGCAGACCTCTTCGGCATTGGGGGATGCGTTGGCTTCAAGGTCATCGCAGTCGCCCTGGGCGGGAGTGACGCCGTCGCCGTCTTGGTCTTCTTCTAGGCAGTCGACCACACCGTCGTTGTTGGTGTCTTCGAAGTCTTCGTCCACGTCACCGTCGCAGTCGTTGTCGACGTCGTCGCACAGCTCCGGGGCACCGTTGTAGGTCGTGTCCACCGTGTCATCGCAGTCGCCTTCGCACTCGAACATGTCGTCGCCATCGCCGTCACGTTCAACGTCAGGGATGATGCCGTCACAGTCGTTGTCGAGGCCGTCGCACAGCTCAAGGGCGCCGGCGTAGACGGTGGGGTCGTTGTTGTCGCAGTCGCCGTCGTACGGGAACACACCGTCATCGTCTTCGTCCACTTCGGCGCAGTCGAGGATGCCGTTGTTGTTGGTGTCTTCGAAGTCCTCGTCGATCTCGTCGTCGCAGTCGTTGTCGATAGCGTCGCACAGCTCGGGGGCACCCTCGTACACACTGGCCGCTTCGTCGTCGCAGTCGCCGCCGCAGATCAGGACCAAGTCACCGTCGTTGTCGAACTCCGCGTCGGGAACGACCTCGTCGCAGTCGTCGTCAATGCCATTACACAGCTCTTCGGCGCCTGGGTAGCGCGTGTCGTCGTCCACACCGCAGTCGAGGTCATCACAGTGACCGTCGTCATCGGAGTCGCCGCTGGCGTCGTCACCTAGGCACAGATCGATGTCTTCGCAGATACCATCGCCGTCCAGGTCCGGGGACGCATCGTCACCGATGCACTGGTCGATGTCTTCGCAGATCCCGTCACCATCGGTGTCGGGGGACGCGTCGTCGCCTAGGCATTCATCGAGGTCTTCGCAGATGCCGTCGTCGTCGGTGTCGGGCTGGGCGTCGTCACCGATGCACTGGTCGAGGTCTTCGCAGATCCCGTCGTCATCGGTGTCTGGCTGGGAATCGTCACCAACGCACTCATCAATGTCTTCGCAGATGCCGTCACCATCGGTGTCGGGGAACGCGTCGTCGCCCGTACACTCATCGAGGTCTTCGCAGATGCCATCACCATCGGTGTCAGGGGACGCGTCGTCACCGGTACACTCGTCGATGTCTTCGCAGATGCCGTCGCCGTCCGTGTCCGGCTGGGCGTCGTCACCGAGGCACTGGTCGCGGTCGTCACAGACACCGTCGCTGTCGCTGTCTTGGGACGCATCATCACCAAGACACTGGTCAAGGTCTTCGCAGATGCCGTCGCCGTCCGTGTCTGGCTGCGCATCGTCACCGAGGCACTGGTCGATGTCTTCGCAGATGCCGTCACCATCGGTGTCTGGCTGGGCGTCGTCGCCTTCGCACTGGTCATCGCTGCCGCAGATGCCGTCGTTGTCCAGGTCGAGGGTCTCGTTGTCTCCGAAGCACGGGTCGGCGTCGTCGCAAACGCCGTCACTGTCTTCGTCGCTGCCGTTGTCTAGGCCGAAGCAATCGTCGCAGTCGTCTGGGACGTTGTCACCGTCCTCGTCGAGGTCATCCGGGAAGCCTTCGCACTGGTCTTCGCCGTTGATCACGCCATCATCATCATCATCGCAGTTGTCGCCGCCTACTTGAATCGTGATGTCGGCATCGTCGATATTGCGGTTGTCTTGGGCAATCACACGGATGTCGTGGGGTCCCGGCGTGAGCTCGGAGGGTCCAAGTTCCAGCGTTTCCCCGGTGCCAAGCTCTCCGTCCACGTTCGACGACCACGTGTAGGTGATGTCCCCGGTCACACCTTCGGAAGATGCTGTGAGAGTGATGGCGTCATCTGGTGGACAGTACAGGTCGCCGTTTCCTGGAGAGTCGATGCTCACAGCGAGGTTGAGAGACCCGTCAATCGTACTTGAGATACCTGGCTTTTGCGGGTCTCCGGAGTGAAAACCGACGGTGTCGAGAATCAGGCCACCGGGCTGTAGACCGAACGGCGGCTGCCCCGTGGACGAGTCGTTGCGCAACGATGTGATGAGATGAGGGGTGTTCATCAGCGGGTTGGTGGTGTCGACCGGGAAGGCTTGGGTCGGGAAGTTCCCAATGAACGGGCCGAGTCCCAACAGCCCGTTGAGCTCGTTAATGCCGTGATTCGCAAAGGAGTTGTGGTCCGTTGCGAGCATGACGCCGCCGCCTTCAACGGCCAGGTTTGTGTAGTAGTTGTCGGTGACGTGGCGCCACTCTGTCCCGCCGGGCCATTGACCGCGCCAGAAGGACGAGAGGTAGCGACCATCACAGATGACTTCGCCGCCCGATTCATTGAGGAACCACTCAGCAATGGCCACAAAGTCCGCGGTATGGCTGTCCACCGAGGCGTTTGAGGAGGACAGGTCATACACCCAAATCTGGTCGTAGGTGTTGGCAGCCAGCAGCGCCGCCGCCGCACCCGTGTTGCCGCGAAGGTTCACGTAGTCGGCGTTTGGGTCGAGGGTGAGCAGCGCATCGTGCATGTGCAGGCCATCTGTTGTGTAGCTTCCGCCGAGACTCACAAACAGCACATGGTCATCGAGCGGTGCTTGCTGAGCAACAGCAACAGTGGGCAGTAAGACAACTACGCTCGCTAGGCGAGAAAGGCGCGACATGGTGTTCCCCCGAACAGTTGCCGCAGTCTACCACCTGCTGGCAAAAAACACCTACTTCAAAGATGACTGGTCATTGCCGTCCTCGGTGAGATGGTTCAAGTCGGAGCAGTGGCACGCCAAAGGCCCGCGATTCTTGGGATCCCCGCTGGCCAAGCTGCACCACCCAACTCATCCATGCCGTCGCTCAAGGCGAACAGAACTCCAACTCCGACGTCATCGACAGTCGAGACCACCCTGCCCCGTCACGGAACTGGAGCGTTGTGGTCCGGCTAGTGCCACAGTCGAGGAAGACGGCGGTCCGCAGGTAGGCGACCTTCTTGCCCTCGCGCAGGAATTCGACCTCCGCAATGTCCTCCATGAAGACCCCCTGGCCATGCAGTCGTGGGTCGGTTGGAGTGGCGAGCCGTCGCGCCACCGTCGTCGTCGTCGACAACACGTCCGAGAGGACCCGTTGGGGGGATTGGTCGATGACCATCAAGAACGTCGAGTCGCTCGTTGAGTAGTACGACCCTTGACTGGAGGCGCGCAGGGTTGTCCAACAGGCCGACAGCCGCTGTGCGAGAGCCTCGTCGATGATTCGAAGTGAGAACACACCAGTGGCCGGATTGAAGCGCCCATCATCGACCTGGCTCGACGCGAAGGAGGCGTTGCACGGGTCGTACAGAAAGACCTCGGTCTCGACCGCAACCGACACGGTGTAGTCCGCAGCCAAGGTGAAGGATGCCGCCGGGAAACCGCCTTGCAGACCAAACGCCCCCACTGCCTCAAAGTAGATTCTCCCGTCGTTCGGGGCAACCTGGAACAGCCAGGTGTCCGCAGGAGCCTGCTTCGCAACGTGCAGTTCAGCGGAGTTGAACGCGACCGGAAAACCAGCTGCAATGTCTGTATTTATATGACTAGCGCCCACAAAGTCCTGGGCCAGCGGGCTGCGATTGATGACGTCCACAGAGGTGCTGTGTCGGTAGACCGACTCCGGTGCCAACGCTAGAGTCCACAGCACAAACCGGTCATTCAGCGACGTATTCGGCGACAACACCGCTTCTCTCTCACCAAGAGAAGGCCCAGGATCTCCATCGTATATCGGGCGAATTCGTTGGCATACGTCGTCATCTACGTACGGATGAACACAATAATCGATGCCTGTATCTGCGTTAATCTGCAGGACCGCAGCGGTGTCGCCGTACACACTTCGACCGACCAAGTCGGACCCCAGCATACAGCTGCAGACACGTCGACCACTCATGAAGAGCGCGCCCTCCGACGCCACCACAGTGGGTTGAACCGCGTGCGACTGTGGCGATTGGGCCAAGGCCAAAACTGACAAGATGGCGAACAGCAGGATGCACCTCCAGAGGTCTGCACCAAAGCAAGGAGCGTGCCAGCGATTGCGGTGCGCAGACAACGGTTCGAGCATGGCCCTGCGCAAAAACGTGTCGAACGAATCTACGAATGAACGCGAGACGGCTCACCCATGATGCAGTGCCGCACCGCAATCAGAGTCCCCTGTAAGGACCAAGCCGACGCGGCGTTCCGGAGGCCACACCATGTAGGGGTTGTCATGACACGCTCGGTTCCGCTTCTTCTCGCTCTGTCAGCGTGTTCCTCGCCCCCTATCGAGTCGGCCGTGGACACCGTGGTGAGCCCCATTGTCACGCAGTCACCCGATGATCTTGGCCGCGTTCTCTCGATAGCGCAGGCCTGCATGATCGCCAATTCACCTGGGATATCGCTCATGCCACACGAGTCGATAGCAGGCGCTGGGGACGGGCTGTGGGAGGTACGCATTCGCGACCAAGACCAGATTGTTCACACGGCGGTGGTCGACGCAGAACGCGGCGCTTGCGGAGACTTGGTGGTGACCACGGCGCTCGGCCCGCCACTCGGGAGCTTGTCTGTCCTGATGGACCAAGCCTGGCAGTGTGGCCAGGAGCTCGGCGGCACCGGGGTAGGCGACACGCCGCTGGTCCGCGAGGGAATGACGCTACACAGCAACAAAGGGGCACGCATCGCGTTCTCCATCTCGGAGACGGAACGACGCACAGCGCCGACAGGTCTCGACCTCACGGCCGGCAACAGGTGCGGGCGCTTGCCGATGGACTGATGGTGGATGTCGTAGGCCACTCCTGCGTTGGGCTGTCCATGCCGCATCACGCGGCTTGGCGCCTGGCCCCTTGACGCTACGGGTCCACATGGGCATCTGACGGTCACGCAGGAACGCAGCCATGACAAACGAGACCTCGGAGCCCAAGCAGAAGCCACCCTTGTGGCGACGCATCCTGATGAGCTGGGTGCTGCCGCTCGGCGCGGTCTTGGTACTGATGATGGTGTTGGGTCGCCTGCGGGCACCTTCTCTGCCAGACACGGCTCCCGGATTCACGCTGCAAGACCTCAACGGGGACGTGGTGACCCTTGAGGAACTGCGAGGCAAGCCCGTGGTGCTGAACTTCTGGGCCACATGGTGCGGACCGTGCAAAGTGGAGATGCCGTCGTTCAACCGGTTCGCGGCGAACCATCCGGAACTTCACGTCATCGGCATCGTAGCCGACGGACCGCAACCGAAGGTGCAGCGCTTCATTGACGATGCCGGAGTCACCTACCCCATTCTAATGGGAGATCGCGACGTATTCACCGAGTACGGCGTAGGCACCTACCCGACAACGGTGTTTTTAGACGCCGAAGGTCAGGTCGTCAGCGCACACACCGGCGTGATGTTCCGACCCCAGCTGTGGTGGGCAACGCGAGGGTTGTGACGACGAAGACGCCTGTAGTTCGCTGTTAGAAAAGCGCTGTAGAGCCCACTAGTCGCTGCTGGGAGGCCTGGTACCCAAGCCTCCAAGTCCTTCCGTAGTGTCCCGTTCCAACGACCCGGAACCGCCCCCGCTAGGGCTTCCGAGGATGACACCTGTAGGAATCTCACCAGTCATCGGAGCACGCTGCCAAACCAACGCAGGCTGTCCGCCAACGGCAGAAATTGCATCGAGAAGCGGAACCACATCCGCCGCTGTCGCACCGGGACGCCCGACGAGCACACCCACCAATTCACCTGGCGTCACAACGGCCGAGACCGCGTCCGCTGTCGGGACGCTACAGCCCTCATCAGCACACGCCATCTGTACGCTCGGTCCCGAACCATCCCCGAGTGCCACAAACCCGTCTGCAGTGACGTGAACGCCGGTAATCGGCCCCGAGCGCAAGGCGGGAGACGGCCCGTTCAACACGCAAAGTGTCGAGACCGTCGCCCCATCCGGGAGCACATCACCAACAAGGCAGAACGGTGTGAACATCCGCTGGGATGACGTGTGGAAGGCGTGGAGAACCGTGTTCCACGGTGCATCGGGAGCCACTCTTGCGAAAACAGGTAGGTTGCCCCGCTCGCCTCTTGCGTCTCGCACCATCGACCCGCGAACGTAGCGTTCAAGAAGTTCTTCCGACAATACGGGAAGCATAGTGGACTGCGGTGGTCCGGCATCCACCGCAACAACATCCGTTCCACCACCCAAATGAACGCCAGCAGCATTCACCTCAATGACGTTGTAGACCAGCTTGTCGTCCGCAACTAGGCCAGCAAGCTGCTGACTATCTCCGAACGGCGGATGAGCGATAGCACCCTCCAAATCACCGTCTTCCCACGGTAGACTAGGAGCTGGCGTTAGCAATGCACTCACCGAGACATCCTGACCGTGAGCCCAGGTCACTGTTGGAGTGGTCCACTGTGGCAACGCCGCTGCTGGATTCGTCACCACCTCTGGCTCCGCCATTGACTCGGGCACCGCACCGTCAGGCGAGCCCTTTGTTCCGCAACCCACCGTCAAAACCAGTGCCAACCACCGCATCTACAGCTCCCATCCAGCGAGGTGGATAACTGAATCGCCCCTGTCACGCGGGACGCCACTTCGAGGGGCTTCGTGACTCCCTTCGCGGCACCACACACGCCAGTGTCCTACCAGACCGTATGGACAATCTGCCCGTACGATGAGCTCCAGGCGTACAGACCGGAGCCAGTCTCCTGGTAGAACTCCAAGCGCACGTCGTAGTCACCGGCAGGTAGCTCGTTAACGCCGACCATTGTCTGCTCTTCAAGACGGCTATGGTCCACATAGACGTACTTTCGGAAGCCGCTGCTACTGGGCAGATAGTGGATATCTCCGGTCGCAGAGTCCACGTACCTCAACCGAAAGCGCATGGTCTTGCCGGAGTCATCCACGTAGTGTCCTGCCAACACCAGCGCCCAGTTGAATGGGCGGTCCGGCACAGTGACCGTGCCGACAGCTCCGCCATTGTGCGCGCGCCATGTGGTCGCGTTGTTCCAGGAACCGCCTCCCGAAGCCAAGCGGAAGACCTCTTGCCGCTCGGCGCCCCCAATGTCCTGAATCGCAGATTCATTGTCGCTGATGAGCCCGAGCAAGTCGTCGTCGGCGCTCTGGTAGTCCATCTCAACACCACCAAGCAGGTCGGTCAGGCTGGACAGCTCACCGTCGAAGTTGTCGCGGTCGAACGAGGTCAGGTAGTCGACCTCAACATCCGTGATGCGAAGGTCGAGCTCCCCAAGGCTTGTCGCTGTGGCGTAGTCGGACAGGATGTCGTCGACTTGGCCTTGCACGATTCCGAGGTCACCACTGGTGATGTAGTCGCTGCTGATCTGGCTGACGTCCGTCACCAAGCTGTCGAACTCGGGACCGCCGATGTAGTCGCTCTCAATGAGCCCAACTCGGTTGTCGAGGTCATCGAGGTCAAGCGACGTCAGGTAGTCAGACTCAACGTCGGAAATACGCACATCGAGGTCGCTTGTGGCGCTGCTCGTCACGTAGTCCCCCTCGATATCGAGAATGCGCATGTCGAGGTCATCCCGATCCGTGTTGGTCAGGTAGTCCCCCTCAATGCTTGAGATACGTGCGTCGATGTTCACCAGATCACTGGACTGCACATAGTCGGACTCGACATCGGCGAGGCGACCGTCCACGTCGAGCAGGTCACTGGACTGCACATAGTCGGACTCCACATCCGTGAGGCGACTGTCCACGTCGAGCAGGTCGCTGGACATCAGGTAGTCGGCCTCCACATCCGTCAGGCGACCGTCCAGGTCCTCCGTCACCAAGACCAGCTCGTTCAGCTCATCTTGGCTGACACCCTCTGCATCCACCGTGTCGAGGCGCTCGGCCGCATCTGCGAGGCCGTCCTCGTTGGCGGTGACGGCGTCCAAGAGCGCCTGCAAGTCCGCGAAGTCGTCTCCGAGCATGGCCTCGGTGAGCACGCCGTCCAGTGTGGTGGACACGACGTAGTCGCCTTCGACGGTGATGACTCGGGAGTCAATGGCCTCAATGAGGTCCTGAACCACACCGATGCGTGTGTTGATGTCGACGTCCTCTGACTCGAGTGCGGCGAGACGGTCGACGAAAGCGCCTAGATCGGTACCCGTGGTTCCCAGAGCGCCTTCCACAGCTTCGACGCGTGCGGTCAGAGCGGTCAGCGCCTCCGAGAGTGCACCCTGTTCGGTACCTTGGGTGGAGATGGCGGCGGTGTTCGCATCTACCCCGGCCGAGAGGCCCTCGATGTCGAGTCCCACGGGGTCCTCGCGCAGCGCGTCCAACTCAGCCCGAACCTCGGCCAGCTCCGCCTCAAGTGCGGCGAATCGGTCACTGGAGTCGGTGTCTCGGCATGCAGACAGAGCGATCAGCAAGACGAAGGGTACAGAGCGCATTGAGATTCCCGGTGTTGATGCGTCACAATACCTGAGTCGCTCACACCGGTCTAGGAAATCACCCGCGCTGCAGGGCCGCTAGATCTGGTAGTGAGACTTGTCGCCAACATCAAAGTGCAGGGGCATGCGCAGCTTCGCGATGGCGAGAATGCACAGCAGGACTCCCGCCGGCAGCAACAGCCCGGCCACCACAATGGCGTTGCCGAGGCCAAAGCCAATGAGCGACGCTGCCAGCATGAGCGGAACCAGTCGCATGCCGGGTACGCGGAAACAGAACTGCTCTTTGAGAGCGAATGCGGACAGTGCGGCGAAGATGAACCCAAAGCCGGCAAGACCTACGAGCATGTGCAGGTCTGCGACGGCCCACAGGACAGCACCCGTGATGCCGAGGGCACCGAAAATCCAGCGAAACAGCTTGTCGTACAGGTGTACATTCGCCACGCACAGCATGACCCCGACCAAGATGACGGGCATGAGGTCGGGTAGATCGACGACGGTTGTGAGCGCCGCGCGAACCCCGGCGTACAGCACGCCAGCAGACGCAATCACAAGGCCCGTTCGGTACAAGCGAACGGTAAACCGGTCGAGGCCGTCGAGGGTGGGGACGTGTTGGGGATCAGCCATGTGGGTGCGCTACCAATCGAAGTCGCGGCAGCAAGCACCGAGAGCATCTGTGTAGGTGTGGACGTAGCGCCCGTTGGGGCTGGAAGAGGACAGCTAACTCCGACCCACCTCCTGACCCAACGTATCACCCATCGATGGCATCACACGCAGCCCGCCGGGTCCCAGCGGCACACCCCCCGGTCCGGGTGCCTCCCCCTCCCCGGGTCCGTGGGTATCCATGGGATTGAGGAACGGGTCGGGTTCGCCTGCAAACGGAACAAACCTATCGTCTACGGCAACCACCTCGCCCCGTGCGAAGTCGGCGGTGCGAAGCAGACGCCCGTTGGGCGAGCGGTACACCCAGCGCCCATTGCGAAGGCCCGCGACGTACGTGCCTTCCGTCGCAACAACGCCATTACGGTGCCACGAGCGCCACACCCCTACGCGTTCCCCGGGTGCGTAGTCACCTGCCAGTTCGCGCTGACCACTCGGCAGCCACCACGTCCATGTGCCCTGTTGTTCCCCAGCTGCGTAGTCCCCCCGCGACGCCAGCTGGCCGTCCTCATACCGAGTGACCCACCGACCCGAGCGTTGTCCATCTTCGGTGAAGCGCCCGGCTTCTGCGACCACGCCAGTCACGTGCCACCACTGCCAGTCTCCGACCGGAGTATCGAGAACGTACGTGCCCTTCGCGTCAGGCTGTCCGTCGTCGCGAAACGACTGCCATGAGCCGTCCAGAGCACCGCTCACGAACGTTCCCTGCTCGGCAAGAACACCAGTGTCGTGCCACGCTTTGTACGGGCCGTTCTGTACGCCAGAGGTCCATGAGCGCTCGTCCTTGGCAGTCCCGTCCGCCTGCCACGTCCGACACACACCCTCTTGCTGGACATCCATCCACCCACACTCCGACACCAACATCTCGCCAATCCAGGCGCGCTGCACACCGTGTTGCCGGTCTGCAAGCCAAGTCACCTCGCGGCGAGCACCGTCGGCGACAAGCGACCACACTCCCTGTTTCGCACCCTGATGGTACCCGCCAGTCCACACGCCCTCGGCCGTTGTTGTCACCCAAACGCCCTGTCTGTAGCCGTCTGCGTACTCTCCCTGCTCGCGCACCGTTCCGTCGCTCGCCCACACCGTGAACGGCCCGTCCAACTCCCCGTCTGCGTAGGTGATTTCCCTCTCGGGAATGCCAGCACGAAAGGTTGTCCAAGCGCCATGGGGGAGGTCTGCTCGGTACTGCCCGGTGCGCGTGAGCGTAGAGCCCTGCCACACCTCAAAGGGCCCTGTCTTCTGACCCGCGACCCATGTCGTCTGCACACGGCCCAACTGCATGCGCTCCATCCATGTGCCGTCGCGCACACCATCCACGTAGCGGCCCGCCTCAACGACACCGCTGCTGTCGCGTACTTCCCACTCACCCTCACGCGAGTCGCCGTCCCACTCGCCGCGCGTGGTGACCCCGTCAATACGCTGGAGGAACGGTCCCTCAAGACGCCCATTCACCCAGGTGTGCTCGGCGTGCACGGCTCCGTCATCGTCAAACTGACGCCTCAGTCCATGCAGCTCACCATGACGGTAGCTCTCTTCCCGGTCCGCAAATCGCCACACTCCATGCCGCTCTCCGGCCACCAACTCACCGCTACCGTCCAACTGAATCCACGCCCCGACCGGCACGCCATGGTCGTAGTTGCCCTGGTACTTGACCTCGCCAACAGAGCCCAGTGTGGTCCAGAACCCATGGCGCTCTCCCTCTACGAACTGCCCCTGCTCCAGGCCTTCGTTGTGACCACGCCGCCAGAATGGACCATCGCGCACCCCACGTTGCCAGGTCACACTCTCGACGAGACGCCCGCCGGGCGCCCAGTGACACCACGTTCCATGAGGCTCGCCTGCTCGCAAGCGACCGCGAGCCACGATGTCACGATTGGCGGTTCGTTCCACATGCACCCAGGGCGGGACGTGCTTGGGAGGGAGGTCCGAGCAGTCAGAAGCGAGCGCAGAGGCGAGTAGTAGTGTCAGCATGAACAGTCGGACACGTCATCAGTGCCCCAGTTCGTCAAGACACCGTCAGCCAGCTGTCGACCGTGTCTACGAGGTGCCGACGCGCTTTGCAGCCGCTTCCAACGCGGTCAACTCGGCGGCGAACGCCCGTGCCAGCCGCTCCGGAGACAGGTCGCGTGCGCTGTCCGCGGATACCCCCAGCCGCACGCTCCCGTTGTACGAGAACAGCGACAGTCCAACACCGATACTGGCGGGTTGGGGCACAAAGAACAGGATGTCGTCGATTCGGGCACCCGCCACGTGAACCGCGCTGCGCGGACCGGGCACGTTGGTCAAGACCAGCGAGGCGCGTGCCGCAAAGTGGTCGACGGCGACATTCTCGACAGACCGAGGCGCATGACCAATCACGTGCACGGCTGCCGCTGAGACCAGAGGCATCTGTCCCTTCTTCAAGCTGTGGGTTCGCCGTCGGACGTGTTGCAGCCGAGTCACAGCGTTGGGCGTGCTGGACGGCAGACGCAGGAAGATGGGCGCAAAGTGGTTGCCTAGATCCTTTGGAATCGGCGCACTCAGTGGGTGCAGATACACAGGCACAAGGGCGTGTAGGTCGGCCAGCTCTGGGTCGTCGAGGGTGACGTGAAGCGCGCCTGCAACAGCGGAGACAAGCACGTCATTGACCGTGCCTCCTAGGGCGTCGCGCACGGTCTGGATGCGGCTGAGCGGAAACGGCTCAGACCACGCAACCTGCTTGGTTCCATCCAGCGGACCCATGAGCGGAGATGGCGTCTCCGGGTTCATGGTCACCAGCTGGGTGGCCGCGCGCACCATGTCCACACCGGCGTCTAACCGGGCTGTGACGCGCTCCACCCACGGTCCATCGGGTGCTTGGGCGCGACCGCGCGGACGCGGAAGACCTACGTCATCCTCGTCGCACAACGACAGCAGCAGCTTGGCCATGGCCATGCCGTCGCCAATGACATGATGGGCCCGAAAGAGCAGCACCCTCTGCTGCGACGCTAGGCCTCGAATGTCCGTTAGTGACCACAGTGGCTGGTCCGGGCTCAGCGGCGCGTCCAACAGCGGCCCAACCGTCGCCCAAAGGTCCTCCTTGAGACCGGCCGGAGCCAGGTGCACGTGCTGGAGGTGGTCGGTGAGCACAACCTCCACGTCCTTCCACACCGGTACGCTGACGACTCCAGGCCGGGTCAATACCACCTGGCGGAACCGCGGGTATTCGTGCACCACAAGCTCGACGAAGCGGTCGATGACTGCCGCAATATCAGCGCTTTGCTCGAGCACCAACAGAGCATTGATGACCAGCGGGTTGTCGCTGCGGTCCATGTGCAACCAGGCGGTGTCCATGGCACTCAGAGGCAGCACTCTTAGGCCCCTTGCGCAGGAGTGGCGGGGGCACCGGCGGGCCGCGCTGTCCCACGAATCGCCGGCATCACCAAAGGTGCCCCGGGAAACCACGTCCGCTTGATGTCCTCAAACACGAAGCCGGCAGCTTCAATGGTTCTGGCCGTGTCTCGGTCCAGTCGGCACCCGCCCGCGACCATTGCCCACAGCGGTGCCATTGCGCGATGTACCCAGCCCAGCGGACCGCGTCCCTGGACATGCTCAATGAACACCAGCTGACCACCGGGCTTGAGCACGCGCTTGGCTTCCGCGAGAGCTGCCATGGGGTCGCGCACGCTGCACAGCACCAGGCCGAAGACCACGGCATCTACGCTGTTATCATCCAGGGGTAGCGCTTCGGCAAAGCCGCCCAGGACCTCTGCACCTCGGGCGTCTGCTTTGGGCTGAAGGACCGCTCGCATGCCCTCTCCGGGCTCTACGAGAACCAAGCGAGTCACACCGTCGCCGTAGTGCGGCAGGTTCGCACCCGTACCCGCACCCAGCTCAAGCACAGCGCCTTGAAGCGGTCCCAGCAACTCCGCGCGCCAGCGTCGCAGTCCTAGGACCTCAAAGCCGGACATGAACGGGTCGTAGGCGCGAGAGAGGCAGTCAATACACATGCCTCACCTGTATCCGCTTACCGTCCCAGTGGGGCTCTAGCTCGGGTCTGTGACACGACCGACGAACAGGATGGCGCCTGTCAGGTCGTCTTGGACGACGAACAGGAATGGATGGTCAGCACGCACCTGTGGCGGAGCGGAGTCCACGCCCACAACCACCGCCGTGGCTGCGGCTGCCTCTGTGCCGTACTCGTCGATCGACACGAAGGCTTTGTGGAAGATGCCGTCGATGTGTAGCTGTCCGTCTGCTGCGTCTGCCATGCCAGTGAAGTCGGCGGTGGCGCTGTCGAACGCACTCGCCATGCCAAGGTCAGCCATCACGTCTTTCAGCTCAACCTCGTACTCCATCTCAATTCGCGGCATGACCACAACGCCGTCGCCGTCGCTTAGAGCGCCGAGGTAGGTCGCGTAGGCCGCAGCATCCAGACCCGTCTCAAGTGCGGCAAGACCGTCTGCAGCGTCTGGCACCAGCAAGACCATGGAGACCTCGCCATCTTGGTACGGCATGCGGGCAACGCTCACATCATCCACCCAGCCGAGCTGAATGCCGTGCTCTTCGCGCTCTTCGGTGTCCAAGAACATCAGCGGCACGGTGACGGTGCTGTCGTCTAGCAGGGTGAAGGCGCCATCATTCGTCTGGTCGGGGTCGAACGGTGTCTCCCAGTCTGCCAAGAAGTAGATGGCATTCGCCAGCACCATTCGGGTGTCAGCAGTCACCGACCCTGCCGGCAGCAGGTCTTCAATCAGGTCCTCGGTCTGTTCTGCGACCCAGTCGTTCACCAACTCTCGGCCGCCCTCTGGGTCTGACGCGAAGTCCCACGCCTCCAGTGGAGCGTCGTAGTCGGACTCGCACACGTCGAGGAAGGGCTGCTCCCACGGGTAGTCGGTCTGTCCAAAGATGCGGTTGGCGACGTGAAGCGTGTAGCCACGGTCCAAGTCACCTGACAGGTCGCGCGTCAATGACCCGAGCGCCGTGTGCCAATCGGCCTGTTCAATCGAGACGCCGAGAACATCCATCATCTCGGTCTCGGTGACTCCCTCGGCGCCGGCCATCGTCATGCCGAGAGCCGTGGTTGTGGAGAAGGGCGAGTAGAAGACGTTGTCGTCTCCTGCGGTCTGAACCAGCCCTGCGTACAGATCGAAGGTGAATTCGTTGTGGCCTTGGACCACCGCGCCAACATCGCCGTCGGCACTGACCACGACTCGTGCGACGCGATTCGGGTTTGGCTCAGGTTCGGTCTGTTCTGGACAAGCCGTGAGGAACAACAGGGACAATGAGAGAATGTGGCGCATGGGGAGCCTCCTATGACCTGTACGGCTGCAAATGCGATGCCAATGCGCGCCAACGGAGTCCAGATGGCCCCTAGATTCGTGGCACCCCTCAACCACCGTCGCTGAACAGCGTGTGTCGAAGATGTCCAGCCCACTCGGTGTCAGCAAACTGAGCACGCTCAAGCAGACGCGCAGCCATGCGAACAAAGTCGGCCTCGGTCAGAATTCCTACGACCTTGCCTCTGTTGGTGACCGGCAGACAGCCAATCTTTTCAGACTCCATCAACCGTGCGGCGGCAACGAGGTCACTGGTGACAGTCACCGACTTCACCGGGTGCTGCATGATGGCGCTCACCTTCACCGTAGCGCTGTGCACTAGCTTCTCGACGCGCGTTGCCGTGTCGCCTGGCAGCGATGCCGCCAAGATGTCCCGGCGGGTCAAGATGCCAACAAGGCCGCCGTCCTTGTCCACAACGGGGAGGTGCCGAAAGCGCCGAAGGCCCATCAGTTCCTCTGCCGCAATCAACACATCAGTCTCTCCGAGAGTGACCACGTCTTTGCTCATCAAATCGCCAACTTGCATGCAACCCTCCTGCGACTGTTTTATCCCACCGGGGCCTGTTCGACCGCCCTTGAGTCGGAGGGTGGAGTGTGGCAACAATCGAGCCATCGGACGGCTACTCGTCGCGTTCGTCGAACCACGAATCGAAGTGGCCCGCGGTGATGGCCTGGGTGTGCTTGCGCGCGTCGTCGGCCTGCTCGATTCGGCCACAGACAGTGCGCAGGAGCGCCACGTGAAGCTGGAAGGTGAGGTCTGGAAGGGTTTGGGCAAGCCATGGCAACGCGTCGGTTGAAATCTCCAGGAAGGTAGCCGCGGAGTCTGCGAAGACTGTTCCGTCCCGTGGCACATCTGCCAGGAAACCAAGCTCGCCCAGCATCACCTCATCAGACACCGCAGCCCCGGCAGTAAACCTGCCCAGCACACGGCCTTTGGTGGTGCGTGAGCTCGAGGTTCCGCTGAGCAGCAGCAGAAGCGACCGTTCCTTGTCGCCGTGGGAGACAACGGCGTCTCCCTCGGCAACCTGCACGATCTGGATGTGCTCGCCAATCCCCGGCACGAGCGGCTCGAAGGTGCCGGCAGGGAACCCTCGCAGCGTGAGGAGGAGCGCACTGGCGGCTTCCATCGCTTGACCCTGTGGCAGAGTTTTACGACGAGGAAAGGCAAGCACAAACCTCCGTTCCTCGTTGTTTCCTGCTCGACTCTGTACAATGCGATGCACGACGTCCGCGGCCAACCAGCGGACGAGACCGGTGGCCACCAACGGCGCCACAGCCGCGACGTTCTGCAAGCTGCGACGCGTCAGGCCGAATGCGACCACCGGTGTCTTGGCCCGAGCCGTGAGGTTGTGGGTACGTCCGACCGCAAATGCCCGTGTGCCAAATGCGCTTGGAGCCGCTGCGGTGTGCAGCGAGTGCACGTCACCATGGCCTTCCTGGACCTCAAAGGCGACCGTGCCTTCCGTCACAATCCAGGCATCCCTGTCCCCTGCGCCCTGTTCGACGAGGGTCTCACCCGGTGCAAAGCTCACCGGCTCAAGGACCTCAGCAGCGGCTTCGAGGGACGCTCGCTGACCTAGCCAACCACCAAGACCCGAATCCTGGGCAATGGCACTGGCAACGGCCGACAACCAAGAATCCAGGTAGCGATTGTTCATCAATTCTCCCAAGGCCAATGCCACTAAGATGGCCAATAATGGCGTCTCTTAGGGTGCAGCGTACCACCCGTTGGGCACATCGGGTAGGCGAGGGCACGGACTCGTCCAGCGGTCCAACCGACGGCCAGCGTCGCCCATCGAACTACTCAGAGAGAGGCGGCGTCTGCAGTGTGGCGTACGGGCTCACCACCACAGGCACCTCACTGTCCACCCACGTCTCGAAGAAGCCCAAGATCAACTCCCGGCCCTCAGGGCTCCACGGCGTGTTGCTGTGCGACGAGGGCACGACCTCGCCGCCGCTTGTGACACGGTCAAACTGGAAGAAGGCCGCGGTCAGTCCATCGTGATTGCCGTGAAGCGGTCCGGTGGCAGCGACCTCGAGCAGGGACACGTCATCCGCCACTGGCGGCATGTGAGGCAACGCTAGAGAGCGGGCGAGCGCCTTTCCCGTGCTCACCGGCACCGTGTCGTCGTTGATGCTCACGGGAAGCAACAGATGCGGGCCATCCTGTCGGGCACCCAGGCGATTGGTGAGCACGTGGTCTGCAAATACCGCAGGATCCGCCGGGTCCATCGCGCTCTGGCCGACCAGAAGCAGGCGCTCCCAGGCGGCCTCTGACCCCGCGAGGTCTTCGAACAGGGGGCGCAGGTTTTGGGTGTTGTAGTTATCCACTGCAAAGGTGGCGAGATGCCCACCGGCAACCGCGAGAACGCCTGCATCGATGTCGTCGCCAAGGGCCATGACTCCGGGCCCCATCAGGCCTCCTAGACTCACGCCCATGTACCCGATTCGCGCCATGTCGAGGTCTGCTGAGCCGTCTCCGTCCACGTCGGGGAGTTGGTGCAGCAACTCCAGAAGCTGGAGCCTATCGAAGCTGGTCTGAACGAAGTTCTGGGCCAAGGTCAGGCCGTTGAACTCAATGGGGTCCAGGGTGATGCCCAACAACGCAAGCGCGTCGTGGGTGTCGTCGTCTCGGGCAGGGTGTTCCCCGTGCTCCATCGCGTCGATCGACACCACCGCCACCCCCTGGGGCACCAGCTCACGCGCCAAGGTGCGTGCCTCCCCACGGCTGCTGTCGATCCCATGCCCGAACAGCACCAGAGGCACCGGACTGTCCACCACAGCAGGCAACCACAGGTCGACACCGAGCTCCCAGGTTCCGCGTGCGTCAAACGAGGCGATATCGCCGTCGCCTCGATGGTCCTCAGCAACAAACACAGCCGTGCAGTGGCGACCGCCCTCCCACACATCACACACCGGGTCCTGGGCCCAGGTCATAGAGCGAGACGTCAGGTCGTCCGCAATGGCCCGGAAGCCCACCAAGTCATCGTGGGTGGTGAACACCGTTGCGGCGCTCACCTGGTCTACCGCGAGGCCCAACCGCTCGGCAATGGCACCATAGGCGTCCGCGATATGATCCAGTTCAGCGGGTGTATCGCCCTGAAGCAGCAGCGCACGCAGGTCCGCTGACGGGGCTACGCAGGCGCCGGTCTGTGGCACATGGGTGCGCGTGAGAACCACCGCGTGCTGAGCACCCGGAGACAGAGGCTTGAGGGGCTGAAGTAGCAGCTGCTCACCGTCGTCCGCCAGGCGTGCTTCGTAGGGAACGTCCGCAGGTGGGTCGACGGAGAGGTCTACAAATCGCAGAGATTCAGCGCTCGGCACCTCTCCCAGAGACCCGGTGAACTGTAAGGCCACACCCCCCATACGACCGAATCCCGAACGATTCTGCACCCCGGTGGCGATAGGACGCAGCAGACCGGACACCTCGAGCAGCCACGGCGTGGAGGTGGTGCTCACATTCACCCGAAGCCCGGTGGGAGATGTGGGGTCGGGGCGAGTCCACAGGTCATCGGGGTACTGGTCAAGCCGCTCAGCGGACAGCGGCTGCCACTCGTGACGCGTTGACGAATCGCAGAACTCGGGCTCTTCCGGAGCGCAGCCAATCAGGGCAAGTAGCAGGGCCAGCACGGTCTCTCCGAAGGTCGGGTTCCTCAAGCACTATGCACTCGAAACGTGGAGTACAAGCAATAGCGCATCACCCAATCGACCGGGCGAGGTAAGTACCGCCCATGCGAATTCTCCCCTTGCTGCTCACGCTTACAGCCTGCACCGGCACCACCGAGACCGACACTGTGGTCCAACCAGAGTCGGCGTGCGTGGCCGTCGCTGGCGAGCCAGAGCTAGACGCCCGCGGCGCCGACACCCGCGTCACTCTCGCCGCCACCGGCTTCTTTCGCACCGAGAAGGTGTGTGAGCGCTGGTGGATGGTGACCCCGGAAGGCCACCCGTTCTTTTCGAGCGGCATCAACAGCTTCCACCCCAACGGGTCCACGGGCGGAGTGACCGGTGTTCGCCCCTACCAGCAGACCACTCAGGCGCTGTACGAGACCGACGCAGACTGGGCCAATGTTGCGGGCACACGTCTGTTGTCGTGGAACATCACCACGGCCGGCTCATGGTCCCGCGCTGACCTTGCCGCACCTCATGTGGCTGTGGCCATCAACCTCTCCTTGGCGGACGCTGACTGGCTGGAGGGGGACGTGGCCGACTACTGGGACCCCGACTGGCAGGCCACCGTGGAGCAGAGTGTGGCCCAGACCGTCTTGCCCTTAGCCAATGACCCCGCAGTGCTCGGGTGGTTCTTGGACAACGAGATCAGCTGGGGCCCCGACTGGCGTGGCTCCGAGACCCTGCTCCAGCGCAGCCTGGGCCTCTCCGAGACCTCCCCCGGCAAGGCCAAAGCCGTTGACACACTCATTGACGTGTACGGCAGCGCACAGGCCGTCTCCGACGCAATCAGCGCACCGCCGAGCACCCGCGACGAGCTCATCGCCCGCACCGCAGGCTGGCAGTCCCTCGCGGGTGGAAGCAGCATCCAGGCAGATGACGCGACCACCGCCTTCCTCACGTCCACGGCCGAGCGCTACTACAGCGTGACCACCGCCGCGATTCGAGCTGCGGACCCCAACCACCTCATCCTGGGCAACCGGGAAGTGGCGCCAATGACTAGAATGGAGGTCCACAACGCCGCCGCACGCCACGTCGACGTCATCTCCATGAACGCCTACACCTTCCGCCCCGGAATCACCGAGGCCGCCATGCGCATGTCCGGTGGGCTCGACCCCGCGGATGCCTTCGCAGAGCTTGCGGAGAACCACGACATCCCCCTGCTCATCAGCGAGTTTGGCTTTCGCGCAGACGACGCTGGCATGCCGAACTCCTGGCCGCCCATCTACCCAAATCTCGACACGCAGACCGACCGCGCCGACGCCTTCGAGGCCGCCGCACTGCCCTGGATTGCGTCAGGCCGCGTTGTGGGCATGCACTGGTTCCAGTGGGTGGACCAGCCCCATGAGGGCCGCTTTGATGGCGAAGACAACAACTGGGGCCTCGTGAACCACGCCGACGAGCCCTACGAGGAGCTGACAGACCGCATGACCCAGGTCTACAGCGGCTGGTGGGATCACCTCCAAGTACCCGCCGAACCAGCAGAATGAGGCCGTCTTACAGGGTCGCACCAGGCAGGTTCGGCGACAGACGGCCGGCCTCGTCGACCTGACCTGGCAGGTCTAGCCCTTCTGCCAATGCCATCATGTCGTCGAAGATCTGCCGGCGGTCCCCACGGAGCTGCTTGAGGGTCTCGCGCTGATTAAAGCGGGTGAACCGAATACGCAGCGCGCGAGCCGTCTCGCGTGAGATCTCGGTATACCGAAGAGCGAGAAACCCTCCGAGGGCAGCGAGCAAGATGACGGCCAGAGCAGACATCCAGGGCACGTCCGGTAGCTGAGGGAACATCAGGTTGAGTCGATGGTGAAGGTACCAGACCACCGCCCCAGCAATGAGCCACAACACCGGGAAGACCAAGGCTCCAGCGAGCAGCTTTACCGTGGCTTCGTCCTTCTTGTACTTCGACACTGTCTTTGTCAGAGCGAGAACCGCCACGATGCCCGGAGCGTTGACCAGAAACCCGAGCGCGAGCAGCGGCGGCACCAAAAGGTACACAGCGATGACCTGACCGATCAGCGAGAGCACCAACAGCGGCGGCGCTACTCGAGGGCTCGCGTCAAGGTCGTCGTCGTCCAGCTTCAGCGCGCGAAGGTTGGCGTCATACTCGCGGACACGCTCGGTAATCTCGGCGACATGCTCTGGACGCTCCACCAGGCGTTGGTTGTAGGCGTGGCGCACCCTGGAGAAACCCAGCGTAAGTTCCTTCATATCTGGCTTACTACGACCCCGGCCCGAATCCACAGCACGCTCGGCACGCACCAGCTTGCGGGTCCGTCGCATCAAGTGGTGCAGCTCCCAGGTCTCGGTGGCGTGCGCCGTCTCATGCAGCGCACGGTCAATCTCGTCTGTGAGAGCGCGGTAGCGAGCACGACGCGTCTGTGTGTCCTCGTCGGCGGGAGGGGCCACATCCAGGTGCGCGGGAATTGGCATTGGCGGATGAAACTGCACCAGCGCCCGACTGCGGAAGAGACGCTTCTTGTCATAGTGCAGACCTACTGGAATGATCACGGGCGGAACCTGGTCAGCCGACGCCTGCTTGCGGGCCAGGTAGTACAGCCGCGCTGCACCGGTCTTGATCTCCAACGGATGCGGGGAATCGTGACTGGTACCCTCTGGAAACAAGCAGGAAAACGAGCCGCGGGCGACCTCGGCCACCAGAGCATCCAGACTGCCCCGATTCGCGGTCTGCCTGGATGCGGAGTCATCGTCCGACGCGTCCTGCACGCGGTAGATGGGCACCGTGCCAATGCTCTTCATCAGCTGCCCAAGCACCGGCACACCGAACAGGCCATGGCGCGCACCGAAGATCACCTGCCGAGGAAACTGGGTCAGGATGAGCCCAGGGTCGACCAGGCCATTCGGATGCCACGCGACCAGGACTCCACCGCCCTCCGTGGGCACGTGTTCGAGCCCGCTCACCTCGACCCGTCGGAAATACAGGCGAGTAATGAAGCGCAAGACTGTGATGATTAGCCGGTAGGTCCGTGGCATTGCTGCAGCCTACACCCTTTCGCAACTCACACCACTGGCATTGCCGGGAATCCGCTCTCCGAATGGCACGGCGCAGGGGTCATCCACCGACATCAGAACGCTACCTGATTCTAACCCTTGGGATACACTTATCTCCGTGAGGACAGCGCCAATGACTCAGCGACTCAACAAAGACGAACCACGGCGGCAAAAGGCGGTCAGCAACCGGTCTCGATCTGAGGTGTGGGGTGACGAAACACGGCTACAGGCGTTCCAGCGGATAACCAAGGTCGCCTCTGAAATGCTTAGCGTCAGTCGGGTTGGGATCTGGCTCTTCAATGACGCGCGTGATGCGATTGAGCTGGCTGATTTGTACAGCGAAGATGGCCATTCATCGGGCGTCGCGCTTCAGCGTAGCAACTACCCCAGCTACTTCAGAGCACTGGACAAAGAACGGCTGATCGTGGCCTCCGACGCCTACATTGACGAGTCAACCAGCGAGTTTGTCCATACCTATTTGCCCGCCAACGGGATTGGTGCACTGTTGGATGCCCCCATCATCATCCGTGGACGAAGCATTGGGGTGGTCTGTTGTGAGCATGTGGGCGGGCCGCGTAAGTGGTCGAGCGAAGAAATCTTGTTCTCGGCTTCAATCGCCGACTTTGTGGTTGTTGCGGTCAAGTCCCACAGCGCCAAAAAGGCGCAAGAGTCGTTTGATGAGCAAGGACAGATGCTCAGACTTGCGCTCAATGCGGCCAAGATGGGTACCTGGCAATGGGAACTGGCAACAGGAGACCTGACGTGGAGCGACCAGGTCGGCCCTCTGCTTGGCCGTCCGTTGGGCTTCCAGCCCGATTCCATGGACGACTTCCTTCAGGCGGTTCATCCAGAGGACAGGGAGATGGTGAGGGAGCTCGTCGCATCAAGTCTGGAGAGGGGCGACACCGAATACCAGGTGGTTCATCGCGCCTTGCTACCCGATGGCCGAGTGCGATGGATCGAGGGCAAAGGAGAGATTCAGCGCTCTTTGCACGGAGAGCCCCTCCGGATGGCAGGCGTCGTCTCAGACATCACGGACCGGCGGCGTCTTGAAGAGCGCGTTTCGCAGGCAGAGAAGATGGAGAGCATTGGCCGATTGGCGGGTGGCGTCGCCCATGACTTCAACAATCTGCTCCAAGTCATGCTTGGAAACCTCTCTCTGATAGAGCTTCACGTCAAAGACAATCCCAAAGCGATGCCGCTGGTGGAGCACATGCGCGGCGTGTCGCACCGGGGGGCCGGGCTGACTCGACAGCTCCTGACGTTTGCACGCAAGCAGGTCGTACACACCCGTGACCTGCATCTAGGGCATCAGCTCAAGGAAATCGGGCAGATGATTCACCGCACGATTGGTGAAGACATACGCTTCGACCTGCAGCTACCCACCCGCCCACTGGTCGTGCGCATGGATGATGGGCAGCTGACCCAGATTCTGATCAATCTGGCCGTCAACGCACGAGACGCCATGCCCGATGGAGGGCAGCTGACCATCCGCGCTGGCTTGGAACAGCCCGCTTCTGAGCAGCTGCGTGCCTTGATCACGGTGACAGACAACGGCGAAGGCATCCCCGAGAGCGTGCTGCCAAAGATCTTCGAGCCGTTCTTCACGACCAAACCCGTCGGCCACGGAACCGGGCTGGGCTTGGCCACTTGCTACGGCATCGTTCAGCAGGCGGGCGGTGAAATCACGGTGTCGTCTACCGTGGGAGTAGGGACCACCGTGGAGATTCGCTTGCCTTGTGTCGAGGGGAAATCTCCGAATGAACAGGACAACTCCAACGCAGTCACGGGGCGTGCAACGGGACAGACCGTACTTCTGGTCGAGGACGAGCAGCCCGTCCGCCGACTGCTCGCCGACGCTCTGCGAGGCTGGGGATTCACCGTTGTTGAGGCCGCGAACGGACAACAGGGCGCCCGCTTGGCCGTAGAACACCAGGATTCGCTAGACATCATCGTCAGTGACGTGGTCATGCCAGTCTTGGGAGGACCCGCCATGGTCAGGTCGCTACGCGCCGCAGGGAGCTGTCCACCTGTGGTGTTCATGAGCGGCTTCAGCTGGGACGAAACCTCAGACCCAGGCCAAGACCCCTGCCTGTTGAAGCCATTCCGGAACGAAGACCTGCTTAGCGTGCTCTCCAAGACTCTCCAGCTGACGCCAGGATGACTGGCGCGCCTCACCGAGGCTGCCCGGAGAACACTCGCATCCTCGCCTAGGGCACCCGACGCACGATGCCCAAAATGTTCGGCAGCGGCCATTCTCGTTCGTTGGAGTCCGACTCGTAGAAGCTGGTCTCGTAGCTACCGAACCAGGTTCCGGAGCCCGCCGGCGTGCGCACTGCGAGCGATGCCTCCGGTCCGCCCTCCGCGTATTGCATGCGCTGCACGTCGATCGGTAGGTTGATCACTAGGTCCACAAAATCGTGAGTTGAGTACGGTGAGCGGGCGTGCAGGAGCAGCAGACGTCCGCTGCCGTCGACCGCCACCACCGCGTGACTCCACATCTTGGGCTGTTGGCTCCACACATTGCGCCCGTCGCACGAAAACATGCGGATGCTCTGAATAGCGCCAGAATACTGACCGAGCACCGTGTCGAAGTTGTCGCAGGCGTTGTCGGCAATGGCAAACGCAGGCGAGCTGCCGTCAGACGGGTCAAACACGAGCATGTCTCGGTCTGCGGTCACGTCTGTGCGCACAGACCGACTTTTGTCGCGCATCAATGCTGTGCTGGTGCCATCTGGACGAAACATGCTTGGGTTGAACGCGGCGACGAACTGCTGACTCTCCGCCCACTCAGACGCTGTCTTGGGTGCACCATCCCCCGCTACACCCGCTCGCAAGGCCACTGTGAAGTGGTCGGGGTGCACCCGGAGAACGCGAACCCGACTGTCCCCGAACGACGATGCCGGCAGGTCGAACACCGCGAACTCCAGGCCCGTCTCCAGGGTGACCCAAGAGCCAGGCTCCTGAACCGTGAGGTCCGCTTGGGCGAAGACGAGGGAAGTCAGCACAATCAGCATTCGGACTTAGACCTGCGAAGGGGTGAGCGGTTCCGCGATTGTTGGTCGGCGACGCAGATCAGTCTCACTAAAGACCACCCGCTAGATGGGCCACGAGCGCATCTGCGAACGCTTGGGCATCTCCAGGCCAGCGAGCGGTGATGAGGGCTCCGTCTTTCACGGTAAACCCCTTGCCGTGAATCGGAAGAAATGGACCTGGCTCCCAGGTGCCATCCGGCCCTATCGCCCGCCGAACTTCGTCCTCAACCCACTCCGGGTAGGTGCGAAAGTAGTCTCCCATGTAGGGTTTGGTCAGCACCCAAGCCCCCACTTCGAAGCGCTTAGGCAGCCCCGTCAGACGCCGTCCCGTCACGACGGATGTGCCGTCGTCACGCACGCTTCGGGCAAGGACTACAGATCCGTGGCAGATCGCGCCCACCGGGGCGTCTCGGTCAAAAAACCGAACGACCGCCTGCTGTAGCTCAGCGTCCTCCAAGTACTGCCGCATTCCCGAAGCGTGGCCGCCTGGCAGCACGAGTAGGTCGTGGTCCGTCGGATCGATGTCCTGAAACAGGATGGGGGTCGCAAACGCTGGAGACGCCGCCATTTCCTGGTAGCTAGCGGCATCGGCAGACATCGCCTTCACCTGGCCGAACAGCACGCCAGTGAGCATGTCTGGGTCGCAGGCCCCGGGTGCACCGTCCGCCGTTGCGAACACAACGTCGTGCCCCGCCGCCACCAGACAACGCCACGGCACCGCCGCTTCCGTTGGGTCAAAGTCTCTAGTAGCAAGCGCAATAACAACCGAGGCCATGGCAATCCTTAGGACGTCTGTGGCACATCCGTATCCGACACCTCCCACCATCACATGGCTAGTGGAGATGACCCGACGTTTCCCAAAGAAAAACCCACCAAAACGTGGGTTAGGCAATCAGATGCAACCTGTCACTCTCTATGCAGCCGAAGTGTCTCTCTACAGTGGCAAAGCCAGGGCCTACCTTCGCTACAAGCGCATTCCGTTTGTCGAGGTACTGCCCAGCCGCCAGATCATGAAGAACGTCCTGGTGCCGAGAACCGGTGTGGCGATGGTCCCAGTGGTGATCACAGCAGACGACGAAGCGGTCGGCGATACGTCAGCCATCATCGACTTCTTCGAGGAACGGACTCCTGCTCGGCCCGTGATTCCCGAAGGGCCTGTTCAACGACTCGTCGCACACCTCATCGAGCTGTTCGCAGACGAATGGCTACTGCTCCCGGCAATGCACTACAGATGGGCGTATCCACGGCATCACGGGTGGTTCATCCTCAAAGAATTTGGCCAGCTCTTTGCGCCCGACAAGCCGCGCTGGATTCAGCCGCTGATGGGCCTGCCCGTCTTCCTGTACTTCGGACTCGGGCACGGCAAGGTGCTGGGTATCGACCGACGAACGCGTTCGGCTATCGAAGAGACGTACCTGTCGTTCTTAGACGCGTTCAATGACCATCTGGCGGTCCATCCGTACGTGCTTGGCGCCCACCCAACGCTCGCGGACTTTGGCCTGATGGCGCCGCTGTATGCGCACCTGTATCGAGACCCCTACTCCGGCCGATTGATGAAGAAGCGAGCTCCCCGCGTTGCCGATTGGGTGGAGCGCATGAACACCCCAGACGAACAGTCGTTTGGCCCTCTGGTGCCCAACGACGGCATTCCAGAGACCCTCTATCCCTTGCTCAAACACGCCTTCTCAGAGCAATGGCCGGTCATTCGCGACACATGGCGAGCCGTGTCAGAGCCAAATGCCGTACGCGGCGACGGCCGGCTGCCGCGCTTCGTGGGTCGCCACTCCTTCCGCGTTGGGGACGCACAGAGCACCCGCGCCATCCAGAGCTACACCGCATGGATGTCCCAACGCAGCTTATCGGCCTACCAAAGCCTCTTAGGGCCTGACAAACAACGTGCAGAGGCTCTGTTGGACGCAGTCGGTGGCCAGACGCTTCGGGAGCCCGCACCCGTCAGCCTGTTCCGACAGCGCGGCAAGGTCTACCGAACCCCCACAGCCGTGCCCTAGACACACTCGTGGCTGGCGTTCAGCCCATTCTCTACGCCAGTCCATACAAACAGGGCACTTGGTATACACTGGGCTTCCCCCTTCCCAGGCCGCTCCATGCCCGACGAATCCTTACGCTACCCACTTCCCGGCGGCGAAACGCCTGATCCAGTGCAGCTGCTTCAGGACAGCCTCAAAGAGTTCACCGATGACCTAGTGCCGTATTTGATGGCTGGTCTTGGGCAGATGGTGGTCACCATACCGCTGACAATCATCATGGTCTTCGTGATCTACTTCGTCATGTTCGGCACTCTGCTGGGCGGAGCACTCGTCGGCGCCATCGCCGGTGCCGTGGTCGGTGAAGCAGCAGGCGATGAAGCTGGAGGCTTGGTCTTCGGCCTCATCTATCTGCTCTCATTCGTTCTAATGTTTGGCTTGATAGCAGGACTCTCGGCAATGCTCGGAGCGCTCATGGCGCCCCTGAACGCAAGCCTCGTACGCAGGGTGGCCCGACATCAGCGCGGCGAACGGGTGCTGGACTTTTCAGCCGCCTTCAGCGACGCCAAAGAGAACATCCTACCCACAATGATTGTCACAGCACTGGTCGGCTTGGTCGTCACGGTCGGCATCATGTTCTGCTACATACCTGGGATAATCGCCGCATTCCTGATGATGTACGCCGGCACTCTCGTGTTCCTGCATCGGCTGTCACCGGTCAATGCCATGGTCACAAGTGCAAAGCACTTCACCGGGCATTTCAAGTTCCATGGGATCTACTCATTGCTTCACTTCGCAGCCGCCATGGCCGCAGCCTGGATTCCCCTGATGGGCCCAATGTTCCTCTTGGCACTACACGTCCGCACCCACCGGGCACTGTTCGGGGATGCCGAGACCGCCGTGATTCACTGAACGCATTCGCGACAGGGATGGTAGTATCCACGGTATCCAAACCTGTGAGAACGGACTCGTTATTCACAGTTTAGAAGTTGGACTCGGGGGATACAATCAATGCGGTACGCCTGGATATTGAGTGTGATGGTGGTCGGCGGCTCGAATGCATGGGCCGCAGACGGCGACGGTGATGGCTGTGATGACATTCAGTACGCGGCCAATGGCGCCTGCATCGCTGACAGCGCCTCCGTCGACCCCACGGTCACCACCGTCAGCGGAACCTTCGTAGGTGCGGAAGCATCCGTCGGTCCCTTTGTCGCCCTAGATGACGTACACATCTCCCCACGGGCCACCCTGGATGGCTGGGTTGAACACACGACCCAGCCGCTCACGGTGGGGGCAGGAACCGTCGTCGGACGCCAGGCAGTCCTGGGTGCCGACCACATCTTGGGCATCGACACCACCATCTCACGCGCCGTCACCGCCGGTGCTCGTCTGACAACTGGAAACGGTGCCACGGTCGGCTACGGCGCTCAGCTCGGCACAGATGTCACCATCAACGCCAACGGGACTGTGGGCTCGTTGGTCGCGCTCGGAGACTTCACCCAAGTGGGCGCCTCAGCGGTCATCGCCCGAGGCACCACGATTGCCGATTCTTCCTCTTCCGGCGCGGCAACCACCATCCTTGGAATCGTTGGGCCCGACGTAACCATCGGCGCAGACGTCCTTGTTGAGAGCACCGCTCGCGTGCGTAAGCAGGCCACCCTGCTGCCGGGCGCACAAGTGCTCGCCGGTGCCCGAGTCGGTCGTGGGGCCATCGTAGAGGCCGGAGCCACAGTATCCGGCGTAGTTCGCGCAAACGCGACGGTCTGCGCTGGCGGAACACTCGGAGCCACAGACGTCGTCAGCGGCGGAGAAACCTGGCCACAGGCCGGATGCGACATCCAGATTGTGGACAACGCGGGTGTCGGCGAGTGGGCCAATGGCACCTACGCTGAGAGCTGTGACGACTACCTCAATCCGGCCGAAGGCTACTCGTACGCAGGGGTCACCGGAGACGGCGTGTACCGCATCGACCCGACCGGCAGCGCCCCATTCAAGGCCTACTGTGACATGACGACGGAAGGCGGCGGATGGGTGGATGTGGTCAAGAGCTACCACGCTCCTTCACCGGACACCTCAACCCTCTCAGCACAGTTCTTCTCAGGGTACCTCGGTACATCGCTGACCGTGAGTGGCCTGACAGGCGGTGCCGGAGACGGGGTGTTCATGTACACCAATCAGGCCGCAAGCCACGCCGCAGCGCTGTTCCTGACTCCCGCACTCGACCACTCCTCAGTCCGCTTGTCCTACCGGATGCAAGGCGATGAGGGTGGGTCACGGTGCTCAAGCGCCAACTGGGTTCCGCTATCAGGACCAGGCTACAACGGCGGACTGAGTAGCTATCTCGTCTCCTGTCTCAGCGGTTTCTCATGCATTCAAGGCACACCGCAGAACTCCCGCGACGCACCGATTAGCGTCTCAAACTACAGCTTGGACAATATCAATCCCGCAACAACGCTGCTGGCATGGAGCGGGTCGAACAACGACCAAGCCACAGCCTCCGGATGTACGCGCGACCCCAATATTCCATCGAACCACGAAGGATTATTCATCACCAAGCTCTTGATTCGGTGAGGCCCGGGGTTTGGGAGACGGTGTTCTAACTCCCCAATATTGGGAATCCGTCCATGGATCTGGGCATGTCAAAGCGTGGGTTCGACCGGAACGTGCAGCCCCATCCCTGTAGTAGGTTGCCGCCCACGGAGACACCATGCTCGTCCTACTCACTGCCCTTGCCTTGTCTGCTGAGCCCGCTGCCTACGGCATCACCGTGTCAGGCGGGGTCACGCTCGGAAACCACGAGGCGGGCTACGTCTACACGCTGGTAGAGGGACTCAAACGGTCGGAATCGGCAGTCGTCCCCATCACCACCGGTGCTTCCGCCGGAAGCGTCAACGGGTTCCTAGCAGCCGTTCAGGGGTGTCGCGCCCCACAAGACGACCCGACACAGACGCTCTTCTGGAACAGCTGGGTTCCTCTCGGCATCGACGACGGCATTGACGAAGACGCCGCCACACGCGTCAGCATGTTCACCAAGGACAGTCTGCTACGCGAGTTGGAAGCGCTGGACGACATCTGGACGGAGGGTCTAGACGCGTCGTGTGATGTGGCCATCGCCATTCCCGTGACTCGCTTAGAGCCCGTCTCCGTGAGGCTCAACGAAGACCTAGCCCTGCCGCGTCAGACGTTCCGCTTTCTGTTGCGGGTACAAGGCCACGGCCCAGGCGAGATGCCCACTCTCACCAACCTGATCGACGCAAGCGCTGCCGTGCCTCAGCTACTCTTGCCGTTCGACGGCGAGGCCATTCACGATCTGGCCTTGGTCCGCGACGTCATGTCTGCCTCGGCCGCATTTCCGGTCGCATTCGCGCCAATGGAGCTGTCGTACTGCGTGGCCAACATGGAGAGCGACGAGCCCACACGCTGCGACGCCGCCACCCACACCGCACGGTTCATCGATGGTGGTTTGTTCGACAATATCCCGCTTCGAGCCGCCCACCGCATGACCAGCTCGGCCCTGTTTCGCACCGAAGACGGGCCGTCTTGGGACCCGGCACCCAAGCGCTGGGGCGCCGTTCAACACATCTACATCGACCCCGTGATTCGCGGCTACACCGAGCGCGTGGACCCCACAACGGATGACGACGAGCTCTTCCTGCTCGACTTCATCGGTCTGCTGTCAGGCGGCTTCATCGCCCAAGCCCGCTCCGCCGAGCTGTACGCGCTGGCTGAAGAGCGACCCGACGTCATGGAGAGTACGTTCGTCGCCTACAACCGCTACCCACAGGCCAGTGGCTTCGTCGCCAACTTCGCCGGTGCCTTTGAGCAGGACTTCCGTGCCTTCGACTTCTACGTGGGCATGTACGACGCCTACAAGGACTTGGCGCGCCTAGACACCGTTGAATCTCGCGAGGGCTTGGCCGCCTTAGAGCAGCTGCTCACGACGGATGCGTGGGCGCCGATGGCCTGCCTGGTGTCGTGGTACGAGCCCGACCAAGAGGCCCTGCGACCCGCCTGCGATGGGGAGGACCTGTCCGGGTTTCGCATCCTCACTCAGATCTCATTGGACCGCGTGTACACCGAGTGCAAGGACCAACAGGCGGAAGACGTTGACCGCTACAACCACCATCACTGCTCTCGGGCCGTACGAGGTGAGCTCCCGCCGCGCGTCGTCAACAATCCCTACGAGGACGCCGATGGCGCACTTCGCGGATTGGAAGAGGACGCATTCCCACACTTTCTACGGCTGCTCGGCGCGTATGGCTTTCCACTGACCGACCTGGGTCTGCCGGCCAATCGCTCAAAGCGAGCCCCTACCGCAATGGCAGATGCGCTCATGCCCGCGGTGGCTGCGATGTCTCGAAAACAGAGTGATCTCGCCTCCAAACGTCTTCTACGGGCCGTGGCCAGACAGGGACTCGCCTACACCTTCGCCCCGCCAAGCGACCCCGCCTTTGGCTACGCAACAACCGGAACCCTGCTCGAGATCGGCGCCTCCGTTCAGCCGTCACGACGGATTCCGTGGCTGCGCATCAACTCGGGCCTACAGGTCGACGGCATTCTGTCGCTGTTCGTAGAGGACCGCGAGTCGTTCAACCTGGGCATCGCTCTTGGGCCTGAGATCGACTTCTTGGCCAGCAAACCGGCTCCTGCGCGACCGACTCTCGCCGTTCGCTTGGGAGTGCAAGGGGGTACCTTGGACGGCTTCGGCGCCAACGGCTGTCCAGTGAGCGATGCGGGTGCACGCGACTGTTCACAGCCCGAGATCCAGTTCATTGGCGCCATCTCGCTCGTGGAGCTGCTGCGGCTACAGGCCGAGTTCGACATCATGCCGGGACTGCCGAGCGACCTTCTTCCCGTGGACGTGCACCTGGGCGCGGGCTTCCGCTTCTAGAACCCGAACACCGGGGAGCGCTTCAAGCAGCTCCGAGACCTGTCCGGCGACCGACCTGCACGCCACCAGTCGTGCTGAGATTCGTTTGTAAGAACCACTCCGCAGCGGCGTTGTCGGAGTGCACAGAGGTGGTCGATGTTCGGATTGTTGATGGTACTGGTGACTTCCGCACACGCCGAGTCGTGGTGTGCAGCCCCGGTCGTTGCCCATGAATGGGGCGTTCAGTCGTTTCGACTAGACGGTGGCACGCCGGAAGGACTCGCCATTCCCGACGCCTACCACCGCAGACCTGGCACCCCACGAAAGGTGGCTCGCGTGGTCGACATGCCAGTAGACGGCGGTAATCGCTGCCTGCCCGTGGTGCATTTCTACGCCAACAACAACTTCGGTGCAGACACCCCAATCGCCATCGACGTTGGCTTTACCCAAGGCGAGGCCAGCGTCTGGTACCCACAAGTGGACCGCCTGCAGACCGACTCTGGCACAGACGTTCAGCTTGGTTGGGACTCCCTCACTCTACGCGCTGAGCCGCAAGGCGACCACGTCTCCACCGATGTGCCGTGGGTCTCGGAGCTGCGCGGCTTCAACGATGCCCTGTGGGTCGAGCACGACAACGAGTCCGAGCGCTTCGTCTTCTACGAGGCAGACACCCACGAATCCCCCGCCGTCCGCATCTCCCTAAGCCGCGCCTCCACGTCCGAGCGCCCCCACCTGCTCGCCCACAATGAGGGGCAAGCCCCCGTTCATGACGTTGTAGTGGTCCACCGAAACGGCGACGCCGTGTGGTCCGCACGCATCCCCATCATCCAGCCCGGACACACCGCATCCGCCGTCGCCCAACCGAACTCAACGGGCGAAGCGTGGCTTCGTGAGCGCATCACAGACACCGAAGCTGTGCTCGCAGACGACATCGCGTTGGACTGGAGCCAGGAGTGCGTGATGATGCGCAATCCCGCCGAGCCGTTCACAGCGACCGACGACCACCGCCTCTACCCACACGAGGTTGATGCACTGATGACCGCGTGGCAGGGTCGATTCTTCGACGACGAAGGCACGCGGGTGGTCTACCGAGAAGACACCGCCTCCTTGCAGGCGAACATGCCACTGTCGATCTACACGGACATGTACCACTACGTGACGCTTCAGCGACTGGGTCTGACCCTGGTTGAGGGCATCACCTTGCTGTGACGGCTTCGGCCCATGCGCGACTGGCCGTGTTGTCCCCTGGGCCAAACCAGACCTGCCGGCCCCCATCCGATCGGCCCTCAAACGGCCCGGGTGGTGCGCCTACAGTCCGATAGAACGCAGGCCGAGACGATTGGGACGTTGATTCGCTGACTACACCGAGCTGACCATTCCGAATGGTGAGCGGCGGAAGTTGGTACCATGGGCTCTTGCAGACCTTCAGTCGCTACGAACCCGGGGACACCTCTCATGAAACGCTTCGCTCCAATCGCGCTACTCGTCGCCCTTGCCGTCCCGATTCGCACCAACGCTGTGCCCATCCAGATCGTGCAACAAGGGCGTCTGCTCGACGCCGCTGGCGGCCCTGTCAACGGCCTGCAACAGCTGCGGGTCACCTTGTACCCTCAAGAAACAGGCGGGTCGCCGGTCTGGAGTGATGTCTTCTCGGTCAATTTCCAAGACGGCTACTACACCCTCGTCCTCGGTGAAAACCCCTTCACCCCCCTCGGAAGCGAAGTCTTTAACACCGACTTGTACTACGGACTGACCGTTGGTTTCGCCCCGGAGTTGCCGCGCACGCCAATTACCAGCGTACCTTTCGCCATTCGTGCGGCTTCTGCGGATAGCTTGGCCCCAGGGTCCACAGTGGACTGGAGCGCCCTCACCAACACTCCGGACACACTCGGAGACCTGAGCTGCTCTGACGGGCAGATCGCACAGTGGGACCAAGGGTCCAGCGCCTGGGTCTGCGGCGCCGACGAAGGTCTGACCGACTTGGAAGTGGTGGGTATTGTTGAAGGAAGCCCACTCAATCTCGACCCCAATACCCTGATTGGCGGAGAGGCTGTGGTGACAGGTCCCAGCTACGGAGATGCCGACGTTCAGACCTTCGTAGAGGGCACCGAACTCAATCTCGATGGAGGCACCACCATTGGCGGCATTGAGGTCTCGAGCGGGGAGCACACCACGTACGACGGCTCGGACTTCGTTACGTCGGGACAGGAGTGTACATCTGGACGCGTGGTGACGGGTGTCGACAGCTCGGGCAACCTGACCTGTCAAGACGCGACCGACACCCTTCATACTGGCGCGGTCTACCGTTGGACAACGTTCCACACACACCAGCATCGCGCCAGCTGGATCGATGGGAACAGTACACGACTGTTCGGCGGCGTGAATCCAAGCACCTGGACAGACGGAAATGCTCAGGCCAACCAGATGTCTCCCGACATGGAGCTCATTCGGACTCTGTTCACCCGCAAGGGCTACGCAGGCGCCAATGCCAACGTCATCTCCGACGTCTACCTCATGTTCTCATCCACGACTGCCCAGATGGGAGCCGTGCTCTTCCGTATCGAGAACACCACCAACTCACCCATCACGTGGACCCCCCACTTCCAGTACACCTGCTACGCGGGCTGGAGCGAGCGGGCGTCCATCTCACTCAACCGCGCGAGCAACTGGAACAGCGGGGGTCAGAACTGCAACGACGAAGCACAAACGAACACATCCCTGTCGATACCCGCCAACCAAATCAGCACCGTGGTCTTCATCTCCGGATCAAACACCACCTACAGCGTCAGTAGTTTCCAAGAGCGATACCTCGGGCTGCACTTCGTCGACAACTCGCTCGTACTGCCAAACGGCCTGCGCTACATCGACGACCTAGACACGGCCACGTCCTGGCTGCAAGCCAGGTAGGGCTAGCGCCAGAACACCATGACGCAGGCGTCCACTGCCGCATTGGCCCGATTTTGAACGTCGTCGCCGCCATCGGTGCCGACCTTCGCGATTCCTGCCGTGTGGGCAAAGCTGGTTCCATCCGCTCCGTCGGTGTCGCGCCAGGAGATGACCGTGGCGTCGTCGTCTGGAACCCAGGTGGTGTCGTTGTCGTCTTCGCAGGCCAGTCCAAGTCGCGTGATTGTGGCTGCGCCTAGCTGACTGCCGCTCATCTGAAGACCAGACGCCTCCAAGCCACACTGTCCGGGGACCGTCAGCGTATTGCCCTTGGCGGTGCTGATGAGCGACGACAGGTCGGTGTTGGCGCCAAAGTCGCCCATCAGATCGTTGGACCCCACACAGTCTCGCAGCAGCATCTCACTACCAGACAGCCGAGAGAACGCTTCGCCAATGTAGTCGCCACGGGAGCTGTCCCGCTCGGTGGTCGCGTTGAGCGTGCCCGACCCACTCAAGATGGTGTGGTTGCCGTAGAAGTTGACGGAGTCCCCGTTGTTCGCCTTCACTACGAGGGTCCAGCCACCGCCGTAGGTGGTCATGTCGCAATACGCGATGAACTCCCCGCCCACATCGGGCGCAATCCAGTACAGACCGCTGTTCAGTAGCGGATTGTCGGTGTGAATGGCCTCACAGGATGCCCCCGCATTGCCGGCCGTGGAGCCGTCTCCCACGCTAGCCAACTGAATCTCGCGCCAGCCATCCGCCGTGCACAGCTGGAGCGTCTCGCTCTGGTAGTTCATGACGCCCACATTGTCTGCGTCGCAGTCACCGCCTACGCCTAGCTGTAGGCCCGCAGCAGAGGCTGCGAGAGGGGTGTGGGTGATCAGCCCGCGGGGAGTGAGCTCATTGCTGCCCGAGCCGACCGCAACGGCGACGTACACGGGCCCCTGCTGAAACTGCCCACTGCCGAGCCCGCCGCCAGCTCCGAGAACCACCGAGACGAAGCCGTCCTGGGCATCCAATACGAACGGCTCGGAGTAGGTTGGTACTCCGCCTTCATCCACCGCATACAAGCGGATTTCCGCGGTGACCGGGCCATTCAAAGGCGCGCCTGCAGAGTCCAGAAGTCGTCCACTCCAAGACACCTGAACATCCGCGGCCGAGGCCACAGACGTCACAGCCAGCGCACACAACATCCACCCAGCAACTCTACACATCTCGCCTCCCATCCATGCCGCAGCCTACCACTCCGTTTTCCACGACACGACCCCGTTGAGACTGGGCTGCACCTGAGAGGGGTGACAACCGAGCTGGGGCGCGTACCGTGTAGACATGGAGGTCATCATGGCAGAGCCCTTGGTGTTTCGATGCGCGTCATGTGGTGGAATGAATCGGGTACGTGAAGACCGATTGTCCAACCAGCCAACTTGTGGCCGATGCAAGGCTACCCTAGACCTGGAAGCCCACCCCGTAGACGTGTCAGATGACGTGTTGGACCGGCTGGTTCGGTCTTCTCCCGTGCCGGTACTCGTCGATTTCTGGGCCCCGTGGTGTGGTCCGTGTCGTGCTGTAGCACCGCACTTGGTGGCTCTGGCCAAGGCCCAAGCCGGCAAGCTCATCATCGCGAAAGTGAACACGGATATGCACAAGCGAACCGCAGGCGTGCTGAACGTGCAGGCCATCCCAACCATGGCTGTCTACAAGGGCGGCGCTCTCAAGGTCTCCGAGCCTGGAGCGCGCATGGGTGCTCAGCTTCGCGATTTTGTGGCTCCCTACCTATAGACTGCCCCATCCCAGTGACTGCCGCGCACTTTACCAAACCTCGCAAGTCTGCACTGTGAGGGCATTCACCGGTACTCCGCCTGCGGACCCCACACAGACGATTCCACGCAGTCCGGCCAGACCGGATACACGGCGCCGAAATCGGGGTCTCCATGAATCGTCATCTTGCTTTTGTCTCGCTTATCGGCGGGCTTGTCAGCTGTGCCAGCGCACCGGAAGGTCTGCGCGAAACGCCTGCCGGAACCGGACCCGAAGTTCGCTACGAATGGGATGCGCAGCCACTTCCAGAGATTCCCTTCCCCAACGACCTCGCCACGCGTCCTGACCCAGGCTCGGTCACTGGTCTGCGCCTGAACATCAGCGAAGTCGCCGTCACCCATTCCGAATCGGAAGCCCGGGTCAAGCTCAACGAGCTCGTCGGCTTCGGCATCTTCTCGCCTATCGCAGTGCAGTTCGAGGCCCCATTGGACCTCGACAATGTCGCCACAAGACACGCGAACGACTTCCACCTGCCCGAAGGCTACGATGACGACGCCTTCTACGTCATCAATGTGGACCCCGACTCGCCAGACTTCGGAAAGCCCTTCCCCTTGGACGTCGGTCACGGCCGCTTCCCGATGGATGCCGCACGCTCCGACCGCTACTTCCCCAATGATACGCGCAGCGACGAGCCGAGCGTCGTATTCGACACCGTCGACGAAGACGTCAACGGAAACGGAATCCTAGACTGGGGCGAAGACACGGACAATGACGGCATCCTAGACGTGCCAAACGTCTACCCAGAAGGCGGCGCCCCTCGCGACGACCTGCTCACCTGGTACGAGCGCGCCACGGACACACTCATGTTCCGCCCAGTGGTGCCTCTTCTCGAAGAGACCACCTACGCCGTCGTCCTGACCAACCGCCTCATCGGCGAAGACGGACAGCCCGTTCGCTCACCGTGGAAGTACGTCAACCACACCCGTCAGACCGAAGCCCTGCGCCCCCTCGAAGACGTGCTGCCTCCCCTGGGCATGACCGTAGACGACGTCGCCTTCGCATGGACCTTCACCACCGGTCGCGTGACTGGTGACCTCGTGGACATTCATCGCGGCCTATTCGACGCAGAAGGCCCCTGGCCGTTCCTGGCTGGCGACTACCCAGCAGGCGTGACCGAAGCCCTCCAGATGCACGAGCAGAACGACACGCAGCAAGCGCTGCCCATCGGCATTCTACTCGAGCAACTCATCAACCTAGGCCTGTTCGAAGGCCCCGAATCCGTCGCCCTTCAGGACGCCTACCTAAGCTTCGCTGACCGCATTGTGGGCGGAACGATTGAAGTCCCCTACCTACTCGCTGACCGTGACGACGGCGGGCGCGACGACTCCGATGAGTGGTGGCAGCTCGACCCGGTAGCCGGCACGCTGCACGCCGAGAGCCAGCGCGTGGCCTTTACCTGTGTACTGCCTCGTGATGACATGGGCTTTGAAGCCCCCTACGACGTCGCCATGTTCGGTCACGGCTACGGCTCGTCTCGCTTCGACTTCCTGGGTTTCTCGTACGGTCTAAACCGCGTCGGCATGGCCGCCTGCGCCATGGACTTCCCAGGACACGGACCCACCCTCGGCGCCGAGGAAGAAGCGCTCGTTGAGCTAGCCCTAGGGGCACAAGGCCTGCTGCCCTTCTACCTACATCTCAAGGACAGCCGCTACCGCGACCTCAACAACGACGGCGAAGCGGACTCCGGCGGAGACCAGTGGTCCGCAGACCCCTTCCACACCCGCGACATGGTCCGCCAAGCCTCTGTCGACTGGATGCAGATGGTGCGTAGCTTCCAGGCGTGCGGAGTCGGTGAAATGGCCCTCACTGAGTACGAAGACGACGCCACAACCACACCTACCGGCAATAGTCTCATGACCTGCGACTGGGACGACGACGGAACCCCCGACATGGGCGGCGAAGACGCACGCTACTTCATCGTTGGCGGCTCGCTCGGCGGAATCAACAGCGCCGTTGCAGCTGGCGTCATTCCCGAAGTCACCGCATGGGCGCCAATCGTTCCTGGTGGTGGAACGCTCGATATCGGTATCCGAACCGAGATTGGCGGCGCCGTCGAGGCCATGTTTGGCCGCCTCGTGACCCCCATGTTCTTGGGCTACCCACAAGAAGACGGCTCACTGCAGGTCGTCCAGATGGTCAACTCGGTCACCGATATGGAGACCTTGCCTGTTGACACCCTGCCGTCCATCCCCGCTGGCGGACGCATTCGCATTGAGAACCTAGACAACGGCGAAGTTCGCGAAGGCTATATCCCTGAAGATGGCCGATTCCGCGTGTCCATCGCCGCAGACGGCCTAGACGCCGCCGAGAAGCGTGAGATCACCGGCATGCCCGAGACAGGCGCCGGAACGGACATCTGGTCTGTGCCCAACAACGAAGGCCTCGGTGACCGCTTTGTCATTGAGTTCTTCGACGCCAATGACACTCTCATCGCGACCCTTGACCAGTTCGCCGCAGACGTCACTCACGAAGGCGTGACAATGCCCGCTGGCTCACCGCTGGTTGCAGGCTCCCACGGCAGCGGCAAGATACGCGCGAACCCCGATATGCGACGTCTGGCCTGGGTCATCGCCGCGGCACTCGAGCCCGGGGATGCCATCTCCTACGCCCCAATGTACAACGACCGCCCCAGCGAGTTGCTCGGCGGCGAACAAGCCCATGTCTTGATCATGCCCACAGTTGGCGACTCCATCGTCAGCGTGAACACGGGTATCGCCCTGGCCCGTGCCGCTGGCCTGGTGCCGTACGACGAGATCGACGAACGTTACGGCACAACCGTCGACCAATGGCTCATTGACCGCCGTGTCGTTCAAGGTCTGGAGCAGTACGGTCCGTACCGCAATGATGAAGGCGAGCCCGTGTTGTTCGACATTGACGACGCCGACCGCGGCAGCGACGGCTTCGGAGCGCCATCCGACGCCCCCTTGCGCGCCACCCGCACCGAAGACAGCGGCGTGACCGCACTTCGTATGCCCTACGTGAGCCCGCGTGGCAGCCACGGCTTCACCTTCCCCAACCCAACCCTCGACTTTGACGTCGCCAGCTACTCGCTCAACCAAGTGGCCTGGTTCTTCGCCACCGGCGGTCAAGAGGTCAGCGACGACCCCTGCCTCGGCACGAGGCATTGCGACTTCCTCACCCCCTTCCGTGAACTTGATGATGGAGGTGCGGAATGATGCTGCTACTCGCACTAGTTACCACCGCATTTGGCGCAGACGTCGACGCATACGGCGAAGTCCGTGGCATCGTACAAGCCGGCTCGGACTTTGACGTAGATGCCGACGGCACTACCGTCGGTCAGGGCGCACACCTGGACACACGGGCGCGCGTCGGACTGGCCATCTCTGGCGAAAAATGGCGCTTCAACGCAGAGACAGACGTGTTCAACGGCCTGCTTGTTGGCGACAAATGGGACATCTCGGGTGAGTACGACGAACGCCGTCGCTACGAAGCAGGTGCTGTGACCCTCGACGGCATTCGCCCGCGCAAGCTGTCGGTTGGCTACCGCGCTGACAGCTACGACCTAGAGGTCGGCCTTCAGACCTCGCACTGGGGATTGGGCTTGATTGCCAACGACGGCGACCACCAGCCACTCTTCGGCCGCGAAGACTTTGGTGACCGCGTGTTCCGCGTCAAGCTCAGCACGCGCCCACTCGGCGAAGACAAGCCTGTCTACCTGGTCGCTGCCATGGACTTGGTGTACGCAGACGACATCGCTCGACTCGCAGTCGGCGAAGTCGCCGTTCAGGGTGTTCTCGGACTGCTCTACACCAAGGGCCCAGACGGCCCCGAGCGTGGCGTCTACGTTGTCGGACGCAAGCAGTGGGAAGACATGGAGGGCCGCCAGACCGTAGTCGGCGTGCTCGATGCCTACGTCTCCCAGCCTGTCGATCTGTCGGATGACCTCACCTTACGCATGGCTGCCGAGGCCGCAGGCGTCTTTGGCAACACCGACCGCGCGCTCTCCTACGACGGACTCGACGGCTTGCAGGTGCGCAGTGCCGCCGCTGTGGCCCGCCTCAGCATCGAACACAGCAAGGTCGAGGGCCACCTCCGCCTTGGTTGGGCCAGCGCCGACGGAAACCCGGACGACAGCACCACCAGCGCCTTCACAGCCGACCGCGACTTTGACGTAGGCATGGTGCTCTTCGACGAAGTGCAGGGCAACATCGCCGCCGCGACCAGCGCGTTCCTCGAAGACCCGCTGTACCAAGCCCTGCCCCCTGACGGCATCGAGCTTGTGACCACCGAAGGCGCTTTTCAAGGTGCAACCTACGTGCAGCCGGCTGTCATTGTAAAGCCGATAGATCAGCTGGACGTTCGCCTAGGCGCGGTCATGGCGTGGAACAACGCTCCCATCGCACAGCCCTTCTACACCTTCCGCGCTGGCGGCACCCCGACCAACCACCTCAAGCAGGCCACGTCGGGACGCTACCTGGGCACCGAGCTGGACTGGGCACTGTTCTTCCGACCCACAGACGAAGAGTCCCTCAAGGACTGGGCTGTACAGCCGCGACTCGAGATTCAGGGTGGCCACGCCTTGATGTCCGACGACATGGGGGGTGGCGTCGTCCACCTCATCCAAGCCGGCGTTCGCCTAGGCTGGTAGCGCCTCGCTAGACCGGTCCGCTGGCTTGGAGAGGCACGTCGTTTCAGGTGCCCCCAAGCTGGCGAATCAAGGGACAAATCGCGCAACTGTTACTCCGGTAACAGCGTCCCCAACATAGCAGGTTCCATTCCCGGAGCCCGCATGCAACCAAAGCTTTCAATCATCGCCCTACTACTTCTGACCCAGACGGCATGTGGCCTACTCGGTAGAGAATCAGTCAGCGACGTCTGCGACGCGTACTTAGACTGCGTGACCGCAGCTACACCTGCAGTCGCCGGAGCCGCAGTGACCCTGTACGGCACCGAGAGCGGCTGCTGGGGCTCTTCCGATGATGCCGACCGATGCTCTATCGCCTGTCAAGAAGGCCTCGAAGACCTGGCACTCCAGTTCAACGAGGTGCCTGAGTGCGGCGATGCCGATGTTGAGATTGAGCCACTGAGCATCCTGACCGAACGGCTCGACTGGGAGGTCTCAATGGAGCTCGCGAGTGGAGACTGCCCGCCAAGTAGCAATGACGGAGAAGCCACTAGCACCCCCCGCCTAGGGAACGAGTTCACGCTTGGCATCAGCGACATGGCACCCAACGTGCCGTTTTACCCACTCGATTGCACAGCAGACGGCCAACAGTTCACCTGTGAGGACTTCGACCTGCTCCCAATCATCAACATCGAAGGGTCGACCAACGCAAACCTCACGGAGGTCATCGTGTCGATGGATGTTCTTGATCTCGGAACGGTTTGCGGCGTCTGGGAGCTGATTCTAACGCCTAGGTAGTGAGCCACCGTTCGGGCGTGTACCGGGCCGTCATGACGACCGGCGCCCTAGCTCGGGTCCGTGAAGCGCCCGACATACAATGTGAGGCCACGGCACGATGGCGCAGCGACAGATCACGCGCCACCACCAACTGTCGTGGCCGGACCCAGCGAAAACGCGGTCCCAACGACTTCGAGATAAGTTCTTTCTGGACGTGCGCCGTCGCGGGTCCAACCACTGGAGGACGTACACATGCGAACGAATGAACTGATGGTGTTGGCGATTGCAGTCGGAATTGGGCTGGCTGCCGCATGTGGGCCACTGGAGGAGACCCGCGACGTGAGCGGTAACTTCGACGCCACGTACTCGGACAACCTGCGTATCTACATCAACGACGAGCTCGTTGCCGAAGTGGAGTCGGGCGAGAGCGAGACCGTGGAGTGGAACGGCGAGACGTTTGATGCGCAGGCCGTGTGTTCCGAAGACGGTACGACCTGCCCGAGCGAGTCCTTCTGGGGCACTGTCGGCATTGACCAGCCGTGGGGTGCCGACAACAAACTCGTCAACTTCGTGAACTTGGACGACGTCCTTGGAACACCTGGCACTCGGTTGGGCGGTGTGATGGAGAACGATGGCTCCTTCGCCATGTTGGCCGGCATCTCCCCGGGTGCGAACGACAACTGCGCGAGCCTGTTGGTGGGCACCGTTCATGGCGTCTTCAACGCCGACAACACCGCAATCACAGACGGCATCATTCGCTACGAGTGGGCCGCTGGTTGCTCCATTGACGGCGTTGAGATTGGCGGCAAGCTGACCTTGGAATCAGATTTCACCGCCACGCGGGTTGGCGACTTGGACTTGTCGTCGGTCACTCCAGAAGAGCCCATTGACGAAGAAGGCGAGCCTATCGATCCGGCCGTCGCCGAGTAGGCGACGCCTCTGAGAATCAGCCCTCGTCAACCGTTGGGGCAACCTCTGCCGGCTTCGCGGCCTCTTCTTCCTCTTCTTCTTCCTCGTCACGGCCAGCGGCAACGGGCAACTTCGGCGCTATCCATGCACCACCACCGTGCCCTTCCACGGTGTCCACAAAGCTCCGGGCCACACGCTTGTCAGTGGCCTGGACCTCCATCATCAGCTCTTTGGTCGCAGCTGCTGCCGATGCCGGGTCGAGTGCGTCGCCTACGGTATCAGCGAAGGCGTCGTAGGTAGCCTTCTCTGCGCCGCCGGTCTCAATGACCTCCCGCTTGGCATCTTCGATGAATGTCTTCATATGCGCACGTGTCGACTTCGTACGGGCAGACAGCGACTCGGTCTCATCACCCGGCGCAGCCTTCATGTCGGGCTTCTTGATGAGGTCGTCTTTCAGCGAGTCCTTGAGTGGCGACGGCGGCACCGGCGCCTTGACGGCCTCGAGCGACTGACCCTTGAGCATGCGCGCAGCGACTTTGACCTGGCTCATTCGACAACTCCCTACACTCACCTTGTACCGCAAATCCGTCCGTCAGGCGGTGGGAATCGGGGCAGATCGCCCGCCCCTCTGTGCGGTTTCGCACACTGCCCAAGTCGGACTCACCAAGCAGTACGACGCTAACGCACTGTTCGGAGGGCCGAAGGTTGGCACGCCTCTTGCTTCTTAGTCATTCCAACAAGGAGTGTCTGATGCGACGCAATGAGCCCATCTCAAAGATCATGACCGCCAACCCCGCAACGGCCCACCACGGGACCGCACTGTCCGAAGTCCGCAACCAGATGACAGAGCTTCAGTGTCACCACATGCCAGTTGTCTCCGGCAACAAACTCAAAGGCATGATCTCCAGCACCGACCTGCTGCGCGTGACCTACGAGTACGACAAGGACCCCACACAGTCAGACGCTGTTCTGGACCACACACGTTCTGTCGAAGACGTCATGCAGCCCGCAGTCGTCACAGTCAACTCGAAGAGCACGGTTCGCGCGGCTGCCGAGATCTTCTCCAAGAACTCGTTCCACGCACTGCCAGTCTGTGATGACGGCACCTTGGTCGGTATTGTGACCACGACCGACATCATCAACTACATGCTTGAGCAGTACTGATGGATGCCCAGGCTACACGTGAGGCGCTGCATACGCGCCTTGCGACGCTGACCAAGCGTGAGGTGGCCCTATCCAAGCACCTTCGCGGTGAGGATGGCCGCTTAGGGGCCGACTCATCAGACCGCGCAGCGTTCATTGAGATGGACGAGGTCATCGAGCAACTCGACGACGACGCTCGCATCGAGATTGTAGCCATCCAGGCAGCGTTAGAGCGGTTGCAAGCCGGCACGTACGGAGAATGCTCCGGTTGCGGCGAAGACATCGCACCCAAGCGCCTCGCAGTGCTTCCGCACACCACGCATTGCGTGACCTGCGCAGCATAGCGGTCCGGCGGCGGGCTCATTCGGAGCCCGCCGCTATTCCCCGAACATTTCAGCCGACCCGTTTCCGGGCATCGCTACGGGTCTGGAGACACCATGAACCGTCGTGATTTCACCCGAGGACTCATGTTTGGCGTTGGCTACTTGGCCATCGCTCCGACATTCGTCGCATGCAAGAAGACCCCACCGGCCGTTGGCTCAGCCCTCTCTGGCGTTCTGCCAAAGCTCAAGCCCGCTGACTGGGACCCCGTTGCGTTCAACTTAGAGCGCGGCCTCGCGGGATCGATTCCCGAGTCGTACCACGCGGCCATCACAAGCCCAGATGGCGTCGAAAAGCACGTTGGAAAGCACCTGCCGTACGTTCCGCGGGTACCCGAACGCCTTGTCCCAGACGGGTTCATCCCCATCATGTGGGGCGACCCCTCAAAGGGCTACGCAAAGCACCCGAACGCAGCGCCCAGTGACGCCAACGGAGGCCAAGGTCACTGGTACAACTGGATTCGCATCCGCAAGGCCGTTCAAGACGCGCCTGAGGAGGAGACCACGTTCGTTAGTTGGCCCGAAGTCGGCAGCGAGAGCACCGGCTCCTACGTTGTCATGGGCAATGGCGACATCCGCGAAGACGGAGGTCGAAACACCATCTACCTTGCAGCTCGGCCGCATGGCGTGCGCACGGGAGACGTCGTTCGGGTTCACGCCCACTGCCTCACGCATGGCGAGTGGGTCGACTTCATCACCGTCTGACGCGATTGAACGGTCCCGGTCAGTCTACGGCTGGCCGGGGGCTGTCCACCCGTCGCTGCCCACATCGAGAAAGAAGGCGTTGGTGATGGCGTACGGGGTCTGGTTGCGCCACGTATCGCCCATGGTTCCCGACCCTTGAACCTCCACCACATACCAAGTGTCCGTGCTGGGACCGATCGGCCAAGAGCCGTCGAACCACACGCCGTTGTCGTCCACTGTGTCGAGCACTTCCGTGAAGATGACTTCGCCATTGGCGTACACGCGCAGTGTTCCGGGCTCAAACCAGTCCGGGGTCTGCACACGTGCCGACAGCGTCGCCCGACTGCCAGGCAATGTGTCCCCGGGGATGATTGCCGTGCCGTCATGGTCGCTCGTCAAGGTCGCGCGAAGCGTAGTGCCCGATGCTACGACCACGTGTCCAGCGGCAACAGCGTCGCGCACGTCGCTAGTGCTGGCCTGAGTGACGTCGGCAACGTCTAGGTAGACATCGGTGTGTGCCATGCCGCAGGGAATGTAGCGATAGTGGGTGTCTGAGGCACCCGTGGGCACCCGAATGTCGCCGGCGTTGAGGAAGCTGAACCAGTCTGCGCGGATCTGCTCCACATCCTCAGCCCCGCCATTCAGCAGCTCGAACAGGTCGAAGTCCCGCGAGAAGAACTCGGGACGGCCGGGCTCAGCGGTGACCGCATCGTACCCGGCAAAGCCGAACATTCCGGGGCTACGTGGATGGTTCACCTGAATCAAGGTCTCTTCGGTTCCCGCAGCCCGCATCCGCTCAAACAGCTCGTCGGTTGTCTGTAGCGGGAGCCACCACTCAACCGCACCACCGTTGGTGAGCGTGTGAGGTTGGGGGTTCATCGGGAACATATTGAAGTGCCCGCGCAGGAGCGATGTCACCTCTAGACCGGGAATAATGCGCATGCGGTCGTCGAGGCCCATGGCGGTATTCAGCGGCCGGTAGTCGGTCATGGCGTCGTGGTCGGTGGTGACGGGGAAGTCCACACCGGCGGCAGCACAGGTCACAATGCGGTCTTCCATCGGTAGTGCGCCGTCGAAGCTCGGTGCGGCGTGCAGGTGTGGGTCCAACGCGAACCAACCGTTCCTGGGCACCACTTCGTCGAGAACGATGTCCACTTGGGCGGTGTCTCCGGCACCCACAACAACACTGCGTTGCTCGTCGCGGGTATGCCGCCAGGAGTGGCCCACGAACACGTCATACGTACCAGGGAGCGCGGGTAGCTCGGCTACGCCCGTGGATGTCCAGCCCCAGGCGGCACGACCGGAACCGCTGACATTGAAGGCCGGGTGCAGCGTGCTCGGAACGGTGCTCGCAGACGGTGCCCCAGCGCTGTACCGAAGCTCGATGAGAGCAGGCATAGGCTCACCAGAGGGGTCGCGAATGTCGATACGAACCATGCCGGGTTCGGAGACGACAAGGTCCACTGTTGTCGGGGTATCCGCCACAACGGTCGCCGCTTGCCCAGGCGAGGCAGCGTGACCTCGAGCCCAAGGCACGGCGTTGGGTGTGAGCGTCCCGGAGAGTGCGTCTAGCTGCCTGTCGTTGACCGACTGTGCAGTAAAGGGACCCGTGCGTCCTACACCCGCGGGCAGCTGCACGTACTCAGAACCGGGCTGGCCCAGGGCGTAGACAGTGTGCTCACCCGGAGCCAAGGCGGCGGTGTAGGCGCCATCACGGTCGGTCAGGGCCAGCGCGCGTACCTGGCCTTCGGCATCGACAATGTGAACGCGAGCGCCTGCCACTGGAACACTGCCGTCAGTGACGGTGCCGGAGACGGTGCCCACGGTCTCGCCAAGGTGCGCAAGCCGTGCGCTCTCTGCCGCAGCCGGGTCCGTCCCCAGCATCAGATGACGCGTGACGCTGATGGAGTCGCCGGAAGCCAGGGTCGTCGGAGCGTAGTCGCCGAGCAGGATGCCCAGCTCGCCAGTGAGCGACGCCAGGCCGGACAGTGAATAGTCGCCTTCTTCCGGCCACTGAGCGAGTGTGCCCTCGCCGGACGCACCCGAGTAGATGACTGAGGGCAATCGAGTGCCGTTTGGACCGTCGTAGCCAGGTCCAGAATACCAAGGCACCGCGTCTTCACCGGACAGGAAGAGGCCGTCGGAAAGCGTGAAGGTAACGGGCTCGTCGGCGGTGTTCACCAGGTCTGTTGTGACGTCGAGCACCCACGAATCGGGCGATAGTCGGTAGGTATGCGTGATGTCTAGGTTCAGGTCGTCCAGAAGCGGCTCGTCGCGCTCGAACATCCCCATGAAGTAGTCCCAGCCCACGTCTGTGCCATGGGCAACAATGACCGCATCGCCGCCGTCAGAGCCGTCCGCCACAATCTCCACTCGGTCCGCTTCGAACACGCGCGACAAGCCGAATGCCAGGAAGAGGTCTTCCACCAAGTCCCGCCCAAGCGTGTCGTCATGACGCACGCGGTCGGCGTCTATGATGCCTCCCCCAACGTCAATGAGGCCATGACTGCGGCCAGCCGCCTGGATGATGAACTGGACGTTGTGGTTGTAGATCTTCAGATCACCCGCGGCTCCCTCGGCGTTGATGCCGCCGAACAGCGCTTCTTCGCCTGCAACCCCTTCACGAATGACGCCGGCACGCGCCTCTCCGTCTGCGGCCATCACAGCCGGGTCTGCGCCCAAGTCAACAGCATCCACAGCGGTGTCTGAGTCGACATCGGTGGGTTTGCACCCGAGGGCCAGAACGAACAACAAGGGGACAGACAGACGCATGGCATTCCGGGGGACGCTGGCAAGAAAGGCCAAGTGTGCGGGCTCGGTCCCGCGACGCCTGGAGCCACTTCATCAGTGGCCGAACGCTCTCGGGAACGGGTGTACCACCGTCACATCCCCGCCGCTCAACATCCTTGGTTGGCACAGCGAACAAGCACGAGGCCGGATACGGCGGCCTGTATGAACGTCTACGAGCACCGCGACCCGTCCCAGTTCCGTCCCCGCACCCACCCATGGGTCGACGCAGAGTCAGACGCTGACTTCCGCTACATCGACTTCCGCGCGCATCCCGAACAGATCCGCACGGAGCTCGAAGACTGGCACGCATGGCGCCCGTACCCGGCCACGCAGACCTTCTTCCAGTTGCTAGAGTGGCTCAACGGCGCGGACAGCACGCTGGAGTCGAACGACTGCGCCTTTACGGGGCCAGCTCGGAACAGCAACCCTGCATCTGACCGGCCCATGGAGTGCACCGGACGAGTGATGGTTCTGTTCCGTGACCTTCGCCAAAACACCGACCCTCAACAGGTTCGCACCCTCTTCCAGAACGTAGGCATTGGCCTGTCCGAACAAGACACCACGTTTGAGGACGGCGCCATTGGCATGACACTGGTACCCGTCTGGTTCACCACGCTTCAAGGCAGCGTGAGCGAGCAACAGGGTCAGCAGCTGATGCTGTCATTCTGGGCTTGGGGAGACGACCCAGTGGACGTCATGGCAAACCTGGACCGCACGCTAGGAAACCTGCGCGCGGTCCTGGAGTCGCTCTAGAGCTTCGGTCCGGCTTGAACAACAGCGTCCGACGCACCCGACTCGTAGGTGCGGAAGTTGTCGATGAACAAGCCGGCAAGCTTCTTCGCCTTCGCGTCGTAGGCAGACGGTTCCGACCAGGTCTTCTTCGGGTCCAGCACATCGCTGGGCACCCCATTGACAGCGTCCGGAATGGCCAGTCCGAAGAAGGGCTCATCTGCGAAGTTGGCCTGGGCGAGCGTGCCGTCGTGAATCGCGTCAATGATGGCCCGGGTGATGGACAGCTTCATGCGGTCCCCAACGCCGTGCGGTCCGCCAGACCAGCCGGTGTTGACCAACCAGACGTTGGCGCCGTGAGTGCGTGTCTTCTCAGCCAATAGTTCAGCGTACTTCGCCGGGTGCCAGACCAAGAACGGGCCACCGAAGCACGGCGAGAAGGTTGCTACAGGATCAGTAATGCCCATCTCTGTGCCGGCCACCTTGGCCGTGTAGCCGCTGATGAAGTGGTACATCGCCTGTTCAGGCGTGAGCTTGGACACCGGCGGTAGAACGCCAAAGGCATCGCACGTGAGGAAGATGACGTTGTTCGGATGACCGCCAACACACGGTGTACGCGCCTGCTCCATGTACTCGATTGGGTAGCTGCCACGTGTGTTCTGAGTGATCGACGTGTCGTGGTAGTCGACCGTTCGGTCCTCGTTAAGAACAACGTTCTCCAGCACCGCGCCAAAGCGCAGGCATTGGTAGATGTCCGGCTCGGACTCGGGTGCCAGATCGATCATCTTCGCGTAGCAGCCGCCCTCGATATTGAACACACCGTCGTCTGACCAGCAGTGCTCATCGTCGCCGATCAAGGTGCGCTTAGGGTCTGCCGACAGGGTCGTCTTGCCCGTGCCAGACAAACCGAACAAGATGCTCGTGTCGCCCGAGTCCGCCGTTGTCGCCGAGCAGTGCATGGACAGCACGCCAATCTTGGGCATGAGGTAGTGCATGACCGTGAAGATGCCCTTCTTCATCTCACCAGCGTACTGAGTGCCAAGGATGACAAGCTCCTTGTTCGCTAGCGAAAGGTCGACGCTGGTCTTGCTGCTCATGCCCGCGGTGTGCCGGTTTGCCGGGAACTGTCCACCGTTCAGGATGACGTAGTCCGGCTCGCCAAAGTCTTTGAGCTGCTCGGGTGTGGGCCGAATGAGCATGTTGTGCATGAACAAGGCGTGGTAGACGCGGGCGCAGACGACGCGGACCTTGATCTGATACTTCGGATCCCATCCAGCGTAGGCGTCAATCACGAAGAGACGCGGACGGGTTGTGAGCCAATCCACCGCGCGCTCGCGATTGATCACAAAGCTCTGGGCATCCAGCTTGACATTGACAGGACCCCACCAGACATCATCGGTGCTCTCTGGCTCATCTACGATGCGCTTGTCAGACGGCGAACGACCAGTCTTTTCACCGGACAGAGCAACCAAGGCACCGCGGCGCGTCAGACGAGTGCCAGGCTCATGCCGAAGCGCGAGCTCGTACAGCTCCGCTGGGCTCGGGTTGCGAATAATCTCGGGACCCGAGATGCCATAAGATTCAAGGGCAGATTCCACGGTCATTGGAGCCTCCAACAGTTGAGAGTGCAGTGTGCAAGATGGACTAACGCACGTCATGCAGAGCATGGGCGCATCAAATTGGGTCGGTTGTGTGACGAACCAACGCCCCTACCATTTCCGCTTTTTTGGGCGCAAAATCGCCGAAAAAGGTGCCATCGACACGCAGTTTTCTGACCAAACCCACACATCAACCTGATCGAACATTCCGCGAGCGTTCCGCCAGGAGAGTCGTCCCGTAGGCGGTGTCCATCACACCCGACATCTCAGACTGACCGGTCTGCAGTTCAAAAGGGGAAACGGGCCATGGCGAACCTTCATCTAGGCGGCAGAAGGCTCGCCACGAGCCGGATTAGTCCAGACCGTAGACTTCCACTTCACTGACGGTAAAGTTGGCCCCACCGCAGAAGTCCTGTTCGCACTCTGTACTGTACGCCCCCCCGACGCGGCACTGGTAGTTGTGACCCAAGTTGCAGTATGGGGCTCCACCGTCCCGGTACACCATAAGGTCATGGCCGCCACCCCACGTCGGGCCGTAGCTGGAGTTCGCGTAGATATCGTGGGTATAGCGGTAAGGAACGTGCTTGAAGCTGTTGGTGAGCGAAAACAGGAACGACCTACGGGGCGACTCTGTCTTGTAGTTTCCAGCGTGATTCCACAGCAACGGCGTGTAGCCACCAAACTTCTTGCCATTGGTGGCCACAACGACCGTGACAGTACCAGCAATGTTGTCACACCCCGAGTGGAATGCGGAGCCGGTGAGGCCATCCGAGCTGCCTTGGAAACACAGCGTCCAGTTCGCGTCGGGGTCGCCTACCCAGGCGTTGATCTCATCCATCTCTGAAGAAGACAGCAACGTGCCTCCACTGAAGATGCCAGCAGTCGGGTCATCGTAGAGCTCGCCACGAGCAATCACCGTGCCATCCGGTACCAGGGTCGTTGCGGTGACCTGCGCACCTGCACCAATTCGTGCATTCGCCCCGATAGTGACGCCATCTCCGATGGTCGCACCGCGTGCAATGCGAGCACCGCCGAGCACAATGACGTCATCGCCCAAGGTCGCATCCTTGCGGATTCGGGCGGTCGCGTCGATGGCATTGTCGCCGCCGATGCTCACATTCGGTCCAATGATTCCGCCGATAGACCCAGCGGTGATGGAGTCGAGAACCGTCACACCACGCGCGAGTACGGCGTTGGTCTCAACCGTGGTCTTGGCACCCAGACCCGACAAGTTGCCGACGACGGCGCCCGAGCGAAGGGTGACGTCATCGCCCAAGATACTCCCGTAGCCAATTGCCACATTCGCTTCCGTCTCCAACCGCTCCCCGACATCCACAGAGCGACCAATGGTGTTGTCCGCACCAATCTCGTGGTCCGCGTCAATGAACACGCCTCGACCCAACACCGTGTTCGCACCGATGGGGCGCGCGCCCGACAGACTTGCCCGTCCAATCACGGTTGTTCGTGCACCAACGAACGCATTGCTTCCCAGAGTGGTGTCAGCGCCGACGCTCGCGAGCTCACCAACGATGGCACTCGCGCCCACCGTCACACCACTACCAATCGTAGCGCTTGCGGCCACACAGGCGCTGTTGGCGTCGAAGTAGACATCTTCGCAGCCGTCATCATCGAGGTCTGCAGCAGATGCGAAGGAGGCAACGAGCGATAAAATTGTCAGCAGCATGATAATCCCCAGGGTGAATTCCGGGAGATTATACTTAGTTTCCACTCGTAACGTTCACCATAAACCGCCGCCCCGCAATCCGTGCAGAGTGCAGAATGGAAACAGGGCGAACAACGCAACGAACATGGCGTTCGATTCCAACAGAGATGCGGAGTGCCCCGGAACGACCGGATCCGAGCCACCGCCTGCCATGGCGCAACACCCACAAAATCGAGGCAGGCTGGGGCTTCTCCACCGGTACACGCCACTACCTGCCGCCTCAGCAGGGTCACTCAACCTACCTACAGGGATGGCCGATGTCGTTGATGGACGAAACCGGCGCCAGGGTCTGTCCAGCGGGGCAAGTACTGGAGAGCCAGTCCCCTAGTCCCGGCCGTAGACTTCGACTTCGCTCGCAGTGAAGTTGTAGGCACCGCAAAGGTCATTGCGACACGTTGCGCTTCCATAGGAGCCCACCCGGCATGCGAAGCTATACCCAGTGTTGCAGTAGGGAGCTCCCCCGCCTCCTTGAAGCACGTGCAGGTCGTGTCCTCCGCCCCAGGTGGGACCGTAGTTCGGAGTCCTGTAGTAGCTGTGTGTAGTGCTTATGTTTGCGTGCTTAAAGCTGTTGGTAAGAGAGAACAGGAAAGCGGCAGAAGTCGGGGCACTGACGTACCCGCTGCCACTCGATGGGACGGAAGAGTAGCCCCCGAACTTCTTGCCATTGGCTTGGATGACCGTGATTGAGCTGGCATAGCTGTCACACCCGGCGTGGAATGCGGAGGGCGTGAAGCCATCCGAGCTGCCTTGGAAACACAGCGTCCAGTTCGCGTCGGGGTCGCCTACCCAGGCGTTGATCTCATCCATCTCTGAAGAAGACAGCAACGTGCCTCCACTGAAGATGCCAGCAGTCGGGTCATCGTAGAGCTCGCCACGAGCAATCACCGTGCCATCCGGTACCAGGGTCGTTGCGGTGACCTGCGCACCTGCACCAATTCGTGCATTCGCCCCGATAGTGACGCCATCTCCGATGGTCGCACCGCGTGCAATGCGAGCACCGCCGAGCACAATGACGTCATCGCCCAAGGTCGCATCCTTGCGGATTCGGGCGGTCGCGTCGATGGCATTGTCGCCGCCGATGCTCACATTCGGTCCAATGATTCCGCCGATAGACCCAGCGGTGATGGAGTCGAGAACCGTCACACCACGCGCGAGTACGGCGTTGGTCTCAACCGTGGTCTTGGCACCCAGACCCGACAAGTTGCCGACGACGGCGCCCGAGCGAAGGGTGACGTCATCGCCCAAGATACTCCCGTAGCCAATTGCCACATTCGCTTCCGTCTCCAACCGCTCCCCGACATCCACAGAGCGACCAATGGTGTTGTCCGCACCAATCTCGTGGTCCGCGTCAATGAACACGCCTCGACCCAACACCGTGTTCGCACCGATGGGGCGCGCGCCCGACAGACTTGCCCGTCCAATCACGGTTGTTCGTGCACCAACGAACGCATTGCTTCCCAGAGTGGTGTCAGCGCCGACGCTCGCGAGCTCACCAACGATGGCACTCGCGCCCACCGTCACACCACTACCAATCGTAGCGCTTGCGGCCACACAGGCGCTGTTGGCGTCGAAGTAGACATCTTCGCAGCCGTCTTCATCGAGGTCTGCCGCGGACGCGATGGAGAGAGTAAGCGACAAGAGTGTAAGCAGCATGGATGTTCCCCAGGTTTGAGTCGTGACTGTACTCGATTTCGATACTGGCCCTTCTTACCTAACTACTACTTCGGAACGAGGTCAGCCGACTCAGCCCAAAAACACCGACAAACCATACAAATGCAAAACCAGAGTGCATTGCCCAAACTGAGCAAACGGCTCTGCCAGCCACCTACATCTCGACATGCGCAGTGCGCACGCGCAGTTCATCTTGGCGAGCCAGGGTCGACGATTGGCCGTGTCAGGGCCTTGACACCCGAAGCGGACCTCGAGGCACGCTGGACGTATCGCCGTTATCGCTCGGGAGCTGAATCGGAACTGTGAGCCGAAAGTGAGCGCCAAGTCCTGCTCCGTCGCTATCCGCCGTGAGCTCACCGCCGAGAGCCTTCGCCGACAGCGCGCTGACATGGAGTCCAAAGCCAAACCCTGTCGGCTTTGTAGTGAATCCGTGTTGAAACACCTTCTGCAAGTTCTCTTCAGAGATACCCATGCCGTTGTCCTCAACGCCTATACAGAGTGTTGCTTCCTGCACATTCGCATGGACCTTTATGAGCGCGTCCTGCACCCCAACGCACGCATCGCACGCGTTGCTCAGCAGGTTGACTACAATCTGCAAGACACGGTGGCGGTCGACCACCACCCGTTCCGAACACTCATCGAGCACAAGCTGCACGCCGGAGTTGATCAGCCGCGAACGAACCAAGACGCCAGCTTGATCAAGCAGGTTGCACACGGCAATACGCTCATCCATCGATACGCTGCTCGCCAACGCTTGTTGGGCGCGCACCACCGCCGCAATGTGCTCAGCGCCTTCGCGAATTCGCCCGAGCTCCGCTACGGACTCCAGCCGCAAGGTCTCGCCCGTCCGCGCCACCCTATCCAAATAGTCCGCCACGGTCGCCAGCCGGTCTGCGGACATGGCTTCGGGTTGCCGGAGAAGGGCGCTGACGCGGGACAGATCAAACGGTGAGTTGCGAAGACGCTGCTCAGCAACGCCAACCGAGACATTGACCGAGTTGAGCGCGTTGCCAAGGTTGTGAAGCACTCCCGTGGCCACTTCCGCCATGCCAGCGACGCGCGCGGCAACCACGAGCTCCATCTGCAGTACTTCGAGCTCACTTCGGGTGTTCTCGTGCTTGGTGACCTCTTGCTGCAGGGCCTCGTTGACCAGGTTGACGTCGGCAACCGCTAGGTCTCGAATCTGGTCGGTAAATGTGGCGCTGAGCAGTACCAAAAACGGCAGACATAGCGCAGTAACGAGATAGCCGACCAACACGAGGTCTCGCCCAATGAACGACGGAGGCAAGCCCACAGTGTACTGAACGATGATCATGCCACCGCTCGCGACAACGCTCACCAATGCCAGGAATAGCCCCATCTTCCGACCGGCCAGCGCGCCGCCGAAGACGGGGACGACAACAATCCAGGCGAAGGCGGATGAAGAGCCGCCCCCCGAAAACCCGGCAAACGTGGCTGAGGAGCCGACCAAATACACACTCCAGAGCGCTACCGCGCTCTCCATTGTGAGGCCGGACCGGATCGCGAAAGGAACGGCCACCATTAGGACACACCCCCCAACCAAAGTGATTGTTACCGCAATTGGCGCAACGCTGACGTAGGCAAACATGGACAGCACGGCGAACGGACTGATGGCGAGGCAGAGGCTGACAAGGAGAAACAGACGTCGTGTGCGCACAGACGTACGTTCTGGGTCTACTGGCAGAAACCAGAAAACGGCAGCACCGAACCACTCGACCATTAGACCTCCAAGCTGACTATCTCCACAGCACTCCGCATCTTGAGGACTCAAGAATACGTGGAAGTAGCCCAAGTCAAAAGCATGTCAGACAGGCCACTACTGCGCCCAGACAGGTCCGCGACCCTTTCCCGGCAATTCGCACGGAACAATGCCCCTATTCACAAGGAATCGGCCGGCGGGGTGAACGGTCGCATCAGCCCATCTCCCGCCCCAACCCACCACCAACTTGGCGCACTCGGACGGGCACGCGACGTTCCGGCCACTGCAGGCAGCCGACGGACGGTCAGTCTGGTGTATAGGGTATGCAAGAAGACAACGAGTGGTTCGTCATTATTGTGACGCTGAGACCCACGTTCAAATACCGCAACCAGCCCGCTATCCACTACACTGCGCCCATGCTCACCCTACTGATCTTGCTCTCCCAGCCCAGTCTCGCTGCCCCATCAGGCTACGACCTCGTAACGGAAGGACGCGGCGTGTCTGTGTGGCGCCAGGTCGTAGACGGCGGCGAACCCGACTTTGTTGTCGAAGTGGACCTAGATGTCGCCTCCCTTGAGTCCGTCATTGACCCGATTGGGGACTCCCTAGACCGCCATTCTGCGACCACTTGGTGGGCCACACACGCCGTGCCAGGCCAGTTCGCCACCATCAATGGTGCATTCTTCGCCGCGAGCGTCACCCCCACCACACCCGCTTTTGGACTGCGCACCCCGAGCTACACCCACCCTGGCTACGGCACAACATCCGAGTACACCGACCAGCAGCTCGCGCTGTGGCTATTGGATGACGGCGGCGCAAACATTGTTGCTGCCGACCCCAGCGCGTTGACCGTGCCAAGCAACCCCGACAATCAGATTGTCGCCCTCACCGTTGACGCCAATAAGGGCCGTAACTCCTGGGTTCCACGCACCTTCTTAGGCCTGATGGACTCCGAAGACAACGCCCACCGCACAGCACTGCTCTTCGTGAGCAAGCTCGCCACACAAGCCTATGCCGAGGGTGAGCTAGCTCGGTGGGGTGCGACGCAGCAGATCATGCTCGACGGCGGCAGCAGCGCCCACCTGGTTGTACAAGGCACCGCCTACGTGCCGTCTGGACGGGCCATCCCGCACCTGATTCGGGTGATTGAAGGCCCTGACCCAGACACGGATGCAGAACCGGACACCGAGGCCGGAACCGACGCCGGAACCGACGCCGACTCCGCGGTGGACACGGATGTGGACTCGGACACGGCGAACGTCGACGTAAGTCAGGGTTGCTCCCACAGCACAACGAGTCCGAACCCGCTGGCAGTCTTGTTCCTACTCGTCGCAGGAATACGAACTCGACGCCCACGCCTCGTGCCTGAGCGCGACGCCGGCCAGTGAGGCCCACACACTAGGACTCGGTTCACGGTGTTGACCCCAAGACCTACTCTCATAGACCTGCACCAGGTCCGACAGCGTGACGGAAGACGCGCGGACCGTGTAGGGCACCGAGTACAGCGCTTGGCCACCCACGCAGCCAAGTATGCCGCAGATGTCCTGTTCCCTGACACAGTGTTACCGACTGTTAATGCGCACCCTTCGTTTTGACCGTGGCACCCTGCTGCTCGAAAACTGGCCACAAGACGAGGTTCCGCCTGGGTTTATATTCGACGCACGCGTAGGCCTGCACCGAGCACCGGCCATCCGCTACTTCGACGTGGTCTTGGATCTGCACAGACGCGGCATCCCCTACGAAGACCAAGCGCGAAACTACGAGCCGCTCGAACGCCACCACCACACCGACCGCACACCACGCGAGTACCAGGCAGAGGCGCTGGCGGCGTGGAAAGCCAACGGCCGACGCGGCACTGTTCTCCTTCCAACAGGTAGCGGCAAGACCTTTGTAGCCGAGCTCGCGATTGCGGATGCGAACCGAAACGCCTTGGTCATTGCGCCAACCATCAACCTGGTGGGTCAGTGGTATGACGGCTTACGCCGGGCCTTCGGAGACCCGGTCGGCATTCTCGGTGGAGGTGTGCACGAAGTCCATGCCCTCACCGTCAGCACCTACGACTCGGCCCACCTCCACATGGAGCGCTACGGCAATCGCTTCGGGCTGATTGTCTTCGACGAAGTTCATCACCTTCCGGGCCGGTCTTTTCAGTTCGCTGCAAGCGGCTGCATTGCCCCATTCCGACTCGGTCTGACCGCGACCCTGGAGCGTCCTGACGGCGAGCACGAACGCGTGTTTGAGCTGGTCGGACCCGTCGTCTACCGCAAGGAAATCACGGAGCTAGCCGGTGATTTCTTGGCTCCCTACCGAACAGAACGCATCACCGTTGACCTGTCCGATGATGACCGAATCGCATACGACGAAGCCCGCCGCGTCTGGCGCAGCTTCATTGACGACGAAGGCATTCGTCTCGGCGGCCAGAACGGGTGGAACAACTACCTACGCGCGGCAAGTCGAAGCAAGCGTGGGCGCGCGTCCATGAAGGCATGGCGTCGGTCCCGCGAGATACTCCAGGGTGCACCTGCAAAGCTCCGCATGCTAGACGAGCTTCTGCGACGGCATCGCGACGGCCGCGTATTGGTCTTCACCAACGACAACGCCACCGTGTACGAGATCAGCCGAACATTCCTGGTGCCCGCCATCACCCACAACACAGACGTCAAGGAACGGCGCCGGTGGTTGAGCGCTTTCGCAGAGGGAAGCCTGCGGGTCTTGGCGACGTCACGTGTGCTCAACGAAGGCGTGGACATACCGGCGGCAGACATTGCCATTGTGTTGTCCGGCACAGGCACCGTTCGAGAGCATGTGCAGCGCTTGGGTCGTATCTTGCGAAAGCAGGAGGGAAAGCAGGCCATCCTATACGAGGTGGTCGTAGAGAATACCTCTGAGGAAAATACCAGCGACAGACGCCGGGACCATGTCGCGTACAGAGACTGACAGGGCAAGTTCATAGCCAGTCGCCCGCCAAGATGATTAACTGCGACCGAGTTCAGGGGTTCAATCATGCGCATCACCGTAGCGTCGCTCGCCGTTATCGCCTCATCCACCGCTGTTGCCGGAACTACAATTCCAGCATCCGGCAGCCTCGGAGAGCCCGTCACTGACGCCTTCATGGACACAGCTCTGCCTGGACTGTGTGGCGACTGGGCCGAGATCAACACCACTCGAAACGTTCATGATGTCAACGACACCCAGAGCTTCCTAGATGCCATGGACGCCGAAGGACCCGACGTCACTGAGAAGGTCACAGCCGCGCTTTCCACCATAGACGTCGCAATCCACACCCCCGCCTGCAACGCCCAAGGCAACTTCGCCGGCGGCGCTGAGTGGCCGACGACTACCCGAACGAGCCACGCCGTCACCCGCCTACAAGGCGTCTTGAACGTCACTGGAACGCCTGGCGAGCCCGTTCTGTGGACCCTCGGGGCCATTGGCAATGACACCGTTCGCGTCACCGTTGGCGGGGTTCAGATCTGGCACTTCGGCTGGGCCCAAGGTGACTGGAAACACTTCGACCACATCACCTTCGAAGAGCCTGGCGCCTACCCCATCACCGTAGAGTGGACGACCAACCACAGCTGTGGCATCGACCCGCTCGAGATTGTCATGGCCTCGGGCCACGTAGACGGCTTCAACAACGTCAGCTGCGACGACCTTGGCGGACTCAGCTCATCCTGCACGGGTCTGGGCCCGACCGGAGCCCCCTTCGCCCCGCTGGACGGCACCCAGCTCATAGCCGCACAACCCGTGGACTCGGACAACGACGGCCGCTTGGACTGGGAAGAAGGTGGACTGTGCGCGGACGACGGCCCAGACTCCGATGACGACGATATCCCGGATGCGCTCGACCCAGACGACGACAACGACGGCCTTCCTTCCGCAGAAGAGCGGGTGATTGGAACCGACCCCCTAGACGGAGACACCGACAACGACGGCCTGTCCGACGGCGACGAGGTCCGCGGCTACGGTCCCAACGCAACCATCACCGACCCCACACTGGCCGACACCGACAACGACGGTCTCTTCGATGGTCTAGAGCAAGGCCTGACCACCCGACACCCAGACACAGACGGCGACTTCCAGCCCGACACCGACCCCAACAGCACCACCGATCCCAACGAGCGAGACACCGACAACGACCAGCTGTCAGACGGTGAAGAAGACGCAAACCAGGACGGCGCAACGGCGTTCACCTTAGGCGGCACCGGGACGGAAGGAAGCGGCGAGACCGACCCAAACAACCGAGACACAGACGATGACTCGCTGACGGACGGTCAAGAGACACTCACCCAAGAGCCGACCAACCCCCTCGACTCCGACACAGACGACGGCGGCGTAGATGACGGCACCGAGCTCAACACCGACTTCACCAACCCAAACGACGGCGTAGACGACAACATCGACACCGACGATGACGGCCTCACCGACGGGTTCGAAGAGACCGTATCCATGACCAATCCCCTCGTGGCAGACACAGACGGCGATGGCCTGTTGGACGGTGAAGAAGTCAACGGTACGGGTCCCCTGGAAGACTGGGCCCCCACCAACCCGCTGGTGGTCGACTCCGACGGCGACGACATTCCCGATGGTGTTGAGGCCGGCGTCGAAGGCCGTGACGCTGACCCGTCCACCTCCACCGATCCAAACAGTAACGACACCGACAGCGACGGCATCCTAGACGGTGAGGAGGACGCGAACCAAGACGGCGAGACCATCAATGCCATTGGCGGTCTCGGCTCAATGGGAAGCGGCGAGACCGACCCCAACAACGACGACACAGACGGAGACAGCCTACTCGACGGCCAAGAGCGCGACGGCGCCGACGGCATTGCCGGCACCGCAGACGACACCGACCCATTGGACACAGACTCCGACGACGGCGGCGTGACCGACGGTGCCGAGGTCATCCAAGACGCGACCGACCCGAACAATCCCGAAGACGACATTGCAGACTTCGACAACGACGGCCTGTCAGACTGGTACGAAGAGAACGTCTCCGGCACCTTCCCAGAGGTCGCAGACAGCGACGGTGACGGCATCAACGACGGCGACGAAGTCCTCGGAACCGGCCCGCTAGCTGACTGGGCACCGACCGACCCGCTGCTGTTGGACTCAGACGAAGACGGCGTCAATGACGGGGTCGAAGTCGGAGTCGACGGGTTCGACGAGGACCCACGCAGCACGACCGACCCGAACAACGACGACACAGACGAAGATGGCCTGCTCGACGGTGAAGAAGACGCGGACGGCAACGGTTCGGTCGACAACGTGATTGGAGACACCGGAACGGACGGCTCCGGTGAGACCGACCCGAACAATGACGACACTGACGGGGACCTACTGCTCGACGGTGAGGAAGTCCTAGGCATGGACGGCGAGGCCGAGACAGGAGACGAGACCAGCCCCGTCGACAGCGACTCAGACGATGGCAGCGTGGATGACGGCGAAGAAGTGCTCGTCAACGAGACCGACCCGAACAACGCTACCGACGACGTCGACGAGCCCATCGACGACTTCGACACAGAGCCGGACCCCGACACAGATACGCCAAGCCTCGACACCGCAGACGGCGTCGACACTGGTCTATTCGTAGGCGGCGGTAATTCGGACTGTGGGTGTTCATCGAGTGGAACCAGCGGATGGCTGCTGCTCGGACTGCCCTTGGTCTTCCTGGTGCGTAGACGCCGCTGACCCGTATAACCGCGGGTTTTGTCGTACTACAAGCGACCCGCACGTGTAAAATGCATCACCACTGCACGCTCGGAGTCCTCGATGATTCGCCTGATTGGCTTGGCCGCTCTCATTCCTGCTCTCGCCACCGCCGCCCCAACAACGCTCACCAGCCAGGGACGGCTCATCGACACAGCAGGCTCGCCCATCAACGGCGACCACACATTGACCTTCTCGCTGTACACCGATGAAGCCGGAAGCTCCGCGGCCCTGTGGTCCGAGAACAACGCTGCATCCATGGCCGACGGCTACTACGCGGTTGTCCTAGGTGACGACACACCCTTCCCAGCAACGGTCTTGAGCGCCACGAGCCTGTATCTGGGCATCTCTATCGACAATGCCGCAGACCTAAGGCCTCGGGAGGCCATCGCTGCCTCTGTGCTCGCCACGGACACCATCACCCCAATCGTCCTCGAAGGCCACCTCCAGCAACCCAGCCTGGTGGCGATGGACCTGCCGGGAAGCGAGGCTCCAGGAACCCCCATCAACGGCTACGCACACCGTTCCGTGAACACTGGCGGTGCCGGGTGCTTCAACTGGGCCCGAACCACTCCCGAGGCTGTCGATTCATCGCAGAACTACGAGTTCAGCCTCTGGATTCGCTCCGACACAGCGGACATGGACAACTACTTCGGCTTCCATCTGTATGACGAGAACATGGACCGCATCAGCACCGGCGCCCTGAGCAACCCCTACTTCAAGTCGGGTGAGAACGACAGCGGCTGGGCCCGCTGGACGGGCCGCCTGCTGCACCATGGCACTCCAGACGCGAACAACGACGGCAGCCCAGACGCGCAAATCTCCGAAACAAACGGTTCAGACTTTGTAATGCCGTCAAACGCTGCCTACGCTTCCATGCGCTACGGCTCGTGCTACTCGCCTACCGTTGGCGCCACCTCCGACTTCGCGATGCCCAACAGGATTGCCATGGAGAGCCCACCCGTTGCCAACGTGCAGGTGGACTCAAGCACTCGCAACATTGGAACTGGCTGGACAGGTGGGCCAACGTTCAACACCATAAGTGGCTTTCGTGCAGGATCTAAGGTTCGTTTGACCTACAAAGTTCCCATGCGCAACAACAGCGGCTCGTGGGGCGGTGGCTACATTGAACCCCAAATACGCTTCAATGGCGGAACCTGGCAAAGCCTGGGTTCGAGCGGATATGATGGCGGCGTCATGAACATCGGGGACGACGCTATCGGCAGCTACAGCAACAGCTTGCTCATCGACCCCGGCCAAACGACAGACTTCAGCGTGCAGACGCGGTTTTACTACCGGTCGTACGACAGCACTGTCATCGTCAACGGTTCGCATGACGTCAACCATATCAGTGGAAGCGCCTCATTAATGTCGGGTGTGAATGGGACCCAACACTACACGAATGTCTTGGTGGAAGAGGTGCGCTAGTCACTCGGCAGCCACCGCACTGGCCGGCTGCATCGACCTCTTGGCGATTCGCGATAGGCTCCCGCATCAGGGAGTGGTTTTGGACATCATCACGCTGCGGTTCCTTAAGTGGATTGCACTGTTTCTACTGGTCTCTGGCACGTTGAGCGCCTTCACCAGCAGCCGCCTAGAAGACCGCCAACGGGCGGCCTACTGGATGGCCACACCAGGATTTGTGCTCACCTGGGTATTCGGCTACCAAGCCGCTGAGAAAATGGGGATTTCACTGGGAAGTCCATGGATTAGCGTGACCATGCTCTCATCCCTCTCAGCCCTCGCCGTCACTGTTTGGTCGGTCGAGCGTGACCGCGCAATGCGGTGGATTCCAGCGGTTGTCGCGATTGGCGCGCTGGCGATTGGAACCGGTGCAATGACCTACAAGATTGGTGGCACCAAGATAAAGACTGCCGACACTGAGCACACCATCGAGGTGACCCCATGACTCGCCAATGGTTCACTGCGGTGGCTGTCGCCGAAGGCTTGTCGCTCATTGCCCTGTTCGGTATTGCCATGCCGCTCAAGTACGGCCTGGGCATTGAAGAGGCGACCCAGGTCGTCGGCTGGATTCACGGGGTCATGGTGTTCACCTACATCATTGCCCTGTGGAGCACGGCACGCGTGTATGAGTGGTCTTGGGCACAGACCGCGCTTGGCTTTGTCGCCTCGCTGATTCCGTTCGCGCCTTTCGTCTTTGCCAAGAAGCTCCATGGCTGATGCGCAGGAGCTGGCTGCGTTCTTGACCGGGCGACGGGTGGCGGTATTGACCGGTGCCGGATGCAGCACCGAGTCAGGAATTCCCGACTACCGCGGGCCAGAGACCCGGCGTCGGGCCAGAAATCCCATTCGATTTCAGCAGTTTGTGGGCGATGCTGAGTGGCGCCAGCGCTACTGGGCACGCAGCTTTGTAGGCTGGAAGCGCGTGGCCAGTGCCAGGCCAAACCCAGCACATCTCGTCCTCGCAGAGCTTGAGCGGCGCCACATGGTGAGTGGGATGGTCACTCAGAACGTGGACGGCTTGCACCGAGCTGCAGGCTCCCACAGAGTCATTGAGCTACACGGCCGCCTTGCAGATGTTGTGTGTTTGAGCTGTGGACAGCGCTCATCACGCAGAGTTTTGCAAGACCGACTCGCCGTCGCCAACCCGCACTGGCAGGGCACCGCAGCGGCCCATGCACCCGATGGCGACGCCGACGTAGACAGCACCTTGTACAGCAGCTTTGTGCCGCTAGACTGTGTCGACTGCGGTGGGGCCCTCAAGCCCGACGTCGTGTTCTTCGGCGAGAACGTCCCCCGGTGCCGCGTAGACGCCGGTCACACCTTGCTGGATGAATCTGAAGCGCTGTTGGTGGTCGGGAGTTCTTTGACCGTGTTTAGTGGCTATCGATTCGTACGGGCGACCCATTCCAGCGGGAAACCGGTGGCGATCCTCAACATAGGATCCACCCGAGGAGACGCTCTAGCATCCCTCCGTATAGACGGTTCCGCAGGGACAATACTTGAGAGAACTCTAGCGATTATGTCAGCGACCTGACACTTGTTGGGGCTTTGCTCTCCAGACTTGCCAAATAGGTCCGATGAGGAGAACGGAGGTTCCCTCGCTCCAGAGATGGCTAAAACGCGCCGCGCCTGCGCATCTGACCCACGATGAAGAGTCCCTGCGAAAACTCTACCTGGGACTGCGGTTTTGCACGATTGTCGGTAGCATCGCTACATTGATCGGCCTGTACCCGCTGTTCAGCCAAGGAAGCATCATCGGGCTCCCGATCACGGTTCTCGGAATCTCCGTGATTGTATTGCTACCGATTCCACTCTGGCTCGGCCTCCCCATGCGATGGTGGGCTGTGCTCCTGGCCCCGGCCACAATGGCCGTCGTATTTCCCATCACTCTCGCCCAGGCATCGCCACTGTCGTCGCTTCCGTGGTTGGTCGTGCCGCTGCTAATGGCGCGCAGTCTGGGTGACAGTCGAAGCGGTATCGGCGCCACCATGATTGTAGGTGGAGCAACGCTTGCCTACTTCCAGCTCGACATCTCCGGATTCCTACACGAGCCCTGGATGCCGCCGGACTCCAAGGGCGAGACGCTGATCAACGTCCTGGCCTTGTTCATCGCGACCTACGTCATCGGAGATGTGGCGTCCAATGGATACGAAAGCGCCTTGGAACGCCTGGAAGTACGGCAAGACGAGCTCACCAACGAAATAACAAGCCACAAGACCACTCAGAGTGAGCTTCAGGACGCCCACGACCGCGTGGTCCAGACCGCACGAGTCGCCGGAATGGCGGAGATAGCCACCGGTGTGCTGCACAACGTCGGAAACGCCCTCAACACCGTCGGCGTGACCGCCCAGGTTGTTCGAAACAGCCTTGCAAACACCGAGGCTATCGACCGTCTACACCGCGTCGCCAATCTTGTAGAGACCGGCCAGGCCGAGCCTGCCGCAGTAGCGAAGTTCCTACGCGCAATGGCGCGGAAGGCGTCCAAGGATGCGACAACACTGACTGCCGACATGGCACGTCTCGCCGGTGCAGTAGAGCACGTCGCCAACGTTGTGAGCGCACAGCAGGCGCACGCACGAAGCCGAGGAGTCGTGGAGACCGTCAGCATCCAGACCATCCTCGACGACGTTCTTCCGCTCACCCGACCCAAGCTGGATTCCTTCGGCGTAACGGTGAAAATACTCGGAGACCCACAGGCAACTCTCATCACGGAGCGACATCAAGTCGTACAAGTCCTCGAGAACCTGGTGCGCAACGGCGCCGAAGCCATGGTCTCTACAGCAGGCATCCGCGAGATCTGCATTGAGACCATCGCCATGGACGACATGCTGTGCATCCGCGTCTCCGACACCGGACCTGGTGTAGACGTCCAAGACCACAACAAGGTCTTCCAGCATGGCTTCACCAAGAAAGCAACGGGCAGTGGATTCGGCCTACACGTCAGCTCACTGGCCTGCAAAGGGCTCGGAGGCTCCCTGGAGCTTGAACCCAACGACTCCAATGGCGCCTGTTTTTCCGTCTGGCTTCCCCGTGTCATGCCCGAAGAGCAGCCTACTGTCGTAGACTTGGCAGCAGACGACGTCACAGAGGTCAGCATGCTGCCTACTCAGCTGCGCAGGCTCGTCAACGGTAAGAACTAGCGGAATGCTCAGTTCGGACGCGTTGGGTGGAACGCTCGCTCTTGCCCCCCATCCCCCATGAGTCTACCCCCCGAGGTACTCTCTGAGTGTGCGTGACCCGGAGACGCGGTGTTCCTGGCAATCTGGATGGCAGCAACACTCGCGAGTGGTCAGACCTTCGGGGACTGGCTCGGCGACCAGCCGCGCAACGAGCCCGACTACGACACCATTCTATCGTATCGGACGTCAGCTGCAGCCTTCTGGGAGATTGGACGGGCCATGGATGCCCACCCGGACGTCGCCCGAGTCGAAGCCATCGGTGAGTCCACGCGCGGCGTCCCCATCTGGGCCTTTCATGTCGGTCCAGAGCCCCAAGATGCCGACCACAGCGTGCTTGTCTTCGCCAATCTTCACGCCCTCGAGTGGATTGGCACCGACGTCGCCGTAGACCTGCTGCTGGAGCTGCTCGAGTCCCCTCCACAAGACGTTGCGGTCACGGTCATCCCCATCTCCAATCCCGATGGTCGGGCCAAGGTCGAGAACGACCTGCGCCTAGACCGCACGGTGTACAGGCGGGGCAATGCAGTCGGAGTGGACCTGAACCGAGACTGGGCCATAAACCGCGACCCCCCCGCGGTGTGGAAGAAGATAATCCCCGCCTACTACGGCCACTCAGCGGAGCCACTCTCCCAGCCGGAGACCCAAGCTATCGACGCGTTGGTCGCACGCAATGGCTACACCCGTGCCGCTTCCCTGCACAGCTTCGGAGGCTATCTGTACTACCCGTGGTCCGGTGCCTGGGAACGCCCCCCCGACCACGACGACTTCGTCACTCTGGGTCGTGCCATGGAAGCCGCTCAAGGACGTCGCGCCTACCGGACCCGTCAGCTGTCCCACTGGGGCTTCTTCTTCCGGGCTTGCGGGAGCGAGATCGACCACTTGTACGGCACCTACGGCACACGCGCCTTCCTGGTGGAAATGACGCGAAGTGGCATCCGCCCATTCCGCCTGCGCAAAGACCTTAAGACGCACTTTCGCTGGTACAACCCAAGGCGGTCGGCCAAACACCGAGAGCGTGGTGTCATCGCCATGCGCACCCTCATCGAGCACCCCACGCTAGACGGGGAGTCCGACGGCGTACAACCGCCAGAGCTGCCCTTCGGTCAGACCTTGGAGTCCCCGTGAACCGCCTCTTCCCCGCACTCGTTCTTGCGTCCTTCACAGCCTGTTCTGGCACGGATGACACCGCCATAGACGACACGGACTCCGACACCACCGCCCCCGTCCAGGTGCGGTTCGCGACCTTCAATGTGTCGCTCTTCGGAAACTCAGCGGGTCAGGTCGCAAGCACGCTCAACCGCGAGACCTTCGCCCCGGCCATCGCTCTCGCGGCCACCCTGCAAGAGGTCCGTCCAGACATCGTCCTGCTCAATGAGCTCGACTACGACGCCGACGGAACCTCGGTTCAACGCCTGATGGACAACTTCCTCTCGGTGTCCCAAGACGGTCGCGACCCCATCGACTATCCCCATGTCTACATTCCAACCGTCAATACCGGCGTGGCATCGGGAGCGGACCTCGACAACAGCGGAGCTGTCGTGGACAGCATAGGAACCAACGCCTACGCAGGAGACAGCTTCGGATTCGGGACCTACCCCGGTCAATACGGCATGGTTCTCCTGTCGGCCTACCCCATCGACACCGCCAACATTCGCACCTTCCAAGAGGTGTTGTGGGCTGAGATGCCAGACGCCTTGCTACCCGAGAATGCCGACGGCACCGACTGGTACAGCCAAGACGCACTCGACGTCGCCCGACTGTCGTCCAAGACCCATGCAGATGTACCCGTGCTCATTGAAGACAGCGTGGTTCACGTACTCATCAGCCACCCAACACCCCCGGCCTTCGACGGCGACGAAGACCGCAATGGCCGGCGCAACCACGATGAGATTCGACTGTGGACCGACTACCTGTCGGCTGACACAGACGGCTGGATGGTGGACGACAACGGCATTGCAGGCGGTCTAGGCGACGGCAGCTTCGTCATCATGGGCGACCTGAACAACGACCCCAACGACGGCGGCAGTCTCGGCGACGCCATCTCCGACCTCATTGGTCACGCGCGAGTCGCTGGTGAGCCCGTTCCAACAAGCGAAGGAGCCGCGGAGCAAGCCGAGCTCCAGGGCGGCGTCAACGCTGAACACACCGGCCCCGCAGCCGAAGACACCGCCGACTTCCGCGACACAGATGTAGGCAACCTGCGACTGGACTACGTGCTGCCGTCCAACGACATGCAAGTCTTGGACGCGCAGGTGTTCTGGCCACTCGCAGACGACCCCCTGTTCGAGCTGGTCGGCACGTTCCCGTTCGTCGTTTCCGACCACCGGTTGGTGTGGGTGGACGTCGAACTGTAGCTGGCGCCGTCCTGGGGTTAGGGTGTCGCGTAGCGGAGAGAGTGGAAGCGCGAGAGGTCAGAGGTCAGAGGACAGAAGTCAGAACAGACGCTTCGCGCCTGCATTTCCTCGTGATTTCGAGTTCTCGGTCGAAGTGTCCGCCCACCTTAAACTGGAGCTTGCCGAGGCGGAGCTTCGGACACTCGCTGGCTTCGAAGAAGCCCGCTCTGACCTCTGATATCTGACCTCTGACCTCCCGAAGGACGGCAGTTTTTCACTAGACCGATCTACTCGTCGAAGCGACGACACTGTTCAACGACAGACAACTGGCGTCTTGACGTGGACCACCCATGGCTTACGTCTGCCGCCCCTCTCGTCTGTCGGAGCCTTCACACGTGATTACGGCAACCGGATTAACCCGATACTACGGTTCATTTCCGGCGCTTCAAGATGTGTCCTTCACAGTGGAGCCGGGCCAGATTGTCGGCCTGCTCGGACGCAACGGCGCTGGAAAGTCAACCGCCTTCAAGATTCTTGCCGGGCTGATGCCCCCAAGCAGTGGCACCGTCACGATTGACGGCGTGGACATCACGACCGCGACAGACAGCTTCAAGGCGAGCATCGGCTACCTGCCGGAGCGACCGCCGCTGTATGACGACATGACCGTCACAGGCTTCCTGACTCACCTGGGCCGCCTCAAGGGCATGTCCAGCACGGACATCAACAAGCGTCTGCCCGAGGTCATGGTTCTCGCTGCACTGCAGGGCCGTGAACACCAGGTGATTGGCACCTTGTCGCACGGTTTCCGCAAGCGCGTTGGCATTGCTCAGGCCGTGCTTCACGACCCGAAGCTCGTCATCCTAGACGAGCCCATCAGTGGCCTGGACCCCAAGCAAATCGCGGAGCTCCGGCCCGTCATTCGCTCCCTCGGTGAAGGCCGCGTGGTGTTTGTCAGCAGCCACATCCTCACAGAGGTCAGCCAGACTTGTGACCGCATCTTGGTGCTCAACGAAGGCAAGCTCGTCGCAGATGACAGCGAGGCTGCACTGGCATCCCGCTTGAACACACACCGCGTTGCTGTGACGGTTCGCGGCGAAGCGTCGTCTCTGGACCGCTGGTTGTCCGAACGCATTGACGTTCAAGAGCACGACGTCAGCACGACCAAAGACGGCTTCGCCAAGGCCCGCATCACCCTGACCGGCGACGTCCGCGAGACCCTCGTCTCCGGCCTTGTCGCCGCCGGGTTCGGTCTGCGACTGCTCGATGACCCGATGGACGAGCTTGAAGAAATCTTCCTCGGCCTCACGGAAGGTGAACAATGAAGGTGCTCTGGATTGCCAAGCGGGACCTGTCCGCCAATCTCAACGGAATCCAAGGCTGGGTGGTGATTGCATCCGTCCTGACGACCTCTGGAATCCTGTTCAACCTGTTCGGACTCAACGGCAGCGAACGGCTGAGCCACGAAGTCCTCCAGCAGTTCTTCTTCACCACGGGCGGCGTGTTCAACTTCGCTGCCATCCTCTTCGCCATGCGCTCATTCTCGGAAGAGAAGGCCAACGGCACAGACGTACTTCTTGAGACCTCGCCCATCAGCGACGGCTCGATTGTGTTTGGCAAGTGGCTCGCCGTCATGGGCATGCTCACGCTGCTCGCGGCGCTGTCCACCTACATGCCGGCCCTCATCTTCGTCAATGGCAAGGTCAGCATTGGCCACATCATCACCGGCTACGTCGGCATGCTCGGCATGTCGGGTGCGATTGCCGCTCTGGGTGTGTTCACCAGCTCGCTCACCAAGAGCCAGGTTGCTGCCGCCCTTCTAGGCGCGGTCGTCGCCGGAATGTTCCTGCTTGGGTTCAATCTCAGCAGCATGGTCGAGCCTCCCTTCGTGGACATTGTTGAGCGCTTTGGCATGTACAACAACAACTACATGCCGTTCATCGAAGGACGCATGCCCACACGCGAGCTGGTCTTCTTCGGCTCGGTCATCTTTGGGGCATTGTTCCTGACCACCCGGATTCTGGAAGGGAGGCGATTCCGATGATCTGGCTCAAACGTTCTCTCCCTTTCCTGGCCTTGGGCGTCGCTTTCGCCGCTATGGGCCAAGACCCAGCCATCGATGCGGCCGTTGAAGCTGCAGCCGACGCACTGGAGAATCCCGAAGTCGCGACGACATCGTCCCGCATTCCGGGCATGCTCATCTCAGTCGCACTGGGCGCAGCACTCCTGTTTACCCGTCGCTTCTCGGCCACTCTGCCGCTCATCGCCGGACTCGGATTCGTCTTTGTTGGCGAACGGTTGTTCGGTGACGGCAGCATGCGCTGGGTGTTGACCGGAGTCGGTGTTGTCGTCCTCATTGCGTCGCTGGGCATGCGCATTCAGGCGTTGCTCTCCGAGACCAACACGTCTCGCAAGAACGCACAGCGGTACGCCATCGTCACGGCCGCCGTGACCATCGCATCCCTAATGTTCTACGCGCTGAGCACCTCGTTTGCGACAGACGCCCTCGGCCTTGCAGACGAGTCGCTGTCGCGCTGGGTCGTCGCCTTCCAAGCACTCGTTCCCCTCGTCCTGGTCAGCGGCCTGTTCCCCACCATGTTCTTGGACATGGTGCTCTCTGAGAACCCGGTCATGGTTCCCGGTGCCGCCCCCGGACGTGCACTGCGCTCGGGTCTGTCCACCGCGTTCGCCCTCGCGTTGCTGTTCCCGCTCAACTACATCGCCAATGCGGACAAATACTCGACCGAAGCCGACTACAGCTACTTCCGCGTCACTGGTGTTGGAACCCGCACAATGGGTGTGGCACGCAGCTTGTCCGAACCGGTGACCGCTACGCTGTACTTCAGCGGCGGCAGTGAAGTTCGCGCCCGTGTTGAGCCGTACTTCACAACACTCGCTGGCGCGTCCAACGGGCTGATGACGGTTCAGGTCGTGGACAACGCTGTCCGGCCCGACTTGGCCGAAGAGCACGCGATTCGAGACAACGGCTGGGTTGTTCTATCCACCGCGGACTCCACGCAGAAGTTCCAGATTGGCACCGACTTGGACCGGGCCAAGCGCAAGCTCGCGAAGCTCGACGCAACCGTCACCAAGCACCTGCTCAAGCTCACCAGCGACGCCCAAGTGGCCTACTTCTTGAGTGGCCACGGTGAAGCCAGCTGGCGTGAGCGCGACAACCCTGCTCGCAAGCTGTCCAAGTTCAAGCGCGACCTCGAAGACCTCAACTTCCGCGTTGAGACCTTGGGTGTCACTGAAGGCTCGGCGGTCGCTGTGCCGGATGACGCCGCTCTGGTCGTTGTTGCAGCCCCCATGATTCCGCTGTTCGAAGAAGAAGAGAACACGCTGATTCGCTACCTCGAAGACGGCGGCGCGCTGCTGTTGCTTCTCGACCCCGGTGCAGCACAGGTGCCTCGGGTCATGGACTACTTGGGCCTCGAAGCCGGAGAGTTCCCCGTCGCCAATGAGGCTGCTCACATTGTGTACACCGGTGGAATCGCGGACCGCATCTTGGTCGCGACCAACCGCTACGGCACGCATCCGGCCACCTCTACGGTGTCGCGCAACTCCGCACGCAACCCGCTGGCCCTGCCCACCGCCCTGTCGCTCAAGCAGTCGCCGTCCGCCAATGACGACATCACTACGCTCGTGCGCAGCTACCCAGACTCGTGGGAAGACACCAACAACAACCGCCAGCCAGACGCCAACGAGCCGACCCAAGTGTTCGACCTGGCCGTCGCTGTCGAACGCGAAGAGGGCTTCCGCGCCGTGGTCATCGGTGATGTCGCGGTGTTCAGTGAGCTCGCCTACGACAACATGCAGGCGAACATCGACTTTGCCGCTGACGTCGCCACATGGCTTGTTGGCGAAGACCAGCTCATCGGTCAGACCGAACGCGAAGAAGACGTCGAAATCCGCCACACCCGAGACGACGACAAAGCCTGGTTCTGGGGCACCATTCTGGGGGTTCCGCTGCTCATCTTGGCGTTCGGAACCCTCCTGGTCAACGTGCGTAGGAGGAAGTCATGAGGCAGGTCAGCGTACTCGGAGTCGGACTGCTGGCGTCATTGGCCCTGGCATGGTCCGTCTACACCGACACCACCGAAGTCCGCGATGACGGTGAAGTCGCCATGTTCGTGGCAACCGACACCAGTCTGGAGTCGGTCAGCTGGGCAGACGACGAAGGCACGGTCCGCATTGAGCAGAAGACCGACGCCAAGGGCGACTACTTCTGGGTGACCATCACCGAAGAGGTCGCCATTGCTGTGGCAGCACCCATGCCTGCAGATGACGAAGACGCCGATAGCGACGCAGACAGCGATGCCAGCGCAGACGCTGACAGTGACGCAGACAGCGATGTCGACTCGGACACAGAGCCCGTACCAGAGGTCCCCACCGAGACCGTCACCCGCTCGTTCAAGGGCAACTCCCAGGCCCGAGAGCTGTGGGAGAACTTCTCACCCCTGTACGCCCTGCGCGACCTGTCAGAGGGTGCGAGCACCGCGGCATTCGGCCTAGACAACCCCAAAGCCACACTGACCGTCAGCATTGCTGGCCAGCCGACCGTCTTCAACGTCGGCGGCGAGACCTTCGGAGCCAAGGACCGCTACGTGGGCACCGGCGACCGCATCTTCCTGGTGGACGATGGCTCGTTGCGTCCCCTGCAGTACGCCAAGACCCGCCTGGTAGAGCGCACCGTTCAGCCCTTTGAGTCGCCCGCCATTGTGCAGGTCGAGGTCAACGCCGACGGCCGACGCGCCGTGTGGACCCACGAGAACCGCGACGACCGCGGTGCCGACTACTACGCCCTTCAAGGCACCCCAGAAGATGCCGTCGAGACCACCAAGTCGTGGATGCGCAAGCTACTCGCCGTGCGCGCCCAGGCCTACTTGGACGAGGCCACGCTAGACGTCGAGATGGAGTCTGTCTTCTCCTACACCATCACCGGAGACGACGCGTCGTTCACCGTTGATGTGTTCCGCGAAATCACCGAAGACGACGACCCCCGCTGGTTTGCGCGTCCTGAGTACAACCGGAGCTTGGTGGAGCTGACACGGTCGCTGGCGACGGATGCGTTTGTGGATGTGGATGTTGTGGTGCCGTTCCCCTAGACCAACGCACCCGTAGGACCGGTACAAGGAGTGGGGGGACGCCAATAGGCACGTTGACCCCATTCAGCGACTCAAGTACCGTTCGCGTCCATCATTGCCCCACAGCGTCCCTACGCAAATGAGAGTCGTATGAACCATATCCGCCTTATCAGTGTGATTATCGCTTCTTTCTCACTTGCGTGTAGTAGCAGTAGTAAGGAGCCTACTGTCGTCCCCCAAACCGAAGCACCGGAGACCAGCAGCACTCCGCAGTGGCTTACCGACGCAATCTCCACTGGGGCCGCCACCAATGACGAGCCGTGTGAATTGGACAACCCTACCTATAGGGCTCTGGGTCACCTCAACATTGGCATGACCTCGGACCCCGAGCGGGCCAGAATCGCCGTCGACACACACCCGGCTCTGCAGGTCCTCTGGACGGCGGAAGTGGGCCAGAAGTGGCGCACGAGCTGGGCGGCAGACCTCACCACAAACGACGGTATCCGCGCCATGCTGGCTGGCCATCCAACCTGGACAAATCTCAACCTTTCCATGCCCCGCAGGCTGAGTCTGTCTCCGCCAAACGTGGCTGCTACCGGTCCAATCGGAGAACCAGACGATGAGACGGGAACCTGGACCCTGACCGATGGTACGATTGAAGTGGTCTTCCCTAGCCAAACCACCACACTCACGCCCTCCCGCCTCGCCTACGCAATGTTCTTGGAGGGCCAGGACGGCAGCTGGTTCACCGACCCGGTAATATGCTACTGACCGTCACAATCACCCTCGCCGCGCAGTCCATCCTCGAATCGCTGCAATCTGTAGGCAGTTCGCTGTGTCTACGAACCCCGCCGCCTCAATGATGCGCTGCACCTGCGATGGACCATGTGCCGCCACCACGCGTCCAAAGATTCCCCGGTAGGCGTCTCGGTCGATGGGACCTGCGTGCTCTAGCATGCGTAGCCACAGCTCCATCACCGACTCGTAGGCGGGGTCCTCAGGCGCCGCACTGAGGTCGGCGTTGAACAGCAGCCCACCCACAACCAAGCGTTCCGCAATGTGTTCGAAGTAGTCCTGACGCTCGCGAGCGTCGGCCAAGAAGTGCGACACAAGCACGCTCAGAGCGGCGTCGTGTTCGACAGCGGGGGCAGAGTCCAGGTAGCCGACGTGGAACTCGCAGCGGTCCGCGAACCCCTCGGCCTCAGCGTGACGGCGGGCAATTGCGAGCATTGCCGGAGCCGGGTCAACAAGGGTAAAGCGCCAGCCCGGGAACAGCGGAGCGAGCACGCGTACTTCGGCCCCCGTTCCCGCACCGACCACTAGGATGTGGGCGTTGTCCGGTAGTTGGGCGAACTGAACCCGGACCATCAGGTGGATGAGGTCCTTGATGGCACCGATGGGTGCGAACTGGTCGTCATACAGGGCGGCGCGGGCCGGGCCGAAGGCGCGTTCGATGAGTGACGGGTCGAGCATGGTTGGACCTCCAACGGTTGAGCCGGAAGACTATGGCGCGTCTGTTGATGCCGACGCCTCATCATCAAAGATGTCCTCAATACGACGCCCGAACAGGCGCGCAATGGCGAACGCCAGCGGAAGCGAGGGGTCGTACTTTCCACGCTCGATGGCATTGACGGACTGCCGAGACACGTCCAACTTGTCTGCCAGCTGAGCCTGACTCCAGCCCTGCTCCGTCCGCAGCAATTTCAGTGAGTTCTTCATGGACCCTCACTCCGAGCTGCGAAAGAGACCGGCACACCGATTGAGTCCAAACGCCAGAAAGTAGAACGGCCCAAACCAGAACACATCCACCGCCCCAAGCGCGTCGAACATCTGCAAGAAGCCCACAATAAACACCGCTCCAGCAGTGACAGCGCCAGCCACTGCCAGTCCACGAAGCTGTCTGATGCGCGTGTACTCATCCGTCTCGTCCGTATGACGAATGATGGACCACAACATCGCTAGCACTGGGGCCGTAGTGGCCAAGGCACAAACCACGCGAACCCATTGTGCCGACGTCTCAGTCGCAACAAACCACGAGGTACCGAGCACCACCACCAAGTACAGCACGGTCATCGGCCAAAACACTAATTTGTATCTACGGTTCGCTTCTTTAAATCCGACGGTTGCCATGTCCACTCCTATGTCAAGTGATCTTTACTATATGACAAGGTTGCTTGTCAGTGTCAAGGAAACTTTCCATGGTGACCTTCCCCAGGCCTTGTCGCCGGCAGAAACTTCGAGAAACACAGCATCTCCGTTACGATGCGTCCATGCAACGTGCCACGGGCTTTCCATGCCCCCCAGCTAATCAAGAGGCGTGATGAACAAACCTATCCTTGGGCTCATGGGTTTCCTGGCCATCTCCCTCGCCTGCGGCGGTAACAACGCCCTTCCGCCCGTCGAGACCCTCGAAACTGTGGAGGCCGCAGACTCCACCCCAGCCTGGCTCATCGCTGCAAGGGCCGCAGGCGCCTCGGTTGACGACGACGCCTGTGACTTCGAGAGCCCTCTGTACACCGTCATCAAGCACCTAAACACGGGCATGGCGGATGACCCCATCCTGGCGCGAACTGCAGTGAATACCGAGCCCGAGTTTGAAGCGATTCGCTCAAGTGATGCTGGTCGACGCTGGGTCTTCGCCCAAGACGTCGACATCAGCACCGACGACGGCATTCGCGCCATGCTCGCCGCACATCCCGCGTGGACCCAGGTGTACTACCCCATTGTTCCACGGACCTTGTCGTTCGAGGAACCGGATGTTGTGGCCGTAAACCTCATGGGTTCGTCGGAGGTCGAGACCGGTACCTGGACTGTGCAGGACGGGGCGGTCCACGTCGAACTCCTCAATGAGTCCTGGGTGCTCACACCACAGTTGGGAACCTTCTACATGGCCTTAGACGGCGGGGACGAAGCGTGGGCGATGAACCCCGTGGTGTGCCTGTAGCGCCGAGCCGAAAGCCACTCCGACACGGGTCGTATGAACCCCGTTGCAGCTGCTCCGCACAGCCTTCGGCCCCAATCGCCGTGCGTGCTATGACCTCGCTACACTGGAGCCACACCATGCGTCCAAGCCATACTATCCTTGCTGCTGCTCTTGTATTGCATGCGTGTACCAAGTCTCACCCACCAACGCCTGCTGCCCAACAGGAGGCCCCGATGGTCAATGAATCGACCATCCACGGCACCTGGATCCATGCGGAAGATCCTGCCGGTGAGCTTGCAACGGAGCCCATCTACGAGGGAAGTGTGCTGCACTTCGGCGCCGACGGCGCGTATCGCTTCACAATGGGGCAGATCACCCTAGAAGGAACGTACGAAGTTATCAATGTGGCAGAGGCAGTGACAATGAAGATCACCCTAGCTGGAGGAGAGCAGATGGATTCCGCAGTCCATCCACGTGGTGGAGGCATCGTCATCGTTGAAGGGGATGGTTCAATCCCCGGTCAATACTATGCCCCCCAGGCAAACTAGTGGTTGCTAGAGTTTGAAGCGCCCCTAGGGCGACACCGGAGCGCGGCGCATTTCCGCCATGGCCTGTTGTTGAAAGTCTTCTCGCCCCACGTCCTGCCAGCACACCGCAGCCACAGCCCACTCACCCGCCGAGATGGTCCGAAGCTTGCGGGTCTCGTTGAGTCGCAACAATGCTGCTTGCGGCGCTCCAGACAACCGATCCGCCTGCATGTACCAAGGAGCAAGCATCGCAGACGTCATACCAGCTATACGCAAACTATCGCATAGGGACGTCAGGCCACGTCGCATAGTCGCAGGTGCTTCGGGTACGAGAGCGGCGCACACTTGAAGAACCAACGTCCAGACCATCGCGTCTCGGGGAGCACGTTGTAGGGCCTGAAACAACGTGTCTAGGCTCTCCTGAAACTCTCCAGCACCTACCAAGGCCACCGCCCGTGCCATCTCACCGGCAATACCTTCAGTGCTATCAACCGCAGCGTCTTCGATAGGTTTGCCGGCTCGCGACTCCTCGGTGGTGGATTGCGGTACGTCGGATTCATCCCCAGCCCAGGCAGGCAGTGGCAACTCCGGTTCATCCACAGCCCAAGCGGGCAGCGCCATCTGCGGTCCGTCGACCGAACCCTCCTCCTGCAACAGCCGCTTCGCGACGACTCGACGGTCCAGCTGTGAAGCAGATAGCAAGCGTTCGGCGTCCTGAGCAAGCTCCCACAACCCCGCGGTCTCTGCAGCCAGCTTGACCGCCGTTGTCGCTCCCTCAAAATGGGCACCCCAGTGGCCCGTTGCTGCTTGGACAAGCACAGCCCAAAGGGTAAGCATACCGACCTCCTCTGCGCTGGTTTGAAGAGCGTAGCGACCGAAGCGGTCCGTGGGGAGCGTGGTGTCTTGTGGTTGCCGAAGCGCCCGACGGAGCCGATGGCATCGTTCTTCCAGAGGGACGACTAGCGCCATCAGTGCTCGGCCACGAGTGTCCCGAGGCAAGGCTTTAGCGATGCGACCAATCTCACGGAGTCGTCCTGCCTGTTCAAGGACATGGTGAACACTCCACCAGTACACTTCCGACGCCCCTCGACGGCGAGGACGCTCGCCGCGCAGTGCCGTAGCCAACAAGCGCATGGAGGACGCGGTGTTGCCGGCAGCGGCATCCGTAGCAGCCATAACCGCGCATGCAACGGGGTCCTCGGGCAGCACAAGCCCCTCCAAAAGCTCTCGTGCCAGAGTCACAGCACCGAAACGAAGTGCTAGGTAGGCAGCCTCTATCGGTTCCCCAGACCTCATTCTGGCAAGCGCCGGCATCACTAGACCATGCCGACTCTCGAGCCAAAACGCTTCCCAATGTCCCTCAGAATCCGCCTGTCGACGCAGCTGAACGCTTCGTTGCAAAGGTTCAATCAGCGCCTTCTGCGGTTCCGCAACCTCAGGGATCAACTCCTCAACGCCCAATAGACTCTGGGTCAACTCCTGCAGCTCCGGCGGCACCTCAACATCCGCGGAAGCCGGCACGGGGGCCGAACCGCCTTGCACCACGACCAGCAGACCGTCCAGAGAAGCCGGACGACGGGAGCGGAACGGGTGCGTCATAGCGTCGAGCCACGCGGTGAGGTCGGTGCCGGTGAGTGCAGGACCCAACGCTGACCCCAGCCGAACAGCCCGCTCGAACTGCATGGCGCGCGACGGCGGAGCATGCCCCCTCAATACAAGGTCCAACAAGACTCCGAGCGCATGAACATCGCTGCGTCGATCTAGCCAAAATGCATCGGGAAATGGGGAATGCTCGATACCCGCGTAGCCTGGAGTCGCTCCAAAGTGGGCGAAGCCAGCTAGACGACAGCACTCCCAGTCAATGAGCGCGACACTCCGAGGGGTCACCACCACATTACCTGGACATAGGTCTCCATGCGCCACGCCCTTCGCATGAATGCGCTGCACAATCTGCACCAAGTCGGAGGCGACCCTCACGCGGTCCGCGGGTGAGGAACCGGCCAGCCATTCGGCAAGGGTCAGCCCCTCAACGAAGGTTCGCTCGAGACGGTCTGGAGGGGATTCGAAGCGAATCGGAACCCCGTCGACTCCAGCCAATGCGTCCAATGCCGCAGTTGCCGCAGCGACCCGAGAGATCTCGTCCGCCGTCTTTGCTACGCGCACCACCCCGCGGGCGGTGCGCTTCCATGGAGAGGTAGCCGGCAAAACTAGTTGAAGATGCCCAGCCCACCGCCACCATCAATGCTGGACAGGCCAAAGCTACGGAGCGGACTATTGTTTAGAATACCCTTGATGCGATTGGCGCCTTCGGTCCACTGGCTTGGCGGGGCATTCTCTCGGGAGAAGGACTCACCATCGTTTTCAGTCGACATCCAGGCAACCTGCATCTTGAACAGGTCAGATCCCTGAAGACCAATCTGGTCGCCACCAGAGTTCATGATCAGCGCGCCGGCAATCATTCCGCTCTGCAAGTGTAGGTCTACGAAACAACCGATATCTCCGATTGACCGACCCAGGTATTCACTGCGCAGCTCATTGTTGTCCAAACCATCCATCTGCGCAGAGTACAACTGTATAGAGACGTTCTCATTATTGCTGTCGCGCGAAACCCGCCCAAAGATGTACAGACGACCCGTGGTGGCGTCCAACGAGCCCTCACTGCCTTCGCCGATCGAACCACCGGTACCAGAATGAGTCGCGCTCATTGCGTTCATCCATCCGTCCAAGGTGGAGTTCTTTTCCAACTGCTGGAGACCGACATTTCGCTGGTTGTTCTGGTAGTCGGTGTAGGCTTGGTCCCACTGCTCCGGGCTTGCATTGTTCAACTGAACACGGAGCTTCGAACCTTCACGAGCCTTCATGTCAAACAGGGTGTTCTTCCGGCCGAGGCGGTAGCCTTCGACGCCCCCAGGCGCGCTATTTCCGCTGAAAACCGCATCTACGATTTCGCTTCCGACGGCAAAGCCGGTTCCAATCGCACCGAGTGCCACCCAGCCCAGCCCTCCTGTGGAAGCACCAAGAGCACCGGCGGCGGCTCCCAAACCAATCTTCAGTCCGGACTTGAGCAGGCTTTCGGCCAACGACGGAGAGTCGACATTGCCTAGCTCATTGCAGATGTAGTCAATACCGCTTTCACGTTAGTCAAACTGAGCTTCTAGGAAGGGTTGAATCTGGTCGTAGGCATCGCCTGCGTCTTCAAACCGTGATGTTGCTGGCTCTTGAACGGGCGCGACCTGCGGCGCCACCTCTTGACCTGGACCACCCATACAAACCTCCATGATGCGATGAGAAACGCACCTCCCCAACGGTAATCTTATTCGCCAGAGTCGGCAATGTTCCATCCAAAAACGGAGGGATCACCGGGTTGTAGAAGTGGCTGAAACGTGGATTCGGTCGTACTCCACACTGTGACGCGCTCACCATAGAGGCTCAGCCCCGCAACAGGCTCGGAAGACATCGCCACCACGCTCTCCGAAGACAGCACCAACGCATGACGATCACCAACAAGACCAGCGAGCGCCGGCCCACCGCGACGCTCCATATCAATCAATGAAGGAAGACGTACCGCTTCACCCGACGTCACCTCACCTGTCGCCACGCTCACGGCGACCACACGATGCTGTCCGCCCTCCGCCTGAACGACAAACGGAACGCGACCACTCCCAGTCGACGCCGTCCCCTCTCCTACGAACCCTTCCCCTTGAACCGGAGAGACCCATGCCAGAGAAAGGTCGGGTTGAATGCGAGCCAAGGCGATTCCACCGTCAACGCCATGCAGCGCAACCACCACCGAGCCGTCCGGCAGCGACCAACCTCCAGGACGAAGCCGACCCGGCAGCTCGATGGTCTGCGCTCCGGATTGAGGGGTCCAACCTCGGCTGACGCGGTCGGTCCCTCGCCACAATACGCGGTCAGCAAGCACGACCTGCGCGTTCGCATAAGTAGCTTCATCCAGCACCGACTCGCCCGTGACGCTCCAAACGCGCAAACGTTGTGTATCCAGAGCGGCAACCCATGGTCCAATGGCCTCCACACGCCGAGATGCGCCATCCACAGGCAAGTTTTCGTGTGACCACACCACCCCGTTCGCCCGGTCAACACCCCAAACTGAGCTTTCTTGAGCCACGATTACAGCCATGGAGGAACCTGCAACCGTCGCCGGTAGCCCTGTCGAACCCGGCACAAGGGTGGCGGGAATCGTAGCAGACCAGTCACTAGCTCCAGAGACAGCGGACAACTGAGTGACCCGAATCGTCTCTGCGTCGGCAGAGAGCGCAACTACCGAGTCAACGCCAGAATACAAAGCGCCAAGACCCAGATTCACCTGTCCTTCCACCGGGCTGGACCAAGCCTCCGCACCACCTGCATCGAGACGCCGCACACGACTGGATTGGTCCTCCAGCCGCTCTACTACAACAGCGTCACCACTCATCTTCAATGCCTGCGTCACGGTTGACTGCATGGGTTGCTCCATTTGTGAGGTCCGTACATCCGAGGATGGCCCACATGCAACAAATAATCCAGTTAGCACGGTAAATAAGCGCATCACATCCCCTCGATGGCTTCTGTCATAACCGGACACGACGCCTCCCACAGACGCCAATGCCGTCGTCTAGGCAATGGCATCCTGTCACCCCGGTATTGAAGCGCAGTGCAGGTACCTACCAGTGAATCGCGGCCGCACAGCTGCCAACCCCCACCGCCAGGGACGCCCCCACCAAGCCCAGCGCTGCCGCCACCCGCGTGAACAGAGTCCCACGAAGGACCAGCGCAAACAGGCCGCACCACATGGCGACCGCAATGGCCCCGCCAATGGCGATGGGCATGACCTTGCCGTTGTCGTTGATGGCTCCGACCAAGCACCCCAAGGTGAACAGCACGGACACGCCGCCACACACCAGAGCGATCAGCGCGTGTAGGTCGCTGACATCAACACGCAGGTTCACTGAACGCCAACAACCATCACTGTGACGTTGTCTTCACCGCCGGCTTTGAGAGCCTCTTCAGTGAGCTTGTCCGCGAGCAACTCGAAGGCGGTGTTGGCGATGATACCGGCGATGGAGTCGTCATCGAGGGGGTCGGTCAAGCCGTCCGAGCACAGAATGAATAGGTCACCTGGCTCCAAGATGCGCGTTGTGGTGTCCGGCTCAACAGGTCCGTGAAAGCCAACGGACTGGGTCAGCACGTGACGACGCGACACGAGACGCGCCAGCTCCGGGGTGAGACGACCGGCGTCGATCTCTTGCTGCACAACGCTGTGGTCCCGGGTGAGCCGCACAAGGCGACCATTCCGGTACAGATAGGCACGGGAGTCCCCAACGTGAGCCAGGTGCGCATGGTCACCTTCGACCACCAGCACAACCACCGTGGTTCCCATGCCGCGGGTCTCGGGACGGCTCTCAGATTCGCGACGGATCGAAATGGACGCCTGGTTCATTGCGTAGCGCAAGCGCTCGCGCAGGCGGTCAGATTCATCGATCTCTTCAACGTCGCGCACCAAACGCGTCTCGTCTGGGTCTTCGCGTCCGACCAGAATGCTGTGAATCGTCTCCACGGCCATCAGAGAGGCGACTTCCCCGGCGGCGTGTCCGCCCATTCCATCAGCAACAACGAAGATTCCGGTCTCCTTATCTACAAGAAACGAATCTTCGTTTTGTTCGCGGACAGGCCCTGCATCGGTGCAGGCGTAGCTTTCAAGCTGCATGACAATCCTCACGCCGACCATCCGGTCAGCTACAATTATCTGCACTATAGTGCCTTGCTGCGCGAGGGGTAGGACCAGGCCTGTCCATCGAACGGCTCAACCGGAGACGCACGGCCCCCAATGCCATTGAACGAGGTTCCAAACAGCGCTGGCGGCGTGTCCACCGGAGACCGCATCGGCGAATACGAAGTTCTCCATCGTGTTGCACGAGGAGGCATGGCGAGCGTCATCGCGGTGCGCGACGTCCGTGACGACTCCACGCGCGCCATGAAGCTGCTGTTGCCATTGGACGACGTGGCCGAGGCGCAGACTCGTTTTCGACGAGAATTCCGTGCCCTGTCCCGCCTGTCTCATCCGAACATTCTCAGGGTGTTCGAGTGGGGTGTGCATCAGCATCGACCATGGTTCACCATGGAGCTACTCGACGGCATGGTGTTGAAGGAAGCCACAGAAGTGTGGCGCACCGAATCGCCCAAAGTGCGCTTCGAAAAAGCCAACAACATGCTCATCCAGGTGACTCGCGCACTCGCATACGCCCACGACCGAGGCCTCGTACACCGAGACGTGACCCCGTCGAACATCATGGTCGACAGCGAAGGCAACACGAAGCTCATGGACTTTGGTGTGGTCAAAGACTTGGGTGCAGACCTCACTCGCCACGGCGAGATGATTGGCACCGTCGCCTACATCAGCCCCGAACAGATCAAAGGCGAGGCCGTCGACGCCCGCGCGGACCTGTACTCGCTCGGGGCAGTGCTGTACTTGGTCCTCACGGGTCAACGCCCGTTCACCGCGCGCAACCTGCACGGCTACCTCGAGAAGCACCTCAACGAGATGCCACGCCCGCCGCGAGAAGTCGAGCCGTTGGTACCGCCGCACCTCGACCGCATCTGCATGCGCCTGCTCGCAAAAGACCCAGCCGCGCGCTTCGCCTCAAGCGCTCACCTGCTGCACATCCTCGGTGACCCCCAACACACCGACACCGAAGAGGCTTGGCCCCCCAAGACAGTGGGCCGCACCTTGCAGTCCGCGCGACTACGAGACTCCGTCGACGACCTCAGCCAGAACGGAATTGGCAACGCCCTGCTGCTCAAGGGCGCAACGGGCATGGGCAAGTCGCGTCTGCTCGAACAGTCTGTCAAACATGCCCGCCGCCTCGGTCTGGTGGTGGCACGCGGTAGATGCCGCAAGCAAGACAGGCCGTTCGGTGCGTTTATCGGTGTTTACCGAGCACTCGTCGGAGACGACAAGCCCGCCGTCCTCGAGCAGGTCCTCGGCAGCGTAGACGACGGCGTTGTGCGCGAACGCTACCCCGTCATCCGGGCGTTTCGAGACTTGGTGGTGTCCAGAGCACCCGTGGTCATCGTTCTCGACGACCTTGAGAACGCCGACCCCGCGACTGGCGAGCTTCTCGAGTACCTAATTCGCAACACCTTGGAGCTGCAGAGTGAGCAGGTCGTGTTCCTGTTGGGCCACGACACAGACACCGCGACCTCCGAGCGTCGTCTCGAAGATATCGACGCTGTCATTCCCGTCGAGATCGGCGCATTGGGAAGCTCTGAAGTGGAAGAGCTGCTGCTCGCCATGCTGCCCAATGACATGCGGACACGAACCCTCGCCAAGCGTCTGCACTTGGAGTCGGGCGGAAGTCCCGCGTTCATTGCCGACATGATGCGCGGCTTGGTCGACGAACATGTGCTGGTCAAGGAAGACGGTAAGTGGCGCATTACCCTCGATCCTACTGAGATTACACGGTCGCGCCTACCGATTCCAACGTCGCTGCGAGACGCGATTCGGGAACGTCTACGACACCTACCCACCGACGCCGAACGTGTTGCCCAGACCCTCGCCATCTCCAGGCGTCGCCTAGATGTCGACGCACTCCTGGGCACACTCAGTCTCGACGAAGACAGCGTGCTCGACGCTATCGACGTTCTCGAAGAAGCCGGCTTGGTGGAAGAACGACGCGACGGTGAAGAAGAGTCGTACGAGCTCGCTCAGGGCCGAGTTCGGGACGTACTTCTCGAGAGAATGTCTCCAGAGATGCGCCAGACGCAACATCAGCGCCTAGGCGAGGTGCTAGAGCGCCAGTACCGTGAGCAGCCCGCGGTCATTGTCGAGGAACTGGCCTACCAATTCGAACAGGCAGGTCTCGCACCCAAGGCCTACGCTTTCCTGATGCAGACAGCGCGACGTCACTTGAGACGAAGCTTGCACGAAGAAGCGATGGTGTTCATTGACCGAGCACTCAAGCTCGAGCCCACTGCTCGCCCCTTGATGCTGCTCGACCACGCAGACGCCACCTTGTCCGAACTCCACTTGGCTCGCTCGCTAACACGGTTTCACCTTGGTAATTGGAAGGGAGCACTGGTCTCCGCCGAGCGCGCGAGAGCCCTGGCAGACGTGGTCCCGAACCCTGCTCTGCAAGCGCGCGTCTACGCCGAGTACGGCAACCAACTGCGCAATCAAGGGCAGAATGAACAGGCTGAAGCCGCACTACGGCGCGCTCTAAGCCGTGCAGACGAAGCCGGTGAAGAGTCCCTACGCCCCATGCCGCTGTATCACCTGGGCGCGTTGGTCTGGGCCAAAGGCGACCTCGCAGGTGCCGAGCAGATGTGGAATGACGTGGTCTCCAGCGCACAAGCGGCCGGTGACGACCGAGCATTGGGCTTTGGCTACAACGGCCTGGGAATCCTAGCGGTCTGCGAGGGCGCCACAGCACAAGCCCGAAGCCACCTCGAACAGTCCGCCTCCCTGTTCGGCGAGCTAGGAATGCTAGACGCGCTGGCTATCGCTCGAGTGAACCTCGTCGAACTGTATCTATCGAGCGGTATCTTGAGCAAGGCACTGGGACTGTCGGAGCTCACCGTGGCCCAAGCGCGCGAAGTCGACCATCCACACGGTATTGCCTTGGGCTTGGTGTACCGAACCAACGTCTTGCTCGAGCTGGGCCGCACTCGCGAAGCCGAGCAGAACGCCACCGAAGCTCTCCGGTTGGTCCGCAAGCTGGGTCAATCCGAAGACGAGGTGACTGCCCTTGCCTTGCGAGCTCGCATTGCCTTGGCAGACAACCGTCCAGCCCACGCACTGCGCATTCTCGACCGCCTGTGGCCAATGCTGGCACAGCATGACTCCGAAGGCATCACGCCCCAGGCCGAAGCGTGGCGTGCCCATGCCTTGGCGCTGCTGGGCCGCAGCGCAGAAGCCAGAGAGTTGCTGGAGAAGGAAGAAGACCGAGTTCGTCAGTGGCCACACCTACAGGTCCGAGCGGAGCTTGCCCGGGGACAAGCGTACGCTGCACTCGGAGACATTCCAAGTGCGCAGGAAGGGCTCAACAAGGCGCTCGGAATCGCTCAAACCCACGGATACCGCTTCTTCCAGCTCTGCTGTCACCACGAGCTCGTTCAAGTGTGCACAGACGAGAGCGACCGCGCCCGTCATCTGCGTACAGGGATGTCCCTCGCGCGCAGCATCGCCGGCAGTCTGCCGCTACAAGAAGGGCGTACCTTCCTCAAAGAACGCTGGCCTGCGCTGGCTCGCACCGCCGTTCGCACCATCCCACCGCCGTCGGACTGATGTAACTAGGGCGTGCTGAGGCGCGTATTGACGCCGCCGGTCCTGCCATTCTCAGGTCTCTGACGAGCTGAGGGGTACCCAACGTGCCTCTGTCACGGGAAATTCGCTAGTTCCCGTGATGCAAGCTCTCACAGAACCGCGTGGTATGACCGCGCGAACAAAAGGGACCTTCCAATGCCTGAACCAACCAAGAAAAAGTCACCCATTGACTACGCTCTCGGCATTTTTTCCGATGTTCGGGCAGGCGAAGGTTCGCACGCGTTGCTGATGCTGATGTCCTTGTTCTTGCTGATGGTGAGCTACTACATCCTCAAGACGGTCCGTGAACCGCTCATTCTCGCGGGTGGTTCTGCCGAACCGAAGTCCTACGCTGCCGCCGCCCAGGCCGGTGTGCTGATGTTGTTCGTGCCGGCCTACGGGTACCTGGCCAATCGTGTAGACCGGCCAAAGCTCATCGCTGGCACGCTGATCGCATTCACCGCCTGCCTCCAGGGGTTTTACTTACTCGGCGTCTCTGCGGAGCCGAGCTGGTTGGGTGTCGTCTACTACATTTGGGTTGGCATTTTCAGCGTTGCCACGATTGCTCAGTTCTGGTCACTGGCGAATGATCTGTACAACAAGGACCAAGGCGAGCGTCTGTTCCCGATTGTCGGAATCGGCATGACGGGGGGAGCCGCTGCCGGCAGCTTCATTGCCTCTGTGCTCTTCAAAGGGAAGATCTGGGGCTATGAAATTGGCTTTCTAGGTGACGGCCTAGGCCCGTACGCGCTCATGCAGGTAGCGGCCGGACTACTCGTCACACACCTTGCTCTAACCGTGGTGGCCAACGCCACATGGTCCGCTCAGGGCCCACCGCCGAAGCCTCTGGAGGGCCCCAACGGGTTCCTATTGGTGCTGACCCGTCCATACATCCGACTCATCGCCATCTTGCTCATCCTGCTCAACATTGTGAATACGACTGGCGAGTACATGCTGGGCAGCGTGGTCGTCGAGACCGCCGGCGAGACCATCACCCTACAGATGGACGCCCAAGAAGCGGCTGGGGAGGTCTTTGCCGAGACCCTCGCCGTGGCAGAGGGTGAGGAGGTGCCTACCCGCGAGGAAATCTTCGACAAGCGGAAAGGCAAGTGGATCGGTGCCTTCTACGGCAACTTCTTCTTCTGGGTCAACGTTCTTGCAGTCCTGTTCCAAGCGCTGTTCGTGTCCCGCTTGGTCAAGTGGTTCGGCATTACTCCCCTTGTCTTCATGCTGCCCATCGTGGCATTCGGCGTCTACGCTGGAGCCGCCGCCGGCGTTGGGTTCATGGTGCTTCGCTGGCTGAAGACCGCTGAGAACAGCACCGACTATTCGGTGATGAACAGCGCCAAGAGCATGCTGTGGCTACCCACTGACCGAAACGAGAAGTACAAGGCCAAACAAGCGGTAGACACCTTCTTTGTCCGCCTAGGAGACGTGCTCAGCGCCGGCATCGTCTTCGTCGGTGCCAACTGGCTGATGCTCGGCAATCGTGGGTTCGGCATAGTGAACCTTATCGTTATCGTTGCCTGGCTTGCAGTGTCCGTATTGGTTGTTCGACGCTACAAGGCGTTGGCTGCCCAGATGCCGTCAGAGGAGACCGCTGCATGACCGCCCTCGTCCTACTCATTGCTCTGGCGTCTGGCCAAGAGGCCGAGCGTGCTTGGGGCCCGGCTGCCCAAGAGGTCCCGCCCCCACTCGCAACCCCGCAGCTGTCCGAGCGCGAGCGGCCCAACTACGACGGTCGGGCCACGGCACCCCCGAGCCTGGGTGAGAGTCTGTTGTGGGTTCCACGCGTGGCGTTGGCCCCCCTGTACGCCGTCGAAAAGTTCGTCATCTACCCGCCCGTCGCCCACACCATAAAGTTCGTGGAGAGGGAAGGCGTGGCCAAGAAGGTGGAACGCGCGTTGACTATCGGAGACCCCGATGGTGGGCATGCCTTGTTCCTGCCAACGGCCCTCATCAGCTTCGGATTTCGCGCGTCGGTCGGCGCTGCACTCATCGGCTCTGACATTGGTCCCGAGGGCAAGAGTAGCTTCCGTGTCGCGGGTGCCTACGGCGGTCCCAACTGGGTGGCCTTCGGGGGCAGCTGGCGCCAAGATATCGGCACGCCGCTTGAGCGCGACCAGAGCGCGGTCGTCTTGGAGGCCCAGTACCTCCGACGCCCAGACGAAGTGTTCGCCGGCTTGGGCAACGTCCGCAGCGTCGAAGAATCACGGTACTCGCGAAGCCGCCTTGGAGTCCGAGCAGGCGTCGACGCATACACCGGATTGTACGACCATATTCGCACAAGTATTGGATTCCAGCGAAATGACTTCGACGTCGGCCAAGACGGCGTGATTGATGACCCAAGTATCGCCACCTTGTACCGTCCAGACCGACTGTCGGGCTTTACAGAGGGCTACGGATTGCTCGACCTCACCCTCGAGGGCACCGCCGATTCCCGCCTCGCCCGTCCAGAAGCCGGAACGGGCCTAGCCGGTGACTTTGCCGCGACACTAGGAACGGATGTGAGCGGACAGACCGACTCCTTCCTCCGGCTCAGCGCTGGGGCTTCGGCGTTCATGGACGTGTCCGGCACACAACGCACCCTGAAGGTTCGCCAGTGGCTCGGCAGTATTGTTGGCTTCTCCGACAACAAGACCATCGCCTTCACAGAGCTTCACACCCTTGGCGGCGTCGAGCGACACCGCGGGTTCCTCCGCGAGTCCTTGCGCGGTGAGAGCGCGGCACTGACCACCTTTGAGTACTCATGGCCAGTCTGGGTGATGTTCGATGCCAATCTCTTCGCTGAGTTTGGCGGCGTGTACGGGCCCAACTTCCAAGACCTTGGCCTAGACAACATGCGTGGCTCTTTCGGTATTGGCTTTTCAGCGATCGACCGAGAGGTGCCGTTTCACGCCAACATCGGCTTCGGCACATCGCGTTTTGGTGATGGCATCTCCTTCGAAAATCTCCAGTTCACCTTTGGCACAACGGGGTTGAACTGATGCGCACCCTCCTCCTCACAACGCTGTCACTCGCGGCATGTGCTCCCAAGACCCTGCCCTACCCCCTCGCCTCGCCGATGTGGGAAGACACCGACCGCCAGCCCATTCCCGAGCGACCGGAAGAGTACTGGTCCGGCCTCATCTGGGACGGTGCCGACCAGATGTTCTTCCTACCCATCGAACGCGGCCTGTCCGTACAAGTCGGTGAGCCCGCTGCGAACATCAACGCCTGGGACGAGGTCCCGAACTCATCGTGGTTCACCAACCGCCTGGGTGTGCGCTCGGTCAGCCCCGAAGAGATGGCCATGGGACCGTGTACCGCTGAGAACATGCTCGACGACCCATCTATCGGCTGGATTGTGACAGGCGCCAAACCGAATGGTCTGAACCCTGGTTTTCAGATCGAGACCGAAGATGGTCGCAAGTACCTGATGAAGTTCGACGGCCTAGACCAGGGCCCGCGAGCCACCGCGTCTGACGTCATCGGCAGCAAGCTGTACTGGGCGGCTGGCTACTACGCTCCGTGCAACCAAGTGGTGACCTTCGACCGGTCACGGCTCAGCGTGGACCCCGAAGCCACATGGAACGACCCGTGGGGCGTTGAGCATCCACTGGTGTGGGAAGACGTAGAGCGCGTGTTGGAGAAGACCTACGTCATGGACGACGGTCAATTCCGCGGTAGCGCCAGCGCATTTGTGTCGGGACGGCCGATTGGACCGTGGACCTACCAAGGTCTGCGCGAAGACGACCCCAACGACATCATTCGCCATGAAGACCGGCGAGATCTACGCGGCAGCAAGCTGCTGAGCGTGTGGCTCAACCACTTTGACTCGCGCGAACAAAACACCCTGGCCACCTTCGTTACCGAAGACGGTTCCGACGCCGGATACGTCCGCCACTACATGCTCGACTTCGGTGATTGCCTTGGTTCTCGATGGGAAACCTCGGACGAGATGCTGTCCCGACGCTTCGGGCATAGCTACTACTTTGACTTCACCCACGTACTCGAAGACACGCTGTCCTTTGGCCTGGTCAAGCGCGAGTGGGACACCGTCAGCACCGAAGACCATCCCGTTTGGGGCACCTTCGACACCACCCCGCTCGCCCCCCGCGAATACAAGGGTGGCTACCCAAACTCCGCGTTCATGCGGATGGACGACGGAGACGGCGCGTGGATGGCCCGCATTATGGGTCGCTTCACAGACGCCCATCTCTCAGCCATCGTAGACGCCGCACAGCTCCCCAATCCCGAACACGCCGTCGAGATTGAGGCAATTCTGCGCGGACGCTTGGACACGATTGTGGACGAGTACCTGACCACGCGTAGTCCGTTGGTAGACCCCGTGATCGACGGCAACAACGTGTGCGCTCTGGACCTCGCCAGCCAAGCCGGACTGACCGAAGACACCGCCTACCACGCCAACATCTATCTACCTGGCTCGCGAACCCCAGCGTTCAGCGGTCCGGCGGATGCCTCGGGAGAGAATGGACTGTGCGTGGACATGAGCAATCGTCAGCGCCCCTCGCGCGGGCTGCCAAACAACGCGCGTGAGCGGTACCTGATGGTCGACCTGATTGCGCACCCTGCTTCCGAGGAGGCGCGTCCGCCACTGCGCCTGCATCTGTACGACACGCCACAGGGGCTTGTTCTCGCAGGCATTGAGCGTCCCAAAGACGACCGTCCGCCGCGCCTGTGACCACCATGTGGAGTGACGCATGGCCCCGCTTTTCGACCGCTGAGTACCTAGCTGTCGGGGTTCTCGTCGCCATGCTCATGGCGTTCTCAGAGATTCATCCGCGCATGCGCGCACGGTGGGACCAGCCCATTTGGTTGGACGATGCCATTCGAGCCCGAGTACGCGCCGCAACCTCTGGCCAACGACGCCGATCGGGTCGAGTCAGCGATTTCCTCTTGTGGACGTCTACAATCGCACCGTTCGCGTGTTGCCTGGTGTTGCACCGATACGGCAACGCAGACGTCGCCACCCAGATGGCGCTCATCTCTACCTTCGCCCTGCTTGCCGCGAGTGCCGCCAACCGCATTGCGACCACCCTTGCCGGCCGGCCGCGTCCCTACACCCGCGTGCTCGACGGCGAAGGCCAGATCAAGCGACACCCTTCCGGACATCCCGAGCGCCTGCGCAGCTTCTTCTCAGGCCACACAGCCCTGACGGCAACCGGCGCGAGCCTAGTAGCGACCTTCGCTATCCATCTACAGTGGGTGCGCGGCGCTGGCGGATGGGCCGCGGCCATGACCGCGGTGTTGACCTTTTGTGCCGTCGGCGCCCTGCGAGTGCGCGCAGACAGACACTACTTCAGTGACGTGGCCGCAGCAGCGGTCGTAGGCGTGATGTTCGGTGCCGTCTATCCAATTTGGGCACATTTCTCCGCAGCCTGATGTGGCCGATTACAAGCCATGCACACCAACAAATCGGCCACCCCTGTGCCCAACGTGCCGAGTCTTGATGTCCTTTGAGGCCCCTTGATGGCACCAACGGGCCACAACGGCTGGGCAATCAAACACACCTCTCGGAGTTCTCATCATGCGCACTACACTCGTTGCTTCCGCAGCTACCTTCCTTGCCATCACCCTCGCTTGTGGCTCGACTGCCGTTCCAGACATCTCGTTGAGTGGCGGCTTCCTTCCTGACCCCGTCACCTCGACCGTCACCGTTGACGGCACCGTGTACGCGACTGCCGCACTGCTGCCAGACTCCTGCGTTGGCTACATGAACCCGAACACCGCCAGCTACACCGTCGCCCTCTCCGACATGAGCGAAGCGTTCATTGGCGCCTGTTCAAGCACAGACATCGCCTTGGCCGTTCGCGGACCCGACGGTACCTGGCAATGCAATGACGACACCGAAGGCACCAACCCTGTCGTTGGCCTGACCAACCCGAACGGCACCTACGAAATCTTCGTCGCTCGATACTCAGACGACGCCGTGGCCAGCGCTGTCATCAACGTCTCCGAGAGCGGCGGACCGTTCTGCGGCGGCAGCGGCGGCGGCAGCGAGACCGTCAACATGACTGGCACCCCAAGCTCGGGCAACACCGCTCTCATCAGCGGCTTTGGCAGCGCGACCTCGTCCGTTACGGCCGGCGGTTCCACGGACGTGGACAATGTCAGCAGCATCCCATCGAACTGCACGGGCTACATCAACGGCGATGCACCGACCCACCGCTTGGACGTCGCGTCCGGCCTCAGTGCACTACGCATCGCCTCTTGTGCTGACAGCGACACCACCCTCGTCATCAACGACGGTGACGGCAACTGGCACTGCAACGACGACGAAGAAGGCAGCAACCCCGTCGTCAGCGTGACGAACCCCACCTCGGGAACCTGGGACGTCTGGGTAGGTACCTACTCGTCTGGTGGTGGCTCGGCGGCGACCCTGAAGTTGTCCGACTCCACGTCTGGCACGCTCTGCAACTAGGCCGCACACCCCAGTGCGTTTGAGTTTTTCAAAGCGGCGATTGGCAGGGTCAGTGATGGCTCGGTCAGTCGCCGCTCTGTTCGTGGACTAGTTGGCACACCATCTGCACTAGTTGGGTCACCTGGAGGTATTCATGTTCCGTCTCGCTCTCATCCTGTCCCCGATTGTTGCGCTTAGTGCTTGCGGATGCGACTGCATCGACACTGACCAAGAAGGAACCGACGACGCTGTAGATCGCGTCGCCCGTGTCGTGGTTTCGCCCGCTGGGGACGTTGGCAGCGTTGTCGACAGCCACAACACACTGGCGTGGGATCTGTACGGCGAACTCGCGGACGATGACGTCGACAACATCTTCTTCTCCCCCTTCTCCACAACCGCGGCACTGAGCATGACCTACGCCGGTGCCGAGCGGTCCACGCAGACCGAGATGGAAGATGTGCTCAACGTCGACCTCTCCGAAGATACCTGGCACGAAGCCATGGGCGCGTACATGCAGGACCTCAACGGCGACCTCGGTCGTGGCTACACCCTGACAATCGCCAACCAGCTCTTCGGCCAGACTGGCTACCCCTTCGAGACCCCCTTCTTGGACGTCTGCGACCAAGACTACGCCGCCCCCCTCGAAGACTGGGACTTCATCAGTGACGCCGAAGGCGGACGCGAGCACGTGAACGCCTGGGTCGAGGACAACACCAACGACCGTATCGTTGACCTACTCCCCGCTGGCTCAGTGACCGGCGACACCCGGCTCATTCTGGCAAACGCCATCTACTTCTTGGCCGACTGGGAAACTCAGTTCAACCCGGAGGACACCGTGGACCGGACGTTCACAACGGCCGGACGCAACGAAGTCACCGTGCCCATGATGTACATGGACATCGGCGGCATGCCGGACTCGACCATCGAGACGGGTCGTACCGACGACCTCGCTGTGGTCAAGCTTCCGTACCAAGACAATGAGCTGTCCATGATTCTCATTGTCCCCGACGCGACAGACGGCTTGGCCGACATTGAGGCCGAGCTCAGCCAAGCAACCTTCGATGGCTGGCTCGAGGCACTCCAGCCGTCCGACGCCACCCTGTTCATGCCCAAGTTCACACTGGAGTACGAAGCTGAGCTGTCCACGCCACTCCGCGCCTTGGGCATGCCCAGCGCCTTCGACGCTAGCACAGCAGATTTCACGGGCATTGCAGATGCATCTGACGGCAACCTGTACATTACCGGCGTCTACCACAAGGCCTTTGTTGCAGTAGACGAGCTCGGCACAGAGGCAGCCGCAGCCACGGCCGTGGTGGTTGGAGTCGAGAGCGCTGCGGATTTCATCAACGCAGACCATCCGTTCCTCTTCGCAATTCGCGACGACCTGACCGGAGCCATCCTGTTCATCGGACGCGTCACCGACCCGTCGTAGAACCAGCACGTCAGAAAGTGACGACTCACTGCGTTTCCACAAACGCAGCAGCACATACCTCCCACGACTACAATGGCAGTCAGCTGTATTGTGAGGACCCGTGTTGATTCTTGTTTGGTTCATTGCCGCTTGCACATCCGTCGCCAATGCGGCGGATTTTCAAGGTGAAATCCACCAAATTGAGTCCAGCGACATTTCCGAACAGCCAGCCATGGTGTGCTGCGGTCGTGACATCCACGCCTGGTACACACCCGTCGATAGCGCGATGCACGAACCGACCGATGATCAGAGCACGGCGTTCACTCCACACAATCATCGTGTCCAAGGGATGGGTCTGACACCATGAATCGCTTGATTCCCGGCACGCAGATTGGGCGGTACGAGGTGCAGAGCATCCTTGGCCGCGGCGGCATGGCGGTGGTGGCCCTCGCCAAACACTTGGAGCTCGGCAGCCTGAACGCCCTGAAGATTGTGCACATTGGCACCCCTGGCATTGTCGAGCGCATGTTGCAGGAAGGTCGCGTGCAAGCCAACATCGACCATCCCAACGTGGTCGGCGTGCGAGACATTATTCGGGTCCATGGCATGCCATGCCTGGTGATGGAGTATGTAGATGGGCCGTCGCTTCACGGCGTTCTCTATACGTTTCGACTGAACTACGACCAGCTAGACGTCATTGCATACGACCTCATGAGTGGCCTGGCCGCCGCACATGCACGCAACTTGGTCCATCGCGACCTGAAGCCCCAAAACGTGCTGCTTCAGATCAACGCTGACCGTGTTGTCGCCAAGATCGTGGACTTTGGACTTGCGAAAGTTCGCGACGGAGACGGCGAAGGCCTCGGACACTTTCGCACGCAATCAGGCCAAATGATGGGTACTCCCTCATACATGGCACCAGAACAATTCAATGATGCCAAGACTGTTGACCACCGGGCCGACATCTTTGCGTTGGCGGCCGTTCTCTTTGAGGCGTTGACCGGTGAGCCGCCGTTTGGGACCGACGCACTGACGGAGATCTACGGGCGCGCAGCCACGGGGAAGTTCACTCCCATTGAGCACACTCGCCCCGACCTGCCACCACGAATTCGGCAGGCGCTGGAGGCCGGACTCCGTCCAAAACCAGAAGACCGCCCACAGAGCGTGGCCGAGTTCCGCGCTCTTTGGCAAGGCACGGCACCAGTGCCGACCAACCCATGGACGGCTCGTGATCTGGCTGAAATGGCAGCAATTCGCGACGCCGAGCACGCACTGAGTGCAGAAGACGACGGGACGATTCTTCCGCCAGATAGCTCGCTTCCAGAGCGTCCTGATCCGTCAGCCAAACCCCTGTCTAACAGCACCAACTGGACTCTATTCCTCGGTTTGGTGGCCATCACAGCGCTGGTGGCCATCCTTGCAGGCAGCGGCGTTGGCGCAGCCATGTGGTGGCTAAACACCCCGTAGCGAGCGCAGGCTGCTGGGGTTCAGAAGCAGCAGCAGTTGGTCGTCATCCATCGCGTCAAACAACACGCAGTGCCCGCTTGACTTGCCCATTGCAGGTCACAGGTCGGACCTGCGGTGCCACGTTAGACCGCCCGCGGAGGTGTCATGCCCACACGTTCTCTCGCTGACCGCGTCGTCATCGTCACCGGAGCCTCACTCGGAGTCGGCTTGGCCTGTGCCCAGGCCTTCTCAGCCCAAGGATGTTCGGTCGTCCTCGTCGCCCGCAGACAGGGCCCATTGGACGAAGCGATGGCCAGCCTCGCCCATCCCGAACGCGCCATGACCCTGACCGCCGACCTCATGCTCCACGAGTCGCCGGGTCGTATCGTTGATGCCACGATGGACCGCTTTGGACGTATCGACGGCCTGGTCAACAATGCCGGCGCCCACTTCCGCGGCCCCGTCATGAGCCAGTCCGCCGACAAGCTCGCCAGCATGGTCGACGTCAACCTACGAGCCCCCATCCACCTCACGCGCCTTGTGTTGGACGAGCTCCAGCGTCACGGCGGGTTCGTGGTTCATGTCGCCAGCTTGGCCGGACGCCTTCCCCTCGATGGTGCATCCACCTACTCCGCAACCAAGTTTGGTCTACGGGCGTTCAGCTTGGCCCTACGCGAAGAGCTGCGCGGCACCGGCGTTGACAGCTGTATCGTTAGCCCCGGACCTGTAGATACTGGCTTCATCATGGACGATATTGACCAGGTCGATGACATCGTGTTCAGCCAAAAGATGTGTACGGCAGACGAGGTTGCGGCAATGGTCTTGGACTGCGCGCGCGACGGTTCCGCAGAGCGCGCATGGCCACCGAGCGGGGCCAAGCTGGCCACCTTGTCCTACCTCGTCCCCTCGTTCCGCCGCTGGCTCAAGCCAATGATGCGCCGCAAGGGAAAGCGCGCCAAAGACGCCCTAAAAGCCAAGCGAAACAGCTCGTGAAGCTGCACGACCGGTTGAACGCGGTCTGGACGGCCATCGGAGCCCAGACAGACGCCCCAACTGTAGCCCTGCTCGCTGCATGGTCGGCGCCAGAACGGCACTACCACGGCCTGTCTCACCTACGGCACATGCTCGACGGCCTAGACACCTACCGCCACCTCGCTGACGACGCGAACGCGGTTGCCCTCGCCATCTGGTTCCATGACGCCGTGCAAGACCCGCAACGAAGCGACGACGAAGAACGAAGCGCCACTTGGGCCCATGAGGCGCTGACCCAAGCCGGATGCACTCGTCTCGCTGACCGTGTGCGCGACATGATTCTGGCGACGAAGACCCACGACCCGGCCCAAGACCCTGACACAGCGCTGCTCTTGGACTTGGACCTGGCCATTCTGGGTCAATCCAGACCCCTGTATGAGCGCTATGTGCGCGGTGTGCGCGCCGAGTACAGCGACGTCAGCGACGAGGACTGGCGAGTGGGCAGAAGCGCTGTCCTGACGCAGCTTCTGAGTAAGCCACTGTTCAACACCCCATTATTCCGCGCCGCATTCGATGAACAGGCCCGCTTGAATCTGTCCGATGAGCGTGCGGCCTTGGCAAACCTACTCTAGAAGTTGTCCCGCTCTGCCGCATGGAACCAGACGTGGTCAGCGAGCACTGAGCTGATGAAATAGTAGCTGTGGTCGTAGCCAGGGTGACGTCGTACATTCAGCGCGACTCCGGCAGACTTGGCAGCTTCTTCCAGCAATTCGGTCTTCAGCTGCTCTTCAAGAAAACCGTCCGCGAGCCCTTGGTCCACAAGAATGGGCCCACTCCAACCTTTTTCGGCCAACAACAGCGACGCGTCGTTTGCCTGGTGCGCGGCGACGTCGTCCCCCAAGTACATGGGAAGCGCCTTCTGGCCCCACGGACTCCGGGTTGCCGAGGCGATAGGCGATATCGCGCTGATACTGTTGAACACGTCTGGGTGAGACAAGCCGAGGACCAGAGCTCCGTGCCCCCCCATGGAGTGACCCGAGATACCGATAGGGCCGTCCAAGTCATAGTGGCGCTGTACCAGCGGAATCAGCTCATCCACAATGTAGGCGCGCATGCGGAAATGCTCGGACCATGGTGCTTCGGTCGCGTCCAAATAGAAGCTCGCGCCTTGGCCCATGTCGTAGGCATCGTCATTGGGAACGTCCTCTCCGCGCGGGCTCGTGTCCGGGCACAACACTGCCGTGCCGGTGGCCGTAGCTGCGGCCTGAAAGTGACCTTTGGTAATGACGTTCTGTTCGGTGCAGGTCAGTCCCGACAGGAAGACCATCAACGACTTGGGCGACTCGGGCAGGAACAGAGCAAACCGCATGGTCGTTCCCGTAGTCACCGATTCGTGCTCCAGTACCCACTGTGTACCGTCTGCACAGGCATGTTTTTCGAGGATCTGCATTGAGAACTCCAGGACCAAAGTGATGCCACCGGCGTAGCGAGCTTGCAGTGTGGTTGCCACGCGCACCCATCCCTTTCGACAGCGCGCGACGCCATTGTGGGTGTGCCTACATCACGTTCGTCTCCAATGGTTCCCACCTCGAAACCCTCTGGGCGCCAATCATGAGATCTCGTCACACACGCTGTCTCGGCCATTCAACGGGTAGAGCGGGAACTCCAACGTGAATGTTGCACCCCCACCTAGGCCTTCGCTCTCAGCATTCAAGCTGCCGCCAATCTCATGGGCTGCAAGCGCGCTAGCGTGGAGTCCAAAGCCGCTGCCGCGACTCTTGGTGCTGAAGCCGTGGGCGAACACACGCTCAAGGTTCTGCGAATCAATGCCAATCCCATTGTCACTGACCACGACCCGCGCTTCCGTATCCACCGAAATGGTGACCGAGATGCGACTGACCCCAAGATTTCCCGAGACGGCGTCCTTGGCATTCTTCAGTAGATTTCCTAGGATCTGAAGCAGGCGATGACGGTCGACAACCGCCGTTCCGCTACCGCTTACCGCCACGACATGGGTTCCCGGTAGCCCAACCAACACCATGGCCTTCTGCACTTCGTCTTGCAGAACCACCAACTCCGCAAGTCCGCCATGGCGGGCATGTTCCTGCTGGACAGCCACAACAGTCGCAACATAATCAACGCCGCTAACCGCTGCTTCCATTTCAGCTTGAACGGCGTCTTGGGTACGCCGAAGGTCTTTGGCAAGCACCTTTGCAAAGGCCGATAGCCGTGGGTCGTCGTACTTCTCAAGCAACCGAGCCAGGTCATCCAATCGCCCAATACGCTGTTGCCGCAACAAGCTGCCGGCACGCGCTGTAGACACACTCACGCTGGTCAACGCATTGCCAATGTTGTGCAGAGCACCCGTCGCCACTTCCGCACGACCCGCGAACCGAGCCGCCTCCATCAGCTCCGAGCGCGTCCGCTCCAAATCACTCTGCGTCTGTTTCCGACGCTCGACTTCCAAAAGAAGCAACTGATTGACCGCTTGAACCCTCTCGGTCCGCGCCCGAAGCCTCAAGAAGTGCAGCCGTCCAATCGTCAGCGAGAGCACGCCAATGACAACGAGATTGATGGCAGCAATCCTGCCCCTCACCCGCGAGGAAAACAGCGGCTCGGGCAACAGGTCGAGTTCACCGAGAACAAGGCTGATACCCAACACCACACACAGACCGATGGTTGACACCACCGCAATCCGTTGACTGCGCATAGACGCTGCAGTGATGGGAATCACCAATAGCCAGGCATTTCCAGAGAAATTCACCCCTCCGTAAAAGAACGGAATCGTGGTACAGACGCCGAACATGAGCGCCATTGTCCATGCCGTCGCCACCCGCAGGTTCATTCCCCGCCGCGCAGCCAGCGTGACGCCAATCCCACCTAAGGTACACACCGCCATGACTGAAACCAGGAGAATCGGGGCGCCCACAGCGATATAGAACGCAGTGAAAACCCCAGACCAAACGCCAACTCCAAGGCATACTGCGACGTGAACCCGGCGGTTATGTGCATCCGAGTACGCCACAGAATCATCTGCTACCGCGCGGACATCCGTAAGAGAAACACTGGAAATCGGCAGGTTGAGGCTCATGCAACGTCCCTATCGGACATCTCGCACCGCCCTTGAGCCAAAAGTCAAACAACGGGTCCACAGCGGACAGTAGTCGCGAACACTGGTTGTGTGCGGATGGTGTACAGGCGGTGTCCCTACAATGTGATGGAGAGCCCGTTCATCAGCCGGTAGTCCAGAGCCACCAGCTCACTCGGTGCATCACTGTCGTAGCGAAGACGAAGCGACGTATTGAAGCTCACGGCCTCAGTGACCTTCAGTTCAATTTCAGAGTCATTGATGAGCTGGAGGTCCGACGGCTTGTCCCACCGAGGCTGCACATACACGGTGTTCTGAATGGACAGCTGCTCGGGCAGCGGAGTGACTGTCAGCGCCAGGTAGGTCGAGTTGCGATGGTCGATTTCACGGCGCGGATCGAGGGCATCTTCGCCAATGTCCCGGTCTTCCCACTCATACATATAGCCAGTGCCAAAAACGATATCCGCGGCATCACTGTCTGCAATCACCGCCCGAATGCCCGCACCACCGAGAATTCGCCATTTCTGCAGCAACAGCCGGTCATTACCGACTTGGGTGTAGACCTCGCCACCAAAGCGCAGCCACTCCATGCGCGTGTAGCGAACGTGTACAAAGCGCCCATCGAGGACCCTTCCGCCCCCATAGTTACGCCGGGTGAGGTTGCCGCTGGTCACAAAGCGGTCGCGAAAGCCATTGCGTGGGTCTTCGGCGTCTGCATCTGGATGAAGAGTCAGAAATCGCACGGTCCCGTTGAGGGACAGATCCACGTAGGATGTGTTTCCGCCTGCCAAACCGAACAGCGCACCGCCCTTCGCAGACCACCCCGGGTCGTTCGTCGCAGATGTGATGGGTTCGACGTTCACCTGAGCGGTAGCCGTCACGGATGTCATCAGCGCTGCAAAAACCAACCAAGCTCGCATGGGCACACTCCTACGGCGCGCCCTGTACTGACCACAATGCGTCGGTGCCAACCCAGCGTTCACTGACTACAGCTGATTTTTGAGTGAGGCCCCATGACCACCAACATCCTCAGCCTGCTGCGCACAGCGATTCCTTCTCCACAGGTAGAGCTCGATCACCGCAACCCATTCGAGTTGCTCATCGCAACCATTCTGTCTGCCCAGAGCACAGACGCCCGCGTGAACCTGGCAACGCCGGCCCTGTTTGAGCGCTTCCCGAACGCAACCGCTCTTGCGGCGGCCAGCCAAGAAGACGTCGAAGAGCTAGTCCGAAGCACTGGGTTCTACCGCAACAAAGCCACTGCCATTCGCAGTGCCAGTGCCACCCTGGTCGCCGACCATCGTGGTGAGGTCCCCAAGGACCTGAAGGCCCTGCTGAAGCTGCGCGGCGTCGCCCGAAAGACCGCCAATTTGGTGATGGGCAGCGGCTTTGGCATTGCCACTGGCATCGTCGTCGATACCCATGTCAAGCGAGTGGCATTCCGACTCGGCTGGACCCAACAAACCAAGCCCGACAAGGTCGAAGCCGACCTGTGCGCCCTGCTGCCATCCGAACACTGGATTGCGGACGGCCACCGAATCCTGCTTCACGGCCGCTACCAGTGCACCGCGAAGAAGCCCGCATGCGGCGATTGCCCAGTCAACGAGGGCTGTCCAGCTGCAGAGCATGCCCCAAGCGGTACCGTAGAAGAACGAACCTCGCGTCATCCTGCTCACTCACTGCTGTAAGCTGACGCCATGTCTAGGGAATCATCCGACAGCACACCAGGACCCGGAACCGTTGTGGGTCGCTACACCCTCCACGAAGCGGTGGGTATGGGCGGCATGGCAAGCGTGTTCCGTGCAAGCCGGGACGACGGTCAGATTGCAGCAGTAAAAGTCCTGCATGCAAGCGCACTTCACGATGAAGACATCGCACGATTCAACCGCGAATTTGCAACGCTGTCCGGCCTGTCTCATGACAACGTCATTCACGTGTACGAGTCAGGCCATGTTGGGGCTTTTCCCTGGATTGCCATGGAGTATGTCGAGGGCTCGGACCTGGCCTCCGTCGCACAGACCTGGAACCACCCGGTGTCAGCCAAGAAGATGCCGGAAATTGAGGGATTGTTGCGCGCCCTGTGTTCAGGTCTCGACTACATCCATGAGCGTGGGCTCATTCACAGAGACCTCAAGCCCGCGAACGTGTTGGTGACGAAGGCTGGGGTGCCGAAAATCTCAGACTTTGGCGTGGTGAAGGACCACACTGCTGCTGGAACCGCCCTAACTGTGGTTGGAAAGCTGATCGGAACGGTGGCTTTCATGGCCCCAGAGCAGATCACGAACGAGGACGTTGACGCGCGTACCGATCTGTACAGCCTCGGTGCCATGCTGTTCTACCTACTCACCGGTCGACGCCCCATCGAAGCGGACTCCGTGGCTGGCTATCTTGCGCGACACCTGACCGAGGTGCCCAAGACAGCCAACCACTACAATCCTGAGGTCCCGCCACGTTTGTCCCAGCTGTGCGCCCGGCTACTCGCCAAAGATCCCACCGAACGGCCCAGCTCAGCAAGAGCCGTCATGGCCATGCTCGATGCCCCAGATGAGGTCACAAGGCCTCCGCTTCGCGCACGAGACGCCGCGGTTCAAGCCGCCATCAGTGCCCTAAAGGCGGAAGACCCATCCGTTATCGCCTTTGTCGGTCCGCCAGGCTCCGGCCGTACCGCCCTCTTAGACGAGCTCGAGCGCGTATCCACAGCCGCCGGCAGACGGGTACTGCGCTGGTCACACACAACCTCGACACCCGTGGAAGATGCACAGGTTGTGCTCATTGACAACGCCGAGCGGCTGGCAGCAGACGCCGTCGAGGGCTTGGCCGAACACAGACGCCAAGCCCGAATGCACAACCGACCGTTTACGGTATTCGCAGCCGGCACCACCGCCCGGGGCGCCATTGCTGGCCTGACAGAGGACATGGGATTGCCGGACCAGGTGATGGGGCTTGGGCCACTTGAGCGCACCGATGTCATTGGCATGATGCGCGACCGTGGACTGGCTGGCCCAGTCGCTCCTGCCCTTGGCAGACGCCTTCACGCCGAGTTCGCCGGACAACCTGGACCGATTGCAGCTCAGGTGCAGGCACTGATCGACGCCCACTGGCTCACCGAACACAGTCCCGGACGCTTCAAGGCCGCAAAGCCCCTAGACGAGATTCGCCAAGCCGAACTCCCCGTCCCACCGGCCGTCCGCGCACGCATTCAGACCCTGTTGTCCAGCTTGGACGAGCCCAGTCTTCGCGCCTGCCACATCTTGGCTGTTCTGGGCCGCCCCGTTGAAGAGGACTTCCTCACCCGAGCCATGCCAGACCACCCCGCTCACGTCGCTGCTCAGCGACTCATTGACCGCGGTCTATTGCTCAAAGAGACCGCGCCAGACCGAGTGGCGGTTCGCTTCGCCCATCCGTCAGCCTCCATTGTGGTGCGCTCCCGCATGGATGACTCCGTCATTCATGAGGTGTCACGTTCACTCGCGGGCGTCCTGCAACAACGCAGAAGACGTGCAGACGCCGAGGAAATCGCCACGCTCTACGCCCAAGCCGAGGACGCTTCCAAGGCATACCCGTACTTTGTCCGCGCAGCCCGGCGCGCCTCTCGTGAAGGGCGCTTCATCGATGTGGTTCGCTTGACCGAACGGGCCCAAGAGATTCAGCGCCGCGCTGAGAACGACCTGGACTCCGAGACGGCGATTCGCCTGCGCCGGTGGGTCTACCTCATTGAGGGCGAGGCCCAGCTTGCCCGCGGACACTGGGCGCTGGCCATTCCACCACTGGTCAACGCCGTAGCCGCAGCCCGCTTGGAAGAAGATGCGGTCGCTACGGCCCGAGCCCTCACCTCCCTCGGGCGCGCCCACTACCGAAGTGGAGACTTTGACGCTGCCCGGCCGATCCTAGAGGAAGCCAACTCCCTGTTTGAGCCAGGCGACCCCATGCGCGCAACAGCAACACGTGCACTTGCGGACATTCGACTACGAGACTGCGATATCCGCGGCGCGGAGGCACTGTGGACGGACGCTCTCGACTCGGCCAGAGCGACCGGTTCATCCGACAGTGAGTCGCGGGCCATTCGGGGCTTGGCCAATGTTCGAGCCCTCCAGAACCGCCTAGATGACGCGGCTTCTCTGCTGGAGTCCGCTCTTGACCGCCTCGAGCGCGGCGGTGATGTCCGAGTACGTTGCGGCGTCTTGGCCCGTGCCATTGAGCTCGACCTTGCCGCCGGACGCCTGGGTGCCGCCAACCACCGCTCCGAGCGCCTCATGGACGCTATCGAGCAGCACGAGCTGGTGGACCGCATCGCAGATGCCCGAGCACTACACGCCATCGTGCTCATTGACAGCGGCCGCCCGGCACAAGCCGCACAAGCTGCCAATATTGCCCTTACCTACGCGCAGATGCAGGGTGACGCGGCCTGGAATACTCGTCTTCGGGTGGCCCGAGCCCTGCTCGCAGCAGGCCGACCCGATGCCGCAGCCACGGCCCTCCCCAAGGCGGACCGAGTCCCCGAGAACCGCCTCGATGACCCGCCTGGTCAGCTCGCAGCGATTCGGGCGCGCTTGCTCGCAAGCTCCGACCCTATTGCTGCAAAAGACCTCGCTATCTGGGCTATGACGCGCTCCGAGCCCATGCTAGCGCTTCGGTCATTCCGCATTCGCGTCGACGCCTCGCGCGCGCTGTCAGCCGTGGGCGCCACAGATCACGCACGAGAAGGAGCCAAGCGGGCCGTTCGCCTTCTGGACGCTGCGGGCACTGAGGGCTTCCGCCTAGATGCACTATTGGCCCTGAATCAAGCGGCCGATGACCCCCGAGTTGCCGATGCCATTGGCCAGCTGGCACGCCGCATAGCCGACCGCTTGCCACCGAGCATCGCCAAGACATTCCGCACACGACCGGATTTAGTGGCCCTGGGCTGCTTCGCTAATTCGACACGTCGACAGTAGGCAATGCCGAGCGAAGAGCGCCAACAAAGCCACTGAGCGACGGTCCCGTCGAGTGGTACTGACTACCCGCGAGCACTCTGATTTGGCCGGTCTGTACGGCGGACAACGGAGTCAGCGCGTCGAATGAGTGAACCAGCTGTTCTCGGCCCGCGTCGGACAGGTCATTGTCGCTCGATAGGATGACAATCCACTCCGGGTCCACAGAAAGCAGACGCTCAACCGGGAGACTTGGCGCCCCGGACACGTCTTCGTCGACCGCGTTGATGAGCCCGGCTGCGTGCATAGCTGCTCCATGGAGCGAGTTGCGCTGAACAAACCACACCGGCCCCGTCGCCAAGTCGTCAGAGGCATACACAAGCAAGGTTCTCCGTCCGGTCTCCGGCGGTTCCGCCTGCAGCGACGCCAACAACTCCTGTGCCACAGCCTCTGCCTCTGTCTGATGGTCCGTGAGCTCACCCAGGCGCCGAATCGACGCTCCCACGTCCGATACACCAAGCCACGGGAGTGCCTCGACCGTAACAATAGGCTCCAGCAAGTCTAGACGAGCACCTGCAGAGTCTTCCACCAACACAACACTCGGACGCAGCCCCACCACCGCTTCTACGTTCGGGGTCAGCGCCGTCCCAGCACTCGGCAGCGCTGTGACTTCGGCAGGCAGGGAGTCATAGTCACTTCGCCCGACCACCTGTCCACCCGCACCAATGGCGAACAGGGTCTCGGTGATCTGGGGCTGGAGCGACACGATTCGCGTGTCGGGGACCGCCGGAGGCGCCGATGAACAGGCACTCAGCAGCAGAACAAGAGCAAGACAACGCATAAGATGAACTCCGAGCGCCACCGGTATCGCGCGGCCAGCCCGAAGAAGCCCTCGTACCCCAAATCCGTCTGCAGACTGCACGACATCCAGCTCACGCTAGTGGTCTGCATCGCCACAACAACTGCGTTCCAAGCTCAAGCAAAACCAGATTGTGGTTGCCAGATGCCCCACCGCGAGTCAGTTTGCGCGCCATGAACCGCACGATATTGCTGCTTGCATTGCTCACCGCCTGTCCGAAAACCGACACCGATTCGGACACAGACATTGGAAGCGATACCGACACCACGTCCGACACAGACACGGGCTCGGATTCAGACACCGATTCCGACACGGACACCGATTCGGATTCCGACACGGACACCAATTCGGACACAGACACCGATTCGGACACAGACACCGATTCGGACACAGACACCGATTCCGACACGGACACCGATTCGGACACAGACACCGATTCCGACACGGACGCAGACACCGATTCCGACACGGATGCAGACACCGATCCCGACACGGACACCGATTCCGATACAAGCGACGATGTGGCCTACCTCGGCACCGTCACCGCCTTCTACTTCGCACCGGACGCCCAGTTCCCCTACGCCGAAGCCGGTATGCGCGCGTTCTTTTCTCCCGACTACGCCACGATTCCTGCACAGGACCCCCTGTCGCACATGGCACTCACAACGGGCTCACTGGAGGCCGTCGGAGTTGGGGATTACCCCGTGCCGGCCATTGGACAAGACGTTGAGTACTCGGCAGACGAGTGGTTTGAAGGTCCGGACGACCCGATCACACTCGACGCCGGCTTCTCCATCGCCGCCGACTACGAACTCGCCGCCTACCGCCTAGACCTGTTGGCCGAAGAAACTGGGTTCGTCGCCTACAGCCAATCCCGCGAAGAATACATCGACGTCGCTCAGATCCTCCCGCTCGACACGCCCATGGACGTCACGGCCCCGGGCGGTCCAGACATCGCAGCGTTCACGCTCCCCGATGCCCTGTCGATTCCAGAAGCACCCGTCCTTCTCGGCTTCGACCCCCTGCGCACCCTACCCATTCGCGCCGGGCAAGACCTCGTTTTAGAGTGGGAGGCATCAGACAACGATGATGATGCGGTTCACGTGTCCTATGAAAACGAAAACGGCGGAATGGTGTGGGCGTTCGCAAACGACGTCACCTCCATGCTTATCCCGGCCGATCGCTTCCTCATAAACGACCAAACAACCGGCGTATCCGTCGTCCGCACGCGCACTACACACAACGAAACCGAAGACGGCCTCATCACCGTGCAGGCCGCCTCGCACCAGTTCCTCGTTCCTGAGTGGGTTGGGTCGTGGGGAATCAGTCCACGGCACTGGCCAATCGGTCAGACGATTGACGTGACGGTGTCATCCTGGGACGTCCCCCTCGACATCAACACCCTAGATCTTGACCTTGGCGAAGGCATCACGGTCGACGCCATTCGCGCAGATGACCTGACATCCAACCGCTTCGTCGTCACCCTCACCCTGGAAGGTGATGCGATAAGCGGCATCCGAGACATCGTCATCACCGACGCCAACAACACCATCCAGACCACTCGGTCGGCATGGGTCACCCGTGAGCTCGTCCACACCGGTACCTGTGAGGACGTCGACGCGGAAGGCCCCATCGCCGACGGCACATGGTCAGGAACCGACGGCGCACTAAGCGATGGCCCATGGGACACCGAGACCTGCTCCACCGTGCCCATCGGCCGCGCTCAACCGATTCCGGTAGCCCTACTTGCCGGCGAGCGTCTCGACGTGCGCTTGTTCCACGAGGCCGACTTCAGCGCCATTCTGTACTTGGCCAACGATTGCGACGGCGGACCGGTGGATACCTGCAGTATCGCTCCAGAGGCCCAGCCCGATGTCACGCTTCACTATGAGCCTACCGAAGACGAAGTCCGCTACTTGGTTGTGGACTCTGCGGACATTGACCAGACCGGAGACTTTGCGTTCGACGTAGACATCCGTCGCACGGGTCCCTTCCCATTGGTGCTGACGCCCAACTACTACTCCGTGGGCGCCGACCCCGAACTCACGGTCACTTGCACCGTCGAACCCTGCGCATGGACAACATCCAATCCAGTCTTCAGTGTGTCAGGCAGCATCACCATTACCGCTCAGACCATCGTGGATGACACCACCGCACTGGTGACCCTCAACAGCCGCGGACAGGGCAATGTGGGAGCCGGTAGTTTCGACCTCACAGTCACCACGGATGCCGGCTCCGCAATCGCCCCAGATGCTCTCACCATCGAGCCCTTCGTGTACTCCGACAGCTGCAGCTTCGCGGACACCAACCCACCGCTTGTACCCGGTCGTACCAGTGGCGCTACCGGGTTCGACACCAACACCGGGCTGACTGCTTTCCCGTGCACACAAGATGGTTTTGGCCCGGAAGGCATTCATCGGGTCATCATTCCCGGTGGACACACCCTGCGCGCTTCGGTTGAGTCCTCGTTCGACAGCCAACTGTACGCCGTGAACAGCTGCCCCGGGGCGGTTGTCACCTGTGCTGACCTGGGCGCTAGTGGAACGACCGAATACGTCGAGTGGGTTGCTCCCGCAGACGGCGCTGAACTCTACCTTGTTGTCGACGGCTTTGATTCCGACGACTCTGGCACCTACATTCTGGACGTGGAGATCACCCCATGATCCGCATTCTTCCCTTCGTTCTCTTGGCCGCCTGTAATCCTCCAGAGGGAGAGTACACGAGCGATGTTGACGTAGACACCCACATCAATGGTCCACGCGACCCCGGTGTCCCCGCAGCCTGGGACCAGAGCACGTCCATTCGCACAAGCGATGGCGCATTCGAGCTGTTCTTCACCCGTCCGGGCACCGAGCGCGGAGATGAAGAGGACCCCGAGCTAGACGACGCCGTCATCCGCCTCATCGACGCCGCCACCAGCACCATCGACGCGTCTCTCTTCGAGTTCAATCGCGAACCCATCGTTGAGTCACTGCTCCGCGCAAACGAGCGCGGCGTGGCCATTCGCTTTGCCGGAGACGGCGATGAGCTGCACGACCCAGGCTACGAAGCATTGATGGAAGCGGGTGTTTTGCTGTCCGTTCGCGCACCGAACGACCGCATCATGCACAACAAGTTCGTCATTGTAGACGACACCACACTGTTCACCGGGAGCACCAATTTCTCTCGCAATGGCGTGATGCTGAACAACAACGGGTCCATGATTGTCAACGACCCAATCGTCACCGCCTCCTACGCCGCTGAGTTCGAACAGATGTACAGCCAGGGGTTGTTCGGGCGTCGCAAGGCCTCGGTCAACCCGCCTACGCGAACTCAGATCGGTGACCACATTGTCACCCCACGCTTCTCACCAGCCGACCCCGCAAACCTCGCACTGCTCGACACCCTTGCTGAAGCCGACACGACCGTGCTCTTCATGGTGTTCTCGTTCACCCGACTAGACATCATTAGCGAGCTCATCGAGCTGCACAATAGCGGCGTGCAGGTCGTAGGCGTATTCGACGAGAGCCAGGGCCGAAGCCGCTACTCCGCCGACGACATCTTGGCCGAAGCCGGTGTTCCGGTCTTTATCGACGGTAACCGCAACGCGATTGGCTTTGCCGGCGGAAAGCTCCACCACAAGACCATGATTGTGGACCCGCTCAGCGAGAGTGAACCCACCACCATTGTGGGCTCATACAACTGGTCGGCCTCTGCCAACGACTACAACGACGAGAACCTGCTGGTCATCGAAGGCGCGGAGGTCGCGTCCGCGTACATGGACGAGTTCTGCCGTGTTCTGGCTGTAGCCACGCCGCATCCGCTGTACCTGGGTACCGTGCCCGACCCTTGCGCAGGCCTGCTCATTCCCGTCCGCTTCAACGAAGTCTTCGCCAATCCAGACGGCACAGACCGCGGCAATGAGTGGGTTGAAATCGTCAACGCTGGCGGCGCTCCTGTGGACTTGGACGGCTGGACCTTGGGAGACCTGTACAGCCCATCACGTCACGTGTTTGAGCCGTTCATCCTCCCACCCGGTGCATCGCTTGTCATCGCCGAGAGCCCCACCGGCTCGACACGCGAAGTCATTGTCAGCAGCGGAACCTTGTCGCTCAACAACAACTCCGAAGAGCTGACGTTGTACGATGCCTCAGGGACCACAGTCGACCACATCGGCTACCAAAACGCGGTCAGCGGCGTGAGCTTCAATCGCTTCCCAGACGGCAACCTGCGCGGCGACTTCGTTCTGCACACCGAGCTGCCTGGAGCCGTCGGAGCCGCCTCCCCAGGCAACCTTGCGAGCGGTGAAGAGTGGGGCGTCGAAATCGTCCTCAACGAAGCCATGCCTGACCCCGAGTCCGGCGCCAGCGAGTGGGTGGAGCTTGTCAATGTAGGCACGGCCGAGGTCGACCTGTCCGGCTGGACCTTGTCCGATGACGGCGGCAGCGGAAACGTGCTGTTCCCCGAAGGCTTCATCCTTCCTGGCGGTCGCGCCGTTGTACTTGCAGATGTCAATGCTGACCTCTCCGTCTTCCCAGGGGCGGTGTGGGAAGCGTCTTCGCGGCTGTCGTTGAACAACAGCAACGAGACCATCACGCTGTACGACCGCTTCGGACTGGAGCGCGCACAGATGAGCTGGGGTGCACGTACCACAGCCGACGACGGCATCTCCGTCAACCGCACCGTTGATGGCTTCCGAAACAGCACGCTCATCAACCACAACCTGGTCGAGAACCCGGACGTACCGGTTGAGCTGCGGCCCACCTCATCCCCGGGACTTCGTGTAGATGGCGCCGTCTGGGGCGGCGAAATCGTGGTCAATGAAGCGCTGCCCAACCCCGAAGGCAGCGATTCTGACCAAGAGTTCATTGAAATCGTCAACGTCGGCAACCTCACAGTAGACATCAGCGGCTGGACCGTCGGAGACGCTGTGAACCCCCGCAGGCACATCTTCGAAGACGACTTCCTGCTTGAGCCTGGCGCATTTGTTGTGGTGTACGACGGAGGCGACCACTCCGACATCACGGGCGCTGTCAACGCCTCCAGCGGCGCTCTCGCCTTGAACAACACCGGCGACAGCGCCACCTTGTTCAACAGCAACAACGAAGTTGTGAGCAGCGTTCAGTGGTCCAGCAGCACCAGCGGCGTCAGCTGGAACCGAAGCGTGGACGGAGACCCAAGTTCCGACCTGACCCTACACACCGATGTTGGACTCGAGGACATCAGTCCCGGTGCATTTGCGACGCCAATCATTCCATAGATGGTGAGCGAAGAGCCCATTCGCATGACGACTCCTGAAGAGCGGGAGTTGTTGATCCAAAAACACCGACACGGCGTCGTGTTCGTGGTCGTTGTAAGCGTGGTCTTCGCCGTGCTGACGGCAGGTGCGGCGTACCTGATGTGGCCCACTACAGACGACCAGAGCATTGTCTGGTCGTTGTGCATGGCAGGCATGGGTGTGCTGGTCGTAGGCTTGCTCTTGTGGGTGAGCTACGGCAGTTTGCACACCGCCAACAGCATGACCAGCGAACTACCGGTACACCTGATTCAAGGCGAGTTGCACATTGGGAGCAAAGGTCTGCGAAGGATTGACGGACGCCCTGTGCAGCCCCTAGGCAGCTGGTCCGCAGGCATCCACTCAGGAGACCGTGTTGAAGGCGAGGTCGTCTTCCAGCCCGGCGAGTACATGGGCGTCCTGTTGGAGGTCTGGCTGGAGGAAGACTCGACCGATGCGGTGAGTGGTCCCTGAGCGGCGAACACCGGGCCTCAGCCCTCGAATCGGGCTAGGTCCAGCCTATGGCCAAGCGCACCAATGAAGAACCGCTAGAGATGGGAGGGGTGCCGTTGCACCCCGGCTCTCGCGTCGGAAATTACGTCTTTCTGCGGGAGGTCGGTAGCGGCGGAATGGCCAGGGTCTTGCTGGCAAAAGACCCGGCCGGCGACCTTGTTGCGCTCAAGGTGCTACGCAAGAACCGCTTCAAGACCGGATTGGCGAGGTTCCGCCGAGAGTTTCGCGCGCTGTCGCGAATTCACCACCCCAACGTCATCCGCGTCGAAGCCTACGGAGACCTACACGGCCATCCGTACATTGCCATGGAGTATGTTGACGGCCCGGACCTGCATGCCACGATTCGCAGCTTTCGTGGATGGGATCCCGAGCGTAGATGGACCCGCGTAGAAGAGATTCTAGTGGACCTGTGCCGCTCTCTCGCCGTGGTTCACAAGCGCGGCCTGGTCCACCGAGACCTCAAGCCCAGCAACGTGCTGCTGACCCGTGAGGGCACCTGCAAGCTCACCGACTTCGGCATTGTCAAAGACCTGGACCCCGCACACGACCCGTTCTTGAGCACCACCCTGGTGGGAACCTGGGCCTATGCGTCACCCGAGCAAATCACCGGCAAGCCGCTAGACCATCGCAGCGACCTGTACAGCTTGGGCGTCATCCTGTTCGCCATGCTCACCGGAAAGCGTCCCTTCGTCGCAGATGACATGGCTGGCTACCTAGAGCTTCACCGCGACCAGCCAGCACCGTCTCCACGAGACATCATCCGCGGGGTTCCAACCCACTTAGACGAAATCTGTAGGCGACTGCTCCAGAAAGCCCCACGCGACCGCTTTCAGTCCGCCCAAGAGGTGCTGTATCGCCTAGAAGCCGAAGAACGCGCAGACGACATCATGCCGGCGTCAGGCTGGGTGCCGCCGCTAGTCGGACGTGACCTTGAACAGGAATCCCTGAACAACGCTATCGCCGCTCTGACCGACTTCCGTGGCGGCGTACTGATCCTAGAAGGCGAGGACGGCTCCGGCAAGTCACGCCTGTTGGACGTCGCGAGCCACCGCAGCCGGGACCTCGGTTTTCCCATGTATCGGCTGGACTTTGAGCCAAACGCGCCGGCGTTTGAGGCTGTGTTGACCTTCGCCAAGCACTTGGCAGAGACCATTCCTCAGCGCCAGATTCCCGCGTCGCTCACTGAAGCCTTGGCGCGCTTCACCAACGACACCGGCACTCCCACAGACGCGCGCTTCGCCCTGTACGACGGCATCCGTGAGGGGCTCACCAAGGCCCTTGAAGACCAGCCATTTGTGCTGCTCCTAGACAATCTGCACGACGCCCACCCGCGTGAAATCGACTTGATTGCCTACCTCTGCCGCACATTGGTAGCCCCCGGAGAGCAAGCCCTGCTCGTAGCCGGCACGCTACGCGCCAAAGCCAACGCCGCCGCAGACGCCTTCGCTGCCGGAGAGGGTCTGGGTGTTGTGCCGGTTGAGATGGAAGTCGGAGCGCTATCGCGCGAGAATATCCATGCGATTGTCACCGATCTGGTCGGAGACAGCCCAAGTGCGCGCCTGTTGAGCCAGCGACTGCACAAGGAGACCGAAGGCAACGCGTACTTCGTCACCGAATTCCTGCGTTCGCTACAAGCCAAGGGCACTATCGGAGAGAAGGACGGCAACTCCGTCCTCAACGCCAGCGAAGAAGAAATCGCCACCGGCCACCTTGAGATTCCGCTCGGCGTACGCCAGGTCATGCGCGCCCGACTTGAGGTCATTGGCCGGCAAGACCGAATTGTGCTGGAGACCTTGGCCGTTGGAGGTCGCGAAATCGACCTCGACATCCTGCTCGACGTCCTCGACGCAGACGAAGAAGACGTGCTCGACAGCATCGACCGCCTGCTCGCCGCGGGCATCGTTCGCGAGCGACGTGTCGCGGACGTCACCAGCTACGCTGTCACCCACCGCAAGTTCGCGGACGTGGTGTACCGAGACCTGCACCCAGACCGTCGCTCCGACACCCACCGCCGCATGGCTGCAGCCCTAGAACTGTCGTACGCACAAAACCCGGCAGCCCTAGAGGTTGTGGGTGAACACTACCGCCGCGCCGGTGACGCCGGACGTGCCTACCGGTACCTAGTGTCCGCCGCCAAGCGCCTAGCCGACCGCAGCTTGGTGCAGGAAGCATGGGAAATCACGCAACGAGCGGGGTCTCTCGAAGAGTCGGCCATGACCGACCTACCGGAAGACGAGTTCCGTGCGCTTCGACGTGAACACCACGCGGTCCGCGCCGCTGTGCACTACAACCGCGCCGAGTGGGCCGACGCCGAGCGCACCTGGCGCGCCGTCTTGAACATGGCCGATGTCGAAGGAGACGTTCGCGCCTCAACAGAAGCCGCGCTGGAGCTGGCCACCGTACTGAGACGACGAGGGCGCAATCGGGAGAGCCGCATCTTTGCGAAGCAAGCTCTAGAATCCAGCCGCCGCCTACACTATCGTGAAGGTGTTGCTGACGCGCTCCACTGTCTGTCGGCCCTGGCGTGGTCCGAAGCGGACCTTGAAGAGTGCGAGCGCATGGCCACAGAAGGACTGCTCATCGCTCAAGGTAGCCTGCTTGCAGACCGCCGTGCCGAGCTGCTCCTCGCCCTCACCGCAGCACAAGCCACCCGCGGTCAGCTCGCAGCAGCCACTCGCGGCTTGACCGAAGCCGAAGGCATCTTCCGAGAGCTCCGAAAGAAGCGTCCGCGCTGCTTGGCCCTGGCCAACATCGCTGAGCTACTGACCTGGCAGGGAGAGCCTGTTCAGGCACGTCAGCGTGGTCATGTCGCCGTTCAGATCGCCACGGAGCTCGACTACAAGCTGGGCCTCAGCGCCGCGGTTCGCTCACTGTCCACCGCCGCAAAGGACCTCGGTCTGCACGATGAAGCACGGGAAGGTCTGCACCGGGCGCTCGACACCGCACTCGACATTGACCTACCCGAAGAGATTGGCTCGTGTCAGCTGCGCCTCGCCGAGCTCGAGCTGGAAGCGGACAATGTCGCCGAAGCCGAAGCTCACGCCCGTGCCACCATTCGCACCGCAGAACGCCGTGATCCCGAATGCAACATCCCACACGCACAAGCCATCTTGGCGCATGTATTGGCGTCCAGCAACCCCCAAGAATCGGCGGACCTGCTACGGCGAGCCACTGAAGTGCTGCCAAACTTGCCCATTCCGGCGCGGTGCCGTGTTGGATTGGCCCTGGCAAAAGCTCACGTGGTGCGTGGAGAAACCGAAGCCGGAAGACTGCGCACGAACGAGGTCATCGCCTCTGCCGCATCGCGTGGGCTTGTGCTCGTAGACTTGGAAGCACGTGCCGTCGCAACGCATCTGGCAGAAGACGCCGACGCCGCACAACGCCACCGCACATTGGGTCAACAACGGGCACTAGAGTTCCAAGCCCGCTTGCCAGTGGATATGCGCAGAGCGTTCGCATCCCGTCCATTCCTTGCCTGGCTCGCCGATCCCGCATGACCCGCATTGCTCAAAGCCTGCTATTTCTGGCGAGTATCAGTGGCGTGTTCGGCTGTACATCCGCACGTCAGAAAGTGCAGGGCGACATTGTCCGGTCGATTCATTTCGAGGGTAATGGCTCGTTCTTCTCGGGTCAGAACGACTACCAGCTGCAAGGGGCCATGGAGCAGGGCGACAGCAGCTTCGGTATCGCGACCTTTCCGCTCAACTACCTCGCCAAACCAGTCACACTCAACTCGAAGGCCCTGTCAGTAGACGGCTACCGACTAGAGACGTGGTACGCCGAAAATGGTTGGTTCGACGCCAAGTTTCAAGGTTGGGAAGTACACCACATTCGTCGGGGCTCTTTCAACCGAGCCGGCATGGTGCGCCTCATCGGGCACGTTGACCCCGGTGCACCGTCGCTCATCGACAACTTCAACATCACTGGCATCAACGGTGCCGCACAGCGTGTGTTCGCCTCGACCATTCAACGCACGGGCTCTCTGCAGAAGGGCGGCCAGTTCTCCCTGCTGACCGTCGAGTACACCAAGGCGGAGATGCTCGAGTTGTTCGGGAACAATGGCTATCCATACGCCCGCATCAACGAGTCGATACGCGCCCGTCCGGCACAGCGGTTGGTCGACGTCAACTTCGACGTCAATGCTGGCGTCTCCTCGCGCATCGGTGAGATTCGAATCGAGGGAAACGTCGCGATTGACCGACAGATCGTACGGGAAACCCTGCCATTCAATACCGGCGATACCTTCAGTGCCAAAGAGCTTCGGCGCGGTCAAACACGCCTGTTCGCTCTGGGCACGTACGCCATCGTGAATATTGTGCCGGACCTGTCGGACCCCACGAACCCCAATGTGCCGATTCTTATCAAGCTGACCGAGACGCGCTTCCAGACCCTTCGGCTGGGTGGTGGCGCGGACTTCCAAGGTGGCAACCTGACTCCCCGTCTGGCCACTCGGTATCGGCATGTTCACCTGTTTGACCGCCTCATCCAGGCCGAGCTGCGCACCTCTGTCGGTTACCGCTTCGCCATTGACGGCAGCAGCACAGACGACAGTCGCTACACCTACGGCGTGAATCTGGGAGTGAGTACCCCACGACTAGCCGGTCCAAACTGGGGGCTGACCGCGCAAGCGAGTGTCGAACAGGACCAGATCCCCGACCAATACGTCTACCTCAACCCCAAGACCTCCCTGCGCGTCACCCACCGATTCACAGACGCAGTCTCGGTGACCTTCGGGCCGTCCTTGGAGGTCTATAAAATCCTGACGGTTGAGGGAGACAACGCGCAGGTCCTCATTCGCAGCCTGTTCGGTGCTGGATTCGACGGGACCTACCAGCTCGCCACACTCGACTTCGGGTTCACCGCGGACTGGCGAGACGACCCCCTCGATACAAAGCGTGGCACCTACTACCGAGCCGGTGTTCGCCAAGCGCTGCCCATCTTTGCGCCCTCACCAGACGCAAAGCCGTACACCTTCACAGACCTGCTGGGCGAGGCACGCACCTACCGACGCATCCGTGGAAACGGCAACAAACCGTTCACCATCGCTCTGCGCGCGCGTGGCCAAGTGCTCCTGTCCGAAGGGCTAGATGATGACGGCCAGGTGGTCGGTGTACCTTATCCAGAGCTCACCTTCCTCGGCGGCTCAGCGGACCTACGCGGCTTCCGCATCAACCAAGTCGGACCGTACGAGACGGTCTGTACCTACAGCGACAGCAACGTAGCCGACGCCTTCGGACAGTCTCCGACCTCCGGCACAGAGCTCGCACGTCGCCACTTGCCGGTGGGTGGGCAAGCAAGCGCCCTATTTTCCGCAGAAGGTCGCTTCGCCCTTCCTTACGGGTTGTCCTTCGTCCCATTCGTTGACACCGGTCTGCTCTCACCGACCCTCGGCAGCATCTCTCCCAGCCAGATCCGCGTCGCTGGCGGCGTGGGGGTTCGCTACGCATCCATCGTTGGCCCCATTCGCTTGGACCTCGCGGTACGTCCTCTGTTCCCGGAAGACCGCGCTGCACGCGCGACATTCGGCTGTCAGCTCGGAGACGTTCAGGCCCGAGGCGTCGACCTGTTCTCAACCTTTGGCGCCGGCACAGGAAGCGACCGGAACATCCCCTTCGCGCTCAACCTAATCATCACGATTGGCCAAGCGTTTTGAGTGAAGCCACTGCCACCGTCGCGGCCGTGCCCTCCCCAAAGAAGAAGAAGCTGGGGTGCATTCCGCGCTTGCTCATAGCGGCCGGCCTCGGCATGTCCACCCTGGCGCTGACCGGCTTTGTCGGCTGGGCATGGCTGCGCTCGGAGTCCGGCGAGCGCTTTCTGACGCGCCAGATCGAAGGCGCAGTGCAGGGCATGATGACGGAGGGAACCTTCACAATTGGTGACCTAGACACCGACCTATGGGGCAACATCGGCGTGTCTGATGTCCACATCAACGACGCCAACGGAAACGCCGTGGTCTCCCTGCCCCGCGCCGATGTTCAGGTCTCACTGCTGCCATTGCTGTTCGACCGCCGCCTAGTCATCCCACGCATCACCGTCTACGGCCCAATGGTCACCCTACACACCCTGCCAGACGGTGGCTTGAACCTCACACAGCTGTTCCCAGCAGGTGACCCAGACGCTCAGAGAAGCGAAGACCTCCTGCCCATCGACCTGACCATTCGCCAGCTACAGCTCCGCGACGGTACGGTCACTCTCAACGGCGCCGGCGCACACGCTCTGTCGCTCGATTCGCGGCTCGACTATACCAACGACGTACTGGGCATCAGCGGACTTGGAGTCTCTGGCGAGTGGGTTGGCGAGAGCCTCGACGGGCCGCTCACCGTCAGCGGAAACCTGGTGTACGACTGGGACCCCGACCGCATCGTGCTTCCGCAGCTGCGCGTGAACACTCTGGACAGCGTACTCACTGTAGAGGGTGAGATCGCAGCGGTGTCCACGTCTACAGACCTCGACATTGACGTGCTCATCGACTCCTTGGCAATGGCGCCGCTCGACCCAGTCATCTTCTCCAACGCAGGCTTCCACGGAATCTGGACCGGGGATGTTCACCTCGGCGGCGACCCCACACACCTCGACATTACCGCCGTCATCGACGATAAGACGGGACTGACTGGGGGTCTGGACGCAGCGGTTGGGGTGGACCTCGGCACCGAGGAACTCGCCTGGAGTGTGACCGGTCAGCTACGCAACTTCGAGGTCAACGCCCTGCTGACTCCAGTCGCCGAAATCGTACGCATGAACGGCGAAGTACAGGTGTCCGGACGTGGCACCTCATGGCCAAACGGCATGGTCATTGAGGGCACACTCAACGGTGGACCTCAGCTTGCGTACAACTTCGAGATGGACGAGCTGGCAGGCGACTTCCGCATTGAGAACGGCGTACTGAACTTGATGGGAGTCAACGTAGTGACGCCCTACGCGGACCTCATCGGCAACGGCACCTTGGACATTGTCAACGGACCCATGGACCTCAAGCTGGTGGGCGCTGTGATGCCCGCTGGACTCGCGGCCATGAACCTGCCGGGTCTTACGGGTATCGGGCGAACCAACCTGCGTATCCGCGGCGATGTCATGGCGGAGAGGTTGAACCTATCACTGACTGGAAACGCCGCTTTTGACCGATTCAACTACCAAGGATTGGTCGACATTGGCTCCCTGCAGTCCACCATCAATGGCCGTATCGGAGTCGACAAAGTGTCGTTGGCACTCGGTATAGACATTGCGGACCTAGAGTCTAGCGGCGTTCAAATTGCAACCGGTCAAGCTCCAAAAGTAGACGTTGTCTACGCGTTCGACGGTAACATCAGCGCAGCCAGCGACGCTCTTTTCCTCCAGGGGCTCCACTACCCAGGTGTGTTCACCATCGCAGACGCCAGTGGAGAACTCGACTTTCGCATGCCTCCGTCCGGAGCCTACGTGGCCGAGGTGGACATGGTCTTAGGCGCCGGAGACATGCTCGGGTACCCAACGACCAGCGGCCTTGTGGCCGCAACCGTCACACCACAGACAGCCGCGTTCGACGTGTGGCTCCAAGATGGTTTCCGCACCCTTGCCCGCACTATCGGAAGCTATGACCTAGCCAACGCCGAAGTGGACCTGATGGGCCTGACCGCTGCCCCCATCCCAGGTGGAGAGTGGACCGCCAACGGCCCCGTTCACTTTGCGGTGGTCGAAGGCGGCATTGCCAATGCTCGAATGGACATCATCAGCACACATGGGCGAATCCGAGTCCGGGGAGACCTCGGTACGACCGGCGAGCTCGACGGACGGCTACGCGTCGACAACTTGGACCTCACCTACGTTGACCGCTTGATGCCCACGCTCGAGCAGACCCTAAGCGGACAGCTCGACCTCGACATCGCACTGTCAGGCGACGCAAACAACGCAAGAATCGATGGAACAGTACGCGGCGAAGTCGCTCTGGACGGCAATCGACCCTTGGACATGGACGTGATTCTCAACGTTCGCGATGGCCGCGCACAGGTAGACGGCATCTTCCTCAGCGACAGCGTCCCACTCGCAACGCTCAGCGGCGTCATCCCCGTCAAGATGGACCTCGCGGCGCCAGACCTCGACCGAGACGGCTTCATTGATGCCGAGCTCACCATCGCCCCCGGCGACTTCGTCCGCATCTCCGAGCTGACCGGCGCCGAAGCTCCCGTTGGCCGACTCTCAGCCGTCGCGAGCGCTCGCGGACCCGTGCGCGACCCCAATCTCCACCTCGTCGGCGTCATGGAAGTGGACGTTGCTGGCCTTGCCGACAAAGGCCGAGTCGAGTTCGCCATCGACCGCGTCGACCGCGACGTGGCGCTGTGGACCGAGGTGATGGAAGGCTACGGCCTGGTCGGTTCCCTGGACGGAAACGCCAAGACCCACCTGCAGTCTATCTTTTCGTGGGCGTTGGGTGAGTCCGAAGAAGCACCGGATTGGACCGACTACGACGCCATCGTCGACACAATCGACGTCAGCATCGAGACAGACGACCTGCCCGTCGACAGCGTTGCTGACTACCTCGGAATCAGCACCCGCCTGTCCGGCTACCTGCAGGGCGACGCGCACATTCGAGGAAGCGGCAACAGACCCACCATCGACGGCGACATCGTGTGGGAGGAGGCGGCTATCGAAGGTCTCGCGCTCACCGAGGCCAGGGCCGTGCTTCAACCCGATGAAAACGGCGGCTACAACCTCTCTACAGTGGTTGCATTCGACGACGGAGGCCGCCTCGACATCGGCGGCCATGTGCCGGTCGCCGTCAACTTGCGCGATGACTACAACACATGGTCCAACGGCGAGCTGGACATCACAGTGGATGGGTCGAACATCCCCGTCAGCGCCCTGACCAGCTTCATCCCAGGTGCGAGCCGCGGCACTGGAACCCTAAACATCGACGGTGTTGTTGGCGGAACTCTATTCGACCCCGCCCCAAACCAGACCATCCAGCTACGTAACGGTGAGATGGCCTATGCACCGAGCGGTGTTCTGTACAAGGACGCAACCGCCGACATCTTAGTTCGGTCGGACCGCATTGAGCTGACCCGCTTCAGTGTCAGGACCGACGCCCGCCGCGGCATCATGGCCTTCACCGACGAGTTCGCGCGCCAGACCATCGAAGCCAGTGCTCAAGCGACCCTAGACGGATGGTTCCCCAGCGAGGTGACGGGCAACATCACCATGCGCAACGCCTGGCTGTCGGGGCTGTCAGAGCTACAGATTCAGACGTCCGGCGATATTGATGTGAGCGGCACCTACCCGGACCTACAAGTACGTGGCGACATCGTGGTCGACAACGGGCTCATCATTCAGGACCTCGCATCGTTCCTCACCGTCTCTCCCCTGGCCTTGGACGAACGCATCCGCGTAGAACGGGCCGACTACACAAAGCGTGAAGTTGTGGAGGAGGAGGAGGAACCCGGCCTGTACGAGACCATCGACATTGCCCTCAACGTGGACCTCCAGCGAAACGTCGAGGTCCAGGTCGCCTTCCCGTTCTTAGACGACCTCGGCGCCATTGGGGCCACCGTCACCCGCGCCGACGTTCAGACGCGACTCGGTGGAGACGTCGACTTCGCCATGACCGGCGGCGAGATGAGCCTGTACGGACCGGTGGACGTCGTTGGCGGCAAGATGCGGGTTCTGCAGACCAGCTTCGACCTAACGGACGGCTCAGCCACCTTTCAAGGAAGTCCGTTCAACCCGATCTTGGACTTGGCGGCGAACAGCACCATTGGCACCGCGACCGTTGAGTTGGTGGTCAATGGCACCGCAAACGAACCCGCCATTGCCTTCACGTCTGCACAATACCCCGACCAGTCCCAGATTCTCACCATGCTCATTACCGGTGAAGAACCCGGTGACTTGACCGCCGATCAAGGAAGCGCTGCAAGAGAAGCCCTTGTTGGACTGCTGCTGTCCAGCGTACTCTCTGGAGTCCGTTTAGGGTCGATTAGCTACGACCCAGACGGCACGGTGCGCGTGGGCATTCCAGTCGCCAGCGACGTCTATTTTCAGACGATTGTTACTCCGAGCCCTGCCATCAACGAAAACACCTTCGCGGGACAGATCGAGTGGACGCTCGCCCCCAAAGTGGTCCTTGAAGTGACGGTGGGTGACAGACAGAGCGACGGCGACATTTTCTGGGAGACCCGCTTCTAATGCAACTAAGACGACCCTTTGACGCCCATGTTCACTTGCGCGATGGCTCCATGCTCACCGCGGTTGCCCCCCACACGGCCGAGCACTGCGCCGCCGCCCTGGTGATGCCAAACTTGGTGCCGCCAGTGACCACGCGCGCGATTGCCCAGGCCTACCAGGCACGCATCGCAGACGCCGCTCCTGACGCATTCCAGGCACTCTTGACGGTCTACCTGACCGACGGCATCGCAGCGGACGAGGTCGTTGCCGGTTTTGTTGCTGGAGACTGGGTCGCAGCCAAGCTCTACCCCGCCCATGCCACCACAAATAGTGCACACGGCGTCTCCGATATCCAAGGACTTCTGCCGGTACTTGAGGCCATGGCCGAAGTCGGCATGCCTCTGTGCGTTCACGGCGAAGTCACTGACCCCAGCGTGGACATCTTCGACCGCGAGGCGGTGTTTCTCAAGACCATCTTGGGTCCGCTGCTCCAACAGCTGCCCACACTTCGCGTCATCGTTGAGCACGCCACCACGGCAGCAGCCGTGGATTTTGTACAGCACCATGCCGACCGCGTGGCCATGTCCATCACCGCCCACCATCTTTGGTGGAATCGCAACGCCCTGTTCGACGGCGGACTGCGCCCCCACGCCTACTGCTTGCCCGTGCTCAAGCGCGAGACCGACCGCGAGGCACTGGTTCGTGCCGCGACCAGTGGTGCTGCCAATGTGTTCTTTGGTACCGACTCCGCTCCGCACCTGATTGGCCGCAAAGAGACCGACTGCGGCTGCGCCGGTGTGTTCAGCTCACCCACCGCCGTGGCCACCGTGGCCGAGGTGTTCGACAACGCGAACGCCCTCGCCCACCTCGAAGCCTTCTTGAGCCTCAACGGACCCGCTTGGTACGGTCAGAAGCCGAGCGAAGACCGCATCACACTGCGCAAGCAGCCCACGACCGCGGCCGCCGAGCTTGCCACCCCAGAGGGACCCGTGCGTATCTTTCGCGGCGGTGAGACGCTGCGCTACGCTGTCAGCGCAGAGTGACGGCAGTTACCGCCCGAACAGCGTCTCCCGAGCCAAAGCCCGCGTCCACAATCAGGCCAACCAGGTCGTCGCTGACTTCGGCATCTTCGGGGACAAGCCCAAGCGCCCTCGGGTCTTCAAAGGTGATGCGCACAACGTTGGGCTCCTCGTCGAAGTCCGCGTAGCCGCTCTCGGGGCCGGCGCATCCGACCCAATCCCACAGGTCGCCGTCATCCAGCACAATCTCGTCACCGTACTGGATCGTGGGGCTGCCCGTGCTCGTGTCGACGTAGTCCCACAGGTCCACGTCTCCCGACACCATGCCCCAGCCGTAGTCGCCTTCTACGTGTAGGTCGAGGTCCAACCAATTGCCCCACATATTCGCGTCGTTGATCGACAACGTGTCCTCGAACGCTTCGATGGCGGGGAGGTCGCCAGCCATGCCGCCGGGCTGGACATCAACATCATCCAGTTGGGTCAGGCCAATGGTGCTTCGGCTACAGGCAGTCAGCAAAAACATAGTTGCCAAGGTCGTCATCAATCTCATCAGGCCCTCCGTGTGGTGGACCGAGCAGACGACGACAGACGAGTGACATTCTAGCCAGATGTGCTTGGTGACAGGTGCAGACAACACGCACCGACCGAGAGCCTACCGGACGGTCATCGTGTAGTCGCCGCCAGGGCCGTCCCATCCACCTACCAACAGATAGTAGACTTCTCCCGGCAATAACGGGTAGTTGACGCTCTCTGGCGTGTTGCCAGAGTTGTCCCCAGAGGCCGCCGCCCAGGTCAGATCACCGTCGAAGACCGAGAGGAAGGTGAACCCCAGCTCGTCGAACAGGTAGACGTCGTAGTCACCCGTTCCCGTCCAGCTCAAGTTCGCGCCGGTTCCCGTAGATCCAACGGTAAACGCGACAATATCGATGTCTGCGTAGCCAGCGGCGAGGCCGGTCGTGTGGATGTTGCCCGAGAACGAACACGGAACCTGAAGAAGGCCTGCGTCTTGAACGCTGGTCAGTGTATCGCCCAGCTCAGAGATGGGAATGCCGCTACCAGCACCGCCACTGACTTGAAGTGCGGTGGATTGCTCACCACTGCGTAGGCCCGAACTGTCTTCGACCAAGCCACGAATCGACAACGTGGAGGTTCCTCCGCCACAGCCTGTTCCACCACCGACGGTCGGTTTGGGGAAGCGAATCGTGCCGGCACCTGACGAGGCGTCCCATGTCGCGAGGGAGCCGGGAATGTCGTACGCCGTGGTGGCACCGTTCACCGTCAACTCAAACGTACCCCCGCTCAGGTCGTTGTCCGTATCTGTCGCGGTGAAGGCGACCGAGATCTGGGAGCCAAGGTCTGCGGCGCTAATGCTGACCAGGCGCGGCGCGACTCCCGGAGTCACGACCGGGTCGGTGCCCTCATCAATGTCATCGGTTCCCAGATCAACAATGCCGGTATCTTCGGTGCCAAAGTCGGTATCCGTGAATGAGCCGAGCGGAGTCAGACCACCACATGCTGTCAGGCCAAGTGAGCACAAGGCAACAATGCGGTTCATGGTCAAGATCCTCCGAGGCGGCGCCAGCCAATATGCATCTAACGGGCCCCGACTGCCAATGACAACCCTGTCAAGAACCCGCGTCGTCGTGGTTCGGTAGATGGGCTACGTCCGCGGCTGAACCAGACGCACTTGGGAGATGACATGGCACTGTGGGACGGACGATTCTCGGCGGGGCCCGCCCAAGATATGGTGAATTTCTCCGAGTGCCTGGGCGTGGACATGCGCATGTGGCGCCAGGACATCGAGGGTAGCCGAGCCCACGCGACAATGCTGGCGACGGTGGGTCTGATCACCACAGAAGACCTGGCCACGCTGCTCGCAGGCCTCGACACGGTGGCCGCTGAGCTCGAAGACGGTCGCTACGTGCCCGGTCCAGAGACCGAAGACATTCACATGGCTGTGGAGTCCCGCCTCATCGCACTCGTCGGAGACGTCGGTGCACGGCTTCACACCGCCCGCTCGCGGAATGATCAGGTAGCCACAGACGTCCGCTTGTGGATGCGTGACGCGCTGAACACCCTCGCTGAGGCGCAGATGGACTTGGTCCGTGCCCTCGTCGAGCGGGTCGAAGAAGACGGTGACGTCCTCATGCCAGGATTCACCCACCTTCAGCGCGGCCAGCCTATCTTTCTGGGCCATCACCTGCTCGCGTACGCCTGGATGGTCAAGCGGGACGTCGAACGCACGCAAGACGTGCTCAAGCGCTTGGACGCCTGTCCTCTGGGTGCAGGAGCCATGGCCGGAACGCCCCACCCCATCGACCGCGAACAGACCGCTCGTCTGCTCAACTTCTCGGCTCCCGTTCCCAACGCCATGGACGCCGTCAGCGCCCGCGACCACCTGTGTGAAGCCACAGCCGCGTGTGCGATCGCCATGTCGCACCTGTCACGTCAGTCTGAAGAGCTCGTGATCTGGTCGAGCCAAGAGTTCCGCTACATTCGCCTGGGAGACGCCTACGCCACGGGCTCGTCCATCATGCCGCAGAAGCGAAACCCAGATGCCGCCGAGCTCGTTCGCGGCAAGTCCGGTCGGGTCTTCGGCAGCCTGACGGCGTTGTTGACCATGGTGAAGGGCCTGCCATTGGCGTACAACCGGGACTTGCAAGAAGACAAGGCCGCCTTGTTCGACGCCATCGACACCACCCTCGCCTGTACACGCATCACCGCTGGTGTCTGGCGAACCCTATCGGTCCACCGGGATCGCTACGAAGATGTGCTGCGCGGCGACTTCTTGCTGGCCACGGAGCTTGCCGACCACCTCGTGACTCAGGGCGTGCCCTTCCGAACTGCACACCATGTGAGCGGTCGAATCGTGGCCTACTGTGAAGCGCAGGGCATTGGCTTTGACGCGTTGACACTAGCGGACCTGCGAACGTTCCATGACGGTTTCGCAGACGACGCTCTGACCTGGCTAGACCCGCGCTCCGCCGCCGACAGACGCACGAGCCTGGGCGGAACCGCCATGTCCCAAGTGTCCGCACAGGTATCGGCCCTTCACGCCTGGTTGGGAACTTCCTCCGACTAGCGGCGCGCCGCTGAACTACAGTAGCCCCTGAACTCGGGGGACTTCATGCGTCATTCACTTGCTCTTCTGTTGATGCTGCCACTGACAGCGCTCGCTGCACCCAACACCGTGACCTACCAAGGACGCCTGCTGGATGCTGCCGGTGGCCCGCTCAACGGCATGTACACCATTGAAGTGGGTGTGTTCGACAGCCAGAGCGCGCGCTCCGCTGTCTGGGCCGAGACGCACGAAGTACGGCTCAGTAACGGTGCCTTCGCAGTCACTCTTGGCGAGCAGAGCGACCTAGACGGTGCCGGCCTCGACGAAGGCGGACGCTGGGTCGGGGTGAGCATTGCCGGTACCTCTCTGTCCCGCACTCCTCTCGCCAGCGTTCCGTATGCGTTGAACGCCAACGACAGTGCAACGCTCGCTGGACAGACCCCGCAGGACATCGTCGACGACTCCGTGCAGTCCACATTGACGACCCTCGGCAGTCAGTCCGTCGACGTCGGGGCGCTCGCTGTCGATGGTTCCGCCGTCATTGACACAAGTGGCGCCTGGGTTGGCTCCCCCACAGGCTTGGTGGGTCCGCAAGGGCCAAGAGGCGCGCAGGGGTCGACCGGGTCCCAGGGTGAGACCGGACCACAGGGAGTCGCAGGCGACCGCGGGGCGCAGGGTGAAACCGGGGGCCGAGGCCCGACCGGACCGCAAGGTGCAACCGGATCTCGCGGTGCGACCGGATCAACGGGGCCGCAGGGGACTCCTGGCGCGACCGGGGCACAGGGAGATATCGGTGACCGCGGGCCGCAAGGTGCAACTGGAGCACGTGGACCCACCGGCGCACAAGGCTCAACAGGACCGCAAGGCGAAACCGGCCCCCAAGGCGCAACCGGAGGACGTGGACCTACCGGCGCACAAGGCTCAACAGGACCGCAAGGCGCGACCGGATCGCGTGGACCGACCGGAGCACAGGGCGCAACCGGAGCACGAGGACCCAGCGGGCCAACGGGGGCCACAGGCTCAACCGGAGCGCGTGGACCGACAGGGAGTACCGGAGCCACGGGTGCACGAGGTGCGACCGGACCACAGGGTCCACAGGGAGTGAGCGGCGTCAGTGCAAACATCGGCTGCTACACAACGGGTTGGGGCAGCTTTCAGTCGTCTTGTTCAACCTACCAATCACCCATTATTCCAGGGTGCGGGTCGGGCTACGTCAACACAGGAATCGCGGACTTTCAACAGTCTGACGCAGGATGCGGGCAGAGCGCACTCACCCGCTCTCGCGTTCGGTCGCGTTGCTGCCGCTTGCAATAAATCCAGCAAAAAAGATGGCCGTTCCTGGCCCAGAGCGGGCTCCGGGAACGGCCGCTCCCTCCAGTGGCAAGGACGTTAAACGGCCTGCCAATCAGCTAGGACCAACATGACAGCGCTCGATCGACAGATGGCCCAATGGAACTTGGCCTGTATCAACGGGGACATCCCAGGACGTCTACGTCAGATACATCCAGACTGCTTGAGTGTTCTCGGCGCTCGTGATGGTTGGATGCTTCGCGCCCAGATGTTGCTGAACCGAACAGAAAACAGGCCCATGCGTGGCTGGGAGCTCATCCCGGTGCAGGACTCAGTGTTCGCCGACTCCGCCGACGAGACCACGCCAGCGACCACTCACGTCGCGCACATCTCATGGTTGCCGGCCATGCCGGAGCTGGGTGCAAAGCAGCAGAATGTTCGGCTGGCCGAGCACAATGGCCGCCACCTGCGAGTCTTCCCAACCCTCACCGAAGCGGACGACGGAAAGGCCAAACACCTCTTCCAGACGCTTCGGGAAGCAGAAGAGCGCTGTCAGATCATCGTAGATGACCTACCCTCAGCAATCGTCGACGCTATTGCCGCGCACAAACCGTCATGGGTGTGGATGCGCGGAATCAAGATTGCCCGGGAGCACGGAACACCCGCAAGCAATCCTAGCCGCCTACGAGTCGTGGCAGCTATCTGGCGTCAAGCGCCGCCGCTGACCCTCGAAGACATCGGCGGGTAGCACCTCAGAGCAGCGACTACTCGCTAGGAGGAGTCGGCTCGATGTGCTTGTACGTGTAGCTAGTCTCGCCTTCGAAGCCCTTGGACGGGTTCCAGCAGGCGTCGAGAACTTCTGTAGCGACCCACATGAGAAGGAAAACCTTCACAGCTTCGTCAGTGTCGAGCTCGACTTCTTCGTCCGCCGCCTTGGGGGCGTCGAACAAGGCCATCAAGGCTTCGTCCAACATGTGCGGCTGGGCGCGCCACTCTACCTTGCGCACGCGCTCGGCAAAGCCGTCATCCGGCGGCAACAAGTCGCCAACGACTCCGCCAATCCGTGCTTCAGCAGCGCGAATCTGTTCCCACGTTGCGTTCTTCAGCCGGCCGGGAGCCAGGTCGAACATGCGCGCGAGTACACCGAATAGGTAAACCGACACGCCAGCGGTTGGACCCGCCATGCTCTCGTGGTTCTCTTCCACAAAGCGCGTCAGACGACGCTGCTGCTTGAGAAGCCGCGTGAGAGCGGACTGGTGGACAGGAGCTTGTTCACCGATTTCATCGGACCAAGCGTGGACAGTATCTCTATCGATGTAGGTATTTGACATGCGCGCCGGATATCGCCGCTACCAGCTCGCGTCGACAAGCGAAATTCGGTAGCTCTCACAACGCTCATGACCGGGCAAGCGCTCCATGACCGATCGCGTGCTTCCAGCAGGGATGTCAAAGACCTCAATACGCCACGAACCACCGTCACACGAGACCTCTCCGACCGCCTTGGAGATGAACCGTGGGCTGTCGTTGTCCACTGTGACCTCGACCTCTACCCGGCCGCCGGGAAAGCGCGTAAACCTGGCACCAACGTCTGTGAAGGGCGACACATCGAGGTGTTGTTGACGCGCAGCGCGCTCGGTGAACACCACTTCCTTTCGGTCGCTGTCGATGGTCAGGTTGTAGCCGCCGGTGACGTTGAGCCCAAGCAGTCCGCTGACCTCACCCGATACACACTCATTACACTCGGCAAGTGCCACACCATTGAGCGGCAGATTGCCGAGCCACACCGTATCCGTCAGTGCAAAGGATGCCTGACGGTCACCGTTTGCGGTGTGCAACGTCAGAACGGGGGCGTCGTCGCCCGGCTCAACCCCCAGCTCATACAGAACGGAACGCGGCAGAGTCGTGTAGGTCGCGCCGGTGTCCAGCATCATCCACGTCTCGACCGAGCGGCCGTTGTGCTCGAACACAACCGGGACCGCCAAGCGTCTGCCCTCCCCTTCAAACGGCAACGCAATCTGGTCATCTGCGAGGTCGAGGGGCGGGTGAATCTCGGGCTCTGGGGTCGCCACCGCTTCCGGCACCTGAGGCCGCGACAATCCAGGGTCTTCTGGCATGGCCTCAGCCACGTCACGCGCCATGCCCTGCCACGCGGGTCCGAGGCGTAGAACCGCCAGACCAGACGCCATCGCATCCACGCGTTCTTGCGGGAAATACACTGGAATCGCCATGAACAGAAACAGCGACCACAGCACCCCGGAAGCCCCCATTACGAGTCCTTTCCGGTCACGCGCAGTGAGTCCCAGCGCAACCGGCGGCCCGAAGACCAATGCGGAGGCTGTCGCAACAAGCACACCCGTTGCCACGTTTCGGTGCAGGCCCAACCCAATGAATGCAGCGAACACGCCAAGTGCGGGCAGCAAAGCCACGCTCGCAACCACCGCATCGACGATTCCTTTCGTGCGTTCTCTCATCATTGTGAACACAGACCCCACAACCGGTGGCACCGGTCCATCGGGATGGCTACCGAACACGTACGGAGGCCTAGATGCCACGCGCGACGTTCTACTGTGTGGACATTGAGTGTTCGGGCCCGGTTCCACACCTGTACGACATGATCTCGCTGGGTGCGGTCGTTGTGCGGGGTACGGCAGACGACTTGGCCATTGGCGAGAAGTTCTACGTGGAGATCATCCCGACCGCACCGCGGGTCGATGCGGGTGCAATGGCTGTCAACGGCCTGGACATCGAGCGTCTCAAGCGGGACGGAACGCCAATGGACGACGCGCTGGAAGCGTTGTCTGCCTTCGTCGCGCGCACATGCGACGCGGGTAGTTCGCCCGTCTTTGTGGGCCACAACGCTCCCTTCGATTGGTCGTTCGTCAGCTACGCGTATCACGACGCTGGAAAGACCAACCCATTTGGCTACAAGGCCCTGGACACCAAAGCGCTCGCTACTGGCGTGCTCGGCGTGCATTGGCTTGATTCGAGCAAAGAGGTCTTGCAGGCGGAGCTCAACCTGCCCGAACAGGACACAACCCAGGTCCATCGCGCCGACTACGATGCTTGGTACCAAGCCCACATCCTCATTGAGCTGCTTCGACGGAGACCATCATGTGTGGCGTCGTAGGCATTGCGTCCAACACGCCGGTAGCTCGTCGCCTCACCATCGCTCTTTTCGCCATGCAGCATCGTGGCCAGGACGCCGCTGGAATCGCCACTCGAGACGGGAACCAGGTGACCTTGACCAAGGCCTCTGGCACCGTAGACCAGGCTATTCCCGCACAAGCTGTTCGGACCCACACCGGCCACAGCGGCATTGGCCATGTGCGCTATCCGACCCACGGCAGCAACAGCGCCGCCGAAGCGCATCCGTTCATCACGCGCATGGGGGGCATTGCGGTCGCTCACAATGGCAACCTGACCAACACCGATTCCCTGCTGCGCCGCGTTCACGCACTCGGTCTGATGCCTGTGTCACGCAACGACGGTGAGCTGATCCTGTTGTTGCTCGCTCATGCCCTCGCGACCCGCGGCGGTGCTCGGAGCGACGATGTTGTCGTGGCCGCGGTGACCGAGGTCATGCAAGCGGTACAGGGCGCATACACAGTGGTGGTCTCGCTCCAAGTCGCAGGCGCCGACACCGTGCTCTGTTTTCGCGATCCGCACGGCATCAGACCCGCAGTCTACGGCCGTCGGGGCCAAGACTGGGCCGTTGCCTCGGAGAGCGTGGCACTGGACGCGCTGGGAGCAAGCTTGATCGGTGATGTCCCAGGTGGCAGCATCGTTTTCCTGCGACACGGGAAGGAGCCCACCACCTACACCATCACCAGCCGCACCTCACGGGCGTGCTCCTTTGAAAACGTGTACTTCGCCCGTCCGGACAGCCGGATTGAGAAGCTACGCGTCACCGCTACCCGCTGGAACATGGGCGACATCCTGGCGCAAGAGTGGCTCGAGCGCGGCCATCAGGCTGATGTCATCGTCCCCATTCCGGACACGTCTCGTCCCGCAGCCCAGGCCATGTCGGAACGACTCGGCATTCCGCACCGCGAAGGATTCATCAAGAATCGCTACAGCAAACGTACCTTCATCATGCCCGACGCCACAACGCGCGACGCCGCTCTGCGCCTCAAGCTCAATCCCATCCGAGAAGTCTTCGAAGACAAACGCGTTCTCTTGGTAGACGACAGCGTGGTGCGCGGCTCGACCATGCGCCGCATCGCCGCGTTGGTTCAATCGCTTGGGCCAAAAGAAATCCACCTCGCTGTCTGCTCGCCACCGGTCAAGCATCCCTGTTTCTACGGGATCGACATGCCAACCCAAGATGAGCTAATCGCCAACACGGCTGGGCCTCAGGGGCTCGAGTCCACCCTCCGGTCACACTTTGGCGTAGACTCTGTGACCTATCTTTCCCGCCAAGGGCTCGCGACGGCCGTTGGCACTTCATTGTGCGCGGCATGTTTCGATGGGGACTACCCGGTGCTTCTCAACGACCACGAGCGCGAACTGATCCAGCGTAACCGACGTCCGAATCATGGAGATGTTCCACAGTAATGACGCGTGAAGGAACGGACGCACACTATCTGCACGAGCGGCAAGGCCTAGAGGCCGTGCTGCGTCCGCCTGTTTCGTACCCAACGGCGCTCAAGTGGGTCCCCAAGCGCGAGCAGCTCATCGTCAGTACACGCGATGGCCAGCTCACCAGCGTTGACCCTATTCTCGGCACCCGCATCGTTGCCCAAGATGTTGGTGAAGCCGCCGTTCTCGACATTCATGAGGACCGAAAGCGCTACCTCATCGTCGCCCGAAACGGCACCTGGCGCGTCGGCGAGCTGGGTGGCGAAGTCCTCCATCACGGCCGCCACTCCTTCTTCGGCAACATCGATGCCTTTTTCCTGGGCGAGTACGTCGTCATGCTGGGAGACGGTGCTGAGAAGCGCATGCTGCTGGTCCTCAACGGCAACGACGTCCGTGCGCGGGTTCGCCTGCCGTCCAACGTCATTGCTGTGCCCAACGGCAAGAGCTTGCTGCTGGCTCGCAGCACGCAGGCCGGCCTAGAAGTGGTGAAGTTCGGCAAGAACGCCCATTTCAGTAAGATTCTGCCTACAGCACATCGTTTGATGCGCGCCAACGAACGCATCTTGGGTCTGACCACTACGGGCCTCGCCGTGTGGACACTGCAGGGTGGCGCTCCTCGGTCCATGCGCATGCCAGAGCTGACCGCTGGCGATGTGAGTGCAGACGGCCGGCTCATTGGCTTGGGTACCCGCCATGGTGCAGTGGCGTTGGCGCACCTCGACCAGATCGACAAGCGCGTCCATCCGGACTTAGTGAAAGCGTTCAATCACCCCGTGACTGGCGTGGCCTTTAGTACACGGGGTCGATGGCTGGCGACGGGTGGTGATCGCCTCCAGATCTGGACCTGGGAAGAATAGGAAACTGCCTCTGCTGCAGAATCGGCCCACAGCTTGGAGTACGCTCCCTAGCGACCAAGAGGTCGCTGCGGTCGCGGCCTCCGGCGCTGTGAACCGATTCTGCTGAGCAGATCCAGCTTCCTTATGTGAAGAGCTTGGTGCTGGCGGGTTCGGGTTCGTAGGGTGTGGCACGGCTTGAAGCCAGCGGGGCCCCGGGCCCCACAGCTTCTTGGGGTGTGGTGGTTGGGGTT